>MGPC01000001.1 GCA_001797315.1 Curvibacter sp. GWA2_64_110
CAGCGCCTCCAGCGCCAGCGGCTGGTCCTGAAAATAGACCTGGCCGGCCTGGTCGAGCGCGACCTGGACCACCTGCGGCGTCTCCTGCGGCCGGGCCGTCTCGGCTTGCGGCAGGTCCAGGCGGAGCGAGCTGGCCAACAGCGGCGCCGTGAGAATGAAGATCACCACCAGCACCAGCATGACGTCGATCAGCGGCGTCATGTTGATGTCGCTCATGGGCTGCGGCCCGGTAGTGCGTTCGAGGCGACCGAATGCCATGGGCTTGCTTCAGGCGGCCGGCTGGCCCAACAGCAACTCGCGCAGATCCAGGGCAAAACCCTCCAGATCGGCCTCGATCTGGCCCACCAGCCGGCCCAGCACGTTGTAGGCCAGCACGGCCGGAATGGCCACGGCCAGGCCGGCCGCCGTCATGATGAGCGCCTCGCCCACCGGGCCGGCAATGCGTTCGATGGTGATCTGGCCGGCGCTGGCCATGCCGGTCAGGGCATGGTAGATGCCCCAGACCGTACCGAGCAGGCCGACAAAAGGCGCCGTGGAACCCACCGTGGCCAGCAACACCTGGCCGAACTGCAGCCGGCGCAGCACGCCGTGCAAGGCATCGCGCAGCACGCGCGTGAGCTGTTGCGAGCGCTCACCGGCGGCGGCCAGCGTGCCGACGGCCTGCACCTGCGTCGCTTCGATCAGCGGCAGCAACAGGGCTTCGCGGTCGAAGGCGCCGACCTTCAGCCGGGCCTCCTCCATCGAGCCGGCCTGCCAGAACGATGTCGTCGCCCGCACCAGGTCGCTGCCAACACGCCGCAGCAGCCAGCCCTTCCAGACAATCACCACCCAGCTGGCCACCGACATGACCAGCAGCAGCATGGCCACCAGCCGGCTGATGGCATCGCCCTGCACAAGGAACTGGGGCAAGTTCATTTGAGGCCCAGCACGTCGAACATGTCATACAGGCCGCTCTTGCGGCCGGCCAGGAAGCGCACGGCCCGCAGGCTGCCCTGGGCATAGGTGACGCGGCTGGACGATTTGTGCGTGATTTCGATGCGCTCGCCGATGCCGGCGAACAGCACGGTGTGGTCACCCACGATGTCGCCGCCGCGGATGGTGGCAAAGCCGATGGAAGACGGATCCCGCTCGCCGGTCACGCCCTCGCGCGCGTAAACCGCGCAGTCCTTCAGGTCGCGGCCCAGCGCGCCGGCGACCACTTCGCCCATCTTGAGCGCCGTACCGGAGGGCGCATCGACCTTGTGCCGGTGGTGCGCTTCGATGATCTCGATGTCATAACCGGTGGACAGGGCCTTGGCCGCCATCTCCAGCAGTTTCAGCGTGACGTTCACGCCCACACTCATGTTGGGCGACAGCATGATGGCGATGTCCTTGGCCGCGGCCGCGATCTCGGCCTTCTGCGCCTCGCTGAAACCCGTGGTGCCGATCACCATGGCCACGCCCAGCTCGCGGCAGACCTTGAGGTGCGCCATCGTTCCTTCCGGGCGGGTGAAGTCGATCAAGGTCCCGGCCTGCTGCAGCCCGCTCTTCAGGTCGGCCGTGATGGCTACGTCGCTGGCATGGCCGAGAAAGGCGGTGGCATCGTTGCCAATGGCCGGGCTGGCAGCCACGTCCAGGGCGCCAGCCAGCACGCAGTCGTCAGCCGCTTGCACGGCCTCGATCAGCATGCGCCCCATGCGCCCGGAGGCGCCGGCGATGGCAATCTTGTGGAGAGTAGTCATGATGGCAAGGGATGGCTTTAACGGGATGTCGGTTCAAGCGGCGGGTAACTGGCCGGCAACGGCGGCAGGGGTTTGGCTGCCTCGGCGGCGACCGGCGCCGGAAACTGCTTCAGGCTCTCGGGCGAGGCCTCCAGCACTGGCGGCTTGGCCGGCTTGGTGTTGCCCTCCAGCGAGGCGGCGAACTCGGTTTCGGTCGGCAAGACGCCGTCAGACTCGAAACGTTCCAGCAGGTCGCCCTTGAAGAACACCGTGACGCGGCGCGCCAGCGGCTCCGAGCCCTGGCGGCGGAAGGTGAACACATAGTCCCAGCGGTCGGCATGGAACACGCTGACCAGCAAGGGCGTGCCGAGAATGTCACGCACCTGGATGCGGCTCATGCCCGGGCGCAGCACCGCTACCTGTTCGCGCGTCACCACATTGCCCTGTACCACGCTGACGCGGTAGGGTTTGAGGGATTCGGTCAGGCGGTCGCCGGCACCGTTCATGCTGCTGCAGCCAGCCAACCCGGCACAGGCAACCCCAATGGCTAAAACCAGCCCCAGGCGTGGGGCGTCGCGGTAAGAATCGGACATGAATCGAGGTGTAGCGATATGATCGGCCCATTGTAGCGGTTGAGCCTGTCGCCGCAGCCTGTCCGTCCGCGCAAGAAAGACCTCTGATGAACACCATTGAAGAACTCAAAAGCACCGGACTCAAAGCCACCGTACCCCGGCTCAAAGTGCTGGAAATCTTCCAGAAAGGCGCCCAGCGCCACATGACGGCAGAAGACGTGTTCCGCGTCCTGCTGCAGGATCGCTCCGACGTCGGCCTGGCCACGGTCTACCGGGTGCTGACGCAGTTCGAACAGGCCGGCATCCTGACCCGCAGCAACTTCGAAGGCGGCAAGGCCGTCTACGAACTCAACGAAGGCCAGCACCACGACCATCTGGTCTGCCTGGACTGCGGCAAGGTCGAGGAGTTTTACGACGCCGAGATCGAGAGCCGGCAGAATGCCGTGGCCAAGGCCAAGGGCTTTGCCATTGCCGACCACGCGCTGAGCCTGTACGCCCACTGCACCAAGGACGTCTGCCCGAACCGCAACAAATAGGGCCCCCGAGGGGGCTGAGGACCGCGGCGCCACACCCGGCTCACGGTGCGCAGCCGCTGTTCGCCTAGCTGGCTTCGCCCATCGCCTTGTGGTGGCGCTCGACAAATTCCTGGTAGGTATCGATGCCGCGCAACTGCAGAATGGTGTTGCGCACGGCCGCTTCCACCAGCACGGCCAGGTTGCGGCCGGCCACCACCTGGATCACCACCTTGCGCACCGGAATGCCCAGCACGTCCTGCGTCAGCGGCTCATAGGGAATGCGCTCGTAGTCGCGCTCCAGCGTCTCGCGCCGCACCAGGTGCACGATCAGCTTGAGGCGCATCTTGCGCCGCACCGCCGTCTCGCCGAAGATGGCCTTGATATCGAGCAGACCGATGCCGCGCACCTCCAGCAGGTTGCGCAACAGTTCGGGACAGCGCCCCTCGATCGTGGCCTGGTTGATGCGGTAGAGATCGACCGCGTCGTCCGCCACCAGGCCGTGGCCGCGCGAAATCAGTTCCAGGCCAAGCTCGCTCTTGCCCAGCCCCGACTCGCCGGTGATCAGCACCCCCAGGCCCAGGATATCCATCAGCACGCCGTGCATCGAGGTGCGGTCGGCAAAGTGCTTGGACAGGTAGCTGCGCAGCACGTCGATCACATAGGCCGACGAATCGGGCGTGGCGAACATCGGGATCTGCGCCTGTTCGCACATCGCAATCAGCCCTGGCGGCGCCGTCTGGCCGTCGGCCAGCACCAGCACCGGCGGCTCCAGCGTCGTGATGCGCGAGACCCGGCGCTCGCAGTCGCCCTCGGTCGCATTGGTCAGGTAGGCGACCTCGCGCTCGCCCAGCACCTGCACGCGGTAGGGGTGGATGTAGTTGAGGTAGCCGACCAGATCGGCGCCGGAGCGGGCGGCGCGCACGGCGACCTCGTCAAAACGGCGCTCGGAGGCACCGAGACCCGCAACCCACTCCCACCTCAGGCGGTTGCGGAACTCCTCGAACAGGACTTCGGCGCTGACAACGGTAGGCCTCACGTCAGTAATCCCGGCTCAGGAAGCCAGTTGGGCCGACTGCCAGGCGGCGATCAGGCCGTGCAATTCTTCGGCACTGGCGCTGGCATTGAGCTGCGCACGCAGGGAGGCATCGCTCAGCAGCTCGGCGATTTCGGAAAGAATTTCCAGGTGCTTTTGCGTCGCCGCCTCCGGCACCAGCAGAAAGATCAGCAGGCTGACCGGCTGCTCGTCCGGCGCATCGAAGCCGATCGGCTGGGCCAGCTGCAGCACGGCGGCCATCGGCGCCTTCAGGCCCTTGATGCGCCCGTGCGGAATCGCCACGCCATGGCCCAGGCCGGTCGAGCCCAGGCGTTCGCGCGCAAACAGGCTGTCCGTCACCAGGGCGCGGCTGAGGCCGTGCAGGTTCTCGAACAGCAGCCCTGCTTCTTCGAAGGCTCTTTTCTTGCTGGTGGCATCAACGCGCACCAGCACTTGCGAGACGGGCAGAATGGACGAGAGACGGTTCATGATGGTCGGAAGCGCGAATTATGCACACAAAAAAGCCGCGGGTGTAAGCCGCGGCTTGGAGCTTGCATGCAAGCTCTCACTTACATCAGGCGTTTGGTGGCCTCATGGTGATGGTCTTGCAGGCGGTCCTTGTGCCGGACCACCTGGCGGTCGAGCTTGTCGACCAGCTCGTCCACCGCAGCGTAAAGGTCCTCATGGGAGCTTTCCGCGAACAGGTCGCTGCCCTTGACATGGATATTGCATTCGGCGCGCTGCCGTCGTTCCTTCTCCTTCTGCTTTTCAACCGTCAATAGCACCTTGACATCGACAACCTGGTCAAAGTGCCGGGTGATTCGATCAAGCTTGGTCGTGACATAACTGCGCAGGGCAGGGGTGACTTCGAGGTGATGACCGCTGATCGTCAAGTTCATGAGTAGCCTCCTGTTGCTCTCGGGATTGAACAGTTGCCTGCACCATCAAGTCCGCCAACGACATCGGGCTTGCACGCTGCAGGCGATTTCACTATGCGCCCGGCTCTCGGGAAAAGCAATCCCCTTTTCTTGACGAAAAGCAAGATTTGTCCGCCGCCGCCGCCAGCCATCCCCCTTTGTCGCCGAAGGGCTTGCCAGCGGCCATGACATGCCGGCACAATAGTTGGATTCGGTGAGCGCCCGAACGCCAGTGCATCCGCCCCGCACGTCCGTCTCCTCCTTTTCTTTTCGTCCCCCAGAACCCGCCCCGGCACTGTTGCGCACGCCTGACGTGGCGACAGGATTTTCGGCCTGACAACCCGTTGCCAGTGCGATAATTCCCTCATCGAAACAACGGAGAACGCTCCTTGGAAACCTGCCCTAGTCGGTAGCTTTCAACTCCCTCACCGGCATCAGGGGTTGGAAGCAAAACCCCGAATACCCCGTCAGATGCACTCAACAGAGGGAGTGAGCCATGCTCAACATCTTTACGCTCGCCAACGGCCGTCTCTTCCAGGAAGAGATCGAGTCCTTGGAAGAACTCTCCAGGTTCCAGCCGATCTGGGTTGACCTGGAGTCGCCCACCGTCGAGGAAAAACGCTGGGTCAAACAGTATTACGGCCTGTCCATCCCGGAAGACGCGATGGACGAGGACATCGAGGAATCCGCCCGCTTCTACGAAGAAGACAACGGTGAGCTGCACATCCGCAGCGACTTCCTGATCGCCGACGAGGACGAGCCGCGCACGGTGCGCGTGGCCTTCATCCTCAACCTGATGAACGACGAGCTCAAGAGCAAGGGCGTGCTGTTCTCCATCCACGACGAGGACGTGCCGGTGTTCCGCCTGCTGCGCATGCGTGCGCGCCGCGCCCCGGGCCTGATCGAGGATGCCAAGGAAGTGCTGCTCAAGCTGTTCGATGCCGATGCCGAATACTCGGCCGACACGCTGGAAGGTATCTACGACCAGCTGGAAAAAGCCGGCAAGCAGGTGCTGTCGGGCGACGTGACCGATGCCCTGGCCGGCGAGGTGCTGGGCGCCATTGCACGGCAGGAAGACCTGAACGGCCGCATCCGCCGCAACGTCATGGACACGCGGCGTGCGGTCAGCTTCATGATGCGCAGCAAGATGCTCAATGGCGAGCAGTTCGAGGAGGCGCGCCAGATCCTGCGCGACATCGACTCGCTCGACTCGCACACCGCCTTCCTGTTCGACAAGATCAACTTCCTGATGGATGCCACAGTCGGTTTCATCAACATCAACCAGAACAAGATCATCAAGATCTTCTCGGTGGCCAGCGTGGCCTTGCTGCCACCGACGCTGATCGCCAGCATCTACGGCATGAACTTCCAGTACATGCCGGAGCTGGGCCAGACCTGGGGCTATCCGTTTGCCTTGGTGCTGATGATTGCCAGCGCGCTGGTTCCGATGTGGTACTTCCGCAAGCGGGGCTGGCTTAAATAGCTTCCCCCTGTTGACCGCTCACTGCGTGTAGCGGTCCTCTCCCCCGGAGGGGGACAACGCCAGTGGACCGGCGGAGCCGGATCCACGGCGTTTCCCGAATAGGGCATCCCTATCCTGACAGGAGCTTAACGCGAGGGCAATGTGCGCACGAACTCGTCGATGATGACCAGGGCGTAGCGGCTGGCGACGTCGCGCACGAACTGCGGGAAGTCGACGTGCGCCGTGTCGTCAGCGCGGTCGGAGATGGTGCGCACGGCAGCAAAAGGAATGGCGTAATCGTGGCAGACCTGCGCCACCGCGGCGCCTTCCATCTCCACCGCCAGCGGTGGATGGCCGGCATCCGACAGGTCGGCATGCAGCCGGCGCGCCTCTTCGGCGGCCGAGACGAAGCGGTCGCCGCTGGCGATCAGACCGTGGTGAACGGCCCGTCCGCCCCGTCCAGTCTTGGCATCAAATTGGCCTTCCAGGCGTACCAATCCTGCGTGAGATGCTCCTGAAAGCAGAGCAGACAGGGCAGCATCGCAGGCAAAGCGTTCGCGGCCATAGAGCGGAATCTGGTAGCGCGGGAAGATCGGCGAGGCATCCATGTCGTGCTGCACGAACTCGGTCGCCACCACCACATCACCCACCTGAACGCCGGGGCCGACACCACCAGCCACGCCGGTGAACACCAGGCGCTGCACGCCGAAGGCCTCGATCAGGGTGGTGGCGGTGGTGGCTGCCGCCACCTTGCCGATGCGCGAGAGGGCCAGCACCACCGGCTGGCCGTGCAGTTCGCCCTGCCAGAATTCGCGCCCGGCCCGTGTAACGCGCCGGGGCTGATGCAGCAGGTCCAGCAGGCCCTGCTGTTCCTCGGCCAAGGCGCTGAGAATGGCGGTGGTCATGGACTAGATGAGGTGACGGCGGCAGCTGCGCTTAACTTTGCTGCGCAAAGTTGGCCTCCGTCGCCACTTCATGGTTGTGACTGCGGCCGTTGCACTTAACTTTGCTGCGCAAGGTTAGCCTCCGTCGCAAGCAATGCCCCTGCGGTTCACTGCTTGTCCCGGAGCTCGCGGCGCAGGATCTTGCCCACCGGTGTCTTGGGCAGTTCAGTCCGGAACTCGATCACCTTGGGCTGCTTGTAGCCGGTCAGGTTTTCGCGGCAGTAGGCACGCACCGTCGCTTCATCCAGCGCCGGGTTCTTGCGCACGATCACCAGCTTGACCACCTCGCCCGATTGCGCATCGGGCACGCCGACACAGGCGCATTCGAGCACGCCGTCCAGACGCGCCACCACGTCCTCGATCTCGTTCGGATAGACGTTGAAGCCACTGACCAGAATCATGTCCTTCTTGCGGTCAACGATGCGGAAGAACCCTTTCTCGTCCATGACGCCGACGTCGCCGGTCTTGAACCAGCCGTCCGACGTCATGACCTTGGCCGTCTCGTCCGGACGCTGCCAGTAGCCCGCCATCACCTGCGGGCCCTTGATGACGATCTCGCCCGCCTGGCCCTGCGGCACGTCGCGCCCCTCGTCATCGATGATCTTCATCCAGGTGCCGGGAATCGGCACGCCGATGGTCCCGGTGAACTCGGTGTTGGTGACCGGGTTGCAGCTGGCCGAGGGACTGGTTTCCGACAGGCCATAGCCCTCGCAGATCGGGCAGCCGGTCTTCTCCAGCCACTTCTGCGCCACCGCGCCCTGCACCGCCATGCCGCCGCCGACCGAGACCTTCAGGTGGCTCCAGTCCACCTTGTTGAAATCGGGATGATTGACCAGGCCGTTGAACAGGGTGTTGACGGCCGGGAAACTGTGGAACACGTGCTTGGACAGCTCTTTCAGTACCGCCGGCAGGTCGCGCGGGTTGGGGATCAGGATCAGCTTGCCGCCGGTGCGCATGGACAGCATCATGCCGACCGTGAAGGCAAAGATATGGTACAGCGGCAGGGCACAGACCGTGGTGGCCTGCTCATGGGCCGGCACCTTCTTCATGACCGGATCGTTCCAGGCCTGCGACTGCAACACATTGGCAATCACGTTGCGATGCAGCAGCACCGCCCCCTTGGAGACACCGGTGGTACCGCCGGTGTACTGCAGCACGGCCACGTCGTCCGGCAGGATCTCGGGCAGGTGCAGCGTCCCGCGCTCGCCCTGAGCCACCGCTTCGTTGAAACGCACGGCGCCGGGCAGGTCGTAGGCGGGCACCATCTTCTTGATCTTGCGCACCACGTAGTTGACAAGCGCCCCCTTGAGCGCACCGAGGCGGTCGCCCATGGCGCACAGCACCACATGCTGGACCGGCGTGGCGGCAATGCACTTCTGCAGCGTATGGGCGAAGTTCTCGATGATGACGATGGCTTTCGACCCCGAGTCCTTGAGCTGGTGCTCCAGCTCGCGTGCCGTGTACAGCGGGTTGACATTGACCACCACCAGGCCGGCGCGCAGGATGGCGGCCACCACCACCGGATACTGCGGCACATTGGGCATCATGACGGCGACGCGGTCGCCCTTGACCAGCCCCAAGCCCTGCAGGTAGGCGGCAAAGGCGCGGCTGAGCGCATCCGTCTCGCCATAGGTCTGCTCCTTGCCCATGAAGCTGTAAGCCGGGCGGGCGGCGTACTGGCGGAAGCTCTCTTCCATCAGTGCCACGAGGGAGGTGTAAGGCGCGGGCGGCAGGTCGGCCGGGACACCAGGGGGATAGCTCTGGAGCCAAGGGCGGTCGGTCATCGTCATATCTCCTGTCGATCTTGTTGCATGGCGGCCAAAAAAAAGACCGTGCCGGGTAAAACGGCACGGTCGTGCTTTTTTCCCTTGCGGGATTATGCCTCTTCAGCTTTTGAGCGCGCCCAGCACTTCATCGAGCATCTTCTTGGCATCGCCGAACAGCATGCGGTTGTTTTCCTTGTAGAACAAGGGGTTGTCCACGCCCGCGTAGCCCGAGGCCATGGAGCGCTTCATCACAATCGAGGTCTTGGCCTTCCACACCTCCAGCACCGGCATGCCGGCGATCGGGCTGGCCGGGTCTTCCATGGCGCTCGGGTTCACGATGTCGTTGGCGCCGATGACCATGGCCACATCGGTATCCCCGAAGTCGTCGTTGATCTCGTCCATCTCCATCACGATGTCGTAGGGCACCTTGGCTTCAGCCAGCAGCACGTTCATGTGGCCCGGCATGCGGCCCGCCACCGGGTGGATGCCGAAGCGCACGTTCACGCCCTTGTCGCGCAGGGTCTTGGTGATCTCGTACACCGTGTGCTGCGCCTGCGCCACCGCCATGCCGTAGCCCGGCACGATGATCACGTTCTTGGCTTCGCGCAGCAGCTCGGCGGTTTCCACCGCGCTCACCGGCACCACCTCGCCTTGCGGCTGTGCGGCTTCACCCGACTTGGCCGGAGCCGCACCGCCACCCGAACCGAAACCGCCGGCGATCACGCTGATGAAGTTACGGTTCATCGCGTTGCACATGATGTACGACAGGATGGCGCCGGAGGAACCCACCAGTGCGCCGGTCACGATCAGCAGGTCGTTCGACAGCATGAAGCCGGTCGCCGCCGCGGCCCAGCCGGAATAGCTGTTGAGCATGGACACCACCACCGGCATGTCGGCGCCGCCGATGGCCATCACCATGTGGATGCCGAACAGCAGGGCGATCGCGGTCATCACGATCAGCGGCGTCATGCCGGCGTTCACGTCGTGCGCGGCCAGGAATTCGCGCCCGAACCAGATCACCACCAGCAGGCCCGCCAGGTTCAGCCAGTGGCGACCCGGCAGCAGCAGCGGCTTGCCGCCGATCTTGCCCGACAACTTGCCGAAGGCAATCAGCGAACCGGAGAAGGTCACCGCGCCGATCAGGATGCCGACGTAGATTTCGACCTCATGGATGGACTTTTCGGCACCGCTCAGGGTGATCGAGGTGTCGACGTAGCTGGCGAAGCCGACCAGGCAGGCGGCCAGGCCCACCAGGCTGTGCATCAGCGCAACCAGTTCGGGCATCTGCGTCATCTTCACCACTTTGGCAGCGTAGAGGCCGATGCTGCCGCCGACCAGCAGCGCACCGATGATCCACGGAATACCAGCCGGGCTGACGCGTGGGCCGAACACGGTGGCCAGCACGGCCAGCGCCATGCCGATCATGCCGAACAGGTTGCCGCGGCGCGAGGTTTCGGGATTGGACAGGCCGCCCAGGCTCAGGACGAACAGGATGGCGGCGCCCAGGTAGGCGACCGTAGCGAGACTTTGGGACATGGTTGTCTTTCTTCTCTTTCTTATTTACGGAACATGGCGAGCATGCGGCGGGTCACGGCGAAACCGCCGAACATGTTGACCGCCGTCAGCACGATGCCGGCCAAGGCCAGCCAGCGGATCAGCTCGTCAGGGCGCCCGCCCATGCCGGCTTCCGGCGGCGCGATCTGGATCAGGGCGCCGATGGCGATGATGCTGGAGATGGCGTTGGTCACGCTCATCAGCGGCGTGTGCAGCGCTGGGGTCACGTTCCACACCACCATGTAGCCGATGAAGCAGGCCAGCACGAACACCGTGAAGTGGCCGAGGAAGGCCGCCGGCGCAAAGGCACCGATGAACCAGAAGACCAAGGCAGCCACGGCAAAGATGACGGCCAGCGTCTTGGCCGGCAAGGGCCCGCTGCTGCCGTGGCCGTGGCCGGACTTCTTCTGGGCCACCGGCGCGGCGGCCGGCTTCGGCGCAGGCGTGGCCGCCGGCTTGAGCGGCGGGGCCGGCCAGGTGATATTGCCGTCCTTGATGACGGTCAGACCACGGATGGCATCGTCTTCCATGTTGATGTTGGCCACACCGTCCTTGGCTTTGCACAGCTCCTCGGCCAGGCGGAACAGGTTGGTGGCGTACAAGGTCGACGATTGCTTGGACAGGCGCGAGGCCAGGTCCGTGTAGCCGATGATGGTCACGCCGTGCTTGACCACCGCCTGACCCGGCTCGGTCAGCTCGCAGTTGCCCCCCTGCTCCCCCGCCATGTCGACGATCACACTGCCCGGCTTCATCGACCGCACCATCTCGGCGGTGATGAGCTTGGGTGCCGGCTTGCCCGGGATCAGCGCCGTGGTGATGATGATGTCCACCTCGCGGGCCTGCTGGGCGTACATCTCGCGCTGCGCCTGCTGGAAGCCTTCGCTCATGACCTTGGCGTAGCCGCCGCCGCCCGAGCCCTCTTCCTCGTAATCGACCTTGACGAACTCGCCACCCAGGGACACAACCTGGTCGGCCACTTCGGCACGGGTGTCGTTGGCGCGCACAATGGCGCCCAGATTGGCGGCGGTACCGATCGCCGCCAGCCCGGCCACCCCGGCGCCGGCAATGAAGACCTTGGCCGGCGGCACCTTGCCCGCCGCCGTGATCTGGCCATTGAAAAAGCGGCCGAAGGCGTTGGCCGCCTCGACGACGGCGCGGTAGCCGCTGACGCCGGCCATGGAGGTCAGTGCGTCCATCTTCTGGGCCCGGCTCAGCGTGCGCGGCAGCGCGTCGATCGCCAGCACGGTGGTTTTCTTGGCAGCCAGCTGCTGCATCAGCTCCGGATTCTGGGCCGGCCAGATGAAGCTGACCAGGGTACCGCCCTCGCGCATCAGCGCCACCTCTTGCGTGCTGGGGGCACGCACCTTGAACACGATGTCCGAGGCCGCCCACAGCGCCGCGGCGCCGTTGATGATCTCGGCTCCCACCGCGCGGTAGGCGTCGTCGCTGAAATTGGCGGCGTCGCCCGCGCCGGACTCGACGGCGACCTGAAACCCGAGCTTGATGAGCTTTTCCACCACCTCAGGCACTGTGGCCACGCGCTTTTCGCCCGGGAAGGTTTCCCGCGGCACGCCGATGCGCTGCGCCGGTTTAGCTGTGCCAGCTTGCATTAGTCATCTCCTGGATTGATTTTCATGGCGGTCACGCAGGCCCGATCCTACGGACCCGCCCGCACGCGACAACAAGCTTACCCGAGAATGACGAGACTCTCGTGCATAAGCTCTATAACTATTTCAGCGCTAATCCATAATCTCCGCCTATGAATACGCGTTGGAAACCCAGTGTCACCGTGGCCGCCATCATCGAGCGCGATGGCCGTTTTTTGCTGGTCGAGGAAGAGACCCCCGAAGGCCTGAAGCTCAACAACCCGGCCGGCCACCTGGACCCGGGCGAGTCACCCGCCGAGGGCTGCGCGCGCGAAGCGCTGGAAGAAACCACCCACCGCTTCACGCCCAAGCATCTGCTGGGCATCTACATCTCGCGCCTGCAGCGGCAATGTCCGGGGGAGGCGCTGGAAGACATCACCTACCTGCGTTTTGCCTTTGCCGGCGAACTGGGCGAGGTGATACCGGGTCGCCAACTTGACACCGGCATCGTGCGCACGGTCTGGATGACGCCCGATGAAGTGCGCGCCAGCACTGAGCGCCACCGCAGCCCGCTGGTGCTGCGCTGCATGGAAGACTATCTGCGCGGCCAGCGCTTTCCGCTGGAGCTGGTCTACACCGACCCATCCGTGCAGGCACTGCAGCCGGCCTGTTGAAACTCAGTCGTCGCCGAGCTTGAGCTGGCTCGGCAGGCGCTTTTCGATCGCCCACTTGAGCAGGGCCGCGCTACGGAAGATGCCGTGCGCGAACTTGCCGTAGGGCAAGGTGAGAAACAGCGCCATCACCACGCCCAGATGCGCTGCCATCAGCGCCGGCATGGCGGCCGTGCCGCGCGCCAGCCACAAGGCCAGACCGGTCAGGCTGGTGAAAAACAGCAAGGCGATGAAACCGCGGTCCATCGGCTTCTGCGCGGCATCGCCGTGCTGCGGATGGCGACGCAGGTTCAAGACGAAGAGCCCGGCGGTACCGACCAGCAGGCTGAGGCCGCCAGTCACACCCAGCAATTTGGGCAGGCTCGGCAGGTCATACGGTGCCGCCCAGCCGGCCAGGTAGTGGTACAGCGTGGCCACGCTGGTGGCGGCAAAGCAGAGCAGGAAGCCGTAGAAAGTGGCGTGATGAAAACGGCGACGCCACAGCGTCCAGGCATCGTCCTCGTTGTTGCAGCCTTCCCCGTGGCCGCCGTCGAGGTACTTCAAGCGCAGCACGTCATGCGTTGCCTCCATGGCGGCATCCGTCTTGACGTCCGCCATTGCTGCCGCTGGCGCGTCCTTGCCCGGTGTGACCTCGCGCCAGAAGCGGCGCACCCCCAGGCCCAGCGCCAGCACAGCAAACAGGAACACCGGCGCGAACAGACTCACCAGCAGGTTGTGCGGGAAGATCGCATAGAAATCCGCTGGGGCCGGGACGCGCCACAGTGCGTCCTTCAACCAGAGCGTCAGCAGCAGGAAAAAGGCCAGCGCGCCGGCCACGGCCAGCGCCAGCGTCAGGCCGTTGCGCTGGTAGAGACGGCCCAGCGACGGCGGCCAGGCGAAATCGGTATAGGTCTGCAGCCGGACCTTGGCCATGGCCTGCGGCACGTTGACGGCGAACTCGTGCGGCGGCGCGTACTGGCAGGCGTGCAGGCAGGCGCCGCAGTTGTGGCACAGATTGGCCAGGTAGTGCACGTCGGCCGGCTTGAATTCGAGTCGGCGCGTCATGGCCGGAAACACGGCGCAAAAGCCTTCGCAGTAGCGGCAGGCGTTGCAGATCTGCAGCTGGCGCGCCACTTCGGCCTCCGGTGTGCCGGAGACCACATCGCCGTTGGCCAGGGCGCGTGCCTGGCGGGTCAAGGTGTCAAGCTGCTGCACGCGTCATCTCCCCCATCGACTTCAAATTTGCTCCTGATTTCATAGCAGCTTGCGCAGCCTGGGTGCCGGCTATCCGCCCAAATGCCGTCCCAATCGACATGCCGACGCCGGCCGTGTAGCCTTTGCCGAGCACATTGCCGGCCATCATCTCGCCGGCCACGAACAGGTTGTCGCTGGGTGTACCGCCGAAATGCACCGCCGCCTGGTCGTTGACCTTCAGGCCGAGGTAGGTGAAGGTGATGCCGGGGCGCAGCGCATAACCGTAGAACGGCGCGGTGTCGATCGGCCGCGCCCAGTGCGTCTTGGCCGGCGCCACGCCTTCGGTGTGGCAGTCGTCGAGCGCCGTGTGATCGAAGGTGCCGACACGGCAGGCGGCGTTGTAGTCGTTCAGCGTCCGCATGAAGGTGTCGACATCGAGGCCGAGCTTTTGCGCCAGCTCGGGCAGGCTGTCGGCCTTGACGCCCGGGAACACCGGCGGCATGAAGCGGCCGATGGCCTTGCTGTCGATGATGGAGTAGCCGATCTGGCTGGGCTGCTGCGCCACCAGCCGGCCCCAGATGGCGTAGCGCTTGGGCCAGAAGTCCTCGCCCTCGTCGTAGAAACGTTGGGCGTTCTGGTTGACCACCACACCGAGCGAGACGCAGTCGATGCGGGTGCAGATGCCACCGTCGTACAGCGGGGCGCGCGCATCGATCGCCACGCAGTGCGATTGCGAAGGGTCACCGATCATGTCGGCGCCTTGTTCCATCATGTGCTTGATCAGCACGCCCTGGTTGAAGCGCGTGCCGCGGATCAGGAAGTTGTCGGCCGGCCACTCGCCGTCGGCATTCTGGCCCCAGGCCTCACGCAGCCATGCGCGGTTGGACTCGAAGCCGCCAGCGGCCAGCACACAGGCTTTGGCCTCGATGCGCTCAGCGCCGACATGGGCGGCGACAAAGCGGCCGTCCTGGATCTCCAAGCGGTCGACCGGGGCGTTGTAACGGATCCGCACGCCCAGCTTCTCGGCACTGCGGTAGTAGGCGTTGACCAGCGCCTTGCCGCCGCCCATGAAAAAGGCGTTGGTGCGCGCCACATGGAGCGCGCCCGACAGCGGCGGCTGGAAGTGAACGCCATGTTTGCGCATCCAGTCGCGGCAGGTGCTGGAAGCGCGGATAGTCAGGCGCGCCAGGTGTTCATTGGTGAGGCCGCCGGTGACCTTGCGCAAGTCCTGCCAGTATTCTTCTTCCGGGTAGGCGTCGACCAGCACGTCCTGCGGCGCATCGTGCATGCAGCGCAGGTTGCGCGTGTGGCCGGAATTGCCGCCGCGCCACTCGCGCGGCGCCGCCTCAAGCAGCAGTACGGAAGCACCGGCTTCGCGCGCCATCAAGGCGGCGCAGAGGGCGGCATTGCCGCCGCCGATGACAAGTACATCGATCATTGCGAGAAATCTCCATCAGCGGTACAGCTGCAAGCTGATGCCGGAAACATGTAGTCGGGGATGCCTGACTGTAATGGCTGCCGCCTTTTTTCATCAGGGGCACGCCCGCATGGGGGCATCACGAATTGTGATGCCCGGTGCTGGATCGCTCAGCCCCCGATCCTGCCGCAGCCTGTGCCGCCAGTCGACCGGCACGCCGGCCCGAGACGAAGGCCCAGGCCAGGTGATGGCCATGGCCCTTGAGCAGCAGGCCGCCCTGTCCGGTAGATCCGGCTGCATACAGGCCAGGCAAGGGCTGCTCATTGACGCCCAGCACACGGTGCTGGCTGTCCACCACCAAACCGCCCTCGCTGTGCACGAAGACCGAACGCACCGGGCCCAGCGCCACATAGGGCCCTTCGCCCAAGGGACGCACACTGCCGGAAGCAGCGCTGCGCGCCAGTGCCGCCGGATCCATGCCCAGCTTGCGTGCCAGCCCCACCAGCGTGGACGCTTCGGCATAGACGTCCGGCCGGTTCTGCCGGTAGTCCGGGATATAGGCGTAGGCCACGCCGGGCGCCGTCGAGACGAAATCGGGCCAAGCCGAGAAGCGCTGCGCCAGCGCCTGGTCGATCACGATGTAACCCACCTTGTCGGGCTGGTCCGGCAAACGCCAGGCCGGCTTGTCGAGTTCGTTGCCGAAGCGTTCACCGCGCCGGTTCACCAGAATGGCACCGGCCTCGAACAGCGTCGGCGACGGCGCCAGCGCCGTGGTGAGGAACTTCATCATGAAGGGGCGCAGGATGGCAGCCGGCAGATGGTCAAGCGACCACGCCATGAACCAGGCCAACCAGCGCCACGGCGGCAGGCGGCGCACCAGGGTTTCGCTGGCAGGCGCCATGAAGCGGATTTCCGGCCCGAGCGCCAGGTCGCCATTGACGATGCGCGCACCCAGCGCTTCCGCCATGCGCTGGCCGTCGCCGGTGGCAGTGACGTTGACGCCTTCGACCTTGGCCTCCTGCGGCCCCATGAAGCGCGCCTTGAAGTCGGGACCATTGGTAAAGTCGCCGGCCGCCAGGACCACGCCGCCGCGCGCCGTGAAGCGCCGCAGACCGCTGTCGCCTTCCACATCAACGCCGGTCACGCGACCAGCGTTCTGCACGATGCCGGTCACCCGTTGACTGGTGCGGATGTCGACCCCGGCACGTCGCGCACGGCGTCCGAGGTGGTAGATGAAGGAACGCGAATTTGGCAGCACGTTGTGCATGCGTGGCTGGCGGTGCGGTGGCTCGGGCATGGGCCCCATGAAGCGCACGCCGGAATCGAGCAGCCACTGGAACGTGGCCGGCATCTCGTCGCACAGGATCCGGCGCAACGCCTCGTTGTCACGCCCGGCCAGCGCGCCGGCAAAACCCGGCATGTCGACCCAGTGATCTTCGGGACAGTCCTCGATACCGCGGCGACGCTGGTGCGGCGTCTGGGTGGCACTGACCGAGCCGATCGACCAGGCGGTGGAGCCGCCCAGCGTCGGGTTCTTCTCCAGCAAGACCACGCTACGGCCGGCTTCGCGCGCCTCGATGGCGGCCGCCAGACCGGCGCCGCCGCCGCCGACCACCACCACGTCGAACACGTCTTCCTTGCGCTGCATCGTGCCGGCCCTGCTCAGTCCAGCTTGATGTTGGCGGCCGTGATCACCGCGCTCCACTTGGCAGTCTCGGCTTCATTGCGGCGCACAGCATCGGCCGGCGAACCGCCCAGGGCCACCACGCCCAGCCCGTCCCAGCGCTGGACCAGATCCTGCATCTTGAGCACGGCGTTGATCTCGGCATTGAGCCTGTTGACGACGGCCGTCGGCACGCCGCTGGCCACCGAGATGGTGTACCAGGGCACGGAAGAGTAACCCGGCACGCCGGACTCGGCCACCGTCGGCACATCGGGCAGGCTGCTGCTGCGCTTGGTGCCGGTCACGGCCAACGCACGCACCTTGCCGCTCTTGATGTGTTGGTGCGCCGTCCCCACGCTCTCGAACAGCATGTCGATCTGGCCGCCCAGCAGATCGGCCATGGCCGGTGCGCCACCGCGGTAGGGCACATGCACATAGTCGATCTTGCTCATATGGCGGAACAGCTCGGCCGCCATGTGCATGGCAGAACCATTGCCGGCCGAACCGTAGGTCAGCTTGCCGGGCTGGCTCCTGGCCAGGGCCAGCAGCTCCTGCACCGACTTGACGGGCAGATCCTGCTTGACGATCAGGATGCTGGGCGCTTCAGCCAGCAGGATCACCGGCTTGAGTTCCTTGGTCGGGTCGTAACGCAGGTTGGGGTAGAGCTTGACAGCGCCGTTATGGGCGATGGTGGCCAGCACCAGCGTGTAGCCATCGGCCGGCCCCTTGGCCACCACCTCGGCGCCGGTGTGCCCGCCGGCACCGGGTTTGTTGTCGATCACCACTGGCTGGCCCAGGCGCGGCCCCAGCTTCTCGGCCACCATGCGCGCCAGCATGTCGGCCGGGCCGCCAGCCGCATATGGCACGACCAGCTTGATGGGTTTGGAAGGATAGGCATCCTGCGCCAACACCAGGGAAGCTGTCGTTCCCAGACTCAGGGCCAGCAGCGACTTGAAAATCTTGTTCAGCATGGTGTCGTCCTCAATCCAGTTGAATCTTCGCCGCTTCGATCACGCGGTTCCATTTGATGGTTTCGCTCTTGAAGAAGGCGGCCGCTTCAGCCGGGTTGTTCGGCGTGTAGTTCATGCCCATCTTGTCGTAGCGCGCCACCACTTCGGGCAAGGCCAGCACGCGCTGCACGTCCTTGTTCAGCTTCTCCACCAAGGCTGCGGGCATGCTGGCCGGTGCGGCCAGAGTGAACCACGATGTGCCGCTGTAGCCCGGCACACCGGCCTCACTGATGGTCGGAACATCGGGCAAACGCGCGTCGCGCTTCGGACCGGTCACGGCCAGCACACGCAGCTTGCCACTCTGCACGTGCGGCATGCCCGAGGACATGTTGTCGAACATCACATCAACCTGGCCGCTGATCAGGTCGATCAGCGCCGGGCCGCTGCCCCGGTAGGCCACGTGGTTCAGGCGCGCGCCGCTGGCCAGCTCGAACAACGCCGTCACCATGTGCACCGAGGAGCCCGGACCGGCCGAGGCGTAGCTGACCTTGCCCGGATTGGCCTTGGCATCGGCCAGGAAGTCGGCAAAGGTCTTGTACCTGGAGTTGGCCGGCACCAGCACCACGTTCGGCGCCTCGCCGATGATCATGATGGGCTTCAACTCCTTGGCCGGGCTGTAGGTCAGCTTGGTGTAGCTGGCATAGGCGGCGTGGATGCCGATGGTGCCCACCATCAGGGTATAGCCGTCACCGGGCGACTTGGCCACGATCTGCGCGCCCAGGTGGCCGCTGGCGCCAGGTTTGTTGTCGACGATCACGTTGTGGCCGTACTGGGTACCCAGACGTTCACCGATGATGCGAGCGAGGATGTCAACGGCACCGCCCGGCGCAAAGGGGGCCACGAGGCGGATCGGTTTGTTCGGGTAGTCCTGCGCCATGGCAACACCGCTGCCGGCCAATGCGGCCAGCAACAGGGCACGACCCAGCTGCTTCACGAAGGCATGTTTCATGTCTTGCTCCTCAGTTGTTCCAGTGTGATGACGGGTCGTTGTTCGTAGGGCAGATCCCACTGCCGGCAGTTGCTTCCGTCGACAACTTGCACCGGCAGCTCGATGACCGCGGGCACGGCCTCGCCACGCAGGTGGCGTGCCGCACATTCAGCCGCCAGATACGCCATCTGCATGGCATTGAAGTCGGCGGTGGCCAGCATGCGGCCGGCCGCAATGGCTTCGATGGCCTGCGGAATGGCGTTGACACCCACCACTGCCGCCGTGCGGCCTGCCGCATCGAGCGCGTCCAGCACGCCGACGGCCATGATGTCATTGGCCACCAGACAGGCATCGACTTGTCCGTGCTCGCGCAGCCACTGCGCGGTGCGATCGCGCGCGACCTCGCGCACATAGTCACCGGCCACCTGGCCGACCAGCTCGATGCCGGGATGCTGGCGCGCCGCTTCGCGAAAACCGCGCAGCCGCTCCCGACTGGTGTCGGACTCGGCCGGGCCGGTGACAACGAGCACACGACCCCGCCCCTTCAGATGGGCAAAAAGGTAGTTGGCAATCGCCAGCGCCAGCAGGTAGTCGTCCGAGCTGACGTAGCCCACCATGGGCGCGGCCGCGATCGGGTTGACGAAGCCGATCATCGGGATGCCGGCCGCCGCAATGCGACGAATCGCCGGATCGACCTTGCTGGCATGCACCGGTGACAACACAAAGGCATCGGGCCTGGGTTGCAGCGCCAGCGCCTCGTCGATCAGCGCACTTTGCTCCTCGGGGTCGTCGCCCTTCTGCGGCACGAAGTGCAATACCTCGTCACTGAACAACGCCGCCGCGCGCTCGGCGCCGAGGCGCGCCGCGCCGTAGGCGGGGTTGGTGAGGTTCTTGGTGAAAACGGCCAGTCGCATTTGGCTTCAGACCATGCCGCCGTTGGGCTGAATGATCTGGCCGTGCACCCAGGACGCCTTGTCAGACGCCAGGAAAGCCACGACCTCGGCCACCTCCTCGGGCTGACCGACGCGGTTGAAGGGGCTCATGCCGGCCGAGCGCGCAATGGCGGCCTCGTCCTTGCCGGCGCGGAACAGGTCGGTGTCGACCGGGCCCGGCGCCACACCGTTGACGCGCACCTTGCGCGGTGCCAGTTCCTTGGACATGGAACGCAGCAGACTTTCGACACCGGCCTTGGTCGCCGTGTAGGCACCGCCGCCCGGCACGGCCACACGCACCATGGAGGTGGTCAGGCCGATGATGTTGCCGCCATCGACCACATGCTTGGCCGCAGCGCTGAGCAAGTTGAAGGCGCCGACGAGGTTCACCTCCACGACCTTGCGGAAGTTCTCGAGGTCGTAAGTGGCGATAGGGCCGGGCGGCACGTTGATGCCGGCATTGGCCACCACACAGTGGGGCATGCTGCCAAAATCCTTGGCCACATCGGCAAACACCTGGGCCACCTGGGCCGGTTCGCGGATGTCGACCTTGTAGCCCTTGGTGGTGGCACTGCCGATCTTGGCCGGCACGCTGGGTGCGCTGCTCACATAGGTGTAGGCCACGTCGTAGCCGCCTTCGGCCAGCTTCTGCACCGTGGCCGCGCCGATGCCGCGCGTGCCGCCAAAAACGAGTGCGATCTTCTTGCTCATGCGAACTCCTGTCTATTGTTGATTGCGTTGTCTTTACGGGGCCACCGCGGAACCGGCTTTGCCGGGCCGCTGGTGGCGTCCCCCCGCCACCGCAGGATGAGCGGGGGGAAGGCGCGAAGCGACTCAGGGGGGTCAAGCCTTGTACGGCTTGCCATAGATCGGTTCCTTGTAGGGGATAGGGGGCAGCTGCCAGGTCCCGGTAGACGGCGGACGCACGTCGGCATCGACGTGCACGTCGATCACGCAGGGGCGTTTGTTCTTCAGCGCCTGCTGCACCGTCACACCCAGCTCCTGCGGACGGGTCACGGTGTAGCCGTCGGCACCGCAGGCGCGGGCCCAGGCAGCGAAGTCAGGGTTGTAGCGCTGGCCGGTCTCGCCGTTGTAGAACGCCGTGCCGATCTCGCGGCCGTTGAACAGGCCGTACTGCAGGTCGCGGATCGCGCCCCAGGCAAAGTTGTTCCAGATGATCCAGACCACCGGCAGGTTGTGCTCCACCGCCGTGCACAGCACATAGGGCGCCATGGTGAAGCCGCCATCGCCGACCACCGCCACGCAGGGCCGGTCGGGAGCCGCGAAGTGGGCGCCCATCACGCCGCAGACACCAAAGCCCATGGAGGAGTAGCCCCAGCTGTTGAGCATGCTCTGCGGGCGCTTGGCCTGCCAGAACTGCATGAACCAGTTGTGGTGCACACCGGAGTCGAGCGCGAGGATGACATCGTCCGGCAGCACCTTCTGCAAGGTGCCGACCACGAACTCGGGGCGCAGCGGACTGGTGGAGTCGCCGAAGTGCGGGCGCACGAAAGCTTCCCATTGGGCCTGCCAGCCCTGCACCTGCGCCAGCCACGGCGCATAGCGCGTGGCCGTGATGTCCTTGCGTGCCGGCAAGGCGTTGAGCAACTGGCGCACGAACACCTTGACGTCGGCAATGATGCCCAGCGTCGGCGCATAGTTGCGGCCCAGTTCCTGCGGGTCGATGTCGACGTGCACCAGTCGGGTCTTGGGGAAGTTCCAGGAGTAACCTTCGTGCCAGCTCGACGAACTGCGGTCATCAAAGCGTGTGCCCAGCGTGATCACCAGGTCGGCGCGGCGGCCCGCTTCGTTGGCCGGGTAGGCACCGTTGCGGCCGATGAAGCCCAGTGCCAGCGGGTGGTCGCCAGCAATGCAGCCCATGCCGTTGGGCGAGGTGATGACCGGAACGCCCAGCTTCTCGGCGAACTCCGTAATTTCTTCGCCCGCCTCCGACAACGTGGCGCCGTGGCCGATGAACAGCACCGGCTGCTGCGCCGCGGCCAGCAAGTCCAGCGTGGCCGCCACATCCAGGTCATTGGCACCCGGACGATGGGCCCGCTGCACATTGGAAGGCGGCGGCAACTCGACCTCCGCCTCCTCCTGGTAGACGTTGTAGGGAATGTCCAGGTTCACCGGGCCGGGCCGGCCGGTGACCATGGTGTCCATGGCCTGGCGCAGGGCCAACGGCAGCATGTCCACGCGCGAGGGCTGGAAGGCGCGCTTGACCACCGGGCGCATGACCTGCGCAAAGTCGGCCTGATTGTGCTTGTACAGCTCCTGGAACGGCGCACGGTTGTGCTGCGAGGTCGGCACGTTGGAGGTGATGCACAGGAAGGCCGAGGAGTCCGACAGCGCGGTGGCGCAGGACATCACCATATTGGCCGAACCGGGGCCGGTCGAGGTGAGCGTCGCCACCGGCTTGTGCTTGACGCGGAAATAGGCATCGGCCATGTGGCCGGCGCACTGCTCGTGGCGTGGCGAGACCAGCTGGATCTTGTCGCGCACGTCGTACAGGGCATCGAGGATGCCCACATTGCCATGGCCGCAGATGCCGAAGATATACGGCATCTTTTCCTGGACCAGGTATTCGGCGATCAGTTCGCCACCTTTCATCTTGGGCATAACTAGCTCTCTCTTGTCTCGATATCAGGTCGTGGTGAAAGTCACGATACGCTCTTCGGTCATCTCATGGACGGCGTAGTGCGGGCCCTCGCGGCCAAAGCCGCTGTCCTTGGAGCCTCCGTAGGGCATGAGGTCGACGCGCGAGCTCGAAGTCTCGTTGATGTGCACGCCGCCCACCTCCAGCTGCTGCGCGGCATTCAGCGCATCACCCAGGCGGTTGGTGAACAGGCCGGTGGCCAGGCCGAAAGGCGTGGCGTTGACGCGCGCGATCGCTTGCGCCAGTGTCGTGAAGGGCACGATGCAGACCACCGGACCGAAGATCTCGTTGCAGCCCACTTTCATGCTGTCGCTGATGTTGGTCAGCAGCGTGGGCGGTACCACGGCGCCCCGGCGCGGGCCGCCGGCCAGCAGCCTGGCGCCGGAGGCCACCGCTTCCTGGATCCAGCCATCGATGCGGATGGCGTTGTCTTCGCTGATGACCGGACCGACAAAGGTCTTGGGGTCCTGCGGGTCGCCGCAGACCAGCTCCCTGACCATCTGGCCCAGGCGCGCCTCCACGTCCTTGAGCAGCGACTCGTGCACCAGCAGCAGCTGTACCGAAGTGCAGACCTGGCCCGCCTTGCGGTAGCCGGCGTTGACGATCTTGGGCAGCGCCGCGTCGAGTTTGGCGTCGTCGCACAGGATGGTGCAGGCAATCGATCCCAGTTCCATCTGCGTGCGGCGCAGGCCTGCGGCCTGCTGGATCTTGCGGCCCACTTCGGTGCTGCCGGTGAAAGCGAAGAAACGCACGCGCTCGTCAGCCTCCAAATGCTGGACCACCTCAGCGCTGCCGTGCAGCACCGAGAGGAAGCCCTTGGGCATGCCGGCGTCCAGCAGCACCTCGGCCAGCAGGCAGGCTGTGATGGGCGTGAAGGACGAAGGCTTGAGGATGACGGCGTTGCCGGCCGCGAAAGCCGGCGCCACCTTGTGCGTCACCGTGTTGAGCGGCGAATTGAAGGGCGTGATGGCCGCCACCACGCCCAGTGGCACGCGCAGGGTGAAGCCCAGGCGTCCGGCGGCACCCGGGGCGCCGGCCAGCGGGATCACGTCGCCGGCCAGGCGGCGCGCTTCTTCCGCCGAAAGCCTGAGCGTCTGCAGGCAGCGGCGCACTTCGCCGGTAGCGTCACTCTGCGTGAAACCAGCTTCCAGCTGCATGGCGCGCACGAACTCGTCGAGACGCGCTTCCAGCAGCACCGCCGCGCTGTCCAGCACGGCGCCGCGCTCGTAGGCCACGGGCGCGCCTTGGCGGAAGGCCGCATGGGCCACATCAATGGCCTGCTTCACCTGCGCCGCATCGGCGGTGGTGATGGTGGCGCAGGGTTGCAGCTTGTATTTGTCGCGCACGGAGACGCGCGGCCCTGCGCCCTCGACCCACTGGCCATTGACCAACAAGCCGTAGGCAGCGGGCGTGGCCGTATCGATCACGGCAGATACCTTGCGGTCCATCAACGCGTCTCCTCTTCGTCGTCAGCCGGCGTGGTGATCACCAGGAACACCAGGCCAGTGGTGCCGGTGTTGGTGAAGCTGTGGCGGATACCCGGCGGCACGTAGACGTAGTCGTGCGGACGCATCAAGCGCTTGTCGTCGTCGAGCGTGAGGATGCCCTCACCCTCGAGCACGTAGTAAACCTGCTCCTGCACCTTGTGCACGTGCTCGCCCACATAGGCTGCCGGCGCATAACGCGAGATGCGGAAGTCGACGCGCGAACTGCCGGTGGTGGCGGGGCCGGCCAGCTCCTTGGACAGGGCGCCGCCAAAATGCCCAGGGTACTCCTTCCAGGGCAGGTTGGCCATCTTCTCCACCAGGAGTCGGAGATCTTGCTTTTGGGTCATGGTGTTTCCAGTCATGGGGTTGGATTCAGGTCGATCCGTGAGCCGTTCACAGCCACAGGATCTTCTTGCGGTAATCGAGGTCCGTCAGCAGTGGTTCAGCCGCTCCCTCGTGGAACACGGCGCCGCGCTCCAGCGCATAAACGCGGTCGGCCAGGGCCAGCACCAGATCCAGGTTGTGCTCGACGATGACGATGGAGACATGCTGGCGCAGCTTGTCGAACACCGTGAACAGCTCCTGCACCACGGTCGGCGCCAGGCCTTCGAACGGTTCGTCCAGCAACAGCAGCTTGACGTTGCCCGACAGCGCCCGCGCCACAGCCACCATCTGCTGCTCGCCGCCCGACAGGTAGTCGGCCGCCACGTTCATGCGGACCTTCAGGCGCGGGAAGTACTCGAGGATCTGCGCCTCGTCCCAGACCACGCCGGTCTTGCCGTCGGTCGGCCGCGCCAGCCGGCCCAGCGCCAGGTTCTCGGCCACCGTCATGCCGGCGAACAGGCCGCGGCCCTGCGGCACGTAACCGATGCCGATGCGGGCAATGTCCGGGGCGCTCTGGCCCGCGATCTCGCGGCCGTTGAAATTCACACGGCCACTGGCCGGCGGCACCAGGCCCACCAGACTCTTGAGCAGCGTGGATTTGCCGGCACCGTTGCGCCCGAGCAGTGCCACGATCTCGCCCTCGCGCACCTGCAGGCTGGCGTCGTTGAGGATGTGGCTCTTGCCGTAGAAGGCGTTGACCTTGTCGAAGTCCAATACCAGCGGCCGATCACCTGACGCGACGGAGGAACGCCCGGTCACCGGCGGCGTGCCAGTGCCGGTGTAGATCTCCTGCACGCGTGCGTCGTTGCGCACCTCGTCGGGCGTGCCGCTCATCAGCACCTCGCCCTGGTTCATCACCGTCACGCGGTGCGAGAAGCCCAGCACGCGGTCGATGTCGTGCTCGACGATCAGCACCGGAATGTTGCTGGCAATGGTGGTCACCAGACGCGAGACGCGCTCGCGCTCGCCCGCCGCCAGACCGGCCAGCGGCTCGTCCATCAGCAGGACCTGCGGCTTGGAACCCAGGGCAATGCCGAGGTCCACCAGGCGCTGGCCGCCGTAGGACAGATCCCCGCCGCCCACTTCTTCCATGCCCTGCAGGCCCAGGAACTTCATCAGTTCGGCGGTTTCCGCGTGAATCTCAGGGTAGCTGTCGATGTCGCGCCAGAAATCGAAACGCGCCGTGTGCCGCGCCTGCAAGGAGAGGCGCAGGTTTTCATAGATCGTCAGGCCCTTGAACAGGTTGGTGATCTGGAAGGAGCGCGCCAGGCCCTGCTGGCAGATGCGGTCCGGTGCCAGCTGCTGGATGGCCTGACCGTGCAGGCGCACCGTGCCGGTGTCGGGCATGAACATGCCCGAGATCAGATTGAAGGTGGTGGTCTTGCCGGCACCGTTGGGACCGATCAGCGCATGAATCTGGCCGGCCTCTACCTTCAGGCTGTTCTCGCGCACGGCCTGGATGCCGCCGAAGTGCTTGCTGATGCCCTGAGCTTCGAGCACGGCGCCTTCGACGCGCTTGGGGCGCAGGAACTCGGGCAGCGGCAGACCCTCGTAGATCTTGCGTTTGCTCATGGCCGCGCCGTCTTCGGGCGGCGGACTGAAACGACGACGCAGCTGGTCCCAGATGCCGGTCAACCCTACGGGGGAAAAGACGATGAAGCCGACAAAGATCAGGCCGAAATAGAGCAGCCAGTTGTCGGTGTAGATGGAGAACAGTTCGCGGAACAGCAGGAAGAACAGTGCCCCCAGGGCCGGGCCCAGGAAGCTGCGCATGCCGCCGATCACCACCATGGCCAGCAGCTCACCCGAGAAAGCCACCGTGGTCGACTCCGCTGCCGCCAGGCGGTGCAGGAAAACCACCAACGCGCCGGCCAGTCCGGTGATCGCGGCGGAGATCACGAAGGCCAGCAGCTTGTACTTGTCGATGTCGTAACCCTGGAACGTGGCGCGCTGCTCGTTCTCGCGGATCGCCACCAGTACATGGCCGAAGGGCGAGCGCACCACGCGCAGCAAGGCGTAGAGCACGGCAAAGGCGATCAGAGCCGTGAACACGTAATAGGTCAGGTGGCCGTTGAGGTCGATCGGACCGATGGCGCCGCGCTCGATGCCGCCCAGGCCGCCCTCGCCGCCCGTCAGGGCAGTCCAGCGGAAGGCGATGGCAAAGGTCAGTGCGCACAAGGCCAGCGTCAGCAGCGAAAAATAGACACCGCGGCGGCGCAGGATCAGGAACCCCACCAGCAGCGACAGGGTGGCCGTGAACAGGATGGAGAAGGCGAAGGACAGGACGATCTGGTCCTTGAACCAGTGCAGCTGGGCCAGCGCTGCGGCATAACCGCCGATGCCGAACCAGGCGCTGTGGCCGAAGGACACCAGGCCGGTGTAACCCACCAGCAGGTTCAGGCCCATGGCCGCCATGGCCAGGATGATCACCACAGTGGCGGCGTCCAGCGTCAGGCCGATGGCCTGGAACACGATGGGCAGCACCACCAGCGCCAGTGCAGCAATCCACAGGGGCCGGTATTTGGAATTCAGGAGAGCACTCATTGTTCTAGTCGTTTCACTCAAAGCGTTCGATGCGCTCACCCAGCAGGCCGCGCGGACGGAACATCAGCACCAGGAACATCAGCACATACATGGAGGCTTCGCCGGCCGCCGGCTGGAAATGGATGGTGATGCCGCGCACCACCCCCACCAGCAGGGCCGCCACCACGACGCCCCAGAAGCTGCCCAGGCCGCCGATCACCACCACCACGAAGGCCACCGTCATGATCTCGGTGCCCATGGCCGGGTGCACGATGCTGATGGGGCCGAACAGCACGCCACCCAGCGCGGCCGTGGCCACACCCAGCATGACGATGGCCGTCATGTAGGGCTGCAGCTTGATGCCCAGCACGGCCACCATGTCGGGCTTCTGCACGCCGGCGCGCACCACGCGGCCGAAAGACGTCTTGTGCAGCAGCAGCCAGATACCGGCCATGACGACGGTCACCACGCCCAGGATGAAGAGCCGGTACTTGGAGAACATCATGTCGCCCGCAATGAGCTGGCCCTTGAACTCGGGCGGCATGGTGGACGCCAGCGGGGCCGAGCCCCAGATCATGCGCAGCAGCTGCTCGGCCACCATGGCCAGGCCGAAGGTCACCAGCAGGCTGAGGATGGGATCGGCCGTGTAAAAGCGACGCAGCAGGTAGCGCTCGAACAAAATGCCGAGCAGGCCGACGAGCGCGGGCGTGATGAAGATGCTGGCGCTGAAGCCCGCATGCTTGATGACTTCCAGCGAGACGTAGGCGCCCAGCGCGTAGAAGGCGCCGTGCGCCAGATTGACGATGCCGCCGACGCTGAAGATCAGCGACAGGCCCAGGGCCAGCAGCAGGTAATAACCGCCGAGTACCAGGCCGTTGACGACCTGCTCGAGCAAGAACACGATTTCCATGGATTTCCAGTGATGGGGTGGAGACGCACCGGTACCGGCTTCGGTCCGGGTCGGATCCGGGGCGCCGCCTGCGGCAGCGCCCCCGTCCTGTCAACTCACAACGTCCTTACATCTTGCAGACGCTCTCCGACTTGGGAGGGGCCAGCGAGTCCAGCGGCTGGTTGGCAGCCGGCACCGCGTCGCCGAACAGCAGGAAGTCCTGCTTGTGCTTGGCCTGGCCCTTGGGCTTGACGGTGAAGGGGTAGGCTTCCTGCATCAGCTGGTGGTCCCAGCTGCGGAAGTAGGCCTTGCGCGCCTTCAGGATGTCGAACTGCGCTTCCGACTCGAAGTAGGCGATCAGCTTCTCGGTGTCGGTCGACTTGGTGGCGTTCATGGCCTGCGCCATCATCTTGAGGGAGACGTACTCGATCCAGGCGTGATTCTCCGGGATGCGGCCGTACTTCTTGGTGAAGTTGGCCACGAAGGCCAACGAGCCCGGGGTCTTGAGCTCGTGATGCCAGACGGTGGGCCAGATGCCGCCCAGGTTGCCTTCGCCGGCCGCCCAGGCATCGGCGGTGTTGAGGTTGAAGCCGGCCACTGGGTAAGGCAGGCCGAACTCGGCGTACTGCTTGACGAAGTTGGTGACCTGGTTGCCGGCCAGGTTGGTGGCAACCAAGTCAGGCCGCGCCTGGCGGATCTTGAGCAAGTAGGGGCTGAAGTCGGTCACGTCGGTGGCCACCAGCTCGTCGCCGATCACCGTGCCGCCGTTGGCCGTGAAGAAGCGCTTGGCCTGGCGCGACAGGTCATGACCGAACAGGTAGTCGGCCGTCAGGGCGAAGATCTTCTTGCCCTTGACGTGGCCCTCGCGCACCAGCGCCTCGCCGGCGGCATTGACCATCACCGTCACCGGGATATCAACGTGGAAGGTATAGCGGTTGCAGTCCTTGCCGCGCAGTGCGTCGGAACGTGCGCCGATGCTCATGAACAGCTTCTTGTTGCGCGCAGCGACCTGCGAGATGGTCAGCGCCGAACCGGAGTTGATCTCGCCCATCAGCACCGTGACGTTGTCGCGCTCGATCATGCGCTGCGCCTTGGTCGCCGCGGTTTGCGGGTTGACCGAGTCCTCGCTGATCACTTCCAGCGGGCGACCCATCACACCGCCAGCGGCGTTGATCTCTTCGGCCGCCATCTTGATGCCCTGCACGGCGTACTCGCCCAGGGCGCCCAGGAAGCCGGTCATGGGCGTCAGGTGGCCGATCCTGATCGGGACCGACTGCGCGCCCACCAGGGCCGGAAAGCCGAGTGCGGCACTACCAGCCACCAGGGCACCGGTCTTGAGCATGGTGCGGCGCTGGCTCGATAGCGCCTGGGCTTCAACCTTTTTCTGCTTCGATTCCATGATGTTGTCTCCTGTAGGTATGGGTATGCAATGGAAAGCGAAGTCGATGATAGGAAGACGCCGTCATTCTGAAAAATACTGTTTTCCGAGATGGGGTATAGGTATTTCTTATATCCAGGCATCCTCAAAAACTTATAGGATCGCCCGATGGACCTGCGTCAACTCAGATATTTCGTACAGATCGTGGAAAGCGGCAGCCTGGCCAAGGCCTCGCGCCAGCTCTATATCGCCCAGCCGGCGCTGAGCCAGCACATCGCCAAGCTGGAAGCGGAGGTCGGCAAGCCCCTGCTGATCCGAACCGCCAAGGGCGTGACGCCGACCGAAAACGGCGCCGCCCTGCACCACCACGCGCGCTTCATGCTTCGCCAGTTGGACCAGGCACTCTCCATTGCGCGCCAGGAGCCCGGCACCGTGCACGGCATGGTCTCGGTGGGGCTGGCCGCCACCACGGTCTGTGCCGTGGGCGTGCCTTTCATGCGCCGTATCCGCGAGAAATACCCGGGTATCGTGCTCAACGTTGTCGAGGGCATGAGCGGCCACCTGGCGCAGATGATGCGCATGGGCCAGCTGGACCTGGCCATCCTCTTCAGCCGCGACGCCGTGCCCGACCTGCCGGCCGAGCCGCTGGTGGAGGAAGAACTCTTTGTCATGCTGCCCGAGGACAGCGACCTGGTGCCGCCGCGTCGCGTCAAGCTCAGTTGCACCGACACCGCCGATCTGCCGCTGATCCTGCCCACCGGCATCCACGGCCTGCGCCGGCGCATCGCCGCCGAGTTCGAGCAACGCAACCTGGCCCTGCACGTGGTGGCCGAGATCGACTCGCTTTCGCTGCTCATGACCTGTGTGCGCGACGGCATGGGTGCCACCATCAAACCCATGTCGGCTGCGCTGCTGGAAGGTCGCATGCGCGAGGGCTGGCGTACCCTGGCCTTCTCCGACGCCGACATGAAGCGCCCCAACTTCCTTTACTCGGTGGACCCCGAGCGCCTCTCACCGGCCGCGGCCGCAGTGCGCGGCGAACTACGTGAAACCGTCAAGCAGCTGGTGCAGAGCGGGCAGTGGAAAGGGGTCAACCTGCTCTGAGCCTGACCCGATCGCTGTCGTCTACTTCAGCGCGGCGACGCCCGCCTTGGCCATCAATCCGGATTCCAGGACCTTGCCGCGCGAGCCGTCCTGAACGGTCGCAATGTAGTCGCCTTCCCTGCGGCAACCCATGCCCTTGGCGCATGGGGGCATCAGTTTTTGTGATGGAGGAAAACCTGGGGCGCGGCCCTAGCCGTCCACCAGCGCCGCCCCGACCCAGCGGCCCGAGCGCACCAGCTCGCGCGCGCAGTCGGCCAGCACCACGCGGGTGGCCAGCGCCGCCGGTGACAGTTCGTCGTCCGACAAGCTGCACAAGGCATTAAGGCGGCGCGCCTGCGGGTCGGCCACCTCGGCCAGATGGAAGCGCTGCTGCGCATCGGCAAAACGCCCCACCGCCGCCCAGGGCTGCAGGGTGCCGCCAAGGCCGGCATCGACCGCGTCCATCAGCATCGGCAGCGAATCGATTTCGGCCACCACATTAGGCTGCAAGCGTGCCCGGGCAAACTCCGTGTCGAGCGTGCTGCGCAGGCCGTGTGTGCCGGTCGGCAGGATCAGCGGCACGCCCTTGAGCTGGGCCATGCGGACCTTGGCCGGCGCCTTGGTCTCCAGCCCCTGGCGCGAGCGGATGAAGAACAGCTTTTCCTCCAGCAAGGGCATCACGCTCCAGCGCCGCGCGGCATGGGTGTCGAACAGCACCGCCAGATCAAGCTGGCGCGCATTCAGCATGGCCGTGATATGGCCGGACAGGCTTTCCACCATGTGCAGGCGCACATCGGGGTAGCGCGCGCGCATGGCGCGCATCAGCGGCACGCCCAGCACCGAGGCGGTGGTGGGCGCCAGGCCAACGCTGACCGTGCCCGACAGGCGCGCCTGCTGCGCGGCGCGGGCCGCCTGCTCGGCGTGGCGCAAGGTGAGCTGGGCCTCGCGGAAAAAGGCCAGGCCGGCCTCGGTCGGCACCACGCCCTTGCTGGTGCGCTGCAGCAGCCGGGTGGCCAGTTCGCCCTCCAGCCGGCTGATCTGCTGGCTCAGGGCCGACTGCACCATGTCGAGCTCCAGCGCCGCGCGGCTCATGCTGCCGAGCTCGACCACACGCACGAAGTAACGGATCTGCCTCAGTTCCATAAAACCTGCCGGATGCCTGCTTTGTTCATGACTGGGATAATCGCATACCTATGAGCAAGCAGACAGGCAAACAGCGGGTGGTGGTGGGTTTGAGCGGCGGCGTGGACTCCGCGGTGAGCGCCTACCTGCTCAAGCAACAAGGTTATGAGGTCATCGGCATCTTCATGAAGAACTGGGAAGATGACGACGACAGCGAGTACTGCTCCTCTAACATCGACTTCGTCGACGCCGCCAGCGTGGCCGACGTGATCGGCATCGAGATCGAACACGTCAACTTCGCCGCCGAGTACAAGGACCGCGTGTTTTCCGAGTTCGTCCGCGAGTACCAGGCCGGCCGCACGCCCAACCCGGACATCCTGTGCAACGCCGAGATCAAGTTCAAGGCCTTCCTCGACCACGCCATGCGCCTGGGCGCGGAAAAAATTGCGACCGGTCACTACGCCCGGGTGCGGCTGAACGAAGCCAGCGGCAAGCACGAACTGTTGAAAGGCCTGGACCCGTCGAAAGACCAGAGCTACTTCCTGCACCGCCTGAACCAGGCGCAGCTGAGCAAGACGCTGTTTCCGGTGGGTGAGCTGCACAAGACCGAGGTGCGCCGCATCGCCGAGGAAATCGGCCTGCCCAATGCGAAGAAGAAGGACTCCACCGGCATCTGCTTCATCGGCGAGCGCCCGTTCCGCGAGTTCCTGAACCGCTACATCCAGAAGGAGCCGGGGCCGATCAAGGACGGCACGCCCGCACCCGGCGACAAGGCCTACGGCCGCGTCATCGGCAACCACGTGGGCCTGAGCTTCTACACCCTGGGCCAGCGCCAGGGCCTGGGCATCGGCGGCATCAAGGCCAAGGGCGCGCAGAAGGGCGGCGGCGAACACGCGCCCTGGTTCGTGGCACGCAAGGACATGGAGAAAAACACCCTGTGGGTGGTACAGGGGCATGAGCATCCCTGGCTGCTGAGCCACCGTCTGCACGCGCAGGATGCGAGTTGGGTCGCCGGGGAACCACCGGCGCCGGGCGCCATGGCGGCCAAGACGCGTTACCGGCAAGCCGATGCGGCTTGCACCATCGGTAACATCGAAGGCAATGCTTTCAGCCTCCAGTTTCCGCAGGCACAGTGGGCGGTGACGCCGGGGCAATCGGCCGTGTTGTACGACAACGACGTATGCTTAGGTGGTGGCGTGATCGACGACGCCCAACCTTAAGGCGCTGCCCGGCTCTTACCGTCCCCGCCCGTTTGGGAGTTGTGATTGTGACTTCTATAAAGTATTCACTTACAACAAAGCAGGAGGGCGGCTTGAAGAATCATGACCTTGTCAACAAGACCGGTTTGACGTCTAGGTCGAGCCCGCATCGAACATGCGCCGCCTAAGTGGCAAACAAGTTCGCAGTGTGACCCGTAGGGTCTTGCAACGACTGAATCCTGTATACAAGCAAAACTTTGAGCGCTCCTTCTTAATGAAGGACATCGACTCATGCCTCAACTCCGTAGAACTTCAGGGTGCGGTGGGAAGCGCAGCTACTCAGCAGCATCTTCCGGATCCACTTTCACTAAGCCGGCTATCGACGGCGTGCATCGGATTGTTGGCTCTCTCGCTACATACGAAGGAAGAAGAACAGCAGTTATTCCGCGCCGATTGGCTAAGCGAATCGAAACTGCCAAATCCCAACCACATCCTGCAATGCATGCTCACGCAGCTCGCCAATTTTTCGCTCTCTGCATCCGTATTGCTGGAACGAGGGTTAGATAATCCGGCGCGCGCTCTGTGTCGCCACACGATGGAGCTATCGCAACAGATTTTGGCGCTTATGTACTCCCGTGATGATTTTCGAATCTATATCGGAGGACATGATGAAAAGAGCTCGACTCACATCTGGAATGCGTTGTTTGCGAAGGGCAAACTAAATAGACGATTAAGCGAAATCGAAGAACGCCTTGGCTTCGACGCGGAGATGGTAGACCACATGAGAGCCCACAGAAGCAGCAACTATGCGTTCTATTCGCAGGCTGTTCACCACTCTTACATCGCTACTACAGTGGGTTCCTATTCCCCAAGATTCGACGGCTCATGGCACAGCTTGGGAGTATTCGGAGGTGAGAATGCGGCGGTGGAGACCACATTCCGCTCCTTGAACTTCACGCTCTGGTATTTCCTCTTGGTCTTTTTCGCCATCCTCGACAAGCACCACAGGATTCGCCCTAGGAATGCCAAAGAACTCTTTTGGCTAGAGGCGTTCATGTTGCATTTCTGCGTGAAGGAAGGGTATCTTCTCCTCTACACAGGAACTGACAATCCCATCGAGTCGAGCGCAACGCACACTAGCGGCGCGCCAGCCAACTAATTTCTCGATTACTAGCGCTCCGCACTTGAGATCACATATTCGATCATGCGCTGAATACTGCGCAGTTAGCCCATCCGCGCCAACAGCGTCTCCATGTCCTTCATCATGGCCGACAGATCGGCCTTCTGCTCCTCACCGGGCGCCAGGCGTGATTCGAGCTCCTGCTCCATGAAACACACCGTCATGCGCAGGTAGGTACTGTCCAGCGCCTTGCGCACGGCGCTGAACTGCTGGCCGATCTTCAGGCAGGGCTCGCCGTCTTCGATCATGCGCTGGATACCGCGCAGCTGGCCTTCGGCGCGGCGCAGGCGGTTCAGGATTTCGGTGCGCGAATCAGCGTCGGTCAGCACCGTGGGCGCACAGCCTCCGACCGGCGCCTCGACCGTTTCCAACGGTGCTTTGCGTTTGCGGGTGGCTTCAGCGGGCATGGCGGTGTCCTTCACTTGAGTTGCAGGCCGTCAGCGTCGCGCACCGTGATGCGCACCGGCACACCCTGGCTGACGCTGCTGGCGACGGTGCAGAAGTCCTCGAACTGGCCGAGCACGCGGTCCAGGTGCTCCAGCTTCGCCGCCGGCACACCCAGCGTCAGCACCACGTCCAGCCCCAGCACACGCAGACGGTTCTGCGCGTTGCGGCCGACCTCGGCCGTCACCTCGCAGCTGATCGGCTCTGGTGCCTGCTTGAACTTGCGCAGCGCAAACAGCAGCGAATCCGACAGGCAGTTGCCCACGGCCGCCGCCAGCAGTTGCACCGGGGTCGGACCCTTGCCCTGGCCCAGCGGCGGATGCTCGTCACCGAGCAGCTTCGGCACCTCGGCACCGAAGTCGATCTCGAACTGGAAGTCCTGCTGCTGGCGCAGCGTGACGCGCGGTGCAGTATCGCTCATGACAAGGTCCTTATTTGGTGCGGCAGACGTCGCCGCCTTCGGGCACACCCAGCTTCTTGAACAGGAAGGCCGGCGGGCAGAAACCGGTGAAGCCGGACTGGAACAGGTTGAAGCCGGCGAAGGCGGTCACGGCGAGGAACCACTTGCTCACGAAGATCGGGCTGCCTTCGACGCCGAGGGCCAGCGTCAGCATGACAACAAAACCGGCCATGATGCGGATGTAACGTTCAACAGTCATTTCAAACTCCTAGAGGTTGGTGGGAAAAACAGGGATATCAAACCGTGGCAGGTGGCGAACCGTCCGCCGGCTCGTGGCGCTTGCGGTACAGCGAGTAGTACAGGACCGGAATCACCACCAGCGTCAGCAGCGTGGACACCAGGATGCCGAAGATCAGCGAGATGGCCAGGCCGTTGAAGATCGGGTCGTCGAGGATGAAGAAGGCGCCGATCATGGCGGCCAGGCCGGTCAGGGCGATGGGCTGCGCGCGCACCGCCGCCGACTGCACCACCGCGTCCTTGAACGCCATGCCTTGCTTGACCTGCAGCTCGATGAAGTCCACCAGCAGGATGGAGTTGCGCACGATGATGCCGGCCAGCGCGATCATGCCGATCATCGAGGTGGCGGTGAACTGCGCGCCCAGCAGCGCATGGCCCGGCATGACGCCGATCATGGTCAGCGGAATCGGCGCCATGATGACCAGCGGCGTGGTGTAGGAGCGGAACTGCCCCACCACCAGCAGGTAGATCAGGATCAGGCCGACGCCGTAGGCGGCGCCCATGTCGCGGAAGGTCTCGTAGGTGATCTGCCATTCGCCATCCCACTTGATGGCGTACTGGCGGAAGGTATCGGTCGGCTGCTTGATCCAGTACTCGCCCAGTTCACCGGCGCCCGGCAAGGCCGCCGCATCCAGCTTGGCGCGAATGGCAAACAGGCCATACAGCGGCGAGTCGAGCTTGCCGGCCATGTCGCCGAAGACGTAGCTCACGTTGGCCAGGTCCTTGGTGAACAAGGGTTTGTCGATGACGCCGCGCTCCACCCGCACCAGTTCCGACAGTGGCACCAGCTGGCCGTTGGCGGCGCGCATCGGCAACGCCAGCACGGTATCCAGCCCCACCTGCGATTCACGCGGCAGTTGCAGGCGCACCGGCACCGGGTACTTGGACTGCGCGTCGTGCAGGTAGGCGGCGTCAGCACCCGACAGGGCGGCCGAGACCGTCTGCGCCACGGCGGCCACCGGAATGCCGAGCGACTCGGCGCGCTGGCGGCGCACGCGCAGGTAGGCGCGCGGCGCATTCTCTTTCAGCGAGGTGTCGATGCCGACGATGTCGTCCGTTTCGCCAAAGGCTTTGGCAATGCGCTGGGCCAGTTGCTGGCGGCCGGCTTCGTCCGGGCCATAGACCTCGGCCACCAGCGGGCTCATCACCGGCGGGCCGGGCGGCACTTCGACCACCTTGACGCGTGCGCCATGGCGCTGGCCGATCTTCTCCAGTTCGGGCCGCAGGCGCTGGGCAATCACGTGGCTCTTGTCATCACGGTGGTGTTTGTCGACCAGGTTGACCTGCAGATCGCCCTGCTCGGCGTCGGCGCGCAGGTAGTACTGGCGCACCAGGCCGTTGAAGGTGATGGGCGAGGCGGTGCCGGCGTAGCCCTGCAGATCCAGCACCTCCGGCTGCTGCGCCAGGAAGGCACCGAGCTCGTGCAGGGTGGCGGCGGTGTCTTCCAGCGGCGTGCCGGCCGGCATCTCTACCACCACCTGGAACTCGCTCTTGTTGTCGAAGGGCAGCATCTTGAGCACCACCCACTGCACCACGGTCAGGCCGACCGACAGCAGCAGCGCCACCAGGATGCCGGCCAGCAGCTGCCAGCGTTTGCGTGCACTGGCCAGGAACGGTGTGAGCAGGCGGGTGAAGAGAGCTTGCAGCTTATGGCCCAGACCGCCCGCCGTTTCGGCCGCATGGCCATGGCCGGCGCCATGCGGCTTCATCAGCTTGAGCGCCAGCCAGGGCGTGACGGTGAAGGCAATCGCCAGCGAAATCGCCATGCCGAGGCTGGAGTTGATCGGGATCGGGCTCATGTACGGCCCCATCAGACCCGAGACGAAGGCCATCGGCAGCAGCGCGGCAATCACCGTCATGGTGGCCAGGATGGTCGGGCCGCCCACTTCGTCCACCGCGCGCGGGATGATGTCGCGCAGCGAATCGCCGGGTGTGAGCTGCTGGTGGCGGTGGATGTTTTCCACCACCACGATGGCGTCATCGACCAGGATGCCGATGGAAAAGATCAGCGCGAACAGCGAGACGCGGTTGAGCGTGAAGCCCCAGGCCCAGGAAGCGAACAGCGTGGCGGTCAGCGTCAGGATCACGGCCGCGCCGACGATCACCGCCTCGCGCCGGCCCAACGCCAAGCCGACCAGCAGGATCACCGAGCCGGTGGCAAAAGCCAGTTTCTGAATCAGCTTGTTGGCTTTTTCCGCTGCTGTCTCGCCGTAGTTGCGCGTGATGCTGCTCTCAATATTGGACGGAATCACCGTGTTCTTCAGCGCGGCCACGGCGGCGTTGGCAGCACGCGCCACGTCGACCGCGTTTTCGCCCGGCTTCTTGGTCACGGTCAGCGTGATGGCCGGGTAGACCTGGCCCGCCGTGGCGGCCTCGCCCTGCGGTGCGGCCTGACCTGTTGCCATGGCAGCGCCCGGCGTGAACCAGACGTAACGCTGCGGCTGCTGCGCCCCGGCTTCGATGCGCGCCACTTCGCGCAGGTAGACCGGTGCGCCACGGTGCACACCGACCACCACATCGCCCACATCCTGCGCCGAGCGCAGGAACTCGCCGGTATCCACACTCAGCATCTGGGGCGACTGGGACTGGGTATCGAGCACGGCACCGGCCGGCATGCCGAAGTTGGCCGCCGCCAGCGTCTGCTTCAGGCTCAGCACATCGATGCCGCGCTCGCGCAGACGGGTCGGGTCGAGCCACACGTGCACGGCACGGCCGGGGCCGCCGATGGTCTGGACCTCGCGCGTGCCGGGCACGCGCTTGAGTTCGGTCTCGACGACATGGGCCACACGCTCGAGCTCATGCGCCGGCAGCGCCTCGCGGCTCCACAGCGTCACGGCCAGCACGGGCACGTCATCGATGCCTTTCGGTTTCACGATCGGCGTCAGGGTGCCCAGGTCGCGCGGCAACCAGTCCTGGTTGGCATTGAGCACGTCGTACAGGCGCACCAGCGCCTCGGTCCGCGGCACGCCGACCTTGAACTGCACCGTCAGCACGGCCAGACCGGGCCGGGCGACGGAATAGGTGTGTTCGATGCCGGCAATCTGGCTCAGCGCCGCTTCGGCCGGGCGCGCCACCATGTTCTGCACATCGGTGCTGCTGGCCCCGGGAAAGGGAATCAGCACATTGGCCATGGTCACGTTGATCTGCGGCTCTTCTTCCCGCGGCGTCACCATGACGGCGAACAGGCCCAGCAGCAGCGCCACCAGGGCCAGCAGCGGCGTGATGGCGTTGGCCTGGAAGGCGGCGGCGATGCGGCCGGAGACGCCCAGGCGTTCAGTGTTTTGTTCGACGTCTTTCATAACAACCTCAGCGTTGGGCGGCAACCGCGCCCGCCAGGCCAGCCTTGACCGGATCGAGTGCGACACGGTCACCAGCCTTCAAGCCCGCCACGATCTCGATGCCGTCCGCCCCGTGGTCGGCGCCCAGCCGTACCGCGCGCAGCGCAAAACCCTTGTCACCGGCCACATAAACCGCCGTCAACTCGCCGCGGCGCAGCACGGCCGCGGCCGGCACCACCATGCGATTGGCCTGGCCACCGACATAGCGCACCCGCACCTGCTGGCCCGGCAGCAGGTTCTGCGTGACCTTGGGCGAGAGCTCCAGGCGCCATTCCACCGTTTGCGACACCGGGTCCGCCGAAGGCATGGCGCTGCGCGCCACCGGGGTCACCCAGTCGCTGCCCAACTGGACTTCAATCTGACCGGCCTGGCGCGTGACATCGGCCTTGGAAGCCGGCACCTGCACCACGGCGCGCAGCGGCTGCGGCGCATAGACCGTCACGATCGGCTTGCCCGGCACCGCCAGGTCGCCGGCTTCGACGTGGGTCTGTAGCACCCAGCCGTCATACGGCGCGGTGACACGGGTGTAACCCTGCGACAGCGCGGATTGGCGTGCCCCGGCACTGGCCTGTTCGCGCCCGGCCTGGGCACCCTTGAATTGCGTCTCGGCCGTGTCGAGCGCCGCCTTGCTGACAAAACCCTTGGCCTGCAGCTCTTTGGTGCGCTCGTAGTGGGCCTGGGCATTGCGGAACTCGGCCTCTGACTGCGCCACTTGGGCGGCGCTGCGCTGCACGCCGACGGCGGCCTCGCGGTCGTCGATGGTGGCCAGCAACTGGCCGGCCTTGACACGGTCGCCCATCTTGACGGCCAGCGTCACCACGCGGCCGGACGCCTGCGCCGAGACGGTGCTTTGCTTGACCGGCTGGATCACGCCGTCGATCTCGAAGCCGGTCGACACGGCGCGCGCCTGGATCTGGACCGTCGGCACCTGGACCGTGCCCTGCGCCATGGCGGCGGACACAGCACAGGCGGCCAGCCACGGCGCCAGGCGGCGGGCCAATCCAGCAGAAGTACGCGATGAATTCATGGCAATCTCCATATACTGGACGGAGTATACATAAATACCCCCCACAGTACAACCCAACGCTACAAAAAAGCCCCACCAGCCTTGCGGCCGCCGGGGCTCGGACGGTCAGACGAAGGGCGAAACGGTCAGAACGGGATGTCGTCGTCCATGTCGTCAAAGCCGCTCGAAGCCTTGGCCGGTGCCTGGCGCGGGGCCGGGGCGCTGGGCGCCTGGCGCGGGGCCGGCGCGGCGCGGCGCGGTGCGCCACCCTCGTCGTCGGACGGGCCGCCCATGCCTTCACGCTTGCCCAGCAGCTGCATCTCGGTAGCGATGATGTCCACGGTGTTCTGCTCGTGGCCGTCCTTGTTGGTGAACTTGCCGTATTTCAGGCGGCCTTCGACGTAGATCGGCTGGCCCTTCTTGACGTACTCGCCGGCAATTTCGGCCAGGCGGTCATAGAAGGTGACGCGGTGCCACTGGGTGTCCTCGATGGTTTCACCGGTGTTCTTGTCCTTGCGGCGGCTGGAGGTGGCCACGCTCACATTGGCCACCGCCTGGCCGGACGGCAGGTAGCGAATTTCGGGGTCGCGGCCGCAGTTACCGACCAGAATCACTTTGTTGACGGATGCCATGGGTATTTCTCCAAACTATTGGGGTGATTATGGCGCCTTGCCGGCGGTTCTGGACGGCGCTTTCATCGGCCAGGCCACCAACAGCCACAGGCCCATGCCGATCCCGCAAGCCACAAACAGGCCCTGCACCCCGGTGGCCTTGACCAGCCAGCCACCGACGGCGCCGCCGGCAAAAAAGCCGAGCGACTGCAACATGTTGTAGACGCCCAATGCCGTACCGCGTACATGCGGCGGCGCAATGCGCGAGGCCAGGCTGGGCTGGGTGGCCTCCAATACGTTGAAGCCGCAGAAGAAAACGAACAGCAGCACGGCCAAAACGCTGATGCGCGGCGCCTCGGCACTCCACAACAGCCCGAGCTGCACCGCGCCGATCAGGCCGATCGCGGCCAGGAACACAGCACGCAGGTAGCCGCGCTTTTCCAACGGGAACAGGGTGGCGCCCATGACGACAAAAGACGCCAACACCGCCGGCAGGTAGACCCACCAATGATCCGCCTTGGGCAGGCCGGCTTGCACCAGCAGGGCCGGAATGGCGACCCACATGGCCAACTGCACCGCGTGCAGGATGAACACGCCGACATCCAGCCGCAGCAGGCCGGCATGCGTCAGCACCTCGGACAGCTTGCCGCGCGGCATGTCCTTGTGCTGGCGCGGCTCGGGCGGCGCCAGCCAGATCACCACCGCCACCCCCGCCAGCGCCAGTGCACCGGTCAGGGCAAACAGGCCGGCCAGACCGATCCAGCTCACCAGCAGCGGCGCCAGCAGCAGCGACAGGGCAAACATCAGCCCGATGCTGGCGCCTACCAGCGCCATGGCCTTGGTACGCACCTCGTCACGCGTCTGGTCGGCCAACAGGGCCGTCACCGCGGCCGAGATGGCGCCGGCGCCCTGCAGCGCGCGGCCGAGGGTCAGCCCGGCCAGGCTGTCAGCCAGCGCGGCGACAAAGCTGCCGACGGCAAACAACAACAGACCGGCGACGATGACGCGCTTGCGCCCCAGCCGGTCCGACGCCATGCCGAAGGGCAGTTGCAACACGCCCTGGGTCAGGCCGTAGATGCCCATGGCCAGGCCGACCCGGGCGGGATCGTCGCCACCGGGATAGCGGGCCGCCTCCAGCGCAAACACCGGCAGCACTAGGAACAGGCCGAGCATGCGCAGGGCAAAGATGGCCGCCAGCGACAGGCTGGCGCGCCGCTCCACCGGGGTCATGGCGCCCGGTTCAGGGGCCGTCTGGCGGGAAGATAGGGTAGATGACACAGGAAGCAATCCGGCACGAAGTAGCCACCAGCGGACGGCTGGCACAAAAGCGTCGATTGTCTCCGATCCGGACAAAAGCAGCCGGCAAGGTGCGGGAAAGCCCGTCTATCTCTATCATGGAGGGTTTTGTTGAAGACACAACGCTTTGAACTCCACCCCTGACGGCCTTCGCCCCCAGTCCCTACCTGCCGAGGAAGGCCCGGGCCGCTACCTGGCCCATGCCCTGCAGCAGCAGGCCATCCACATCCGCGGTGCGCGTACGCACAACCTCAAGGGCATCGACCTCGATATCCCGCGCAACAGCCTGGTGGTGATCACCGGCCTGTCCGGCTCGGGCAAGTCGAGCCTGGCCTTCGACACCCTGTACGCCGAAGGGCAGCGCCGTTATGTCGAGAGCCTCTCGACCTACGCGCGCCAGTTCCTGCAGCTGATGGACAAGCCGGACGTCGATCTGATCGAGGGCCTCTCGCCGGCCATCAGCATCGAGCAGAAGGCCACCAGCCACAACCCGCGTTCCACCGTGGGCACCGTCACCGAGATCCACGACTACCTGCGCCTGCTGTTCGCGCGCGCCGGCACCCCTTACTGCCCCGACCACAACTTGCCGCTGCAGGCGCAGACCGTGAGCCAGATGGTCGATGCCGTGCTGGCGCTGCCGGCCGACACCCGGCTCATGATCCTGGCGCCGCTGGCACGCGAGAAAAAGGGCGAGTTCAGCGAGGTGTTCGAGGACATGCAGGCGCAGGGTTATGTGCGCTTTCGCGTCGATGGCGTGGCCTGCAACTTCGACGAACTGCCGCAGTTGAAAAAGACCGAGAAGCACGACATTGACGTGGTGATCGACCGCCTCAAGGTGCGCGGCGTCGACGACCCGGACGCCGCCGCGCTGCGCCAGCGCCTGGCCGAGAGTTTCGAGGCCGCCTTGCGCCTGGCCAATGGCCGCGCCATTGCGCTGGAGATGGACACGAACGCCGAACACCTGTTCAACGCCAAGTTCGCCTGTCCGCTGTGCCACTACTCGATCAGCGAACTCGAGCCGCGCCTGTTCTCCTTCAACTCGCCGCAGGGTGCCTGCCCGAGCTGCGACGGCATCGGCCAGCAGGAGGTGTTCGACCCGGCGCGTGTGGTGGCCTTCCCGACGCTCAGCCTGGCCAGCGGCGCCATCAAGGGCTGGGACCGGCGCAATGCCTATTACTTCGCCATGCTGGAAAGCCTGGCCAGGCATTACAAGTTCGACCTCGACGACCCCTTCGAGTCGCTGCCGCCTGCCGTGCAGCAGGTCATCCTCTACGGCTCGGGCGAGGAGGAGATCAAGTTCAGCTACGTGATGGACTCCGGTGCCTCGCAAGGCAAGAAGGTCAGCAAGAAACACGCCTTCGAGGGCATCATCCCCAACATCCAGCGGCGCTACCGCGAAACCGAGTCGGCCCTGGTGCGCGAGGACCTGGCGCGCCTGCGCGGCACCCAGCCCTGCCCGGCCTGCGCCGGCACGCGGCTGCGCACCGAAGCACGCCATGTGAAGGTCGGCGAAGGCGAACAGTCGCGCGCCATTTTTGAAGTGAGCCATCTGACGCTGCGCGAGTGCTTTGCGTATTTCGACACGCTGCAACTGCACGGCGCCAAGGCCGAGATTGCCGACAAGGTGGTGCGCGAAATCCGCCTGCGCCTGAAGTTCCTCAACGACGTCGGCCTGAACTACCTGAGCCTGGACCGCAGCGCCGAGACGCTGTCGGGCGGCGAGGCGCAGCGCATCCGCCTGGCCAGCCAGATCGGCTCCGGCCTGACCGGCGTGATGTACGTGCTGGACGAGCCCAGCATCGGCCTGCACCAGCGCGACAACGAC
>MGPC01000002.1 GCA_001797315.1 Curvibacter sp. GWA2_64_110
TGGTGCCGGAGAAGCGCGAGCTGTTCGGCAGCATGAGCGTGCTGGACAACCTGCTGCTGGGCAGCTATCGCCGCTACCGGCTGCGCGAGCCGAATCCGGCCGACCAGCTGGAGACGGTGTTCGAGCTGTTTCCCCGGCTGAAGGAGCGACGCGAGCAACTGGCCGCCACGCTGTCGGGCGGCGAGCGGCAGATGCTGGCCATCGGCCGGGCGCTGATGGCCAAGCCGCGCCTGCTGATGCTCGACGAGCCCAGCCTGGGGCTGGCGCCGCTGATCGTGAAGGAGATTTTTCACATCATTCGCGAGCTCAAGCAGACCGGCGTCACGATTCTGCTGGTCGAGCAGAATGCGCGCGCCGCGCTGCAGGTGGCCGACCGGGCCTATGTGCTGGAGACGGGCGAGGTCATGCTGGAAGGGCCGGCCGACCAACTGGCGCGCGACCCGAAGGTGGTGGAAACTTACCTGGGCTTGAGCCGCGCCAAGTGATGCCGCCGTCTGGCGGCATCACCTGTTGTCCATTTTCCTGAAATAAAGCCGTCGCGCAGAGGCTCGATCCGCTTATAATCAAAAAAAGCACGATCGTTCGTTTTTATCCTGTCGCCCGTGTGCCGGGAAGCGAACGCCGCGCCGAATAGAATCAGGTGATTGACGTACACGTCAATCACAACAACCGAATTTGCAACTAGCTGGAGTGGCAGAAATGAAAGTCCTGGTAGCCGTCAAACGCGTGGTGGACTACAACGTGAAGGTCCGAGTCAAGTCGGACAACACGGGTGTAGACATTGCCAACGTCAAAATGAGCATGAACCCGTTTGACGAGATCGCTGTGGAAGAGGCCGTGCGCCTGAAAGAAAAGGGGGCCGTCACCGAAGTCATCGCCGTCTCCTGCGGCGTGGCCCAGTGCCAGGAAACCCTGCGCACCGCCATGGCCATCGGCGCCGACCGCGCCATCCTGGTCGAAACCGCGGAAGAACTGCAGCCCCTGGCCGTGGCCAAGCTGCTCAAGGCCCTGGTCGACAAGGAACAGCCTGGCTTGGTGATCCTGGGCAAGCAGGCCATCGACGACGATTGCAACCAGACCGGCCAGATGCTGGCCGCGCTGGCCGACCTGCCGCAAGCGACCTTTGCCTCCAAGGTCGAAGTGGCCGATGGCAAGGCCAGCGTCACGCGTGAAGTCGACGGCGGTCTGGAGACCCTCTCCATCACCCTGCCGGCCGTCATCACCACCGACCTGCGCCTGAACGAGCCGCGCTACGTGACGTTGCCCAACATCATGAAGGCCAAGAAAAAGCAGCTCGACACCGTCAAGCCGGAAGACCTGGGCGTCGATGTCACCCCGCGCATCAAGACCCTCAAGGTCAGCGAGCCCCCGAAGCGCAGCGCCGGCATCAAGGTGCCCGACGTCGCCACGCTGGTGGCCAAGCTGAAGAACGAAGCCAAAGTGATCTGAGGACCTGAAATGACTGCACTCGTTATTGCCGAACACGACAACGCGTCCATCAAGGGCGCCACCCTCAACACCGTGACGGCCGCCGCTGCTTGCGGTGGTGATGTCCATGTGCTGGTGGCCGGCAGCAATGCCGCTGCTGCCGCTGCGGCTGCCGCCCAGATCGCCGGCGTGGCCAAGGTGCTGCACGCCGACAGCGAAGCCTTCGCCCACGGCCTGGCCGAGAACATGGCCGCCCAGGTGCTGGCCGTGGCCGGCAACTACAGCCACATCCTGTTCCCGGCCACCGCCTCGGGCAAGAACATTGCGCCGCGCGTGGCGGCCAAGCTCGATGTCGGCCAGATCTCCGACATCACCAAGGTCGACAGCCCGGACACCTTCGAGCGTCCGATCTACGCCGGCAATGCCATCGCCACAGTGCAAAGCGCCGATGCGGTCAAGGTCATCACGGTGCGTACCACCGGCTTTGACGCCGCAGCCGCCAGCGGCGGTTCGGCCGCGGTGGAGACGCTGGCCGCCGTGGCGGCCAACGCCAAGTCGGCCTTCGTCGGCAGCGAGATTGCCAAGAACGACCGTCCTGAACTGACCGCCGCCAAGATCATCGTCTCCGGCGGCCGTGCCCTCGGTTCGAGCGAGAAGTTCAACGAAGTGATGACGCCGCTGGCCGACAAGCTGGGTGCTGCCATCGGCGCCAGCCGTGCCGCGGTGGACGCGGGCTACGCCGCCAACGACCTGCAGGTCGGCCAGACCGGCAAGATCGTGGCGCCGCAGCTCTACATCGCCTGCGGCATCAGCGGCGCCATCCAGCACTTGGCCGGCATGAAGGATTCCAAGGTGATCGTGGCCATCAACAAGGACCCCGAGGCACCGATCTTCAGCGTGGCTGACTACGGCTTGGAGGCCGACCTCTTCACGGCGGTGCCGGAGCTCGTCGCAGCACTTTGAGTGCCGGACAAAAAGGCATCGCATGCGGTGCCTTTTTTTTGACTTTTTGTTTCTGAATTCGGTTGGAGACCACCATGAGCTATGTCGCGCCTGTCAAGGACATGCTGTTCAACATCAAACACCTGGCGCAGATCGACGAGATTGCCCGCATTCCTGGTTTCGAGGATGCCGGCTTCGACACGGCGCAGGCCGTGCTGGAAGAGGCGGCCAAGTTCAATGAGCAGGTGATCGCCCCGCTGAACTGGGACGGCGACAAGAATCCTTCGAGCTGGAAAGACGGCCAGGTCACGACCACGCCGGGCTTCAGCGATGCCTTCCGTCAATTTGCCGAAGGCGGCTGGCAAGGCCTGCAGCACCCGGTCGACTTCGGCGGCCAGGGCCTGCCCAAGACCATCGGTGCGGCCTGCATCGAGATGTGCAACAGCGCCAACCTGAGCTTTGCCCTGTGCCCGCTGCTGACCGACGGTGCCATCGAGGCGCTGCTCACCGCTGGTTCGGATGAACTCAAGGCGACCTACCTGGAAAAGCTGGTCAGCGGCGAGTGGACCGGCACCATGAACCTGACCGAGCCGCAGGCCGGCTCGGACCTGTCGCTGGTGCGCAGCCGTGCCGAGCCGCAGCCTGACGGCAGCTACAAGGTCTTCGGCACCAAGATCTTCATCACCTACGGTGAGCACGACATGGCCGACAACATCGTGCACCTGGTGCTGGCGCGCGTGACCGGCGCGCCGGAAGGCATCAAGGGCATCAGCCTGTTCGTGGTGCCGAAGTTCCTGGTGAACAAGGATGGGTCCTTGGGCGCGCGCAACGACGTGCACTGCGTCAGCATTGAGCACAAGATGGGCATCAAGGCCAGCCCGACCGCCGTGCTGCAGTACGGCGATCATGGTGGCGCTGTCGGTTACCTGGTGGGCCAGGAGAACCGCGGCCTGGAGTACATGTTCATCATGATGAACGCGGCGCGTTATGCGGTCGGCATGCAAGGCATCGCAGTAGCCGAGCGTGCCTACCAGAAGGCCGTGGCCTACGCGCGCGACCGCGTGCAGAGCCGCCCGGTCGATGGTTCGATCAAGGCCAGTGCGCCCATCATCCATCACCCGGATGTGCGGCGCATGCTGATGACCATGCGCGCCTACACCGAAGGCTGTCGTGCCATGGCGTCCGTCGCCGCGGCGGCCTACGATGCTGCACACCATCACCCGGATGCGGCAACGCGCCAGCAGAACCAGGCTTTCTACGAGTTCATGGTGCCGCTGGTCAAGGGCTACAGCACCGAGATGAGCCTGGAAGTGACGTCGCTGGGCGTGCAGGTGCACGGCGGCATGGGCTTTATCGAGGAGACCGGCGCCGCCCAGTACTACCGCGATGCCAAGATCCTGACCATTTATGAGGGCACCACGGCCATCCAGGCCAACGACCTGGTGGGGCGCAAGACCGCGCGCGACGGCGGCCAGACCGCCAAGGCCATTGCCCAACAGATCGAAGCCACCGAGGCTGAATTGAAGAAACAGGGCGGTGCCGACGCGCTGGCCGTGGCCAAGCGCTTGACGGCAGCGCGCCTGGCGTTCATCGATGTGGTGGAGTTCATGGCCGACCAGCAGGATCCGAATGCGGTTTATGCCGGCAGCGTGCCCTACCTGATGCTGGCTGGCAACCTGATGGCCGGCTGGCAGCTGGCGCGCGCCTTGCTGGTGGCGCAGCAGGAACTGGCGAAAGGCGAAGATGCCGCCTTCATGCAAGCCAAGATCACGGTGGCACGCTTCTACGCCGACCACATGCTGAGCCGCGCGCCCGGCGTGCGCGACAGCATCGTCGAAGGGGCCGCCAGCGTGACGGCGCTGGCACTTGAAGCTTTCTAGATTGCTATAAAAAGAATAGCGGCTGTCGCCCGATTGACAAGGGCTTCAGCCGTTTTTTATTAATATTGTTCGGTCAATTACTGGAGACGAGATGTCCAAGCTCCCTTCGACGCTGCAGAACCTGCCACTGCCCATCATTGGTTCGCCGCTGTTCATCATCAGCAACCCCAAGCTGGTCATTGCCCAGTGCATTGCCGGTGTGGTGGGCTCCATGCCGGCCCTCAACGCGCGCCCGGCCTCTCAGCTCGACGAATGGCTGGCCGAGATCACCGAGGCGCTGGCCGCACACAACAAGGCCAACCCGGACCGTCCGGCCGCGCCGTTTGCCATCAACCAGATCGTGCACAAGTCCAACGACCGGCTGGAGCACGACATGGCGCTGTGCGTGAAGTACAAGGTGCCGGTCATCATCACCTCGCTGGGCGCGCGCGAGGAAATCAACCAGGCGGCCCATTCCTATGGGGCGGTGGTGATGCACGACATCATCAACAACAAGTTCGCCCACAAGGCGATCGAGAAGGGTGCCGATGGCCTGATTGCGGTAGCGGCCGGTGCCGGCGGCCATGCGGGCGTGAAGAGCCCGTTTGCGCTGGTGCAGGAAATTCGCCAGTGGTTCGACGGCCCGCTGGCCCTGAGCGGCTCGATTGCCAGCGGCGGTGCCGTGCTGGCGGCGCAGGCCATGGGGGCGGACTTCGCCTACATGGGCTCGGCCTTTATCGCTACCGAAGAGGCGCGCGCCGCCGAGGCCTACAAGCAGGCCATCGTGGACGGCAGCTCGGACGACATTGTCTACAGCAACCTGTTCACCGGCGTGCACGGCAACTACCTGGCGCCCAGCATCCGTGCGGCCGGCCTCGACCCGGACCACCTGCCCGAAAGCGATCCGAGCAAGATGAATTTCGGCGGTGACGCCAAGAAGGCCTGGAAGGACATCTGGGGCTGCGGCCAGGGCATTGGCGCCATCAACAAGATCCAGAGCACGGCCGAGTTCGTGGCCCAGCTGCGGCGCGAATACCGTGCTGCCCGTGAGCGCCTGCTGGCGATGCCTTACGCGGTGTGATGCCGGGCTGGCACAAGGGGACTTGAGGTCCCTCTGGTGAGAGGTCGATTCTGCTCAGTGCGGGAAGAGCCTGCTCAGCTGCTCTGGTGCCAGTGCGTGGAAAGAGCTGAAGGGGTTGAGCAACTGGTGCAGCTGAGGTTGGTTGCGCAAGAGTTCGGAGATGTCGTGCGCGCTGAGCCACCACGTGCCCGCGAGCAAAACGCAGGACAGCACGAACAAGAGGGTGTTCTGCAGTAGATTGGCCAGCAAGGGAATGCGCCGGACTGGCAGACGCCAGAGCCAGAGGGCGGGCAGCAGACCCAAGGCCACGAACAGGCCCACCAGCTGCCAGCTCACCCCGGCACGCAACTGAGCCCCCAGGTTGCCCAGGCCCGCACTGAGGTCGAGGAAGTTGGCCTGGCTCAGCATGAGTGGCATATCGAGTGCCGCCAGCAGCAGCAACAGTGCGAGCGCGAGCTTGAGGGTCCGGCGCCAGCACAGCAGGCTCAGCAGGGCCGTGAGCGCGAACACCATGAGCAGGGCCAAGCGCAGTCCCAGCCACCAGAGTTGGCCGGTTTCCAGCGGCAGACGAGAAAGTTCGCGCCACAAGGGGAAGTTACAGGCCAGGGTCAGCCAGAGACTGGCCAGGCAAACCAGCATGACAGGGTGAATGGCCTCGCGTTGCTTTTCCGGGGATACCCAGGCTGATTCTGCAAACTCGGTGATATGGAACAGTTTGAGCGTCATGGCCTTGCATTGTTACCGATTATGGCCAAGTTGCGTAACAGTCCGTAACCGGCGCTAGTTGATGTCAACAGTAATCAATGGCTGCTAAGTGGGCCAGGTGGAGCCATGCTCGGGCACCATGGCTCGCCAGCCCAGCTCGTGTTTGATGCGTTTGCGCAATTCGTCGGCCGGGCCCAGCTCGCCGTGCACGACGTAGACCTGATCCGGCCGCTCGGGCATGGTGCGCAGCCAGTCCATCAACTGGCTGGCATCGGCATGGGCGGAGGCCGACTGCATTTGCACCACTTCGGCATTGACACTCACGTCCTGGCCGTGAATGCGGACCGATTTGGCACCGCTGGACAGCGTGGCACCGCGCGTGCCGGGCGCCTGGAAGCCGGTGAGGATGACCATGTTGCGATGGTTGCCCGCATGCAGTGCCAGGTGGTGCAGCACACGGCCGCCGGTGGCCATGCCGCTGGCGGCCAGGATCACCATCGGGCCGTGGCGGCGGCCCAGAGCCTTGGACTCGTCGGGTGTGTTCACCATGGTGGCGCAGTGGGTCAGGGCGCGCACCTGCTTGTTGGTGAGCCGGTGTTCGTGCGGGTAGTGCTCGATCAGGTGCGTGCTGTGGATGGCCATCGGGCTGTCCAGGAACACCGGCAGCGAACTGGGGATGTCGCCGCGAAGCTTGAGTTCGGCGATCGCATGCAGGATGGCCTGGGCCCGGCCGACGGCAAACACCGGCAGCACGGCCACGCCGCCGCGCGCGGCGACGCGGTGCAATGCGGGCCCCAGTTCGGCCAGCACATCCTCATCGGGGTGTTCGCGGTCGCCGTAGGTCGACTCGATCAGCACGGTGTCGGCCGCCGGTGCGCGGTCGGGCGGATTCATGAGGAAGTCATCGGTGCGGCCGAGGTCACCCGAGAACAGGATGCGCCGCCCTTGCACTTCCAGCAGCAGGCTGGCCGCGCCCAGGATGTGGCCGGCATGCGAGAAGGTGGCATGCCAGCCCGGGATGGGCTGGAAAGTGTGGCCGAAGTCCGTGGTCTTGATCAGCGGCAGGCAGTCCATGGCATCCTGGCGCGTGTACAGCGGCAGCGCCGGTGTGTGCTTGGAAAAACCGTGGCGATTGGCGAAGGCCGCATCCTCTTCCTGGATGTGGCCGCTGTCGGGCAGCAGGATGCCGCACAGATCGCGCGTGCCGGGTGTGGCGTAGACATGGCCCTCGAAGCCCTCGCGCGCCAGCAGGGGCAGGTAGCCGCTGTGGTCGAGGTGGGCATGGGTCAATATGACGGCGTCGATCTGGTCGGGGGCCACCGGCAGCGGGCTCCAGTTGCGCAGGCGCAGCTGCTTGTAGCCCTGGAACAGACCGCAATCCACCAGCAGGCTGTGCTTGTCATGGCGGACCAGGTATTTGGAGCCGGTAACGGTATCGGCGCCGCCGAGAAAGGTGATGTTGACGCTCATGCAGAAGAACTCCGTTGGGGCTGCCATGTTAGCGCGTCCCGCATGAAAAAAGCCGCGAAGCAGCTACTGCTTCGCGGCTTGGTTGACCTGTGAGGTCTTGGGCAGATCAGCTGAAGAAGCTCTTCAGGCGGTCGGTCCAGCTGTCTTCGCTGGGCGAGTGCTTGGCACCGCCTTTCTTGAGCGATTCGCCCAGCTCGCGCAGCAGCTTGCGCTGGTGCTCGGTGAGTTTGACCGGCGTTTCCACCGTGATGTGACAGTACAGGTCGCCCGGGTAGCTGGAGCGGATGCCCTTGATGCCCTTGCCGCGCAGACGGAACTGCTTGCCGGTCTGCGTGCCTTCCGGGATGTCGATCGCCGCCTTGCCGGCCAGCGTGGGCACATCGATCTCGCCGCCCAGCGATGCGGTGACGATGCTGATCGGCACCGAGCAGTGCAGGTCGTCGCCGTCGCGCTCGAAGATGTCGTGCTTACGCAGCCGGATCTCGATGTAGAGATCACCCGGCGGGCCACCATTGGTGCCGGGCTCGCCGTTGCCGGCGCTGCGGATGCGCATGCCGTCGTCGATGCCGGCCGGGATCTTCACCTCCAGCGTCTTCTGGCGCTTGATGCGGCCCTGGCCATGGCAACTGGTGCAGGGCTCGGGAATGATCTTGCCGCTGCCGTGGCAGTGCGGGCAGGTCTGTTGCACGCTGAAGAAACCCTGGCGCATCTGCACCGAGCCCGAGCCGTGGCAGGTCGAGCAGGTCTTGACCTGCGTGCCCGGCTTGGCGCCGGTGCCGCGGCAGGTGTCGCAGTTGTCCCAGCTCGGGATGCGGATCTGCGCATCCTTGCCGCGCGCCGCTTCCTCCAGCGTGATCTCCATGGCGTAACTCAAGTCGCTGCCTCGGTAGACCTGGCGACCGCCGGCGCTGCGTCCGCGCTGCTGGCCGAACATGTCGCCGAAGATGTCGCCAAAGGCTTCTGCGAACCCGCCGGAGAAACCGTCGCCCGGACCGCCGCCACGCATGTTCGGGTCGACGCCGGCGTGGCCGTACTGGTCGTAGGCCGCGCGCTTTTGCGCGTCGGACAGCATCTCGTAGGCCTCCTTGGCCTCCTTGAATTTTTCTTCGGCCACCTTGGCGCTGTCACCCTGATTGCGGTCAGGGTGGTGCTTCATTGCCAGCTTGCGGTATGCCTTCTTGATGTCGTCCTCGGACGCGTTTTTCGGCACGCCCAGGATCTCGTAAAAGTCTCTTTTGGCCATGGATTTCTCGCGGGTCTGTCACGCAAAACGCCGCGCCGACGATCCCGAAGGATCATGCGGACGCGGCGCGGCAGGTGGGTATCAGCCTTTCTTGACTTCCTTGACCTCGGCGTCCACGATGTTGTCGTCGTCAGCAGGACGGCTGGCCGACTCAGCGCCAGGCGCTGCCTCGGCAGCGCCGGCACCAGCTGCGGCCTGGGCCGCCTGCTGGTCGGCGTACATCTTCTCGCCCAGCTTCTGGCTGGCGGCCATCAGGGCCTCGGTCTTGGCGTCGATGGCGGCCTTGTCGTCGCCCTTGAGCGTTTCTTCCAAGTCCTTGACGGCGGCTTCGATTTTTTCCTTCTCGCCGGCTTCGAGCTTGTCGCCATGTTCGGCCAGGCTCTTCTGCACGCTGTGCACCGCGGCATCGGCCTGGTTGCGGGACTGCACCAGTTCGAGCTTTTTCTTGTCTTCGGCAGCGTTGAGTTCGGCGTCCTTCACCATCTGCTGGATTTCTTCCTCGCTCAGGCCGGAATTGGCCTTGATGGTGATCTTGTTTTCCTTGCCGGTGCCCTTGTCCTTGGCGCCGACGTGCAGGATGCCGTTGGCGTCGATGTCGAACGACACCTCGATCTGCGGCAGGCCGCGCGCCGAGGGCGGAATGCCTTCCAGGTTGAACTCGCCCAGCAGCTTGTTGCCGGAGGCGATTTCACGCTCGCCCTGGAACACCTTGATCGTCACGGCCGGCTGGTTGTCTTCCGCGGTCGAGAACGTCTGCGCGAACTTGGTCGGGATGGTGGTGTTCTTGGCGATCATCTTGGTCATGACACCGCCCAGTGTTTCGATGCCCAGCGACAGCGGGGTCACGTCCAGCAGCAGCACGTCCTTGCGGTCGCCCGACAGCACCTGGCCCTGGATGGCGGCACCCACGGCCACGGCTTCGTCCGGGTTGACGTCCTTGCGCGGCTCCTTGCCGAAGAACTCCTTCACCTTTTCCTGCACCTTGGGCATGCGGGTCATGCCGCCGACCAGGATCACGTCATGGATGTCGCCCACGCTCACGCCGGCATCCTTGATGGCGGTGCGGCAGGGCGCGATGGTGCGCTCGATCAGTTCTTCCACCAGGCTTTCCAGCTTGGCGCGGGTGAGCTTGATGTTCAGGTGCTTCGGACCGGAGGCATCCGCGGTGATGTAGGGCAGGTTGATGTCGGTGGCAGCCGAGCTGGAGAGCTCGATCTTGGCCTTCTCCGCCGCTTCCTTCAGGCGCTGCAGGGCCAGCACGTCCTTGGACAGGTCAACGCCTTGCTCTTTCTTGAACTCGCCGATGATGAAGTCGATGATGCGCTGGTCGAAGTCCTCGCCGCCGAGGAAGGTGTCGCCGTTGGTGGACAGCACTTCGAACTGTTTTTCGCCGTCGACGTCGGCGATCTCGATGATGGAGACGTCGAAGGTACCGCCGCCGAGGTCGTACACGGCGATCTTGCGGTCGCCCTTTTCAGACTTGTCCAGACCGAAGGCCAGGGCCGCTGCAGTCGGCTCGTTGATGATGCGCTTGACTTCCAGGCCGGCGATGCGGCCGGCATCCTTGGTGGCCTGGCGCTGGGCGTCGTTGAAGTAGGCCGGCACCGTGATCACGGCTTCGGTCACGGCCTCGCCGAGGTAGTCTTCGGCGGTTTTCTTCATCTTGCGCAGGATGTCGGCGCTGACCTGCTGGGCCGAAATCTGCTTGCCGCGCACTTCCACCCAGGCGTCGCCGTTGTCGGCAGCCACGATGGAGTAGGGCATCAGGTTGATGTCCTTCTGCACTTCCTTCTCGGTGAACTTGCGGCCGATCAGGCGCTTGATGGCGTACAAGGTGTTCTTGGGGTTGGTCACGGCCTGGCGCTTGGCGGATGCGCCGACCAGCACTTCGCCGTCTTCCTGGTAGGCGACGATGGAGGGCGTGGTGCGCGCACCTTCCGAGTTCTCGATCACCCGGGTGGTGTTGCCTTCCATGACGGACACGCACGAGTTGGTGGTGCCCAGGTCAATGCCGATGATTCTTCCCATGTTTTTACTCCTGGTATTTTGAAAAATTCAGATATTCGTCACGTGTGGATAACTTGCGCAATTTCAAGTATCCGGTCGGTCTTATTTGGGGGCGGTCACAGTCACCAGGGCCGGGCGCAGGACCCGATCGGCGATTAGGTAACCCTTTTGCAGCACGCCCACCACGGTATTGGCCTCCTGCTCGGCCGGCACCACGCTGATGGCCTGGTGCTGGTGCGGGTCGAACTTGGTGCCGGGGGCCGGGTTGATGGCAATCACCTTGTTGCGTTCCAGCGCGGCGACGAGTTGACGCAGGGTGGCTTCGGCGCCTTCGCGGATCTGCTGGGGGGTGGCGTCCTTGATGGCCAGGCCGGCTTCCAGGCTGTCGGCCACGGGCAGCAGGCTGTCGGCAAAGCTTTCCACGGCGAACTTGCGGCTTTTGGAGATCTCGTCCTCGGCGCGGCGGCGGGCATTTTCGGCTTCCGCCTTGGCGCGCAGGAACTGGTCGGCCAGCTCGGCGCTTTTGGCCTTGAGTTCGGCCAGTTCGGCCTGGACCTGGCTCAGCAGGTCGGCTTCGTGGGCGGCGACGATATCTTCGCCGTTGGGTTCGCCGGCTTGGGGAGGGGTGGGATGGGTGTCAGACATGCGGATCAATCGGGAATACGGGGGTCATGCGCGAACATGGGGACGGCCGTCGCCGTTTCAAGAGGGGCGGGTGCGTGCTGCACCCGCTCTCAGGAGGTCTCAGTCCGACAGGCCGAGCAATTCGACTTCGAACTTGAGGGTGGCGTTGGGCGGGATCACACCGCCGGCGCCACGGGCGCCATAACCCAGGTCGGCCGGGATGATGAGGGTGCGGGTGCCGCCGATCTTCATGCCGGCCACGCCCTCATCCCAGCCGCGGATGACCATGCCGGCACCGAGGGAAAACTGGAACGGATCGTTGCGGTCTTTGCTGGAGTCGAACTTGGCGCCCTGCACACCGTTGCTGTAGAGCCAGCCGGTGTAGTGGACGGTCACGTCCTGGCCGCGCGTGGCTTCAGCCCCGGTGCCGATGACGGTGTCTTCGAATTGCAGGCCGGAAGGGGTGGTGATCATATGCGGTCCTTTGTGCTATTGATTTGATAGCTGGTGGCGCCTGATGGGCAAGGCGCAACATCCAGAAAACCGCAAATTATGCCAGCAGCCCCCGGTGCCGGGGCCGGATCTCAGCGCGTCTTTTTGGCCTGGCTGGTCGCCCACTTGCTGGCAAAGGCCTGCAGGTCGCCCAGGCGCTTGAGCAGGTCGGCGCCGGTGCTGGTGAGCAGGTAGCCGTCGCTGCCATGGTTGAGCAGGCCGGCTTCGCGCAGTTCCTTGATGCGGGTGTTCAATGTGTTGGGGGTGATGCCGCCCACGCTGTCCTGCAGCAGCCGGAAGGTCTGGGCATGACCGTCGCGCAGAGCCCACAGCACGCGGATGGCGTAGCGGGACTCGAGCAGGCCAAGCAACTGACCGATAGCGGCATTTTCTTTGGAACTCATTGAACAGCACTCCTCAAAGCGTGAATGGGGCGCCGGGCTGGCCTCCCTGTGCCAAGTCCGGTTCTGCAGACCGGAGCTTGCCGACGCGAGCGCCGACTATAGCGTAGTTTTTTGACTGCTACAAGTTTCATAGCTGCTGATGGCTGACGTGCAACAGTAACGGGACTCGCGACTGGAAGACGCCGGCTCAGGTGTAGATTTTTCTGAGCAGTTGTATCAGGGTTCTGCGTTCGGTGGCACTCAGGCGCGAGGTGGCATCTTCCTCCAGCCGGGTGACCGTCTCTTCGGCCTGGCGTACCAGCTTCTTGCCGGCCGCTGTCAGATGCAGCCCCATGGCGCGGGCGTCGTGGGGGTGGGGACGGCGGGTCATGAGCTCGCGTTTTTCCAGCGTATTGACCATGCCGACCAGATTGGGGGGCTGGATGTTCAGGGTGGTGCACAGTTGGCGCGAGGTGATGCCCGGGTTGTGGGCGACCAGCGACAGCACCGAGAAGTCGACCAGGCGCAGGTTGTAGACGGCCATGTGCTTGAGGAAAGACTCGGCGATGACCAGGGTGGCGCGGCGCGCGTTATAGCCGGCCAGGCTTTCCAGGTAACTGGTGTCAACCTTGTCGACAGAGGGCGCGGTGCTTTTGTCTTGCATGGGACTCAAGTGGCCAGCGTGTCCTGCGTATCCTGCGCGCCAAGCTGTGCCTGGATGATCTGCTGACGCATGTCAAATTCAGGAAGTATCCAGCCTTTCAGGGCGTGCATCGGCGCCGTCCAGCGCGCCGCCGTGGTCTGGCCGTGACCGGCCGCGTCGATGCGGGTCCAGGCCCAGCCCAGCAGGGCCAGAGCGACGGCACGCAGAAAATCGTCGGCCACCCAGTAGGCCAATTCGGTATGGCGTGAACTGGCCTGCGACAGTTGCGTGGCCAATGTGCGAACCTGCTCAAAGCGTCGCAAGACGGCGGCATGGGCCGCCTGGCGGTGATCCAGGCCTTCTGCCAGTTCCTGCAGCAGGGCGGACAGCGCGACACCGCCATCAGGCAGCACCTTGCGCACCAGCAGGTCGATGGCCTGGATCTCGTTGGTGCCTTCGTAGATCATGGCCACGCGCGCGTCGCGCACGATCTGCTCGATGCCCCACTCGCGCACGTAGCCGTGGCCGCCGAACACCTGCAGGCATTCGCTGGCGCCATGGAAGGCCTGGTGGGTGAAGGCGGCCTTGAGCACCGGTGTGACCAGGCTGCACCAGCGCTGCGCGGCCTCGCGCCGCGCAGCGTCTGTATGGTGTTTGGCAATGTCGAGCTCCACGGCCGTGCGGTAGGCCAGCACGCGGCCGCCGTCGATCCAGGCGCGCTGGGTGTCGAGCATGCGCTGGATGGCCGGGTGCTCTGCAATCAGATCCGCGGCTTCCGCGCTCTTGCGCGGACCCGGTGCGCGCATCTGCCGCCGTTCCTGCGCATAGGCATGGGCCTTCTGCCAGGCGGCTTCCAGCAGGCCGATGCCTTGCAGGCCCACATGCAGGCGCGCGGCGTTCATCATGACGAACATGGCATTCAGGCCGCGGTTGGGTTCTCCCACCAGCCAGCCGGTGGCGTCCTCGAAACGCATGACGCAGGTCGGGCTGCCGTGCAAGCCCATTTTTTCCTCGATGCGCTCGCAGTGGACGGGGTTGCGGCGGCCTTCGGGCAGCCACTTCGGTGCCAGGAACAGCGACAGGCCCTTGGGGCCGGCTGGTGCATCCGGCAGGCGTGCCAGCACCAGGTGCACGATGTTGTCGGTGAGATCGTGTTCGCCGCCGGAGATGAAGATCTTGGTGCCGCTCAGGGCATAGCTGCCATCGGCCTGTGCCACGGCTTTTGTGCGAACCAGCCCCAGGTCGCTGCCGGCCTGGGGTTCGGTCAGGCACATGGTGGCCAGCCATTCGCCCGTCGCGATCTTTTCCAGGTAGCGCGCCTTCAACGCATCGCTGCCGTGGTGGCGCAGGCACTCGTAGGCGCCGTGCAGCAGGCCCGGCGCCATGGTCCAGCCATGGTTGGCCGCGCTCAGCATCTCGTGGAGCACGGCCTCCAGCACCGCCGGTAGTCCCTGGCCGCCGTCTTCTGTCGCACAGGCCAGCGAGGGCCAGCCGGCTTGCCAGAACGATTGGTAGGCTTGGCGGAAGCCGGGGGGCGCGCTGACCACCCCCGCGTCGAAACGACAGCCGGTTTCGTCGCCAATGCGCTGCAGCGGTGCGACTTCGCTGGCGACGAATTTGCCGGCCTCCTCCAGCACCTGCTGCACGAGGTCGGCATCGACCTCGGCAAAGGCGGGCAAGGCCTGCAGTTGGACCGGGGCGTCCAGCACCGCCGTCAGGATGTGCTGGATGTCGTCAAGACGCGGTTGGTAGTCCATACGGGATCAGGACTCCGCGGTGAAGCCGATCTTCTTGATCAGCGGGCCCCAGTGCTTGGATTCCGCTGCCTGCGACGCTGCCATTTCCTCCATGGTGGAGCCGCGCGGGATCAGGCCGACGATGGCCAGGCTGTCAATGACCGCCTTGTCCTTGAGTGCAGCGTTGATAGCGGCATTGGCGGCCATCAGCACGCTCTTCGGCGTCTTGGCCGGGGCGTAGAAACCGAACCATTCTTCGGTGGTCAGTTCCGGGAAGCCCTGTTCGGCAAAGGTCGGCACTTCCGGCACATAGGGCGAGCGCTTGGGGCCGGAGGTGGCCAGGATGCGCAGCTTGCCGGCCTTGGCGTTGGCGATGAAGTCGCCATGCGGCGTCACCATGGCGGCGATCTGGCCGCCGACCACGTCGGTCACGCCGGGCACCGAGCCGCGGTAGGGCACGTGCTTGAGCTCGACGCCGCTGTTGATGCCCAGCAGCGCGCCCAGGAAGTGCGGCGTGGAGCCGGCACCGGGCGAGCCGTAGCTGGCGTCCTTCGGGTTGGCCTTGGCCCAGGCCAGGAACTCCTTCACTGTCTTCACATTGGCGGGCACCAGCGGGCCAACAGCCAGGCCATGGTGCATGACGGCGCCGATGGAGATCGGGGCGAAGTCCTGCGGGACGTAGTTCATCTTGCTGTAGATGTGCGGGTAGTTGGCCAGCGCCGAGACCTGGGCCAGGGCCAGCACCGAACCATCCGCGGGTGCCGCCTTGAGCGTTTCCAGCGCGATACGGCCGCCGGCGCCGGGCTTGTTCTCGACCACGGCGGCATTCTTGGTGTAGGCCGAACCAGCCAGCTTCTCGCCGACGCGGCGGGCCACGCTGTCACCGGAGCTGCCGGCCGGGAATCCATACAGGATCTTGACCTGTTCGATGGCCTGGGCGAAGGCCGAGAACGGGCTGAGGGCGCCGAGTGCGGCGCACGAACCGAGGGCTTGGACGAAGTTGCGACGTGTTGTCATGGTGTTGTCTCCTTTTGTTAAGGTGGATGGGACGGGAAAAAATCAGCGCGGCGCCATGCGCAAAGCGCCATCGAGCCGGATCACCTCGCCGTTGAGGTGACCGTTGGTCACGATATGACAGGCCAGCTGGGCGAACTCTTCGGGCTTGCCCAGACGTGGCGGGAAAGGGATGGAGGCGGCCAGCGATGCCTGCACCGCTTCGGGCAGCTCCTTCATCAGCGGCGTGGCAAACAGGCCGGGCGCTACGGTACAGACGCGAATACCGTGCTGCGCCAGATCACGCGCCATCGGCAGCGTCATGCCGACCAGGCCGCCCTTGGAGGCGCTGTAGGCCTGCTGGCCGACCTGGCCGTCGAAGGCCGCCACCGAAGCCGTGAACATCATCACGCCGCGCTCGCCGTCTTCCAGGGGGGTGAGCTTGACGCACTCGGCCGCAAACAGGCGGCTGATGTTGTAGCTGCCGACGAGATTCACGTTGACGACGCGGGCAAAGTCCTCCAGCGGCGCAGGTGAGCCGTCGCGGCCGACGATGCGCTTGGCGCTGCCGATGCCGGCAATGTTCATGAGGATGCGGGCCGGGCCGTGCACGGCGGCCGCTTTGGCCAGGGCTGCGAGCACGCTGGCGGTGTTGGTGATGTCGCAAGCGCAGGCGACGCCGTCGATATCGGCCGCCACCTGTTCGGCCAGCGCAGCATTGACGTCGAGCACTGCCACCTTGGCGCCCAGGCGCGCGAGTTCGCGCGCGGTGGCCTCGCCCAGGCCGGAGGCGGCACCCGTGACGAGAGCGGCTTGTCCTTTGATATCCATGTCAGTGATCCTGTGCGTAACGCGTTAGCTGCAATGCGGGAGCGAGGTGATGCGAGCCGGGGGCAGCCGCGGAATCGGCTTTGCCGGGCCGCTGGGTGCGCCCCCTTGAGGGGGTGGCGCCGAAGGCGCTTCGGGGGTGTTTCATGGTCCAGGTTTGATGATGTCCGGGGCGCTGTCGTCATGCAGGGCCTGCACCAGTGCATCGCGATGCTTGAGCACGGCGCGCTGATTGATCGACCCCTTGTCGGTGACCTCGCCCTTGTCGATGGAAGGCGGCTCGCTCAGCAGCAGCGCGCGCGCAATGCGGTTGGCGCTGCCGGTGGCCTGGCGCGCCAGTTCGTCGATGACGGCTTGCATGCGCTGGCGTACCGGGGCACTGGCCAGCACGGCGTCCCAGCTCGCATCGGCGCCCAGGCCGCTGACGTCGCGGCAGGCGGGCGAGGGGAAGATCAGCGCGCCGACTTCCTTCATGTTCAGACCGGTCAGTACGACGTCCTGCACATAGGGCGCGCCGGCCACGATGACCTTGCCGCGCATGGGGCCGACGCTGACGAAGGTACCGGTGGCAAGTTTGAAGTCTTCGGCGATGCGGCCGTCGAACTTCAGGCCACGGTGCTGGTCGGCCGGATCGATCCACTGCACGGCGTCGCCGGTGCACAGATAGCCCTCTTCATCGAAGGCTTCGCGCGTGGCCTGCTCGGAGCGCCAGTAGCCCGGCGTCACGTTGGGGCCGCGGTAGCGGACCTCGGTCTTGCCATCGACGTCCACCAGCTTGAGCGTCATGCCCGGCACCGGTGCACCGATGTCGCCGGCTTTGACGTTGGGGCTGTTGGTGAACATGGCGGAAGGCGCGGACTCGGTCATGCCCAGTCCGGTGGCCATCACGATGCGCTCGCCGATGTCCGCCTCCGCCGTGGTGTGCAGGCTGTCCCACACCGGCTGGGCCAGGCCGGCGCCGGAGTAGAAGAACATGCGTACGCGCGACAGCAGGGTGCGCCGCAGTTGGGCATCGGTCTTCATGGCGGCGGCAATCATCTCGAAGCCGGTCGGCACGTTGAAGTAAATGGTGGGGGCAATCTCGCGCAGGTTGCGCAGCGTCTCATTGATCAGGGCTGCCGTGGGCTTGCCGTCATCGATGTAGAGCGTGCCGCCGTGCTGCAGGACGAGGCCGAAGTTGTGGTTGCCGCCGAAGGTGTGGTTCCAGGGCAGCCAGTCCACCAGCACCGGCTTGGTCTCGGCCAGCACCGGCAGCGACAGCGTGATCTGCTGCAGGTTGGCGCACCACATGCGCTGGGTGTTGATCACCGGCTTGGGCATCTTGGTCGAGCCGGAGGTGAACAGGAACTTGGCGATGGTGTCGGGACGCACGGCGTGCATGGCCGCATCGACGGCGTCAGTGGCGACCGTGCTGCGCAGGGTTTCAAAAGTCGTGGTGGTGCGGCCTTCCAGGGTGCCCTGGGCCAGCACCACGTCGACATCGGCGCCCACGGTGGCGGCGATGGCGCGGCCATAGCGTGCGCCATCAGCGGCGAACACGAGGCCCGGCGTCAGCGTGTCCAGCACGTGGCGCAGCTTGTCGTAGTCCTGGCTCACGGTGGCGTAGGCCGGCGACACCGGGCAGTAGGGCACGCCGGCGTAGATGCAGCCCAGCGCCATCAGGGCGTGTTCCAGGCTGTTTTCGCTCAGGATGACCACCGGCCGTTCGGCCGACAGCTTGCGGTCGAGCAGGGCCTGCCCGATGCTGCGAGCCCCTTCGAGCGCTTGCGCGTAACTGAGGTGCTGCCAGTCGCCGGTCTTGCCCTCGGGCAGCGGGGCGCGTCGTGCCATGAAGCTGCGCTCGGGCGTGGTTTCGGCCCAGTGCACCAGGAAGTCGCTCAGGCGGCGGGCATAGGCACCCAGCGGCAGCTCGGCCTGCAGGTAGCGCACACCCGGGGCGCCCTCGCGCACGTTGACACGTGTGACGCCGAAATTCACCGGGCGGTAGCGCGGCGTGGTCGGGGAAGTGGTTGTCTCGCTCATGAGTCTCTTGTCTTGCAATCAGGTAGGTATCGCGAATTCAGCCTTTGCTGACCTTGGCGGCCTTGCCGTCGAGGAAGGCACGCACGCGGGCTTTGGCTTCCGGTGCGCTCTGGGCGATGGCGGCCATCATGGCCTCGGTCAGGAAGCCCTGGTCGGCCGGTTGCTCAGCAATGCGCGGCAAGGCATGGATGAGCGCGTAGTTGGTCAGCGGCGCGTTCTGTGCCACGCGCACGGCGAGTTCGAAGGCCTTGTCGAAGGACGTACCTTGCGGTACCAGGTACTGGGCAAAGCCGACCTTCTCGCCGTCCTGCGCGTTGTAGACGCGGCCGGTCAGCATCATGTCGGTCATGCGGGCGGCGCCGATCAGGCGCGGGATGCGTACCGCGCCGCCGCCGCCGACAAAGATGCCGCGCGAGCCCTCGGGCAGGGCGTAGAAGGTGCTTTCGTCCGCCACGCGGATGTGGCAGGCGCTGGCCAGTTCCAGGCCGCCGCCCACCACGGCACCGTGCAGTGCAGCGATCACCGGCACCGGTCCGTACTGCACGCATTCCAGCGCGGCGTGCCACATGCGTGAGTGGTGCAGGCCCTGGCCGGCGTCGCGTTCTTTCAGCTCGCTCAGGTCCAGGCCGGCGCAGAAGTGTTCGCCGTCGCCGTCGATCACGGCGGCGCGCACGCCTTCGGGCATGTTTTCAAACAGCTTGCGAATGGCGAGAATCAGGCCGTCGTTGAGCGCATTGCGCTTGGCGGGGCGGGTGAGGCGGATGACGGCGACTTCCTGGTGTTCACCGCGGCGCTCGAAATGGATGGCTTGTTGGCTCATGGTTGCGTTTCTTTCTGGAATCGATTATGGTTATGAAATATAACCAATTCAAGCGCGCCGAGCGACGTTTTTCTCGGTGTTTACCCTAGGGTTTGTTACGCCAATATCAGGAGACGGTCATGGACCACAAGAACCTCATCGCCATCGACATCCACACCCATGCCGAGGTGAGCTGCTGGAACCCGTTCGACAACTACGGTGAGGAGTACGACCGCGCGGCCGACAAGTACTTCCGCTCCAGCCGCCGCCCCACCATCCAGGAGACGATCGACTATTACCGCGAGCGCAAGATCGGTCTGGTGATGTTCACGGTCGACAGCGAATCCCAGCTCGGGCGCCGCCGCATTCCGAACGAGGAGATTGCCGAAGCCGCCAAGGCCAACAGCGACATGATGATGGCCTTCGCCAGCATCGATCCGCACAAGGGCAAGATGGGCGCGCGCGAGGCGCGTCGCCTGATCGAGGAGCACGGCATCAAGGGCTTCAAGTTCCACCCCACGGTGCAGGGCTGCTACCCGCAGGACAAGATGGCGTGGCCGATCTACGAGGTGATTGCCGAGTACAAGATGCCGGCGATCTTCCATACCGGCCACAGCGGCATCGGCAGCGGCATGCGCTGCGGTGGCGGCCTGCGCCTGGAATACAGCAACCCGATGCACCTGGACGACGTGGCGATCGATTTCCCCGACATGCAGATCGTCATGGCGCATCCGAGTTTCCCGTGGCAGGACGAGGCCTTGAGCGTGGCCACGCACAAACCCAACGTCTGGATCGACCTTTCCGGCTGGAGTCCGAAGTACTTTCCGAAGCAGCTGGTGCAGTACGCCAACACGCTGTTGAAGGACCGCGTTCTGTTCGGCTCCGATTACCCGCTGATCACGCCGGAGCGCTGGATGAAGGATTTCGAAGAGGCCGGCTTCAAGCCGGAGGTGATGCCCGGCATCCTCAAGGACAATGCCGTGCGCCTGCTCGGGCTCAAATAGGACCGGCCAGGCGGGGCCGGTCTGCCGGCGGCTCGCCCGCCCTTGTCAGGCCGGACGGGAACTGCTAAGGTCTTCGGCAGTTGCAACGGAGATGGTCATGATCAGCAATTTCGAGCAGGTCCACAACTACTACGAGCGTCTGGTTTTCGAGGAGATTGTCCGTCGCTCGGCACAGTATGTGGATTTCACGGCCGACATGCTGGTCGATGTGGCCTGCGTGGCGCTGAATCGTCTGCCGGCGCGTTATGTCCGGCATGACGTGGATCTCGTGTTCTACCTGACCGAACAAGAGCGCCACGCCATTGAACTGTCCATGGAATCTGCCATGGACTACGCCTTTGCCTTCGTCGGCCACCGCAGCGCCAAAGGCGCCGCAGCGGCCGCTGTTGCTGCTGATTAGGCCTTGCCCCAGACTTCCTGCGCCGTTTCGATCACCAGGCGCAGCTTGGCGCGCTGGGCTTCGACGGCGATGTCGTTGCCGTGCACCGTGCTGGAAAAGCCGCACTGCGGCGACAGGCACAGCTGCTCCAGCGGTGCGTACTGGGAGGCTTCGTCGATGCGACGCTTGAGGTCGTCCTTGGACTCCATGGCGCCGAACTTGGTGGTCACCAGACCCAGCACCACGATCTTGCCCTTGGGCAGGAAGCGCAGGGGACGGAAGTCGCCGCTGCGGTCGTCGTCGTACTCCAGGAAGTAGGCGTCCAGGTTCATCTCCGACAGCAGTGCTTCGGCCACCGGCTCGTAGTTGCCGGAAGCCGCGTGCGTGCTCTTGAAGTTGCCGCGGCACAGGTGCATGGCCAGCGTCATGCCGGCCGGCTTCTGCGCCACCACCTTGTTGATGAACTTGGCATAGCGGTGCGGCAGTTCGTTCGGGTCGTCGCCGCGCTGGCGGGCCGCCTCGCGCATCTTCTCGTCGCACAGGTAGGCCAGGTTGGTGTCGTCCATCTGCACGTAGGTGCAGCCGGCAGCGGCCAGCGAGCGCAGTTCGTCGCCGTAAGCCTGGGCCACGTCGTCGTAGAACGCGGGCTCCAGCTCGGGGTAATGTTCCTTGCTGATGCCGGCACGGCCGCCACGGAAGTGCAGCATGGTGGGTGAGGGGATGGTGACCTTGGCGACGCGGCCGCCACCCGGGGTGATCTGGCTCTTGAGGTATTCGAAGTCGGCGCGCTGGATGTCCTTGATGTGGCGTACCTTGTCGACCACGCGCATCACCGGCGGGGCCAGTTCCTGCGTGCCATCGGGTTTCTGAATGGTGACCGGGATGTCGGACTTCACGCCGCCGATCTGCTCCAGGAAGTCGACGTGGAAATAGGTGCGACGGAACTCGCCGTCGGTGATGCTCTGCAGGCCGACGTCTTCCTGGAACTTCACGATTTCGGTGATGGCCTTGTCTTCCACCTTGCGCAGCTGCTCGGCGGTGATTTCGCCTTTGGCTTTCTGCTCACGGGCTTCCAGCAGGAATTTGGGGCGCAGGAAGCTGCCGACGTGGTCGGCGCGGAAGGGCGGTGTGGTGCGTAATGTCATGAGGAGGTCTCCGGAAGGTCGTTGGATGGGATAACCGAAAGTTGCCGGCATTATGACATTCAGGGTACGGATCGCGATCAAAGCGTCGGCACGACGAACTATATTGGACAGAGGCTTCCATGTGGCGGGCCTGTCAGTAGAATGGAACACGGTGGTTAGCTGTCTGGTTATCGCAAATTGTTATATCAATCAGTCTGAATTTAGACTTGCGAATGAATAACTTTGCGGCGACAGTTACGCGCCTTCGTCATTACGCTGTTTGGGGCCTGCAAGCCTGGACAGACGGGTGAAGCAATAACTCATACATTAGGAGTCCCCCATGAAAAAACGAGTGTTTCTCAGTGCCTCCGCCTTGGCGGTCATGGCCTTGTCTTCGGCCGCCGTGCTGGCGCAAGACAATACATTCAAGATTGGCCTGGTCCTTCCCATGACGGGTCAGCAGGCCTCGACCGGCCGTCAGATCGAAGCGGCCGCGAAGCTTTTCATGGCGCAGAACGGTGACACCGTGGCCGGCAAGAAGGTCCAGCTGATCATCAAGGACGACACCAGCATTCCGGACGTTACCAAGCGCATGGCGCAGGAACTGGTGGTGAACGAGAAGGTCAACGTGCTGGCCGGCTTCGGCATCACGCCCTCGGCCCTGGCCACGGCGCCGATCGCCACCCAGTCCAAGACCCCCATGGTGGTGATGGCCGCTGCCACGTCCAGCATCACCCAGGCTTCGCCCTACATCGTGCGCACCAGCTTCACGCTGCCGCAGGCCTCGGTCTCCATGGCTGACTGGGCGCCGAAGAACGGCATCAAGAAAGTCGTGACTCTGGTGAGCGACTACGGCCCGGGCATCGACGCCGAGAAGTTCTTCAAGGACCGCTTCATTTTCAACGGCGGTACCATCGTCGAGAGCCTGCGCGTGCCGATGCGCAATCCCGACTTCGCGCCTTTCCTGCAGAAGGTGCGTGATGCCAAGCCGGACGGCCTGTTCGTCTTTGTGCCGTCTGGCGCCGGCGCGGCCGTCATGAAGCAGTTCCTCGAACGCGGCATGGACAAGGCCGGCATCAAGCTGATCGGCACCGGCGACATCACTGATGACGACCAGTTGAACGACATGGGCGACGGCGCCATCGGCGTGGTCACGGCGCACCATTACGCTGCAGCTCACCCCTCGGCCATGAACAAGAAGTTCGTGGAAGCCTTCAAGAAGGCCAACAAGGGAATGCGCCCGAACTTCATGGCCGTTGGCGGCTATGACGGCATGCATGTGATCTACGAGGCGCTCAAGGCGAGCAAGGGCCAGGGCGGCGGCGATGGCCTGCTGGCTGCGATGAAGGGGCAGGTGTTCGAAAGCCCGCGCGGTCCGATGTTCATCGATGCCCAGACCCGCGACGTGGTGCAGAACATCTACCTGCGTAAAGTGCAGCGTGTCGGCGGCGAACTCCACAACGTGGAGTTTGACGTCATCAAGGACGTCAAGGACCCCGGCAAGGCCAAGTGATGGTCCATCCATGGGTGCTGCCGGTCAGGGTGGCGCCCATGGATTTTTTTTTGCCCTGACCGATGTGACTGTTCATGCTGACGATTCTGTTTGATGGCATTGCCTACGGCATGCTGCTGTTTATCCTGGCGGTTGGCTTGGCCGTGACCATGGGTCTGATGAACTTCATCAACCTGGCGCACGGTGCCTTCGCCATGGTGGGGGGCTATATCACGGTGGTGCTGATGCAGCGCTTTGATGTTCCTTTTCTTCTGTGTCTGCCGATTGCCTTCGTGGTCGTGGCCTTGTTGGGTGCCGTGCTGGAGCGCACGCTGTACCGGCCCATGTACAAGAAGCCGCACCTGGACCAGGTGCTGTTTTCCATCGGCCTGACCTTCATGGCCGTGGCGGCCATGGATTACTTCATGACCTCCAGCCAGCAGATCGTCCAGTTGCCCGAGTGGCTCAAGGGCCGCACCGAACTGGGCGAGGGTGCCCTGATGCTGGGCATGGGCCACTACCGTCTGTTCATCATTGCCGTCTGCGCCGCCTTGACGGTGGGCCTGCAGTACATCCTGGCCAAGACCCGTTTCGGCAGCCGCCTGCGCGCGTCGGTGGATGACCAGCGCGTTGCTGCCGGCCTGGGCATCAACGTCAACGTGGTGTTCCTCTCGACCTTTGCCGTCGGTTCCGGCCTGGCCGGTCTGGGTGGTGCCCTGGGTGCCGAAGTGCTGGGGCTCGATCCCTCTTTCCCCTTGAAATTCATGGTTTACTTCTTGATCGTGGTGGCCGTCGGTGGCACCTCGTCCATTACCGGCCCGCTGCTGGCGGCGCTGCTGCTGGGCATCGCCGACGTGGCGGGCAAGTACTACATTCCGACTTTCGGCGCCTTCATCGTCTACGCCCTGATGATCGCCATCCTGATCTGGCGTCCGCAAGGCCTGTTCGTGCGCAAGGGGGGCAAGGCATGATGAATGCGCAGCAATCCCTGCACAACAGCCGCCGCTGGAAAGTCTGGGAGCCCGTGCTCTGGCTGCTGGCGCTGGCTTTGCCCTACCTGCTGGGCAACCACGCACTGATCATCAATGAGATCGCGATCGTGGCGCTGTTTGCCGTCTCGCTCGACCTGATCCTGGGCTACACCGGCATCGTCTCGCTCGGCCACGCCGCCTTCTTCGGCATGGGGGCCTACGCGGCCGCCTTGTTTGCCAAACTGGTGATGCCCGATCCCCTGATCGGCCTGGCCTTTGGCGTCGCCGTGGCCACGGTGGTCGGCGCCCTGTGCTCTTTCACCATCATGCGCGGCTCGGACCTGACGCGCCTGATGGTGACGCTGGGCGTGGGCATGCTCCTGATGGAACTGGCCAACAAGCTCGACTGGCTGACCGGCGGTGCCGACGGCCTGCAGGGCGTGATGATGGGACCCGTGCTCGGCCGTTTCGAGTTCGACCTGCAGGGCCAAGTGGCGGCCTGGTATTCGATTTCGATTCTGCTGCTGTTCCTCTTCCTCTCGCGCCGCCTGGTGAACTCGCCCTTCGGCGCCACGCTCACCGCCGTCCGCGACAACCGCTTGCGCGCCATGGCCATCGGCATTCCGGTGACTTCGCGCCTGGCTGTGATCTACACCATTGCCGCCGGTGTGGCCGGTGCGGCCGGTGCCCTGCTGGCGCAGACCACCGGCTTTGCCTCGATCGACGTGTTCGCCTTTGACCGCTCGGCCGACCTGGTGCTGCTGCTGGTGATCGGTGGTACGGGCTGGCTCTACGGTGGTGTGGCCGGAGCCATCGTGTTCAAGATCATGCAAGACCTGATTTCGTCCATCACGCCGCAGTACTGGACGTTCTGGATCGGTCTGTTCCTGGTGGTGTTGGTGATGGTGGGTCGTGAGCGCTTGATCCGTCCCTGGACCTGGTTGGGGGGGAAGAAGTGATGAGCAGCCCAGAAATCGTTCTGTCGGCCAAGGGTCTGGTCAAGCGTTTCGGCGGTATCACGGCCACCGGCAACGTCAACCTCGACCTGCGCAAAGGCGCGCGCCATGCCCTGATCGGCCCCAACGGCGCCGGCAAGACCACGCTGATCAACCTGTTGACCGGCGTGCTGGAACCCACCGAAGGACGCATCCTGCTCGAAGGCCAGGACATCACCGACCTGGCGCCGCACCAGCGCGTGCGCCGCGGCATGGTCCGTACCTTCCAGATCAACCAGTTGTTCGACACCCTGACGCCGCTGGAAACCCTGGCGCTGACCATCTCCCAGCACCTGGGGATGGGCGGCACGTGGTGGCAACCGCTGGGCAAGCGTACCCAGGTGGCCGAGCGTTGCGAGCAACTGCTGGAGAAGTTCCACCTGACCGAGGTGATGAACCAGAAAACCAATGTGCTGGCTTACGGCAAGCGCCGCCTGCTCGAAATTGCCATTGCGCTGGCCTGCGAGCCGCGCGTGCTGCTGCTCGACGAGCCGGTGGCCGGCGTGCCTGCCGGCGAGCGTGAAGAGTTGCTGCAGACCGTGGCAGCGCTGCCCGCTGATGTGTCGGTGCTCCTGATTGAACATGACATGGATCTCGTATTTAGTTTTGCCAACCGCATGACGGTGCTGGTCAACGGCACCGTGCTGACCGAGGGCGACCCGGACACCATCGCCAACGACCCGCAGGTCAAGGCGGTCTACCTCGGCCATGGTGAGGAGTTGGCCCATGGCTGATCTGCTCAAAGTCGAAAACTTGAGTGCCGGCTACGGCGAAGCCGTGGTGCTGCACGACGTGTCGGTCTCGTTGCAGCAAGGCCAGACGCTGGCGCTGCTCGGCCGCAACGGTACCGGCAAGACCACTTTCATGAACACCCTGGCCGGTGCCACACGCCAGCACGGCGGCACCATCGAACTCGATGGCGTGGCCTTGCACAAGGTGCCGCTGCATGAGCGGGCCAATGCCGGCATCGGCTGGGTGCCGCAAGAGCGCAACATCTTCAAGTCGCTCACGGTCGACGAGAACCTGACCGCCGTGGCGCGTCCGGGCGCCTGGACGCCGGTGCGTGTGTACGAGATGTTTCCGCGTCTGGCCGAGCGCAAGACCAACCTTGGCACCCAGCTCTCGGGCGGCGAGCAGCAGATGCTGGCTGTCGGCCGTGCGCTGGTGCTCAATCCCAAGCTGCTGCTGCTGGACGAGCCGCTCGAAGGCCTGGCACCCATCATCGTGCAGGAACTGCTGCGCGCCATCCGCCGCATCACGCGCGAGGAGGGCCTCTCGGCCATCATCGTGGAGCAGCATCCGCAGGCCATCCTGGCCATTTCGGATGTGGCGGCCGTGCTGGATCGCGGCACGGTGGTGCATGCCAGCACGGCCAGTTCGCTGCAGGAGCAGCCCGAGCTGCTGGATCGACTGCTGGGCGTGGCACGCTGAACTTGCTATCAAAAGTGTAGCTGTTCGCGCCCTTTTGACAAGGGGTAGAGCATGAAATTGACATTGTCCCGGCGCACGGCCGGGGTGCTGCTGGCTAGCTTGCTGGCCACGCAGGCCGGCGCACAAGGCTTTCCCGGCAAGCCGATTCGCCTGGTGGTGCCCAACGCGCCCGGCGGCGCGGCCGACCTGACGGCGCGCGCCGTCGGCCAGAAGATCGGCGAGACGCTGGGCCAGCCGGTGGTGATCGACAACAAGCCCGGTGCCGGCGGCGTGGTCGCCGGCGAGACGGTGGCCAAGGCCGTGCCCGACGGCCACACCTTGCTGCTGATCTCCAGCGGCACGGCGGTGAGCGCGGCGCTCTTCAAGTCGCTGCCTTTCGATACCGCGAAAGACTTCATTCCCGTTGCGCCGCTGGCCACCTTCGACCTTGTTATCGTGGCGCCCGAGGGCGGGCGCTTCAAGACATTGAGTGAATTGGTGGCCTATGCCCGCGCCAACCCGGGCAAGCTCAACATCGGCACACCCAACGTCGGCACCACGCAGAACCTGGCGGCCGAGCTGTTCAAGTCCGCCGCCGGTATCGATGTGCAGATCGTGCCCTTCAACGGCACACCGGCGGTGATCAACGCCTTGCGCGGCGGCCAGATCGATGCCGGACTCGACATCCTGAGTCCGCTGCTGGCGCAGATCCGGGCGCGTGTCCTGCATCCGCTGGCCATCACCGGTGACAAGCGTTCGCGTGTGCTGCCGGAGGTGCCGACGGCCAGGGAAGCAGGCGTGAGCGGCTTTGTGGCTGCTTCCTGGAACGGCCTGGCGGTGCCGGCGAAGACACCGAAGGACATCGTTGAGCGGCTCAATCGCGACGTGGTGGCCGCGCTCAAGGACCCGGTGGTGAAGAAGAAACTGGAAGACCTGAACCTGGATCCCCATCCCGGCACGCCCGAGCAGGCCGCGGCGATGCTGGCAGGCGACATGCGCCGCTGGAGCGAGGTCATCGAGCGCGCCAGAATCCCGAAGCAGTAAGGCGCGGGCGCATCAAGCACGGAAGAGGAACACGATGGAATTCGAGATTGGACTCGTCGGCTACGGTGAAGTCGGCAAGATCTTCACCCGTGGCCTGAAAGCCAAGACCGGCCGCTGGGTCGGCGCCTGGGACCTGAAGTTCGCCGACACCGCCACGCGCGATACCGAGTGCGGCCATGCCGCCGCCAACGGCATCGAGGCCTGCACCAGCGCAGCGACCCTGTGCGGTCAGGCCAATCTCATCATCTCGGCCGTCACCGCCTCCAACACGCTGGCGGTGGCCCAGGAGGTGGCGCGCAGCATCCGGCCCGGCACGCTGTTCCTCGATCTCAACTCCGCGTCGCCCGGTACCAAGGGGCAATGCGCGGTGCTGATCGATGCCGCCGGCGGCCACTACGTCGAAGCCGGTGTCATGACCTCGGTGCCGCCCTACGGCATCCAGGTGCCGATGCTGCTGGGCGGCGTGAATGCCACCGAGCTGGCCGCCGTGCTGACCGGCTGGGGCATGAACGCCAGCGCCGTGGCCGAGAAGATCGGCGTTGCCTCGGCCATCAAGATGTGCCGCAGCGTCATGATCAAGGGCCTGGAGGCGCTGTTGATCGAGAGCTACACCACGGCACGCGCCTACGGGGTGGAAGAGCACATGATTCCCACGCTGTACGAAACCTTTCCCGGCATCGACTGGAACCGGCAGGGGGCCTACTTCTTCAGCCGTGTGGCGCAGCACGGCAAGCGCCGCGCCGAGGAAATGCGCGAGTCCGCCAACACTGTGCGCGAAGCCGGCTTCGAACCCTTCATGGCCGCCGCCATTGCCGAGAAACACGACTGGGTGGCGCAGCAGTCGCGCGCCGGCGTGTTTGCGGGTGTGGCCAAGGACGCGACCTGGCAGGACTACGCCGATCGCCTGCTGCACCAGTTGCTACAAAATAAATAGCGCCTTGCGCTTATTTAACAAAGGTTTGAGCCGTTTTTTGTTCTGATCTGGGGCGCGCTCAGAGCGTCGCTTCGATCATGCGCCGCAGCTCGGGCGTGAGCTCCGGCATGACGCCGAACCAGTGCTGGAAGGCCGGCCGCGCCTGGTTCAGCAGCATGCCCAGGCCGTTGACGGTCGGGTTGCCGCGCTGGCGCGCCGCGGCCAGCAGCGGGGTCTCCAGCGGCACGTAGATGATGTCCGACACCAAGGCGTGCTTCGGCAGACGATCGAGCGAGAGTTCCAGCGGGTCCTGCCCCTTCATGCCCAGGCTGGTGGTGTTGACCAGCAGCGCCACGTCGGCCAGCGCCTCGTGCCGTTGCGCCCACGGCACGGCGGTCACCGGTGCGCCGAATTCCTGGGCCAGCGCCTGCGCCTTGTCCCCGCTGCGGTTGCACAGGCGGATTTCCTTGGCGCCGCGCTCGGCCAGCGCCACCAGGATGGCACGCGAAGCGCCGCCAGCGCCCAGCACCGTCACCGGACCGGCATCGGCGCGCCAGCCGGGCTGGGCGTCGAGCAGGCTCTGGACGAAACCGAAGGCGTCGGTGTTGTAGCCGCACAAGCGTCCGTCGGCCTCCACCACCACGGTGTTGATGGCGCCGATGCGCGCTGCCAGCGGGTCGATGCGGTCCATCAGCGGCATGGCGGCCACCTTGTGCGGAATGGTGATGTTGCAGCCGGCAAAGCCCAGGGCGCGCAGGCCGCGCACGGCGTCGCCGATCCGTTCGGGCTGCACCGGCAGCAGCACGTAGCTGCCGTTCAGGCCGTAGTGGCGGATCCAGTGGGTGTGGATGGCGGGGGAGCGCGAATGCGCTACCGGCCAGCCCATCACGCCGGCCAGGGTGTATTGCTTGTCAGTTGCCATGGTGCTCCCGGTCAGAACCTCTTATTGTGCCGCCTGCCCGGCCGGGCCGAACACCTGTGCCGCCACTTCCTGGATCAGTTCCAGCATGGCCTGCTGCGTCATGGTGGTGGTGCGGCTGGCGGCCGTGGCCAGCGCCAGCTTGCTGCTGAGCTTGGGCTTGACGATGGGACGGGCCAGATAGGTCTCGGGATGGGCCGAGGTGGCCAGCGCGTAGCGCGGCAGCACAGCGTAACCCGCACCGTCGGCCACCAGGTCCAGGATGGCGGCCACGCCGTCGATCTCCAGGCTGATGCTGGGTTTGCAGCCGATGCCGGCCATCTCGGTCTCCACCACCATGCGGATGGCATTGGGCCGGCTCGGAATCACCAACGGCAGGGCGCTGACGTCCTGCAGGCTGACCGGCGAAGTCTTGGCCTTGGGGTCGCGCGGGCCGATCAGGAACAGCTCTTCCTCCAGCAGCGGCAGGGTTTCCAGCTCGGGGCTGGGCGAGGGGTTGTAGAGCAGGGCGATGTCCAGCCGCCCGGTCTGCAGGCCTTCCTGCATCGAAATCGTCAGCCCTTCGCTGATGGAGAGCGCCGCATTGGGCAGGCGCTTGCGGAATTCGCGCGTCAGCGGCACCGTCAGCATGCGGGCGATGCTGGGCGGCAGGCCCAGTGCCACGCGCCCGGCCAGGGCACCGCGCACGCGGCCCAGGTCTTCGCGCGCCCGCTCCACCTGGTGCAGGATGCCGCGGCCGTGCTCCAGCAGCAGCTTGCCGGCTTCGGTGGTGGTGACGCCGCGGCCGTTGCGCAGCAGCAGGTTCTGCCGCAGTTCCACCTCCAGCAGGCGCACCTGGCGGCTCAGGGCCGGTTGGGCAATGTCCAGCACGCTGGAGGCGCGGGTGAAACTGCCGAGTTCGGCCACGCGCACGAAGTATTCAAGTTGCTTCAGGTCCATGAGGGGGCGCCGGTCAGTCGGCTTGAATGGGTATATCTGGCATCAATCAATGCTGGTATGTTATATCAGCTAGAAACCGCTCCACCTTGGCGCAGCGCATGGCCAGGGCCACAATCGCCTGGTTATCCCTAGCTGTTTCCCCGTGACATGACGACCGACATCAAAGGCATCTCCTCCATGGCCACCCGCTTGGTGCTGGCCGAACTGGTGGACGCGTTCCAGCGTCGCTCCGGCACGCGCGTGGCCATCGAGTCGGTCGGCGGGGTCGATGCGGCCAAGCGCGTACAGGCCGGCGAGGCTTTTGACGTCGTCATCCTCGCCTCCGACGCCATCGACAAGCTGATCGCTTCCGGCCACGTGCTGCCCGGCTCCAAAGCGGACCTGGTGCGCTCGGGCGTGGCCGTTGCCGTGCGCGCCGGTGCGCCCAAGCCCGACATCTCGAGCGAAGACGCGGTGCGAGAAGCGGTGCGCAAGGCCCGCAACATCAGCTACTCCACCGGCCCCAGCGGCGTGGCGCTGGCCAGGCTGTTCGAGCGTTGGGGCATAACCGACGAGATCAAGGACCGCATCGTCACCCCGCCGCCGGGTATCCCGGTCGGCAGCCTGGTTGCCAAGGGCGAGGTCGAGCTGGGTTTCCAGCAGTTGAGCGAACTGATCAGCCTCGACGGCATCACCGTGCTCGGCCCCTTGCCGCCGGCGATCCAGATCATCACCACCTTCTCCGCCGGCGTATGCGCCGGCAGCCAGCAGGGCGATGCCGTGCGCGCCATGCTGGCCGACATGAATACGCCCGAGGCCGCAGACGCCAAACGCCGTCAAGGCATGGACCCGGCTTGAACCGAATTTGAATCCCAGGAGACTCGTATGAAAAACCCCATGATCATCGACTGCCACGGTCACTACACCACGGCACCGAAGGCGCTGGAGAACTGGCGCAACCAGCAGATCGCCGGCATCAAGGACCCGGCCCTCATGCCCAAAGTGGCCGACCTGAAGATCAGCGACGACGAGCTGCGCGAGTCGATCGAGAGCAACCAGCTGCGCCTGATGCGCGAGCGCGGCTCCGACCTCACCATCTTCAGCCCGCGCGCCAGCTTCATGGCGCACCACATCGGCGACTTCAATGTCTCGTCCACCTGGGCCGCCATCTGCAACGAGCTCTGCTATCGCGTCTCGCAGCTGTTCCCCGACCACTTCATTCCGGCCGCCATGCTGCCGCAGAGCCCGGGCGTGGACCCGGCTACCTGCATTCCCGAACTGGAGAAGTGTGTCAAGCAATACGGCAACGTCGGCATCAACCTGAACCCCGATCCGAGCGGCGGCCACTGGACCAGCCCGCCGCTGACCGACAAGCAGTGGTACCCCATCTATGAAAAGATGGTGGAGTACGACATCCCGGCCATGATCCACGTCTCGACCAGCTGCAATGCCTGCTTCCACACCACCGGCGCGCACTACCTGAACGCCGACACCACCGCCGTCATGCAGCTGATCCAGGGCGACCTGTTCAAGGACTTCCCGACGCTGAAGTTCATCATTCCGCACGGCGGCGGCGCCGCCCCCTACCACTGGGGCCGTTTCCGCGGCCTGGCGCAGGAGATGAAGAAGCCGCTGCTGCAGGACCACCTGCTGAAGAACATCTTCTTCGACACCTGCGTCTACCACCAGCCCGGCATCGATCTGCTGACCAAGGTGATCCCGGTCGACAACATCCTGTTCGCCTCCGAGATGATCGGTGCCGTGCGCGGCATCGACCCCGAGACCGGCAACTACTACGACGACACCAAGCGCTACATCCAGGCCACGGCCAACCTGAACGACGAGCAGCGCTACAAGGTCTACGAAGGCAACGCCCGTCGCGTATTCCCGCGCCTGGACGCGGCCCTGAAGGCCAAGGGCCGATAAGCCCTGCCACGAATTCAAGAACCCCTACGAGGAAAACACCATGAGCGTCAACGCACCCCTGGGCATCGTCAAGCGCAACATCGTGCGCGCCGATGCCGCCGCTACCGACAAGCTGGCCAAATACGGTGTGGCCACCGTGCACGAGGCCCAAGGCCGTATCGGCCTGATGCAGTCCTACATGCGTCCGATCTATTCGGGCGCCAAGATCTCCGGCACCGCCGTGACCGTGCTGCTGCACCCCGGTGACAACTGGATGCTGCACGTCGTCGCCGAGCAGATCAAACCCGGCGACATCGTCGTGGCCGCACTCTCCGCGCCCAATACCGACGGCTTCTTCGGCGACCTGCTGGCCACCAGCTTCAAGGCCCGCGGTGCCCGCGGCCTGATCATCGACGGCGGCTGCCGCGACGTTGCAGAACTCAAGGCCATGGATTTCCCGGTCTGGAGCCGCGCCATCAGCGCCAAGGGCACCATCAAGGCCACGCTCGGTTCGGTTAACGTCCCCGTGGTGTGCGCCGGCATGATCGTCAACCCGGGTGACGCCATCGTGGCCGACGACGACGGTGTGGTCGTCGTCAATGCCGCTGATGCCCAGAAGGTGGCCGACGCCGCCGAAGCGCGCGAAGCCAACGAAGGCGAGAAGCGCGCCAAGCTGGCGGCCGGCGTGCTGGGCCTGGACATGTACAAGTTCCGCGAGCCGCTGGAAAAGCTCGGCCTCAAGTACATCGACTAATTCATTGGCCGTCCCACGCCGGGTCGATCCAGCAGCCATCCAGAGGACAGCATGAACAAGGTTCGCAGGTGTTTTCTGTCTGGTCTGCTGGCAGTCAGCGTGCAGCGGGCGGGGTTGCGTGGCACGGCACCGGCCGTGGCGCCTTGAAACGCATCACGATCTATTACAACGAATGACAACGAGGAGAAACGCCCCATGTTCACTGCAACCCTTCACCGTTCGCGCCGGCTTGCCCTGGGGCTGCTTGCGACCGTGGCGTGCGCCGCGCCGCTCTTGGCCTCGGCCCAGTCCTACCCGACCAAACCCGTGAAAGTCGTGGTGGGCTACTCGGCTGGTGGTGCTGTGGACGCCGTGGCCCGTGCTGTGGGCCAGGCGCTGTCGGCCAGCCTGGGCCAGTCCTTCGTGATTGACAACAAACCCGGCGCCGGCACCAACATTGCCGTCAAGTACGTGATCGGTGCCGAGCCCGACGGCTACACCCTGATGATGGCGGCCAATGCGCTGGCCGCCAACATGGCGCTGTACCAGCCGGCCCCGTTCGACGCCGAGCGCGACCTGGTGCCGGTGTCTCTCATCGGTCGCGTGCCGGTGGTGATTGCCGCCAACGCCAATGCGCCCTATGCCAACATCGCCCAGCTGATCGCCGCGGCCAAGGCCAAGCCGGGCAGCATCTCCTTTGCTTCGCCGGGCAACGGCTCGACGCCGCACATGGCCATCGAGTTCTTCAAGCGCGCCGCCGGCATCTCCTTGCTGCACATTCCCTACCGCGGCGGCTCGCAGGCGCTGACTGACGTGATCGGTGGCCAGTTGCCGCTGGCGGCCATGAATGCGCTGGAAGTGCAGCCGCATGTGAAGAGCGGCAAGCTGAAAGTGCTGGCCGTGCTCAGTCCGAACCGCACGGTGATCTTCCCCGACGCACCGACCATTGCCGAGTCCGGTTACCCGGGCTTCGAGGCCTCGGTCTGGTACGGCCTGGTGGCCCCGGTTGCCACGCCCAAGCCCATCGTGGCCAAGCTGCATGCCGAAGTGCAGAAAGCCCTGCAGACCAAGGAAGTGCGCGAGCGCATGACGGCGGTGGGTGGTGAAGTCATTCCCGGCAGTGCCGACATGTTTGGCGCACTCATTCATTCCGAGCGCCAGCGCTACGAGAAGCTGGTGCGCGAAGCCAACATCAAACCCGATTGACCCGAATTCAAAACAAAACGAGAGAGCAAGACCGTATGAGCAAACCGACAACAGGTCCGTTCGAAAAAACCGCCGGCTGGATGGACTGGTACACCGGCCCGAGCAAGCCGCGCTTCCAGTTGCCCGCAGGCAGCGTAGACGCGCATTGCCACGTGTTCGGCCCCGGTGCCGAGTTCCCCTATGCGCCCGAGCGCAAGTACACGCCGTGCGACGCCAGCAAGGCGCAGCTGTTCGCCCTGCGCGACCACCTTGGCTTTGCGCGCAACGTCATCGTGCAGGCCACCTGCCACGGCGCCGACAACCGCGCCATGGTGGACGCCTGTGTGTCCTCCGCTGGCCGCGCCCGTGGCGTGGCCACCGTCAAGCGCAGCGTGAGTGATGCCGAGCTGCAGGCCATGCACGACGCCGGTGTGCGTGGCGTGCGCTTCAACTTCGTCAAGCGCCTGGTGGACTTCACGCCCAAGGACGAGCTGATGGAAATTGCCGGCCGCATCGCCAAGTTCGGCTGGCATGTGGTGATCTACTTCGAGGCGGTGGACCTGCCCGAGCTGTGGGACTTCTTCACCGCGCTGCCCACCACCGTGGTGGTGGACCACATGGGCCGCCCCGACGTGAGCAAGCCGATCGACGGCCCTGAATTCGAGCTGTTCGTGAAGTTCATGCGCGAGCACAAGAACGTGTGGAGCAAGGTGAGCTGCCCGGAACGCCTGTCGGTCACCGGCCCCAAGGCCCTGAATGGCGAGCAAAATGCCTACCGCGACGTGGTGCCGTTTGCCAAGCGCATCGTGCAAGAGTTCCCCGACCGCGTGCTGTGGGGCACCGACTGGCCGCACCCCAACCTGAAGGACCACATGCCCGACGACGGCCTGCTGGTGGATTTCATCCCCCACATCGCGCCCACGGCCGAACTGCAGAAGAAGCTGCTGGTCGACAACCCCATGCGCCTGTACTGGCCGGAAGAAGTGAAGTAAGGAGCCCGTATGTCACTTGAAAAACCCTACCTCGACGTGCCCGGCACGACCATCTTCGACGCCGAGCAAAGCCGCAAGGGCTACTGGCTCAACCAGTTCTGCATGTCGCTCATGAAGGCCGAGAACCGCGAGCGCTTCAAGGCCGACCAGCGCAAGTACCTCGACGAGTGGCCGATGACGGAAGAACAGAAGCAGGCCGTGCTGGCCGCCGACCTGAACCGCGCCATCGCCCTGGGCGGCAACATCTACTTCCTGGCCAAGCTGGGTGCCACGCACGGCAAGAGCTTTCAGCAGATGGCCGGCTCCATGACCGGCATGACCGAAGAAGAGTACCGCGACATGATGCTGGCCGGCGGCCGCAGCGCCGAAGGCAACCGCTACACCGGCGAGAACGGCACCGCCCAGCCGCAGAACCAGCCGCAAGGCCACGGCACCGGCAAGCTCCTCTGAAAGACATACCGACATGGCAAAGATCACCGCATCCGTCTACACCTCCCACGTGCCCGCCATCGGCGCGGCCATCGACCTGGGCAAGACCACCGAGCCTTATTGGCAACCCCTGTTCAAGGGCTACGACTTTTCCAAGCAGTGGTTCAAGGACAACAAGCCCGACGTCATCTTCTTGGTCTACAACGACCACGCCACCGCCTTCAGCCTGGAGATGATTCCCACCTTCGCCATCGGCACCGCGGCCGAGTACCAGCCGGCCGACGAGGGCTGGGGCCATCGCCCGGTGCCCACGGTGAAGGGCCACCCGGAGCTGGCGGCGCACATTGCGCAGTCGGTCATCCAGCAGGACTTCGACCTCACCATCGTCAACAAGATGGACGTCGACCACGGCCTCACGGTGCCGCTGTCGCTGGTGTGCGGCACGCCCGACAAGGCCCACTTCGAGTGGCCGTGCCCGGTGATCCCGTTCGCCGTCAACGTGGTGCAGTACCCCGTGCCCAGCGGCCGCCGCTGCCTGGAGCTGGGCAAGGCCATCCGCCGCGCCATCGAGTCGTTCGACAAACCGCTCAACGTGCAGATCTGGGGCACCGGCGGCATGAGCCACCAGCTGCAAGGCCCGCGCGCTGGCCTGATCAACAAGGAATGGGACAACGCCTTCCTGGATGAGATGATTGCCGACCCCGAGCACCTGGCCAACAAGCCGCACATCGAGTACGTGCGTGAGGCCGGCAGCGAAGGCATCGAGCTGGTGATGTGGCTGATTGCGCGTGGCGCCATGGCCGACACGGCCGGCGGCCCGGCCCCGAAAGTGGCGCACCGCTTCTACCATGTGCCGGCGTCGAACACCGCCGTGGGCCACCTGATCCTCGAGAATCAATAAGGAACACCATCATGACCATCAAAGTAGCGCTTGCCGGCGCCGGTGCCTTCGGCATCAAGCACCTGGACGGCATCAAGAACATCGACGGCGTGGAAGTCGTCTCGCTGATCAGCCGCGACCTGGAGAAGACCAAGGAAGTGGCCGACAAGTACGGCATCAAGCACGTCACCACCGAGCTGAGCGAGAGCCTGGCGCTGAAGGAGGTGGACGCCGTCATCCTGTGCACGCCGACGCAGATGCACGCTTCGCAAAGCATTGCCTGCCTGAAGGCCGGCAAGCACGTGCAGGTGGAGATTCCGCTGGCTGACAGCTGGAAAGATGCGCAGGAAGTGGTGGAGCTGCAGAAGAAGACCGGCCTGGTGGCCATGTGCGGCCACACCCGCCGCTTCAACCCCAGCCACCAGTACGTGCACAAGGAAATCACCGCCGGCAAGTTCAACATCCAGCAGATGGATGTGCAGACCTATTTCTTCCGCCGCACCAACATGAACGCGCTGGGCCAGCCGCGCAGCTGGACCGACCACCTGCTGTGGCACCACGCCGCCCACACCGTGGACCTGTTTGCCTACCAGGCCGGCAGCCCGATCGTGAAGGCCAACGCCATCCAGGGCCCGATCCACCCGACGCTGGGCATCGCCATGGACATGAGCATCCAGCTCAAGGCCGCCAACGGCGCCATCTGCACGCTGAGCCTGTCGTTCAACAACGACGGCCCGCTCGGCACCTTCTTCCGCTACATCGGCGACAGCGCGACCTACATCGCCCGTTATGACGACCTGTTCAGCGGCAAGGAAGAGAAGATCGACGTGTCCAAGGTCGACGTCTCCATGAACGGCATCGAGCTGCAGGACCGCGAGTTCTTCGCCGCCATCCGCGAAGGCCGCGAGCCCAACGCCAGCGTGGCGCAGGTGCTGCCGTGCTACCAGGTGCTGCACGACTTGGAACAGCAACTCAACGCTGGCTGAGCAGACAGCGCGCAGTAAGATGCTGCGATGACCCAAAGTGAAACGGGGTCGGATCACTCGCCGTAGGCGATGTGCTCTGACCCCGTTTCACGTTCCACGAGGAAAGCAACCATGCAACAAAGAAAACTCGGCCCCTTCCAAGTCTCCGCCCTCAGCCTGGGCTGCATGAGCCTGAGCTACGCCTACGGCGTGCCGCCCTCACCGAAGCACGGCGAGCGCGTGCTGCTGGCCGCACTCGACGCCGGCATCACCCACTTCGACACCGCCGCCCTCTACGGCTACGGCGTCAACGAAGAGCTGGTGGGGCGCGTGCTCAAACCCTACCGCAGCGAGATCGTGCTCGCCAGCAAGGGCGGCATGGCGGGCGTGACGTTTCCGGACGGCATCAAGCGTGTCATCGACGGCCGGCCCGAGGCCATCCGCCAGAACTGCGAAGACAGCCTGCGCCGCCTGGGTACCGACGTGATCGACCTCTACTACCTGCACCGCTGGGACAAGAAGGTCCCGATCGAAGACAGCGTGGGCGAGCTGTCGCGCCTGGTGGAGCGCGGCTTGGTGCGCAGCATCGGCCTGAGCGAGATCTCGGCCGCCACCATCCGCAAGGCGCATGCGGTGCACCCGCTGGCGGCGGTGCAGACCGAGTACTCGCTGTGGACGCGCAACCCCGAGATTGCCGTGCTGCAAACCTGCCGCGAACTGGGCATCAGCTTCGTCGCTTTCAGCCCGGTGGCACGTGCTTTTCTGTCCGGCAAGTTGTTGGACGTGGCCACGCTGGACGCCAAGGACATCCGCCACGGCATGCCGCGCTTCGAGCCGGCCAACTACGCCGGCAACCTCAAGCTGCTGCCGGCCTACGAGGCTGTGGCGCAAGAGGCCGGCTGCACCCCGGCCCAGCTGGCGCTGGCCTGGCTGCTGCACAAGGACAGCAACGTCATCCCGCTGTTCGGTACCACCAGCCTGGAGCACCTGGCCGAGAACGTGGCCGCGGCCAGCGTGAAGCTCAGCCCCGAGCTCATGGCCAAGGTGGAAGCCGTCATCAACCAGCACACCGTGGTCGGCAACCGCTACAGCGAGCAGAGCAACCGCGAAGTCGATACCGAGGTGTTCTGATCATGGCAACCACATTGATGCTGCTCCCGGGCCTGAACTGCGACGCCGCCGTCTGGGCGCCGCAAGTGGCGGCATTGAAAGATCAAGCCAACTGTGTCATCCCCGCCTGGGGCCTGCGCGACTCGCTCACCGCCATGGCCGAGCAGGTGCTGGCCGAGGCCCCGACCGAACGTTTCAGCGTGGCCGGCCACTCCATGGGCGGCCGTGTGGCGCTGGAAGTGTTTCGCCTGGCGCCGCAACGTGTGGAGCGCCTGGCGCTGTTGAGCACCGGCACCCATCCGCTGGCGGCCGGCGAGGCCGGAGAGAAGGAGAAAGCCGGCCGCATGGCGCTGCTGCAGATCGCGCGCGAGCAGGGCATGCGCGCCATGGCGAAGGAGTGGGCCAAGGGCATGGTGCACCCGGATCGCATTGGCTCGCCGCTGTTTGAGCAGGTGCTGGACATGTTCGACCGTGGCAGTGCCGCCCAGTACGCGGCGCAAATCAACGCGCTGCTGAATCGCCCCAATGCCACCCCGCAATTGAGCGGCATCCAGTGCCCCGCGCTTGTACTGACGGGGCGCGAAGACAGCTGGAGCGGCCCGGCCCAGCACGAAGCCATGGCCGCCGCCATGCCGAATGCGACGCTGGTCATCGTCGAGCACAGCGGCCACATGTGCACCATGGAACAACCGCAGGCGGTGAACGAGGCGCTGGCGGCCTGGTTGCGGCGCTGAGCGGGCTCTGGGCTGGCGTCACCAGCTACCATTTGCTACCAAATTGATAGCTGGTGGCGCTTTCGGGGAAAGGGCTGAGCGCCGATTCGGCTCTTGATTTTCAGAACTTCTCCAAGCATGGGCGTGAGGGGGCATGACGCCAGAAGCCCAAACCCGGGGGAAGGTTGACCCCCAGCGCGTGCCAGCGGGTTGGGCCGTGCAAGATCTCAAGTCGCTCAACTGGAGCACTTCCATTTTTGCCGTTCGGACCGTTGACATGGATCGAATTAATAAGCATACTTACTAATATTGATCCCGTGTCGAAGCATGGGATTTCTGGATTGGGCGTAGCGCCGCGCCGCCCATGTGAACCACCACGAGGAGCAGATCCATGCAGTTCTACCTAGATGGCGTCCGCGGACGCGACCCCTACATAACCGAGCCGTCCGAGTACGCCCAGGCCCATCCGCACACCGACGCCGTGCCCCAGGAGCTCGACGTGCTCATCGTCGGCTGCGGCCCTGCCGGCCTGACGCTGGCGGCGCAGCTGGCAGCTTTCCCGGACATCCGCACGGCCATCGTGGAGCAGAAGGACGTGCCGCTGCACCTGGGCCAGGCCGACGGCATCGCCTGCCGCACCATGGAGATGTTCGAGGCCTTCGGTTTTGCCGACCAGGTGCAGAAAGAGGCTTGCTGGATCAACGAGGTGACGTTCTGGAAGCCGGACGAGAAGCAGCCGCAGAACATCATGCGCCACGGCCGCGTGCAGGATACGGAGGATGGTTTGTCCGAATTCCCCCACGTGGTGCTGAACCAGGCGCGCGTGCATGACTTCTACCTGGACTTCATGCGCAACTCGCCCAGCCGGCTGGAGCCGCACTATGCGCGCAAGCTGCTGGACGTGACAGTGGACGCCGCTGCCAAGGACTATCCCGTCACGGTGCGCATGGAGCGAACCGATACCGCGCACGCCGGTCAGGTGGAGACCGTGCGCGCGCGCTACGTGGTGGGCTGCGACGGTGCCCGCAGCGCAGTGCGCAAGTCCATCGGCCGCGAACTGGTGGGCGACGCCGCCAACCAGGCCTGGGGCGTGATGGATGTGCTGGCGGTGACGGACTTTCCAGACATCCGCCACAAGGTAGCCGTGCAGTCCGCCAATGGCGGCAACCTGCTCATCATCCCGCGCGAGGGTGGCTACCTGGTGCGCCTGTATGTGGAGATGGACAAGCTGGGCGAAGACGAGCGCGTGGCCAACCGCCAGATCACGGTGGACAAGCTGATTGCCGCCGCGCAGCGCATCCTGCACCCCTACACGCTGGACGTGAAAGAGGTGGCCTGGTGGTCGGTGTACGAGATCGGCCACCGCATCTGCGACAAGTACGACGACGTGCCGGTGGCCGAAGTGCCCGCGCGCCTGCCGCGCGTGTTCATTGCCGGGGACGCATGCCACACCCACAGCCCCAAGGCCGGGCAGGGCATGAACTTCTCCATGCAGGACACCTTCAACCTGGGCTGGAAGCTCGCCGCCGTGCTGCGCGGCTTGTGCCCGCCGGCGCTGCTGCACACCTACACGGAGGAACGCCAGTTCATGGGCCATGCGCTCATCACCTTCGACCGCGAGTGGGCCAAGATGATCAGCGACAAGCCCGCTGACGATGGCAGCGGCGGCGTGGACCCGAAAGAGTTTCAGACCTATTTCCAGAAGCACCTGCACTTCACGGCCGGCATGGGCACGGTGTACCGCCCCTCGGTGATCTGTGGCGACACCACGCACCAGGCGCTGGCCACGGGCTTCGAGGTGGGCCGGCGCTTTCATTCGGCACCGGTGCTGCGCGTGACGGACGCCAAGCCCCTGCACCTGGGCCATGTGCACCGGGCCGACGGCCGCTGGCGCCTCTATGCCTTTGCCGGCACCCAAGACTTGGGCCAGCCCAACAGCGGCCTGCTCGGCCTGTGCCATTTTCTGCAGGAGTCACCCGACTCGCCGGTGCGCCAGTACACGCGCCCGGGGCAGGACGTGGACGCCGTGTTCGATCTGCGCGCCATCTTCCAGCGGCCGCACAGCGAAGTGGCCATCGAGAAGCTGCCCGCCATCCTGCTGCCGCAAAAGGGCCGCTACGGCCTGCGCGACTACGAGAAGGTGTTCTGCGCGGACCTGAAAAATGGCCCGGACATCTTCGACCTGCGTGGCGTGAACCGCGAGCAGGGCGCCCTGGTGGTGGTGCGGCCAGACCAGTACATCGCCCACGTGCTGCCGCTGGACGCACACCAGGCCCTGGCGGCCTTCTTTGCCGGCTTCATGCTGCCGAATCGCTAAGGAGATGGCTGCCGTTCAGGGGTGATTTGCTATCAAATTGGAAGCTGTTGGCGCTTATTTCATAAGGACCAGAGGCCAATTTGGCATCTCATTCCCTCGGGGCCCAGGCGGTGCGTGGCTGACCTGCATCAGTGACGCACCGGGCCCGAATGTGCGATGCTCAGGCCATGAGCACAACACCTTCTGCCACGCCGGGTTTTCTGCTGGCCCCCACGCGTTTTCTGTTTTTCACCGGCAAGGGCGGGGTGGGCAAGACCTCGCTCTCCACGGCGGCTGCCATCGCCCTGGCGGATGCCGGTGAGCGTGTGCTGCTGGTCAGCACCGACGCTGCCTCCAACCTCGACGAAATGCTGGGTGTGCCGCTCTCCAACCACGCCACCCCCGTGCCCGGCGTGCCGGGCCTGAGCCTGCTCAACATCGACCCCGATGCCGCCGCCGAGGCCTACCGCCAGCGCGTGCTGGCGCAGATGGAAATCAGCGCCACCGCGGACGAACGCGCCACCGTGCGCGAGCAGCTCTCGGGCGCCTGCACCACCGAGATCGCCGCCTTCGACGAATTCGCCGCCCTGCTGGCGAACGAAGCCAACGACACGCAAGAGGGGGAGGGCGATGCACCGACGTACGACCACGTCATCTTCGACACCGCACCCACCGGCCACACCCTGCGCCTCTTGAGCCTGCCCAAGGCCTGGACCGGTTTCCTGGCCGGCAACGACCGCGGTGCTTCCTGCCTTGGCCCGCACTCCGGCCTGAAAATGCAGGAAGCGCGTTTTAACGCCGCGCTGCAGGCCCTGAGCAACCCGACGCTCACCACCGTGGTGCTGGTCACCCGGCCCGACCCGCTGCCCATGATGGAGGCCGCGCGCACCGCCGAAGAGCTGAGCACGCTGGGCCTGGCCAACCAGCGCCTGGCCATCAACGGCGTGTTCCACGCCAGCCAGCCGCACGACCCGGTGGCCAATGCCATCGAAGCGCTGGGCCGCCAGGCCATGGACACGCTGCCCGACGCCCTGGCCCGCCTGCCGCGCGACGAAGTGCCGCTGCGCGCGTTTGACACCGTGGGCCTGCCGGCGCTGCGTGCGCTGCTGGGCAATGCACCGGCTCCCGCCGCGGAAACGACAAACGCATCAAGCGTCCCCGCCTTGCCCGCCGAACCTCTGAGCCGCCTGGCTGACGAGCTGGCCGCCGTCGGCCACGGCCTCATCATGGTCATGGGCAAGGGCGGCGTGGGCAAGACCACCATTGCCGCCGCACTGGCCGTGGGCCTGGTGCAGCGCGGCCACAGCGTGCACCTCACCACCACCGACCCCGCCGCCCACGTGGCCAGCGCCCTGAACGGCAGCCTGCCCAACCTGAAGGTGGGCCGCATCGACCCCAAGGCCGAGACCGACGCCTACATCGCCAAGATCATGGCCACCAAAGGCCGCGAGCTGGACGAGCAGGGCAAGGCCCTGCTGCTGGAAGACCTGCAGTCCCCCTGCACCGAAGAGGTGGCCGTGTTCCACGCCTTCAGCCGCGTGGTGAACGAAGCGCGCAGCGCCTTTGTGGTGCTGGACACCGCGCCCACCGGCCACTCGCTCTTGTTGATGGACGCCACCGGCGCCTACCACCGGCAGATGACGCGCCAGTTTGAAGGCACGACCAACGCCAACCACATCATCACCCCGCTCATGCGCCTGCAAGATGCACAGATGACGCGTGTCATCCTCGTCACCCTGCCCGAGGTCACCCCGGTGAGCCAGGCCAGCGCGCTGCAAGACGACCTGCGCCGCGCCAAGATCGAACCCTGGGCCTGGGTCATCAACAAAAGCGTGGCCGCCACTGGCACCACCGATCCATTGCTGCAAGCCCGCCTGGCGGGCGAGATCCGCCAGACCGAGCGCATCGCCAAGGGCCTGGCCCGCCGCACCTTTGTGCTGCCCTGGCTGCCCGAGCCGCCGGTGGGGGTGCAGGCGCTGGGGGCGTTGACGGCGCCTGAAGCGGCTTCGGGCTAAGGTTGATTTGCTATTGAATTCGTAGCTGCTGGCGCATATTCCATATGGGCTAGGTGCCAATTTGGCTTGTAATTTCCTCTGAGATTGAGGTGAGCCAAGTCGGTACAAGTCCTGCCCCGAATGGGGGATGGTTCCTGTGCATGGCTCACCTAGAATGCGTTCATGACAAGTGAGCTTCAAGCCCTGACCCAGTCGCTACGCGACTTTGCCAAAGAGCGTGACTGGGAGCAGTTCCATTCACCCAAAAATCTTGCAGCAGCTTTGACGGTGGAAACCGCGGAATTGCTGGAGCATTTTCAGTGGGCAACTGAAGAGCAAAGCAGGCATCTTTCTGATGAGAAGAAAGGCCAAGTTGCCCAAGAGGCAGCAGATGTCTTTCTGTACCTTCTGCAGCTGTGCGACAAGCTGGGGATCGACTTGCTGGATGCCGCCCGAATGAAACTGATTGCCAATGGTGAAAAGTATCCGGTTGAACGTGCGCGTGGTACCAGCAAAAAGTACACGGAAATATAGGTCTTCAAATACACAAGTTCTTTTTGTCTCTCAATCAACAGTGAAGCCCAAGTGATCGTCTATCAAGCGACCAAGTCGGAGTTTTTGCATCAGGTTCACAACACTGATATTGAGGAGCTCATTCAGGAAGCCTTTTCCCGAAAACTCGGTCGACATGTCGGGGCATCGGAGGTCAGATCCTGGCAATCATCACTGCAGTCCATGGCCAGAGTTCTCAATGACGACGAGATTCCGGCGGATGCAGGCGTTGCGATTGAGTACAACATTCCCCAGACAGGCAAACGCGTCGATTTCATCCTGACGGGGCGCAGTGAAGATAAATCCCCCAACGTTATCATTGTTGAGCTGAAGCAATGGGAGCAAGCGCAGCTGACTGAAAAGGATGGAGTCGTTCTTACCTTTCTCGGAAAAGGGCTGCAGGAAGTTAGCCATCCTTCTTACCAAGCATGGTCTTACGCGGCATTGTTGGAGGGTTTCAACGAAGCTGTCCACGAAGGTGGCGTCACACTTCAACCCTGTGCTTACTTGCACAACTACAAGCCCGATGGTGTGATCCGGCATGACTTGTATGCGCCCTACATCGAGCGTGCACCAGTCTTCCTGAAGGGGGATGTCGAGCGTCGAAAGCTCAGGGACTTCATCAAGCGTCACGTCAAATACGGCGACGATGTTGATCTCCTTTACAAGATCGAGAACGGCCGTATCCGACCTTCCAAGATGCTGGCTGACAGTCTGGTGAAGATGCTGAAGGGGCAGCCAGAGTTTGTCCTGATTGATGATCAGAAGGTGGTCTATGAGACGGCGATGGCAATGGCGCATCGCGCTCAGAATGGCAAGAAGAAGGTTTTGATTGTGGAGGGCGGGCCAGGGACGGGTAAATCGGTTCTTGCAATCAATTTGCTCGCAGCCTTAACCAAAGGTGGGCAGGTCTGCCGTTATGTGTCGAAAAATGCTGCGCCGCGCTCGGTCTATCAGAGCAAACTGACGGGGCACTTCCGCGCCACGCATATCTCGAATCTCTTTTCTGGCTCCGGGGCCTTTGTTGAAGCGGATGCAAATGTCTTCGACACTTTGATCGTCGATGAGGCACATCGGCTGAATGAGAAGTCAGGGCTGTACGAGAACCTTGGCGAAAACCAAATCAAGGAAATTCTCAACGCTGCCAAGTGTTCTGTTTTCTTCATCGATGAAGATCAGCGGGTAACACTGAAGGACATTGGTGGTACGGTGGCCATCACTGACTGGGCGAAGTCCTGCGGAGCCGAAGTTGAAGTCATGGAGTTGGATTCCCAGTTCCGATGCAACGGTTCGGATGGTTATTTGGCCTGGTTGGATAACACGCTGGCAGTGCGAGACACAGCGAATCCATTTCTGGAAAAGGGGGCGTTCGATTTCAGGGTGTTTGATTCGCCCACAGAGTTACACGCCGTCATTGCTGAAAAAAATAAAACCAATAACAAGGCGAGAGTCGTCGCTGGTTATTGCTGGGACTGGAACAGCAAGAAGAATCCAGATGCGTTCGATGTGGTGATTCCAGAGTATGAATATCGCAAACGCTGGAATCTGACCAAGGACGGTAGTCTTTGGATCGTCGCGCCCGGATCAATCGAGGAGGTTGGGTGCATCCACACCTGTCAGGGGCTGGAGGTGGATTACATCGGTGTGATCGTTGGCGACGATCTGATTGTCCGCAATGGGGAGGTGCTGTGCCAACCTGGCAAACGTTCCACAGCCGACAGATCCATCCGAGGGTGGAAGACGCTCGTAAAGTCACGGCCAGTCGATGGCAAACAGCAGCTCGATCTGATCATCAAGAACACCTACCGAACTTTGATGACACGGGGCATGAAGGGCTGCTACATCTATTGCACCGACAAGGAAACGGCGGACTATTTCCGGTCGAGGATGAGCTCTCAAGAGGCTGTCGCTGCTACGACAGTGAGCGTTGTCGAGGCTGAAGAAACCAAGCGGAGTGACAGCAATGTGCTGCCTTTCACGCGCATGGATCGGAAACGTGTCAAGCCATTCAAGAATGCCGTGCCTCTGATTGATCTCAAGTTGGCCGCTGGTTTGTTCAGCGATGTTCAGTCGTTCGATATCAACGACGCGGAATGGATCGAATTGCCGGATATCTATCGTCCTCAGCCCGGAATGTTTGTGGCGCAGGTCGTCGGCGAATCCATGAATCGCCGGATATCTAACGGCAGTTGGTGTTTGTTCAGGGCCAATCCGCAGGGTACCCGCGCAGGGAAGGTGGTTGTGGCTCAGCATCGATCAATTGAAGATCCAGAGTTAGGTGGCTCTTACACGGTGAAGGTTTACTCCAGCGAGAAAGAGCAAACCATTGATGGCTCTTGGCGCCATGCACAAGTGGTGCTGTCGCCCGACAGTAGTGATTCAAGCTTTGTGCCTTTGGTTTTTGGGCCTGAGGCGGCTGAGTCAGTGAAGATCGTTGCAGAACTGATTGGGGAGCTCGACGTGTAGAGAACTTGCACGTTTGCTATCGAGGGCTGCCTGAAAAAAAGACGAGGGAGGAAGGTATGGCTCGACGAAACAAAAAAGGGTTGGCGGATGATTTGCTCGATATCACGGTTCGTATGCCGTGGTGGGCAGGTATCGGATTAGCCAGCATGACCTATCTGGTGCTGCATGCAGTCGCGCAAAGACCAGTCCCGCCACTGCAACCCGGAAAAGCTTCTGACTTTATGTCTGTCGTGATTTTTCATGGGCTTGCCACAGGCGGTCAATATTTGCTGCCGTTTATCTTCTTGTTGGGAGCTGGGTTGTCGGCGCTTAAGCGCCGACAGGCAGTGGGCTTGCATGATGCAGCCGCCAATCGTGCCGATGGCGTAGCCAGCATGTCATGGCGAGAGTTCGAAACGCTGGTCGGGGAGTACTTCCGACGGCAGGGCTATGCCGTCATCGAAAACGGCGGTGGTGGGCCGGATGGTGGTGTTGACGTGTTGTTGCAAAAAGGCTCAGACCGATATCTCGTGCAATGCAAGCACTGGCGCGCGCTGCGTGTAGGCGTGCAGCCGGTGCGCGAGCTGTACGGCGTGATGGCGGCGAAGCGCGTGGCCGGCGGGTTTGTGGTGACCTCCGGTGAGTTCACTGAAGAGGCGCGCAGTTTTGCGCAAGGGCGTGAGGTACAACTCATCAACGGCAAGGCATTGCAGAGTGCCATCCGTGTGCAGGCGGCGTCAGCGCCGCGCGCCACCACTTCGCAGGTGCCGCAGCCCGTCTCGCCCGAGGCCGGTGCTGCCCTCAGTTGCCCGCTGTGCAATGCTCCGATGGTGCTGCGCCAGGCCCGCAGTGGCCCCACGGCGGGTAAGAAGTTCTGGGGGTGCAGCCAGTTTTCGCAAACGAAATGCCGTGGCACGCGGGAACTGGCGTAACGCCTTTCAGCCTTGAACCAGATAGCTTGAAGTCGCAATTTGCGACTTCAAGTTGGTGGGGCATCAAAACGGTCCTTGAATGCTGAGTTGTGAGCGTCAAGGTATTCGAGTAAAGTAAGGATTCCTTACTTTTCTTCATCTGCCATGCTCGCCAAAATCACCTCCAAAAACCAGCTCACGCTGCCCAAGAGCGTGACGCAAGCCGTGGGTGCCACGGAGTACTTCGACGTGGAAGCCCGTGCCGGGCAGATCATCCTGACGCCGGTGCGCATCCAGCGCGGCGATGCGGTGCGCGCCAAGCTGGCCGAGCTGGACTTGACGCCGGCCGATGTGGCCGATGCCGTGGCCTGGGCCCGTTCCGCTGCCGCAGCGCCACGGCTGGCGGCTGAGCCTGCGCCGGCCTATGGCGCGACAGCCGGCAAGGCCAAGCCGGCGGCGCGCAAGAAAGCGCCTGCCAGGAAACCCGCTGCCAAGAAGCCCAAGGCATGAGCACCGCCATGCGCGTGGTGCTCGACACCAATGTGGTGTTGTCGGCATTGGTGTTTGGCGGTGGCGCTGCGGCTCGTGTGCGCCAGGGCTGGCAGCAGGGCGCCTGTGTGCCCTTGATCAGCACCGCCACCGCGCAGGAGCTGGTGCGGGTGTTGGCCTACCCCAAGTTCCGTCTCTCCGCACCGGAGCAGGAGGAACTGCTGGCGGACTACCTGCCCCATGCCAAGGCGGTGCGCATTCCCCAGCCGCCACCAGCCGTGCCCAAGTGCCGCGATGCGTTCGATGTGCCGTTCCTGCACTTGGCCGTGGCCGGCAAGGCGCGGGTGCTGATGTCGGGCGACAAGGATTTGCTGGCCCTGGCCGGGCGGTTCGCTTGCCCCATCGTCACGCTGGAGGCTTTTGTGCGGGACTATCTGCCCGCGCCGGGCTGATGTTTGCTACTGTTTTAATAGCTAATGGCGCTTAACCCGTGGGGGCTAAGCGCCATTTTCATTTGAGAAACCAGCTTACTTCGCCAGCAAGCTGTTCAAATCAAACCCCGCATCGCCCGCCTGCTGCGGCGTGGGGGACATGCCGGCGTCCAGCAGCTTGCGCGCTTGCAAGTGGTCTTTGCTGGCGTTGATGCTGTCGGCGGCCAGGAGCTGGTCGCCTTTGTAGTGGTAGACGGTGAAGCTGCCGCTGGCGATGTCGCCCCGCACGGCCCAGTGGTCGGCGCCCATCGACAGGCCGGCCATCTGCAGCTTCTTGTCGTACTGGTCGCTCCAGAACCAGGGCGTGGCGGTGAAGGGGCGCTCCTGCCCCAGCAACGCGGCGGCGGCGCTCTTGCCTTGTTCGGTGGCGTTCTGCACCGACTCCAGGCGCAGCAGGTTGCCGTTAGCCAGGCGGCGCGCGGTGCAGTCGCCGGCGGCCACGATGCTCGGGTCGCTGGTGCGGCCGCAGGCGTCGACCACGATGCCGCGCTCGCAGGCCAGGCCGGCGGCGCGCGCCAGTTCGTCATTGGCGTTGACGCCGATGCCCACCACCACCAGGCCGGCGGGGTAGAGCGTGCCGTCCGCCATACGCACGCCGGTGGCTTGGCCTTCATGGTCGGTGATGATCTCGGCAATCTGCGCGCCCAACACCAGTTGCACGCCATGGCTGCGGTGCAGCTCGGCGTACCAGTCCGACAGCATGGGCGCCAGCACGCGGCCCAGCAGGCGCGGCGCGGCTTCCAGCACGGTCACCGTCAGGCCCTTCTTGCGCGCGGTGGCGGCCACTTCGAGGCCGATGAAACCGCCGCCGATCACCACCAGCGGCAGTTGCCGCTCGATGCAGACGGCCATGCGCTCGGCGATGGCGCTGGCGTCGTCGCGCGAGCGCAAGGCCAGCACGCCGTGCGCGTTGCCACCGGGCAGCGGCAGCGTGCGCGGCGTGGAGCCGGTGGCCAGCACCAGGCCGCTGTAGGGCAGGGTGCTGCCATCCGCCAGCGTCACGCTTTTGGCGGCGCGGTCGATGGACGTCACCTTGCAATCGGTGCGCAGTTCGATGTTCTTGCGCGCCAGCATCTCGGGCGCGCGCATCACGAGTTGTACCGCTTCCATCTCGCCAGCCAGCCAGGCTTTGGACAGCGGCGGGCGGTGGTAGGGGCCGTGGGGTTCGTCACCGAGCAGGGTGATGGGGCCTTCGAAGCCGCCAGCGCGCAGGGCTTCGGCCGTTTGCACGCCGGCTTGCCCGGCACCAATGATCAGGATGGGATGCGTCATGCCGACGATCTTATTCCTGCACGGCGGGCAAACTGATGATCAACCCTTCGAGTTTGGGGGATGCCTTGATCTGGCAGGCCAGGCGGCTGTTGGGGCGGCGCTCGGCGGCCACGTTGTCCAGCATGGCGAGTTCGTTCTCGCTGGCGGGCTCGATGTCGCCCAGGCGCGATTCGTCCACATAACAGTGGCAGGTGGCACAGGCGCAGGAGCCGCCGCACTCGCCCAGGATGCCGTCAATGCCGTTGGTGGTGGCGCCTTGCATCAGGCTCCAGCCGTCGGGCAGGTTGATGGTGGTGGACTGGCCGGAGGCCTCGACGTAGGTGATGTTGGCCATGAAGATGTCTCCTGAAAAATAGGTCCGCCTGCAAGAAGCAGGCGGTGGGGTGGAACAAGCTTACGCGATTACTGAACGGCGAGGTCCAGGCGCAGCGGGCTGCGGAAGGTGGACGAAGGCATCCAGGGCAACTGGTCGGCCAGGCGCTTGTAGTCGGGCACCACTTTGTGGAACTCTTCGAACGCAATCTTCACCGCCAGGCGCGCAATCGCCGTGCCCAGGCAGGCATGCAGGCCGCCGCCAAAACCCAGGTGGCCGCGCGGCTTGCGCGTGATGTCGTAGGCATCGGGGTTGGGGTACTGGCGCTCGTCGCGGTTGCCCGAGCCGTAGGCCAGGCAGACGAAGTCGCCTTCCTTCATGGTCTGGCCGTGCAGTGTCACGTCCTTCATCAAACGGCGGCGAAAGCGCTGGGCCGAGGTGTTGAAGCGCAGGCTTTCTTCAATCGCGTCCGGCAGCAACTCAGGGTTGGCCACCACCGCTTTGCGGGCCTCGTCAAAGGTGGCGAGGTTGTAGCCGAACATCATCATGAAGCCGCCGAGCGACTCGACACCGGCCATGATGAGCGTGGTGGTGGTGAGCAGCACCTCGCGCTCGTCCAGGCGGTCACCCTCGATCTCGGCCAGGCTGAAGTGGCTGATGAGGTCGTTGCGCGGCTCGGCACGGCGCATGGCGATGACCTTGCCGGCGTAGTCCTGCATCCAGTTGTAGGCGGCAATGTGCTCCGGGCCCTTGGTGCGGGTGCGGGCGTCGCTCTGCACCATCAGCACGGCGTTTTCGCGCACTTCGTTCTCATCGACGATGGCTTCCTCGCCCATGGGCAGGCCGAGCGCGGCCATCAGCACCTTGACGGTGAACTGCGACGACACGTCCTTGAAGTCGAAGGTCTTGACGCCCTTGAGCTGGCCGAACACCTGCTGCGCCACGGCGCGGATCGGCTCTTCCAGTGCCAGCAGGTTGCGTTTCATGAAGGCGTGCTGGATCAGGCCGCGCAGGCGGTCGTGCTTCGGTGGGTCGGAGCTGCCCAGGGTGGCGCCGGCGCGGCCGGGCAGTTCGGTCATCAGGTTGCCGCTGGCGGACGAATAGGTCTGCCAGTCCTGGCCGGCCGACACGATGTCGGCATAACGCGAGAGGATCCACATCTGGGCCTCGGGGCTCCAGAAGCAGGGGTACTCGTCGCGCAGCGTCTTGTAGTACGGGAACGGGTCCGCGTCGATGGCGGGGGAATAGGGATCGAAAGAAAACATTGGTTTGTCTCCGGTGGTGGATGCCGTGGCCGAACTTTAGGCGCGGGCCGGCCAAAAGACACTGCACAAAGTGGGGGTAAAACTTGTACTTTTCGATCAAAATGGCGGGGTCATGAAAACCAGCGCCTCCCCGCTCAAGCCCGACTTCACGCCGCCGCCCCGCGCACGGCGGCCGGCGGTGGCCATTCCCAGCTTTGCCCTGTACGGCGAGACCGCCACGCCCGGGCAGGAGATGCTGCACATCGAGGAAGTGCAGTCGCGCAGCCGCCTCTACCACTGGGAGATCGAGCCGCACGTGCACCACGGCCTGTACCAGGTGCTGTGGGTGCAGCAGGGCGCGGCCGAAGTGGTGCTGGACGAATGGCGCGAGGC
>MGPC01000003.1 GCA_001797315.1 Curvibacter sp. GWA2_64_110
TTCCTGCAGTTCGTGGTCAAGGGCGCCAAGGCTGGCGACAAGATCAGCATCAGCTGGAAAGACAACAAGGGCGACAGCCGCACCGACGAAGCAACGGTTTCTTGATTATCTTGAAGGAGACAAAATGATCACATCCAACTTGAAGGTGCTGGGCTGTGTCGTTGCAGCCGGCATGCTGTCGACGGGCCCAGCGCTCGCTCAGTCCGAAGCCGAAAAAGCCATCGACCAGTATCGTGAAATGATTGCTGATGGCAATCCTGCGGACCTCTGGGAAGCCAAGGGTGAAGAACTCTGGAAGAAGAAGGCCGGTCCCAAGAATACCTCCCTCGAACAATGCGATCTCGGCTTCGGCCCGGGCGTTCTGAAAGGTGTTTACGTGCAGCTTCCGCGCTACTTTGCCGATGCCGGCAAAGTGATGGACCTTGAAATGCGGCTGTCCTATTGCATGCGCACGCTGCAGGGCAAGGACGTCAAGGACGCCGAGTACAACAAGGGTGACCACAAGGACATCATCTCTCTGGCCACCTATGTCGTGACCCAGTCCAAAGGCATGCCGGTCAATGTACCCCAAGACCATCCCGAAGAAAAGCGCATGTATGAACTGGGCAAACAGGCCTTCTTTTACCGTGCCGGTCCCTATGACTTCTCCTGCGCAACTTGCCACAACGCGGATGACAAGCGTATTCGTCTGCAAGGTCTGCCCAACCTGACCAAGAACGGCCCCGCCGGACGTGCCTTCACCTCCTGGCCGGCGTACCGTGTCAGCAACAGCCAGCTCTGGCCCATGCAGCAGCGCCTGAACGATTGCCTGCGCTTGCAGCGCTTCCCGCATCCCAAGTTCGGGTCTGAAGCCACCGTCGCTCTGTCGGTCTACATGGGTGTGAACGGCAAAGGCGTCCCCTCGCTTGCCCCCACCATCAAGCGTTAATCCGGGCTAGGAGAAATCAACATGAAAAAAACCACCTTCATTCTCGTCGCTGTCTCTGCCGCCGTACTGGCCGGTTGTGCCACGGTAGGCCGTGAAGATTACAAAAAAGCTGCCCAGGAAATGTTCTTCCGCTCCTTCGAGACAAAGGGCATTGCTACCGTGGATCGCCTGAATCAGGATGAAATCCAGGCCGCATGCTCTGAGGCCGAAATGAACGGCAAGGATCTAGATGAGAAGCTACGCGCCCGTCTTGAAGCTGCGCAGATGGCAACCATCAAGCCGCCGTCGGACGGCAAGTTTCTAGGCGACTGGACCAAGGCCGAGAAGATTGCCCAAAGCGGCGTTGGCATGGCCTGGAACAACAAACCCGGCACTGTCAATGGTGGTAACTGCTTCGCTTGCCACCAACTCACTAAAAAAGAGATCTCCTTTGGCACGCTGGGCCCGAGCCTGTACAACTTCGGGAAGATACGTGGTGTGACCGACCCCAACAGCCCGGCCGCCAAGGCGATGGTGGAATACACATGGGGCAAACTTTACAACGCCAAGGCCTTCAACGCCTGCACCAACATGCCCCGCTTCGGTCATTTGAACGGTCTGACGGAAACGCAGCTGAAGGACCTTGTGGCCTACCTATTGGATCCGAAATCGCCGGTCAATCAGTAACCTGACAACGTGCGGATAAGCCTTCCCGAAGCGCTCGGGAAGGCTTTTTTTATGATTTAACCTTTCTTCCCTTCATCGGATCAGAGATGCGACCCTTGTTCTCACTGTCAGAATTGCTTCTTGCTGGGTGCCTGCTGTTATGCGGATCGACGCCGGCAAACAGTACCGTGATCCTGGCCATCAGTGAGGGCACCTCCGGCGGCCTCGACCACGCCCAGGTCATTGCCAAGTACCAGGGCCTGGCCAATGTGATCGGCGGCGCCCTGAAAGCCAAGGTCAACGTGGTCTTTGCGCGCGAATTCCTGACGCTGGAAAACGGCATGAAAGCCGGACGATTCGAATTCGTGATGGCGCGCCCGAGCGACTATCCGGCCCGCGCCATGCGTGATGACGGCTACAGCTATGTCGCCAGCGCCAAGCCGGACGGACACTGCTTCATCATCGTGCCCAAGAATTCCCCTCTGACCACGCTTGCCGAGGCCAGGGGCAAGCGCATTGCCATGCCCGAGCAGGTGTCCTACATGTCCCGCTTTTGCGCCGCCGAATTGCGGGATCGGGGAATTGACCTGTCCAAGGAAAAGGTTCAGCACGTACGGGAACAGGCTGCCGTTGGTTTTTATCTCGACAACCAGTTCGCCGATGTCGGCGCCATTGCCTCCTATTCCGGCTTGGCCAGGAAGATGGACAAGAATGGTTTTCGCCTGCTGCACAAGAGCGTGGCCCAGCCCTATTTCCCGCTGGTCGCCAGCCGGAAAATCCGCCCGGAGCAGATCAAGCTGATCCAGAAGGAGTTGCTGACACTGTCATCCAGTCCCGAAGGCGAAGACATCCTCAGGCGCATCGGGATTGATGGATTTGATACCGGCGCCCAGGAACGCATGGCCGAGCTTCTGAAATGGCTTGGGCAATAGTGCTCCATGCATCTGCCAGCGCCGTCCTTCGACGGCATCAGCCCCGCCGCTTGAACCTATCTTCCGGTTTGGCAAAAGCATTTCGCCATTGCGCTTCGATCAAACGCTTTCCCTTTTCGTCTTTGCGTAAAAGTAAAAAGCGAGCGACCCATTTGCAGTAATTCCACGTATCGATCGAGTTATTTCGAGGTCTACAATTCCATCCCTTACAGAAGCTGACGGATTGGCTTACGGTTTGCTTTTTCCGCCAACCTGGTTGCAGCAGGAGACGATGCATGTCCAACACGACCCCGAAGTCGAACGATAAACGTGATGAGTTGCGCCGCGCCGCGCTTGAGTACCACGAGTTCCCCGCCCCCGGCAAGATTTCCATTGCACCCACCAAGCAGCTGGTCAACCAGCACGACCTGGGACTGGCATATACACCCGGCGTCGCCGCACCATGTGAGGAAATCGTCAAGGATCCGGCGGCCGCCTTCAAATACACCCGACGCGGCAACCTGGTCGGCGTCGTCACCAACGGCACCGCTGTGCTGGGCCTGGGTGATATCGGACCGTTGGCCGGCAAACCGGTGATGGAAGGCAAGGCGGTTCTGTTCAAGAAGTTCTCCGGCATTGATGTCTTCGACATCGAGATCAACGAGAAGGACCCCGAAAAGCTGGTTGAGATCATTGCTGCGCTGGAGCCCACCTTTGGCGGCATCAACCTCGAAGACATCAAAGCCCCGGACTGCTTCTACATCGAGCGCAAGCTGCGCGAACGCATGAAGATCCCGGTCTTCCACGACGACCAGCATGGCACCGCCATCACGGTGGGGGCGGCCATCCTCAACGCCCTCAAGGTCGCTGGCAAGGACCCCAAGCAGATCAAGCTCGTGACCTCGGGTGCTGGCGCGGCAGCCCTGGCCTGTCTGGGCCTGCTGGTCAAGCTGGGCATCCCGCGCAAGAACATCTGGGTCACGGACCTGGCCGGCGTGGTCTATGAAGGCCGCACCGAGCTGATGGACGAAGACAAGATCCAGTACGCCCAGAAAACCAGTGCCCGCACGCTCTCCGAAGTCATCGAGGGCGCCGACCTGTTCCTCGGCCTGTCGGCCGGCGGCGTGCTCAAGCCCGACATGGTCAAGCGCATGGCAGCCAGGCCCATCATCTTCGCGCTGGCCAACCCGACGCCGGAAATCACGCCGGAAGAAGTCCGGACCGTACGCGATGACGCCATCATGGCCACCGGCCGTTCCGACTACCCGAACCAGGTCAACAACGTCCTGTGTTTTCCCTACATCTTCCGCGGTGCACTGGATGCAGGTGCTTCCACCATCACCATGGAAATGGAAATCGCGGCGGTTCACGCGATTGCCGAACTGGCACAGGCCGAGCAGAGCGAGGTGGTCGCCGCGGCGTATGCCGGCGAGAAGCTGGCCTTCGGCCCGGACTACCTGATCCCCAAGCCGTTTGATCCGCGCCTGATGATCAAGATTGCGCCGGCCGTCGCCAAGGCAGCAGCTGACAGCGGCGTGGCCCAGCGCCCCATCGCCGACATGGACGCCTATCGCGAGCAGCTGGAGAGCTTCGTCTATGCGTCCGGCACCACCATGAAGCCGATCTTCACGGCCGCCAAGAAAGCGACCAAACGGCGCGTGGCGTATTCCGAGGGCGAGGACGAGCGCGTGCTGCGTGCCGCCCAGATCGTGGTCGACGAGGGCCTGGCTCGCCCGACGCTGATCGGCCGCCCGGCCATCATCGCGCAGCGCGTCGAGAAATTCGGACTTCGCCTGAAAGAAGGCCAGGATTACGACATCGTCAATGTCGAACAGGACCACCGTTACCGCGACTTCTGGCAGACCTACCACCGCCTGACCGAGCGCAAGGGCGTGACCATTCCGATCGCCAAGATCGAAATGCGTCGTCGCCTGTCCCTGATTGGCGCCATGTTGCTGCACAAGGGCGACGTCGATGGTCTGATTTGCGGCACTTGGGGCAGCACCGGCCTGCATTTGCAGTACATCGATCAGGTCATCGGCAAACGCGCCGGCGTCAACACCTATGCCTGCATGAATGGCCTGCTGCTGCCGGACCGTCAGCTGTTCCTGGTCGACACCCACGTCAATTACGACCCCACGGCCGAACAGTTGGCCGAGATCACCATCATGGCGGCGGAAGAAATGCTTCGCTTCGGCCTGCGTCCCAAGGCGGCCCTGCTGAGCCACTCCAATTTCGGCAGCAGCAACCAGCCCAGCGCGGTCAAAATGCGCCAGACACTGGATCTGCTGCGCGTGCAGGCGCCTTGGCTGGAAGCCGACGGCGAAATGCATGGCGACGTGGCCCTGGACGGCGCGGCCCGCGCCGCCCTGATGCCCAACAGCACGCTGACCGGTGCGGCCAACCTGCTGGTGCTGCCCAATATCGATGCGGCCAACATTGCCTACAACCTGCTCAAGACGGCCGCCGGCGGCAACATTGCCATTGGCCCGGTGCTGCTGGGTGCAGCCAAACCCGTGCATATCCTCACGGCCAGCACCACGGTGCGCCGCATCGTCAACATGACGGCCCTGACGGTTGCCGACGCCAACGCAGGTCGCTAAGCTGAAAAGGATAAAAGTGCTAGTTGGCACCAACTAGCTTCTCTTTTCCGTTTGCAAGAGGCTGCTCAAGTTTTGAGCAGCCTCTTGCTTTTTGGGACCAAATCAGCGACACTCATGGCCTTGAACTTTTCGGGTTAACCCGAGGGTATTGACAGGCTTGGTTTCATGGCGCATAGCACAGGCTTCAAGTTAGCACTCACTGGCTTCTTGCTTGCGGCAGCATGGGTTCCCAATCTGGTGCAGGCCAGAAGCCCTGCCGTAGCCGATGCGGCCATGACGGTATCAGTGGCGGAATTGCCCCGCCAGGGTGTGGAAACCTATCGCCTGATTCATCAGGGCGGCCCGTTTCCATACGAGAAGGATGGCACGGTATTTGGCAACCGCGAGCGCATGCTCCCGGCCAGCAAACGCGGCTACTACCGCGAATATACCGTGCCGACATCGGGCTCGCGTGACCGGGGAGCCCGCCGGATTGTGTGTGGCGGCGCACCCAGGACGCCGGATGCCTGTTATTACACGGCCGATCACTATGCGAGTTTTCGCCGGATCGTGCCGTAGCTAGAGGGTTTATGTTTTTCAAGAAAGTGACGCGGGGATGATGGAAACACCACTTCGTACTGTTAGAACCAATATCGTTCAATCGATCCGTGCCTTCCGGGTGCAGGATTTGCAGGAAGCCGCCCAGGGCCTGGGCCACCACTTCCTTTACGCCAACTTGGCCAATGCCCAGTCGAAGCAGGACGTGCTGGACCTGATTGCCCAGCAGTTCATGCTGGCGGCCAATGTGGGCAAGAACTTCGACGCCCTGTACGACTGCATGACCGATCCGCTGCACAAGTCCGGTCCGCAGCCCGGCTTCATTGCCGTGCTGGAGCACATTCCGGCGAACGCCAAGTTCGACAAGGAGGCGCGCGAGCAGCTGCTCGACATCTTCCGCGACGCCGCCGACTACTGGAGCGACCGGAAGATTCCATTCCGGTGTTTCTATTCTTTTCTGTAGCCCGTTCTGCACAAACCAGCCAAGCAGAACGGGCGAATGAGGCTAAGACGGAGGGGGTCGAAGGCGAACCGGTGGCCACCGGCATCGACCTGGGTGAAGAGGCCGGCGAAAAAATGCCGACCGACAAGCTGCTCGACGTGTCGCCGCTGGCGCTGCGCATGAGCAGCCCTTTCAACGCCGGTTACTGGCTCGCCGCAGCGTAATGGGTTAACCCCCCCCTGAGGCGCGATGCGCCTTCCCCCCGCGCATCCTTCGGTGGCGGGGAGACGCACCCAGCAGCCTGGCGAAGCCAGTTCTGCGGGCGCCCGCGGTCCAGTCATTTGCGCGCTGTGTTGATGATGATCCCGAACCAAGCCACTGCAAGTGCAGCGGCTTTTTTCATGCTGGCACAGCTTGCGCCAAGGCCACGTACTCCTGCACAGGCACTTCCTCGGCACGGCGCTGCAGGTCGAAGTCGCCCGCCAGGCCTTTTTCTTCCAGCCAGCGGCCCAGCGTGTGGCGCAACAGCTTGCGCCGCTGGCTGAATGCCACCTGCACGATCTCACTCAAGCGCTTCACGTCCACCGGTGCCGGATCAGGCCGCGGCACCATGCGCACCACGGCACTGTCCACACGCGGCGGCGGATCAAAGCTCTCGGGCGGCACGAACAGCACATTTTCCATGGCATACCGCCATTGCAACATCACACTCAGGCGGCCGTAGGCGGAAGTGGCCGGCTCGGCCACCATGCGGTCGATCACTTCCTTTTGCAGCATGAAGTGCTGGTCCTGCACCGCACGCACATGCTCGAGCAGATGAAACAGGATGGGCGTGGAAATGTTGTAGGGCAGGTTGCCGACCACGCGCAGCTTCGCCCCGCTGTGCGTTTGGGCCAGCTGCGTGAAATCTACCTTGAGCACATCGGACTCAAGCACCTCGAGTTGTGGATGGGCACGCAACCGTGCCGCCAGATCGCGATCCAGTTCGATCACGATCAGGCGCCCCAGACGTTCAACCAGCGGCTGCGTCAACGCGGCCAGGCCAGGCCCGATTTCGACCATCACCTGGCCAGGACGCGGATCAATGGTGCGAACAATGCCATCAATGATCGCGTCATCGGTCAGAAAATGCTGGCCGAAGCGTTTGCGCGGAATGTGTTTCATCGTCGTGAGACCTTGAGCGCCACCGGGCCGCTCCGAGGCGCGAAACGTGGAGCCGTCAGAAGCAAACCCCTCTTCAACCCCTCCACGCCTGCGCAGACAGGCTTGGAGCCCCGGGGCTCAGCCCCCCGGGGGGGCTGCGAAGACACGACCGTGCCGGGCATGGGGGTCATATTCACTGCGGCGGTTCGCGCATTTCGACATAGGCGCGGGCACGCACGTCCCGCGCCCAATTGGCATAGGCCTCATCCAGCTTCTTTTCGCGCAGCATGTTACGCACCATCTCGCGCTGCTCGCGCTCGCCCAGCGTGGTGTTGCGTCGCTCCAGCAACTGGATCAGGTGCACGCCAAAACGCGAGATCAGTGGCTGGCTGATCTGTCCGGGTGCCAGCCGGTTCATGACCGCCTCGAACTCGGGCACGAACTGGCCGGGATAAGCCCAACCCAGATCGCCGCCTTGCTCCGCACTGCCGTCCTGCGAATTCTCGCGTGCCAGCGTAGCGAAGTCAGTCTGGCCGGTCTGGATACGCCGACGGAAATCATTGAGCTTGTCGCGCGCTGCCGCCTCGCTCAGTTGCGCATTCGGACGCAGCAGAATATGGCGGGCATGGCTTTGCGTGATGACCATCGGCGGCAAACCGGCATTGCGCTTCTCCACCAGCTTGAGGATGTGAAAGCCTGCGCCGGAACGCACCAGTTCCGAGATGCCGCCGACCGCCAGCGACCGGGTCGCGTCCAGGAACAGCGGAGGGTAACGGTCGGCCGGGCGCAAACCGAGTTGTCCACCACTGGCACGATCAGCCGCATCCGAAAGTTCGCGCGCCAGGACGGTGAAGTCCTCGCCCGCGCGCGCGCGCTCCAGTGCACGTTGCGCCTTGGCCTGCAGCGCAGCCACCTGAGTTTCGCTGGCATTCTCTGGCACCGCCACGAGCAACTGCGCGATATTGATCACCTGATTGGCCGGTACATTGCTAACCGCCAACTGCTCCTGCAGATACTGCTCGACTTCCAGATCGCTGACACGCACCTTCGGCTCGACTTCGCGCTCGCGCAGGCGCGTGAGCAGAAGCTGATTGCGCAACTGTTCGCGAAACTGCTTGGGGTCGACACCATCCTGCGCAATACGGCGATGCAACTCGGCCACACTCAGCTGGTTCTGCAACGCGACGCTCTGTTCGGCCTGGTCAACCGATGGCTCATCCACCTTGATGCCTGTTTCGCGTGCCAGCTGCAGCTGTGCCTTCTCGTTGATCAGACGTTCAAGCACCTGGCGCGTGAGCTCACGTGTGTCAGGCAGCGCTTGACGCTGCTGGGCATACTGTTGCTGCATGCGCTGCAACTCGACCGCCACGTCATGGTTCGTCACAGGCTCGGAATTGACCACTGCAACGATGAAGTCGGCTTGGCGTACCGCCCCTTGCGCCGCCGTCACGGTGCTTGCCGCTGGCGACGTGCGCGTAGCCGGCCGCAGCCCCTGGGCCTGAACCGACAGAGCGGTCAAAATAAGCAGACAGGCCACACTCGGGGCCGAGACTCGATGGATCATGATGGGTCAATCGTAATTGCTGAAACGGCTGGGCGAACTGATTTGCTGACGCAGCAGCTGGTAGCGCGGGATGTTTCTCTGCAGTGTGGACAGGGGATCGATACCCACCCGCGAAAAACCGACGAATTCGAGCTGGAACATGATGCGCTCGCTGGTCGACGCAAAGCCTGTCCGCAGGCGTTCCAACACGATGCGGCCCAGCCAGCAACCGCCATCGTACTCAAAGCCGACGATGGAATCGACCATCCGGCTGTCTTTCAGGCTGTAGTTGAGGCGGCCCACACTGTACCAGCGCCCTGAACCCTGGCCCCGGCCCTGGCCGAGATCCTGCCCCTTGTCACCCCACAGGGCGTTGAGCGGCCACTGCCAGCCGATATCGGCCAATTCGCTGATGTTGCGCTGGAAGCGGTAGGCTAGATTGAGCACGCGGTAATTCCCCGGACTGTAGCGCGCACCGACCGTGGAGCGAACCGACTTTTCGGTCGTCGGGTTGTATTGCACAACCGAATCGAACGCCCAGCGGTCATCCCAGTTAAAGCCGGCACCCAGCAGCACATCGCTCAGGCTTTCCTTGGTCGGCGTGCCGCCGGGTAAGGTAACGTTCTGATCCGCAAAGCGGTAACGCTGCGCAATGCCAAAACGCGCGGTCTCCGAACCCGTGTCCGGATTCAGCAGACGCGTGCTCACACCGGCCGTCAGAAGGTTGTTGTCGGAAATGCGGTCGTGGCCGCTGAAAGCATTCTCGGTATAGATACTGGCAAAGTTGAAGTCGTTGGCACCCGAGTCGTAATTGGGCAGATAACTTTGATCAACGTAGGGCGTATTCACGTAGAACAGGCGCGGCTCCAGGGTTTGGCGGAAGTCGCGCCCCAGATAACTGGCATCACGCTCGAATACCAAACCGGTATCGAGGCTGAAAGTCGGCACCGTACGGGTGGCCGTGGTGGCCCCGGAAGACAGCACACCATCGAACTGGTAGGAGGTCGAGTGCAGTTGCAACTTGGGCGTAATGAAGCCGGCAGCACTGAGAAAAGGGCGACTGATCTGCCCCAGCAGCAAGCTGCGCTGGCTGTTCGGTTGCTTGGTCAGGCGTCGGTCGGCCTCGAATTGGGTGTAGTCGCCGTCCAGCGAGAATTCGAAGCCCCCGGCATCCAGCCTGGCATAGCGCGCTGCCAGTTGCGGCAGCCGGTCGTAAGGCGGCGTGATCGGTGAGTCCGGGTCCTGCAGGGTCTGCCACTTGAGCGTGCGCAAGGTGGCCGAATAAAACCCCCGCCCCCAACTGATCGTGGCGTCATTGGGCAGCAGCCGCTGCGTCATGGCATTCGAGGCGTTGGGGAAATCGCGCCAGTAGTTGTCGTCGCTGACGCGGTTAAACTTGAGACTGAGACCGAGATTGCCAATAGCCGGCATCCCCGTCTCAAGCGCACCTTGATGCGAATAGGCATAGCCCCAACGATCTTTTCCGCGGAGCGTGTCGTTGGGCATGTAGTCGACACGCAGGCCCCCCATGTAGAGCGGCTCCAGGTAACGGAACTCGCCGCCCCAATTGATGCCACGCTTACTCATAAGGGTTGGAAAAAGCGTGGCATCGCGATTGGGTGCGATGTTCCAGTAATAAGGCACGGTCACCTCGGTACCGCTGGTACTGCCAACGCCAAAGGTAGGTGCCAGAAAGCCGGACTTGCGCTTTTCGCTCAAAGAAAAACTGACCGATGGCACGGACAAAAAGGTAACCCCCTTGAAACTTAGCTTCGCATCGTCGGCTTCGCCCAACTCGTCCTCGTTATCGATACGCATGGTCGTAGCGCGTAGCATCCAGTCGGGCACCCAGCTCGGTCCTGGCTTACGCTGACAGGTGGTAAAGGTCGCGTTGCGGATCACCGCCCGGTTCTCGTCAAGAAAATCCACTCTTTCGGCTTTGCCATGGGCATCGTTACCCAGGAAGCTATAGTCCGGCCGAGTGAAAAAACCCTCGAAGGCATCGACCTTGAGTTCCAGCTCCGGCCCCTCGAACACATTGCCGGCACGGTTGATGCGCACATTGCCGCGCATCTTGGCCAGATCATCGGGCTGGTAGTACTCGAGCCGGTCGGCCCGGATCACCGTATCGCCGCGACGCAGCTCGACCCGACCCTCAGCCGTCATCTCCAGGTCTGGGCGGCCGCTCAAGATGTCGCTGAAGAGAAAGGTCGGCAAGCTGCTGCGCTGCGTCGCTGGCACCTGCTCCTGCAGCCGTGGGCTGCTGCGCAACTGCACGGACTCGTTCTGGGAAGGCGCCGCTTCCTGTGCGCGCACCAGCCCGGCCTGCAGCAAAGCGGCGGCCAGCAAAGCCAGCGACGGCAGCATGGCGCGGGGACCGGTGGCGGAGCAGGACGCCCTGGGGTTCAAGTCTCGCATCGGGCGCATCGGGTATTCGGCAGATCGAAGGAATCGGGCTTTGACATGGGCGGGGTTTGTAGAATGGATTATCCATGACCCCAACAGACGCGCGCCCTGGCGCCACCCCCATGCCCGAGACCGCCATTGCCTGGACCTCACCCGAACGCGAGGCCGCCTTCCACCAGTGGCTTGCCGCTCTGGCAGCATCCCAGCAACTCCTGCCTGCCACCTTGCGGCCGGCCTCCGCCGACGCCAGTTTCCGGCGTTATTTCCGCATTGATGCCGCCCAAGGCAGCCGCATCATCATGGATGCGCCGCCGGACAAGGAAAACTGCCGCCCCTTCGTGCAAGTCGCCGGCCTGATGCAGGAAGCTGGCCTGAATGTGCCGCAGATCCTGGCCTGGGACGAAGCGCAGGGTTTCATGCTGCTGTCCGACCTGGGCGGCCACACCATGATGCAGATGATCGACCGCGAGCATCCGTCGGCGAACCTGGGGCGCTACCTGCAGGCGGTCGATGCGCTGGTCACTTGGCAGCAGGCCTCCCGGCCCGGGGTGCTGCCGCCCTATGACGAAGCGCTGCTGCGGCGCGAGCTCGAGCTCTTTCCCGACTGGTACCTGGCACGCCACCGCGGCATCACCGTGGAAGGCAAGCTGCGCCAGACCCTGGACACCATGTTTGCCTTGATCATCGAGCGCAACCTGGCCTGGCCCAGCGTCTACGTGCACCGCGATTTCATGCCGCGCAACTTGATGATCCCCTCGGACGCGGGCGAACAACACCTGGGCGGAACACCGGAAACACGCCTGGGCGTGTTGGATTTCCAGGACGCGGTCTACGGCCCCATCACCTACGACATCGCCAGCCTGATGCGCGATGCTTTCCTGAGCTGGGACGAGGAATTCGTGCTTGACGTCACCATCCGCTACTGGCAGAAGGCGCGCGCTGCCGGCCTGCCGGTCGGCGACGACTTCGGCGAGTTCTACCGCGGCGTCGAGTGGATGGGCCTGCAGCGCCACCTCAAGGTGGCCGGCATCTTTGCCCGCCTCACGCTGCGCGACGGCAAGCCGCAGTACCTGGCCGATGCGCCGCGTTTCATCCAGTACATCCGCGCCACCTGTTCGCGCTACATCGAACTCAAGCCCCTGCTGAGGCTGGTGGACGAGGTCGAAGGCATCACCGAGGCCAGCGGCTACGCCTTTGGCCGGGTTTAAATCAAAATGGCACCAAGTTCTTTTCAGATCTGCGCCAACAGCTCCTGAATTCATAGCAAATGCCTCGCTTCCACTGTCCCATGCCGCTGGCCAGCGGCGCGCTGATCGATCTGCCTGCGGGCGCGGCACGCCATGTGCAGGTGTTGCGCCTGCAGCCGGGCATAACCATCACGCTCTTCAATGGCGAGGGTGGTGAGTACGAGGCCACCATCACGCGCATGGGCCGCAGCGAGGTGCAGGTGCAGGTTGATGCCCACACGCCGGTGGAACGCGAGACAGCGCGTGAAGTGCACCTGGCCCTCGGCGTACCGGCCAACGAACGCATGGACTGGCTGGTGGAAAAAGCCACCGAGCTCGGCGTCGCCAGCATCCAGCCGCTGCTGGCCGAACGCAGCGTGCTCAAGCTCAAGGGCGAACGGGCCGAGAAGAAACGCGCGCACTGGCAGGGCATTGCGGTTGCGGCCTGCGAGCAGTGCGGCCGCAACCGCGTGCCCGAGGTGCGCGAGAGCCTGGCCTTGCCGGACTGGGTCCGGACGCTTGGCCCCGGCGCCCGGCTGTTGCTGTCACTGCAAGCCGGCACCCAGCCCCTGCAGCAGGCACTGGCCGCAGCCGCCCCGGGGCCGGTGACCTTTCTCTCCGGCCCCGAGGGAGGTCTCACCGCAGCCGAAGAAGCCCTCGCCCTGGCCCATGGCTTTGTGCCCGTCACACTGGGCTCGCGCACACTGCGCGCCGAGACCGCACCGCTGGCCGCCTTGGCGGCGCTTACACTGGGCGCATGAACCGTCCTCTGCTGCTGCTGGCCATCTGCCAGGGTCTCTTTCTCACCAACAACGTCGTCTTCATCGCCATCAACGGCCTGGTGGGCCTGAGCCTGGCGCCGCTGGGCTGGATGGCCACGCTGCCGGTGATGGGTTATGTGGTCGGCGGCGCCCTGAGCACCGGCCTGGTGGCGCGCACGCAGGCACACTACGGCCGCCAGGCCTCGTTCCAGATCGGCCTGGTGATCGCGCTGCTGTCGGCCTTGCTGTGCGCCTGGGCGGCCTGGCGCCACGATTTCTGGCTGCTGGTCGCGGCGACCGTGGTGGCCGGCTACTACAGCGCCAACGGCCAGCTCTACCGCTTTGCCGCCGCCGAACTGGCCGCGCCAGCCTACCGCGAAAAAGCCGTTTCGCTGGTGCTGGCCGGCGGCCTGATCGGCGCCATCATCGGCCCCAATCTGGCCAAGTACACCCGCAACCTGTTGGCCATTCCCTTTGCCGGTGCCTATCTGGCGCTGGCTGTCGTGGCTGTGCTGGCCATGGGGCTGATGGCCTTCGTGCGCTTTCCGGCCGTGCCGGCGGCGCAAAAGAGCAGCGCCGGCGGGCGACCGATGCGGGAAATCGTGCGCCAGCCGCTGTTTTTTGTTGCCGCCGCCGGCGCGGCACTGGGTTATGGCGTGATGAACCTGCTGATGGCCGCCACGCCGCTGGCGATGCAGGTGTGCGGCTTTCCCTTTGACGATGCGGCGCTGGTGTTGCAATGGCACGTGATCGGCATGTTCGCGCCGGGCTTTTTCACCGGCCACCTCATCAAGCGCTTCGGCACGTTGACCATCATGGGCATCGGCGTGCTGCTCAATGCGCTGTGCATCGTGATTGCGCTCACCGGCGTTGATCTGCACCAGTTTCTGATCGCCCTCTTTCTGCTCGGTGTCGGCTGGAATTTCCTCTTCACCGGCAGCACCACGCTGGCGCTGCAGGCCTACCGCCCGGAAGAAAAAGACCGGGCGCAGGCCGCCATCAACTTCAGCGTGTTCGCCGTCATGGCCGTCACGTCCTTCGCCTCCGGTGCGCTGGTCACGACCCAGGGCTGGCAACTGCTGAACATCGGCTCGCTGGTGCCGGTGGCGCTCACCGGGGCAGCGCTGGTCTGGCTGGCGCTGCGGCGGCGGGCAACGGCACGGCCCTGAACCGGCTCGCGCTCAAAAGCGGGCATCCAGCCATTGCTTGAGTTGCTCGAACACCGGCTCACGCTCGAGTTCGTTGAAGATCTCGTGATACGCGCCCTCGAAGCAATGCGCGCTCACCACGCCCGCAGGCGCAGCGGCAGCAAAAGCACGGCTGCCCGCCGGGCTGACCAGGTGATCGTCACCGGCATACAGCAGCAGGGTCGGCACTTGCCAACGCGGTGCGCTCGCCACGGTGGCCGCACCGGCATCCACAATGAACCGCGCCAGCCGGCCCGAGATGCGGTCATGGATCAGGCGGTCCTGCTGATAGGCACGCACCACCGCCGGATCGTGTGAGATGAGCCGGGCATCGAGGCCGTTGCGCACGCACAGGTCGGGAGCAAGGCGCGGCAGCACCGCCAGCAGCAGCTTCTGCCAGGTGCTCAGACCCGGATCGAGCGCCGGCGAAGACAGTACCAGCGCGTCGACCGGGCGCAATTGCAGCGACACGAATCGCGCCGCCACCAGCCCGCCCAGGCTGTGACCGAACAGGATCAGCGGCGTGCCCGGATCCATCCGGGCACGCGTGCTGTCCAGTACATCGGCCAGATCGTCGAACAGGCGCCGGTCGTTGGGCAGGCCGCCGCGCACACCGCTGGATTCGCCATGGCCATACTGGTCGTAGCCGCGCACGGCAAAACCCCAGTCGTTGAGGCGGCGCGCCACATGGTCGTAGCGTCCGGCATGTTCGGCCAGACCATGCACCAGCACCACCACACCGCGCAGTTGACGGCCGTAGGCCAGCGGCCAGTCCTGGATGGCAATGTTCTCGCCGTCGCTGGCCACAAAGGTCGAGAGGGTCGACTCCGTCAAGATCCAGGCCTCAGGGCATTTGGGCGATCACCTGCGCCACCGCTGCCGTCAGCTTGCGCGCATACGGTACATGCAGAAACTCGTTGGGGCCATGGGCATTGCTCTTGGGACCGAGCACGCCGCAGACCATCATCTGTGCCTTGGGGAAACCCTTGGACAGCATGTTCATCAACGGGATGGTGCCGCCTTGCCCGATGTAGCCACAGGAAGCGCCAAAATAGTTGCACGAGGCGGCGTTCAGTGCCTGCTCGAACCAGGCTTCGCTCTCAGGCGCGTTCCAGCCGGTGGCCGAGCTCAGCCCCTCGAAGGTCACACGGGCCTGGTAGGGCGCGTTGTCTTCCAGCACCGCCCTGAGCTGCTGCACCGCCTGTGCCGCATCGACCAGGGGCGGCAGGCGCAAGGACAGCTTGAATGCCGTGTAGGGCCGCAGCACGTTGCCGGCGTTCTGCAGGTCGGGCAGGCCCTCGACGCCCGTTACGCTCAACGTCGGCACCCAGGTGCGCGCCAGCAGCGCCTGCAACGGATCGGTCGTCATGGGCAGACTCAGGCGGGTTTCGCCCTCGCAGTCGTAATGCACCCAGGGAAAGCGCCGGTACAGTTCCTCGCCCAGGATGGCCGCCGTGGCCTGCGCCTGGCGCATCCGTTCGGGCGGCACCTCACAGTGAAAGCTGGCCGGCAACAGACGGCCGGTGGCGCTGTCCTCCAGCCGGTCCAGCACCTGGCGCAGGATGCGAAAGCTCGACGGCACCACGCCGCTGGCGTCACCCGAGTGCACGCCCTCGCTCAGGATCTCCACCTTGAGCACGCCGCTGGCCATGCCGCGCAGGCTGGTGGTGAGCCAGAGCTGGTCGTAGTTGCCGGCCCCGGAGTCGAGGCAGATCACCAGCCCGACATCGCCCAGGCGGTTGTTGCCCGGCGCCCGCAAGGCGTCGACATAGGGCAGCAGGTCGTAGGAGCCGCTTTCCTCGCAGGTTTCGATCAGGCCGACGATGCGCGGGTGCGCTACTTTTTGGCTTTTCAGCGCCGCGATGGCGGCGATGGCGGCATAGACGGCGTAGCCGTCGTCGGCCCCACCGCGGCCATAGAGCTTGCCATCCTCATACTTGGGTGTCCAGGGCCCGAGGTCATGGCGCCAGCCGCTGAACTCGGGCTGCTTGTCGAGGTGGCCGTACATCAAGACGGTTTGCGTGGAAACCGTCTGCCCACCCTCGCCCGCGGAGGCCGGCACCTCAAAAAACAGCACCGGCGTGCGGCCGTCCAGGCGGATCACTTCCAGCCGGAGCCCTTCGACGTTCTGCGCCTCGACCCAGGTCGCGGCGTTGCGCACCACGCGGTCGATGTAGCCGTGCTCGGCCCATTGCGGGTCGAACATCGGCGACTTGGCCGGAATGGTTATGTAGTCGGTGAGCTGGCGGACGATGTCGCCGTCCCAGGCGCGGCTGACCTCGTCGAGTACGCGCGCACTGTCCAGTATCGATTCGGGGACGCGATCATTCATGCAGTTGGCCTTTCCTGGGGCGTCAGTTCGTACCACGACCTGCTCGCCCCTATCGCTATGATGCCACTTGCCAAGCCACCCCTGCAACGCCGCGGAACGACCGTGCCATCCCGCCCCCGCGCAACCCAAAATGCGATCGCCCGGTGACGGATGGCACAGACGACACACTTGGAAGCATGCACTTGAATTTTCTGTCCTTTCTCAAAATGCCACCCGTCTCAGGTACGGATTCCGCCGCCTATCGCAAAGTGGCTCTGGCCGCCTGTTTTGGCACCTTCATCGAGTGGTACGACTTCCTGACCTTCGCGACACTGGCCGTCCATTTCGCCGTTCTGTTTTTCCCGGCCAATGACCCGGTGGCGGGACTGCTCTACAGCCTGGCCACGTTTGGTATGGGCATGGTGGTGCGGCCTTTGGGAGCCGCGCTGTTCGGTTCCTTCGGCGACCGCTATGGGCGCAGAAAGGTGTTCATCGCCACCATCGGCATCATGGGCGTCGCGACCTTTCTGGTGGGCTTGCTGCCGACCCATGCCCAGTGGGGATGGGCTGCCACCGGCATGCTGCTGGCCTTGCGGCTGATCCAGGGACTGGCCATGGGCGGAGAGATTGGCGGCGCCAATGTCTATCTGGCCGAACACGCCCCGGCCGAGCGCCGTGGCGCCCTGACCAGCGTGCTGCAATGGATGGGCGGGCTGGGCATTCTGGTCTCCACCTTGCAGCTCGTGCTGCTGCAGACCTGGCTGAGCGAGGCGGATTTCAAGGCCTGGGGCTGGCGCATCCCCTTTCTGCTTTCGGCCCTGTTGTTGCTCGCCAGCGTGAAGGTGCGGCTGGCCTTGCATGAATCCCCGGTGTTCACCGAACTGAGCCGCCAGAACAACACGGCCAAGACCCCGCTGCTCGACTGCCTGCGTGACCGGCAGACACTGGGGCGCATGGCCCTGCTGTTCTTCTGCATCTCGGCCGGCGGTGGCCTGTTGTTCTTCTGCTCCCAGGTCTATGCATCGGTCTATCTCAAGACTGTGGTGAAGATGGACCCGGTGCGGGTCGGCTGGGTGACACTGGCTGCCACCCTGTGCCTGTTTCCGCTCACCTATGTATGCGGAGCGCTATCGGACCGGCTGGGCCGCCGGCCCGTGGTGCTGGCCGGACTGTTGCTGGGCGCCGCCTCGATCCTGCCGGTGTACGCCGGGCTGCAGCAGTTTGCCCAGCAACCCTGGCTGATCTTTGTCCTGTTGCTGATCCCGGTGCTGGCGGTGGCCCTGGTGACAGGGCCCCAGACCGCCTTGCTGTCCGAACTGTTCCCGGCCCGCACGCGCTATACCGCCGTGGGCTTGCCGCACAACCTGGCGGCCGGCTGGATCGGCGGCCTCTCGCCCTACATGGTGACGCTGATTGCCGAGAAGTCCGGCAGTCCCCTGGTGGGCCTGGGCTATCCGGCTGCGTTGCTGCTGATTGCCCTGGTGGTCGGCTATTTTTTCCTGCCGGAAACGCGCGGCGCCGATCTCAACGCCTGAACGCCGCGCCTCACAACACCTTATCCATGGCGCCGCGCGCCACCCGCAGCCGATGAAGCGCGAGTTGCAAAACCAGGGCACCCGCGGAACTGGCTTGGCCAGGCCGCTAGGTGCGCCCCCCTCAAGGGGGGAGCGGCGCAGCCGCTCGGGGGGTGCTTCGTTTCAGCGCGAGAACTTGAGCACCGCCGTGCTGGCCAGCAGATTGGGCGCAAAGCGCACGGTGCGGCCGTTGTGGATGCCGAAGCTGTCAAGAATCTTGAGGCCGTTGCGCTGCGCCAGCACCTCCAGATCCGCCTGGGTGCCGACGCGGATGTTGGGCGTGTCGTACCACTGGTAGGGCAGGCGGCGCGTCACCGGCATGCGGCCGCGCAGCACGCTCAGGCGATTCGGCCAGTGGGCAAAGTTGGGAAAGGCCACGATGCCGGTGCGTCCCACGCGCGCCGTTTCGCGCAGCACCACCTCGGCATTGCGCAAGTGCTGCAGCGTGTCGATCTGCAGCACCACGTCGAAGCTCTGGTCGCCGAACATCGACAGCCCCTCGTCGAGGTTGAGCTGGATCACGTTGACGCCGCGCTGCACGCAGGCCAGGACATTGGCGTCATCGATCTCGATGCCGTAGCCGCTGCAACCGCGCTCGGTCTGCAAATGCGCCAGCAAGGCACCGTCGCCGCAACCGAGGTCCAGCACACGCGCGCCTTGCGGCACGAGGCGGGCAATCGCTTCCAGCGTACTGTGCTCGCTCATGCCAGGAACTCCTTTGAAATGCTATCAAAATAGGAGCTGACCACGCCCATATAACGGGGGTCATCGAGCAAAAAGGCATCATGCCCGTGCGGCGCATCGATCTCGGCGTAGCTGACATCACGCCGGTTGTCGAGCAGGGCCTTGACGATCTCGCGGCTGCGCTGGGGCGAGAAACGCCAGTCGGTGCTGAAACTCACCAGCAGGAACTTGCACTGCGCCACCGCCAGTGCCCGGCTCAAATCGCCGCCAAAAGCACGGGCCGGATCGAAGTAATCCAGCGCGCGCGTGATCAGCAGGTAGGTGTTGGCGTCGAAGTATTCGCTGAACTTGTCGCCCTGGTAACGCAGGTAGCTCTCGATCTGGAACTCGATATCCTGCGTGGTGTACTGATAACCTTCGCGCACCGCGCCGCCGACGGCGCTTCGGAGTTCGCGTCCGAACTTTTCGTTCATGACGTCGTCGCTGAGGTAGGTGATGTGGCCGATCATGCGCGCAATGCGCAGGCCGCGCTTCGGAATGACGCCATGTTCGTAGAAATGGCCGCCATGGAAATCCGGGTCGGTCACGATGGCGCGGCGCGCCACTTCGTTGAAGGCGATGTTCTCGGCATTCAGGTTGGGCGCACTCGCCACCACCACGGCATGGCGCACGCGCTGCGGGTACTGCAGTGGCCACGACAGCGCCTGCATGCCGCCCAGGCTGCCGCCCATGACGGCCGCCAGGGTCTGGATGCCCAGGCCATCGAGCAGGCGGGCCTGGGCGTTGACCCAGTCCTCCACCGTGACCACCGGAAAGTCGGCACCGTAAACCTTGCCGGTCTCCGGGTTGACGTGCATCGGGCCGGTGGAGCCGAAGCAGGAGCCGAGGTTGTTGACGCCGATGACGAAGAACTTGTTGGTGTCAACCGGCTTGCCCGGGCCGATCATGTTGTCCCACCAGCCCTCGCTCTTGTCCTGGCCTTCGTAGACACCGGCCACGTGGTGCGAGGCGTTGAGCGCGTGGCAGATCAGCACTGCGTTGGATTTGTCGGCATTGAGCGTGCCGTAGGTCTCGTAGCTCAGCGAGTAGCCGCGAATCGACGCGCCACTCTGCAGAGGCAGGACGGCGTCGAAATGCATCGACTGGGGCTTGGCTATCAACATGACTCGGTGCTTCAAAAAACAAAACCCGGCATAGCTTCAGCTCGGCCGGGTTTCAGATGAACGAAACACTTGCCTCTTTAGCTGAACTTCGGAACTCCAGGGTTCCGGCGCCCGCAATCGGGTTCAAATCGGCGCTGAGGTTAGTATAAGTCCAAGTCTTCACTGTTCGATACCGGAGTTGCCCATGTCCGCCCCTTCCGAGCTGTATGGATCCGACGCCTACGCCCCGAGCGAAATCGCCCAGCGCATCGAATCGGTCGGCGTCACCAAGGCACGGTTGGCCACCTTGCCGCTGCTCATGCTCGGCCTCCTGGCGGGCGCCTTCATCGGCCTGGGAGCGATGCTGTTCGTACTCGTCAAATCGGATGCCTCCCTCGGCTTTGCCGCCAGCGCCATCCTGGGCGGCCTGGTGTTCTCCCTGGGCCTGCTGCTGGTGGTGGTAGCCGGCGCCGAACTGTTTACCGGCAACAACCTGCTGGCCATGGCCTGGGCCGATGGCCGCATCAGCAGTGCCGAGTTGCTGCGCAATTGGGTGCTGGTATGTCTTGCCAATTTCTGCGGCGCCGCGGGGCTGGCCGTGCTGGTATTTGCCAGCGGTCACACCGATCTGAATGACGGTGCCATCGGCCAGCACGTGGTGAAAATCGCACTGGCCAAACAGGAGCTGCCGCTTTGGCAGGCCTTTTTCCGCGGCGTGCTGTGCAATGTGCTGGTGTGCATGGCGGTGTGGATGGCCATGGCCGGGCGCAGCGTGGTGGACAAGACGGTCGCCGTCATTCCGCCCACCATGGCCTTCGTGGCGGCCGGTTTCGAACACAGCATCGCCAACATGTACCTGATGCCCCTGGCCATGCTCTTGCAACACTTCGGCCCGGCCAGCCTGGCGGCCACCACCCCCGTCACCTGGAGCGGCCTGCTGGGCAACCTGCTGCCGGTCATTGCCGGCAACCTGGTCGGCGGCAGCGTGCTGGTCGGGCTGACCTACTACGTCATCTACGGCCGCAAGCCGCGCGCCTGAGACCCCGCCGACAAGTCCCCCCTCAGTCCCAACCGAGCAGGGCCAGCAGACCGAGCACGGCAAAGATGGCGGCCGACACCACGTGCACCAGCCGGATCGGCACCCGGCGCGTGATGCGCTCCCCCAGCCAGACCACCGGCGCATTCGCCAGCATCATGCCCAGCGTGGTGCCCGCCACCACCCAGACGTAAGCCTGGTACTGCGCCGCCAGCATGACGGTGGCGATTTGTGTCTTGTCGCCCATTTCCGCCAGAAAAAAGGCGATCACTGTCGTGCCGAACACGCCCAAGCGAGGCGGCTGGCCGGTCTCGCCGTTATCGTCCATCCGGTCGGGAATCAGCATCCAGGCCGCCATCGCGAGGAACGAGATGCCCAGCACCCAGCGCAGCACCGCCGGCCCCAGCAGCGCGGTCACCCAGACGCCGGCAGCGCCAGCCAGCGCATGGTTGGCCAGGGTCGCGGCCAAAATGCCCAGCACGATCGGCCAGGGCTTGCGAAACCGGACCGCGAGAATCAGGGCCAGCAACTGGGTCTTGTCACCCATTTCCGCCAGCGTAACGATACCGGTCGAGACGAGAAAAGCTTCCATCGCTTGATGGTACCCGCCCTGGCCCCCACCTTTTTCGCTCATTCTGGTGCACAAACCGCACAACCATGGAGCACTCTGGCCCGAATTTTGCTTTATCTTGGTGCGTTTCGACAAAAGTCAAAATTTCGCACCAATACAAAGCATTTCACCCAAAGAGGTTCTTATGGAAGCACTAAAACAGGGCGCCGATGCCCTGTTCATCCTGCTCGGCGCTGTCATGGTTCTGGCCATGCATGCCGGTTTCGCATTTCTCGAACTCGGCACTGTGCGCCGCAAAAATCAGGTCAATGCGCTGGTCAAGATCCTGGTGGACTTCTCCGTTTCTACCGTGGCTTATTTTCTGGTCGGCTACGCGGTGGCCTATGGCACCAACTTCTTCATCGGCGCCGAACAGCTGGCCGCCAGGAATGGCTATGAACTGGTCAAGTTCTTCTTCCTGCTGACCTTCGCCGCCGCCATTCCCGCCATCATCTCCGGCGGCATTGCCGAGCGCGCCAAGTTCTGGCCGCAACTGATCGCCACCGCCGTCATCGTCGGCTTCGTCTACCCCTTCTTCGAAGGCATCGCCTGGAACCAGCATTTCGGCATCCAAGCCTGGATCAAAGCCAGCACCGGCGAGGAGTTCCACGACTTTGCCGGCAGCGTGGTGGTGCATGCCGTCGGCGGCTGGATCGCCCTGCCGGCCGTTCTGCTGTTGGGAGCACGCTACAACCGCTACCGCAAGGACGGCGCCATGTCGGCCCATCCACCGTCCAGCATTCCTTTTCTCGCGCTGGGTGCCTGGGTTCTGGTGGTGGGCTGGTTCGGCTTCAACGTCATGAGCGCGCAGACGCTGGACAAGATCTCCGGCCTGGTGGCGGTGAACTCGCTGATGGCCATGGTGGGCGGCACGCTGGCCGCGCTGTTGCTGGGCAAGAACGACCCAGGCTTCGTGCACAACGGCCCGCTGGCCGGCCTGGTGGCGGTGTGTGCCGGCTCCGACCTGATGCACCCGCTGGGCGCGCTGGTGGTGGGCGGCATCGCGGGCGCCATCTTTGTCGTCATGTTCACGCTGACGCAGAACAAATGGAAGATCGACGACGTGCTGGGCGTGTGGCCGTTGCACGGCCTGTGCGGCACCTGGGGCGGCCTGGCCGCCGGCATCTTCGGCAGCAAGGCGCTCGGCGGGTTGGGTGGCATCTCTGTCAGCGGCCAGCTCATCGGCACGGCCATCGGCGTGGGCTGGGCACTGATCGGCGGCTTTGTCGTCTACGGCGTGCTCAAGCTCACACTCGGCTTGCGCCTGAGCCAGGAGGAGGAGTTCGATGGTGCCGACCTGTCCATCCACAAAATCGGCGCGTCCCCGGACCGCGAGGCCAACTGGTAGCGCGCATCATCCACCCAAAAACGACCGCCAGTTGTGGGTTTGCAGCCATATTTGATGGTTTGAGCGCATGGATTGGCGATTTATTTGGGTATTTCCCTGGATTCGCGCATAATGAGTACGTACTGCTGTAAAACGGTGGTACTAATTTGCGGTGATTAAGTCGGTTTTGCGTCTGCTTTAAGTCTTCATTGGTTTGTTGCTCGCGGCTATCAGACTCCATCGCCTTACCTGAGTCTTTTTGAGGAGTCCTTTCATGGGCAACAAACTTTATGTGGGCAACCTGCCCTATTCTTTCCGTGACGAAGATCTGCAACGGGCCTTCGGTCAGTTCGGCACCGTCACCAGCGCCAAGGTCATGATGGAACGTGACACCGGCCGCTCCAAGGGCTTCGGCTTTGTCGAGATGGGCAGCGATGCCGAGGCGCAAGCCGCCATCAGCGGCCTGCATGGCCAGCAGCAAGGTGGCCGCGGTCTGGTGGTCAACGAAGCACGTCCGATGGAAGCCCGCCCCCCGCGCAGCGGCGGTTTCGGCGGTGGCAATGGCGGCGGCGGTTACGGTGGCGGCCGACGCGAAGGCGGCGGTGGTGGCTACGGCGGTGGCCGCAACTACTAAGCACACGATTCGCTTTTGAATCCAAAAAGGGCCCTGGTGGCCCTTTTTTCATGCCTGTTCCCGGTCAATGACCTAGCGGCAACCCCCTTGTGTGAAAAACATTTCTATGGCAAAAACCGAATCGCGGCGGCTGGGAGGCCGCCCACAGGATTGCGGTGATCTGTCGAATTCGCATCGTTGACACGAATTGATTGCGTTTCAGGGACCCCATCGCTCGTTTTTTAGTTTTTCAGGAGTCCCTGCATGGGCAATAAACTTTACGTCGGCAACCTGCCGTATTCGGTACGAGACGACGATTTGCAGCAAGCCTTCGGCCAGTTCGGTACCGTGACCAGCGCCAAGGTCATGATGGAACGCGACACCGGCCGCTCCAAGGGTTTCGGTTTTGTCGAGATGGGCAGCGATGCCGAGGCGCAAGCCGCCATCAATGGCATGAATGGCCAGCCGCTGAGCGGCCGCAGCCTGGTGGTCAACGAAGCGCGCCCGATGGAGCCGCGTCCCCCACGCAGCGGCGGTTACGGTGGTGGAAGTGGCGGCGGCGGCGGTTATGGCGGCGGCCGGCGTGAAGGGGGTGGCGGCTACGGCGGCGGCGGTGAAGGCGGTGGCGATGGCGGCTTCCGCAGCCCCTACGGCAACCCGCGCGGCGGTGGCGGTGGCCGGCGCGGCTACTGATTCGCCGTGTTTTGATACACCGCGGCTCCAGCAAGGCTCCTGCGGGAGCCTTTTGTTTTGCTCAGTTGCCGGTGCGGCGATGCTTGCGCGGCCGGCCCGCCAGCAAACGGTCAAACAGTCCGTCGGGTAAAAGACGCAGCAGTTTGGCAACCACCCCCATCTGCCACGGAATCACGCGGTAGCTGACGCCGGCCTCGATCGCCTGGTACGCCCGCTCGGCAAAGTCCTCGGCGCGCATCAGAAAAGGCATGGCGTAGCGGTTTTGCCGGGTCAGCGGCGTATCGATGTAGCCAGGACTCAAACACACCACTTTCACGCCGCTGCCGCGCAGTTCGCCACGCAAGCTTTCGCAATAGCTGATCACCCCGGCCTTGCTGGCGCAATAGGCGCCATGGCCAGGCAAACCGCGGATGCCCGCCACACTGGCAATGCCAACCAGGCGACCCGTGCCACGCCGGGTCATGGTATCAATGAAGGGATGGAACGTGGCGGCCAAGCCGATATTGTTGATCGCCAGAGTCTGCGCCATCACTTCCAGATCCGCCCTGTCGGCCGTATCCATGCCGACGCTGATGCCGGCATTGGCCACCACCACATCAGGCACGCCCTGTGCGCTCAGACAGGCCTGTCCAGCCGTGACGATGCTGTCGATGTCGGCCACATTCGCGCTATATATTTGATAGCTGTCAACACATAATCCAAGCGCCTTGCACCATAATTCGACCTCTTTCGTACGACGTGCCACCAAGGCCAGCCGGTAACCCGCCTGATGGAATCGCATCGCCAGTGCCTGGCCGATGCCGCTGGAGGCGCCGGTGATGAAAACCAGCTTGCGCATACCAGCGGCTTATTTCTTGGTGTCCGGCACCAGCGTGCCGCGCACCCGGCCGTGCAATTTCATGACCTGGTCGATGTTGTCGAAAGCCATGCTGTCGGCCGTGAACCGGTCGTTGCCGCGCGTCAGTTCCACGGGCTTGTGGGATTTGACGATTTCGGTATCCATATAGGCATGCAGGAACTCACTGCGGTAGGTTGCACGCGGAATCTTCTTGCCCGACTTGTCCGTCGCCTCGTCGCGCACCACCACCGCATTGCCCATGAGTTGCACTTCCGAGTTGTCGCTGTTGGTCAGCGCCTGGTTGGCGGTGGCGGTGGTCAGATGGCCCTTGTCGTTGAAGGAGTGGATGCGAACCTTGTCGATTTCCAGCGTATCGGTATCCGGGTAGTGGCGCGCCTCGATGCCGAAAATCTCGCTTTTCAGGCGCCCAACCGCGTCAAAGGTCTTCACTGAAAAGTTCAGCATGAAGTAGTCCGGCACATGCTTGGGCGGCTGATCCGGCGCAGGCATCTCGAACACCGGTGTGCTACGCACCAGCCAGTAGGTTCCCAACGCCAGCACCCCCATCAGGATGATCGGCAGGTAGATGGACAGGCGGTCCCAGGCCGCACGCAACAAGCGAATCACCGCTGCCACTCCTCCAGCAGGGCGGCATAACGGCCGCTGGCCAGCAGCAGCAGATCGCAGAATTCGCGTGCAGCACCATCACCCCCGCGGGCATGCGTGACGTAGTGGGCCATGGCCTGCGCTTCCACATGCGCATTGAGCGGGGAACAGGCAAAGGCACAACGCCGCATCACCGCCAGATCGGGCCAATCGTCGCCGATGACGGCGGCCTGCATCCAGTCCAGGCCAAGCGCTTGCAGGGACTGCTCCGCGGCCGGTCGCTTGTCCTCGGTCCCAAAGTGGGCATGGACAATACCCAGCGCCTGCAGGCGTACACGCAAGGCCTGGCTATCGCGCCCGGTAATGACCACCGGCGTGATGCCCGCGCGCTGCAGCAGTTTGAGGCCATGGCCGTCGAGCGTGTTGAAACGCTTGAGCGTTTCGCCAGCCTCAGAAATATAGAGACCGCCATCGGTCAGCACGCCATCCACATCGAAGAAGGCAACGCGGACACCCTGGGCCTTGAGCAGCACCTCTGCCGGAAAATTCAATGCTGGCTTCATCAGATGACTTTCGCCCGCATCAGGTCGTTGCTGTTGAGAGCGCCGCAGAGGCGGCTCTCGGCGTCGACCACCAGAACACTGGTGATGCGCCGCTCTTCCATCAGCTCCGCCGCCTCCACTGCCAACGCGTCGGCCGTGACGGTGGCCGGGTTGGGATGCATGAACTGACCGGCGGAGCCGGTGCGCAGATCCACGCCTTTTTCCAGCAGGCGGCGCAGATCACCGTCGGTGAAGATACCCAGCACACGGTCTTGCGCATCGACAATCGCCGTCGCACCCAGCCCCTTGGCGCTCATCTCGCGCATGACTTCGCTGAAGCCGGCCGTCGGGCCCACTTTCGGCACCGCGTCGCCACGGCGCATGACGTCGTCCACAAGCGTCAACAGCTTGCGCCCGAGCGCGCCGCCGGGATGCGAGCGCGCGAAGTCTTCCACCTTGAAGCCGCGCGCATCAAGCAGCGCCACGGCCAGCGCATCACCCAGCGCCAGCTGCGCCGTGGTGCTGGCCGTCGGCGCCAGATTCAGGGGACAGGCCTCCTTTTCCACACTGCTGTCGAGCACGATATCGGCATGACGGGCCAGCGTCGAATCCGGATGGCCGGTCATCGCAATCAACGGTACACCCTGGCGCTTGAGCACCGGCAGGATGGCCGTGAGTTCGTCCGATTCGCCGCTGTTGGAGATGGCCAGCACCAGATCCGTCGCCTTGATCATGCCCAGATCACCATGGCTGGCCTCGGCCGGATGCACGAACATGGCAGGTGTGCCGGTGGAAGCCAGTGTTGCCGCCACCTTGCGGCCGATGTGGCCGCTCTTGCCCATGCCCATGACCACAACGCGCCCCTCCACCTGCAGTATCAAGGCCACGGCCTTGGCAAAGGCGTCACTCAGGCGTTGCTGCAGGCCAAGTATGGCGGCGGCTTCGATCTCAAACGTGTCGCGAGCAAGCTGCAGCGCCCTGTCGGCATGGAAGGGCCGATCCTGGATTTTGAGGAGGGTCATGTTGCGATTTTATCGGGCACGCCTGCTCTTGCTAGTATCAGGGTATGGGCGCACTTGAACTCACCCTCATCTACCTGCTAGCTGCCGTGGTCGGCGTGGTAGTGTTCCGCAGCCTCAAGCTGCCCCCCATGCTGGGGTATCTGGTGGTCGGCGTGGTAATCGGCCCGAATGCGCTGGCCCTGGCACAGAACTCGGCCGGCATCCGCCATCTGGCCGAATTCGGCGTGGTGTTCCTGATGTTTGCCATCGGCCTGGAATTCAACCTACCCAAGCTGCGTGCCATGCGCCGCCACGTGTTCGGCCTGGGCTTGCTGCAGGTACTGCTGACCATGGCGCTCACGGTGGTAGGCGCTTTCATGCTGGACTGGCTGCTGCCCTCGCTCTGGAACATCCGTTGGCAAACGGCACTGGCGCTCTCTGGCGTCATGGCCATGAGCAGCACGGCCATTGTGGTCAAGCTGATGGCCGAACGGCTGGAGCTGGAAAGCGAACACGGCAAGCGCGTCATGGGCATCCTGCTGTTCCAGGATCTGGCCGTGGTGCCGCTGCTGGTGCTGATCCCGGCCCTGGGCAGCCCGGCCAATGAGCTGTTCATGGCCCTGGGCCTGGCCCTGCTCAAAGCCGTCGTGCTGCTGGCCCTGCTGCTGATGGGCGGCCAGCGCCTGATGCGCTGGTGGCTCACGCAAGTAGCCCGGCACAGGAGCAATGAGCTGTTCATGCTCAACCTGCTGCTCATCACGCTCGGCCTGGCCTGGCTGACCGAACTTGCAGGCTTGAGCCTGGCGCTGGGCGCTTTCATCGCCGGCATGCTGATTTCGGAAACCGAATACAAGCAGCAGGTGGAAACCGACATCCGTCCGTTCCATGATGTGTTGCTCGGGCTGTTCTTCATCACCATCGGCATGATGCTGGACTGGGTCATCGTGCTGCAGCGCTGGCCACTGGTACTGATGCTGATCACGCTGTCGCTACTGCTCAAACTTTCGCTGATCACGCTGCTGACCCGCCTCATGGGCGCCACCATGGGTGTGGCGCTGCGCACCGGCTTGTATCTGGCGCAAGCCGGTGAATTCGGGTTTGTCTTGTTATCGCTGGCCCACGAACAAGGCCTGCTGGACGCGGCCATGCTCAACCCGATTCTGGCGTCCATGGTCTTGTCGATGCTGGCCACACCTTTCGTAATTGCCTACAGCAACCAGATCGTGATGAAGCTGGTGGCCAGCGAATGGCTGCAGCAGTCGCTGCAGATGACCAACATCGCCCGCAAATCCATCAACACCAGCAAGCACGTCATCATCTGCGGCTACGGCCGCTGCGGCCAAAATCTGGCACGCATGCTCGAGGGCGAAAAGATCCCCTACATGGCGCTCGACCTGGACCCGGACCGCGTGCGCCAGGCCACGGCGGCTGGCAACAGCGTGGCCTTTGGCGATGCGACGCGGCTGCAGGCGCTGATGGCCGCCGGCCTGAGCCGGGCCAGTGCGGTGGTGATCACGTATCTGGACGTGTCGGGCGCCATGAAGGTGCTGGCCAATGTCCGCGCTCAGGCTCCCCATGTCCCCGTCATTGTGCGCACCCAGGACGACCATGCGCTGGACAGGCTGCGTGCTGCCGGCGCCACCGAGGTGGTGCCGGAAGCCATCGAGGGCTCGCTCATGCTTGCCAGCCACGCGCTGGCGCTGGTGGGTGTGCCGATGCGGCGCGTGATCCGCATCGTGCAGGACCAGCGCGATGCCCGCTACAACCTGCTGCGTGGCTATTTCCACGGCGCGGATGACAGCACCCCGGACGAAGGCACACAGGAACGTCTGTCCAGCATCACCTTGTCCGTCGGCGCGGGCGTCATCGGTCGCACACTAGGCGAGCTGCCACTGCTGCTGCCTGACATCCGTGTGGTCAACCTGCGCCGGCATGACGGCAAAAATCTGACACCCGCCCCGGACCTGCGACTGGAGAGCGGTGACACCCTGGTCCTCTCGGGCCGGGCCGAAACCCTGGCCATGGCAGAGGAAAAACTGCTCAAGGGCTGAACGCGCCGCCAGACGGTCCGTTACCATGCACCAGCAAACCATGCCTAACAGGTGACTCCCGTGCAAGACCGCAACATCAACGAGTATCTAAGAAGCCACATCCGCACCGTACCCAACTGGCCGGCGCCCGGCGTGCAGTTTCGCGACATCACGCCACTGCTGCAGAATCCGAAAGTGTTTCGCGTGATGGTCGACGCCTTTGTCCATCGCTATATGGACCCCGACATGCGCCCTGATGTGGTGGCGGGCCTGGATGCACGTGGCTTTATCCTCGGCTCGGTCATTGCCTACGAACTGGCCGTCGGCTTTATCCCGATCCGCAAGAAAGGCAAACTGCCCTTTACCACGGTGGAAGAGACCTATGAGCTGGAATATGGCAGCGCGACGGTGGAGCTGCACACCGATGCCGTCAAAGCAGGCGAACGCGTTCTGCTGGTCGACGACCTGATCGCCACCGGCGGCACCATGTTGGCGGGCAAGAAGCTGCTCGAAAAACTGGGCGCCCATGTCATGGAAGGTGCGGCCATTGTCGACCTGCCCGAGCTTGGCGGCTCGCAAAAGCTACGCACTGCGGGTCTGCCGCTCTTCACACTGGTCGACTTTGCCGGCCACTGAGGTCGGTCGATCAGTTCAGATGGCCATACTGGGTCTGACTCAGTGCCGGGTAAGGATCCTGGGTCACGATCGTCTCGGTATCTTCGAAACCCGACGCTTGTGCTGCTGCCATGCCCACGGCCAGCGCCTGCCGAAGGGCCGCCACCTCGTCTTCACCGATGGGCTCAAAACCATGTGACACCTTCAGCCTGGGCGGCGGCGTTTTGCGCGCGACGCCCCTGAGGCGCTCATTAAGGCGCCAATAAATGGCCGTGACCAGAATATCGTGCCGCGCCTTGGCGTTGTGGACGATCTGCTTTTCAATGTCGGACTGTTGGATGGTTTCCTGGGCAAAATCCCGGGCCAGATCAACCATGATGAGGTACTGCCGCCCTTGCGGCTCCAGCGACAGCACTTTGAAGCTGTAGCTGGCAGACAATACCTCTGCGTGCACCATTGCTTCACGCACCACGGCATACAGCAGCTCACGTCGCGCCATACGCTGTTGCCGGCGATGCGCCGCACTCTGTGACGGTTCTGCCGTCATCACCTGTCTGGCCTTTCCGTGCTCTGCTGGCCGCGCTTTGTCATGCCTCTTTTTGGGAAACCAGTTCTCTAACATGGACATAAACGTCTTTCATGAACAGCTGGACATGTGGCGGTTGCCGTTGTCCTGATCCATGGATCAGTTTAGTGGTCGTTGCCCGGAACCCCGGTCCGCACTTACTTACCGATACAGAATTTGGAAAAAATAACGCCCAGCAGATCGTCCGACGTGAATTCACCCGTGATCTCGTTGAGGTTGTTCTGACCCAGTCGCAGCTCTTCAGCCAACAGATCGAGCGACTGGGCCTGTGCCGCCAGATGTTGTGCCGCCATTTCCAGATGATCTTGCACGTGGCGCAAGGCCTGTACATGCCGTTCGCGTGCGATATAGAGGCCTTCCGGTGCGGCTTGCCAGCCGGCAATCTCCAGCAGGCGGTGGCGCAGGGCGTCGAGCCCGGCACCGGTTTTGGCCGACAGGGCCACCCCTTGCGAAGGCGGCTGCACACCAGCTGCATCGGTCTTGTTCCAGACATCGAGCACCGACACGCGCGACGGCAGGCTGTCGCCCAAGGTACGCGCAATGCTCGCGTCGGCTTCGCGGTAGCTCGGTGTAGCGGCCCGCGTCAGATCGTGCAGGAACAGCACGGCGTCGGCCGCCTCGATCTCGGCCCAGGCACGCGCGATGCCGATCTTTTCCACTTCATCTTCACTCTCGCGCAAACCCGCGGTATCGATCACATGCAGCGGTACACCCTCGATCTGGATGGTTTGCTGTACTTTGTCGCGCGTCGTTCCTTCAACCGGTGTGACAATGGCCAACTCAGCCCCGGCCAGGGCATTAAGTAATGAGCTTTTACCGGCATTGGGTTGGCCAGCAATCACAACCTTGATGCCTTCTCGCAACAGGGCACCCTGGCGTGCATGCTGTAGCACGACCGCCAGCTGTTGCTGCAACTTCGAGAGCTGCCCCTGCGCGTCGGCCTTACGCAAAAAGTCAATTTCTTCCTCGGGAAAATCGAGCGTGGCTTCCACCAGCATGCGCAGATGGATAAGCGCATCGCGCAGGACATGAATCTCACGCGAAAAATCACCTGCCAGTGAACGGCTGGCACTGCGCGCCGCTGCTTCAGTACTGGCGTCGATCAGGTCGGCAATCGCCTCGGCCTGCGCCAGATCGATCTTGTCGTTGAGAAAGGCGCGCTCCGTGAACTCGCCAGGCCGCGCCACGCGCAGCCCGGGCAAACATGGCTGCCCGGTTGCGGGCTCGGCTTCGGCCGCAGCCTCCAGGCAGCGCGCCAGCAACAGTTGCAGCACCACCGGGCCGCCATGGACCTGCAACTCCAACACATCTTCTCCAGTGTAGGAATGCGGTGCGGGAAAATGGATGGCCAGTCCATGATCGAGCGGTGTTCCCTGCGCATCACGCAAAGGCAGGTAAGTCGCGTGACGCGGTACCAGCTCGCGATCGCACAGCGCCTGGATCAAGCGACCCAGATTCTTGCCGCTCACGCGCACGATACCGACCGCCCCGCGTCCAGGCGCCGTGGCAATGGCAACTATGGGTTCGCTATGGCGAGCAAGCATGGTCAGACCGTACGCAATCCTAAAGATGAAGGGCCGCTTGCGCGGCCCCGGTCATGTCACTTGAACTTCGGCAGGTTGAACTGCGGCGGAACACCCATGCGCTTGTTGATGATCCATTGCTGGGCAATCGACAGGATGTTGTTGGTCAGCCAGTACAGCACCAAACCGGCCGGGAAGGCAAAGAACATCACGCTGAAGACCAACGGCATGATCCACATCATCTTGGCCTGCATCGGGTCCGGCGGCGCCGGGTTGAGCGCCGTCTGCAGCATGGTGCTCAGGGTCATGAGCAACGGCAGGATGTAGTAGGGATCCTTGGCCGACAGGTCAGTGACCCACAGGATCCAGGGCGCATTACGCATTTCAACGCTGGACAACAGCACCCAATACAAGGCAATGAACACCGGGATCTGGATCATGATGGGCAGGCAGCCGCCCATCGGGTTGACCTTCTCTTCCCGGTAGATGCGCATCATCTCCTGCTGCATCTGCTGCGGGTTGTCCTTCAGTCGTTCGCGCATTTCCATGATGCGCGGATTGATCGCCTTCATCTTGGCCATGCTGGCATAAGCCTTGGCATTAAGCCAGTAAAAAGCGGCTTTCAACAGCACCACCAACGCCACAATGGACCAGCCCCAGTTGCCGATCAGGTGCTCCAGCTTGTCGAGCAGCCAGTACAGCGGCTTGGCCAGAACGGTGAGCCAGCCGTAGTCCTTCACCAGCTCCAGTCCTGGTGCCAAAGCCTCAAGAATCTTTTCTTCCTGCGGACCGACGAAGAAACGGGCGTCCACTGTCTTGCTGCTACCAGGGGCCACCGTCTCCAGCGGTACGATCATGCCAACGGCATACAAGTTGTTGTCAACCTTGCGCATGAACAGATCGCGCTTGATGCCGTCACCTAGCAACCAGGCGCTGGCAAAGTAGTGCTGGACCATCGCAACGTAGCCGTTTTCCGACTGTTTTTCGATCTCGACCTTGTCCTTCTCGATATTGCTGAATTCCACTTTCTGGTATTTCTTGGCCTCGGTATAGACGGCCGGACCGGTGAAAGTGGAATAGAAGGAAGAGTCTTCACCCACCGGCTTGTTGCCGTCTCGCACCAGTTGCAGGTACAGCTGCGGCGCCACTGGCGTGGTGCCATTGTTCACAATCTCGTGCTTGACATCCAGTGCGTAGCTACCGCGCTTGAGGGTATAAGTCTTGACCAGCTTGACGCCGCCGACTTCGGGCGATTCGAATTTCACCACCAGTTCGTCCGCGCCATCCTTGAGTTCATGCGCGCCCGGTACAAGCGTCATCGCCGTCTTGTGCGTCGGGTAGGTACCGCCTGCCGCACCGGCAATCAGGCCTGTCTGAGAGACATAGATACGGTCTTTGCTCTCGTCGAGCAGCACAAAATTCTTGCCGGCTTCCTTCAAGTCCCGATGCTTGAGAAATTCCGACTGGATCAGCGAACCCCCTTCGGTGTCAAAGGTCAGTTTCAGCGTGTCGGTGCTCACCACCACGCGTTCGCGCACGGCCGCCGGTTTGCCCGGCATGTCTGCAACGATCTGCGCGCTGCCGGCAGGCGTCTGCGCGGCAACCGGCGGCGTACCCACCGTGCTGGCGGCCGAGGTGGCAGAAGCCGTGGTCTTGGTCTTCGACGTCGGGAAGAAGGTGGCTTGACGGCCATTGTGGACTTGCCACTGGTCCCACAACAGGACCATGGAAAAACCAAAGACCACCCACAGAATGGTGCGGCGAATATCGTTCATGGAGACTTCTTTTGAGAGGGAAGGGGAAGCAAACGGGTCAAGAACCGGGGCTTTTCCTCCGGCACCGGGTCATGACCACCAGCACACCAGGGATGACAGCGCGCCAAGCGACGCAGCGTCAGATAGCTCCCAGCCGCTGCGCCATGTTGTTCCAGCGCAGACAGAGCATACAGTGAACAAGTGGGCTCAAAACGGCAAGCCGAGCCCAGCCAGGGGCTCAGCATCAGGCGATAAACACGAACCAACGCCATCAGTGCGGATTTCATCACGCGGCCACCTTGGTTTGAGCGGAGGCGGCCCGGCCGAACAACTGCTCGACCTCGGTCCGAACAGCCTTTTTGAGTTGATCAGAACTGGCGCTTTTGAATTGCGTACGATCAAAAGCCGCCCGTAGCCGGACAACGTAGGCCGCTTGAGGTAGGGTGGGTTCGAAAAGTGCAGCGACGCTGTAGATCTGCCGCTTGAACAGGTTGCGAGTGACCGCACGGCGGGCCCAGCGCTTGGGCACCATGGCTCCGATCCATGCTTGGTCGGGACTGAAAAGTTCAGACGTGCATTGCTGCAGTGATGGTAACGATGGGTTGTCCACCGTCACGTCCGGTGCCGAGCTATGCATGGCGAAATGGGTCGTTCGTGCGACGGTACGACCTGCCAGGACGGCCTGAAATTGTTCTCGGGTTTTCAGCCGCTGCACGTAAGCGTCGCGCAGAAATTGCGTGTCAGCTGTACGCTGAGCAGTTGGCTCAGACCGCCAGGCGCTTACGGCCCTTGGCGCGCCGTGCATTGATCACGGCACGACCACCGCGGGTCTTCATGCGGACCAGAAAGCCATGGGTACGCGCACGGCGGATTTTGGAAGGCTGGTAAGTGCGTTTCATCTTGAGATCCTCGAAGGTTCAGTTCGGAAATTTGGTACAGGCTTGTATCTGCCAACGTTCGTCCGCAAAGACGAAGAGGCTGCGGCAATACACAGGCTCGAATTGCCCTGAACAATCAGGGAAACCGGGGATTATCGCAAACTTTCTTAATTCTGGCAACGCCTTGCGACAGTTTTATCGTGTATTGGCCGAAATCTGGGGACTCTAAAAAAATTGTGGATAAATTCTTGATAAATTACAATTCCGTGCATTCCAAATAATAACTATCCACAGAAATCAGCACCCACCATGGCAGAGGGACAATTTAACAGCCACCCCAGCGCAGTGGGCAACGAGGCGGGACAAAGCTTGTGGCAAACCTGTGTTGACCAGCTCGCGCAGGAACTGCCTGAACAACAATTCAACACTTGGATCAAACCTCTTTTGGCTCAAGTGACCGACGACCTCTCCAAGGTCACACTTTTTGTCGCCAATCGCTTCAAACTGGACTGGGTCCGTGCCCAGTACAGCGCCCGTATTGCGGCGCTCTTGGAAAAGATCTACGGTCAGCCCGTCAATGTTGAGTTAGCGCTTACACCACGAGAAAACTCTCAAAGAACGCAGATTCTCGCTAAATCATCTGAATTTTTCCCTGCCGAGGAAGTGCTTGAACCTGTGGGAGAAAAGTCCTTGGGCGGCACCAAAAACCGGCTCAACCCGGCTCTGACCTTTGATACCCTGGTAGAGGGCACGGCCAATCGCATGGCCCGGGCTGCAGCCATGCATGTGGCGAGCTCACCCGGCCAGTTGTACAACCCATTGTTCATTTATGGTGGTGTTGGCCTGGGTAAAACCCACTTGATGCATGCCGTCGGTAACCGGCTGCTGGCTGAACACCCGAACGCCAAAGTTCTCTACATCCATGCCGAACAATTTGTTTCCGATGTGGTTAAAGCCTACCAGCGCAAGACTTTTGATGAATTCAAGGACAAGTACCACTCACTTGATCTGCTGTTGATTGACGACGTCCAGTTCTTTGCCAACAAAGACCGCACTCAGGAAGAATTTTTCAATGCCTTCGAGGCTCTGTTGGCAAAAAAATCTCACATCGTGATGACCAGCGACACCTATCCAAAAGGTCTGGCTGACATCCACGAACGTTTGGTATCGCGCTTCGATTCCGGTCTGACGGTAGCCATCGAGCCACCGGAACTTGAGATGCGGGTCGCTATTCTGATCAACAAGGCCCTGGCTGAAGGCACTGAAATGCCGGAAGAGGTCGCTTTCTTCGTTGCCAAGAACGTTCGCTCCAACGTGCGCGAACTCGAAGGCGCCCTGCGCAAAATCCTGGCCTACTCTCGTTTCAACCAGAAGGAAATCTCCATTCAGTTGGCACGTGAAGCTCTGCGTGACCTGCTATCGATCCAGAATCGCCAGATTTCGGTGGAAAACATCCAGAAGACAGTGGCCGACTACTACAAGATCAAGGTGGCCGACATGTATTCCAAGAAACGCCCTGCCAGCATTGCACGGCCACGTCAGATTGCGATGTACCTGGCCAAGGAACTGACTCAGAAAAGCCTGCCAGAAATTGGCGAATTGTTTGGCGGGCGTGATCACACGACCGTATTGCATGCCGTGCGAAAAATTACTGCCGAACGCCAACAACTGACGGAACTGAACCAGCAACTGCACGTGCTGGAACAGACTCTCAAAGGCTGATCAAAGAGGCCAAGAACAACGCTGGGGATAGTTATGGGACAAGTAGGAAGTTATCCACAAAAAAAACATGAAAGCAAAGTTGTTCATGTTCAACCAGCTGATCGGAAGCAGGGCTGCACACAGTTTTCAAAGCAGTCCAAGTCGTTGATAAAAAAAGGGAAAATGACGCTATCCACAGAAATGGGCGTCCTTTAACTACTACTACTAGTTTGAAATAAAGAAATTAAGGAAGAGATTGACATGATCGTCCTGAAGGCAACACAAGACAAAGTGCTATCGGTCCTGCAATCGGTGGCCGGTATCGTTGAACGTAGGCATACACTGCCTATTCTTGCCAATGTGCTGATACGCAAGACAGGCAGTGCCTTGCAATTCACGACCAGCGATCTGGAAATCCAGATTCGGACCACGGTGGAATTTGATGGCGATGCTGGCAATTTCACAACCACCGTTGGAGCGCGCAAACTCATCGATATTCTGCGCACCATGCCGGCAGATCAGACGGTGTCGCTCGAGTCAGCCCAAGCCAAGCTGATTCTCAAAGGCGGCAAGAGCAAGTTCACGTTGCAGACCTTGCCGGCAGAAGATTTCCCGCTGGTGCAGGAATCGGCCAGTTTCGGACCTTCGTTCAGCGTGCCGCAAAAGACACTGAAGGATTTGCTCAGCCAGGTCTCTTTTGCCATGGCGGTACATGACATCCGCTACTACCTCAACGGCATTCTGTTCGTGGCCGAAGGCAAGCAGCTCAGCCTGGTGGCGACCGACGGCCACCGGCTGGCCTTTGCCTCTGCCATGCTGGATGTGGAGGTGCCGCGCCAGGAAGTGATTCTGCCGCGCAAGACCGTGCTGGAAATGCAGCGGCTGCTGAGTGATGCTGATGGTGCCATCGAGATGCAGTTCGCCAACAACCAGGCCAAGTTCAGTTTCGAAGGCATGGAGTTCGTGACCAAACTGGTCGAAGGCAAGTTCCCCGACTACAACCGTGTGATTCCGAAGAACCACAAGAACGGCATCACGCTGGGACGTCAGGCGCTGTTGTCCAGCTTGCAGCGCACGGCCATCCTGACCAGCGACAAGTTCAAGGGTGTTCGCCTGAACATCGATCCGGGCACCTTGCGCGTGGCATCCAACAATGCCGAGCAGGAAGAAGCGGTGGATGAACTGGATATCGACTACAACGGCGACAGCATCGAGATCGGTTTCAATGTGACTTACCTGATCGATGCGTTGGCGAACATGGACCAGGAGATGGTGAAGGTGGAGCTTTCGGATTCCAACAGCTCGGCTTTGATCACCATTCCGGACAATGCGAACTTCAAGTACGTCGTGATGCCAATGCGCATCTGAAGCTGAGCGAGCAGCAGGCTGCAACCCGCCATGGACACCAGGTCCATCGCGGGTTTGGTCATTCAAGAGTTTGAGAAATCGATAGAGAAGTTAGTCATGACTGAAGAAAACAAGCCCAGCGCCGAGGCCTTTACCACTGCCCAGCCGGTTATCGATGCCCACCAGGCTGGTGCATCGGAAGGTTATGGCGAGGGCTCGATCCAGATTCTTGAAGGTCTGGAGGCGGTGCGCAAGCGCCCGGGTATGTACATTGGTGATACGTCGGACGGTACCGGTCTGCACCATCTGGTGTTCGAGGTGGTGGACAACTCGATCGACGAAGCGCTGGCAGGGCATTGCGATGACATCGTGGTGACCATCCATTCGGACAATTCCATCAGCGTGACCGACAACGGCCGAGGTATTCCCACTGGCGTCAAGATGGACGACAAGCACGAACCCAAGCGCAGTGCGTCGGAAATTGCATTGACTGAACTGCATGCGGGCGGCAAGTTCAACCAGAACAGCTACAAGGTGTCCGGCGGCCTGCACGGCGTGGGTGTATCGTGCGTGAACGCGCTTTCAAAGTGGCTGCGCTTGACGGTGCGCCGTGAAGGCAAGGTCTATCAGCTCGAATTTGCCCGTGGCTTCGTTCAGAACCGTGTGATTGAAAAGGTCGATGGCTTTGAAGTGTCACCGATGAAGGTCACTGGTGCGACGGAAAAACGCGGTACCGAAGTGCACTTCCTGCCTGATACCGATATCTTTCAGCAGAACAATGAGTTTCATTACGAGATCCTGGCCAAGCGCTTGCGTGAACTCAGTTTCCTCAACAATGGCGTGCGCATTCGCCTCAAGGACGAGCGCAACAACAAAGAAGACGACTTCTCGGGTGCCGGTGGCGTCAAGGGTTTTGTCGATTTCATCAATGCCAACAAGAAGGTCTTGCACCCCAATGCCTTTCATGCCATGGGCGAGCGTCCGGCCGACAGTTATGGCGGCATTCCCGGTACCAGCATCGGTGTGGAAGTGGCGATGCAGTGGAACGACGGCTACAACGAGTCGGTGCTGTGCTTCACCAACAACATTCCGCAGCGTGATGGAGGGACCCACCTGACCGGTTTGCGTGCGGCGATGACGCGCGTCATCAGCAAATACATCGAGCAGAATGAATTTGCCAAGAAAGCCAAGGTGGAAGTGTCGGGCGACGACATGCGCGAAGGCCTGTGCTGCGTGCTGAGCGTCAAGGTGCCGGAACCCAAGTTCAGCAGCCAGACCAAGGACAAGCTGGTCAGCTCCGAGGTGCGGGCCCCGGTGGAAGACATCGTGGCCAAGGCCTTGACCGATTTCCTGGAAGAGCGGCCGAACGATGCCAAGATCATCTGCGGCAAGATTGTGGAAGCAGCCCGCGCCCGCGAAGCGGCGCGCAAGGCGCGCGAAATGACACGCCGCAAGGGTGTGCTCGACGGCATGGGTTTGCCCGGCAAGCTGGCAGATTGCCAGGAGAAAGACCCGTCGTTGTGCGAGATCTACATCGTGGAGGGTGACTCCGCCGGTGGCTCGGCCAAGCAGGGGCGCGACCGGAAGTTCCAGGCCATCTTGCCCTTGCGCGGCAAGATCCTGAACGTGGAAAAAGCGCGTTACGAAAAGCTGCTGACCAGCAACGAGATCGTGACGTTGATCACCGCCCTGGGTACCGGCATCGGCAAGGCTGCAGTCGAATCCGGCAAGTCGGGGGTGGATGACTTCAATGTCGACAAGCTGCGCTACCACCGCATCATCATCATGACCGATGCCGACGTGGACGGTGCCCACATCCGCACGCTGCTGCTGACCTTTTTCTACCGCCAGATGCCGGATCTGGTCGAGCGTGGCCACATCTACATTGCCCAGCCGCCGCTGTACAAGGTCAAGGCCGGCAAGGAGGAGCTCTACCTCAAGGATGCCTCCGCGCTGGATGCGTTCCTGTTGCGCATTGCATTGATCAACGCGTCCATCCATACCGGCGGTGACAAGGGCACCGTGATCAGCGGCGACACGCTGGCCGAACTGGCACGCAAGCACCAGCTGGCCGAGGCGGTGATTGCACGCCTGCACAATTTCATGGATGCCGAGGCTCTGCGTGCCATCGCCGACGGTGTGAGCCTGAATCTGGACACAGTGGCGGAAGCCGAGGCCTCGGCCGCCGCCTTGCAGGCCAAGCTGGCGGGAGCGGAAGTGGCGGGTGAATTCGATATTCGCAGCGACAAGCCCGTTCTGCGCATCAGCCGCCGCCATCATGGCAACGTGAAGAGCAGTGTCATCACGCAGGATTTTGTGCATGGGGCCGACTACGCGGCGCTGGCCGAGGCGGCCAACACCTTCCGCGGCCTCCTCAATGAGGGAGCCAGGGTCATGCGCGGCGAAGGCGAGAAACAGAAGGAAGAGAAGGTCGACGATTTCCGCTCGGCCATGAACTGGCTGATTACCCAGGCGGAAAACGCGACCGCGCGTCAACGCTACAAAGGCCTGGGCGAGATGAACCCGGCGCAGCTGTGGGAAACCACCATGGATCCGCAGGTGCGCCGCCTGTTGCGCGTGCAGATTGATGATGCCATCGAAGCCGATCGCGTCTTCACCATGCTGATGGGTGACGAGGTGGAGCCACGCCGCGACTTCATCGAAACCAATGCGCTGCGTGCCGGCAACATTGACGTCTGAACGGGAAAAACATGTCTGACACCCTACCGGCCTGCCCCCAGTGCGGCCTGGAAAACACCTACCCGGACGGCGACAACTACGTCTGCCCGGACTGCGGCTTCGAATGGCCGATGGCGGCGGCATCTGCCGATGAAGACGACACGGGAACGGGCGATGGCATTGTGCGCGATGCCAATGGCAACCCGCTGGCGGACGGCGATGCGGTCATCCTGATCAAGGACTTGAAAGTCAAGGGCTCGTCCATCGTGCTGAAGAAAGGCACCAAGGTCAAAAGCATCCGCCTGCCCGACGGTGCGGGCGATCACGAAGTGGATTGCAAGACCGATCAGGGCGCTTTCATGCTCAAGGCCTGTTTTCTGAAAAAGGCCTGAGCTGCGGCCTGGCATGAGCGCCATCGCCGTCATCGACTTCGAGACCACCGGTATCTCGCCCGATCACGGCGACCGCGCCACCGAGGTGGCGATCGTGCTGGTGGAAGAGGGCCGGGTGGTGGACCGTTTCCAGAGCTTGATGAATGCCGGCGTGCGCATTCCGCCCTTTATCACGCAACTCACCGGCATCAGCAATGCCATGGTGGCGGCTGCCCCCGATGCCGCCGAGGTGATGCAGCAAGCCAGCCGCTTTGTGGGTTCCGCTCCGCTGGTGGCTCACAACGCCGCGTTCGACCGGAAATTCTGGGGGAGTGAACTGGCGCGCCTGAGTGTACCGGCACCGCAGCCTTTCGCCTGCACCCTGCTGGTTTCGCGCCGGCTCTACCCGCAGGCGCCGAACCACAAACTGGGCTCGCTGGTGGACTACCATCGCTTGCCGCGCACCGGTGCCGCCCACCGCGCGCTGGCCGATGCCGAGATGGCCGCTGAACTGCTGGGCCGGATCCTGCATGACCTGCACACCCGCCACGGCGTTGCCAGGCCGGACCATGCCTTGCTGATGGCGCTGCAGCGCTGCGCCAAACCAGGCGTCCCGGCGCTGATGGCGCGATACGCACGAACTTGATCCGGCGTTGTCGTCGGTTCGGGATGACCGCATAATCATTTCCAGTGTCCGGCGAGCCAGTGCAGAGTTGCCGGCAAGCGATATCCGGATGGATGCCCATGACAGAAAAAAAACCTTTTGAAATTGCACGTGAAACGCTCCGGCAGCTGACGGCCAGAAAGCTGGTGCCAACGCCGACGCACTACCAGACGATCTACAACGAGATCGCCGGCGTGCCCCATGTGCAGCCTTTTCCGGAAGAGCCCCTGCGACTGATTGCCCAGGCGCTGCCAACCAAGAACCCGGGCCAGCAAAAGCAGAAGGGCCTGCTTGAATACGCCATCGGCCAACGCAACTGGCAGGGCGTACAAAACGCCCTGCTGGGTTACGTCGGCTTTGCCCTGCCCGGCGGTACGCCCAGCGAGTCGGCCCCGGAGCCGGTGGCACCGATGGCCTCCGTTCCGGCCTTTACTGCGGAGTTCATGGAGCAGATCGCGCGCATGGTGGAGTACAGCCTGCCGGCGTTGGGTAGCGACGATGCCCGTTTCCAGGAGCAGGTGGACAAGCTTCTGCAAACCTTGCGCGATCCGGCCGCTGACGTGATCGGCATCAAGACACTGCTGGCCAATTTTGGCCAGCGCCTGTCTTTTGCGGCCGAGGACCAGGCCGAGATCAAGAGTACGCTGCTCAAGTTGTTGCACCTGATCATCGAGAACATTGGCGAACTGAGCGTGGACGACAGCTGGCTCAAGGGCCAGACCGATGCGCTGATGGAAGCCGCCACGCCGCCGCTGACCTTGCGCCGCCTCGATGACGTGGAGCGCCGGCTCAAGGATGTGATCTTCAAGCAGACGGAAGCCAAGGGCCGGGCACAGGAAGCACAGGACGAGTTGCGGCAGATGCTGGCGACCTTTGTCGAACGCCTGTCGCAGATGACCGAGTCGAGCAGCAGCTACCACGGCAAGATGGAAGAAAGTGTGCGCCAGATCGAGCAGGCCAAGAGCATCGAAGAGATTGCGCCTGTGCTCAAGGACGTGATCGGCGCCACGCGGGCCATGGCGAATGCGTCGCTGACGGTGCGCGACGAACTGCGCGCCATGCGCGAGAAAACGCAGGCCACCGAAGCGGAGCTGGTCAAGCTGCACCGGGAACTGGACCGCGTCAGCGCGCAGGCCCGGCACGATACGCTGACCGGCGCCCTCAATCGCCAGGGCCTGGACGAGGCATTGCATCGCGAAGTGTCAGGCATGCAGCGGCGCGACAGCCCCTTGTGCGTGGCCTTGCTCGACATCGACAACTTCAAGAAAATCAATGACACGCGTGGCCATGCTGCCGGCGATGCCGCGTTGGCGCATCTGGCGACGGTGGCGCGCGAGTGCATGCGGCCGCAGGATACGCTGGCGCGTTACGGCGGCGAAGAGTTCGTGATCCTGTTGCCCGACACGTCGCTGGACAAGGGCGTGGCGGCCATGACGCGCCTGCAGCGCGAGCTGACCCGGCGTTTTTTCCTCGACGGAAACGAGAAAATCCTCATCACTTTCAGTGCCGGCGTGGCGCAGTTCGATCCGGGTGAGGCGGGGCGGGAGGCGATCCAGCGCGCCGACCGGGCGATGTACCTGGCCAAACGTGCCGGCAAGAACCGCGTGATGGCGGCCTGAAGCACAAGGATGTCCACATGAACTACCTGATCCTGGGCCTGGTGATTTTTCTCGGCGTGCATTCGGTGCGTATCGTGGCCGACGGCTGGCGCACCCGCATGCGGGTGCGGTTGGGCGAGGGCACCTGGAAGGGCCTGTATTCGCTGCTGTCGCTGGCCGGGTTGGCGCTCGTGGTCTGGGGCTTCGGCGTGGCGCGTGAACAACCGCTGGTGCTGTGGACGCCGCCCAACGGCATGCGCCACCTGGCCGGGCTGCTGACGCTGCTGGCGTTTGTGCTGTTTGCTGCTGCCTACGTGCCGGGCAACGGCATCAAGGCGCGCCTGCATCATCCCATGGCGGCCGGCGTCAAGGTTTGGGCGCTGGCCCATCTGCTGTCCAACGGCATGCTGGTGCACCAGATCCTGTTCGGCGCTTTCTTGCTGTGGGCGGTGGCCAGTTTTGCCGCGGCGCGTCGGCGCGACCGCGCAGCCGGCACGGTTTATCCGGCCGGCCAGGTCTCGGCCACGCTGCTCACGGTCGTGCTGGGTGCGGCGGCCTGGGGCGCGGTGGCGTTCTGGCTGCACGGCATGCTGATCGGCATCCGGCCGTTGGTTTAAACCCACCCCTGTTGGCAGCTCACTGCGTGTAGCTGCCCTCTCCCCTCAAGGGGACAACGCCAGCGGGCCGGCGAAGCCGGACCCGCGGCGTTTCCCGCGAAAGTCCTTGTAGTGGGCGCGGGCGGCTATTTTTCGAGAAACCACTGGATGATGAACTTGGCGGCAAAGCCGACCATGCCGAACGCCAGGCCCAGGAACAGTACAAAGGTGCCGAAGCGGCCGGCCTTGGATTCCCAGGCCAGGTGGCCGATGATGAACAGCATGTAGAGCATGAAGGCGCCGACGCCAAAGCTCAGGCCGAAGGCGGCGATCTGCTCTTCGCTGTAGCCGAACATCAGCGAGCCTCCGTGCCGGCGGCTGCCGTGCGTTCGGGCAGGGCCGAGGCATCGACCAGGTCACGGTAGGCATGCCAGCTGCCATGCCCCAGCATGGGCACCACGGCGACGAGCCCCAGCAGTACCGAGCACAGGCCCAAAAGCGAGAAACCCATGATGAGAAAAGCCCACCAGGCCATGGGTCCCGGGTTGAGCAGCACGGTCTGCCAGCTCGTCACCACGGCCTGCAGCACGCTCACGCGCCGGTCCAGCAGCAGGGGCAGGGCAATGGCGCTGGAGGCAAACATGGGTGCCGCCATCAGGCCACCCAGTGTCAGCCAGAGTTCGAACAGGTAGTTATCGCGCGCCAGCACGACAAAGCGCAGGAAGTCGAGGGGTCGCTCGATCGGTATCGGTGACAGCAGCGTGATGAGCGCGGCCGACGTCAGGACCCAGCCCGTGCCGGCCAGGGCCAGCAACAGGCCGAACTGCACCAGCCGCCAGTCCTTGCCGTCGCGGCTGCTGCCGTGGCGGCGCCAGCTCAGCCAGGTTTGCAGCACCAGCCGGAAAGAGGCGGGTTCACCACGCTCCACCGCCCGGCTCAGCGCATACAGGCCGGTGGCCAGTACCGGTGCAACCACCAGAAAACCCGAAAAGGCGCCGGCCAGCAGCCAGAACTGGTGGCGGGCCACGATCATCAGAAGCAGGCCAAAAACACACAGCGCCGCACCATGCGCGAAGCTGACCCAGCCGCAATGGGCCATGTCGCGCCAGGCCAGGACCAGCCAGCGCATCGGTTGATGGAGTTCAATGGTGCGGACGGAGGGGCTTGCCTGTGGGTGCATCGGGCCTTGACGGGTTGGTTTCGGTGCTCAGTCCTAGCGCGGTCTGCGGTCGCCGCGGCTGCCAAAAGGCCGGCCGGTGTTGGCATCAAAGACTTTCTTTTGCTTGGCGTTGAGTGTGGCATAGAAAGCGCGGGTGGCGTCATCGCGCTTGTCCATCTCGGCCTCGCGCTGCTTGCGCAACTCGCGCATCTTGTCCAGGCGCTCGGGCGTGGTGAGCTTGTCCAGTTCCGCGCGGCTGGGGTGCGGGAAGGTGGCCGGCGGTTGCATGGCGGCGACATAACTGTTCCAGGCGCCTTCCTGTTCGGCGCTGAGCTTGAGTTTGGCCTTGAGGTCAGCCGCGCGGCGGTCCATGTGGCGCTTGGCGCGCGCTTGCATGCGTTCGCGGATTTCAGGGCTGGCGCTGGGGCCGCCTGCGCCCGCAACAGGGCCCGGGCCGGTGCCGGGACCCGGTTGCGCCAGGGTGGAGAGGGCGGCGGCCATCAGGCCGGCCAGCAGTACGGGTTTGAAGACGGATTTCATGGCACTTCCTTTCAAAGCCTGTCAGGACAACAGGTGAAACGGAGTCTGCGCGCGCTGTGTATCCCCTGTCATGACGGCGTGCGAATGCTTTGTAAAGATGGCCAGCGTGCGTTCAAGCCAGGCGGCCGTTGCGGAAGTCCTCTACTGCGCGCATCAATTCCTCGCGTGTGTTCATGACAAAAGGGCCGTACTGGGCAATCGGCTCGTCCAGCGGGCGGCCGGCGATCAGCAGGGCGCGTGCCGGTTCGCTTCCCGGATCGGCCTGCAGGCGCACGCCGTCGCCGCTGTTTTCCAGGATGGCCATGCGGTGCAGCGGTACTGGCGTGGCTTTTTCCTCGCCATCCACCACGTGCACGGTGCCGCGGTAGACGTAGATGAAGGCGTTGTGGCTGGCCGGCAGCGCTTGCGCGAACGTGGCGCCGCCGGCTGGGAAGTGCAGGTCCAGGTACAGCGGATCGGTGGGGTACTGCGCCGTCGGCCGTTGCATGGCGCCGGCCACGCCGTGGCTGCTGCCGGCGATGACGCGCACCCGCACACCACCACGGGTGTCCTCGCCTTCGCCGGCCGGGGTGGTGAACTCGGGGATTTCTTCGCTCTGGATGTCGCGGTACCAGGGCGGGCACATCTTGTCCTTGGCTGGCAGGTTGAGCCAGAGCTGGAAGCCTTCCATCACGCCTGCTTCCTGCTCTGGCATTTCGCTGTGGATCAGGCCGCGGCCAGCGGTCATCCACTGCACGCCGCCGTTTTGCAGCAGGCCTTCGTGGCCGGCACTGTCGCGGTGGCGCATGCGCCCGGCGATCATGTAGGTGACGGTCTCGAAGCCGCGGTGCGGGTGGTCGGGAAAGCCGGCACCGTAGTCCTTCGGGTCGTCGCTGGCGAAGTTGTCCAACATGAGGAAGGGGTCGAGCCGGTGCTGCAGGTCGTGCGTGAGCACGCGCGTGAGCTTGACGCCGGCACCGTCGCGGGTGGGCTGGCCGGTGATGAGGCGCTCGACCCGGCGCGGGGACTGGACAGGGGACATGTTCATGGCCGGCCAGCGCGGGTACGTGGCCGGATTTCAGTATAAAAAATGCCTTTAAACCTTGTTGGATATGCGCAGGCGGCTATCAAAAGGATAGCAAATGGGATGCATAAGGTGGGCTGGATCAGGCCTTGGGGGCATCCTTGACGCTGCAGGTGTTGAAGCCCAGCAAGGCATAGGGCGGGCACCAGCCGATCAGGCCGGTGGCCAGCGGAACGATGCCGAGCCAGCCCCACCAGCCGACGGTGTTGGTGGCGGCCAGTCCGATGAGAACGAGGCCGACGATGATGCGGATGATGCGGTCAATACCGCCGACATTGGATTTCATGCTGTAACTCCTGTGAAGTGGTTCAAGGCCATTATTGGAGGCCGGCCTGCTGCCGTCAACCGTCCGTTCGTCCACTGGACGCCTGGCTGGCCAGGTCGTCGAGGATCGGGCAGTCGGGCCGCTCGTCGCCATGGCAGTGGTGCAGCAGCTGTTGCAGGGTGCGCTGCATGGCCTGCATGGCCTCGATGCGTGCGGCCAGTTCAGTCACATGCTTTTGCGCGATGCGTTTGACGCTGGCGCTGGCGCGGCGCCGGTTCTGCCACAACGCCACCAGCTCGGCGATTTCCGCCATCGAGAAGCCGAGGTCGCGCGAGCGCTTGATGAAACGCAGCGTGTGCACCTCGGCCTCGCTGTACTGGCGGTAGCCGCTGTCGGTACGCGCCACGTGCGGCAGCAGCCCGAGCGATTCGTAATGGCGCACCATCTTGGCCGAGATGCCGGACCGTTCGGCCGCGCTGCCGATGTTGACGGGCCAGTGAGCGTCAGTCATGGGGCGTGCCGGTCATGTCAGGCGGCAACCGTGTAACCTTCTTCGGCGATGGCCTTGGCCAACACGTCGCGCGGTTGCTGTGACTGCACCTCGACCTTGTTGATGCTGCGGTCGATCTTGACCTCGGCTTGCGGGTCGAGTTGCAGAATGGCGCGTGTGACGGCTTTTTCGCAATGGCCGCAGGTCATGCCGGTGACTTCAAAGGTCTGATTCATGGTGTGATTCCTTCAGAAAATGATGCTTGTCGTATGAACGAAAGGATATCCTGAACCTTGCCATCGTGGGAAGGTCAAGCGCGACGGGCCAACCTTGCTGCTAACAAGGTTGATCTGGCGCCAGGCTTGACCCTGACATCATGGCAAGGTTCAGAATTCGCCCATGAACACCATCACCTCCTCTACTTCCATGCCTTCCTTGGACATCGGCATCGGCGGCATGACCTGTGCTTCCTGCGTGACGCGGGTGGAAAAGGCCCTGAAGAAAGTGCCCGGCGTGAAGGAGGCCAACGTCAACCTGGCCACCGAGTCGGCGCGCGTGAGCTTCGAGCCCTCCGAGCAGATGGAAGCACGCCTGCGCCGCGCTGTGCGCGATGCCGGCTACGAGCCGCGCGCCGCCGATGCGCTGGAGCAGGAGGGTGATGCCTCACCCTGGACCGGCTTCGCGCCGGTGGCGGCCGGCCTGCTGCTGTCGGCGCCTCTGGTGGTGCCGATGCTGGGCGACCTGCTGGGCTTGCACTGGATGCTGCCGGCCTGGGCCCAGTTCCTGCTGGCCACGCCGGTGCAGTTCATCTTGGGGGCACGCTTTTATGTGGCGGGCTGGCATGCGCTCAAGGCGCTGACCGGCAATATGGATCTGCTGGTGGCCATCGGCACCACGGCGGGTTGGGCCTTGTCGATGTGGCTGTGGCTGACGGCAGAACACGGTGCCATGGTGCACCTGTACTTCGAGGCGTCGGCCGTGGTGGTGACGCTGGTGCTGCTGGGCAAATGGCTGGAGGCGCGCGCCAAGCGCCAGACCACGGCGGCCATCCGCGCCCTGCATGCGCTGCGGCCCGACGTGGCGCACCTGATCGGGCTGGATGGCGAGGTCGATGTGCCGGTGGCCGAGGTGCTGGTCGGTGACCGGCTGGTGGTGCGCCCCGGCGAGCGTTTCCCGGTCGATGGCACGTTGCTGGAAGGCCATACCCAGGTCGACGAGTCGATGCTGACCGGCGAGCCGCTGCCGGTGGCGAAGGACGCGGGCGCCAAGCTCACCGGCGGTTCGATCAACGGCGAAGGCCGCGTGGTGATGCAGGTTGCTGCGGTCGGCAGCGAAACCGTGCTGGCGCACATCATCCGCCTGGTGGAGGATGCGCAGGCGGCCAAGGCGCCGATCCAGCGCCTGGTGGACCAGGTGTCGGCGGTGTTCGTGCCGGTGGTGCTGGCGGTGGCGCTGATCACCCTGCTGGGCTGGTTGTGGGCCGGCGCGTCGGGCGAGACGGCCATCATCCATGCGGTGGCGGTGCTGGTGATTGCCTGCCCCTGCGCGCTGGGCCTGGCCACGCCGGCGGCCATCATGGCCGGCACCGGCGTGGCCGCCAAGCACGGCATCCTGATCAAGGATGCGCAAGCGCTCGAACTGGCGCACAAGGTGGACACTGTCGCCTTCGACAAGACCGGCACCTTGACCGTCGGGCAGCCGCGCCTGACGGCGCTGGTCGTGGCCGAAGGCATGGACGAGGCCGCCGTGCTGCAGGTGGCGGCCAGTCTGCAAAGCGGCAGCGAACACCCGCTGGCACGTGCCGTCGTGGTGGCCGCGCAGGCGCGTGGCTTGCCGATTGAGGCGCCGGACAATGTGCGTGCGGTGCCGGGCCGCGGCAGCGAAGGCGAGGTGGGGGTGAAGAGCTACCTGATCGGCAGCCTGCGCTGGATGGACGAGCTGGGCGTGAGCCTGGGCGCGCTCGGTGCCCGGGCGCTGCAGTTGCAGGGGCAGGGCGCCACGGTGTCCGCCATGCTGGAGCGCACCACCGCCGGCCTGACGTTGCGTGCGCTGATGGCCTTCGGCGATGAACCCAAGCCGGGCGCCAAGGAGGCGCTGGCCGCCTTGCGGGCGCGCGGCATCCGCACCGTGATGATTTCAGGCGACAACCGGGGTGCCGCCGAAGCGATGGCGCGCCGACTGGGGTTGCGGCCGGAAGCGGGCGAGGTGCTGGCCGAGGTGTTGCCGGGGGACAAGTCGGCCCAAGTCGTCCAGCTCAAGGAAGGCGGTCATACCGTGGCCATGGTGGGCGACGGCGTCAACGATGCGCCGGCGCTGGCGGCGGCCGATGTCGGGCTGGCCATGGGCAACGGCACCGATGTGGCCATGCATGCGGCCGGCATCACGCTGATGCGCGGTGACCCATTGCTGGTGGCGGCGGCGCTCGATGTCTCGGACCGAACGGTGGCCAAGATCCGGCAGAACCTGTTCTGGGCTTTCATCTACAACGTGGCCGGCATTCCGCTGGCCGCCTTCGGCTTTCTCAACCCGGTGGTGGCGGGTGCCGCCATGGCCATGAGCTCGGTCAGCGTGATGAGCAATGCCCTGCTGCTGCGGCGCTGGCGGCCGCGGGATATGTAAGCGGCAACCGATGTATGGGCGCCTAGAATCAGGTTTCGGTTTCATTTCATAACGATCAACAACGGGACAGGTCATGATGTCGAAGATTTTCTGGTTGATGCGCCAATTCACAATCCGTTTTCGCATGCTCAGTGCGATTGCCGTGGTCATGTGCCTGCTTGCTTTGCTGGGCGGTGCCGGCATGCTGGGCATGTTCCGCATCCATAACCTGGGTGAGCAGGTGGTCAACCAGTCGCATGCCGGGGTGGAGCGCCTGAGCAGCCTGCGCTATGAAATGAGCCTGGTGCGTCGGCACGAGAAGGACATGATCATCCAGTACGAAAAACCCGAAGTCATCAAGCAGATCCGGGGCAAGTGGCTGGACGACATGCAAAAAATCGAGAAGACGATGGCGCAACTGCTGGAAAGCGCCTTGGAGGCCGACAAGCCCCGCTACCAGAAGGTCATCCAGCACATGAAGACCTACCGCGACATGTTCAACCAGGTGGCAGGCCAGCTGGAGGCGAGCGCCTACGAAACGGCCACCATTGCCAACCGCATGAGCGCGCGTTCGGTGGCTGAATTCGAAGAGGCCGACAAGCTGCTGCAGCAGATCGACACCGCCTTGCGCGAGACCGCCCGGCAGGCGGTCGAAAGCCAGGGGGCGGCACTGCAACAGACGCTGTTCATCTTTGCCGCGCTGGTGGTGCTCTCGCTGATCGTGGTGGTGCCGCTGACGCTGCTCAATATGCAGGCCATCTGCGCGCCGCTGATCAAGGCGCGCGGCCTGGCCCAGGCGATTGCCAGTGGCGACCTGTCGCAGCAGATGCAGGTGGACGGCAAGGACGAGGTGGCTGATCTGCAGCGTGCGCTCGATGCCATGCGCACCGGTCTGGGCAGCATGGTGTCCCAGGTGCGGGACGCCAGCGAAAGCATTGCCACTGCCAGCCGCGAAATTGCCACCGGCAACCAGGACCTTTCCAGCCGGACCGAGCAGACCGCCAGCAACGTGCAGCAGACCGTGTCTTCCATCTCCGACCTCAGTGGCAACGTGCAGCACACGGCCGCGTCGGCCCAGACCGCCAACCAGCTGGCGACCACGGCCTCGCAGGCGGCGCAGCGCGGTGGCTCGGTGGTGGGGCAGGCGGTGCAGAGCATGCGGAGCATTTCGCAGGCCAGCCAGAAGATCGGCGACATCATCGGCCTGATCGACTCGATCGCCTTCCAGACCAACATCCTGGCGCTCAATGCCGCGGTGGAGGCGGCGCGTGCCGGCGAGCAGGGGCGCGGTTTTGCCGTGGTGGCCAGCGAGGTGCGTTCACTGGCCCAGCGCTCGGCGGCGGCGGCCAGCGAGATCAAGGGCCTGATCGACAACAGCGTGGCAGCGGTGGACGGCGGTGTGCGCCTGGTGGAGGAGGCGGGCCGGGCGATGGAGGAAATCGTCGGCGGCGTCAAACGCGTGAGCGACACCATCGGCGAGATCACCGTGGCCTCGGCCAGCCAGTCCGAAGGCATCGGCAACGTGAGCCAGGCCGTCAACGAGATCGACCGCATGACGCAGCAGAACGCTGCCCTGGTGGAAGAGTCGGCTGCCGCCGCCGAATCGATGCGCGAGCAGGCCGACCGCCTGGCCCAGGTGGTGCGCCAGTTCCGCGTCGGCAACGAGGCGCAGATCCTGCTGGCCTGAGGATGTGAGCAAAGCTTGACCTTCGTCAAGCCGGGGGCTGTGCTGGCGTGACAAGCTCGGAACAACAAATTAAATTGTTCCGAGGAGTCCAGTCATGAGCCATGAGAGCATCCGCATCATCCACGACGAGCACGCCGCGCTGGCGGCGATGCTGCAGTCCCTGCGCATGATGGTCCAGCGTGGACCTGGCAACGAGCCGGAGAATTTCTTCGACGTGTTGCGGGCCATGCTGTTCTACATCGACGAATTTCCCGAGCGTCTGCACCATACCAAGGAAACCGAGTTGCTGTTCCCGCCGGTGCGCGCACGGGCGCCGCATCTGAAGGAGGCCCTGGACAAGCTGGACAAGGACCATGCCTACGGCGAGTCGGCGGTGCGCGAGTTGCAGCACCTGCTGTTGGCCTGGGAGCTGCTGGGCGAATCGCGTCGGTCGGCCTTCGATGAAGCGGCCAAGCGTTACCTGGAGTTCTACCTCGAGCACATGCGGCTGGAGGAAACCGTGATCATGCCCGAGGCCGAGAAGGTGCTGACCGCGGCCGACTGGAAGGCCCTGGATGCTGCCTTTGCCACCAATTGCGACCCGTTGACCGGCAAGTACCCGCGCGACCCGATCTATGACCGCCTGTTTACCCGCATCGTGATGCGGGCGCCCTCACCCATCGGTCTGGGCGAGGGCTGAGTCGCTGCTGAAGGCGACAACGGCCCCAGGCGCGGGCGATGCGCCGGGCCGCCTCTTCACTCCCAGGGCAGGGTGGTGGACCTGGCTGGTTGTTTGTCGACCTTGGGCTTGGAGAACCAGGCCACATAAAGTACCGGCAGCACCACCAGCGTGAGCAGGGTGGCGGTGACCAGGCCGCCGATCACCACGATGGCCAGCGGGCGCTGGGTTTCCGAGCCGATGTCGTGCGACAGCGCCATCGGCAGCAGCCCGAGCGCCGCCAGCATGGCGGTCATGAGCACAGTGCGCAGGCGCTGCAGGGAACCCAGGCGGGCGGCCTCGATGACGGTGTGACCGGCATTGCGCAGCTGCTGGAACACCGAGAGCATGACCACGCCGTTGAGCACGGCTTGGCCTGACAGCGCGATGAAGCCGATGGCCGCCGACACCGACAGCGGGATGGAAAACACCCACAGTGCGACGAAACCGCCGATCAGCGCCAGCGGCACGTTGATCAGGATCAGCGCGGCCTTCTTGAACGAGCCGAAGGCATCGAACAGCAGCACGAAGATCAGCAGCAGCGAGATCGGCACCACCAGCGACAGCCGTTGCATGGCGCGCTCCTGGTTCTCGAATTCGCCCGACCATTTGATCGCATAGTTGGCCGGTACCTTGACGTTGCTGGCCACGCGTGCCTTCATGTCTTTCACCACTGAACCCATGTCGCGGTCGCGGATGAAGATGCCGATGGCCATGGTGCGGCGGCCGGCTTCGCGCGCGATGTTCATGGCGCCACTGGTCTCGCGGATGTCGGCGACGTTGCCCAGCGTGGTGTAGCCGCCGTCGGGCGTGGCGATCAGCGTGGCAGGCAGGTTGCTTATGCTGCGGCGTTCGGCCGGCAGACGCACGGCGACGGCGAACTTGCGTTCCCCCTCCCATAACTGGGTGGAGGCCTTGCCGGCCAGGGCCGCTTCGATCACGTCCTCCACGTCGGCGACGTTGAGGCCGTAACGGGCGGCCCGGTCGCGGTCGATGTCGATGACCAGTTGCGGCAGTTCGCCCAGGCGGTCGATTTCGGCGCGATAGACGCCGGCGACCTGCCGGACCTCGCGTTCGATGGCTTCAGCCGTCTGGCGCAACTCCACCAGGTCGTCGCCGGCGATCTTGATCACGATCTGGCCGTCGATCTGCGAGATCGACTCCAGCACGTTGTCGCGGATCGGTTGCGAGAACACCGGTACCAGCCCCGGGATGGCGCTGACGGCACGCTCCATTTCAGCGATCAGCTGTTCATGCGTCAAACCCCGGCGCCATTCTTCCTGCGGCTTGATGTCGACGTACACCTCGGCCATGCTGATCGTTTTCGGATCGGTGCCGTCTTCGGGCTGGCCGGCCTTGGAGACGGTGGTGCGCACTTCAGGCACGCTCAGCAGCGCCTGGCGGGCGCTGCGCAGGATGCGCGCCGCCTCGTCGTTGGCCACGCTGGCCGGCAGGCGCAGGTTGACCCAGAGCGAACCTTCGTTGAGTTCGGGCAGGAATTCGGAGCCCAGTCGCGCAGCGGCCACCATGGCCAGCATGAAGGTGCCCAGCGCCATGGCGACCACCTGGCGCCGGTGGCTCAGGGCCCATAGCAGCACCGGCTCGTACATCCGCTTGGCGCGGGCGACGAGATGGTTGTCGCCATGCGGCAACTTCTTGCGCAACATCCAGTAGGCCAGCAGCGGTACCAGCGTGAGCGAGAAGATCAGCGAGCCGATCAGCGCCGTGGTGACCGACAAGGCCATGGGCTGGAAGATGCGGCCTTCGTGGCGCTGCAGCGCGAAGATCGGGATGTGCGCGGCGATGATGATCAGCATGGAGAACAGCGTCGGCCGGCCGACTTCGTTGGCGGCTTCGATGATGGCCTGGCGCCGCTCGCTCTCCGGCATGTTCTCGCTGTCCTTTTCCAGCCGGTGCATGATGTTCTCGATCACGATCACCGCGCCGTCGACGATGATGCCGAAGTCCATGGCGCCGAGCGACAGCAGGTTGGCCGGCACGCCCATGATCTTCAGGCCGAGAAAGGTGGCCAGCAGGGCCAGCGGAATCACCACCACCACGGCCAGGCTGGCGCGCAGGTTGGACAGGAACAGATAGAGTACCAGCGACACCAGCAAGGCGCCTTCCACCAGGTTCTTGAATACCGTGGAAAGCGTCTTGCCCATCAGCCAGGTGCGGTCGTAATAAGGCACGATCTGCACGCCGGGCGGCAGGCCGCGCGCGTTGAGTTCGGCGATCTTTTCCTTCACGCCCTTGAGTACCTCGCTCGGGTTCTCGCCCTTGCGCATCACCACCATGCCGGTGATGATGTCGTCATCCAGATCCTGCCCCACCGTGCCCAGCCGCGGCACGGCGCCGATGTTGACTTTGGCGATGTCGCGGATCAGGATCGGCGTGGCGTTGCGCGTGGCCACCACGATGCTGCCGATGTCGTCGGCCGAGCGCAGCAGGCCGATGCCGCGGATGGCGTACTGCTGCACGCCCTGGGCCACATAACTGCCGCCGACGTTCGAATTGCCGCGGCCCAGCGCATCCAGCAGGTTCTGGAACGACAGCTTGTAGGCGCGCAGCTTGTCCAGGTCGGGCTGCACCTCGTACTGTTTGATGAACCCGCCCATGGCCACCACATCGGCCACGCCCGGCACCTGGCGCAGGGCGCGCTCGACGACCCAGTCTTCCAGCGTGCGCAGTTCGGTGGTGGTCTTGCCGTCGCCGCGCAGGCGGTAGCGCATGACCTCGCCCACCGGCGTGGCGTTGGGCGCGATGTTGGCTTCCACACCGGGCGGCAGGTCCACGCTGCGCAGGCGCTCGTTGACCTGCTGTCGCACCTGCAGCACAGTGGCCGCATCGTCATAGGTGACGACGGTGAAGGACAGGCCGAACTGGGTGTGCGAGAAGACGCGGATCGAGTTGGGCAGGCCGGAGAGCGCCATCTCGATCGGCAGCGTGACCTGCTTTTCCACCTCCTCCGCGGCCCGCCCCGGGTAGAGCGCAATGACGGTGACCTGGGTGTCGGTGACGTCGGGGAAGGCCTCGACCGACAGGTTCTTGAAGGCAATCACGCCCGCCATGGCGAACAGCAGCGTGCCCAGGACGATGAACAGCGGCTGGTACAGGGCGTACTGGATGAGGCGCTTCATTTCTGCGCTGCTCCGGTGTCGCCGGCCTTGCCGGGCGCTTCTGTTTTTGTAGCGCTTGTCGCAGATTCTGTGGGGGCTCTGGCCTCATTTTGTGCCAATCGGAACTGGCGCGCGAGCAGCAGCGCATTGTCGCTGACGACTTGCTCGCCGGCCTGCAGGCCGCTGGCGACGACGACCTCCTTCGGGCCGAGGTAGGACAGTTCCACCGCGCGTGGCTCGAACTCGCCGGGGCGCGTCTGCACGAAGACCGAGTGGCCGGAGCCATGCAGCAGCACGGCCGAGGCGGGCACCACCACGCCGCTGTCGAAGTGGCGTTCGAAGCGGGCCGTGGCCAGCATCTCGGCCTTGAGCAGACGCTGCGGGTTGGCCACCAGCGCGCGGATCTTGATGGTGCGGGTCTGGGGGTCGATGAAGTCGGCGGCGTTGATGACGCGGCCTTCGAATTTCTGTCCCGCCAGGGCCGCAATGGTCAGCTCGAAGGTGGCGCCCGGCCGCACCGTGCCGACTTCGGATTCGCGCGCGTCGATCTGGATCCAGAGCGAGGACGGGTCGGTCACCACGAACAGTGCAGGCACACCCGGGCCGGCCAGGTCGGGGCGCACTTCCTGGCCCGGGTTGAGGTTGCGTTCCACCACCACACCGCCGATGCCGGCGCTCAAGGCCAGTTGCTGGTTGACGCCGCCGGTGCTGCCGTACAGCCGGGTGCGCGCCCGGGCGCGTTCGGCCTCGGCGCCGGCGCGCTCCGCCTCCGCTTCGGTCTGTTCCAGCTCCTTGCGCGCCACGATGCCGGCCTCGAACAACTCGCGCTGGCGCTGCAGGGCCTTTTGCGTCAGACGGGCATCGGTCTCGGCGCGGGCGGTCTCGCTCTGGGCCTGGCCGAAATCGGGCGACGCAAGCTGAGCCAGCAAGGTGCCGGGTTGGACGGTCTGCCCGACATCGGCCCGGATGGCCATGACGCGGCCGGCGAAGGCCGGATAGATGCGCTGGGTGCGCTCTTCGTTCCAGACCAGTTTGGCCGGCAACTCGACGGTCATGGCCTTGGCCGGCGCAGCGGCGCTCAAGGTCAGGAGGGCGAGCTGCGGATGGCCGGCGGGAAAACGCAGCTGTCGGCCCTGCACGATGGGCGCCGGCACCTGGGTTGCCGGGGCGGGTGCCTCCTTGCAGGCACTGAGTCCCAGGGTGGACAGGATGAAAAGAGGAAGCAAACGGTTCAGCATGGTGCAGTGACGCCTAGGATGGGACGGTATTCAGTGGGAAGGGGCGGCAGAAGCCGTGGCCTGCGCTTGGGTGCGCAGTTGCCAGGCGCCGGCGGCCTTGGCGTAGTCGGTGCGGGCCGCCAGCGCATCGAGCAGCGTCGCACGCAGGGTGCGCCGCGCATCGAGCAGGTCGGTCAGCGACATGGCGCCTTTGCTGTAGGCCAGTTCGGCGCCTTGCGCCACCTGGCGGGCGCGCGGCAGGATGTCGACTTCGTAGGTACGGGCACGCTGAGCCGTGTTGAGCGCTTCCTGCTGCAGGCGTTGCAGTTCGGCACGGGCCTGGCGCCGGATTTTTTCCAGCGCGTCCTGGGCCTGGGCCAGCTGGGCGCTGGCGCGTGCAATTTCGCCCTGGTAGCTGTAGCCCCATTGCAGCGGCATCTGCATGCGCAACTCGATCAGCGCGGTAGAGGTGCCGGGGTAATGGTCGTAGGAGGCGCCCCAGGTGATGTCGGAGCGGCGTTGCGCCGTGCTGCTGTCGAGCGCGGCCTGCGCGGCCTGCAGCCGGGCCTGCGCGGCACGCACATCGGGGCGCGCGTCAACCAGGGCATCCAGGCTGTTTGCCATGGTCATGTCACCGGTCAGGGCGGGCCAGTCGGTTTTTGCCTGCAGCTGGTCGGGCGGCGTCGGCAAGCCTGTGAATTGCCACAGCATGAGGGCGGCGCGCTGGCGATCCAGTTCGGCCAGCTGGACGTCGGAGCGGGCGCGCTGGGCTTCGATCTCGGTGCGGGCGGCGTCTTGGGCCGCCAGATCGCCGGCCTGCACGCGTTTTTGGGCGGTGGTGGCGAGTTGGGCGGCGCTGCGTTCCATCAGCGCGACCTGGGTCAGTCGCTCCTGCGCGGCCAGCAGGTTGTAGAAGCCCGCCTGCACGCCCAGCAGTTGCTGGGTGCGAATCTCGTCCAGGTCGGCCTGGGCGGCGCTGGCGGCGCGTTCGGCGGTGAGGGTGCGCAGCTCGCGTTTGTTGCCGCGCTCCCAGGTCCAGTCCAGGCCGATCGACTTGTCGACCCGTTTCTCGGTCATGAAGTTGCCGTCGCCGATGCCGTTTTGCAGATCCATCTGGCCCAGTTTGGCGGTCAGGACGGGAAGCGGCGCGCGGTTGGCACTCACGATGTCGGCGCGGGCGGCGGCCAGGGCATTGCGACCCAGGGCGACGTCCAGGTTGTTGCGGGCGGCCTCCAGGGCCTGCTCCAGGGAAACCGCTGCGCTGGCGGGTGCCTGGGCCAGGGCGGGCAGCGCCAGCAGCAGGCTTGAAAGCAGAAAGAACTGTCGTATGCTCATGCACTGATTGTCGAAAGTGCCTACTGACCACCGACTGACTTTCCCACTTGGTGAAAACACGTAGAGAAGGCAGCTGTTGCCGATGTCGCCTCCATGAGAATCCTGTTGATCGAAGACGATGCCGTCCTGTGCGACGTCATGCGGCACAGCTTGCGCGATGCCGGGCATCGGGTGGATGTCGCCCAGACGCTGGAGCAGGCCCGCCATTTCTGGCGGGTGCAGCCCTTCGATGCCGTGCTGCTCGACCTCAACCTGCCGGCCACCGACGCCCTTCACAGCGACATGGGCAACGGCCTGACGGTGCTGCGCGAAGCGCGTGCCCGCGGCGACCGTACGCCGGTGCTGGTGTTGACGGCACGCAACCGCACCGAGGAACGCATTGCCGGGCTGGACGCCGGCGCCGACGACTACCTGGGCAAGCCGTTCGAACTGGCCGAGGTCGATGCGCGGCTGCGTGCTCTGGTGCGCCGCACCCAGGGCACGGAGGATCGCTTCGTGATCGGCCGCCTGGCGCTGGACCGCAAGGCGCGCCGGTTCTCCGTCGGCGCGGCCTTGCTGGAGTTGCCGGCGCGCGAGTTCGAGGTGCTGTGGGAACTGATGACGCCGCCGGGCCGGGTGGTCAGCAAGCGGGCGCTGTCCGACAAACTCTCCGACTTTGACGAAGCGCTGGCAGACAACGCGCTTGAAGCCTTCATCTCACGCCTGCGCAAGAAACTGGCGGGTAGCGGGGCCGGCATCCGTACCCTGCGCGGCCTGGGTTATGTGCTGGAGCCCGTGGCGGGAGAGCCCGTCTGAATACCTTGGAAACCCCGGTTGCGGATGCCTTGCCGCGCAAGCCCTCCCTGCGTGCGCGGGTGGTGCGCCACGTGTTGCTGCCGCTGGCCCTGACCTGGCTGCTGGGCACGGCGCTGACGGTGGGGGTGGCCTACTTTTTCGCCCAGAAGGCGTTCGACCGCGCCTTGCTTGATGACGCGCATGCCCTGGCTTCGCAGGTCCGCGTCCTGCCGACGGGGCTGTCGCTGGAGCTGTCGACCAGCGAGATGAGTGCGGTGTTGTTCGACCAGAGCGAACAGGTGTTTTTCGCGGTGCTGCGCGCCGACGGCTCGGTGCTGGCGGGCCATCCGGGCCTGCATGCACCGAGCCCCGAGGGCCAGGCGCGCAGCCGGTTCTCGGAGATTCAGTACCAGGGGCAGACCCTGCGCAGCGTGGTGTTGCGGCGTCGGGAGCCGGCACCGTTCGAGGTGGTGGTGGCGCAGACCATGGGCAGCCGCAATGCCTTGCTGCACAACGTGCTGCTGTACTCGGTGGTGCCGCAGGTGCTGTTGCTGCTGTTGTTGGTGGTGTGGTTGCGCCGCATCATCGGCCAGGAGTTGCGGCCGCTGGCTGAGTTGCAGCGCTCGGTCGACCAGCGCGATGCACTGGACCTGACGCCAGTGCCAGTGTCGGCCAGCTCCCGGGACATCGAGCATCTGGGCACCGCCATCAATGCGCTGCTGGCGCGCGTCAGCCACAGCATGCAGGCGCAGCGCGAGTTTTCCGGCAATGTGGCGCACGAATTGCGCACCCCGCTGGCGGGCATTCGCGCGCTGGCCGAATACGGGCTGGCGCAACAGGATCCGGCGCTGTGGCGCGAGCAGTTGCAGCGCATCGGTGCCAGCGAGGCGCGCGCCAGCCGTCTGGTGGAACAGCTGCTGGCGTTGGCGCTGGCCGAGGAAGCCGACGCCGGCGTGCAGCACGAACCGGTGGCGCTTGATGCCGTGGTGCATGAAACCGTGTTGCGCTATCTTCCGCGCGCCGATGCCGCCGGCGTGGATCTGGGGGTGCAGGGGCTGGAACAGCCCCTGCGGGTGGCGGGCAATGTGGCGCTGATCGAGGGCGTATTGGGCAATCTGCTCGACAACGCCCTGCGTTATGGCCGTGCCCCGCAGGGACAGGCCAGCACGGTGACGGTGGTGCTGACGCAGCAGGACGGTGAGGTGAAACTGTCGGTGATCGATAACGGCCCGGGACTGACGCCGCAGGAGCGCCGCCACCTGATGCAGCGCGGCGTGCGCGGTGTGCAGGCCGACCGGCTGGGCCAGGGTGCCGGCCTGGGCTTGGCCATTGTTGCGAAGTTTGCCGAGCTGATGCATGCCAGGTTCGAACTCGGCGACGCACCCAGCGGCCTGGGCCTGTGCGCGACGGTGAGCTTCCGCGAATTGGCGTCGGATTAGTGGCTCAGAACTCGCTGTGCCAGCGCAGCGAGTAGACCTGCACCGGCCCGCGGTCCTGGTTGTAACCCGGGTTGCTGATGTGCTGCCAGCCTAGCGATACCGCGGATTGCACCTTGCCCGCGCGCGTGGCCCAGTCCGGCAGGGCCCAGCGGTACCAGGTTTCGAAGACGCGCTCCGGCGCATAGTTGAGCGCACCGTCGCCGAGGAAGAAACCCTGGCCGCCGGCTTTCAGGTAATCACGGTGCGGACCGGAGATCTCGTTGACGGCCAGGGCCACGCCCCAGCGGTCGGCGCCGCGGCCCCAGCGGTGGCCGGTGAACTGGCCGCCCACGGCCGTTTGCCGGTCGATTTCGGTGAAGGCGTAGGTTTCGGTGCCGCCGTCATTGCTGCTCAGGCGCAGAAACAGGCCGGCGTCCTCGGCCAGCGGTGCCAGCAGGGTCAGGCCCCAGCCGGTCTTGGTCTGTTCGCGCCGCACCTGGCCGACATCGGGCACGCCACCCCGTGCCAGTGCCTCGGCGTAGCTGCCCATGACGGCCTGGTTGCGGAACCACAGCGCGCTGGCGCGCAGCGGGCCGGCCGGCAGACGCACCGGCAGGTCGGACTCGATCTCCAGTTGATCGCCATAGCGCCGGCCCAGGTCGCCGTCCAGCGCCAGACCATTGGACTCCACCGGCACGGCCGCACGCGCCACGCGCACGGCCCAGGTCGGGGTGCTGTAGTCGAGCAGTACGGCGTTGCTGTAGCCGCGCGAGTCGGCTGCGTAGTCCCAGGCGCCGTAGGTCATGAAGGCCCAGTTGTGGAACTGGCTGCGCGGGTCCTTGGCGTAGGGGTTGGGGTCGAAGTAATCGAGCAGCGAGAAGTTGCCTACCACTAACGTCCAGCGCCGGCTGCTGGTGGTGCCGCCGATCTCGTTGAAGCCGGCGTCGATGGTTTCGGTTTCGCCGCCGGCGTTCCAGCGCTGCAGCAGGAACAACCGTGCGCGGTAGGCGTTGACTTCCGGGCCCGAGGTGCGCGCCAGCTCGCCGTTGGACAGGCCGCCGACGCCGGTCAGACGCGACAAGGGCTCGCCCTTGGTGGCTTCCGGGTTGAGGTGGAGCTGGGCCCCCTGCCACAGGCGCAGGCCGAGGTCGGCGGTGGCGGTGAGCGAATAGGCGCGTTCTTCCAGCGGGCTCAGGCTGTTGGTGCCGTTGTAGCCGGCGTGAAAAGCCGGTTTGGCCTGCCAGATGAAGGTGGTCTGTGCGTGCCATGACAACCGTTGTTCTTCATCCGGTACTTGGGCTTGCGCGGCAGTGCCTGCCGTTGCGCAGGCAACAGCAAGGCACGCAGCCGGCAGGTAGCGGCGAAGACGAACGTTTGACATGGGAAATTTGAGCCTACCATGGGAATATGACAGGGTTGGGTCATACCGCTAGTTCTTAAGCAGGCCTTAATCGGAATGGATTAGAGTTGGAAGACGGTTGTCCTACGAACCGGGTCATTTTAAGTTGCCCATGCTGTTTCCTCTCCGACCTTCCCGTGCCGCTTTGGGCGTTGCCAGTCTCCTTGCCGGTCTCGCCGGCGCCGCGGCGGCGCAGGATGCCTCCAAACTCATTCCCTGGAGCAGCAAGCTGGAGGCCGGTGCCGGCGTGAGCACGGCGCTGGTGCAGCCCCAGGCCGCCGCTTCCGGGACCCTGGTCCTGCAGGGCACGGTGGTGCTGCCGGCGCAGCAAAGCGATGTGGTCAGCATGCCGGTGGCCGGCGTGGTGCAGGCCGTACTGGTGGCGCCGATGCAGACCGTGCGCGCCGGCCAGGCGGTGGCGCGCATCATGAGCCCGGAGTTGGCGCAGTGGCAGCGCGAGTGGCTGCTGGCCGAGACCCAGGCCCGGCTGGCGCAGGGCAAGGCACAGCGTGACGAACAGATGTTTGCCGACGGCATCGTTTCCGAACACCGGCGCAACGAGTCGCGGGCCCAGTACGAGATGGCCTCGGTGGCCGCGCGCGAACGCCGACAGGCTTTGCGCCTGGCCGGTGTCAGCGAGGCGGCGCTGGCCCGGGCGTCCAGCACCGCGGGCCTGTCGCCTCAGTTGACCCTGGTGGCGCCGGTGGCCGGCACCGTGCTGGAGCAGATGGCGGTGCCGGGCCAGCGGCTGGAAGCCGGCGTTCCGGTCGCGCACATCGCGCGTGCCGGCCGCCTGGCGATCGAGTTGCAGGCCTCCCGCGAGCAGGCGCAGGCCCTGCGCGTGGGGGATGCGCTGGGGGTGGACGGCTGCAAGACGCCGGCGCGCATCACTGCACTGTCACCGCAGCTCAGCAGCGCGACCCAGGGCGTGCAGCTGCGCGCCGAGCTGGCGGGCCGCGAGGACTGCCTGCGCATCAACCAGTTCGTGCCGCTGCGCTGGCAGGGTTCCGCGGCTGCATCGGGGGGGGCCTTGAGCGTGCCGGCTGCTGCCGTGGTGCAGCAGGGTGGTCGCCATTACGTGTTCGTGCGCCAGCCGCAGGGCTTTCGTGCCGTGGTCGTGACCCTCGGGGCTGGTGGCGGCAGCGAGGTGCCCATCACCGCCGGGCTCAAGGCCGGCGACGAGGTCGCCGTCAAGGGCGTGGCCGCCATCAAGGGCGCCTGGCTCGGCTTGGGTGCTGACGCCGGCGCGGGGCAGTGATGCTGGCGCGCCTGATCGCCTTTGCGTTGTCGCAGCGCTTGCTGGTCCTGGTGCTGGCGCTGGGCCTGGTGGGCGCCGGGACCTTGGCATTTCGCGACCTGCCGATCGACGCCTTCCCCGATGTGTCGTCGACCCAGGTCAAGATCATCCTGAAGGCACCCGGCATGACGCCGGCCGAAGTCGAGTCGCGCGTGGTGATTCCGATCGAGCAGGAATTGCTGGGCCTGCCGCACCAGACCGTGCTGCGCTCGCAGAGCAAGTACGCCATTGCCGACATCACGCTCGACTTCGCCGACGGCACCGACATCTACTGGGCACGCCAGCAGGTAGGGGAGCGCCTGTCCGGCGTGATGGACCAGTTGCCGGCCGGTCTTTCCGGCGGGCTGGCGCCCATCACCACGCCGCTGGGCGAGATGTTCATGTTCACCATCGAGGGCGAGGCCTCGCTGACCGACAAGCGCACCCTGCTCGACACCGTGGTCCGGCCGCAGCTGCGCAGCATCCCGGGCGTGGCCGACATCAACTCGCTCGGCGGTCATGCACGCGCCTTCGAGGTGGTGCCGGATGTGGCGGCGCTGGCGGCACGCCGCCTGTCGCTGGAACAACTGCAAGGGGCGCTGGCGGCCAACAACCGCAATGACGGCGCTGGCCGGCTCGCCAGCGGCGAGGAGTCGCTGCTGGTGCGCAGCGACGGCAGCATCCGCACGCTCGATGACGTGCGTGCCATTGCTGTGCTCGAGCGCAACGGCCAGGCGGTGCGCGTAGGCGACGTGGCGCAGGTGCGCATGGGCAGCCTGACGCGCTACGGCGCAGTGAGCCAGGACGGCAAGCGCGAGGCGGTCGAAGGCCTGGTGCTGGGCCTGCGCGGCGCCAACGCGCAGAAGGTGGTGCGCGACGTCAAGGCCCGGCTGGAGATCATCGGCAAGACCCTGCCGCCCGGCATCACGATCCAGCCCTTCTACGACCGTGGCAATCTGGTCGAGCGCGCGGTGAACACGGTGTCCAAGGCGCTGATGGAAGCCATCGTGCTGGTGCTGGTGCTGCTGCTGCTGTTCCTGGGTAATCTGCGCGCGGCGCTGGTGGTGGCGCTGATCCTGCCCTTGTCTGCCCTGGGTACCTTCATCCTGATGCAGCAGTTCAATCTCTCGGCCAACCTGATGTCGCTTGGCGGCCTGGCGATTGCCATCGGCATGCTGGTCGATGCGGCGGTGGTGGTGGTGGAAAACCTGCAGGCGCGTCCTTCGGCGGCCGGCAAGCTGCAGCTGCACGACGTGTTCCGCGCCGTGCAGGAAGTGGCGCTGCCGGTGACCTCGGGCATGGTCATCATCATGATGGTGTTCGTGCCGCTGCTGACGCTGCAGGGCCTGGAGGGCAAGATGTTTGCGCCGGTGGCCATCACCATCGTGTTCGCGCTGTTGACGTCCCTGCTGCTGTCGCTCACCGTCATCCCGGTGCTGGCCTCGTTTTTTCTGAAGGGCGGGCACCATGCCGCGCCACGGCTGGTGCTCTGGCTGGAGCGTAATTACGCCCGCGTGCTGCACTGGGCGCTCGGCCACGGCCGGCTGGTGGTGGGGGCCTCGCTGGTCCTGCTGCTGCTGGCAGTGGGGCTGTACACGCTGGTGGGCAAGTCCTTCATGCCCTCGATGGACGAGGGCGACGCCATCGTGCAGGTCGAGAAGCTGCCGTCCATCAACCTGGAGACCTCGGTGGCGATGGACCAGGCACTGCAACGGCGCGTATTGGCGGCGGTGCCGGAGGTCAGCAGCATCGTGGCGCGGGTCGGCGCCGATGAACTGGGGCTGGACCCGATGGGCCTGAACGAGACCGATACCTTTCTGGTGCTCAAGCCCAAGGACCAATGGCGCTTCGACAGCAAGGAGGCCGTGCTGGACGAGGTGCGCAAGGTGGGTGCCGAGTTCGCCGGCATCAACCTGAGCTTCACCCAGCCGATCGAGATGCGCACCGCCGAGATGCTGTCCGGCGTGCGCGGCGACGTGGCGGTCAAGATCTTCGGCAGCGACCCGCAGGTGCTCAACCAGCTGGCCGAGCAGATGGTCAAGCTGCTCTCGGGCATCAGCGGCAGCGAGGATGTGATCACCGTGAAGAACGAGGGCGTGCAGTATTTCCGCGTGGCGATCGACCGTGTGGCTGCCGGCCGCCTGGGCCTGTCGGTGGAGCGGATCCAGAACGACTTGCGCATGCTGGTGGAAGGCCAGCCGGTCGGCACGGTGCTGGTCGATGCCCGGCGGGTGCCTTTGCTGCTGCGCGGCCCGGCGGCGACGCAGATGACGCCGGCCACCTTTGCGCAATTGCGCCTGCCGCTGGCCGATGGCCAGGCCATTCCCTTGAGCCACGTGGCCACGCTGGAGGTGGTCGACGGCCCGGTGAAGATCGAGCGCGAAAACTCCTCGCGCATGGCGGTGGTGCGTGCCAATGTGCGCGACCGCGACCTGGTGGGTTTTGTCGACGAAGCCAAGGCCGCGGTGGCGAAGAACATCACCTTGCCGCCGGGGGTGCATGTGACCTGGGGTGGCCAGTTCGAGAACCAGCAACGTGCCGCGGCGCGTCTGGCCCTGGTGATCCCGGTGGTGCTGGGCCTGATCGTGCTGTTGCTGTTTGCCACCCTGGGCACGCTGCGCCAGGCGTTGCTGGTGTTCGTCAACATTCCGTTTGCGCTGGTCGGCGGCGTGGTGGCGCTGGCGGTGTCGGGCGAGTACCTGTCGGTGCCGGCTTCGGTGGGTTTCATTGCGCTGATGGGCATTGCCGTGCTCAACGGCCTGGTGCTGGTGACGCATTTCAACCAGTTGCTGGCGCGCGGCATGGCGCTGGACGAGGTGGTGCACCAGGGCGCGCTGCGCCGCCTGCGCCCGGTGCTCATGACAGCCAGCATCACCGCCCTGGGTCTGGTGCCGCTGCTGCTGGCCACCGGGCCGGGTTCCGAGATCCAGCGTCCGCTGGCGGTGGTGGTGATCGGTGGCCTGTTCAGTGCCACCGCGCTGACCTTGCTGCTGTTGCCTATTCTGTTCCGCCGCTTTGGCGTGGCGGTCAAATCATGAACCAAGATCTAACCACTCCAGCCGAGGGGCCCTGGGCCGCGGACATGGATTGCCTGCTGACGCTGGCGATGCCCTTGGCGCTCGAAGAAGAAATGCTCGATCTGCTGCGCCAGCAACAGGATCTGGTTCCTGGTTTTTCCGTCATCCGGGGTCACGGCATCGGCCCGCATGCACCACTGACCACGGCCATGGAGCAGGTCCAGGGGCGTGCGCGCCGGGTGTTCGTGCACATGGCGATGCGCAGCGACGATGTGGCGCCGCTGGTGGCGCGCCTGCGCGAGGTGTTGCAATCGCCCCAGGTGTTTTATTGGGCGGTCCCCTTACAGACGTTTGGGAGGCTGGCATGAAGCGGTTGAAAGCAGGTCGTTTCCTGCTGGGCGCGCTGGTCTTGGGTCTGGCGGCCAGCGCGTTGGCCAATGAGACCGATGCCCTGGTGGCCAAGCTGTCCTTGCCGCCGGTGAGTCCGACGCGCGAGGTGATTGTGACCCTGCCGCAGGTGCAGGCCGCGCGTGCCGGCATGGCGCTGGCGCAGGCGCGCAGCCAGCAGCTGGCCGCCGGTGTCCATGAATGGAACCTCAAACTGGGGGCGCAGCAGCGCAAGGAAACCGCCGGGCCGGACTATGCCGAAAGCGATCTGGCGCTGGAGCGCAGCATCCGCTGGGGCGGCAAGGCCCAGACCGACCGTGATCTCGGCGATGCGGGGGTTGCCGCGGGTCAGTCGGCTTATGCCGATGTCTGGCACGAGGCCGTGCGCAGCCTGGTGGTGGCCTGGTACGGCTGGCAGCGCGAACGCAGCACGGCAGCGGTGTTGGCACAGCAGGCGGCGCTGGCGCAGGATCAGTTGCAGGTGGCGGCACGCCGCGTCAAGGCCGGCGATGCGCCGCGCATGGACCAGTTGATGGCGCAGGCCGAGCATGACCGGGCCCAGGCGGCCGAGCAGCTGGCCCGTGCCCGCGAGCAGATGCAGCGCCAGGAGTTGCAAAAGCGTTTTCCCGGTCTGGCGGTCGACAGTGTGCCGCTGGTCGCGGCAACGGATGCACCGCCCCTGCCGGGCCAGGCGCAGGACTGGCTGCAGCGCATCGTGGGCGACAACCACGAGATCGAGCTGGCCGAGGCCGAGTTGCGCCAGGCGCGCCTGCGCAGCGAGCGGGCCCGGCTCGACACCCGTCCCGACCCGCTGCTGGGGGTGCGCGCGGCGCGCGAACGCAGTGGCCAGGACAACATCGTCGGCGTCTATGTGTCGATCCCGCTGCCTGGCGCCTACCGCGAGGGCGAGCAGCGCGCCACGCTGGCGCTGGCCGATGCCGCCGAGCAGCGGCTGGCCCAGACGCGGCAACGGGTGGAGGCGGCGGCCCAGCGTGCCGTGCTGCAGGCGATCAACGCCGTGGCCGTGGCGCAGCGGCAGGCCGCCGTGCAGCAGGCCATGGCGCATGTCGCCCAGCTGGCCGGCAAGGCCTACGGCCTGGGCGAAGTGACCCTGACCGAGGCCCTGCAGGCGCGCCGCGCGGCACTTGACGCCGCGTTGGCCGCCGAAGTCGCGCGTTGGGATGCGCAGGAGGCCGTGACCCGTGTGCTGGTCGATGCGCACCGGCTGTGGGCCGCCGAGGAGGGCGGCCACTGAGCCGTCTGCTTCGGTTGGCCGCTTGCGATCAGGCCAGTGCCGGGTAGTCGGTGTAACCCTTTTCGCTGCCGCCATAGAGGGTGGCGCGGTTCACTTCGTTGAAAGGACCGCCTTCGCGCAGGCGGCGTACCAGATCCGGGTTGGCGATGAAGGGCCGGCCATAGGCCACCAGGTCGGCGCCTTGCGCCAGCGACTGCTCTGCCAGCGGACGGTCATAACCGTTGTTCACCATCCAGGCGGCCTTGCCGGCGGCGGCACGGTAGGCTGCCTGCAGGGCGGCGTAGTCGAACGGTGTGTCGCCTTGCTGGTGGTTGCGCGCACCGCCGGTGGCGCCTTCGATGATGTGCACATAGGCCAGATCCAGTTTGGCCAGTTCGCGCACCACATGCTCGAACAGCGGCTGCGGCTTCGGGTCGCTGGCGTCGTTGGCCGGCGTGACAGGTGACAGGCGCAAGCCAGTGCGCTGGGCGCCGATCTCCTCGCAAACGGCCTGCATCACTTCGAGCAGCAGGCGGGCGCGGTTCTCGATCGAACCACCGTAGGCATCGCTGCGCTGGTTGGAGTCCGAACGCAGGAACTGGTCCAGCAGGTAACCGTTGGCCCCGTGCACTTCCACACCGTCGAAGCCGGCGGTGATGGCATTGCGCGCCGCACGGCGGTAGTCATTGATGATGCCGGGCAGCTCAGTGAGTTCAAGGGCACGCGGCGCCGAGGTCTCGACGAAGGTGGGCGCGCCGTCCTTGATCAGCACGGTCTTGGTCTTGGCGGTGATGGCCGAGGGCGCCACCGGCGCCTGGTGATTGGGCTGCAGTTCGGTGTGCGAGACGCGGCCCACGTGCCAGAGCTGCATCACGATCTTGCCACCGGCGGCGTGCACGGCGTCGGTGATCATTTTCCAGCGTGTTACCTGCTCGTCGCTCCAGATGCCGGGCACATCGGCATAACCCTGGCCCTGGTGGCTGATGGCGGTGGCCTCGGTGATGATGAGGCCGGCCGAGGCGCGCTGGGTGTAGTAGGTCGTCATCAAGGCGTTGGGCAGGGCGCCCGGGGCGCGGTTGCGCGTCAGTGGCGCCATGACGATGCGGTTGGACAAGGACAGGGCACCGGCCTGGACGGGATCAAACAAGGAGCGCATGGAGACTTTCTTTCACGGTGGGAGGGAACACGGCATAGCCTACGGATTTGCCGAAGCCCTTGCCCGTGACAGGCTGCTGTCTTTGTGACAGGCGCCGGGCGCGGAGGACGCAGCTTTCCCGCAGAATGCTGGACATCATGTCGCGCCATTCGCCGCTTTCTCAAGCCTCCCCCCTGTCGCTCATGGGACTGGCGCTGGCGCTTTCGCTGGCCGCCGCCGTCTCGCTGGGCATCACGCGCTTTGCCTACGGCCTGCTGCTGCCGGTGATGCGCGCCGACCTGGGCTGGAGCTACACCCTGGCTGGTGCCATGAACACCGCCAATGCGCTGGGCTACCTGCTCGGTGCCCTGGCCACGCCCCGGCTGATGCAGCGCCTGGGCGCGGTGACCTTGCTGCTGGGGGGTGCCTTGCTGGCCAGCCTGTTCATGGGCCTGAGCGGCTTCTTTACCGGTGCCGCGCCGCTCTTGTTGCAGCGCCTGCTGGCCGGGGTGGCGAGTGCTTTCATCTTCATTGCCGGCGGCCTGCTGGCGGCGCGCATGGGGGCCTTGCAGCCGCGGCGCGCCGGCCTGCTGCTGGGGCTGTATTACGGCGGCACTGGCTGGGGCATCACGCTCTCCGCCCTGGCTGTGCCGCAGGTGCTGACAGCCGCCAGTGCCGTGCCGCACGGCTGGACCTGGGCCTGGTGGCTGCTGGCCGCCGTCTGCGGGCTGGTCACCGCGGTGTTGTGGTGGCCAGCGCTGCGGCTGCGCGCACTGACCCCGGCGTCTGCGGCCGGTCCATCGACACAGGCCGCCACGCCGTTCCACTGGCGCCCGCTGGCTTATGCGCTGGCCGGCTACATGCTGTTCGGTGTCGGCTACATCGGCTACATGACGTTCGTGATTGCCCTGCTGCGCGAGCAGGGCGTGGCGCCGGGTGCCATCACGGGCTTCTATGCATTGCTCGGGCTGGCGGTGGTGGCATCGGCGCGGCTGTGGGCCGGCTTGCTGGACCGTTACCGCGGCGGCCAGGCGCTGGCGATTCTCAACACCCTGCTCGGCGTGGCCACCCTCCTGCCGGCGCTGACCTCGGCCTGGGGGGTGGTGCTGGTCTCCGGCCTGCTGTTTGGTGGCGTGTTCCTGTCGGTGGTGGCGTCCACCACGGCGCTGGTGCGGCACAACCTGCCCTCGGAGCAGTGGGCGGCCGGCATCAGTGCCTTCACCATCGTGTTTGCCGCCGGCCAGATCGTCGGTCCCACCATCGTGGGCTGGATTGCCGACGGCCCGGGCGGCCTGAGCCGGGGCCTGGTGTTCTCGGCGCTGGCGCTGTGGCTGGGGGCGCTGCTGGCCTGGCGCCAGCGCAGTCTGCACCCCCAAGCCGATGCCACAATGCCGGCATGAAACGCACGCTCAAATGGATCGTCATTGCCCTGTTGGTGTTGCTGTTGCTGCTGGCGACCGGGGTACTGGTCTTGCAGCGCTGGATCGGCACCGATGATTTCCGCTCCCGCATGGAACAGCAAGCCGGCACGGCGCTCGGCGTGGGCGTGACGCTGGGGCGCATCGATGTCGCGCTGTGGCCGCTGCCGGCCGTGGCGGTGGAGCGCATCGTGCTGCAGACCCAGCCGGCGTTGACCGTGGAGCGTGTGGAAGTGCGGCCGGTGTGGACCGATCTGCTGCAGGGCAAGGTGGCGCCGGCGACGTTGGTCGTGCGCCGCGCCGTGCTGCCGCAGCCGGGTCTCGATGCCCTGCAGGCGGCGCTGCAGAAAAAGAAGCGCGACAGCCAGCAGGAGGCCGATGTGCCTTGGCAGTTCCTGCCGCGACGCACCGTGCTCGACGGCCTGACCTGGGTCGATGCCAAGGGGACGGCCATCACGCTGCAGGCCGACGCGACCCTGAGCCCGGATGTCTGGCCGCAACAGGTACAGGGGCAGATCCTGCAGGGCCGCCTACAGGGCGCAAAGCTGGCGCTGCAGCGGGAGGCGCAGGCCCATACCTGGGGCGTCAAGCTGCAGGTGGCCGGCGGCAGCATCACGGGACGGCTGGAGTTGCAGCCGCCCAAGGAGACTGGCGCGGAGTTCGCGCTCAAGGGCCAGCTCAAGACGCATGATGTTGAGGTGTCTCGGCTTACGGCGCCCGAGCCGACGCCAGCCTCCCAGGCGGCGCAGCCCCTGAGCGGCCAGCTGGAGGCCAGCACAAGCCTGAGCGCGCGCACGCGCAAGCCCGGGGCACTGGCCGACGTGCTGCAGACCCAATCCACCTTCACCGTGCGCAACGCGGTGGTGCATGGCATCGATCTGGCCAAGGCCGTGAAGACCGTAGGCATGAGCCGCGGCGGCCAGACACCGCTGGACACGCTGGCCGGGCAGGTCGGCACGCACGGCAAGGCGATCGAACTCAGCAATCTGGTGGCGAGTTCGGGCGTGCTCAGTGCCACCGGTCAGGTGAATGTTGCGCCGAGCCGGGCCTTGAGCGGGCGCATCAGTGTGGAGCTTGGCGGCGCCGTCGGCGTGCCGCTGGCGCTGGGCGGCACGGTGAGCGAACCGCAGGTGACGCTGACGCGCGGCGCCATGATCGGCGCTGCCATCGGGACGGTGCTGATGCCCGGTGTCGGCACCGGCACCGGGGCCAGCCTGGGCGATAAGGCGAGCGAAGGGTTGAAGAAGCTTTTTGGCAAGTAGCTCTTGCCCTTGTTGCGCCAATAGCTACCAAAACAATAGCATTGTGGGGCTCAGGTCTTGTACCCTGGGTCCATGCGTTCCAGCTTGCGCAGCAGCGCCGGCCACACCAGGCCCGCCCCCTGGCCCACGGTGACGGTCTTCATGGCGGCAGCCACGCCGGTGAGGATTTGCGGGTTCACATGGACCAGCTCGCCGCCGGCCTGGGCATCGAGCTGGATGCGGCAGGTGTTCTCGAAGGTGTACATCGCGAGGAAGGCGTCGGCGATGCTGCGGCCCACCGTCAGCAGGCCGTGGTTGCGCAGCACCAGGTAGTTGGCGTTGCCGAGGTCGGCCTGCAGGCGCGGCTTCTCGTCGTCGCGCAGGGCGACGCCTTCGTAGTCATGGTAGGCCAGCGAACCGAGCACGAAGGTGGATTGCTGGCTGATCGGCAGGATGCCGCATTTCTGCGCGCTCACTGCCACGCCGGCGCGCGAGTGGGTGTGCAGCACGCAGCCGGCGTCCTCGCGCACCTGGTGGATGGCGCTGTGGATCACGAAGCCGGCCGGGTTGACCGGGAAGGGCGAGTCGCTGAGCTTGTTGCAGTCCTGGTCGACCTTGACCAGGCTGGAGGCCGTGATCTCGTCGAACATCAGGCCGTAGGGGTTGATGAGGAAGTGGTGCTCCGGGCCGGGGATGCGGGCGCTGATGTGGGTGAACACCAGGTCGCTCCAGCCGTAGGCCGCCACCAGGCGGTAGGCGGCGGCGAGGTCGCAGCGCAGCTGCCATTCGTCGGCGCTGACCACTTCTTTGAGTGAGGGGATGTGCATGGTGTCTCCTGGTAGGGCGGGTCCGGATCGGATCTGCCGCTACTGTTCACCAAGCCGGCGCAAAGATCAATGCGGCTGCAGTCGCGTCTGGGACGCCGCCAGGGCCTGGCTGCGGAATTCGCTCGGGCTCTGGCCGGTGTGTTCGCGGAACACGCGGCTGAAATGCGACAGGTTGTTGAAGCCCCAGGACAGGGCGATGTCGGTGATCGGGCGGGTCTGCGCCATCGGGTGCTGCAGTTCGCGCAGGCAGGCCTCCAGCCGCAGGTGCTGGATGTAGCTGGCCAGGGTCTGGTCTTCTTCGCCGAAGGCGTTGTAGAGATGGCGCTTGCTGCAGTTCAGCGCATGGGCGATCTGCTCCACCGTGAGCTCGGGGTCGCGCAGGTGCAGCGCCACGTAGCCGCGGATGCGGTCTTTCAGCGCTTCGCGCTGCGTCAGGGCGGTTTCCTGTCCCGACAGTTCGATCAGGGACAGGCGCACCAGCTGGGCGATCAGCTCGCCGGCGCCGCGCGCCGCGTCGGCACTCATGTGCGGCAGTTCCTGGAAGGTGCTGCGCATGGTGGTCAGCGCCACGCGGGCGATGCCGCTGGCGCCACCGACCGGACGCGCCATCAGCGTGTCCAGGCGCAGGCCGCGCTCGATCATCTGCGCTTTCGGCAGCATGACGATCAGGTGCTCCACCCGCTCCGGGTTGGCCACGGCGTAACTGCCGGTGGTGTCGTAGATGGTCCAGGCGCCGGGGGCCACCCAGGCCTGGCGCCCCATCTGCTCGACGCCAGCTCGGCCTTTCATCGGCGCCACGATCTTGAGGTAACCCTCATCGCTGGCGCGCACCATGTCCTGCGTGCGCACCACGCGGTGGCGGTTGGCTTCGAGTTTGGTGAGGATGAGATCGCCGGCGCGCGCCGAGGCCATGTGACCGTCGAAATCGGTATCGCCGTAGAGGTCGGACTCCAGGCCGCCGAAATGCTTCCAGATCCACTCGCGCCAGACCGGCGCACGCTCGCGCGGCGCGAAGTCGTCCGTCGTGACGACGGTGGTGGCCGTCATGCGGGGCTCCGGTTCTGGGCTGGGCGGTGCATGGTTTCGCGATTATGGGCGCAGTGACCAATTCAGGTGAAGGGTGGGGACAAGGGTTATCCCTGATCTTCTTGCGTGAACCGTCAACTACTTTGTGCACGTTCAGCACAGCCATGCCCTGCGAGGTTTTCTAGCATTGCTTGTCCAATTCCCGAAAGATCACTTTCACTGGAGACAACATGATTCAAGAAACGAAACGTACCCTCCTCAAGGGCGCTGCCGCGGTTGGCGCTGCCGCTTTTGCGCCCCAGCTGCTGGCGCAGCAAAAGCCGGTTCGTGTCGGCTATGCCATCGCCCGTACCGGCCCATGGACCGGCGGCGCCCAGGTCAGCCAGGAGCCGAATTACCTGTTGTGGGCCGAGCAGCAGAATGCCGCGGGCGGCCTGGATGTCAAGGGCGTGCGCCGTCCGATCGAGCTGATCAGCTCCGACGACCGCAGCGACATCGAAACCTGCGTGCGCTCCTATGAAAAACTGATGGGTTCCGACAAGGTCGACCTGGTGCTACCGCCCTGGGGTTCGAACGCCAACTTCGCGGTGGCGCCCTTGGCCAACCGTTTCGGTTATCCCTTCCTGGCGCCGACAGCCCTGTCCAAGCGACTGGTCGAGATGAAGCTGCCCTACTTCTTCCTGATGCTGCAGCAACCCAAGCCGATGTGCGAGGCGCTGGTGGACATGCTCAAGGCCAATGGCGTCAAGAGCATTGCCGTGATCTACGTGGACGACCTGTTCGGTCTGGAAAACTTCGCTGCGCTGAAAGTCGCGCTGCAGGGTACGGACATTCGCATGGTGGAAGACAAGAGTTATCCGGGTGGCGTCAAGGACCTGTCGCCGGTGCTGCGCTCCATCAAGGACAAGAACCCGGATGCCTTCATCGGTTTCACCTACCCGCCCGACACCATCCTGGCCAGCAAACAGTCCAAGGAAGTCGGTTTCAATCCGAAGTTCTTCTACGCTTCGGTCGGCACGGCCTTCCAGCTCTACCGCAACGTCATGACGCCGGCCGGCGCCGAAGGCGTGCTGGGCATGGGCTCCTGGAACAGCAAGACCAGCCCGGGTGCCAAGGCCTACTTCGACGCCCACACCAAGAAGTTCGGCGGCAAGGAGCCGGACCGCTGGGCCAGCGGTGCTTGCTGGGCTTCGCTGGAAATCCTCACCAATGCCGTCAAGGCGCATGGACTGGACCGCAAGGCGATCCGTGACTATGTGGCCAACACCACGCACAAGACCATCCTGGGCGACATCAAGTTCGTCGGTAGCGAGAACGTGGGCACACCAGGCACGGTGAGCCAGTGGCAAAAGGGCGAGTTCGAAGTGGTATGGCCCGCCAAGGTCGCAACCGCCAAGCTGGCGCCGAAGCCGAATTGGTGAAGCCCCCCTGAGTCGGCCTGAAGGCCGCCTTCCCCCAGGGGGACGCCGCCAGCGGCCCGGCAAAGCCGGTTCCGCGGCGGCCCCCGACGATGGCCTTTGCTGGTGTCGCGGGCGCTCTCTTTTCCAACGCTCTTATGTCTATTACTGCCTGGCTCGAACTGATTGCCTCCGGTCTGATCACCGGGGGCATCTATGCGCTGGTTGCGCTGGGGTTGAACCTCCAGTACGGCCTGATGCGCATCCTCAACATTGCCCACGGTGAATTCCTCATGGTGGGCGCCTATCTCACGTGGCTGGTGCAGACGCAGTTCGGCCTGTCGCCGCTGCTGATGGTGCCGGTGGCCTTTGTGGTGCTGATGCTGCTCGGCGTGGTCGTTCACTTCCTGTGCTTCCGCCGCCTGACTGCCACCTCGCCGAATCTCGACGTCTTCGAGGCGCGCGGCCTGATGGTCGCCTTCGGCCTCATGTTCCTGGTGCAGAACTTCGTGTCATGGCAGTGGGGCGGTGACCTGCGCGGTTACGACTACCTGACCGAGCCGGTGAAATTCGGCGAGGCTCAGTTCGCCGCCAACAAGCTGCTGGTCTTCTTCCTGGCCCTGCTGTTCAGCGGTGCGCTCATCGTGCTGCTGCGCATGACCTTGCTGGGCAAGGGCGTGCGGGCCCTGATGCAGTCGGCCATTGGTGCGCAACTCATCGGCATCGACACCAAACGCCTGCATCCGATGATGTTCGGCATCGGCCTGGGGCTGTCGGGCGTGGCCGGCGCCTTGTTGTCCATGGCCTACACCATCACCCCCTACATGGGCCAGCCCTACACCGTGACGGCGCTGATCGTCATCACGCTGGGGGGCTTCGGCAGCATGGGTGGCGCGCTCATCGGCGGCCTGTTCCTGGGTGTGATCGAGGCGCTGGGCATGCATTTCACCAACCCCTCGCTCAAGGCCCTGCTGTCCTACGTGGTGTTCATCGCCGTGTTGCTGCTGCGTCCCGAAGGTCTGTTCACCCGCAAAAGTAGAAAAGCATGAACTCCCGGCAATTCCTCATTCGCGACCTGCTGGTGCTGCTGGCCTTCAGTGGCTGGGCACTGGCCCTGCCGTCCTATGCCAGCGAGTTCGTCGTCTCCATGGCGCTGACCTGTCTGATGTACGTGGCCCTGTCGTCCAGCTGGGGCCTGTTCTGTGGCAGCACGCGTTACCTGTCGCTGGCCACCTCGGCCTTCTTCGGCATCGGCGCCTACACCACGGCCCTGCTGCTCGGTCAGTTCGGCTGGGTCGAGACCATCGCCATCGGTGCCGGCATGGCCGTCGTCGTGGCCGTGGTCATGGGTGCGGCTGTGCTGCACCTGCGCGGTACCTATTTCGCCGTGCTGACCTTCGGCATGACCGAGCTGATCATGCACGCCGTGACCTACTTCGAAAAAACGGTCACCGGCACCGTAGGCCGCGTGCTCACCGTCATTCCCGAGAACAACGTCATCTACCTGACGGTGCTGGTGATCGCGGTGCTGGCGGTGGCGCTGTCCATCATGGTGAGGCGCACGCGCTTCGGCCTGGCGCTGATGGGCATCGGTGCCGACGAGCAGCGCGCCCAGACCCTGGGCGTCAACACCCGCCTGGTCAAGATCGCCGGCTTTGCCATCACCGCCGCTTTTGCCGGTGCCGTCGGTGCGGCCATGGCGGTGCGCTGGACCTACATCGACCCGCACACCGTGTTCAACCCCTTCATCGGTTTCCAGACCGTGCTGATCACGCTGATCGGTGGCGTGCTCACGCTGTGGGGGCCGCTACTGGCCGCCATCATCTTCAGCGTGCTGGCCGAGTCGCTGCGCCTGCAGTTCCCGCAGATCTACCTGATGTCGCTGGGTCTGTTGCTGATCCTGTGCGTTCTCTACCTGCCCGGTGGCCTGGCCTCCTTGCGCTGGGAGACCTTCAAGGACTGGTGGACTGACAGCCGCGACTGGGCCAAGGACCTCAAGCGCGAGCTCAGCGGAGAGAAAGAACGTGAGAAGCAGCGCCTCAAGCGCCGCGAGAAGGAGAGTCATTTTGTCTGAGCAAGTTACTCCCTTGCTGGAGGCGCACAACGTGACGGTGCGCTTCGGCGGCCTGGTGGCCGTCGATGGCGTCAGTGCGAATTTCGTGCCGGGTGAGCTGGTGGGCATCATCGGACCCAACGGCGCCGGCAAGACCACTTTTTTCAACGCCATCTCCGGCGTGCAGGTACCCACCTCGGGACGCCTGATCGCCCATGGCCACAACCTGACCGGTCGCGGCCCGCACCGCTTTGCCGCGCATGGCGTGGCGCGCACCTTTCAGACCCCGCGCGTGTTCGCTGACATGCCGGTGGTCGCCAACATCGAGTTCGGCCTCAAGTTCGCGGGCCAGCGCCGTCGCAAGTACGTGTTCTGGGGGGACGAGGTGGACGTGCCCTGGGCCTTGCGTGATGCCGCCAGCATTCTGTCGCTGATCGGTCTGTCCGCACAGGCCGAGCTGCCGGCCGCCGCCATCACGCCTTCGCAGCAACGCCTGCTGGAGATCGGCATGGCGCTGGCCACGCGACCGAAGCTGCTGTTGCTCGATGAAGTGGCCGCCGGCCTGACGGAGTCCGAGATCGAGGAGATGGCGCGCCTGATCCGCCGTCTGCGCGACGAGCTGGACCTGACGGTGATCTGGATCGAGCACGCCGTGACCACGCTGCTGCGCCATGTGGAGCGCGTCATCGTGCTGCACCAGGGCCGCAAGATCGCCGACGACACCCCGCACAACGTGGTGCGCAACCCGGAGGTGATCGAAGCCTACCTGGGCGACGAGATGGCTGAACCTTCTGCCGACAGCGAAGAAGAGGAGGTGGCCGCATGATGTGGTACCGCGATACCCCCTTCGTGCTGGGAGACGACAAGCACGCGCACCTGCAGGTGCGGGGCCTGAGTGCCGGCTACGGCCCCTTTCTCGTGTTGCGCGACCTGCGCTTCGAGGTCAAGCCCGGCCTGACCGTGATCCTCGGTCCCAACGGCGCGGGCAAGACCACGCTGCTCAAGGCGCTCATGGGCCTGATCCCGCGCCAGGGCATGGTGCTGCTCGACGGCGAGGATCTGCCCGAGAAGACGCATGAGATCGTGCGCGATGGCGTGACGCTGGTGGCCGAGGGCCGGCAGCTGTTTCCGCAAATGAGCGTGCTGGAGAACCTGGAGCTGGGTGGTTGGCTCATCGGCCGCACTGAGCGCGCACACCGCATGGAACAGGTCCTGAATGACTTTCCCAAGCTGCGTGAACGCATCCACCAGCTGGCCGGCACCATGAGTGGTGGCGAGCAGCAGATGGTGGCGGTGGCGCGCGCCATGATGAGCGCGCCGCGCCTGCTCATGCTGGACGAGCCCTCGCTCGGCCTGGCCCCGAAGATGGTGGACGAGCTGCTGGCCATGGCGCGCCGCATTGCCGACAACGGCACCACCGTGCTGATGGTGGAGCAGAACGTCAAGAAGGCGCTGGCCGTGGCCGACCGTGGTTATGTGCTGGAGCGCGGCACGCTGGTGGCCAGCGGCCCGGCCAGGCTGCTGCAACGCTCCAATGTGATCCGCGAAGCCTATCTGGGCGCCGACGCCACCGACCACACCACGGCGGCCGATGCCGTGCAGCGCCGCCGCAAGACCACCCCTGTTTAACGAATCGACTCAGTCAAGGAGAAAACTATGTCCGACATGTCCATGCTCATCAATGGCCTCAAGGTCACGGCCGAGCGCGGCGCCACCTTCGAGCGCCGCAACCCGCTGGACGGCACGGTGGCCTCGCGCGCACCCGCAGCTTCCCCGGCCGATGCCGTGATGGCCGTCGAGGCCGCGGCCGAAGCCTTCAAGACCTGGAGCCTGACCGGCCCCAGCGAGCGCCGCGCCCTGCTGCTGAAAGCGGCCGACGCGCTGGAAGCCAAGACGCCGCAGTTCATCGAGTCCGTGGCGGCCGAGACCGGCGCCTCGGGCCAGTGGGCCGGCTTCAACGTCTTCCTGGCTGCCGGCATGATCCGCGAGGCCGCTGCGCTGACCACCCAGGTGGCCGGCGAGGTGATCCCCTCCGACGTGCCGGGTTCGCTGGCCATGGCCGTGCGCCAGCCCGCCGGCGTGGTGCTGGGCATCGCGCCGTGGAACGCGCCCGTCATTCTGGGCACACGCGCCATCTGTGTGCCGCTGGCCTGCGGCAACACCGTGGTCATGAAGGGCTCGGAGAACTGCCCGCGCACCCACCAGCTCATCATCGAGGCCTTCCAGGAAGCCGGTTTCCCGCCCGGCGTGGTGAACTACATCACCAACGCCCCGGCCGATGCCGGTGCGGTGGTGGAAGCCATGGTGGCGCACCCGGCGGTGCGCCGCGTGAACTTCACCGGCTCTACCCGCGTGGGCAAGATCATCGCCATGACCTGCGCCAAGTACTTGAAGCCCGTGGTGCTGGAGCTTGGAGGCAAGGCCCCCATGGTGATCCTGGACGACGCCGATATCGATGACGCCGTCAACGGCGCCGCTTTTGGTTGTTTTGCCAACAGCGGGCAGATCTGCATGTCGACCGAGCGCATCATCGTGGACCAGAAGATTGCCGACGAGTTCGTCAAGCGTTTCGTGACCAAGGCCAAGGCCCTGCCGCTGGGCGACCCGCGCAAGCCCGAGCCGGTGGTGCTGGGTTCGGTGATCGGCATGAGCACGGTGGAGCATTGCAACGCGCTGATCGACGATGCGTTGGCCAAGGGCGCCAAACTGGTGTGCGGTGAGAAGGCCACCAGCACGCTGATGCCCGCCACCATCCTCGACCATGTGACCCCGGCGATGAAGATCTACCGTGAAGAGACCTTCGGCCCGGTCAAGGCCATCGTGCGCGTCAACGGCGTGGAAGAGGCCGTGGCCTGTGCCAACGACAACGAGTACGGCCTGTCGGCGGCCGTGTTCGGCGGTGACATCGCGCGTGCCTTCAACGTGGCGCGCCGCATCGACTCCGGCATCTGCCACGTCAACGGCCCCACGGTGCACGACGAGGCGCAGATGCCGTTTGGCGGCGTCAAAGGCTCAGGTATCGGCCGCTTTGGCGGCAAGGCCGGCATCCACGAGTTCACCGAACTGCGCTGGATCACGATGCAGACCACACCGCGCCATTACCCGTTCTGAGAGCAACCGGATCGAAGTCCTCTTAGGCTCCGTTCTGCACATTTGCCGTGCCGCCTGGCGTGTTCAGGCCGGCGCGGCGTATTTGTTGTGAGTCAGAGCAATCCCGCCTTTCGATACCATTCGCGAGCGGTCTGCATGTCTTTCTCGACGCCGTATCCCAATTCGTACATCCAGCCAAGGGCTTCGCAGGATTCGCGGTAGTAATAGGAAGAAGTGTCCTTTTCGATTTGCTGAGCGAGAAAATAGCAAGCCTTTGCCTTGGTGTATTGTTCCAGCGTCCTAAGGGCTCTTGCTCGTTGGAAATAGATTTCGCTGGTGATGCTAGGCGCCGCCTGTGAGCAGTCGTCTCCTCCAAGCTGCAACAGTTCCTGCTGATGTCTTTCTGCCGCTCGTCTCTCCTGATCAAGCGCCTGTTGCCGTAGAAAGCTCTTGGCTTCGGTGATTGTTAGTTGTGCAGAGTCGCAGACCAGATACCCACTGAGTGTTGCGTTGTAGTTCGTGACGCCAACCATTCCGCCCCCTGGAACGACAATCGGCAGTGTGGAGCCTTGGCCATCAGAAAAGTCGGCATCAAAGCTTTTGTAGGCTTGTTTGCCACAGAGTTGGTCTGCACGTTGAGTCCAGGTCGTGTGTGCAGCACTGAAATTCGGCCAGATACTTTGGTTGCTGCGAGCGGTCAGCTTGAAAAGGCCTGGCCGAAGCTCTTCTTCGTGAAACCCGCCACCGAGCAGGTTGTTGCCATCCGTCTTGAGATTGTGTGTCGAGGCGCATCCCCCGAGGACTAAACCGGCCGCGAAGAGCAGCATGCATGAAATCCAATTAATGCGGATCACGATCAGATACCTCCTTAGAACCAAATCCGTTGTTTGGATCAGTTTTCTTCTCTAATGCGTCAAGCCAGCTCAAGGCATGGTCTTGTGTATGACCACACATTTCTTGAGTTGGCGCCAGGCTGCTGCAGACCGCCGGCCGGCCGGGCTGGCCGAAGATCAGGCAGCGGTTGGCCGCGTCGAGCTGGATGCAGCGCACGCCGGCCGGCTTGCTGACCCCGTTGATGACGGGCATGCCGGGAATCGGGCTGGAAATCGAGGGGGCAATGCAGCAGGCGCCACAGCCGGAACGGCAATCCATGTGATTTGCTATTAAATTTGTAGCGCCTGGCGCAGATGGCACCTGGGCAGGAGCCGGATTTATATCCCCAATTGTCGCGTAAATCGGCCCGGCCGGCTAAAATTGCGGGTTCTTCTCCCTGCGCAGACCGCCCGGCGGTCATTCCCTGCACCATGCTGTACCCACAAGAATTTGATGTCATCGTCGTCGGTGGCGGCCATGCCGGCACCGAAGCCGCGCTGGCGGCGGCCCGCATGGGTTGCAAGACCCTGCTGCTGAGCCACAACATCGAGACCCTGGGCCAGATGAGCTGCAACCCTTCCATCGGCGGCATCGGCAAGGGCCACCTGGTGAAAGAGGTGGACGCGCTGGGCGGTGCCATGGCGATTGCCACCGACGAGGGCGGCATCCAGTTCCGCATTCTCAACAGCTCCAAGGGCCCGGCCGTGCGTGCCACCCGAGCCCAGGCCGACCGCATTCTCTACAAGGCCGCCATCCGCCGCCGGTTGGAAAACCAGCCCAACCTGTGGCTGTTCCAGCAGGCGGTAGACGACCTCATGGTGGAAGGCGACCGGGTGGTGGGGGCGGTGACCCAGGTCGGCATCCGCTTCCGTAGCCGGACAGTCGTTTTGACAGCTGGAACCTTTCTGGATGGCAAGATCCACGTTGGCCTGAACAACTACGCGGCCGGCCGCGCCGGTGATCCGCCGGCGGTGTCGCTCAGCGCCCGCCTCAAGGAACTCAAGCTGCCACAGGGCCGCCTCAAGACCGGCACCCCGCCGCGGCTGGATGGCCGCAGCATCGACTTCTCCAAGTGCACCGAGCAACCCGGCGATGGCATGCCCGGCGGCATGAACGAAGGGCAGGGTGTGCCGGTGTTCAGCTTTATGGGCAACGCGGCCATGCACCCGCAGCAGCTGCCGTGCTGGATCACCCACACCAACGAGCGCACCCACGAGATCATCCGCTCCGGCTTCGACCGCAGCCCCATGTTCACCGGCAAGATCGAAGGCGTCGGCCCGCGTTACTGCCCGAGCGTGGAAGACAAGATCAACCGCTTTGCCGACAAGGACAGCCACCAGATCTTCCTGGAACCCGAAGGCCTGACCACCAACGAGTACTACCCGAACGGCATCTCCACCAGCCTGCCGTTTGACATTCAGTACGACCTGGTGCGCAGCATGAAGGGGCTGGAGAACGCCCACATCCTGCGCCCGGGTTACGCCATCGAGTACGACTACTTCGACCCGCGCGAGCTGAAAAGCAGCTTCGAAACGCGGCAGATCGGCGGCCTGTTTTTTGCCGGCCAGATCAACGGCACCACCGGTTATGAAGAGGCGGCGGCCCAGGGCCTGTTCGCCGGCATCAACGCCGCGCTGCAGTGCCGGGGCGAAGCCGCCTGGCTGCCGCGACGCGACGAAGCCTACCTGGGTGTGCTGGTGGACGACCTGATCACCAAGGGTGTGACCGAGCCCTACCGCATGTTCACCAGCCGGGCCGAGTTCCGCCTGCAGCTGCGGGAAGACAACGCCGACATGCGCCTGACCGAAACCGGCCGCCAGATGGGCCTGGTGGACGATGTCCGTTGGGACGCCTTCAGCCGCAAGCGCGATGCTGTTTCACGTGAAACAGAGCGCCTGAAAGCCACTTGGGTCAATCCGCGCATCCTGGCCGCCGCCGAAGCCGAGCGCGTGCTGGGCACCACCATCGAGCGTGAGTACAACCTGTTCGACCTGCTGCGCCGGCCGGATGTGAGCTACGCTAATCTCATGTCGCTGGACGGTGGCAAGTATGCTACCTCGGATGTTTCACGTGAAACACTGGGCGAACTGGCTGCGCCGGTGGTCGAGCAAATCGAAATCGCCGCCAAGTATTCCGGCTACATCGACCGCCAGAAGGGCGAGGTCGAGCGCGCCGCCTATTACGAAGGGCTCAAGCTGCCGGCCGACCTGGACTACCTGCAGGTGTCGGCCCTGTCGATCGAGGCGCGGCAGAAACTGCAGAAGCACCGGCCGGAAACCCTGGGCCAGGCGTCACGCATCTCCGGCATCACGCCGGCCAGCATCTCGCTGCTGCTGATCCATCTGAAAAAGGGCGGTTTCAAGGGTTTCGCCACGCTTGAGACGGAAGCGGCTGGAGTATGAGCGCCGCACTAGAAGCAACCCTGAAAGACGGGGTGCGGGCGCTTGGCCTGGACTTGAGCGAAGCCCAGTTCACCCAGCTGCTCGACTACCTGGCCCTGATCCAGAAATGGAACAAGGTCTACAACCTGACCGCAGTGCGGGACCCGGCCGAGATGCTGACCCACCACCTGCTCGACAGCCTGGCTGTCATCCAGCCCTTGCGCCAGCAACTGCAGGGCAGGGCGCCGGCCGATGGCACCGGCTTCAAGTTGCTCGACGTCGGCGCCGGTGCCGGCCTGCCGGGGGTGGTGGTTGCCATCTGCTGCCCGGACATCACGGTGACCTGCGTCGACACCGTGGCCAAGAAAGCGGCCTTCGTCCAGCAGGCGGCGGTGGCGCTCAAGCTGCCCAACCTGCGCGGCCTGCATGCCCGGGTCGAGACGCTGACCGAGGGCTACGACGTGGTTTGCTCCCGTGCCTTCGCCTCGCTGGTGGACTTCACCAACTGGTCGCGCAGCGCACTGGCACCGGCCGGTTTCTGGCTGGCCATGAAGGGCAAGCAGCCGGCCGATGAGCTGGCCCAGTTGCCGGCCGATGTGGCCGTGTTTCACGTGGAACAACTGGCCGTGCCCGGGCTGGGTGCCGAGCGCTGCATCGTCTGGATGCGCCCGCAGGCTTGAGGCCGTGGCGGCTGGTGGTGCCGGCCCGGTTTTAATGGCAGGGCAGGGAATCCACCGGCTGCGACCGTCCGGGCTGGACGGCCAACCTAACGTAAACTCAGGCCTTCGGTTTCCTGGAATTCCCCCATGTTTGGTGTCGCGGACTACGGCGCATTTATCGCCACGGTCATCATTTTTCTGCTGATTCCCGGCCCGGGCAACCTGGCCCTGATCACCTCCACCGGCAAGGGCGGGGTGCGCGGCGGGCTGGCGGCCACCCTCGGCGTGATCCTGGGCGACCAGGTGCTGATGTGGGCGGCCGTGGCCGGGGTGGCGGCGCTGCTGCTGGCCTACCCGACGGCCTTCCATGCCGTGCAGTGGCTGGGCGCCGCCTACCTGGCTTGGCTGGGCGTAGTGATGCTGCTGGCCAAACCCGGCGCGGCGCCGGTACTCCACATCAAGGCCGGCCACTACCTGCGCCAGGCCATGATGATCACCCTGCTCAACCCCAAGGCCATCGTGTTCTACATGGCCTTCTTCCCGCTGTTCGTCGACCCGGCCCGGCACCAGGGCCTGCCCACCTTCGGTTTCATGGCGCTGACGATTGCCGCGCTGACCTTTCTCTACGGCCTGACCATGACGCTGCTGACGCACCATCTGGCTGGCCACCTGCGCGCCAACCCGCTGGTTGGCCGTGTGCTGGAAAAACTGGCCGGCCTGTGCCTGCTTGGTTTCGGCCTGCGACTTGCTTTCACCAGATGAATATGACCCCCACGCTTGTCACTTCGTGTACTGCGCTGCCCCCCGCGGGGGCCGCAGTCGCCTTGGGACGGCCCGGCGGCAACTGAATTACGACTCCAAAGACACAAGGGACACCACGCCATGGCCAAAATTTTCTGCGTTGCCAACCAAAAAGGTGGCGTCGGCAAGACCACCACCACGGTCAACCTGGCGGCGGGTCTGGCCAAGGTCGGCCAGCGCGTGCTGATGATCGACCTCGACCCGCAGGGCAATGCCACCATGGGCTCGGGCGTGGACAAGCGCAAGCTGGAGCTGACGGTCTATGACGTGCTGCTGGAGTCGGCCTCGGTGGCCGAGGCGCGGGCCAAGAGCGACAAGCTGATCGAAGGCGGCTGCGGCTACGACATCCTGGGCGCCAACCGCGAACTGGCCGGCGCCGAGGTCGAGCTGGTGGAAGTGGAGCGACGCGAGAAGCGCCTGAAAGAGGCGCTGGCGCAGGTGGACGCCGAATACGACTTCGTGCTGATCGACTGCCCGCCCAGTCTTTCGATGCTCACGCTCAACGGCCTGTGCAGCGCGCACGGCGTCATCGTGCCGATGCAGTGCGAGTACTTCGCGCTCGAAGGCCTGACCGACCTGGTCAACACCATCAAGCAGGTGCACGCCAACCTCAACAAGGATCTGCAGATCATCGGCCTGCTGCGTGTCATGTTCGACCCGCGCATCACGCTGCAGCAGCAGGTGAGCGATCAGCTCAAGAGCCATTTCGGCGACAAGGTATTCAACACCGTCATCCCGCGCAACGTGCGCCTAGCCGAAGCGCCCAGCTACGGTCTGCCGGGTGTGGTGTTCGACCCCTCGTCCAAGGGCGCGCAGGCTTTCATCAGCTTCGCCGAGGAAATGGTGGACCGCATCAAGGCCATGTGATTTTCCAAACGAAATCCGGCCCTGGCCCTCGTCACTATTGCGCCAATAGCTATTAAAATCATAGCAAATGAAGCCTGCCAACGTCCTCGTCCTGCCCGGCTGGCAGAACTCCGGCCCGGCACACTGGCAAAGCCGGTGGGAGGCGGCGCACGGCTACACGCGCGTGCAGCAGCACGACTGGGAACGCCCGTTGCGCGGCGACTGGTTGATGCAACTGGAAGAAGCGGTGCTGCGCTGTGACGAACCGGCCGTGCTGGTGGCGCACAGCCTGGGCTGCATCCAGGTGGCCGCCTGGGCGGCGCATTCCAAAAACACCCAACGCGTGAAGGCGGCGCTGCTGGTGGCGCCGGGTGACGTGGAACGCGAGGCCATGCGCCCGCTGCTGCCGAGCTGGTCGCCCATTGTGCGTTCCTCCCTGCCGTTCAAAACCATTCTGGTGGCCAGCCGCGACGACCCGCATTGCAGCTTTGAGAAAGCCGAAAGCCTAGCACGCGACTGGGGCGCCGAACGGGTGGACCTAGGCAACGCCGGCCACATCAACGCCGACTCGGGGCTGGGCGACTGGCCGCAGGGCCAGGCGCTGCTGCGCCGACTGACTGATTTAAATTAAAAGAGAAAAAGAGGACCGTCATGGTGACCAAAAAACCCAAAGGCCTGGGCCGTGGACTCGAAGCCCTGCTGGGCCCCAAAGTGGACGAAGCGGCCGAGGCGGCTGCCGCCAGCGGCGCCAACGCCGGCCAGCCGGCCTCGCTGCGGCTGACCGACATGGTGGCCGGCCAGTACCAGCCGCGCACCCGCATGGACGAGGGCGCGCTGTACGAACTGGCCGAGTCCATCAAGGCGCAGGGCATCATGCAGCCGATCCTGGTGCGCAAGCTCCAGGACGGCCCGAACGCCGGCAAGTTCGAAATCATCGCCGGCGAGCGCCGCTTCCGCGCCTCCAAGCTGGCCGGCCTGGACAGCGTGCCGGTGCTGGTGCGCGACGTGCCCAACGAGGCCGCCGCCGCCATGGCGCTGATCGAAAACATCCAGCGTGAAGACCTCAACCCGCTGGAAGAGGCGCAGGGCCTGCAGCGACTCATCAAAGAGTTTGGGCTTACTCACGAACAGGCGGCGCAGGCCGTCGGCCGTTCGCGCAGCGCTGCTTCCAACCTGCTGCGCCTGCTCAATCTGGCCGAGCCGGTGCAGACCATGCTGATGGCCGGCGACCTCGACATGGGCCACGCCCGTGCCCTGCTGGCGCTAGACCGCGCAGCCCAGATCACCGCCGCCAACCAGATCAGCGCCAAGAAAATGTCGGTGCGCGAGGCCGAGAGCCTGGTGAAAAAACTCGGCGCCGAGTTCTCCCTCACGCCGCAGAAACCGGGCAAGGAAAAGTCGCGCGACCTCAAGCGCGTGGAAGAAGAACTGTCCGACTGCGCGGCAACGGTCACTAAGTCGCTTTTTCACCCAGCATGCTGGCCCGTCTGCCCTGGCCCCTGCCGGCTCTGCTGGCCTGGGGGCTGGCGTGGCTACTGTTTGTGCTGCTGCTGCGCACCGGGCTGGGCGCCGTCGTCGCATTGGCGCTGGCCTCGGCGGCAGGTGTGGTTTTGAGCGTGCTGGGCCCGACCTGGTGGCGCCGCCTCATCATCGGTCTGGGCTTTCCACTCTCGGCCTTGTTGGCCGGCGGCCTGGCCCTGCCGGCCTGGGGCTGGCTGCTGCCGCTCGCCTTGCTGGCCCTGATCTACCCGCTCAACGCCTGGCGTGATGCGCCGCTGTTTCCCACCCCAGCCGATGCACTGAACGACCTGCCCGGCGTTGCCCCGCTGGAGCCGGGCTCACGCGTGCTGGACGCAGGCTGTGGCCTGGGCCACGGCCTGCAGGCGCTGCGCCAGGCCTACCCGCTGGCCGAATTGCACGGCATTGAATGGAGCTGGCCGCTGCGTTTTCTCTGCGCCCGCCGCTGCCCCTGGACGCAGGTGGTGCGGGGCGATATCTGGAAAGCGGACTGGTCGGGTTACGACCTGGTCTACCTGTTCCAGCGCCCCGAGAGCATGCCGCGTGCCATCGCGAAGGCAAGGGCGGAACTCAAGCCAGGGGCTTGGCTGGTGAGTCTGGAGTTCGAGGCTGTGGGGCTGACGCCGGTAGCGAAGCTGGAGGGGGCGCAGGGGAAACCGGTGTGGGTTTACAGACTACGTTAAGTAGCGATAAGCAACTTGATTTCCTAAGTCAAATTGAGAAAAGGAAGCGAGATGAAATACATAGGCTTCTTTAAAGCGGATGCTATGGCTAATGTGGTGAATTGGATCAGCGTGCCAGCGTTCTTCCTTTACATCCTCTGCATGGCTATTGCCCCGTGGGTCCAAGGGGGGTGGGATTGGATCTACGTTCAGAGCGTTTGGGATCGATGGCAGACACTAAATACGGGCGTGTTAGCTTTCGGCGCAAGCGTGATCGCACTCAATATTTCTAGGTATCACACGAACAAGCAACGGGAGCGACGGTTTGTAGCCGCTAAGGCGTTCCTGCCGCATGCGCTAAGTGAGCTCATCGCTTACTACAAACAGTGTGCAAAACTATTGCAGGAGGCGTGGGACCTCTTCGAAAACGAAGAACTTCGAGCTCCAATAACTCTAAATACAGTTGCTCCGGAACTTCCAAGAGACCACCAAGATATTTTTAACCGCTGCATTGAGCAAGCTGAGCCGGACGTGGCTGACTATCTTGCCAAAATACTAATGCGGCTGCAAATTCACAACGCCAGAATGAAAGAGATGTACCTGTCGTTGACGCAAGGCGACCATACGTTGGTGCTGCAACAGAATGTGATGTCATATCTGTATAGCCTCGCACAGCTTCAAGTTGCTGCTAACAAGCTGTTTCCATTTGCGCGAGGAATGAAGACGTTCGACAACACAAACCCCACTTGGGATGACTATCGAAACGCGTATGCAAATCTAGATTTCTGGTGGGAAGACTTTCAGGATCTAGAAGGGTTCACAAAAAGAGCTCTTGAACGGGAAAACGCAGTGTGATAGTCCCGTGGTGCGATGCAATGGTTGATTAAATAAGGGCTGTTTCATGCCGACACAAAGCGTTATTCCGCTGACGGCCTTGGCACTGCTCGCTTTCGCAGGCAACTCCCTGCTATGCCGCGCCGCCCTGCAGCACACCCCCATCGACGCCGCCAGTTTCACCACCATCCGGCTGATCTCCGGCGCGCTGGTCTTGTGGGCATTGGTGCAACTCACGCGCCGTGAGGCCGCCGGTCGCGGCAGCTGGCCCTCGGCGCTCGCGCTGTTCGCCTACGCGGCGGCGTTCTCCTTTGCTTACGTCAACTTGCCCACGGGCACCGGTGCGCTGCTGTTGTTTGGTGCGGTGCAGACCGGCATGATCGGCTGGGGCCTGGTGAAGGGCGAGCGCTTTTCGCCGGCGCAACTCATCGGCCTGCTGTTCGCCCTGGGTGGGCTGGTGGGGCTGCTGTTGCCAGGGTTGTCGGCACCACCGCTTGGCGCGGCTTTGCTGATGATCGGCGCCGGCCTGGCCTGGGCCGTTTACTCCCTGCGCGGCAAGGGCGCGGGTGATCCGCTGCGCGTGACGGCGGGCAACTTCATGCGCACGGTGCCGGTGGCGCTCGTCATGAGCTTGCTGTTCATGAACAGCGCGCAGGTGGACACGGCGGGCGCGTTGTACGCCATTGCCTCCGGTGCCATCACTTCCGGCATCGGCTACGCCATCTGGTACACCGCGCTGCCGCATCTCAAGGCCACCGCGGCGGCCACGCTGCAACTCAGCGTGCCGGTGATTGCTGCGCTCGGTGGCATCGCCTGGCTGGGTGAGCCACTCACGCTGCGCCTGCTGCTGGCTTCCGCGGCTATCCTGGGCGGCATTGCGCTGGTCATTCGCAAGCAGGCAAAATGAAACAGAGCGCCAAAGACCAACCCATCATGAAAACCCTCTGCCGCACCCTCAAGCTGAACACGACGCTGTTGACACTGGCCCTGCTGGCCGCCTGCGGAACCCCCAGCGTCTACCCGGACGAGGCGTTCAGCAAGGAGTCGCCGTACTTCAAGAAATTTCGGCAGAGCGAGGCGCAAGCCTGCGAAGCGGCGCAGCATGCATTGCTGAGCCAGGGCTACCGCATCGAACGGGCCGAAGCGCAGAACGTGCGCGCCAAAAAAGACTTCCAGCCCGATGACGACGTCAACGTCACCATCGACTTCGATGTGGTGTGCAAGGCCAGCGACAGCGGCGCGACGGTCTTCGTCAACGCGGTGGAGACCACCTATGAACTCAAGAAGACTTCCGGCGCCGCCAGCCTGAGCGTGTCCGGTGGCGGCATTGCCCTGCCCTGGGGCAAGAGCACGGATGCGCTAGTCAAGGTGGCCGGCAAAACGATTGAGGACGAGAGGTTCTACAAGCGTTTCTTCGATCTGCTCACGACATACCTGGGCAAGTGAGCGAAGCCGCCTCGCGGATCAGGCCGGCCCATCGTTAAAGAGGAGCCGGCCCGCTACATTCCGAAGCGCTTTACAGCGCGAAGATCTTGCCCGGGTTCATGATGTTCTTCGGGTCGAGCGCGCGCTTGATGGTGCGCATCATGTCCACCGCGCCGCTGCCGGCTTCGGTCAGCAGGAAGTCCATCTTGTGCAGGCCCACGCCGTGCTCGCCGGTGCAGGTGCCACCCAGCTGGAGGGCACGCGCCACCAGCTTGTGGTTCAGCACTTCGGCGATCTCGCGTTCCTGCGGCAATTCGGGGTCGATCAGGTAGCCGAAGTGGAAGTTGCCGTCGCCCACGTGGCCGACCAGGAAGTAGGGGATGCCGGTGGCATCGGCCTCGGCCACCGAGTCGAGCAGGCAGTCGGCCAGGCGCGAGATCGGCACGCAGGTGTCGGTGCTGATGGCGCGGCAGCCCGGCTTGCTCTGGATGGCGGCGAAGTAGGCGTTGTGCCGCGCGGTCCACAGGCGGGTGCGCTCCTCGGGCGTGACGGCCCACTCGAAGGCATTGCCGCCGTGCTCGGTGGCAATCTCCTGCACCGTCTCGGCCTGCTCCTTCACGCTGGCCGGCGAGCCGTGGAACTCCATCAGCAGCAGCGGCTCTTCGCGCAGGCCGAGCTTGGCGTAGGCGTTGACCATGCGCACGGTGTGGGCGTCGATCAGTTCCACGCGCGCAATCGGAATGCCCATCTGGATGATCTGGATGGTGGTGCGCACCGCGGCCTCGATGCTCGGGAACGAGCAGATGGCGGCCGAGATCGCCTCCGGCAGCGGGTAGAGCTTGAGGGTGATCTCGGTCATGATGCCCAGCGTGCCTTCGCTGCCCACCATCAGGCGTGTCAGGTCGTAGCCGGCGCTGCTTTTCTTGGCGCGCGTGCCGGTGCGGATGACTTCGCCGCTGGCAGTCACCACTTCCAGGCCGAGCACGTTCTCGCGCATGGTGCCGTAGCGCACGGCGTTGGTGCCGGAGGCACGGGTGGCGCTCATGCCGCCGATGCTGGCGTCGGCGCCGGGGTCGATCGGGAAGAACAGGCCGGTGCTCTTGATCTCGTCGTTGAGCTGCTTGCGCGTCACGCCGGCTTGCACCGTGACCGTCAGGTCTTCGGCGTTGACCGAGAGGATCTTGTTCATGCGGCTGACGTCGATGCTGATGCCGCCCTGCACCGCCAGCAGATGGCCTTCGAGCGAGGAGCCGACGCCGAACGGAATCACCGGCACGCTGTGCTCGCTGGCCAGCTTGACGGCGTCGGCCACGTCGGTCGTGCTTTCGGCAAACACCACGGCAGCCGGCGGCGGCACGGTGGTGTAGGCCGATTCGTCGCGGCCGTGCTGCTCGCGCACCACCTGCGCGGTGGAGCAGCGCTCGCCGAAGCGCGCCTTGAAGGCATCGATCAGCGCCTGCGGCACCTCGCGCTGATGGACATCGGGCAACAGGTGGGCGGCTTGCGCGGGTGCGTTCATGAGAGGGTCTCCGGACGGGAAAAACCAGCGCCTCGTCGGGGGCTGGGGAATAATCGTGTTTTCTGGGCCGGCGTGTGCTGGACCCTGCCAACCCGTATTTTGATCCAAGGTTGCCATCATGGGAAATCGCCTGACGCAAATCGCTACCCGCACCGGAGACAACGGCACCACCGGCCTGGGCGACAACACCCGTGTCTCCAAGAACAGCCTGCGTGTGCATGCCATGGGCGACGTGGATGAACTCAACTCCCACATCGGCGTGCTGCTGTGCGAAGAGATGCCGCCCGATGTGCGCACGCTGCTGGTGGAGATCCAGCACCAGTTGTTCAACCTGGGCGGCGAGCTGTCCATCCCCGGCTACGAGTTGCTCAAGCCCGAGGCCGTGCTGGCGCTGGACGAGGCGCTGGCGACATACAACGAACAACTGCCGCGCCTGCAGGAATTCATTCTGCCGGCCGGTACGCGCGCAGCGGCGCTGGCCCACGTCTGCCGCACCGTGGCGCGCCGAGCCGAGCGTGCCACCGTGGCGCTGGGCAGCGAGGAGACGCTGAAGGAAACGCCGCGCCAGTACCTCAACCGCCTCTCCGACCTGATGTTCGTGCTGGCGCGCGTGCTCAACCGCATGAACGGAGGCGACGACGTCTACTGGAAGAGCGAGCGGCTGGCAAATACCGCCGCCGATTGACGCTGCAAACAAAAACGCCCGTCGGGGCAGATCCGGCGGGCGCGAGCAGCTGCTGAATTGATAGCGACTTAGCGTTTGCGGTTCAGCAGCGCGTACAGCAGGATGGCGCCGAAGGTGGCAGTGCCGATGCCGCCTAGCGCGAACTGGCCGAACTTGAGCGTGAAGTCGCCGGTGCCCAGCACCAGCGTGATGGCAGCGACGATCAGGTTCTTGTTCTCGCTGAAGTCCACCTTGTTGTCGACCCAGATCTTGGCACCGGCCACCGCAATGAGGCCGAACACCACGATCGAGACACCACCCATCACCGGCAGCGGGATGGCCTGGATCACGGCACCGAACTTCGGTGAAAAGCCCAGCAGCACCGCCAGCAGTGCGGCGACAACGAAGATGGCGGTGGAGTAGATCTTGGTGGCGGCCATGACGCCGATGTTCTCGGCGTAGGTGGTGACGCCGGTGCCGCCGGCGGCACCGCTGACCATGGTGGCCACGCCGTCGCCGATGAAAGCGCGGCCCATGTAGGCGTCCAGGTTGCGGCCGGTCATGGCGGTCACGGCCTTGATGTGGCCCAGGTTTTCGGCCACCAGGATGATGGCCACCGGCGCGATCAGCAGCATGGCGCTGGCGTTGAACACCGGCGCCGTGAAGTTGGGCAGGCCGAACCAGGCGGCGTTGAGCACGCCCGACAGGTCGAGCGGCTTGCCCAGGCCGAGGCCGTTGGTCAGCACGGCGTAGATGATGCTGGCCACGATCAGGCCGACCAGAATCAGCAGGCGCTGCACCATGCCGCGCGTCAGCACCGCCACCAGGCCGACGCAAACGAAGGTCACCAGTTGCATCCAGCTGTCGAAGTTGCTCGCCGCCATGTTCTTGACCGGGATGCCGGCCAGGTTCAGGCCGATCACCGCCACCACGGCGCCGGTCACCACCGGCGGCATGAAGCGTTCGATCCAGCCGGTGCCGATGGCCTGCACCACCAGGCCGATCAGCACGTAGACCGCGCCGCAGGCAATGATGCCGCCCAGCGCGACGCCGAGGTTGGCGTTCGGCCCCTTGCCGGCGTAGGCGGTGGCGGCGATCACCACGCCGATGAAAGCGAAGCTCGAACCCAGGTAGCTCGGCACCTTGCCCCCGGTGACGAGGAAGAAGATCAGCGTGCCGATGCCGCTCATCAGGATGGCGATGTTGGGGTCGAAGCCCATCAGGATGGGCGCCAGCACAGTGGCACCGAACATGGCGATCACGTGCTGCACGCCCATGACGGCGGTTTGCGGCCAGGGCAGGCGCTCGTCGGGGCCGATCACCCCGCCTTGCTGCAGTACCTCGGCGCTCTTTTCGGTCCATTGAAACAGACTCATTCTTCTCTCCTTGGGTTGTGGTGGGCCGATGCTAGGCGATTTGCCGCCAAACGCCCAGCAAATGCGCCCATCGTCGCAAATTGAGGCAAGATCGGCGTTGTTTTTCAATCGTCTGCAGGAAGCTCCGGACCATGATCGCCATCGACCCCGCCGCCCATGCCAACGTGCACCTGATCGACCACCCCTTGGTACAGCACAAGCTGACCCTGATGCGCAGGAAGGACGCCAGCACCAGCAGCTTTCGCCGCCTGCTGAATGAACTGGCAGCCCTGATGATCTACGAGGTCTGTCGCGACATGCCGCTGCAGGCGGTGCAGATCGAGACGCCGCTGGAGACCATGACCGGCCACGTGATCGACGGCAAGAAGCTGGTGTTTGCCAGCATCCTGCGCGCCGGCAACGGCATCCTGGACGGCGTGCTGTCGGTGGTGCCGGGCGCGCGCGTCGGCCACATCGGCCTGTACCGCGACCCCAAGACGCTGCAGGCGGTGGAGTACTACTTCAAGATGCCCAGAAACATGGAGGAGCGCGACGTGGTGGTGGTGGACCCGATGCTGGCCACCGGCAATTCGGCCGCCGCCGCCGTGGCGCGCCTGAAGCAGTGCAAGCCGAAATCGATCAAGTTCCTGTGCCTGCTGACCTGCCCCGAGGGCATCAACACCCTGTACAAGGAGCACCCGGACGTGCCGGTCTACACCGCGGCCATCGACCGCGAGCTGAACGACCACGGCTACATCCTGCCGGGCCTGGGCGATGCGGGCGACCGCATCTTCGGCACGCAGTAAGAGCGCTGCCTGCCCTGTGGCAGACGATCAGGCGACGAAGCGCGCCACCTCGGCCAGCACCTGTTCGTCTTTCAGGATCTTGGCGTGGCCCAGGCCTTCGGTGGCCAGCAGCTGCGCGCCGGTGATGGCGCGGCTGTAAGCCTGGCCGTCGGCAAAGCGGTTGATGCGGTCGCCACGGTCGTGCACCACCAGCGTCGGCACGGGGATGCGCGGGCCGACCGCCTGCGGCTCGAACTGCGGCATCAGAATGCCCTCGCGCGCCTCGACGCGCTGCTGCAGGGCGGCGCGTGTGGCCTCGCTCAGGCCGAACATGCGCGCGAACAGCCGGGTGTATTCATGCGGCGAAGCCGGTGGTGCCAGCATCACCAGCCGCTGCGGACGCAGGCCGCGGCTGATGGCGTAGGCGGCCGCGTTGGCGCCCAGCGAATGCGCCACCACCGCGTGCAAGGGATGCCCCTGCTGCTGCAGGCGCGCGGCCAGGTACTCCACGGCACGGGCGAACTGCGGCAGGTTGCTGACCGCGCCGCTGCTGCGGCCGTGCGCCGGCATGTCCACCATGACCGGCTGCAGGCCCTGTGCACGCAACACCTCCGCCAGCGCCAGCATCTGGCCGGCATGGCCGCCCCAGCCGTGCACCAGCAGCACCACCGGCCCGGTGGCGGCCTGCGTGTAGAGCGTCAGGCCGGCGCGCTCGAACGGCCAACGTTCGACCTGCCAGCCGGCCGGCCAGCTGCGCTGCCGGCTCAGCCCGCGCAAGGGGCGCGCCGGCAGCGGCGTGCCGAACAGGCGGTAGGCGGCGCGTACGGCCAGGCTGGGCCACAGGCGTTGCGAGGCGCCCAGACCCAGGCGGAACAGCCGCATCGCAGGGCTGTCGCCGAAATAGGTGGGGGACGATGTGGGGGTGGGGGGTGTCATGACAGTCTCCTGCAGGCGCGCGGCGCGACGTGACCTGGGTTGGGGCTCAATAGAAAATCCAGTCGCTGTTGCTGTGCGGCAGGTAACGCAGCGAGGCGAAGGCGGCGATCACGCCGCGGATCAGCAGGTAAAGGCCGAGGCCGGAAAAGACGATCCACATGGCAGTTCCTTTCTTCGCACGATCGTGCGAAATGTGGGCGGGTCAATAAACGGGATGGGCATCAGAGTCAAGTGGTGGTGGAGGGCTTAAGCCTGGTAGCTCTGCAGCAGGCGCTGCCAGGTGGCCGTGGCGCGCTCGGCGGCAGTCGGGTCGCGCAGGAAGCGTGCGTCGTGCAGCAAGCCGATGGCGATGCCGTAGATCTCGCCGACCAGTTGCTCGGGCACGGTGTCGGATTTCAGGTGGCCGGCTTCCACCGCCTGCAGCACGGTGCGGCGCAGGGCGGCACGCCAGCGCGAAATTTCCTGGAACAGCAGGTCGCGCAGCTCGCCTTCGCGGTCGTCCAGTTCGAAAGCGCCGGCGGTGAAAATGCAGCCGCTTTGAACTTCGACGTCGCGCATGCGCACGATCCAGCGCCGCACGATCTCGTCCAGCCGCGGCAGCCCCTTGGGTTTTTGCATCGCGGGCACGAACACGTCGGCCAGGAAGCGCCGGCCGAATTCCTCGATCACCGCCTTCTGCAGCGCCTCGCGCGAGCCGACGCGCGAGAACACACCGCTCTTGGACAGGCCGATACGATCGGCCACCGCCTGCAGCGTCAAGGCCTCCAGCCCCTCGGCCGCGGCGAGGTCGAGCGCGGCGCCGACGATGGCGGCGCGCGTCATTTCGCTCTTGGCAGTTTTAGCTTTCAGGTTCATGGTGCTTGCAATTTAGCACATTCGTGCGAAATTGCAAGCCAGCCCGAAAAAAACCATTGTCCAAGGGGGCTTCAGGCCAGCCGGAACAGGCTGATCTCGACCCGGTCCGGGTGGCGGGCGCCGGTGCCGACGAACAGGCTGTCGGTCAGCCAAGCCAGCTTCGGTGAGGACACCTCGAAGCTGGGCACGCAGCGGAAGTAGATGGCCGCCGGGTCGACCACCTCGCCGCGCACCAGCCGGGCGATGTCGGCCGCGCTGCCGCGGCGCAGGGCGCGGTTTTGCACGTAGACATGTTCACCGGCGAACTCCGGGCCGTCGAGCTCGATGATGTAGCGCGCATCGAGATCGGCGGCGGTGTCCGACACCACCAGCTGGAAGTCGGCACCGCCGGCCAGCACGCGGCCGTTGAGTTGCGGACCGCGCAGCGTGCCACCGGTGATGGGGATGATGCGCCGTTTGCCGCGGCTGTTGAGGCCGGTGATGGTGCCGGCTTCGATGGGCGTGGCGACGAAGACCGTGAGGTCGGCCACGTGCTCAAGGGCGGGGGCGGGAAGTGTCGCCATGGCGGTTGCTGGAGTTGTCGGGTTCATGCCATTATCCGTGCCCATGACTGCACCCTACATTCCCCAGATCCGCCTCTACCAGAACTGGCTGCGCGAGACACGCAGCCTGTCGTTTGATTCCTACGATGCCTTGTGGCGCTGGTCGGTGACCGACCTGGACGCCTTCTGGCAAAGCATCTGGGACTACTTCGATCTGCAATCGCCGACAGCGCACACGGCGGCGCTGGCCGACAACAGGATGCCGGGCGCGCGCTGGTTTCCCGGTGCCCAGGTGAACTACGCGCAGCAGGTGTTCCGCCATGTCGAGGCGGCGCATGCCGCCGGTTTCCCGGCGCTGGTCAGCCACAACGAGAAGAGCCTGGCCAGTGGCGCGCCGGCGCGCGAACTGAGCTGGCCCGAGTTGCGCCGGCAAGTGGCGTCGCTGGCGCTGCACCTGCAGGCCCAGGGCCTGCAGCCGGGTGACCGCGTGGCGGCCTACCTGCCCAACATTCCGGAGGCCATGGTGGCCTTTCTGGCGGTGGTGAGCCTGGGCGGCGTGTGGAGCATCTGCGCGCCCGACATGGGCACCGCGGCGGTGCTGGACCGCTTCAAGCAGATCGAGCCCAAGGTGCTGATCGCCTGCGACGGCGTGACCTATGGCGGGCGCGACTTCGACCGCCGCGACGTGGTGGCCGAGCTGTGCGCCGCCCTGCCCAGCGTGCAGCACGTGATCCTGCACAACAATCTCGGTCTGCCGCCGATTGCTCCTGATTCGATAGCTGGTAGCGCAATGTTGACAAGCGCTACAGCCCGAAATGATGCCGAAACCGCAGCGTTCGCGCCGCGCTGGCTGCCGTTCGATCACCCGCTGTGGATCGTCTATTCCAGCGGCACCACCGGCCTGCCCAAGCCCATCGTGCACGGCCATGGCGGCACCGTGCTGGTGGCGCTGGCGCTCAAGACCCTGCACAACGACGTCGGCTGCAGTTACGAGGCCAACTCGTATGGCGAGCGCTACCACTGGTACAGCTCGACCGGCTGGGTGATGTGGAACGCGCAGATGAGCGGCTTACTCAACGGCACCACCTGCTGCATCTTTGACGGCAGCCCTGGCGGTAGCACGGTCGACGCTGCCGGCAACAAGGTGGCGCCGGACTGGACCACGCTGTGGCGCTTCGGCGCCGCGGTCGGCGCCACGTTCTTCGGTGCCGGCGCGGCCTTTTTCGCCAACTGCCTGAAGGCCGGCATCGACCTTTCCCGCATCGAGGGCCTGCGCCAGGTGCGCGCGCTCGGCACCACCGGCTCGCCGCTGAGCGAGGAGGCGCAGCGTTGGGGCACCGAACAGTTTGCCAAGATGGGCACCCCGGACATCTGGTGGTGCAATATTTCTGGTGGCACCGACTTCGCCGGCGCCTTCATCGGCGGCAACCGCGAGCTGCCTCAGGTGCCGGGCCAGATGCAGTGCCGCCTGCTCGGCTGCGCGGTGGAAGCCTGGAACGAGCAGGGCGAGCCGGTGGTCGATGCCGTGGGCGAACTGGTCTGTTCGCAACCGATTCCCAGCATGCCGCTGTATTTCTGGAATGACCGTGACAACCAACGGTATCTGGGCAGCTACTTCGACATGTACCCGGCCGGTCATGGCCGCCAGCCCGGTGGCGGCGACGGACCGGCGGCCATGGGGCCGGTGTGGCGCCATGGCGACTGGCTCAAGATCACGCCGCAGGGCGGCTGCATCATCTACGGCCGCAGCGACGCCACCATCAACCGCCACGGCCTGCGCATGGGCACCAGCGAGCTCTACAGCGCGGTCGAGGGCCTGCCCGAGGTGCTGGACTCGATGGTGGTTGACCTCGAATACCTGGGGCGCGAGAGCTACATGCCGCTGTTCGTGGTGCTGCGCGAAGGCCACACGCTGGACGCCGCCATGCAGGCGAAGATCAACGATGCGATCAAGACCGCGCTGTCGCCGCGTTTCGTGCCGAACGAAATCTTCCAGGTGGCCGAGATCCCGCGTACCCTGACCGGCAAGAAGCAGGAGTTGCCGATCAAGAAGCTGCTGCTGGGCCAGCCGCTGGAGAAGGTGGTGAACAAGGACGCCATGGCCAACGCCGGCTGCCTGGGCTGGTACGAGGCGTTTGCCCGCCAGCGGCAGGCGGCGCAGCCGGGCGTCTGAACCGGGGCCCGCCGCGGACGTACCATGGCGCAGAAGACGTGAACATAAAAAGTTGGGACATGCGCCATGAACCTCGATCTGCTGACGGTACTCTGGGTCACGCTGCTCATCACCTTTCTGCTGGCGACGGCGGTGCTGGCCGTGGCCTGGCTGGGTCGGGCCGATGACGGCCTGGTCACCTGGGGCTGGGCGCTGCTGTTCAATGGGGGCGCCAACCTGGCGTTCGTACTGCGCCTGGCGGAGTGGCCGGCCACCTCCATCGTTGTCTCCAGCGTCCTGACCTCGGCCGCGATCGCCTTGCACATCCAGGCGCTGGTCCGGTTTCAGCGCCCGCGCGTACCCGCGCCGCCGGTGGCGCTGGTTTGGGCGCCGCTGCCGCTGATGCTGGTCCTGAGCCTGGCGCTGGTGGAGCGGCATCAGCTGCGTTCGGTGCTCAATTCGTCGGTCTGGTGTTTCCAGATGGCCACGCTGGCCTGGCTGGCCTGGAGCCCGCGGCTGAGCGGCCCGCGCGAGTACGGGCGCCAGCTGCTGGCGCTGAGCGCGGGGGGCCTGATGCTGGTGTTTGCCTACCGGGTCGGGCTGTTCATCGTCGCCGACGAGTGGGGCGACCCCTTGGTGGTGCCGCCGCGCATCCAGGCCGCCAGCTATCTGGTGGGTCACGCAGCCATCCTGCTGAGCACCATCGGCTACATCCTGCTGCAGAAGGAGCGCGCCTATGAACTGCTGCGCCAGCAGGCAACCCGCGATCCGCTGACCGGCGCCGCCAACCGCCGCACCCTGATGGAGCAGCTCGAGCGCAGCGTGTCGATTGCCGCGCGCAACCGGCAGCCTTTGGCCTTGCTGATGATCGACATCGATTTTTTCAAGAAGGTCAACGACAACTACGGCCATCAGGCCGGTGACGTCGTGCTGTGCGAACTGGTCCGGCGCATCGAGGGGCGTGTGCGCCAGCACGATGTGCTGGCGCGCTTCGGTGGCGAGGAGTTCGTGGTGGTGCTGCCGGCGACGGACGCCGTCGGCGCCCGCGTGGTGGCGGAGGACATCTGCCGTGCCATCCAGGAGCGGCCGTTCGTTGTCGAGGGGCAGGCGCTTCCGGTCACGGTCAGCGTGGGGGTTCATGCCCGGGTGCCCGAGGCCGGGCCGCAGGTGGCGGGCCAGATGGTGGCCATCTGTGACCAGGCCATGTACACGGCCAAGCAGAATGGCCGCAATCGGGTGGAACTGCTCTGAGCGCGCTCAACCGGCCGCGCTGCGTTGCAGCCAGGCTGAAAATGCCGCCAGCGCCGGCCGCGGCTCGCCGCGCTCGGGCATGACCAGGTAGTAGGTGCGTCCGCTCTTCAACGGTCGCGGGCAGGGCATCACCAGTTCGCCGCGCGCCAGCTCCGGCTCGATCAGCAGACGCGGCACCAGCGCCACGCCCAGGCCGTGGGTGGCGGCGGCAGCCGTCAGCGAGTAGAGCTCGTAGCGCGGGCCGGACAGGGCGAATGGTGCCTCCGCCCCCATGGCCTCGAACCACTGGCGCCAGGCTTCGGGCCGCGTGCTTTGCTGCAGCAGCGGCAGGCGCGCCAGGTCGGACGGCTGCAGCCGTTTGCGTGCGCCTAGCAGGGCGGGCGCGCAGACCGGCACCACTTCCTCCTCGATCAGTGCCAGTGCGCGCGTGCCGGCCCAGTTGGCGACCTGCTCCGGCGTGCCGGAATAGAGCGCGGCGTCGAAGCCGGTGTCGGCAAACAGGAAGGGGCGGGTACGCGTTTCGATGTGAACCACCAGTTCCGGGTGTTGCGCGGCGAGCCGGGGCAGGCGCGGCAGCAGCCAGCGGGTGGCGAAGGTCGGCACCGCCGCCAGCGCAATCGTGCCGGCCGTGCCCTGGCGCGACATGGCCTCCAGCGTGTCGCGTTCCAGCGCCTGCAGGCGCGGTGCGATCTGACGCGCGTAGTCGGCACCGGCCGGGGTGAGCGCCACGCCGTGGCGCGTGCGCCGGAACAGCGCGATGCCGAGGAATTCCTCCAGCGCACCGATCTGGCGCGATACCGCGCTTTGCGTCAGTGCCAGCTCCTGCGCGGCACGCGTGTAGCTTTCGTGGCGGGCGGCGGCGTCAAAGCAGGCCAGGGCTTGCAGCGAGGGAATCTTACGGCGCATGGTGTGCCAAATATACACAACTCATGGCTTGTTGGTGCGATCATTCAGAGTGAGAAAAGTGGCAGAGCCAGTTGCCGGCTTGGCTTATAGATTCTGAAAAATCATATCTGAGTGCAAATTTCTCGTTTGCCCTGGGTGCCAATGGCCCGTACCATGACGTCAACTTTCTGGAGAACCTTTCATGGCCAACGCCGCTTTTCAATGGAACGACCCCTTCTTGCTCGACCAGCAGCTCAGCGATGACGAGCGCATGGTGCGCGATGCCGCCGCCGCCTACTGCCAGGACAAGCTGGCCACGCGCGTGCTGGACGCCTTCCGCCACGAGAAGACCGATCCCACCATCTTCCGCGAGATGGGCGAACTGGGCCTGCTCGGCCCCACCATCCCCGAGCAGTACGGCGGCCCGGGCCTGAACTACGTGGCCTATGGCTTGATCGCCCGTGAAGTCGAGCGTGTCGATTCCGGCTACCGCTCGATGATGAGTGTGCAGTCCTCGCTGGTGATGGTGCCGATCTTCGAATTCGGCTCGGAAGCGCAGAAGCAGAAGTATTTGCCCAAGCTGGCGACCGGCGAGTGGATCGGCTGCTTCGGCCTGACCGAGCCCGACCACGGATCGGACCCCAATTCCATGGCCACGCGCGCCTACAAGACCGACGGCGGCTACCGCATGGTGGGCAACAAGATGTGGATCTCCAACAGCCCGATCGCCGACGTCTTTGTGGTCTGGGCACGCGAGGTGAGCGAAGGCGGTCAGGTCGGTCCGATCCGCGGCTTTGTGCTGGAGAAGGGCATGAAGGGCCTCTCGGCGCCGGCAGTGCACGGCAAGGTGGGTTTGCGCGCGTCGATTACCGGCGAGATCGTGATGGACAACGTGTTCTGCCCGGAAGAAAACGCCTTCCCCGAAGTGCAGGGCCTGAAAGGTCCCTTCACCTGCCTGAACTCGGCGCGCTACGGCATCGCCTGGGGCGCCCTGGGTGCGGCCGAGGACTGCTGGTTCCGTTCACGCCAGTACGTGCTGGACCGCAAGCAGTTCGGCCGCCCGCTCGCCGCCAACCAGCTGATCCAGAAGAAGCTGGCCGACATGCAGACCGAAATTTCGCTCGGTCTGCAGGGCTGCCTGCGCCTGGGCCGCATGAAGGATGAAGGCACCGCCGCGGTGGAGATCACCTCCATCCTCAAACGCAACTCCTGCGGCAAGGCGCTCGACATCGCGCGTTTGGCGCGTGACATGATGGGCGGCAACGGTATCTCCGACGAGTTCGGCGTGGCGCGTCACTTGGTCAACCTCGAGGTGGTCAACACCTACGAGGGCACGCATGACATCCATGCGCTGATCCTGGGTCGGGCGCAGACCGGCATTGCCGCGTTTGCCAACTGAAGGTATTGTTCCGCGGGTTTCTTTCGGGGGTTTGTGGTGGCTGAAAGGGGGCGGGGGCGGCGGCCTCATAGGCGCTGCGCTTTGCCAAATCGGCCACCACCCCAGCCCCCTTTCAGCAGCCAAGGTATTGGGCGTACCGCCGACAATCAATTTCCTTTCTCGCCACCCAGGGGATGCCCGGGGGCCGATTTGGCAAAGCGCAGCGCCTATGAGGCCCTCGGGCATCCCCTGGGTGGCAGGCGAAGCAGCCGTGTTTGACGTTTGAAAGAAAACAGCATGAATAACAAACCCGCAGCCCTGCCGCACATCAAGGTGCTGGATCTCTCCCGCGTGCTGGCCGGCCCCTGGTGCACCCAGATCCTGGCCGACCTCGGCGCCGACGTGGTCAAGGTCGAGCGCCCCGGCGCCGGCGACGATACGCGCCACTGGGGCCCGCCCTTCCTCAAGGATGCGCAGGGCAACGACACCGAGCACGCGGCTTATTACACCTGTGCCAACCGCAACAAGCGCTCCATCACGGTCGACCTGGCCAAGCCCGAAGGCCAGGCGCTGATCCGGCAGATGGCAGAGCAGAGCGACGTGCTGGTGGAGAACTTCAAGGTCGGCGGGCTGGCGCACTACGGGCTGGATTACGAAAGCCTGAAAGCCATCAACCCGCGCCTGATCTACTGCTCGGTGACCGGCTTCGGTCAGGACGGGCCGTATGCCGAGCGCGCCGGCTATGACCTGATGATTCAGGCCATGAGCGGCATGATGAGCATCACCGGCCGCCCGGACAACGTGCCCGGCGGTGGCCCGCAGCGTGTGGGCGTGGCGCTGACCGACATCTTCACCGGCGTCTATGCCGCTACCGCTATCTTGGCCGCGCTCGAAGTGCGGCATCGCACCGGTGAGGGCCAGCACATCGACATGTCACTGCTGGATGTCGGCATGGCCATTCTGGCCAACCAGGCCGGCGGTTTTCTCAACACCGGCAAGGTGCCGATGCGCCAGGGCAACAGCCACCCGAGCCTGGTCCCGTACCAGGACTTCCCCACGAAAGACGGCGCCATGCTGCTGGCCATTGGCAACGACGGCCAGTTCGCGCGCTTCTGTGCCGCCGCCGGCCGGCCCGAATGGGCGGCGGATGCGCGCTTTGCCAGCAACACGAAGCGCGTCACGCATCGCGAGGTGCTGGTGCCGCTGATGGCAGACGTCACGCGCACGCGCAGCACCGCCGAATGGGTGGCCTTGCTGGAAGACAAGGCCGTGCCTTGCGGCCCGATCAACGACATCGGCCAGGGTTTTGCCGACGCCCAGGTGCAGGCCCGCGGCTTGGCATTGAATCAGCCTTGCAGCCCCGTCGCACAAGCGCAGACAGCTATCAAGTCAATAGCGAGCGTGGCCAGTCCGCTGCGGCTGCAGGCCACGCCGCCGGTGCTGCGCCGCGCGCCGCCGGCCTTGGGCGAGCACACCGACGAGGTGCTGGCCGAGCTGGGGCTGGATGCGGCGCGCATCGCGGCGCTGCATCAGGCCGGGGTGGTGTAGGCCCTGTTCACGCCAGCTAGGGAATTCACGGTCTTGCCGGGTCGCCTGGGTGACCTGCATGATGTGCGGGCCTGCCAATAATGGGGCTGGATCCGTGCACAGAAGAACCCAGGAGACCGTCATGAATGAATTCCCCCGCCGCCAAGTGAGCCGGCGTCAGCTGCTGGCCGGTGCCGCAGCCCTCGCCGCGCCGGCCATCGTCAGTTCGTCCGCGCTGGCGCAGGACAAATTCCCGAACCGCCCCATCACCCTGATCGCCCCCTGGCCGACCGGCGGCAGCAGCGATGCCGTGATGCGCGCCTTTGCCGAGAGTGCCGGCCGCGCGCTGGGCGGCACCGTCATCGTGGAGAACAAGCCGGGTGTCGGCGGCACGCTGGGCGCCACCGCCATGCTGAACGCCAAACCCGACGGCTACACGCTCACGCAGCTGCCGCTGGGCATCTACCGCCTGCCGCACATGCAGAAGATGCCGTTCGATCCGGTCAAGGACCTGACGCACATCGTCTGCCTGACGGGCTACACCTTCGGCCTGGCCGCCACCATGGACGCGCCGTACAAGAGCCTGAAGGAGATGGTGGCCTACGCCAAGGCGAATCCGGGCAAGGTGGCCTATGGCCACACCGGCACCGGCACCACGCCGCACCTGGCGATCGAGGAATTCGCCGCCAAGGCCGGCATCGAGCTGACCGACATTCCGTTCAAGGGCTCGGCCGAGATCATGCAGTCCATCCTGGGCGGCCACATCCAGCTCATGAGCGGCACCACCGAGTTCGCGCCGCATGTGAGGGCCGGCAAGCTGCGCCTGCTGGCCACGCTGGGGCGCGAGCGCAACAAGGCCTTTCCCGATGTGCCGACCGTCAAGGAAAGCGGCTGGGACACGGTGAGCGAGTCGCCGTTCGGCATTGGCGGGCCGAAGAACATGGACCCGGCCATCGTGAAGATCCTGCACGACGCCTTCAGGAAGACGCTGGAAGACCCGAAGGTGCTGGAGACGCTCGACAAGTTCTACCAGCCGGTGATCTACATGAACACCGCCGACTACACCGCCTATGCGGCGCGCACCTTCGCGGCCGAGAAGGCCACCATCGACCGGCTCAAGGCAGCGAAGAAAATCTGAGCGGTCCGCGCGTGCTGCGGGTCAGGCGCCCTCGGGCCTGATCTGGGCTCGTGCGATCGCCGGTTGCCAGTCAGAGTGACAGGGGTTCAGCCGGGCTTGCGGTTGACCAGCACGATACCACCGGCCACCAGCGCCAGCGCGGTCAGCAAGGTGGGGGTGACTGGCTCACGCAGCCAGAGCGTGCCGAACAGCAGCGCGAACATCGGCGTGAGAAAGACGAAGACCGAGATCTTGGTGGCCGGGTAGCGCCCCAGCATCCACATCCACGCCAGGTAGCTGGCAAAAGCGCCCACCACCGTTTGCAGCACGAGCGAGGTGGCGGCAAAGGGACTGAACTGCCAGGTCCAGGCCTCACCCAGCGCGAGCGACAGCAGCGGCAGGGTGGCGGCACTGACGGCTACCTGGTAGAACAACAGCTTTTCAGCCGAGGCCCGGGCCAGGGCGCTGGCGCGGATGGTGACGGTGGTCAGTCCCCAGGACAGGCCGGCGGCCAACGCCAGTGCATCGCCCAGTAACTGCCGCTCCGAGGCCGGCGTGACAAAACTTTCGCGCACGGCGAACACCAGGGCGCAAAAGGCCAGCAGCAGGCCCAGCCACTGCAGCGGACGCAAGCGCTCGGCGCGCACCAGCAGCGGCAGCAGCAGCGCAACCCAGAACGGCGAGGTATAGAGGAACACCGTCAGGCGCGAGGCCGTGGTGAACTGCAGGCCGATGTAGAGGCAGGCGAACTCGCCGGCAAACAGCGCACCCGCCAGCAGACCGGGCCAGAGTGTGCCGTCGCGCACCAGCAGGGACACGCCGCGCCAGCGGCACCACAGCATCAGCAACCCGGTGGCGCCCACAAAGCGCACGCCGGCCTGGAACACCGGCGGCAGTTCCGGCAGGGTGGCCTTGACCAGCACCTGCTGGAAGCCCCAGAACAGGCAGCAGACCAGCAGAATGGCGGCAGCCACGCCGTCGAGGTGTTCCTTGCGCGTGGACGGACTCATCTCAGCCAACCACGGTGCATCGTGCAACCAGAAATGTATGTATGAAGCGATTCAACCGGGAAACGCCGTGGAACCGGCTCCGCCGGGCCACTGGCGTTGCCCCCTGCAAGGGGGGTGGCGTAGCGACACGCAGTGCGCGCAGCCTGGGGGTGTACCACCTCACAGCGGATGCTCGGCATAGAACTTGCCGCCGTGGTACAGCAGCGGCGAGGCATTGGGACGGTGTGCGCAGCGCTCCACCTCGCCGACAAAGATTACGTGGTCGCCTTCTTCATAACGGCTGCGGTTGAAGCACTCGAAGGTGGCGGCCGCGCCGGCCAGCAGCGGTGCGCCACCATGCCCTTCCGAGAATTCAACCCCGGCCCAGCGGTCAATGCCTTTGGCGGCGAAGCGACGTGCCAGTTCCTGCTGTTCGGCGGCCAGGATGTTGATGGCGTAGTGCGAGCCGCTGCTGAACACCGCCATGGAAGCGGCGGCGTGCGACAGGCTCCACAGCACCAGCGGCGGATGCAGCGAGACCGAGTTGAAGGAGTTGGCCGTCAGCCCGACCAGCTTGCCATTGGCCGCGCGTGCCGTGACGATGGTCACGCCGGTGGCAAACATGCCCAGGGCGGTGCGGAATTCGGTTTGAGAAAAGCTCGGGGGGCGAGCCTGCAGGCCCGCAGAAGACAAGGACATGGCGGCAATGTACCTGAAATCGATGCAGACCGGGCATCGCCAACGCCATGGGCCCGAGGCATAAAATTGCGCCATGCGCTTTGGTTTTCGGATGTTGTCCTTGTCGCTTGCCCTGTTGGCGGCGGGTATTGCTCACGCCGGTCGTGCGTGCGACGATTTTTATGCGCGTCTGCCCAACGTGCAGCGGGCGCTGTGCGAGCAGGCGCAACTGCAGGATTCCAAGGCCCGCAGCGTTAAAGGCCGGCCGATTTACACGCGCGACGTGCGGCCAGAAGGCGCCCGTCTGCGCGTGCTGGTCATTGGCGGCATGCACGGCGATGAGTTGTCCTCCTCCTCCGTTGCGCTGCACTGGATCCGGTTTGCGCAGGAGGCGCCGGAGCGTACGCACTGGCGCTTCATTCCGGCGCTCAACCCGGACGGGTTGTTCAACCGGCCCTCGCACCGCGTCAACGCCAACGGTGTCGACCTCAACCGCAATTTCCCCACGCCCAACTGGGAGCGCGATGCGCCGTTTTATTGGGAAAAGCGGACGCGCAAGGATCCGCGTCGCTGGCCGGGCAAGGCGCCACTGAGCGAGCCGGAATCGAAATTCCTGTACGAGGAGATGCAGCGTTTCCAGCCCAACCTGATCGTGAGCATCCACGCGCCCTACGGCGTGCTGGACTTCGACGGCCCGATTCAGCCGCCCAGCCGTCTCGGCCGGCTGTTCCTGGACCAGGTTGGCATCTTTCCGGGCTCACTCGGCAACTACGGCGGTGTGCACAAAGGCATGCCGGTCGTCACGATCGAACTGCCCAGCGCCTTGCTGACGCCACGCAATGTCGAGATCCAGCGCATGTGGCAGGACTTGCGCCAGTGGATGGGTGACACGCTGGCCGCAGACGGCACGGACGTGCCGTTGCGCCCCTGACCCAGCCCACCCCGACCGGGGCGGGGGTGGTAAATCAGTTCAGCGAACCAGCAGCACCGGCACTTCGCAGTGCGCCAGCACCTGGGTGGCCACCGAGCCCATGACCAGATTGCCCAGGGCGCTGTGGCCGTGCGAACCCATCACCAGCAAGTCGTACTTGCCGGATTCGGCCATCTTGGCAATGGTCTCGCCGGCATGACCGACTTTCCAGACGCTCTTGGCATCGACGCCATGACGCGTGAGGAACTTGGATACCGGGCTGAGCACCTTCTCAGCTTCCTCGGAATAGTATTTGTCCACGATTTCCTTGCCGACAGCGGCACGTGCGCGGGGCGGCAGCGTCGGCTGGACGGTGAGGATGGTGTACTGGTTGGCGGCGGTGAACAACTCGTCGTGGGTTGTCAGGTAAGCCAACATTTTTTTGGTGTACTCACTGCCGTCGACGGCCAGAAGAATTTTCATGGTCAGCTCCTCGTTTTCAAAACAGTAGTTTATCCAGTGATTGCCGGTATTTTCTGCCGCGCATCAAACAGGTTGCAGGCGCAGTCGGACAGGTCCAGGCACAGGGTCGGATTGAATTGTGCCTGTTCACTCTTGCGAGCATAACCCAGCGGGTTGGCTACGACGCGGCAGCCGTGACGTACATAGTCGCTCGGGCAGTGCAGGTGGCCGTGCAGCCACAACCGGGCATGCGGCAGCAGATGATCCTGCGCATTGCAGAAGCCGGCGGTTCCCGGTGCGAGACCGTAGCGCGGGTCGGCGCTTTGCAGACTGGGGGCAAAGTGCGTGATGACCACGGTGTCGCCGTCGAAAGATTGAACCAGGGTGTCGTGTAGCCAAGCCTGGCAGACCAGAGCCTGCTCTCGCACCTGCTCGGCCAGCATCGGCTGCCCATCGCGTGTGGTGCCGGTCTTGCGCAGGTAGAAGTTGGCCGCGCGGAACGCCTTGTCACGCGCTTGCAGGGCCTGGGTGAGCGAGCCGGCAGCGGCTTGGGCCGCCGGGTTGAGCGCATCGAAGTCACTCCACAGCGTCGTGCCGACAAAACGCAGGGCGGGTGCAGTCGGGCCCAGCAATTCGGTTGCGGTCACGACTTCTCGTTCAAGCCAGCGGATGTCCAGTCGGGCGCAAGCCTCGCGCAGGCGATCGTGCGCCAGATCAAAGTCCTGGGCATCGTACTCATGGTTGCCGGGGACAAACAGCACCGGTGTGGGCCAGCCCTGCCGCGGCGAGAAACGGCCCAGGCCGAAGTCGGCATCCGCCAGTTGCGAGCCGCTCTGGTAGGAGCCGATGTCGCCCGCCAGCACCAGCAGATCGGCATCCGGTGCCGGCGTGGGGACGAAGCCAGGCTCGGCTTCAAGGTGCAGGTCGGACAGCAGTTGGATCTTCACGCCGTCATTGTCCCAGGTCGATGACGCTGGAGGTCAGTTTGTCCGCGTGGGCGCGGCTGGGCAGTTGTGCCACCACGTCGCGCAGCCATTGGTGGGCACTGTGGTGATGCACGCGCCGGTGCCATAGCGCATCCACATGGATGGCGGGTACCTCGAACGGCAGTTCGCGCAGCACCAGCTGGTCGGCGATGCCGGTGACGCTGACGAAGTGGCGTGGCAGCACCGTCAGCAGGTTGGAGGTGGCCACGACCCGGCCGGCGGTGAAGAACTGGTTGACGGTGAGCACGATGTGCCGTTGCCGCCCCAGCGAGGTCAGGGCCTGGTCGATGAAGCCGTAGGGCCGGCCGGAGAAACTCACCAGCAGATGGCGCGCCTCGCAATAGCGCTCCAGGGTCAGGGGCTCGCTGGCGAGGGGGTGGTCGCGCCGCATCACGCAGACATATTTGCTGTAGTAGAGCCGTTGGTGGTGGAAGGCCACGGCTTCGCCCGCTTCGGCCTGAGCGGTCAGGCTGGCGATGACGACCGGGAAGTAGCCGATGGCCATGTCGGCGGCCTCTTCCTGCAGCAGCCGGCGCGGATCGCGGGTGGTCAGCGGCACCACCCGGATGGTGATGCCGGGGGCGTCCTGGTCCATCACCTTCACCAGGCCTGGGATCAGTTCGGCCGCCGTCGAGTCGGCCGTGGCCAGCACAAAGGTGGTATTGGCCTGTGCCGGAACAAAGCTGCTGGGCGACAGCGACTCCTGCAACTGGCGCAAGGCTTCCTGCACCGTGGGCCACAAAGCCAGCGCCCGCGGGGTGGGCTCCAGGCCCTGGCCGCTGCGGCGCAGCAGGTCATCGCCCAGGGCCTCGCGCAAGCGTCGCAGGGCATTGCTGACGGCTGGTTGAGTGAGCGACAACTTGCCTGCAGCCCTTGTCAGGCTACGTTCGGTCATCACCTCGTCGAAGACACGCAACAGATTGAGATCGAGTGTGCGAAAGTTAAGCGGGCTCATGGTTGGAACTCAATATATCACCATCATGAATATTGTGCATCACAACAATAAAGTTGAATCACATTAGAGATAACCCTAATATCGCCTCATTGCAAAGATTTTGTTTCGCCAAGGAGGCCCATCATGACCAATTTTGTACACGTTGAATACCCGAGTCGTCATCCGGGTGTCGAGCGTTTTGAGAATGTGGTGGCGGCTGCCGGCCAAGTGCGCAAGGGTTTCGACAGCACCAAGGGCTTGGCTGCCATGCTGCTGGCGGCCATTGTGGCGGCGTTGGTCGTGGTGGCTGACCAGTTGGTCGACACGTGGGCCGATGGGCACCTGCTGGCGGGTTGGGTCGTGCTGTGGGTGGTGGGATTTGCCGCCATTGCCTTGCTGGCTGGCGCGGCGCGCCGTGTGGCTGCCCGTTCGATGAAGGCTTTGGACGCATGGTCGCGCCAGGTGGCGCGCAAGCGTGCTGACGAGCGCCTGTGGGAACTGGCGCGCAAGGATGGGCGTGTGATGGCCGATCTGCAAGCTGCCCGTTCGCGTGAAGAAGCCTGATCGTCAGGTTCGCGCGACATGAAAAAAAGCCACCGCACGCGGTGGCTTTTTTGTTGGCTGGCGCTGAGCGCCAGCTCGCCGCTTAAGCGTTAAGCAACTGCTCGATGCGGGCGCGGGTGTCGCGCAGCGCCTTGGGCAGGTTCTTGTCCAGCTGTTCGAACAGCACATCGTGCAGCTTCAGTTCGGCCAGCCACTGCTGCTTGTCGATGCTGGTCACCGCGTGGAACTGCTCGGGCGTGAAGTCCAGGCCCTTCCAGTTGACCTCTTCGTAGCTCGGGCTCAGGCCGTAGAAGTGCTCCTTGCCCTGGACTTCGTCCTCGATGCGGTCGATCATCCACTTCAGGACACGCATGTTCTCGCCATAGCCGGGCCAGACGAACTTGCCGTCCTCACCCTTGCGGAACCAGTTGGTCGTGAAGATGGAGGGCAGGCGGCCACCCTTGGCGGCAACTTTTTCGCCCAGGTTGAGCCAGTGCTGGAAGTAGTCACCCATGTGGTAGCCGGTGAAGGGCAGCATGGCAAACGGGTCGCGGCGTACCACGCCCTGCTGGCCGACAATGGCGGCAGTCGTCTCCGAGCCCATGGTGGCAGCCATGTAGACCCCCTCGACCCAGTTGCGGGCCTCGGTCACCAGCGGCACCGTGTTGGAACGGCGGCCGCCGAAGATGAAGGCGTCGATCGGCACACCCTTGGGGTTGTCCCACTCGGGATCGAGCGCCGGGTTGTTGGTCGCCGCCACGGTGAAGCGCGAGTTCGGGTGGGCGGCCTTGGCGCCGCTTTCCTTGGCAATCTGCGGCGTCCAGTCCTTGCCTTGCCAGTCGATGGCGTGCGCCGGCGGCTCGCCGTCCATGCCTTCCCACCAGACGTCGCCGTCATCGGTCAGTGCAACGTTGGTGTAGATCACGTCGCTCTTGAGCGAATCCATGCAGTTCGGGTTCGTCTTGTAGTTGGTGCCGGGGGCGACGCCGAAGTAGCCGGCTTCCGGGTTGATGGCATACATGCGGCCGTCGTTGTTCGGCTTGACCCAGGCGATGTCGTCGCCGATGGTGGTGACCGTCCAGCCTTCGAAGCCTTTCGGCGGCACCAGCATCGAGAAATTGGTCTTGCCACAGGCGCTCGGGAAGGCGGCGGCTACGTGGTATTTCTTGCCTTGCGGGTTGGTCACGCCCAGGATCAGCATGTGTTCGGCCAGCCAGCCCTCGTCGCGGCCCATGTTGGATGCGATGCGCAGCGCGAAGCACTTCTTGCCCAGCAGCGCGTTGCCGCCGTAGCCGGAGCCGTAGGACCAGATCTCGCGCGTCTCGGGGTAGTGCACGATGTACTTGGTCTGGTTGCAGGGCCACTTGCTGTCCTGCTGACCCGGCTGCAGCGGTGCGCCCACGGTGTGCATGGCGGGCACGAACTCGCCGTCGGTGCCCAGCACGTCGTAGACGGCGCGGCCCATGCGGGTCATGAGCTTCATGTTGACCGCCACATAGGCGCTGTCGGAGAGTTCGACGCCGATGTGGGCGATCGGGCTGCCCAGCGGGCCCATGGAAAAGGGCACCACATACATGGTGCGGCCTTTCATGCAGCCGTTGAACAGGGCTGGTTTGCCGTCGGCGGTGCCATATTGCAGCAGCGCGCGCATCTCGGTCGGTTCGACCCAGTTGTTGGTCGGGCCGGCGTTTTCCTTGCGCGCCGAGCAGATGAAGGTGCGGTCTTCCACGCGGGCCACGTCGCTGGCGTCCGAGCGGCACAGATAGCTGTTGGGACGCTTGGCGTCATTGAGCTTGATGAAGGTGCCGGTTTGGACCAGCTGGTCGCACAGGCGCTGGTATTCCTCATCGCTGCCGTCGCACCAGTAAATGGCGTCAGGCTTGCACAAGGCGGCCATGTCGGCAACCCAGGCCAGTAGCCGGGGGTTTTTGACATGGCTCGGGGCATTGAGGTTGAGGCCCTGCATCACGGGGGAATTCATGGGAAAAGCTCCTGTTGAAAATAATTTTTTCGAAACCAACCTGCTTGCGCATCGGGCGACAGATGGGCCGGCTTTGAAAAAACGGCGGGCGAAAGATGGATTCCGCTGGCCGGACTCATTGTATGAATTTGCCTGTTTGTTACGCCCTCATGAAACCCGAAATCTATGCAAAACTTGCATGATGTTATGCGGCTTCAATGGGGGGCAAAGATCATCCCGGCGATGGCTTGCTTGTAGGCCCGTGGGGAGTCCAGTAAAGAGGGGTGCGGTCAGCGCCAACTAGGAAGGATGGCACCGCAGGCGAAGCAGCGCCTCAGTCCCGCAACGGCGATGTTGCAGTGGCTGAGGCTGGGATGGCAGCGGGGTGTCGGCCCCGTGCGTGCAGCGCGTCCGAGTCGGCACACCGCCCAAGGGCGGTGTGGCTCGTGTCTGCAGCAGTGGGTTCAGGCCATGAAGACGGCGATGAAGGCCAGCAGGAAGATCATCAGACCGCCGACCACGGGAATGATGACGGGAATGGAGTGCACGATGCTTTCGAGCGGATCGGCTTGGCTGGCGTCATGTGCGGGGGTCGGGTTCGACATGGTGTTTCCTTCTATCCAATGCGTGAGTTATGACAACTGCCCGGATTTTACATTTTCATAAACTTGCGGGAACTGTCCGTGTCGGCCCCGCGGCATCGGCAAGCGTTAGGCGGACATGAAACCTCCATTCCTATCCCTGTTGCTGGTGTTGGCCACGCTGGCCGGTTGTGCCGCCACCGGCCCCAGCAGCCCCTCGGCTCGCCCGGTGCTGTATCCGAATGCGGCCTTCAACCGGATCGGGGAAGTCCGGGCGCGCCAGGAGGTGGATGCCTGCATGGGGCGTGCCCAAGCGGCCGGGCTGACGCCGGACGAGAAAAACAACGCGACGGCACGCCGGGCCGGACAAGGTGCTGCCACGGTGGGTGTCGCGGCGGCCGTCGGGGCCCTGGTGACGGGCCGTGATGCCGAGGGCGTGGCGCGTGCCGGGGCCACCGGGGCTGCGATAGGGGGTTCGGCGGGTGCCGTGAGCGGTGCCATGCAGGACAAGCCGAGCAGTACCTATCGCCACTTCGTGCAGCGCTGCCTCAGCGAGAAGGGATTGGACGTGCTCGGCTGGAATTGATCCGCCTCGCGGCATCAGCGGCTACAGCAGCGCATAGGTGGCAGAGGCGCGGTAGACGCTTTTGCCATCGGCGGCGCTGCGGATGTCGATCTCACCGAAAGCCAGGGATTTGCCGATCCGGATGAGCCGGGCTTCGACCAGACCATCCTGTCCCGACAGGGGTTTGAGAAAGCTGCTGCTCATCTGTACCGTGGTGCAGGGACGGAATTGTCCGAAATGGCTGAAGACCGCCAGTGCCATGGCGGTGTCGGCCGCTGCCATCATGGCCTGCCCGCACACCATGCCGCCGGTGCGCGCCAACTGCTCGCTGAGCGGCAAGCGCAGCGTGACCTGATGCGTATCGCCCGCCGCCACTTCCAGGCCCAGCGCCTGGATCCAGGGGGCGAAATAGTCGGTCAGTGCGGTCTGTAATTGCGGGATGTTCATGCGGTTTCCGGATGCGGGACTGAGTGCCAACCTGCTAGCCTGCCTCGGCCTTCGGCGGCCGTCAACCGGGTTTTTGCCGGCCTCAGGCTTTTGCGGGCAAAGGCTTCCATCCCGGCGCAGTCTGCGTTATCGTGGCTTACGCAGATTCCGTCCGGAGGCGTTTGATGGTCAAGCGTTTGGTAGCCGAGAGGACGAATGGGCAGATCCTCGTCTCTCCGGGGCTGGCGCAAGCGCCGGTGCTGGACCTGATGTGCTCGCATTTCATCCTCACCCTGACCGCCCGCATGGGGGCCGGGTTCAACGCGCGGCGCGACTTGGCGGGTGTGGTGTCACTGGCCGGACGGCATCTGGTGTGGCCCGCACCCGTGCTGCAGCGCTTGCGTGACTTCCTGGCGCGTCGCTGCGCTGGCAACGAACTGTGGCATGGCCAGGAAGCGCTGGGCGCCGGCGAGTTCCTGGCACGTTTCGGCGACTGGCGCGGCCCTTACGAAGAGGGCACGTTGTTTTTCTACCTGGATGAATACGCCAAGGATCAACCCAAGGATCTGCTGACCATGCTGGCGGTCACGCGCGACTGGCTGGCGCAAACCTTGAAGAAGCAGTCCACGCTGGTGGAGAAGAACATTGATGCCCTGGCCGGTCTGCTGCAACTCAACCAGGCCGAGCGCGCCTTGCTGCTGTACGGCACACTGGCGCGCTATCAGCGTGAATTGCGCAGTCTGCTGGTGGAGTTCAAGGTGAACAACGCCCCCGAGGCCTATGCCGTGATCGCCGAGGTGGCGGGCGTGAATGCCACGGAGGTGGGCGAGGCGCTACGCGCCGGCTCACGCCTGGAACGCATCGGCCTGGTCGACAACCTGATTTCCGAACACAACATCACCGACCTGGCCGATCTGATGAAGGTCAGCGAAAAGCTGCCACCGGTGCTGATGCGGCAGTACCGTGATCAGTCCGAGCTGATGGCGGTGTTTACCCGGCCCTCGGCCAAGAGCCATCTGTCCCTGAACGATTTCGTGTTTGTCGAGGAGGACGCGCAGATGCTGTGTGCCTTGCTGTGCCATGCCGTGGCACGCAAGGAGGTCGGCGTCAATGTGTTGCTCTACGGTCCGCCCGGCACCGGCAAGACCGAACTGGCCAAGGTGGTGGCGCAGGCGGCCGGGCTGGATTTGTTCGAGGTCGAATACGCTGACCGCGACGGCAATTCGCTCAGCGGGCGCGACCGCTACCGCTCGTTGCAGATTGCCCAGGTCTTCCTCAAGGGCAGCGCCCAGGCGGCGCTGCTGTTCGACGAGGTGGAGGATGTATTCCCGCCGATTTCCACCGAGGCCGCCCAACTGCTGGCACGCGCCGAGCAGGTGGCGGTGCCGGCCAGCGGCAGCGTCAGCGGCAAGGCCTGGGTCAATCAGATCCTCGAATCCAACCCGGTGCCCACCATCTGGGTGACCAACCGCATCGAGCAGATTGATCCGGCCTTCCGCCGTCGTTTTGCCTACCACCTCGAACTCAAGTCGCCGGCGCCGGGTGCGCGCGAGGGGGTGGTGCGCAAGACGCTCGAAGGTGTCGCGGTGTCGGACGCCTTCGTCGCCCGGCTGACCGCGCGCAAGGGGCTGACGCCGGCGCAGATCCGAACCGCGGTGCGTTTTGCCGGGCTGGTCGGCGAAACCACGCCGGATACCGATGAAACCCGGGCACGCCGGGTGGAGTTGCTGATCGAGCGCCAGTTGCACAACGCCGATCTGGCGCTGGGCAACCGCGATGGCCGCGCCGTGGCCCGCCGCATGGTGACGCAGTACCAGCTCGACATGCTCAACCTGGAGAGCCGCTACGAAGTGTCACGCATGGTGCAGGCCCTGCAGGCGCGCGGGCACGGCACTCTGTGTTTCTACGGCCTGCCCGGTACCGGCAAGACGGCACTGGCCGAATACATTGCCAGCACACTGGGCCGCACCATCCTGATCCGCCAGGCCAGCGACATCATGAGCAAGTTCATTGGCGAGACCGAACAGAACATGGCCGCCATGTTTGCCGAAGCCGAGAGCGAGAACGCGTTGCTGCTGCTCGATGAAGCCGACAGCTTTTTGCAGGACCGGCGTGGCGCCCAGCGCACCTACGAGGTGACCGAGGTCAACGAAATGCTGCAGGGCATGGAGCGTTTCAACGGCATCTTCATCTGCACCACCAACCTGCTGGAGCGCATCGATCAGGCCGCGCTGCGGCGTTTCACCTTCAAGATCCGCTTCAAGCCGCTGACAGCAGCGCAACGCGAAGCCATGTTTGTCACTGAGGCGCTGGCGGGCGATGCCAGCCGGCTGGGCGCCGACTTGCGGGCGCGGCTGGCCGCGCTCGACCAGCTCTGCCTGGGCGACTTTGCGGCGGTGCGCCGTCAGGCGGTCATCTTGGCGACCGAGATGGATGCGTCCGAGTTTCTGGCGCAACTGGAGGCCGAGCACCGCATCAAGCCGGAGGTGCGGGAGGCGCGGAGCATGGGGTTCCTGCAATAACCCTGGCGGTTAAATGGGTTGAATTGGTCGGCAAAGCGGCATTCAACACAATAAATTTGCACGGTGCTGTCAACCGGTGATGGGTCTGATACGTGATAACCACATGGCGAAGTTCTGACCCAGCCGGCCCGCGATGTCGGGCGGGTTGTCGGGGAGACCTTCATTTCCTCAATTTTTGTATTGCGGTTATGCACAAAGATCCCATCAAGGTGCCGGAAAAGGGCACTTACAAATGGCAGCTTTTCAAGGAATGGACCGACGAATTCCGTCAGACCCATGCCGACCATGTCGCCTATATCGCCCTGCACTTGGCGGGTGTGCTCGACCCCTGCCGCAGCAAGCTCAATACCTTGATCCAGCAACATCGCCAGCACCAACGCGACGGCGCCCGCGGCGAGCGTCATCGCCGGGCGATTGCCCGCCTCCAAAACACCATGACCGGTGCCGCCATCTCCTACGAGACCAGCTTCCGCAGCCACTGAAGGCGGCACATCGACCGGCGCTCAGGCGCCGGTTTGCAGGGCCAGCCAGCGCAGGTAGTCGGTTGAGCCCGCCGAGATCGGCAATTGCACGATCTCGGGCGTTTCGTAGCGGTGATGGGCGCGGATGAAATCCTCCAGCGCCGGATAGACGGCCGCACGCGACTTGATCAGCAGCAGCCACTCCTGTTCGGCGCACGGCTGCTCCTTCCAGACATAGAAGCTCTTGATCGCTTGCACCTGCACGCAGGCGGCCAGCCGTGCCTGCACGATTTGCCGGGCCATGGTTTCCGCCTCGGCCTCGGAGGCCGTGGTGGTCATCACGAGGCAGAAGGCATCAGACGTGGTGCTGGTTTTTTGCATGGCAGCAATTTACAGCGAAAGCCGCTGCTGCATCCCTGCCTGCAGGCTGGATGTCACAGCCCGGCCTGTTTGTCTTCCGCTTTCTGTACCGGCGGCGTCCAGCCACCACCCAGCACCTTGTACAGGGCAACCTGGTTCTGCTGCTGCGCCAGCCGGGTCTGTGCAACCAGTTGCTGCACCGCAAACAAGGAGCGTTGGGCATCCAGCAAGTCCAGCGAACTGGCCACGCCATTGCGGTAACGCAGCTCAGCCAGCCGGGCGCGTTCGTCTTCAGCCGTTGCCTGCGCCTGCTGAGCCTTGAGTTGCTCGCCGAGTGTGGCGCGCCCGGCCAGGGTGTCGGCCACCTCGCGAAAGGCGGTTTGAATCGCCTTTTCGTACTGCGCCACGGCAATTTCGCGTCCTGCTCTGGCTGATGCCAGGTTGGCGCGGTTACGGCCACCATCAAAGATCGGCACCAGGGCCGAAGGTGCCAGCGTCCAGCCCCAGGTGCCGCTCTTGAACAGATTGTCCAGGTTGCTGCTGGCCGAGCCGGCAAAGGCGGTGAGTGTGATGCGCGGGAAAAACGCGGCCCGTGCGGCGCCGATGTTCGCATTGGCGGCGATCAACTGCTGCTCGGCCTGGCGGATGTCGGGCCGGCGTGTCAAAACTTCGGACGGCAGCCCGACCGGCAGGTCCTTGAACAAGGCGGTGGGTTGGGTGGCATTGGCAGCGCGCAGCAACGGCTCGGGCACGGTCTGGCCCAGCAGCAGCGTGAGTGCGTTGATGTCTTGCGCCCGCAGGCGTTGTTGCTGGGCTGCGGTGGCACGGGCGGCGGCGGCCAGCGACTCGGCTTGCCACAGGTCCAGTGACGAGGTAGCGCCATTGTCGAAGCGCAGCCGGCTCAGGCGCAGCGAATCTTCGCGTGTGGCCAGTGTGCGCTGCGCCAGGTCCAGCAGTTCGGTGTTGGCCTGCAGGCTGAGCCAGGTGCTGGCCACCGAGGCAATCAGGGAGATCTGTGTCGCCTTGCGCGCTTCTTCGGTGGCCAGGTACTGGGCCAGAGCCGCTTCTTTCAGACTGCCCAGGCGTCCAAAGAAGTCGAGTTCCCAGGCTGCGGAGGCCGGGATGCTCAAGCCCGCGGTATAGCTGGAGGTGATGCTCTTGTCGATTTCCGAGCTTGACTGGCGGCTGCCGGTGATGGCTGCGCTGACAGTTGGCAGCTGGTCGGCCCGACGGATCTGGTACTGGGCGCGCGTCTGCTCGATATTGAGCACCGCCAGGCGCAGGTCGCGGTTGTTGGCCAATGCCAGGCGGATGACCTCGCGCAGGTTGGCGTCGCCGATGAAGTCCTGCCAGTCGAGATCGGCCGCCGAGGGGGTTGTTGCCACAGCGGCATTGGCATCAGGCCACTGGCTGGCCACGGGGGCGGCCGGGCGCTCGTAGCTCGGAATCAGCGAGCAGCCGGCCAGCACCGCGGCGGCAGCCAGTGCCGGCAAGGTGCGCAAGAAAAGAGGTTTACTCATGCGGATAAACTCCCATGTGCGCAGCATCGTGCGCATGGACCTGGTGCTGGCGTGCGCTGCCCTTGAACACGCTGCGCACCACCACGAAGAAGATAGGGACGAACACCACCGCCAGCACGGTGCCGGTGATCATGCCGCCGATCACGCCAGTGCCGATGGCTCGCTGGCTGGCCGAGCCGGCGCCTGAGGCGACGGCCAGCGGCAGCACGCCCAGCGTGAAGGCCATGGAGGTCATGACGATGGGCCGGAAACGCAGGTGCGCCGCTTCCAGCGCCGCCGCGATCAGGCTCTTGCCCTGGGCCTGCAGGTCCTTGGCGAACTCGATGATCAGGATGGCGTTCTTGGCCGACAGACCGATGATGGTGATCAGGCCGACCTGGAAATACACATCGTTGGCGTAGCTGCGCAGCAGCGTGGCCAGCAGCACGCCCAGCACACCCAGTGGTACCACCAGAATCACGGCCAGCGGAATGGTCCAGCTTTCATAGAGCGCAGCCAGACACAGGAACACCGCCAGGATGGAAAAGCCGTAGACGACCAGAGCCTGGGCGCCGGCCAGTTTTTCCTCGCGCGACAGGCCGGTCCATTCGTAACCGAAACCTTGCGGCAGCTGGGCGGCCAGTTTTTCCACTTCGGCCATGGCCGCGCCGGTGCTGTAGCCCGGCGCTGCGCTGCCGCTGATGCGCATGGCCGGATAGCCGTTGTAGCGCACCGTCTGCATGGCGCCCTTGATCCAGCGCGTGCTGGCGAAGGCCGACAGCGGCACCATCTGCCCGCGGCTGTTGGGCACGCTGAGCTTGAGCAGGTCTTCTGGCTGCATGCGTGCCGGTGCATCGGCCTGCACCATCACCCGCTGCAGGCGTCCGGCGTTGGGGAAGTCGTTCACATAGCTCGAACCCAGGGCCGTGGAGATGACGGTGTTGATGGCATCGAAGCCCACACCCAGGGCATTGGCCTTGTCGCGGTCGATGTCGAGCTGCAACTGGGACGCATCTTCCAGGCCGTCGGGGCGCACCTGGGTGATGACCTGGCTCTTGGCGGCCATGCCCAGCAGCTGGTTGCGCGCGGCCAGCAGGGCGTCGTGGCCCAGGCCGGCGCGGTCCTGCAGCCGGAAGCTGAAGCCGGACGAGGAGCCCAGTTCGGGAATCGACGGCGGGCTCAAGGGGAAGATGAAGGCGTCGCGGATGCCCATCAGCGCACCGAAGGCACGGCCGGCCAGATCCTGGGCCGAACTGCCGGGGGCATGGCGCTCGGACCAGTCCTTGAGTGTGACGAAGGCCAGTGCCGCATTCTGGCCCTGGCCAGAAAAGCTGAAGCCGAGCACGCCAACCATGCTCTGCACTTCCGGCTGCTTGAGGATGAAGCCCTCGACCTGTTGCATCACGCTCAAGGTGCGCTCCTGGGTGGCGCCCGGCGGCAGCTGCACGTTGACCAGCATGGTGCCCTGGTCTTCATTGGGCAGGAAGGAGGAGGGCAGACGCGTGTACACGACGGCCACCACCGCCAGGATGGCGGCATAGATCACCAGCGTGCGGGCGGCACGCGGCAGCAGCCGTGCGACCCAGCTTTCATAGCCCTTGGCGGTGCGGGCAAATCCGCGGTTGAACCAGCCGAAGAAGCCTTGCTTCTCATGGTGATGACCGGCCTCGACCGGTTGCAGCAGCGTGGCGCACAGGGCGGGTGTCAGCGAGAGCGCGAAGAAAGCCGAGAAGCCGATCGAAGCGCCCATCACGACCGCGAATTGGCGGTAGATGTTGCCGACCGAGCCGCTGAAGAAGGCCAGCGGCACGAACACCGAGATCAGCACCACGGTCACGCCGACGATGGCGCCCGAGATCTGGCCCATGGCCTTGCGTGTGGCCTGCCGCGGCGGCAGGCCCTCCTCGCTCATGATGCGCTCGACGTTTTCCACCACCACGATGGCGTCGTCCACCACGATGCCGATCACCAGCACCATGCCGAACATGGTCAGCACGTTGATCGAGAAGCCCAGCGCCAGCAGCGTGGCAAAGGTGCCCAGCAGCGCCACCGGCACCACGATGGTCGGGATCAGGGTGTAGCGCCAGTTCTGCAGGAACAGGAACATCACCAGGAACACCAGCGCCACGGCTTCGAACAGCGTTTCGGCCACCTGCGAGATCGAGATCTTGATGAAGCGAGAGCTGTCGTAGGGAATGGCCCACTTCATGCCCTTGGGGAAATACGCTTCCAGCTCCTGCAGCTTGTTGCGGACCGCCTGGGCCGTGGCCAGTGCATTGCCGCTGGGCGACAACTGCACGCCGATGCCGGTGGACGGCTTGCCGTTCAGGCGTGCCGAGGTGGCATAGGTCTGCCCGCCCAACTCAATCCGGGCCACGTCCTTCAGGCGCACGGCAGAGCCGTCGGCGTTGGCGCGCAGCACGATGCGGCCGAATTGTTCAATGCCCGAGAGCTGGCCGTTGACCACCACGGTGGCGGCAATGCCCTGGCCGGCCACGTTGGGCAGGCTGCCGATTTCGCCCGAGGCGACCTGCGCATTCTGGGCGCGGATGGCGTTCGTCACGTCGGCGGCCGACAGGTTGTAGCCCAGCAGCTTGGCCGGGTCGATCCAGATGCGCATGGCGCGCTCGGTACCGAACAACTGGGCCTGGCCGACACCGGGCAGGCGCTGGATTTCGGGCAGCACGTTGCGCGACGCGTAGTCGCCCAGGGCCACCGGGTCCCAGGCCGGATCGTCCGACGACAGGATGGTGAACAGCAGGAAGTTGCTGCGCGACTTGTCGACGCGCACACCCTGCTGTGTCACGGCCACCGGCAGGCGCGGCGTGGCACGCGACAGGCGGTTCTGCACATCCACCTGCGCCAGGTCGGCATTGGTGCCGGGCTCATAGCTGATGGTGATCTGGCCAGTGCCGTTGGCCTGCGCCACCGACTCCATGTAGATCAGGCCGGGTGAGCCGTTCATCTCGCGCTCGATGACCGACAGCACGCTGTCCTCCAGCGTCTGGGCTGAGGCGCCCGGGTAGGTGGCCGACACCACGATGGACGGCGGCGCCACCGGCGGGTACTGGGCGATCGGCAGTTGCGTGATGGCCACGCTGCCCAGCACGATGACGAAGAGCGCGATCACCCACGCGAAGATGGGCCGCTCGATGAAGAATTTCGCCATGTTGAAATTCCTTTAGCGAGCGGGGCCCGAAGCCGCAGGAGCCGGCGCGGTGGCCGGTTTGCTGCCCGGCGGCTGCCATGCCACGGGCTTGACGGGGGCGTCACCACGCAGCTTCTGGAAGCCGTCCACCATGACCTGTTCGCCGGCCTTCAGGCCATCCAGGATGACCCATTGGCCACCCTGCTGGTTGCCGACCTTGACCGGGCGCGGGCTGACCTTGCCGTCAGCGCCCACCACCATCACGGTGTCGCCCTGCGGCGAACGCGTCACGGCTTGTTGCGGCAGGGTGATGGCGTTGGCGGCCTGGGCCTGCTCCAGCCGCACGCGCACATACAGGCCCGGCAGCAGCGTGCCGCCCGGGTTGGGCACTTCGGCGCGCAGCGTGATCTGGCCCGAGGTGGCATCCACCGTCAGGTCCGAGAACAGCAGCCGGCCGGCCTGGGCGTATTCGCTGCCGTCTTCCAGCACGATGCGCACGCTGGCGGCATCCTTGCCGGCACGCTTGAGCTGGCCTTGCTCCATGGCGCGGCGCAGCGCCATGACTTCGCCGGCCGATTGCGTGAAGTTCACATACATCGGGTTGATCTGCTGCACCACGGCCAGCTGCGTGGCTTCGCCCTGGCCGACCAGCGCGCCTTCGGTCACCAGTGCGCGGCCGATACGGCCGGAGATGGGGGCGGTGATGTTGGCGTAGCCCAGGTTGATGCGTGCGGTCTGCGCGTCGGCCTCGGCCACCTTGTGTGCGGCGACGGCGTTGGCGTATTCCTGCTTGCTGACGGCGTTGGCTTCGACCAGCGGCTTGTAGCGCTCGGCCAGCGCAGCGGCCTGTGCCAGATTGGCCTCGGCACGTGCCAGCGCGGCGGCGTAGGGCGCCGGGTCGATGCGGAACAGCGGTTGGCCAGCCCGCACATCGCTGCCTTCGCGGAACAGGCGCTGCTGCAGGATGCCGGCGGCACGCGCGCGCACCTGCGCCACGCGCGAGGCTTCCAGCCGGCCCGGCAGTTCGCTCACCAGACCGATGTCGCCCGGCGTGACGGTGACCACACCGACCTCGGCCGGCGGCATGCCGCCGGGGCCGCCATTGGGCGCGGACGAGGGGCCGCAGGCGGCAAGCAACAGGCTGAAGGCGAGGCCGGTCAGTGCCAGTTTGCCGTGGGGTGGCCGGGGGGAGGGGATGGGAGCGGGCTTGATGTCGATCAAGGCAGGCATGGCGTTCCTTCGGAAATGAATAGAAATGGCCGGCGGCGTGCCGCTATGGCGACCATTTTGCGGATGAATTAGGTCAATTAAAAGAAACGCAGTATACATACAAGCGTGAATGTATGTATAGTCGGGTCATTACAAATACGTTGGAGGGTACCCACATGGTTCGTCGCACCAAGGCCGATGCGCAGGCCACGCGCTGCAGCCTGCTCGATGCTGCCGAACAGCTGTTCCAGGCGCGCGGGGTTTCGCGCACCTCGCTCAATGACATCGCGGTGGCGGCCGGCACCACACGCGGTGCCATCTACTGGCACTTCAAGGACAAGGCCGATCTGTTCAACGCCATGATGGAGCGCGTGACGCTGCCCATGGAGGAGTCGCTGCAATGCGCGGTGTCCGCGCATGCGCAGTGCCCGGTGCTGGAACTGCGCGTGGCCATGCTGGAAGCTTTGCGCAAGACGGCGACCGATGCCCAGACTCAACGCGTGTTCGACATCGCCACACACAAGGTGGAGTACGTGGCCGAGTTGCTGGGGGTGAAAGAGCGCCACCTGCGGGTGCGCAACGAGTGCCTGGCACGCACCCGGCAAGCGATGCAGCAGGTGACCGAATTGCGCGGGCGCCCGCTGTCCGTGGATGTGAACACCGCCGCGCTGGGCTTGCACGTGATGATCGACGGCTTGATCCAGAACTGGCTGCTGGATCCGGACGCGTTTGATCTGGTGGCCGCCGGCAGCCAGATCTTCGATACCTACCTGGCGGGTCTGGGGCTGCAGCCGGATCAGATGGAAGGCAAAAAAGCCCTTTAGTCCTTTTGAAATCAGCGCGGAACGCTATGGATTCGATAGCGAAACGACGCGCAACACGGCCTCGCCATAGGCCTGCAGCTTCTTCTCGCCGATGCCGCTGATGCCCTGCAGATCGTCCAATGTTTGCGGGCCGCGCCGGGCGATCTCGGCCAGCGTGGCATCGTGGAAGATCACATAGGCCGGCAGGTTGTGCTCGCGCGCCACGTCGGCGCGCCAGGCTTTCAGGTTGATGAAACGCACCTGGTCGTCGACGCCCAGGTTGACGGCCGCCGGTGCCGTGACGCCGGCGCGGCGTGAGCGCTTGGTGGCCGGTGTCGAGACTGATTCGCGCAACTGCACCGTGACCTCGCCCTTGAGCACGGCGCGTGAGCCTTCGGTCAGGTAGAGCGTGTTGAAAGCCTGGGCATCGACGCCGACGGCGCCAATGGCGATCAGCTGGCGCAGCACGCCGCGCAGTTGCGCTTCGCTGAACTCGGCGCCGAGGCCGAAGGTGCTCAGGGTCTCGTGCCCGTACTGTTTCACCTTCTCGGTGTCCTTGCCGCGCAGGATGTCCATGATGTGGCCGGCGCCGAAGCTGATGCTGCTCATCTGCTGCACGCGGTAGATGGTGCTGAGCAGCTTGCGTGCCGCGTCGGTGCCGTCCCACACCGCCGGCGGATTCAAACAATTGTCGCAATTCCCGCAGGCATATCGGGCCCCCACGCTCGGCACTTCGTGTCCTCGCTGCCCCCCGAGGGGGCCGTGCCCGCCTTGGGACGGCCCGGCGGCGGGCGGGCTCTCTCCGTAAACCTCCCCAAAGTACGCCAGCAGGCGCACGCGCCGGCAGTCGGTCGCCTCCGCCAGCGCCAGCAGGGCGTCGAGCTTCTCGCGCATCACCTGCTTGAATTCCTCGCCGGCCGGACTCTCGTCGATCATGCGGCGCTGGTTCACCACGTCCTGCAGGCCGTAGGCCATCCAGGCGTCGGCAGCCGCACCGTCGCGGCCGGCGCGGCCGGTCTCCTGGTAGTAGCCTTCGATGTTCTTGGGCATGTCGAGGTGCGCGACGAAGCGCACATCCGGCTTGTCGATGCCCATGCCGAAGGCGATGGTGGCCACCATCACCAGGCCCTCTTCGCGCAGGAAGCGGTCCTGGTTGGCCTGGCGCACGGCCTGGTCGAGCCCGGCATGGTAGGGCAGGGCCTTCAGGCCGGCGTCGCACAGCGTCTGCGCGATGTCTTCCACCTTGCGGCGCGACTGACAGTAGACGATGCCGGCGTCACCCTCATGCTCGCGTTCGATGAAACGCAGCAGCTGGGTGGTGGCGTCCTTCTTCTCGACGATGGTGTAGCGGATGTTGGGGCGGTCGAAGCTGCTGACGAACTGCCGCGCGGCTTCCAGCTGCAGCCGCTCCACGATGTCGGCGCGCGTCAGCGCATCGGCGGTGGCGGTCAGCGCCATGCGCGGCACGGCCGGATAGCGCTCGTGCAGCACCGTCAGCGCCCGGTACTCGGGCCGGAAGTCGTGGCCCCACTGGCTGACGCAATGCGCCTCGTCGATGGCGAACAGCGCCACCTGGCTGCGCTCGGCCAGCGAATCGAGCTGGGCCAGGAAGCGCGGTGTCGTCACACGCTCCGGTGCTGCGTACAGCAGCGTGAGTTCGCCGCGCAGCAGGCGTTTCTCCACCGCGGCGGCTTCTTCGCCACTCAGGCTGGAGTTGAGAAAGGCCGCCTCCACGCCGGCTTCATGCAGCGCGCCGACCTGGTCGTGCATCAGCGCAATCAGCGGCGACACCACGATGGTGGTGCCATGGCCGGCCTGCTGGCGTGCGATGGCCGGGATCTGATAGCACAGTGACTTGCCGCCGCCGGTGGGCATGAGCACCAGCGCGTCGCCGCCGGCTACCACGTGGTCCACGATGGCCTGTTGCGGGCCGCGAAAGGCCTCGTAGCCAAAGACCTGGCGCAGGATGGTTTGAAGAGACAAAATATTTGCTATCGAAACAGGAGCGGTTGGCGCATATTCCAAAAGGGCTGGGACCCGATTTGGTTTGAAATTTACATCTGCTCCCAGGGCAGGCCGTCGAAGCGCCAGCCGTTCAGCGTCGAACGGCGGAAGTTGTCATCCAGGTCGCCTTCAAAGCCGTGCAGCACGTTGATCAGGTGGGTGAAGCCGGCGGCTTCCAGCGCCAGGCCGGCGTCGAGCGTGCGCTTGCCGCTGCGGCACAGCAGGATCACGGGGCGGCTCTTGTCGCCAGCGGCCTCGCGTTCGACGGCGGCGACGAAGGCGGCCGGATCGGGCGTGAGCTCCGGGTACTCGTACCAGGGGATGTTGTGCACGCCCGGCGGGCGGCCCACGTAGAGCGATTCGATTTCCATGCGCACATCAATGAAAAGCGCATCCGGTTCTTGCTGCAGCAGCGCCCAGGTTTCTTTGGGAAGCAGGTGTTTCATGCCCTCTATTGTCCCGGGTTTTGGCATGGCACTTCCCGCACGGTGGCGGGACTTTCTACAATGGACGGTCTATGAAGCCCATCCACTACACCCGCGCCCAAACCCTGCCCGGTATCCTGGCCCAACGCATTGTCATCCTGGACGGCGCCATGGGCACCATGATCCAGCGCTTCAAGCTCGGCGAAGCGCAGTACCGCGGGGAACGTTTCAAGGACTTCCACAAGGACGTCAAGGGCAACAACGAACTGCTGTCGCTGACCCGGCCCGACGTCATCCGCGACATTCACGAAGGTTATCTGGCGGCCGGCGCCGACCTGATCGAGACCAACACCTTCGGCGCCACCAGCGTGGCACAGGCCGACTACGACATGGCGCACCTGGCGCGTGAGATGAACCTGGCTTCCGCCAAGCTGGCGCGCGAGGCCTGTGACAAGTTCAGCACGCCCGACCACCCACGTTTCGTGGCTGGCGCGCTCGGCCCCACGCCCAAGACCGCCAGCATCAGCCCGGACGTGAACGACCCCGGTGCGCGCAACATCAGCTTCGAGGAACTGCGCGCCGCCTACTACGAGCAGGTCGAAGCGCTGGTCGAAGGCGGTGCCGATGTGCTGCTGGTGGAAACCATTTTCGACACCCTCAACGCCAAGGCGGCGCTGTTCGCCATCGACGAGTACTTCGAAAAATCCGGCGAGCGCCTGCCCATCATCATCAGCGGCACCGTGACCGACGCCTCGGGCCGCATCCTGAGTGGCCAGACCGTCACCGCCTTCTGGCACAGCGTGCGCCATGCGCAGCCGTTGGCCGTGGGGCTGAACTGTGCCCTGGGTGCGGCGCTGATGCGCCCTTACATCCAGGAACTGGCCAAGGCCGCGCCGGACACCTTCATCAGCTGCTACCCGAACGCCGGCCTGCCCAATCCGATGAGCGAGACCGGTTTCGACGAGACGCCGGAGGTGACCTCGCGCCTGCTCAAGGAGTTTGCTGCCGAAGGGCTGGTCAACATCGTCGGCGGCTGCTGTGGCACCACGCCAGAGCACATCGGTGCCATCCACCAGGCGGTGGCACCGCTGGCCACGCGGGCCTTGAGCAGCGGGCCGTTCTACCGCGAAGCGGCCTAGACTCCCATGCGCATCGAGTCTCTGCGCCAGCGGCTGCAGGCGCTCGGTGCCAACCCGCGTCATGTGCACCGCGTGCTGCGCCTGTGGTCGCAGGCCTTGCCACAGAACCACGGCAGCCGGCCGATCGAGAACTTTCTGCCCACCACGCTGCGTGCTGCCCTGCCCGAGATCGAGCGTGAACTCGCCGGTCTGACGACGCTGGTTTCCGAACATCCGGGTGAGGACGGTTCGCAGCGTCTGGTGGTGGCGCTGCATGACGGCCAGCTGGTGGAAAGCGTGCTGCTGCCGCCGGGTCGCATCCCGGCGTTGTGCGTGTCGACCCAGGTCGGGTGTGCGGTCGGTTGCGTGTTCTGCATGACCGGCACCACCGGCCTCATCCGCCAGCTCGGCAGTGCCGAGATCGTGGCCCAGGTGGCACTGGCGCGGCAGCGCCGGCCGGTCAAGCGCGTCGTCTTCATGGGCATGGGCGAGCCGGCGCACAACCTGGACAACGTGCTGGAGGCGATCGACCTGCTGGGCACGGCCGGCAACATCGGCCACAAGAACCTGGTTTTTTCCACCGTCGGTGACCCGCGTGTGTTCGAGGCCTTGATGGCGCGTGACGAGGGTCAGGTGCGGCCGGCCCTGGCCCTCTCGCTGCACACCACGCGCGCCGACTTGCGCGAGCAGCTGTTGCCGCACGCGCCGCGGATGACGCCGCAGGAACTGGTAGATGCGGCCGAGTGTTATGCGCGCACCAGCGCTTATCCGATCCAGTACCAGTGGACCTTGCTCGAAGGCATCAATGACAGCGACGAGGAAGTCGAGGGTCTGGTGCGTTTGCTGCACGGCAAGTACGCCATCCTCAACCTGATTCCCTACAACGAGGGTGAGGATATGCCTTACCGGCGGCCCAGTTGGGAGCAGGCGGCTGCCATGGCGCGCCGCCTGCACCAGCGCGGCATCCTGACCAAGTTGCGGCAGTCGGCCGGGCAGGACGTGGACGGCGGTTGCGGCCAACTGCGCGCGCGAGCGGTGCAAGAAAAGGGCGGGCAGGCGCGCCGCGTGATTCCGCTGCAGGCGGCACCCCTCTGAAGCGGCCGACAGCTCATTCAGTACACACACTCTGCGCGGGGTTGCAGCAGCCCTTAAAATCACGGCTGATCCAAGGAGCGTTGCAGCGGCATTCAATGCCGTCAGGCTTGGATGTCCCAACGACGCTCACCTGTTTTGAATCCCTCAGGTGAGTCGCATGTCCGAAATTTCCATTCCCCCCATGAAGCTGTCCGGCCTGGAGCCGGTGCTCATCGGCGCGGGCAGTCTGTTTGTCAACATCGGCGAGCGCACCAACGTCACCGGCTCCAAAGCCTTTGCCCGCATGATCCTGAACGGCCAGTTCGAGGAAGCGCTGGCGGTGGCGCGCCAGCAGGTGGAGAACGGCGCGCAGGTGATCGACATCAACATGGACGAGGCCATGCTCGACAGCAAGGCCGCCATGGTGCGCTTCCTGAACCTGATCGCCTCCGAGCCCGACATCGCGCGCGTGCCGATCATGATCGACTCCTCCAAGTGGGAGGTGATCGAGGCCGGCCTGCGCTGCATCCAGGGCAAGGGCATCGTCAACTCCATCAGCATGAAGGAGGGCGTCGAGGCGTTCAAGCGCCAGGCCAAGCTGCTGCGTCGTTATGGCGCCGCCGCCGTGGTGATGGCCTTCGACGAAAAAGGCCAGGCCGATACCTACGCACGCAAGATCGAGATCTGCAAGCGTGCCTACCGCATCCTGGTGGACGAAGTCGATTTCCCGCCGGAAGACATCATCTTCGACCCCAACATCTTCGCCATTGCCACCGGCATCGAGGAGCACAACAACTACGCGGTCGACTTCATCGAGGCCACGCGCTGGATCAAGCAGCGCCTGCCGGGCGCCAAAGTCAGCGGCGGCGTGTCCAACGTCTCGTTCAGCTTCCGCGGCAACGACCCGGTGCGCGAGGCCATCCACACCGTGTTCCTGTACCACGCCATCCAGGCCGGCATGGACATGGGCATCGTCAACGCCGGCATGGTCGGCGTCTATGACGAGCTGGAGCCCACGCTGCGCGAACGGGTGGAAGATGTGGTGCTCAACCGCCGGCCCGATGCCGGTGAGCGCCTGGTGGAAATTGCCGAGAGCGCCAAAGGCGCCTTCAAGGACGACAGCAAGAAGAACGAGTGGCGTGCCGCGCCGGTTGCGCAACGCCTGTCGCACGCGCTGGTGCACGGCATCACCGACTTCATCACCGAGGACACGGAAGAGGCCTACCAGGCCATCCTGGCCAAGGGCGGACGCCCGCTGCACGTGATCGAAGGCCCGCTGATGGACGGCATGAACATCGTCGGCGACCTGTTCGGCCAGGGCAAGATGTTCCTGCCGCAGGTGGTGAAAAGCGCGCGTGTCATGAAGCAGGCAGTGGCGCACCTCATTCCCTACATCGAAGAGGAAAAGCGCCAGCAGGAGGCGGCCGGCGAGGACGTGCGTGCCAAGGGCAAGATCATCATCGCCACCGTCAAGGGCGACGTGCATGACATCGGCAAGAACATCGTCACCGTGGTCCTGCAGTGCAACAACTTCGAGGTCGTCAACATGGGCGTCATGGTGCCGTGCCACGAGATCCTGGCGCGCGCCAAGGTCGAGGGCGCCGACATCGTGGGCCTGTCCGGACTCATCACACCCAGCCTGGAAGAGATGCAGTACGTGGCGGCCGAGATGCAGAAGGACGAGCACTTCCGCATCAAGAAGATTCCGCTGCTGATTGGCGGTGCCACCACCAGCCGTGTGCACACCGCGGTCAAGATCGCGCCGCACTACGAAGGGCCGGTGGTTTATGTGCCGGATGCCTCGCGCAGCGTGAGCGTGGCGCAGGGGCTGCTGTCGGACCAGGCCGCCAAGTACATCGACGAGCTCAACGCCGACTACGAACGCGTGCGCCAGCAGCATGCCGGCAAGAAGCAGACGCCGCTGTGGCCGCTGGACAAAGCGCGCGCCAACAAGACGCCGATCGCATGGGCCGGCTATGCGCCGCCGAAGCCGAAGTTCATCGGCCGGCGCGTGTTCAAGAACTTCGACCTGGCGGAACTCGCCAAGTACATCGACTGGGGTCCGTTCTTCCAGACCTGGGACCTGGCCGGCCCGTTCCCGGCCATCCTGAAGGACGAGATCGTCGGCGCGGAAGCGCAGCGCGTTTTTTCGGACGGCAAGCGCATGCTGCAGCGTCTGATCGAAGGCCGCTGGCTGACGGCCAATGCCGTGCTCGGCCTGTACCCGGCCAACAGCGTGAACGACGACGACATCGAGCTCTACACCGACGAAAGCCGCAGCCAGGTGGCGCTGACCTGGTACGGCCTGCGCCAGCAGACCGAGAAGCAGATGATCGACGGTGTCATGCGGCCGAGCCGCTGCCTGGCCGACTTCGTGGCGCCCAAAGGCACAGCGCCTGATTACGTCGGCGTGTTCGCCGTCACGGCCGGCATCGGTGTGGAGAAGAAAGAGCAGTACTTCATGGACGACCACGACGACTACTCCGCCATCATGCTCAAGTCGCTGGCCGACCGGCTGGCCGAAGCCTTGGCCGAGTGCCTGCACCACCGCGTGCGCACCGACCTGTGGGGCTACGCGCCACAGGAACACCTGAGCCCGGAGGAGCTGATTGCCGAGAAGTACCAGGGCATCCGCCCGGCGCCGGGTTACCCGGCCTGCCCGGACCACAGCGTCAAGAAGGACATGTTCGAACTGCTGCAATGCGGCGAGATCGGCATGGGCCTGACCGAGAGTCTGGCCATGACGCCGGCGGCCAGCGTCAGCGGTTTTTATCTGGCGCATCCGCAAAGCACCTACTTCAACGTCGGCCGCATCGGCGCCGACCAGCTGCAGGACCAGATGCGCCGCCGTGGCATGAGCGAACAGGCGCTGCAGCGCCTGCTGGCGCCCAATCTCTGAGCCATCCTGGATGGCGGCCCTGATGCGTCCAGGGTCTTTTCAGCTTCTTTCCGGCTGACAGGCGGCGGTGTGTCGTCTGGCACCGCGCACGGATTTACCTAAGCTTACAAAGCAGACACGCAAATCACGTCTGTTCTTGTTTACCGTTGTGCAGCCGGGACGTTGATAGGGTAGTGCCTGAGGCTTCCTGCCTGCCGGCCATTGACGCAAGAGGAACCTACGATGAACGACATTTCACACACCGCACCCCACCCGGGCCGTAACCAGACCCTGTGGGCCGCGATCGCCGTGCTGGGCGTGGCCGTGGTGGCTCTGGGCTCGGCGCTGTATTTCGTGCAGACGCGCCAGGAAGCGCTGCACACCGCGGCCGTGAACCCGGTTCCCGTGCCGGTCGTGGTGCCGGCCCCGGGCGCCACGACCGGCACGACACCGGCGGAACCCAAGGCGACGGTACCGGAGAAAAAGGCGGGCACGGGCAAGGCCGTGGCCAGCCGTGGTGTCAAGCCGGCACCAGCGACTGCGCCCGCGGTCGCAACGCCGGTGGATACGGCGGCCGGCAAGCCGCCCGTCACGGCACAGGCCAAGGAAGTCTGCCTCAACTGCGCCACGGTGACAGCCGTCACACCGGTGGAGCGCGAAGGTGCGCCCAGCGGTGCCGGCGCGGTGGCCGGCGGCGTGCTCGGCGCGCTGGTCGGCAACCAGTTCGGCGGCGGCGACGGCAAGACGCTGGCCACCATCGCCGGCGCGGTCGGCGGCGGCATGGCCGGCAACGCGGTCGAGAAAAAGATGAAGAAGGTGACGGTTTATCGCGTGGATCTGCGCATGGATGATGGCAGTGTCCACAGCGTCGAGCAGGCGACGCCGGCCAGCGTCGGTGCGCGCGTGCGGGTCGAGGGCAACACCCTGCAGCCGCTCAACTGAATAGCCGGGTTCAGGCGGCAGCCTGCGGGTCAACGGCGCGCCGCTGCCGTGCCAGCCGTTGCGCTCCCGCCAGCGCGGCCACACCAATCAGGCTCAAGCCCAGCATCAGCCACAGGCCGGCGCCATAGCCGCCGGACGGGCTCCACAGCAAGCCAAGCAGCCATGGCGCAGCGGCCCGTCCCAGCGCCATCGGCACGCCGAGCGCACCGTTGAGCGAGGCGACCTGGGCGCGGTCCACGTATTCGGCGATCGCCGTGCCCTTGACGATGGTGAGCATGCCGTTGCCCATGCCGTAGAGCAGCACGAACAGCAGCAGCACCGCCACTTGGGCGTCGCCGAACCAGGGGGCTGCCAGCAGCGCCAGCAAGCCCAACGGGATCAGGCCGGGAATCAGCCGGTTGGCCAGATGCAGATCCACGTGGTTCTCGAAAAAATACAGCAGGACCCGCCCCAGCAATTGCAGCACGCCGATTGCCGCCGGCACGGCAATGACCCAGGTTTCCGGCAGGCCGTTCTCGCGTAGCAGACTCACCATGTGGGCCGGCAACGCCGCCGTCACCCCCATGAGCAGCACGATGAACAGGCCGACCAGCAGAAAGGGGGCGCTCAGCAGATGGGGCTTGAGCGAGGGTGCGTGCGCGGAGCTGCTGGTGTGTGCCTGGCCAGCGGGCGCGTGGCGCAGCATGAGCGCGTGCAGCGGCGCGCACACCAGCAGGTGCAGGGCCGCCAGTACCAGCAGCGCGTGGCGCCAGCCGACGGCGTGGATCAGCCAGGCCGACAGCGGGATGAACACCGTGCTGGCCAGTCCGCCCAGAAAGGTGATGGTGATGATGGCGCGGCGAAAGTCGTTCGGAAAGCGCCGGATGACCACGGCGAAGACCGGTTGGTAGAGCGTGGCCGCCAGCCCGGCGCCCAGGCCGAGCCAGACCGCATAGAAGCCGGCCACGCTGCTGATGCCGCTGTGCAGCGCCAGGCACAAGGCCACCAGCAGCGAGCCGCCGGTCATCACCACGCGCTCATGGCCACGGTCGATCAGGCGGCCCACCGGGTAGGCCAGCAGCCCTTCGGCCAGCAGTGCCAGGCTGAAGCCGAGTGAAGACTGGGCGCGGCTCAGACCCAGTTCGCGCTCCACCGGTTCGAGCAGCAGGGCGAAGGTGTAGAACACGCTGCCCCAGCTGATGAGTTGCGCCAGCGACAGCCAGCCGATCAGGTGCGGGGTGTTGCGGGGGGTGTGGTGCATGGCTGGATTATGGCAAAACCCTGCGGCAAATCGTGCCGCATCCCTTGCTGGACATACGCAATAAGCTATTGATTTAATAGCAATGAATGGTCTGCTACAAGCCCTGGCGGTGCGCGAGGGCAAGCCCCGGGGGCGCAGCGTGGCGCACCCGTCCTGCATAGAATGACGGCTTGTGTGCATCAGGCGTCGGCTTGTGGCGCGCTGACCGGCTTGACTTCCCTACTGCACATGACCTCTGGCTACGCCTCCATTTCCCCGGCCACGCGACGTTCCATCCTGCTGTTGTCGTTTGCCACTTTTTCCAGCATGACGGCGCAGCGCCTGTGCGATGCCATGCTGCCCGAACTGTCGCGCGAGTTTTCGGCCAGCCTGGCGCAGGCGGCGCAGGTGGTGTCGATGTTTGCCGTGGTCTATGGCCTGGCGCAACTGTTCTACGGACCGCTCGGCGACCGGCTGGGCAAGTACCGCATCGTGACCCTGGCCACGCTGGGCTGCAGCGTGGGCAGCGTGGCAGCGGTGTTTGCCGCCAGCCTGGACGGGCTGGTGCTGGCGCGTGTGCTGGTGGCGCTGGGCGCGGCGGCCGTCATTCCGCTGTCGCTGGCCTGGATCGGCGATGCCGTGGCCTACGAGTTGCGGCAGGAGACGCTGGCACGCGTCGGGCTGGGCACCACACTGGGCATTGCCGGCGGCCAGTTGCTGGGGGGCTTGTTCACCGACACGCTGGGCTGGCGCTGGGCCTTCGGCTTCATGACGCTGCTGTTCGGCGTGGTGGGACTGCTGCTGTACGCCGACCTGCGGCGCCAGCAGGCGGCGCCCCCCGTGGCACACAGCACCCAGCCGGTGGTGCGGCCAGGTTTTGTGGCACAGGCGCTTCTCATCGTCACCGGCCGCTGGTCGCGCGTCGTGCTGGGCGTGGCCTTTGTCGAAGGTGCAGTCGGTTTTGGTGTCATGGCCATCTGGGCATCGCACCTGCACCATGCGCTGGGCTTGTCGCTGTCGATATCCGGCGCCATCGTGGCACTGTTCGGCCTGGGCGGCATGCTCTACATGGCGGTGGCGCGCGGGCTGATCCGCCGCTTCGGCGAGCGCGGGCTGGTACGCCTGGGCGTCGGCTTGCTGGGCGGCTCAGCGCTGGTCATCGCTGTCACGCCGCACTGGGGGCCCACCGTGCCGGCCAGCCTGCTGGGGGGCTTCGGTTTCTTCATGTTCCACAACACCATGCAGACCAATGCGACGCAAATGGCACCGGCGGCACGCGGTACGGCGGTTTCGCTGTTCGCTTCGGCGCTGTTTCTCGGCCAGTCCGTGGGGGTGCTGCTGGCGGCGGCCCTGGTGACGCGCATCGGTTCGGCCGCCGTCATTGGCGGCGGCGGCCTGGTGCTGGTGCTGGTGGGCACCTTTTTCGCGCATGCGCTCAAGCAACGCGATGCACTCATGCACCTGGAGTGAGGGCCGGCGCGGACAACTCTGTGCCGGCGTCGATCATCGCCGGCCCGGAAATTGCTTCTGATTCCGAGTCAAGAATGAGGAAAGTTGGGATCCATGAGTAAGACAGAAACTGCAGCCAGACTGCAAACCGATACTTTCCTGCCCTATATGCGTGACGTCATCCGTTGCGAGCAGGCATTGCAGGAACTCAACCTGATGTGGCGCATGATCGAATCGTCCGCCAAGATGAACTGCCCCGAGGAGGCGCGCGCCATTCTGCCGACCATGGCCGCCACGCGCGACGGCTTCAACCGGCTGGAGCAGGAGCTGGTGACCAGCCTGGTGGGCGAGAAGGTGGCCACCGTGCTGGCCGAGATCGGCACCAAGGCGCAGTATGTGATCGACATCGTGGTGCGCAACCTGTACGAGCGCACCGCCGATGTCGGCTTTCTCGCCACCGACAACGAGTTGTGCGCCTTTGTCGCCGGCCTGAGCGACGACGAGCATGCCATCCGCCAGCGCCTGCGCGCTTATCGCAACAAGTACACGGTGTACGACGAGATCATCCTGCTCGATGCGGCCGGCAACGTGCTGGTGCAGATCGATGAGGCCACGCCGCTGGAAGGCAGCGTCGACCCCTTGCTGGCGCAGACGCTGGCCAGCGACAGCTTTGTGGAAACCTTCCGCGCCAGCGATCTGCGCCCGGCCAAGCAGCAGGCGCTGATCTACTCCAAACGCATGTTGCACCCGCAGACCGGCGCTGTGGTGGGTGTGCTGTGCCTGTGCTTCAACTTCGAGCAGGAAATGGCCGGCATCTTCCGCACGCACCGCGACCCGGACGGGCGCTCCAACATGCTGCTGCTCGATGGCGACAACCGCGTCATCGAGAGCGCCGACCCGCTGTGGATCCCGATCGGCGCGGTGGTGCCGGTCAACACGGCGTCGTCGCCGCAGTTGCTGATGTTCGCCGGACGCGAGTATCTGGTTCGTACCTATGCCTCGCAGGGCTACCAGGGTTATCCGGGACCGGTGGGCTGGCAGGGTCAGGTGATGATTCCGGTCGATGTGGCCTTTACCGGGGCTACCACCAATACCCTGGCCGAACTGGAGCCGGCGGTGCGCGAGGGCCTGCTGTCGCATGCCCAGTCGTTTTCGGCGCCGCTCTACGAAATCATGACGGCGGCCGACACCATCCGGCGCGTGGTCTGGAACGGTCAGGTGATGACGGCGGGCCAGCGTGGTGAACTCACGAAGCTCAAGACCATTCTGGATCAGATCAGCGAGACCGGCGCGCGCAGCAACGACTTGTTTTCCAAATCGATCGGCGATTTGTACGAAACGGTGCTGGCCTCCAGCTTGCGCGATTCGGAATTCGTCTCGCATCTGCTGGTCGACCTGCTGGACCGCAATTTGTACGAGCGTTCGGACGATTGCCGCTGGTGGGCGTTGACGCCTGAGTTGCGTGCGGCACTTGCCGCGCCCGAACTGAGCGAGACGGCCCGCAAGCAGATCAGCGACATCCTGGACTACATCAACCGGCTGTACACGGTCTATACGCGGATTTATGTGTATGACAGCCAGGGCTGCATCGTTGCCAGCACCGATCTGGGACGGGCGGGCGGCAGTGTGATCGGTCACCATATTGACGAGGCGACGCTGACGCGTGTGCAGGCGCTACGCAGCGAACAGGACTATCACGTGACGTCCTTCGGACCTTCGGCGTTGTATGGAGGGCAGCCGACCTATATCTACCATGCTGCGATTCGCGATCCACAGAATGAGTCCCGGGTGGTGGGTGGTATCGGCATCGTGTTCGATGCCGCGCCGGAGTTCGCCGCCATGCTCAAGGGCGGCCTGGGGGGGCAGGCTGACATGCAGGCCCTGTTTGTCGACCGGCAGGGGCGTGTCATTGCCAGCACCGACCCCAGCCGGCCGGTCGGCAGTATGCTGGAACTCGATGCGGTCTTGAGCCAGCTGCCCAACGGCCAGAGTGCCTCGCGCATCGTGGTCCATGACGGGCAGTACGCCATCATGGGTTGCACGGTCTCCAGCGGCTACCGTGAATTCAAGGTGTCGGACGGCTATCGCGAGGACGTGCTGGCCATTGTGTTCAAGTTCCTCGGCGAGGTGCGCGAGCGCTCGGGCGCCGGCGCCAAGGCGCAGGCGATTCTCAAGACCGACCTGGTCGGCCTGGCCGGCCGCGAGTACGCCACCTTCCTGGTGGACGGGGCGCTGTTTGCATTACCGGCCGAAAGCGCGCAGGAAGCGCTGCCGGCGAGCAAGATCACCACCGTCTCCACCGGCGAACGTCGCGCCTGTGTCGGCCTGCTGGGCCTGCAACACGAAGGACGGAACAGCGCGCCGGTCTGGGTGTTCGATCTCGGTTATCTGATCCGGGGCACGCCGTCTTTTACCGACAAGAGCAGCCAGGTGATCATCGTGCGCCATGGTGAGCATACCCTCGGCCTGTTGGTGGACGAGCTGCACGGCGTGCCGGAGTTCAGCGAGGCGCAGATCATGCCCACGCCGTTTGGCGGTCAGGGCGACCAGGCCCTGGTCAAGCACTTCATCAAGGCCAATGGCGGGCAGGTGCTGATCCAGGCGATCGACCCGCACAGTCTGTTCATGGCCCTGATGAAACGTGAGGCCGAGGTCTGCGCCGACTGAGCCCGCGGGTGCGCTGCTACCTCCTCAAGGGTGTGCTTGCAGGGCTTGCCGGTATTGCAAGGCTTCAGCCACATGCTCCAACCCGGTGCGTGACGCCCCGGCCAGGTCCGCAATGGTGCGCGCCACTTTCAGGGTGCGGTGCGTGCCGCGCGCGGACCAGCCCAGGCGTGTGGCGGCGGCGTCGAGGAATTTGAGTGCCGCATCCTCCAGCAGGGTGTGCACATCCATCTCGGCACCGGCCAGGCAGCGCTCACGCACCTGCTGGGTCGACTCGCCGGCGGGCGCCTGCAGCAAATCCCCTGTCGGCAGGGGGCAGACCGCCATGTGCAAGTCGATGCGATCGAGCAAAGGGCCGCTCAGACGCCCCTGGTAGCGCGCCACCTGGTCGGGCGAGCAGCGGCAGGCGCGCAGCGGGGAGCCGAGATAGCCGCAAGGGCAGGGGTTCATGGCCGCAACCAGCTGGAAACGCGCCGGAAACTCGGCGCGCCGGGCCGCACGGGCGATGGTGATGTGGCCCGTCTCCAGCGGCTCACGTAGGGCTTCGAGGGCACTGCGCGGAAATTCGTGATGTTCATCCAGAAACAACACGCCGTGGTGCGCCATGGAGATTTCTCCCGGCCGCGGCGGCGAACCACCGCCGACCAGTGCCACCGCGCTGGCCGAATGGTGCGGGCTGCGGGTGGGGCGCTGGCTCCAGCGCGCCAGCGAAAACTGTCCGCCCAAACTGGCAATCGCCGCGCTTTGCAGTGCCTCCTGGGTGGACATGGGCGGCAGCAGGCCGGCAAAGCGTTGCGCCAGCATGGACTTGCCCGATCCGGGCGGGCCGCTGAGCAGCAGGCTGTGGCCGCCCGCGGCGGCGATTTCGAGGGCGCGCTTTGGCCCGGCTTGGCCCTTGACGTCGGCCAGATCGGGCACGTCGGCATCAAGACGGGGTGGTACCGGCACGACGCGTGACCAGCCATCGCCGGCATCCGCCGTGTGCGCCTGGCCTGACGGCGGCAGGAATTGCTGCACCACATCGAGCAGGTGACGCGCGCGGTAGACCTGCGCTTCGGGGACCAGGGCGGCCTCTTCGGCGCTGCCGGGCGGCAGCACCAACCGCGTGACAACCTGGTCCTGGTGCAGCGCCAGTGCCATGGCCAATGCGCCACGCACCGGGCGCAATTCGCCTGAAAGCGACAACTCGCCGGCAAATTCATGGCCGGCCAGGCGGGCCGCATCGATTTGTCCGCTGGCCGCCAGGATGCCCATGGCGATCGGCAGGTCAAAGCGGCCCGAATCCTTGGGCAGATCGGCCGGTGCAAGGTTCACGATGATGCGCTTGTTGTGGGGGAATTCCAGTCCGGAGTTCTGGATGGCCGAACGCACGCGCTCGCGCGCTTCCTTGACCTCCGTCTCCGCCAGGCCCACCAGCGTGAAGCTTGGCAGGCCATTGGCCAGGTGCACCTCAACTGTGACGGTGGCTGCTTCCAGGCCGAGCAGGGCGCGGCTTTGCACCAAAGACAGGCTCATGGGGATTTCCTCCACACAATAGTGCGCTGCAACCCCTGGTTGGCAACGTCAAATGCACCGGCAAGGTGCATACTGTTTATTCATACAGTTATCTTAACGCAGGCTTGCCGTCTTGGTAGACAAAAGCAAGCCCCGGGTTTAAAAAGAAAACTGGCACGGTCCGTGCTTGGCAGGTTCGTCCCCTTAACTCATCTATTGGAGTCAACAATGAACCTCAAATCCAAAACCGCGTTGGCCGCCTTGAGCCTGATCGCCAGCACCGCTGCTTTTTCCCAGGCCAAGGCGCCGGAGCCGGACTACACGCTGAGTTACAACATCGGTGCTGTCAGTGATTACCGTTTCCGTGGCTTGGAGCAAACGGCCGGCGGCCCGTCGATGCAGGGTGGTATTGATTTCGCCCACAAAAGCGGTTTCTACGCTGGCGCCTTTGTCGCCAACAATATCAAGTGGATCAAGGACTTCAATGGCGCCTCCAAAGGCGACTGGGAAGTCGACCTTTATGGCGGTTACAAAGGTCAGGCCTTCGGCTTGGGCTATGACGTTGGTGTGATCACCTACCAGTACCCGGACAATAACTCGGGTGCGACGGGAACCCCGGGTGGCTCGGTCAATTACAGCAAGGCAGACACTACCGAGGCTTATGTCGGCGTGTCCTACAGTGTGGCTACGCTGAAGTACTACCAGAGCATGGGTGATTTCCTGGGCAACAAGGACACCAATGGCAGCCGTTACTGGGATCTGAGCGCGGCGTTTGATCTGGGCAATGGCTTTAGCCTGACGCCGCACGTTGGCTGGCAAACCCTGCCGACCAACTCGACCTCCAACACGGCCAATACCGCCAACTACAGCGACTATGCGCTGACCCTGGCCAAGGACATGGGCAATGGCGTGGTGATTTCCCTGGCTGCGATCGGTACCGATGCCAAGCGCAGCTTCTACACCAGCACCTTCAACAACTCGCGTTTTTACGGTCAAGACACCCTGGTTCTGGGCCTGAAATACAACTTCTGATTCCACTCACAACCAGAGGAGAACTCATGAAACTCGTTACAGCCATCATCAAACCCTTCAAGCTCGATGAGGTGCGTGAAGGTCTCTCGGCGATCGGGGTGCAAGGCATCACCGTGACCGAGGTCAAGGGCTTCGGTCGCCAGAAAGGCCATACCGAGCTCTACCGCGGCGCGGAGTACGTGGTTGACTTCCTGCCCAAGGTCAAGATCGAGGCCGCTGTATCCGATGAGCTGGTCGATCGCGTCATCGAAGCGATCGAGGGCTCGGCCCGTACCGGCAAGATCGGCGACGGCAAGATCTTTGTGTACAACCTCGAGCAGGTCGTGCGTATCCGCACCGGTGAAACCGGCAAGGAAGCGCTCTGAGGCTCACACAACCGAGAGAACACTGACATGAAAAAACTACTTGTCTCCTTCGCACTGGGTTTGAGCCTGCTGGCCGGCGGTACGGCCGTCTGGGCTCAAACCGCGCCTGCCGCTACGGCAACTGCCGACGCCAAGCCGGCTGAAGCCGCTGTACCGGCCCCTGCTGCCGCACCTGCGGCTGCAGCCGCCACGGCCGCGCCGGCGCCGGCCGAAGCGGCCGCACCTGCTGCGCCTGTACCCAACAAGGGTGATACCGCCTGGATGATGGTGTCCACCCTGCTGGTGATCCTGATGACCATTCCCGGCCTGGCCCTGTTCTATGGCGGCCTGGTCCGCAGCAAGAACATGCTGTCGGTCCTCATGCAGGTCATGGTGACGTTCTCGCTGATCGTGGTGCTGTGGTTCATCTACGGCTACAGCCTTGCGTTCACCGAGGGCAATGCCTTCATCGGTGGCTTTGACCGCCTGTTCATGAAGGGCATCTGGGACAACGTCGCCGGCACTTTCGCCAACGCCGCTACCTTCAGCAAGGGTGTGGTGATTCCGGAGATCGTGTTCGCCGCCTTCCAGGCCACCTTTGCGGGCATCACCTGTGCGCTGATCGTCGGTTCGTTCGCCGAGCGCATCAAGTTCTCCGCTGTGCTGATGTTCATGGTGCTGTGGTTCACCTTCAGCTATGCACCGATCGCACACATGGTCTGGTTCTGGATGGGCCCGGATGCCTACACTGCCAAGGAAGTGGTCGATGCCATGAACGGCAAGGCCGGCTATATCTGGCAAATGGGTGCGCTGGACTTTGCCGGCGGTACCGTGGTGCACATCAACGCCGCCGTTGCCGGTCTGGTGGGCTCCTACATGGTGGGCAAACGCATCGGCTTCGGCCGCGAATCGATGGCCCCGCACAGCCTGACGCTGACCATGGTGGGTTCTGCCCTGCTGTGGGTGGGCTGGTTCGGCTTCAACGCCGGCTCCGCCCTGGAAGCCAACGGTTTCGCAGCACTCGCCTTTGCCAATACCTTCGTGGCGACCGCTGCTGCGGTGCTGGCCTGGTCGGTTGGCGAGGCGCTGCACAAAGGCAAGGCCTCCATGCTGGGCGCCGCCTCCGGTGCCGTCGCTGGCCTGGTGGCAATTACCCCTGCAGCCGGCAACGTCGGCTTGGGTGGTGCGCTGATCATCGGTCTGATCGCCGGTTTCGCCTGCCTCTGGGGTGTCACGGGTCTCAAGAAGCTGCTGGGCTCCGACGATACGCTTGACGTGTTCGGTGTGCACGGCGTGGGCGGTATCCTGGGTGCCTTGTTGACCGGCGTGTTCAACTCGCCGTCTCTGGGTGGCCCGAGCCTGGTGGGTGACTGGGTGACCGTTGGCATGGTGTCCCCGGCCGACTACTCCATCGCTGCGCAAGTGTGGATCCAGGCCAAGGCCGTGCTGATCACCGTCGTCTGGTCGGCCGTGGTGTCCTTCATCGCCTACAAGCTGGTGGACCTCACCATTGGCCTGCGCGTCAGCGAAGAAGACGAGCGCCAAGGTCTGGACATCACTTCCCACGGCGAGAGCGCCTATAACCGGTAAGAGCAATGGACGGCAGCCGGCTTCGGTCGACTGCCGCACCCAGAGCAAACGAGAGTCTCCTCTGGTTCATGCCCGCGCGAGCGCAAGCTCCTGCGGGCTTTTTTATCGGTGACCGGTGCACAATCAGGCCGGGCGACGTGGCCTCAGGAGCATCCGGCATGACAACATCACTCCACTTGAGCAGCGGCAAGCTGCGCGGCGATATCCGGCCCGATCTGGGGGGCTGCCTGGCCGGCCTGTGGTGGGGCGACCTGCCGGTGTTGCGTTCCACGCCGGCCGAGGCGCTGACCACGGTGCGCCTGGCGGGCAGCTATCCGCTGGTACCGTATTCCAACCGGGTGGCCCAGGCGCGCCTCAAATGGGCCGGCACCAGCCACCCGCTGGTGCAGAACAACGCGGCGGAGCCGCATGCCATCCACGGCGTGGGCTGGCAGCGGCCCTGGGAGGTGCTGGAGGCCGATGCGCAGTTTGCCCTGCTGTCCTACGAGCACAAACCCGATGCGGACTGGCCCTTTGCGTTCGATACTTCACAGGCCTTTCGTCTGCGCGATGACGAGATCGAACTGACCTTGAGCATCACCAACCAGTCGTCGCAGGCCGCGCCGGTGGGGTTGGGCTGGCATCCCTATTTCGTCAAGCGGACCGGCAGCCATCTGCGCTTTGCCGCTGGCGGGCGTTGGGAAATGGGCGGGGACAAGCTGCCGACCCACCGCCTGCCGTCGCCGGGGCTGGATGTGGATTGCGATGCGCTGGATCTGGACCACTGCTTTGACGGCTGGCGCGGCGAGGCTGTGCTGAGTGATGCCCGGTTGCGTATTCGTCTCGCGTCCAACCTGAGCCGCCTGGTGGTATTCACCAACCCGGCACGCGATACCGTGGCCATCGAGCCGGTCAGCCATGTGAACAACGCCGTCAATTTGCTGGGACAGGAAGGCATGACAGCCGATGCGCTGGGCCTGAAGGTGCTGCTGCCCGGCGAATCGATGACGGCGACTATGGCCATCCGGGTCGAAGCTGTTTAAAGGTGGCCGGGGGCATTCGGCCGTCGGGCTGGCGTTACCATCACGGGCTATGGACTCTGCCCTGCAACACATCACCGAGCGCGTGCGCGCTGCAGCCGCCGACGGCACCCTCCTGCGCATCCGTGGCGGCGGCAGCAAGGATTTCTACGGCCAGTCGCTGCAGGGTGAACTGCTGGACACCCGGCCGCTGGCCGGCATCGTCAGCTACGAGCCCAGCGAACTGGTGGTGACGGTACGTGCCGGCACGCCGCTGGCTGAACTTGAAGCGGTCCTCGCGGAAAAGGGCCAGTACCTGCCGTTCGAGCCGCCGCACTTTGCGGCCGGCGGTGCGGTGGCCACCGTCGGTGGCATGGTGGCGGCGGGCTTGAATGGTCCGGCGCGTGCCAGTGTCGGCGCTGTACGCGACTATGTGCTGGGCATACAACTGCTCAATGGCCGTGCCGAGTTGCTGACCTTCGGCGGTCAGGTCATGAAGAACGTGGCCGGCTATGACGTGTCGCGCCTGCTGGCCGGCTCGCTCGGTACATTGGGCCTGATTGCCGAGGTTTCGCTCAAGGTGTTGCCCAAAGCGGTGGCCGAAAGTACCTTGGTGTTCGAGCTGGACGAGGCGCAGGCCCTGACCCAGCTCAACCGCTGGGGCGCCCAGCCGTTGCCGATCAATGCCTCCTGCTGGCATGAAGGCGCGCTCATGGTGCGCCTGCGTGGCGCTCGGGCAGCCGTTGCCGCCGCGCACAAAACCATGGGCGGCACGGTGCTTGACGACAACCAGGCCGGCGTACTGTGGAACGCCCTGCGCGAACAGGCGGCGCCCTTCTTCCAGCTGGCAGAGGGCGAATCGCTGGTGCGCCTGAGCGTGCCCGACACCACGCCGTCGCTGGGGCTGGGGCCGACGCTGATCGAATGGGGCGGTGCACAGCGCTGGCTCAAGCTGCCGCTAAGCGCGACCCCGGACCGGGGGGGCATGCTGGCCAACCTGGCTGGCCATGCCACCCTGTTCCGTGCGGCGGACAAAGGCGCTGGCGTCTTCACGCCGCTGGCGGCACCGCTGGACCGCATCCACCGCGAACTGAAAAAGCAGTTCGATCCGGCCGGGATCTTCAACCGCGGTCGCATGTACCCCGATTTCTGAGCCGGACTGGCGAACCCTCCATGCAAACCAATCTCGCGCCCGAATTCAAGAACACGGCCGACGGCCAGGCGGCCGAAGCCATCCTGCGCAAGTGCGTGCACTGCGGCTTCTGTACCGCCACCTGCCCGACCTACCAGCTGCTGGGCGACGAACTCGACGGCCCGCGTGGTCGCATCTACCTGATGAAGCAGGTGCTCGAAGGCGAGACGCCGACCCGCAAGACCCAGCTGCATCTGGACCGCTGCCTGACCTGCCGCAACTGCGAGAGCACCTGCCCGTCGGGCGTGGACTACGGCCACCTGGTCGACATCGGCCGCAAGATCGTGGAGGCCAAGGTGCCGCGGCCGGCCGGCGAGCGCTTCGTGCGCTGGGCGCTGAAGGAAGGTTTGACCTCGCCGCTGTTCGGCCCGGCCATGAAGATGGGTCAACTGGTGCGCGGCCTCATGCCTGCCAGCCTCAAGGCCAAGGTGCCGGCCAAGCAGGACGCCGGCACCTGGCCCACGCGCACGCATGCGCGCCGGGTGCTGATGCTGGCCGGCTGTGTGCAGCCGGCCATGATGCCCAACATCAACAGCGCCACCGCGCGCGTGCTGGATGCCGCCGGCATCCAGACCGTGGTGGCCGCCAAGGCCGGCTGCTGCGGTGCGGTGAAGTTTCACCTCAACGACCAGGACGGCGGCAAAGCCGAGATGCGCGCCAACATTGATGCCTGGTGGCCGTACATCGAGAGTGGCGTGGAAGCCATTGTCATGAACGCCTCCGGCTGTGGTGTCACGGTCAAGGACTATGGCCATAGTCTGAAAGACGACCCGACCTACGCCGCCAAGGCAGCGCGCATCAGTGAACTCACCAAGGATCTGAGCGAACTGCTGCCGGAACTGGTGGAGAAGCTGCGTTCCCAAGTCGTCACCCAAGCCGGTCAAGTGGCTTTCCATCCGCCCTGCACTCTGCAGCACGGCCAGCAATTGCGCGGCGGCGTGGAAAAGCATCTGGGCGAGCTTGGCTTTCAGGTCAACGTCAGCCGCGTCGAGCCCCACTTGTGCTGCGGCTCGGCTGGTACCTACTCGGTGCTCAACCCGGAACTGGCCTATCAGCTGCGCGACCGCAAGCTCGGCAATTTGAACGAGTTGCAAGCCGAGGTCATTGTGTCGGCCAATATCGGTTGCATCACCCACCTGCAGAGTGGAACCGACACGCCGGTCAGGCACTGGATCGAGCTACTGGACGAAGTGCTGTTTCCGGCCCGGCGCTGATCGCTTGGCCGTCCCGAAGTCGCTGCATTCACTGCGTTGCCATTGAGATGTTGGCCGGTATGCCATAGAGCGGAGGCCGTTTTCAAGGCTCGTCCGCGGCGGCGTGAAACCACAAGCCGTTGTTTACCCAGCGGGGATTAAGTGCCAGAATGCAACTCAAGGGGTGGGGTACCCAGGTTGGCCTGGGTATAAGCTGTTTCCGTTTGAGAGCTCTGTGCCTGGAGATTCATCCGCATGAGTGAGTACATCGATCGGTGCCAGGCATGGTTTCAAACAACCCAGGCCGAGTACGAGAGCGTGGCCGACGAAGCGTTGATGCTCAACATGCACCGACTGCGCTGGATGGCATTCGTCGTGGCCCCGTTGGGCCTGGTTCTGGGGGGCGGCTACTGGCTGAGTACCACAGGCGGGCCGCCGCACGAAGTTGCCTGGAGCCATGCGCATGCCTGGGCTGATTTCAGCATGGCCGGTGTCATGGTGCTGCTGGGGCTGGGCGCACACCAGGTGCTCAAGCAAGGGCGCGCCACGCCCATGGCGCGGGTGCTGATCGTTCTGGCCATTGCCTGGACGCTCGGGATCACCATCGTGATCGCCACCATCGATCAATTGTTCTTGTCCGACATCACCCCGTTTTTGTTTGGGAGCATCACGATCGGCGCGGTGCCCCTGATGCGGCCCCGGCTGGCGCTGTTCATGTTCCTGGGGGCCTACGGCCTGCTGTATTACGCACTGGCGCTTACCCAGCAGGACCCGGTGTTGCTGCATATCGGCCGGGTGACCGGTCTGGCGGCGGTGTTTCTGAGCTTCGGTGTGTCAGTGGTGCTGTGGCGCCAGGTAAGCGCCAACCTGTTGCGTAACAAGGCACTCAGGGACAGCAATGCGGCGTTGGCGGCGAAACAGGGCCATCCGAACGTACGAGTTCAGCACGACGGCCTGACCGGCCTGTACAACCGGTGGACCTTCACCCGGTTGGCGGAGAACGAACTGGCTCGGGCCCGGCGCTACCCCTGCGACACCAGCGTCATCATGGTCGACATCGACTTCTTCAGAAAAATCAACGATGTGCATGGACACCCGGCCGGCGATGCGGTGCTCAAGCATGTGGCCGACGTGCTGTCCTCGAGCGTGCGCCGCACCGATGTGGTGGCGCGGGTCGGCGGCGAGGAATTCATCGTGATGCTGCGGCAAACGCCCGTTGAAGCGGCCGTCATGCTGGCCGAGAAGCTTCGAATCCGGGTACAAGACTCGCCGACCCAGGTGGGCGGCCTGCAGATACCCATGACCGCCAGCTTCGGGGTCGCAGGTATCGCTGCCGGGCAATCCGGCACGGTCGGCGAACTCTACACCGCGGCAGACAGTGCGCTTTATGACGCCAAGCACCAGGGGCGCAACCGGGTGATGGTCTGCGCGGTGGCCCACCAACCCAGCGCCGATACGGTCTAGACAGAAATTACGCGACAGCATGAAACCACAAACATCGTTGTTCACGCGGCGGGTATCAAGGGCAAGACGGCCACTTGGGGGACGGGGTACCCAGGCCAGCGCGACCAGGGGCGGTTTCCGTTTGGGAACGCTGTGTTTGGAGAGCTGTCGCACATGAGCGTGTACATCGATCGTTTCAAGGGGTGGCTTCAAACGGTTCAGGCCGAACACGACAGCGTGATTGACGAAGCGCTGATGATCAACATGCATCGACTGCGCTGGATGGCGTTCGTGGTGGTCCCGTTGGGCCTGGTTCTGGGCGGCGCTTACTGGGTGGGGGCGGACGGTAGTGCGCCGAGCGTCGTTGCCGGGAGCCGTGCCCATGCCTGGGCCGATTTCAGCATGGCCGCTGTCATGGCGCTGCTGGGGTTGGGCGCGCAGCATGTGATCAAGCAGGGGCGAGCCACGCCCATGGCGCAGGGGCTGACCCTGCTGGCCTCTGGTTTTACGCTCGTGATCACGATTGCGGCGAGCACAATGGATCAAACGTACTTGTCAGGCATCACCGCGTTTTTGTTTGGGAGCATCACGATCGGCGCGGTGCCCCTGATACGGCCCCGGCTGGCGCTGTTCATGTTTCTGGGGGCCTACGGCCTGCTGTATTACGCACTGGCGCTTACTCAGCAGGACCCGGTGTTGCTGCATATCGGCCGGGTGACCGGTCTGGCGGCGGTGTTCTTGAGCTTCTGTGTATCTGTGGGGCTGTGGCGCCAGGCGACCGCCAACATCCTGCTGCACAGGGCGCTCAAAAGCATCAATGACGCACTCAAGAGCAGCAACGAGGCACTGGCAGCCAAAGAGGGTGAGCTGGTCGTGCTGGCCCAGCACGACGGGTTGACCGGTCTGTACAACCGGCGGGCCTTCACCCAGCTGGCGGAGAGCGAGCTGGCCCGGGCCAATCGCTATCCTTGCGACACCAGCGTCATCATGGCCGACATCGACTTCTTCAAGAAGGTCAACGATACCTACGGGCATCCGGTGGGGGACGAGGTGCTCAAGCATCTGGCCGGTTTCCTGTCGGCCGGCGTGCGCAGCACTGACGTGGTGGCGCGGGTCGGCGGTGAGGAGTTCATGGTGATGTTGCCGCAAACGTCCGTTGAGGCGGCCGTCATGCTGGCCGAGAAGTTGCGAGTCCTGGTGCAGGACTCGCCCATTCAACTGGGCGACTTGCGGATTTCCATTACCGTCAGCTTCGGGGTCGCGGGCATCGCTGCCGGGCAATCCGGCACGGTGGATGAACTCTACACCGCGGCAGACAATGCACTTTATGACGCCAAGCACCAGGGGCGCAACCGGGTGGCGGTCTGCGCGCTGGGTCGCCCGCCCGAGGCGCCGGTGATGCCTGCGGCATCACGTCTGTGAAGGGCTGATCACTGCTTGCCGGAAGGAAGGGCTGCCAGCAAGGCCGCCAGCAGGATCAGCATCCCGCCGAGCAGGGTGCGCAGGCTGAGTTCCGCCGCGCCCAGCAAGACCGACGACACACTGGCAAACACCACTTCGGTCAGCATGATCAGCGCCGTGGCATTGGCCGGCAGCCGCGCGGCACCATACTGCAGTCCCAGATTGGCGGCTAAGAAGGCGATGCCGGTGAACAAGGCCAGTTGCAGCCAGTCGGCGGCGAGTGCCGGCGGTGCGGGTGCCAGACCCAGTTGCATGCTGCCCAGGGCTGCCGCCAGCGCCAGCAGGGTGCCGCCCCCGAACATGGCAAAGGCACGTGCCTCATCCGGCGTGTTCTTCAGTTTGAGCAAGAGCACGTTGGTCAGCGCAAAGCTGAAGCCGCCGACCAGGGCCAGCCAGTCGGCCAAGCCGCTCGGCAGCGGCCAAGCCGAGCCTGGCGTCTTGAGCACGATGAGCACGCCCGTCAGCGCCAGCGCCAGCCGCAGCAGCGAACGGACGCCGGGTTTTTCGCCCAGCAGTCCCCAGGCCAACGGTACGGTCCAGGCCGGCATCAGGTAGAACAGCAGCACGACACGCACCACATCGCCCACCGTCACGGCCCAGTTGAATCCGACATTGCTCAGGCCGGTGGCCAGCATGAGCAGCCACAGCAGCGGATGTTGGCCCAAGGCACGCCAAGCACCGGGCTTGGAGGCTTGCAGGCACAGCAGCGCCAAGAGGTAGATGATGGCGGTGGCCCATAGCGGGTGCAGGCCGAGTTGCTGCAGTTCACGAAACGGCCACCACGACACGCCCCAGACAAAGGCGTTGAGGACCAGGCCCCACGCTGCCAGCTGTCGCCTCATGATTCAGGGCCTATGGCGTCCCGAGGTGCTGCAGGGGGTCGATGCCCGGCCACAGCGTTGCGCGCCCGGGCAGTGGCCACTATCCGTGCAGGTGGTCGTTGCGGGCGATGTCGAGCAGATGCTCCAGCTCCTCGGTGTGTTCGCGGCAGTTGCGTGCATGCCAGCGCTTGATCAGCCACATGAAGCCCGACACGACAATGCCGAAGGCCGTGATGGCGCCGAAGGCCGACAGGCCCATGCCGGTGGACAGGCTGTAGAAGGCGCCCAGGCCCAGAATGCAGGCCTGCTCGTTGAAGTTCTGCACCGCGATGGACCGGCCAGAGCCCATCAGGTTGTGGCCGCGGTGCTGCAACAGTGCGTTCATCGGCACCACCAGGAAACCGCCCAGTCCGCCGAGCAGCACCAGGAAGGGCGCGGCCAGCCAGACGTTGTCGATGAAGTTAAGCAGGATGACCAGCAGGCCCATGGCGATGCCCAGCGGCATGACGCGCGTGGCGTGCTCCAGCTTCATGCGCATCGACGCCACCACGGCGCCGACCGCAGTGCCGATGGCGACCACGCCGACCAGTGAAGAGGCTTGCGTCACGCTGTAGCCCAAAGCGGCGGCAGCCCAGGCCAGCACGATGTAGCGCAGGTTGCCGCTGACGCCCCAGAACAGGGTGGTGGTGGACAGCGAGATCTGGCCCAGCCTGTCGCGCCACAGGCGGGCATTGCAGGTCCAGAAGTCCGGGATCAGGGAAATCGGGTTGTTGGGCATGGGGCGCATTTCCACGCCGGTGGGGGGGATGCGCGTGTTGAACCAGGCTGCCAGCAGATAGACCACGATCAGTACGGCGATGGCTGCCTCGGGTGCGGTGTCGATGCCGGTGGTGACGAAAGGGCAGTCGACGGACAGCAGGGCGGCAGAGACCGAGTGGCCGACCAGCTGGCCACCCAGCAGCACGCCGAGGATGATGGACGCAATCGTCAGCCCTTCGATCCAGCCATTGGCCTTGACCAGTTGCGAGGCCGGCAGCAATTCGGTCAGGATGCCGTACTTGGCCGGCGAGTAGGCGGCGGCGCCCAGGCCGACGATGGCGTAGGCCATCAGCGGGTGGGTGCCGAACAGCATCAGCAGGCAGCCCACGATCTTGATAGAGTTGCTGATCAGCATCACCTTGCCCTTGGGCAGGGCGTCGGCAAAAGCGCCGACAAAAGGCGCCAGCACCACATAGAACAGGGCGAACATCGGCACCAGCGCCGCCTGCTGCCATTCCGGCGCAGAGGCGCTGCGCAGCAACTGCACGGCCCCGACAAACAAGGCATTGTCGGCCAGCGAGCTGAAAAACTGCGCCGACATGATGGTGTAGAAACCGCGTTTCATTGTCTACGGTGGGCACCAGTGCGACTGATGGCAGGTGGTTTTGTAATGGATATCCAAGCGACAGCGGGTTATAGCACGCCCGGCAATGTCAAAATCGACATCTCTACCAGCCCATGCCCCCCATAATGTCGCGCCCGATCCAAGCCACCATCCATACCGCTGCATTGCGTCATAACCTGGCGCGGGTACGGCAGACCGCCGCCGACGCCAAGGTCTGGGCCGTGGTCAAGGCCAATGCCTACGGCCATGGCATCGAGCGCGTGTTCGATGGACTGCGCGCTGCCGATGGTTTTGCCCTGCTCGATCTGACGGAGGCCGAGCGCGTGCGGGCCCTGGGCTGGCGTGGCCCCATTCTGCTGCTGGAAGGCGTGTTCGAGCAGCGTGATCTGGAACTGTGCTCGCGCCTCGATCTCTGGCACGTGGTGCATTGCCAGGAGCAGATCGACATGCTGGCGGTGCACAAGACCCATGTGCCGCACCGTGTCTTTCTCAAGATGAACAGCGGCATGAACCGACTGGGCTTTCGTCCTGAGCAGTTCCGTGCCGCCTGGACGCGGCTGAATGCCTTGCCGCAGGTGGACGAGATTTCGCTCATGACCCACTTCAGCGACGCCGACGATGCACGCGGCATCGCCCGCCAGGTGGTCGCCTTCAATGCCGCCACCGAAGACCTGCCGGGCGAACGCTCCTTGAGCAACAGCGCTGCCATCCTGCGCCACATGGGTGGTCAGCCCAGCTCCGGCCTGGTGTCGGACTGGATTCGCCCGGGCGTGGTGCAGTACGGCTCGGCGCCCGACTTCCCCGAGCACAACGCCGCCGATTGGGGCCTGCACCCGGCCATGACGCTGCGCTCGCGCATCGTGGGCCTGCAAAACCTGCAAGCCGGTGACACGGTCGGCTACGGCTCCATCTTCACCGCGCCGCAACCGATGCGCATCGGCGTGGTGGCGTGCGGTTATGCCGACGGCTACATGCGCTGCAGCCCCGGCAGTCTTGAGAAGGGCACGCCGGTGCTGGTCGATGGCGTGCGCACCCGTACCGTGGGCCGCGTCAGCATGGACCTGATCACGGTGGACCTGACGCCGGTGCCGACGGCTGGCCTTGGCTCCGAAGTCACGCTCTGGGGCCGGGCTAACAATGGCGCGCTGTTGTCGATTGATGAAGTGGCGCAGGCCGGGGGCACCGTCGGTTACGAGTTGATGTGTGCGTTGGCGACGCGGGTGCCGGTGGTTGTCGAGTAGCCGGAGTGCAAGCGGAGTTCAAGCCAACTTGATCACCACCGCCCCCGCACACACCACCAGCACGGCTGCCAGTCGCCACCGCCCCAAGCGTTCCTTGAGGAACAGCACGCCGATCAGTGCTGCAAAGACGATCGAGGTTTCGCGCAAGGCCGCGACCGAGGCGATCGGGGCCTGCGTCATGGCCCACAGCACCAGGCTGTAGGCCCCCAGCGTGCCGGTGCCGCCCAGCAGGCCATTGCGCCAGGCACCGGGTGCCGGTTGCAGCAGTTGGCGGCCGCGCAGCACCAGGGCCACGCCCAGCATCAGCCCGGCGGTCAGTAGAAAGACCCAGGCGGTGTAGCTGAAGGCATGGCCGGACAGGCGTGCGCCCAGGCCGTCGACCAGGGTGTAGAGGGCGATGACGCCGGCATTGCCCAAGGCGCTGAACGTGGCGATCAGGTGCTTGCCACTGTGGCGCCAGGCGCTGCCGGCCAGCGAGAGCACGCCGAAGCAGATCAGCGCAATGCCGAGCCAGTGGCCGGGTGTGGGCGATTCGCCCAGCAGCCATGCCGCAGCAAGGGCCGACAGCGCTGGCGCGGTGCCGCGCATCAGCGGGTAGGCAAAGCTCAGGTCGGCGCCGCGGTAGGCATGGGCCACCAGCGTGAAATAGAGCACGTGGATCAGACCCGAGACCACCACGTAGGGCCAGCTGGCAGGTGCCGGCAGCGGCAGGCCGGGCAGCAACACCAACGCCAGCGCGCCGGCACCGCAGACGATGTGCAGCGTGCTGAGAAACTTGTCGGCGGACGAGCGCACCAGCGCATTCCAGCCCGCGTGCAGCAGGGCCGAGATCAGCACCGCGGTCATGACTTCGAACGACATGTCAACGGCTCAGTTGCGTGGAACGTGTCGCGCCGCGCATGAAGATACCTAGTTGGGAAACGCCGTGGAACCGGCTGTGCCGGGCCACTGGCGTTGCCCCCTGCAAGGGGGGTGGCGTAGCGACACGCAGTGCGCACAGCCTGGGGGTGTTCATCTCTTCCGCAATCCCAGCGCCATCACGGTGCCCACCACCAGCAGGGCGCCGGCGATCTGCACCGGTGCGATGGCCTGGCCCAGCAGCGCCCAGGCCATTACCAGTGCCGCCACCGGCTCCACGTTCATGATGGGCGAGCTGCCCACCACACCGAGTTTGGGCAAGAGCGTGAACATGATGGTGAAGGCGGTGCCGTAGAAGAAGGTCAGCAGCGCCAGGCCCCACCAGCCGGCGGCGGCCTGCGGCAGGTGAAAGCCGCCGTGCACACCGACACCGATCAGGGCCAGCAGGCCGACCAGGCCCATGGTGATGGCGGTGCGCACGCGGCCGTCGACCTCGGCGACTTCATGCTGCGTCAGCACCAGGGCGGCGCCAAAGACGGCAGCCGCCGTGAGCGCAAACGCCACGCCGGCACCGATGCGGCTCCATTGCCCGGCCGCGCCCAGGCCCGATGCGGCCCCCAGCACGTCGAGCGCCAGTGCCAGGCCGAACAGCAGCACCGGCATGGCGATCAGCACCGCCCGCTCGGGCCGGTGCCGGTAGAGCAGCCAGGCGAACAGGGCGGTCCACAGCGGGTAGGTGTTGAAGGTCAGCAGCGCCAGCGCCACCGGCAACCGCGCCACGGCGGAATACAGGCACAGGCTCTGGATGGCGACCAGCGCACTGACGAGCAGCAGCATGCGGCCTTGCTTGCGATTGAGGTGGCGTGGCACGCCTTGCCACAGCACCAGCAACGCCACGGCGCCGGCGGTGACCAGGCTGCGTACGGCCACGGCAGTGGCGACGTCGAGCCCATGGTTGAAGGCCAGGCGTGCCGCTACATGGTTGGCGCCAAACATGCAGGCCACCAGCAGCAGCGTGACGAAGGCCGTGCGACTGATTGACGGTTTGCGCATCAGATCAATACAGGTCTCGCACCCGCGCGTGCAGGCGCGACAGGCCGAGCAGGGCGTCGGTAAACGGGGTGGCGACGCCGGTGAGGGCGCCGAGTTCCTTGACCACCGTCACCAGGGCATCGAGCTCCACCGCCCGGTTGGCCTCCACGTCCTGCAGCATCGAGGTCTTGAAAGCGCCGAGCTTGAGCGTCACGGCATGGCGGTCCTCGGGCTGTTGGGCGATCGGGATGCCGATGCGTGCGCCGATCTCCTTGGCTTCCAGCATGACGCTCGAGATGAAGTTGCGCACCAGCTCGTCACCCAGGATCAGGTCGGTGGTGGCGCCGGTGAGCGCGCTCACCGGGTTGACCGTCATATTGCCCCACAGCTTGTACCAGATGTCCTTCTGGATCTGCTCGGACACCTCAACCTCGAAGCTGGCCTGTTCCAGCAGGGCAGCCAGTTGCTGCACACGCTCGGTCTGGCGCCCCGAGGGTTCGCCGATGATGAGCTTGTTGCCGAAATGGTGCTCCACCCAGCCCGGCAGCTTGAGCGAACAGCTGGCATGCACCACGCAGCCGATGACGCTGGTGGCCGGAATGGCGGCGGTTATTTCGCCGCTGGCATCCACCGCCTGCAGCTGCGTGCCGGCGAGTCTGCCGCCGAAACCCTGGAAGAACCACCAGGGTACGCCGTTCATGGCGGTCAGCACTACGGTGTCGGGCCCGATCAGCGGGCCGATGCGGCGCGCCACCTCCGGCAGGGCCGGCGCCTTGACGGCGATCACCACCAGATCCTGCACGCCCAGCTCGGTCGGGTCGGCGCTGGCCTGCACGGTGACGGTGGTTTCCACCTGGCCGTGCTGGCAGCGCAGGCCGTGGCGCTTGAGGGCATCCAGGGTGGCGCCGCGTGCCACCACGCTGACCTGACAACCCGCGCCGGCCAGCCGCACGCCGATCCAGCCGCCGATGGCGCCGGCACCATAGATGCACACCTTGCGATACAACATTTCAGCGTTCCACTTTGTTACGAGCAGCATGCGATGCATGCATAAGGTGACCCAACCGGGGAACGCCGTGAAACCGGCTTTGCCGGGCCACTGGCGTTGCCCCCTTGAGGGGGGAGGAGTAGCGACACGCAGTGCGCGGAGCTTGGGGGTGTTTCATTTCTGATAGCTGACGTCGATCCGGTCCACCTGCCGCACCAGCGCGTCGAACACATCCTGCCCGGCGCCGTGGTGGGGGTTGAACTGCAGCGCGTCGCGTGTGCACTTCTGTGCGATGGCCTCGGGCACGGGAATGGCCGCGCCCATGCTGAAGGTTGCCATCTGGATCTCGCAGGCACGCTGCAGCGTCCACAGAATGGCAAAGGTCTGTGCCAGCGTCTGGCCCCAGGCCAGCAGGCCGTGGTTGCGCAGGATCACCGCCGGTTTGTCGCCGATGCTTTTCAACAGGCGCGGTGCTTCTTCGGCGTGGATGGTGATGCCCTCAAAGTCGTGATATGCCACCATGCCGTGCAGCTGCGCGCTGTAGAAGTTGGTCTGCTGCAGACCGCCCTGCAGGCAGGCCACCGCCACGCCGGCGGTGGTGTGGGTGTGCATGACACAGTGCGCGCCTTCGATCGCCGCGTGGAGGGCGGCATGCACCGTGAAGCCGGCCGGGTTCACCGGATGGGGCGAGCCGTCGAGCACATGGCCCTGCAGGTCGATCTTCACCAGGTTGCTGGCGGTGACTTCGCTGTAGTGCAGGCCGAAGGGGTTGATCAGAAAGTGCTTCTCGTCCCCCGTCACGCTGGCCGGCAGGCGCAGCGTGATGTGGTTGTAGATCATCTCCGTCCAGCCCAGCATGGCGAAGATGCGGTAGCAGGCGGCCAGTTGCAGGCGCGCCTGCCATTCATCCGGGTGCATGTGCGCCGGTGTGGCGGGTTTCAGCATGGCGTTCATGGTGGGGTCCCATCAGTGTGTCGAAATATCCCGACGGTCGTGCAGCGGGGGTTTCAGCGCCGGGCCGCTCCAAGCTGAAATGCGGCCCCCTCGGGGGGCAGGGAGCGACACGCAGTGCGCGACCGTGGGGGCCATTCAGGCGTCGGCGGTGAATCCGATGGCCTTGACGATCGGGCTCCATTTCGCCGTGTCCTTTTTCAGGATGGCCGCCAGTTCGGCCGGCGAACTCGACATCGTTTCCAGGCCAAAGGTGCCCATGCCGTCGATGACGTCCTTGGAGGCCAGTGCCGACTTGAGGGCCGCGTTCAGGCGCGTCACCAGTTCCGGCGCCGCCTTGCCGGGCAGGAAGAAGGCGAACCACTCGCTGTGCTCCATGTCCTTGAGGCCCTGCTCGGTGAAGGTGGGAACATCGGGGGCGAAACGGTTGCGTTTGGCGCCCGACGTCGCCAGGATGCGCACCTTGCCGGTGGGCAGGTGCTGCGTGATGTCGCCGATGGGGCCGCACACGGCGGCGATCTGGCCGCCCAGCAGGTCCAGCATGGCCGGTTGCGTGCCGCGGTAGCCCACGTGCTTGAGCTCCACGCCGGCATGGCGGCCCACCAGCGCGCCGACAAAGTGGGGTGTGGAGCCGGCCGCCGGCGAGCCGAAGTTGGCCTGGCTGGGGTTGGCCTTGGCCCAGGCGATGAAGTCGGCAATGTTCTTCACGTTCGCCGGCACCATGGGACCGACGGCAAAACCGAAGTCGAAGATGCAGGCCAGCGAGACTGGCGTGACGTCATGGACCGGGTCGTAGGGCAGCTTCTTGTAGATGTGCGGGTAGATGGTGAGCATCGAGGTCGGCGTTTGCAGCATCGTGGCGCCGTCGGCCGGTTGGCCCTTGACGTACTGGATGGCGATCTGGCCACCGGCGCCAGTCTTGTTTTCGACCGTGGCCGTCTTGGCGTAGGTGCCGCCGAGCCGGCTGGCGACGCGTCGGCAGGTGGTGTCGGAGGTGCCGCCGGCTGCGAAACCGGTGACGATCTTCAGGTTCTCGATCTGCGCTTGCGCCATGGCCTGTTGGCCGACGCTGGCCAGCAGGGCCGAGGCGCCAACGGACTGGATGACTTGACGACGTGAAATGCTCATGGGGTCTCCTTTGAATGATGGAACAGGTAGGGCTCAGGATTCATCGCGCAACCAGACCACGGCCCCGGAATGGGTGACCGCGCCCTGGTGGCTCGGGCGAACTGTCAATGCATATTTTTCCAGCAGGCCGCCGCGGGCGCTGTCGGTGTTGGGTAGCACGGCGGCCAGGCGTTGCGCGAGCTCGGCCGCGCTCAGCTCGACCGTGATGCTGCGCGCCTCGGGACGGGCATCGATGGTCACCACATCGCCGTTGCGCAGCGCGGCAATCGGTCCGCGGTCGGCAGCTTCCGGGCCGGCATAGCCGATGCACAGGCCGCGCGTGGCGCCGGAAAAGCGTCCGTCGGTCAGCAGCGCCACCTTGTCGCCCATGCCCTGGCCGTAAAGCAGGGCGGTGATGCCCAGCATCTCGCGCATGCCGGGGCCGCCTTTGGGGCCCTCGTTGCGGATCACGATCACATCACCGGGCTGGTAGTGCATGGCCTGCACGGCGGCCTGGGCTTCTTCTTCCGATTCGAACACGCGTGCCGGGCCACGGTGCACCAGGGTCTTGAGGCCGGCGGTTTTCAGCAGCGCGCCATCCGGGCACAGATTGCCCTTGAGCACGGCCAGGCCGCCGTCTTTTGAAATGGCGTTTTCAAAGCGGCGTACCACCTCGCCGTCCGGGGCGTTGGCGCCGTCCAGTTCCTCGGCCAGGGTGCGGCCGGTCCAGGTCAGGGCGTCGCCATGCAGGTGGCCGCTCTGGAGCAGCTCGTGCAGCACGACGGCCGCACCGCCCACGTAGTACATGTCACGTGCCAGGTACTTGCCGCCGGGGCGCAGGTCGGCAATCAAGGGGGTGCGGGCAAAGACTTCGGCCACATCGTCCAGATGGAACCGGATGCCGGCCTCGTGCGCAATGGCCGGGATGTGCAACGCGGCGTTGGTGGAGCCGCCGGTGGCCGAAACCACGGCGCAGGCGTTTTCCAGCGCCTTGCGCGTCACGATGTCGCGCGGCAACGGGGCATCCCCCATCACGGCTTTCATCAACTGTTTGCCGGCGCGGCGCAGCAGCGGTGCGCGTTCGCTGAACACGGCCGGCACCATGCTGGAGCCGATCGGTGCCAGGCCCAGCGCCTCCGACACCATGCCCATGGTGTTGGCGGTGAACTGGCCGGCGCAGGCGCCGGCGGTGGGCAGGCAGGCGCGGCTGATGGCGTCCAGCTCGTCGTGCGTGGCGTCGCCGGCCAGCACCTTGCCGATGGTCTCGTAGGTGTCGACCACGTTCAGGTCGCGTCCGTTCACGCCCGGTGCCTGCCCCGGCAGCGCGGAGCCGCCATGCACGAAGACGCTGGGCACATTGCAGCGCACCATACCCATCATCAGGCCGGGCAGGTTCTTGTCGCAGGCGCCGATGCCGAAGATGCCGTCCCACTGGTGGCCGCGCACCGAAGCTTCCACGCTGTCGGCAATCAGTTCGCGCGAAATGAGCGAGAAGCGCATGCCCGAATGCGCCATGGTCAGGCCGTCGGAGATCGAGACCACCGGGCACTCGTGTGGCGTGCCACCGGCGGCGTAGATGCCGGTCTTGGCGTGCTGCGCCTGTTCGCGCAGGTTCAGATTGCAGGGGCTCATCTCGCCGCCGGTGTGGAAGACACCGATGTGCGGGCGTGTGATGTCGTCCTCGTCCTGGCCCAGCGCGTGCAGGAAGCTGCGCGTGGTGGCACGGATGGTGCCCTCGTAAATGGTGGCGCTGCGGAATTTTTTCTTGTCGGTCATGGGTTCATCCTGCATTGAGGTGCAGGCCATTGTCCATCTGGATCACCGTGCCCGTCATGCCGGGGGCGCGCTCGGTGATGAAGCAGGCCAGTGCCGCTACTTCCTCCGGTTGCGAGACGCGCTGGAGCGGCGAACTTTCGGTCTGCACCCGCAGCACCTCGGCGTGGCGTACGGCGTCCAGCACGCGGCTGGGCAGGCCGCCCTCGACGAAGCCCGGCGCAATGGCGTTGACGCGGATCTGCGGCCCCAGTGCGCGCGCCAGCGACAGCGTGAGCGTGTTGACGGCACCCTTGGAGGCGGCATAGGCCATGGACGAGCCGCGCCCGATGACGCCGCCGATGGACGAGATGTTGACCACGCTGCCGTGGCCCGAAGCCTTGAGTGCCGGCACGCAGGCGCGCGTCATGCGGTACAGGCCGACGGTGTTGACGTCGTAGGTGCGGTGGAACTCTTCCGGCGTGAGGGCGTCGAGGTCGGCGTGCGCAATGAAGCGCGTGGTGCCGGCGCAGTTGATCAGCGCGTCGATGCGGCCGAAGCGCTGCAACGCGGTGGCGGCAAAGGCGGCGCAGCTGTCATTGCTTGTCACATCGAGGTGTTGCAGCAGCGGGCTGATGCCATGCACCTCGCACTCGGTCGCCACGTCCAGCAGCTGCACGTGGTTGGCATCGTCCAGCCAGCTCAGGGCCAGTTGCCAGCCGTGCGCGGCGAACTCGCGCGCGCAGGCGGCGCCGATGCCGGTGGCGGCACCGGTGATGAGGCAGACGCGCTTGAGATCGTGCATGACTTAGTAGGTCTTGTCGCCAGAGGCCATGGGCTTGACGTCGCCTTTGTACAGCGCGGCCAGCGCGCTGGTCTGGCGCACCAGGATCTGCGTGTCCAGGCCGACGGCGACGAAGGTGGCGCCCAGCGCCAGGTAGTGGCGTGCCAGCGTCTCGTCGCTGACCAGGATGCCGGCGGCCTTGCCGCTCTTGACGATGCGGCGGATGGCGTCGTCGATGGCAGCCTGCACCTCCGGGTGCGTGGCATGGCCCACGTGGCCGAGCGAGGCCGACAGGTCGGCCGGGCCGATGAAGATGCCGTCCACACCCGGCGTGGCGGCAATGGCTTCGAGGTTGTTCAGCGCGGTGCGCGATTCGACCTGCACCAGCAGGCAGACCTGCTCGTTGGCTTCCTTGGCGTAGTTGGGGTAACGGCCCCAGCGCGAGGCGCGCGCGCCGGCCATGCCGCGGATGCCGCCCTGGCCGTCGTCCTGCGGGTAGCGCATGGCGCACACCAGCGCGGCGGCCTGCTCGGCCGTGTCCACCATCGGCACCAGCAGGGTCTGGAAGCCGAGGTCAAGGAACTGCTTGATCAGCGCCGTGCCGGCCTCGCCGTGGCCCAGCGGCACGCGGCCGATGGCGTGCGTGCCGGGGTAGGTCGCCACGGCCTGCAACTGGCCGAGCAGCGTGGTGAGCGTATTGGGTGAGTGCTCGCCGTCGAGCAGCAGCCAGTCGAAGCCGGCACCGGCGCAGATCTCGGTGCTGATCGGGTTGGCCAGGTTGACCCACAGGCCGATCTGGGCCTGTTTGTTTTGAAGGGCTTGCTTGAAAGGATTGGTGGGTGTCTTCATGGAAGTGTTCAGGTAAATCGAAATTTCAGAGTCCCGAGCGGGCCGTAGTCGGCTTCGAACAGATCATCCGCCTTGCCGGGCACCGGGCGCGTGAAAGAGCCGGCCAGCACGATCTGCCCGGCTTCCAGATGTTCGCCCCAGGGCGCCAGCTTGTTGGCCAGCCAGGCAATGCCGATGGCCGGGTGGCCCTGCACGCCGGCCGCCAGGCCGGTTTCCTCCACCACGCCGTTGCAGCGCAGGATGGCGCCGATCCAGGGCAGGATCACGTCGGCAGGCCTGGCGCGCGCAGCGCCGACCACGATGCCGGCGTTGGCAGCGTTGTCGCTGATGGTGTCGAACACTTTGCGCATCACTTTGCTGTGGCGGTCGAACTGTTCGATGCGGGCGTCGATGATCTCGATCGCCGGCGTCACGTAGTCGGTGGCGGCGATGACCTGTTCTGCCGTGACGTTCGGCCCCTTGAGCGGCGCCTTCAGCACGAAGGCCAGTTCCACCTCCACCCGTGGCGCGATGAAGCGCGCCGCCGGAATGTCCAGTACCTGGCCGGGCGTGCAGGTGAACAGCATGGAATCCAGCAAGGTGCCATAGTCGGGTTCGTCGATCTGGCTCGACTGCTGCATGGCGCGCGAGGTCAGGCCGATCTTGTGGCCGATCACGCGGCGTCCGGTCGCCAGCTGCAGCGCCACCCAGGCGCGGCTGACGCGGTAGCCGTCCTCGATCGTCATGCGGGGGAAGCGCTGGGAGAAGTGCTCCAGCTGGGTGCGCGTGTCCTGCGCCTGCTGCAGCTCGGCGGCCAGTTGTTGCGTCAGTTCCGGGGTGAACATGCGGCTATGCGGTCAGTGAGGAAACAGCGGATGGATGTTGCTGTGCTTGGCGTTGTAGACCTCGCGGCCTTCGTCGATCTGCAGCGTGATACCGAGGTGGCGTTTCGACAATAGAGAATCAAAATGAGCCTTGACCCTCGCCAACAATGCGTCACCAGCTCTTGTTTTGATAGCATCCGAGCGGCCGTAGCCCATGCGCAGGTTCAGGTAGACGAAGGCGTAGTCGTGCTGGCCGTCGGCCACGGCGTAGTGCGGCGCCGGGTAGGCCAGCACGCGTGTGCCGCCGGTGGGGAAGACCGGTTCGCCGGTTTCGTCTTTTTGTTTCACCATCACGTCGGCCAGGTCGCGGCACAGGGCCGTCATGTCGGTTTCCTGCTCCAGGTTGGCGGTGTAGAGGATGACGAGGTGGGGCATGGTGAGGTTCTCTCAGAGTCTCGCAAAAGCGCGGTAGCCGTCGGCCGACGAAGCCTGCGGCGGCGGCACGGCATCGCCGCTGACCGGCAGCACCGGAAACACGGCGTTGAGCTGGCCGGTGCCGGAGGCGCCGAAGTAGGGCGTGACGATCTCGGCCTGGCCGCTGTAGTCGGACCAACCGAGGGCGCCGAGCAGCATGGCGGTGTCGTGCATGAAGCCTTCGCCGTGGCCCTTGCTGGCGTACTCGGGCAGCATGTCGCAAAAGGTTTTCCAGTCGCCGGCCTGCCACAGGCGGATCACGTCGCGGTCCATGTTTTCGAGCAGCGGGCTCCAGATCCTGAACGCATATTCCGGTGCCAGGCCGTTCTGCGCAAAGCGGTGGCTTAAAGAGCCGCTGGCAAAAAACGCCACCGTGCCGTCGTAATGCTCTTCCACCGCGCGGCGCATGGCCCAGCCCAGGCGCGCGCTGTCGGCCAGGTAGTGCACCTGGCACAGCGCCGACACCGACACCACCTTGAAATGCTGGTCCTGGTTCATGTAGCGCATGGGCACCAGCGTGCCGTACTCGGGCGCCAGCGTGGTGGCCGGGTGGGCCAGGGTCTCGACACCGTGTTCGTTGCATACGCGCGCCAGCAACTGGCCGAGTGCCGGGTTGCCGGGGAACTCGTAGCCCAGGTTGCTGATGAAGTGCGGCAGCTCGTTGCTGGTGTACAGGCCCTTGAAGCGCGGCGCGCAGTTGACGTGGTAGTTGGCATTGACCAGCCAGTGGGTGTCGAACACCACGATGGTGTCCACGCCGAGTTCGCGGCAACGGCGGCCGATTTCCCGGTGGCCGTCGATGGCGTCCTGCCGCGTGCCCTGGCGCGGGCCGGGCAACTCGCTCAGGTACATCGAGGGCACGTGGGTGATCTTGGCGGCGAGAGCGAGCTTGCCCATGGTCAGACCCCCCAATGAGGAATATGGTGCGAGCCCAGCGAGACAGCCACGTTCTTCGGTTCCAGGAACACTTCGTAGCTCCAGGTGCCGCCTTCGCGTCCGGTGCCGCTGGCCTTGGTGCCGCCGAAGGGCTGGCGCAGGTCCCGTACGTTCTGGCTGTTGACGAAGCACATGCCGGCCTCGATGGCAGCCGCCACCCGGTGCGCGCGACCGAGGTTCTCGCTCCAGACGTAGCTGGACAGGCCGTATTGGATGTCGTTGGCCTTGGTTATGGCATCGGCCTCGTCCTTGAACGGAATGAGGCAGGCGACCGGGCCGAAGATTTCTTCCTGCGCGATGCGCATGCGGTTGTCGACGTCGGCGAACACGGTGGGCCAGACGTAGTTGCCGCCCTTCACGCGTGCCGGCAACTCGAGGGCGTAGCTCGGGCGGTCCAGCCCGCTGCACAGCAGTGTGGCGCCTTCCTTGGGGCCGAGTTCGATGTAGCTGCGCACCTTGGCCAGGTGGCCGGGGCTGACCATGGGGCCGATGATGGTCTTCTCATCCTGCGGGTCGCCCACGGTGATGCGCTTGGCGCGCTCGGTGAACTTCTGCACGAAGTCGGCGTAGATGCTTTGCTGCACCAGGATGCGGCTGCCGGCGGTGCAGCGTTCGCCGTTGTTGGAGAAGATCATGAACACCGCGGCATCCAGCGCGCGCTCCAGGTCGGCGTCGTCGAAGATCACGAAGGGGCTCTTGCCGCCCAGTTCCATGCTGAACTTCTTCAGGCCGGCGCTCTTGACGATGCGGTTGCCGGTGGCCGTCGAGCCGGTGAAAGAGATGGCACGCACGTCCGGGTGGGCGCACAGCGGCTCGCCGGCTTCGCGGCCGGTGCCGTGCACCACGTTGAGCACGCCGGGGGGAATGCCGGCTTCCAGCGCCAGCTCACCCAGGCGCGCGGCGGTCAGCGGCGACAGCTCACTCATCTTCAGCACGGCGGTGTTGCCGAAGGCGAGGGCCGGCGCGACCTTCCAGGTGGCCGTCATGAAGGGCACGTTCCACGGCGAGATCAGTGCGCAGACGCCGACCGGGTGGAACAGTGTGTAGTTCAGGTGCGTCGGCGTCGGGTAGGTGTGGCCGTCGACGCGTGTGCACATCTCGGCGAAGTAGTGGAAGTTGTCGGCCGCACGCGGAATGAGTTGCTTACCGGTCTGGGCGATGACCTGGCCGGTGTCGTCGGTCTCGGTGCGCGCGATCTCGGGCACGTGCGCGGCGATCAGGTCGCCGAGCTTGCGCATCAGCTTGGCGCGCTCGGGCGCCGGCAGGCCGGCCCACTTCGGGAACGCGTCCTTGGCCGCCGCCACCGCCGCATGCACTTCGGCCGTACCACCGGCCGCCACTTCGGCCAGTACTTCCTGCGTGGCCGGGTTGACGGTTTCGAAGTAGTCGGTACCGCTGACCGACTGGCCGTTGATCAGGTGATTGATGAGGTTCATGGTGCGGCTGCGATGGTGTTGATGAGAGCGCCGATGCCTTCGATCTCCGTGACGACCACATCGCCCGGTTGGCAATCGACCACGCCGTCGGGCGTGCCGGTCAGGATCAGGTCGCCGGGCTTCAGCGTCATGAAGCTGCTGAAGTACTCGATGAGACAGGGCACGTCGAAGATCATGTCGCGCGTGTGGCCCGATTGCGTGAGCCGGCCATTGACGGTGGTTTGCAACGCCAGGTTCATCGGATTCGGCACATCGGCGGCATCGACCAGCCAGGGCCCGAGCGGCGTGCCCGTGTCACGGTTCTTCACGCGCAGGTTGGGGCGGTACCAGTTTTCCAGGTAGTCGCGGATGGCGTAGTCATTGGCCACGGTGTAGCCGGCGATGACGTCATAGGCGTTGGCGCGCTGGACTTTCCTGGCCGTCTGGCCGATGACCACCGCCAGCTCGCACTCGTAGTGCATGAACTCGACACCAGCCGGTCGCACGGTGTGGTCACGGTGGCCGATCAGCGAGCTTTCGCCCTTGATGAAGACCAGGGGTTCTTCCGGTGCCTTGAAGGCCAGTTCCTTGGCGTGGTCGGCGTAGTTCAGGCCGAGCGCCAGGATGGTGCGCGGGCGTGGTACCGGCGCGAGCGGCGGCAGCCAGCGCACGGCATCGAAGGCGACCAGACGGCCGTCGCCGAGCCGCAGCTGGCCGTCGTGCTCGGTGGCCTGATGAATGGCCCGGTCGTAGGCAACGCACGCGTGCTTCATGCCGCCTCCGCCACGAGGGTGTTGCTTAACAGGCCGAGTGTCGGCAAGCCGGGTGCATTGATGTCGATGCGCTGGCCGGTGTGGGCCAGCGGGCGCTGGGCACCACAGCCCAGCAGCAGCACATCGCCCGGGTGCAGCGTCATGAACTCGCTGACATCGGCCAGCAGCTGTGCTGCCGGACGCACCAGGCGCGCGTAGTCCACCGTCTGGCGCAACTCGCCATCGATGCGGACCTCCAGCCGGAAGTGGTTCGGGTTGCCGGCCTCATGGGGAGGCAGCAGCCGCGGCCCGATGCCGAGGAAGCCATCGAGGTTCTTGTACTTGACGGGGGGGCGGAAAAAACTGGCGTGCGGCAGCGAAAGGTCGTTCATCAGCACATAACCCGCGATGTGGTCCAGGGCGTCGCGCACCGTGGTCCGCTGCGCCGGCGCGCCAATCACCATGCCGATGCTGGCGCCGACTTCCACCTCCGTGGCCTTGGCCGGTACCGTGATCGGGCTGTCGCACGGGCTCCAGGTGTTGGCGGTCTTGATGTAGAGCACCGGTGCTTTCGGTGCGCCTTTGTACGGCGGCTGCGCCATCTGGGGACTGAGTGCCACCCACTCGTCCAGCGTGTTGAGCAAGGTGCCGTAGATCGTGCCGGTGGGCATGAACGGGGGCGAACTCATGCCGGCTCCTCCAGCGCGATCAGTTCGTCCAGCAGTTCATAGAGCTGCGCCAGCTTCTGCTTGCCGAGCGACCTTTCCATCCAGGCGTAGTGCGCCTCGATGCTGCGCGAGAGCTTGTCCACCAGCTGGCGGCCCTTGGCCGTGGCTTCCACCACGGTGCGTCGCTGGTCGGCGCTGTCGCGCGCGCGGCGGATCAGGCCGTCGCGTTCCATGCGCGCGAGCACGCCGGTCAGGCTGGGGCCGAGGATGAAGGCCTCGCGCGCCACGCGGCCGGTTTCCACCACGCCGTGCTCGCCCAGCACACGCAGCACGCGCCACTGCTGGTCGCTCAGGCCATGTTCGCGCAGGCCCGGCCGGGCATGTGCCATGACGGCCTCGCGTGCTTGCAGCAGCAGGCGCGGCAGGTTGCGGTGGCTGAAGTAGGTGGCGGCGTCCATTTATTTAACATGTTAAATAAAAAAGGCCGTTTCCCACAGTCATTTGTGCCGGGGACTTACCCGAACTGTAAGGACATCCAGTATTATCCGGCCCATGGCCAAGGACAAAACCATCTACACCTGCAACGAGTGCGGCGGCACCAGCCCCAAGTGGCTGGGCAAGTGTCCGCACTGCAATGCCTGGAACACGCTGATCGAATCCGTGGCCGAGAGCGCTGCGCCGGCCAAGAACCGTTTTGCCGCCCTCGCCAAGACCGCCGAGGTGACCGCGCTGGCCGATATCGAAGCCACCGATGTGGATCGCACGCCGACCGGCCAGGACGAACTGGACCGGGTGCTGGGTGGCGGCATCGTCGAAGGCGGCGTGGTGCTGATCGGCGGCGACCCTGGCATCGGCAAGTCCACGTTGCTGCTGCAGGCGCTCGATGCACTGCAGCACGCCGGCCAGAAAACTCTCTACGTCACAGGCGAGGAGAGCGGTGCCCAGGTCGCGCTGCGCGCCCGCAGGTTGGGACTGGACGGCTCGCAGGTGCAGGTGCTGGCCGAGATCCAGCTGGAAAAAATCCTCGCCACGCTGGCGATGCACCAGCCGGCCATCGCGGTGATCGACTCGATCCAGACCGTCTATTCCGAGCAGCTCACCTCCGCACCGGGCTCGGTGGCGCAGGTGCGCGAGTGCGCCGCGCACCTGACGCGCGCCGCCAAGGCCAGCGGCACCGCCATCGTGCTGGTGGGTCATGTGACGAAAGAGGGCGCGCTGGCGGGGCCGCGCGTGCTGGAGCACATGGTGGATACGGTGCTGTATTTCGAAGGTGACACGCACTCCAGCTTTCGCCTGATCCGCGCCATCAAGAACCGCTTCGGCGCCGTCAACGAGATCGGCGTCTTCGCCATGACGGAAAAGGGCTTGAAAGGCGTGACCAACCCGAGCGCCATCTTCCTGTCGCAACATGCCGAGCCCGTGCCTGGCAGCTGCGTCATGGTGACGCTCGAAGGTACGCGCCCGATGCTGGTGGAGATCCAGGCTCTGGTGGACAGCGGTGGCCCGTCGCCGCGGCGCCTGTCAGTCGGTCTGGAGCGCGACCGTCTGGCCATGTTGCTGGCGGTGCTGCACCGCCATGCCGGCGTGGCTTGCATGGACCAGGATGTATTCGTCAACGCGGTGGGCGGCGTGCGCATCAGTGAACCGGCGGCCGATTTGGCCGTGATGCTGGCTATCACCTCCAGCTTGCGCGGCAAGCCGCTGCCCAAGGGCTTCATTGCCTTCGGCGAGGTGGGGCTGGCCGGCGAGGTGCGGCCGGCACCGCGCGGTCAGGAGCGGTTGAAGGAAGCGGCCAAGCTGGGTTTCAGCGTGGCCGTGGTACCCAAGGCCAATGCACCGAAAAAAGCGATCGAAGGCCTGACCATCCACCCGGTGGAACGGGTGGAAGAGGCGATGGAAGTGGTGCGTTCGCTCACCTGAAACGAGCGCGGGCCAGGTTCAGTCGCGGACGATGCTGTCGCCCGCGTTGCGGACCTTGTCGCCCACGACCAAGCCGGGATCCTGGCTGAACTCGAAGCTGCGGCGGTAACCGTCGTCGTACTGCACATGGACCGTCCACACCTTGTGCGAGCGCACCTTTTCCTCGATCTTCTTGCCGGCATAGGCGCCGCCGATGGCGCCGGCGATCGTGGCCAGATCCTTGCCGGCGCCTTGGCCAACCTGCTGGCCCAGCAGGGCACCGGCAGCACCGCCTCCGATGAGGCCGATGGCGCCGCCTTCGCCCTGCTTTTCCGTCACGCTGACCGATACCACCTTGCCGCAATCGGGGCAGATTGGCTGGCTGACCGGGGTCGGGGTGGGTGCCGGCGCGGCGGCGGGCACTGCTGCAGGCGCAGGGGCGGCCATCCGTGCCTTGGCCTCTGCCAGGGCTTTGTCGTATTCCGTCTTGGCATCGCGCCGGCATTGCAGGCGGGCGCTGGAAGAGGTTTCGTCCACGCAGAGTTTCAGGTCGCTGTCGTAGCGTGCCTTCGCGGCCTTGCTGTCGGCGGTGTATTGGACCTTGGCGCTGGAGGCTGTCTGGGCCGTAGCGCCGAAAGCCAGCGAAGCCAAAGCCAGTGCGCAGGCCAAGGCAAGAGTTTGCATTTTCATGAGGCGACTCCTCTAACTGTGAACTGTGGTTTTGAAAATGAGAATAGCCCCTGCTGAAGCAAAGACCAAGCAGGGAAGATGGGTAGTTTGACATTGATCAATTGGGCGGCGGACTTATTTCGCACAATGCAGCATCTGTTCCCGCAACAACCTTGATCCATGAACTGGCTGCGAAAAGTCCCCGGCTCGAAACGGACCGCCACGGGTCTGGAGTGGGCGATCTGGCGCAAGCTGCCGCTGATTTTTGCCGTGGGCACGGCATTGCCTCTGGCTGGCCTGGCGGTGCTGCACTGGCGGGTGGATGCCTCGACGCCGGCCGGCGAGCGCTGGTTGCAGATGGCGGACTACATGGTGTTCGGACTGGTGCTGTTCCACTGGACCGCCGTCGTGACGGTCGGCATCGGTTGCGTCATCGTGATGGTGATGAAAGGTCCGGCCTATGCGGCCGACAGCTACACCGTGTCGCACAGCGACCAGCCGCGGCGCACACCACAAGCGGATGAAAAAACCTAGTCATCCGCCGCCGGCGCGGCCAGGGGCAGGCTGTCGTTAAGAAAAGCTTAATCCACGCTACCTACGATGAAGTCCATGGAGGTTCTATGGACAACTTGACATTTTGGGTACGCATCGGCGTCTTGGCCAGCGTGGTACTGAGCCCGCTGGCGTACGCCGTGACACCGGTAGAGCAACTGGCGGCCTATAGCGCGCAGGCGGGAGCACCGGCCCAGCCGGCGCGCGGCCAGCAACTGTTCACCAACCGGCATGGCAAGGACTGGAGCTGCGCTTCGTGCCACACCGCAACGCCAACGGGTGAGGGCAAGCACGCCAGTACCGGCAAGCTGATCGCGCCGCTGGCGCCGGCTTTTAATCCCGACCGTTTCACCGACACGGCGAAGACCGAAAAATGGTTTCGCCGCAATTGCAACGACGTGCTGGGGCGCGAATGCACGGCGGGCGAGAAAGCCGATGTGCTGTCCTGGCTGTCGACGTTCAGGCGCTGAGTCATACGCAATTTGATGGAAGGGCTCTCATGAAACGTTCAGGCTTCAAACCCCTCGCGCTGGCCGCCCTGGCGCTGGCATGCGTCGCGGCCGCCCAGGCGGATTCCGGCGGCGCGCGCGTCCCGGTTCTGCCGAAATACCAGCAGGAATGCGCGGCCTGCCATATCGCCTACCCGCCAGGCATGCTGCCGGCGGCTTCGTGGCAGCACCTGATGGGCTCGCTACAGCAGCATTACGGCACCGATGCCTCGCTGGACGAGGCCAGCCTGCGCGAGATCGGCGGCTGGCTGCAAGTCCATGCCGGCACCTACAAGCGGGTCAGCGAGGCGCCGCCGCAGGACCGCATCACGAAGTCGGCCTGGTTCCTGCGCAAGCACAACGCGCGGGAAGTGCCTCCGGAGGTCTGGAAGCGCGCGGCGGTGGGCAGTGCTTCCAATTGTGCTGCCTGTCACACCCAGGCGGCGGACGGCCGTTTCAGCGAACGCGACATCAAGATTCCAAGGTGAGCAACATGGCGAATGAAAAAACAAAGATCCTGGTGTGGGATGCCCCGGTGCGGGTGTTCCACTGGCTGATGGTGCTGAGCTTTGCCGGCGCCTACCTGACGGCGGAGAGCGAGCGCTGGCGCCTGGTGCACGTGAGCCTGGGCTACACGCTGGGCGGGCTGGTGGCGTTCCGCGTCCTCTGGGGGCTGCTGGGCACGCGCTATGCGCGTTTTGCCAGCTTTGTGCGCGGTCCGGCGGCGGTCATGCGTTACCTGTCCTCGATCGCACACGGTCGACCCGAGCACCATGTCGGACACAACCCGGCCGGGGCGCTGGCGATTGTGCTGCTGCTGTTGTTGAGCGTTGCCACGGTCGCTTCCGGCTGGGCCAATTACAACGACCTGGGCGGCCATTGGCTCGAAGAACTGCATGAAGTGATGGCCAATCTCATGTTGACCGTCGTCGGGGTTCACGTGGCCGGTGTTGTGGTGGGCAGCTGGTTGCACCGGGAAAATCTGGTGCGCGCCATGCTGACGGGCCGCAAAGAGGGCGCACCGAATCAAGGTATTCGCTGGACCTGGCGGCCGCTGGCGCTGGTCCTGCTCGCCGCGGTGCTGGGCTTCTGGTGGTTGCAGTGGCAAAGCGCGCCGGCAACGGCCTCCAGCGGGACGGTGGCGACAGAAGCCGCAAAATACGCAGACCGTGCCGGCGACTGACGCAGCGGGCGACAGCGCTGGAGAACGGTCAAACCACTGGGGAGCTTGTGATGCGCATTCTGTTGGCGGAAGACGACCCGATGCTCGGTGACGGTCTGCGCGCCGGCCTGCGCCAGCTGGGTTTCCAGGTGGACTGGGTGCGCGACGGCGAAGCGGCCGAGCGGGAACTGGCCTCCGAGGTCTATGCCGCGGGCGTGCTGGACCTCGGTTTGCCGCGCAAGGACGGCATGGACGTGTTGCAGGCGCTGCGCGCGCGCCGGATCACCACCCCGGTACTGGTGTTGACCGCGCGTGACGCCGTGCCAGATCGCATCCGCGGTCTGGACCTGGGGGCGGACGACTATGTGGTCAAGCCGGTGGACCTGCATGAGCTGGGTGCCCGGCTGCGTTCCCTGGTGCGCCGTGCGCACGGACAGATGCAGGACAGTCTGCGTTGCGGCGGCGTGCTGCTGGCGCCGGCGGCACGCCAGGTCAGCTTGAATGGCGAGGCAGTGGCGCTGTCCACGCGCGAATTCGACTTGCTCCACACCTTGATGCGCAATGCGGGCCGTGTTCTGTCGCGCGAACAGCTGGAGGAGCAGCTCTACAGCTGGGGCCATGAAGTGGAAAGCAACGCGATCGAGGTCCATATCCACCATCTGCGGCGCAAGCTGCAGCCGGACCTGATCCAGACCGTACGTGGCGTTGGCTACACCGTGCTGCGCACCCCGGAGACGGCATGAGGCTGCAGTCATCCTTCAACTCCCTGCAGGCGCGTTTGCTGGTGCTGGTGCTGGGCGTGGCCGCGATCGTGTGGCTGGCCGCGGCGGCGCTGATCTGGCGTGACGTGCGCCATGAACTGGATGAACTGCTCGATGGCCATCTGGCCCAGGCGGCGGCCCTGCTGGTGGTGCAGCAGGCGGCACATCATGAGGACGACAAGATGGCTGATGCACCGTCGCTGCACAAATATGCGCCACGCGTCATCTTTCAGGTGTTTCATGAAGGTCAGCTGGTGCAGCGCTCAGCCCAGGCCGGCGCGACGCCGATGAGCGAGACCGGGCGCGGTTTTTCCACTGTCCGTCTGGCCGACGGGTCCGAGTGGCGTGTGTTCGCGACCCAGGGGGCGGAGCGCGATGTGCAGGTGTACGTGGGCGAACAGACGGATTCACGCAGCGCGATTCTGCGCGCGGTGCTGCGCAGTGTGCTGCTGCCCTTGCTGGTTGCCTTGCCGTTGCTGGCGCTGGCCGGCTGGTGGGCGGTGCTGCGTGGCTTGCTGCCGCTGCGGCATCTCAGCGAGGCGCTGGCTCAGCGGCGACCCGAGGCGCTGGAGCCGGTGGTGCTCCAGGATGTACCGGCTGAAATGCAGCCGCTGGTCCAGGCCCTCAATGGCCTGTTCGGACGCATGGAACGTTTGCTGGAGTCCGAACGCCGCTTCACGGCCGATGCGGCCCATGAACTGCGTACGCCGATCGCCGCCATCCGGGCTCAGGCCCAGGTCGCCCTTGGCGCCGGAGCCGATGAAGCCCAGCGCCAGCATGCCTTGCAGGCCACGCTGGCGGGCTGCGACCGTGCGACCCACCTGGTCGAACAATTGTTGACGCTGGCGCGCCTGGAAGCGGCACCGGCCGGCGCCAACGACGGTGTGGACCTGGGCGGGCTGGCCCGCCGTGTGCTGGCTGAATTGGCGCCGGGTGCTTTATTGCGTCATCAGCAGCTCGAACTGGATGTTGCAGCATCCTGCCGGGTAACGGGGAATGACATGTTGTTGGGCGTCTTGTTGCGCAACCTGGTCGACAACGCCCTGCGTTACAGCCCGGATGGTGCCTCGGTCCAGGTGAGCGTGGCGCTGGAGGCGGGGCAGGCGGTGCTGCGCGTGGAAGACAGCGGCGCCGGCATGACAGCGCAGGAGATGGCCCGACTGGGCGAGCGCTTTTACCGGGTACCGGGCCACGCGCAGCCGGGCAGCGGCCTGGGTTGGTCCATCGTCAGGCGCATTGCGCAAGTATGCGGCGCCCAGGTCCAGACGGCTTCTTCGGAGCGATTGGGCGGGCTGGCGGTGTCGGTGCACTGGCCGGCGCCGGACCAGCGCGCAGCCTGAGTGTCCGATGCGGTCGTGCGTCAAAATCGGGGCTATGCAAATTCAGAAAATCTTCGTGCCGCTGGCCAGCGTCGTGCTGGTGGTGGCGGCCTACCGGGCCTACGGTTGGAGCGGCGTCGCCATTGCCACGGGCGCGCTGGTCATGTGGCTGCTGCTGCATTTCACCCGCATGATGCAGGCGCTCAAGCGCGCCGCCGAGCGGCCGATCGGCTTTGTGGACAGCGCGGTCATGCTCAACGCCAAGCTCCGGCCGGGCGTGAACCTGCTGCACGTGGTGACCATGACACGCGCCTTGGGTGAACTGGTCAGCCCCAAGGACAGCCAGCCCGAGCTGTTTCGCTGGACCGACGCTTCCGAGTCGTTCGTGACCTGCGAATTCCGGCAGGGCAAGCTGGTGAAGTGGGAGCTGGTTCGTCCGACGCAGCCCGAGGATGCCGTCACGACGACCCCGGGCACGCCAGCCCCGTAAAATCAGGGTTTTTGCAAGCTCGCTTGCCCCGCCCTTTCAAAGGAAAGTACCGATGAGCCCCCTACCTCCCTCGATGTCCGACCGTGATGGAAAAATCTGGATGGATGGCCAGATGGTGGACTGGCGCGACGCCAAGATCCACGTCCTGACCCACACCCTGCACTATGGCTGCGGGGCCTTCGAGGGCGTGCGGGCCTACAACACCGTCAACGGCACGGCGATCTTCCGTCTGGAAGAGCACACCGAGCGTCTGTTCAACAGCGCCAAGATCCTGCGTATGAAGCTTCCCTTCACCCCGGAGCAGGTGAACGAGGCGCAAAAAGCCGTGGTGCGCGAGAACAAGCTGGAAAGCTGCTACCTGCGTCCCCTGACCTGGATCGGCGACAAGAAGCTCGGCGTTTCGCCGAAGGGCAACACCATCCATCTGATGGTGGCGGCCTGGGCCTGGGGCGCCTACCTGGGCGAGGAGGGCATGAAGCGCGGCATTCGCGTCAAGACCTCCAGCTACTCGCGTCACCACGTCAACATCACCATGACGCAGGCCAAGGCCGTCAGCAACTACAGCAACTCGATCCTGGCCAATATGGAAGCCACCGATGATGGTTACGACGAGGCGCTGCTGCTCGATACCGCCGGCTTCGTGTCCGAGGGCGCGGGCGAGAACATCTTCGTGATCAAGGGCGGTGTCGTCTACACCCCCGACCTGTCGGCCGGTGCGCTCAATGGCATCACGCGCAACACCGTGCTGCACATCTGCAAGGACCTGGGCCTGGAGCTGGTGCAAAAGCGCATCACGCGCGACGAGGTCTACATTGCTGACGAGGCCTTCTTCACCGGCACCGCTGCCGAAGTGACGCCGATCCGCGAACTCGACCGTGTCGAGATCGGTAGCGGCAGCCGCGGCCCGATCACCGAGAAGATCCAGAGCGCGTTCTTCGACATCGTCAACGGCCGCAATCCGAAGTACGCTCACTGGCTGACGAAGGTTTAACACCCCCAGGCTGCGCAAAGGGCGTGTCGCTGCGCCACCCCCTTGCAGGGGGCAACGCCAGTGGACCGGCAAAGCCGGTTCCACGGCGTTTCCCGTAGGGTGCCTTCGCGCGGGGCGGGGCTTGCATCTGGCGTGAGTACATGAAAGAGAGATGGATATGAGCAAGCAAACGGTTGAACTGCTGGCCAAGGATCTGAACCACCAGGGTGGTGTGTTCTGTCCCAATCCCCAGGCCGACATGAAACTCTGGAACAGCCACCCCAAGGTGTACCTGGACGTGGCGCGGACCGGCGAGGCCAAGTGCCCCTATTGCGGTACGGTCTACAAGTTGAAGGCAGGTGAGCACTTCGGTGCCAGCCACTAACGCCCTCATCATCGCGCCCCAGTGGATTGGGGATGCGGTGATGACGGAGCCGCTGTTGCGTCGCCTTCATGCGCGCGGTGAGCGGCTCACCGTGGGCGCGCTGCCCTGGGTGGCGCCGGTCTACCGCGCCATGCCGCAGGTGGCCGAGGTCATCGAGTTTCCCTTCGCCCATGGCGGCCTGCAGCTCAAGGCACGGCGTGTGCTGGCGCGGCAGATCGAGGGCCGCTTTGACGTCGCCTACGTCTGCCCCAACTCGCTCAAGAGCGCGCTGCTGCCCTTGCTGGCCCGCATCCCGAAGCGGGTCGGCTACCTGGGCGAGGCGCGTTTCGGCCTGTTGACGCACCGGCTGAAAAATCCCCCAAAGCACCAGCGCCCGCCCATGGTGGCGTTCTACTCGGCGCTCAGCGGCGAGCCGGACGTGGCGGCCGACCGGCCGCGCCTGCAGGTCGAGGCAGCCCGCTGCGCCGCCGTGCTGGACCGGCTGGGCCTGGTGCGCGGTGCCTACTACGTCTTCGTGCCTGGGGCCGAGTACGGTCCGGCCAAGCGCTGGCCGGTGGACCGTTTTGCCGAACTGGCGCAGCGGCTGGACCTGCCGGTGCTGCTGCTGGGTTCGGGCAAGGAGGCCGCGCTGGGTGAGGAGATTGCGCGGCTGGCCCATGCCGACTCGCGGCAGATGTGCCGCAACCTGGCCGGCAGCACCGATCTGCTGGATGCTTTTTGCCTGATCGCCGCGGCCAGGGCCATGGTGAGCAATGACACCGGCCTCATGCACGTGGCGGCGGCGCTGGATGTGCCGCAAGTTGCCCTGTTTGGCTCCAGCAGCCCCTTGCACACCCCGCCCTTGAGCGACAAGGCGCAGGTTATCTGGCTCAAGAACGACTCGGCTTACCAGCCACCGCTGGACTGCGCGCCCTGCTTCCAGCGCGAGTGTCCGCTCGGGCATCTGCGCTGCCTGCGCGACATCACGGCAGAGCGGGTGCTGCAGGTGTTGTAGCGTTCGGATTTTTGCCAAAAAAAAGCCACCGGTAAGGGTGGCTTTGAAAAGTCCTCGAAAGGACGTCGTTGGGACTCTTCGATTCCGGGGCGGCTTGTTGCTCTGCGGCGGGTATGGCGCTACCGGACTCTTGTTGACTGTGACAGCAGTTGGATAGAACTTTACCCAGCCGAGGCGACTTGCGCTATCCCACAAATGGGGGATACGGCACTACTTTCTGTTCAAAAAGGCGACATTCAGTATGCCAATCGTCTTGCGCAGGGCTTCATGCCCGGGGCGGCTCTGGTATTCAGGGGGTGGCAGGCAGTTCGATCACGAAGCAGGCGCCGCCGCCGAGCCGCGCCTCGCAGCGCACACTGCCGCCGTGGCGCGTGGTAATGGACTTGACCAAGGCCAGTCCGAGGCCGGCGCCGCCGTCGCGCTCGGAGGCGCCGGGCAGGCGGTAGAAGGGCTCGAAGATGCGTTCCCGTTGTTCGAGCGGTACGCCGGGGCCGCGGTCGCAGACGCGGATCACGGCATGATTGCCGTCGGCCTGCAGGCTCAGGCTGACTTTGCCGGCCGCATGGCGGCGCGCGTTTTCCAGCAGGTTGCGCACCACCCGGCGCAGCAGTTTGGCCACGCCCGGCACCAGCAGGCTGGTACTGCCGGCCGGGACCTCGAGTTCAGCGCCGGTCTGGGCGCATTCCTCGGCGCACAGGCCCACCAGGTCCACTGGCTCCAGGGTGCCCATGTCGATCGGGCTGGCATCAAGCCGGCTGGCCAACAGGATTTCGTCGATCAGCTGGTCGAGCTCGTGGATGTTGCGGGTGATTTCCTCGCGTGCAGTGGCTGAAGCATCGCCAGGGCGCGTACCCATCAGTTCCAGTCCCATGCGGATGCGCGTCAGTGGCGAGCGCAACTCGTGCGAGGCGTTGGCCAGCAAGGCCTTTTGCGACTGCAACAAGGCCTGTACCCGCCCGGCGGCGATGTTGAAACGTTGCGCCAGGAAGGCCACTTCATCGCCGCCGTCTTCGGGCAGGCGGCGAGTCAGGTCGCCTTCGCCCCAGCGCTCGACGCCTTGCTGCAGCGCTTCGAGCCGTTTGGTCAGGCGTCGCACGATGGGGTAGGCGCCCAGGGCCACGGCAACGGCGACCAGGCCCAGCAGCCAGACGAAATCGAAGGGAGGGCGCCACCAAGGCGGCGGCGCCATGGGGGGCGGCCGATTGGGCCGCGGCAGCTGGACGAACAGGGTCTGGCCGTCGTGCATCGGCACCTCGAATTCAAAGCCCTGCTGGCCGGGGAGTCGCCCCGGGCGCATCTTGGCCTGGCCGATGACTTCGCCGCTGGCGTTGCGCAGCACAATTTCGCGCCCGGGACGCTGGGCACGCTCGCGCTCGGCCTCCTGGCGCCACAACCAGCCGAACACCAGGGTCAGCATGACCACCGTAGCGACCACGGCCAGCCAGATGCGCAGGTACAGGCGGTGGATCAGTGGGGTACTCATCGTGGGCGGCATTCGGAGATCAGTCCTGCTGACGGGCAAAGACATAGCCGACACCGCGCACCGTCACGATGCGCTTGGGGTTTTTCGGGTCGGCCTCGATGGCGGCGCGGATACGACCCATGTGAACGTCAATCGAGCGGTCGAAGGCTTCCAGCTCGCGGCCGCGCACGGCCTCCATGATCTGGTCGCGCGTGAGCACGCGGCCGGCCCGTTCGGCCAGCGTCACCAGCAGGTCGAACTGGTAGGAGGTGAGCTCGCAGGCTTGCCCGTTCACCGTGACGGTGCGGGCATCGCGGTCGATCGCCAGCGAGCCGAATGTCATCTGGCTGCCCGCCGGCGCGCCGTTATCGCTGCGGCGGCGCAGGATGGCGCGGATGCGGGCCAGCAACTCGCGCGGCTCGAACGGCTTGGGCAGGTAGTCGTCGGCGCCCATTTCCAGGCCGATGATGCGGTCCATCGGGTCGCCCTTGGCGGTGAGCATCAGGATGGGCGTCTGCGCCAGGCCGCCCGGCAGGGCGCGGATGCGGCGACAGACTTCCAGCCCGTCCATGTCGGGCAGCATCAGGTCGAGAATGATGAGCTGGGGTGCCGTCTCGGGGCCTTGCAGCCGGGCCAGGCCGGCGGCGGCGTCAGCGGCGTGGCTCACCGCGAACCCCGATTGCGCAAGGTACTCGCTGACCATGCGCGCCAGGCGGGCGTCGTCTTCGATCATCAGGAGAGACTGGCTCATGGGGGAAGTCTATGGGTGAGAGATCGACCATGATGCCGTCAAGTCGTCAAATGTGCTTGAACCGGCCGTAAAGATAAGTAAAACAGGGCGCGATTTTGCTATCAAAAAGAGAGCTGTTCGCGCATATTTGGCAAGGCGTTCAGCTCGATTTTGTTCTGGAAGCCAGCCAGACCAGCAGCAGCACCGGCAGGCCCAGCAGGGCGGTGGACGTGAAGAAGTGGGTGTAACCGAACGCGTCCACGTAGTCGCCGGAAAAGCCGGCCACGAACTTGGGCAATAACAGCATCATGGAACTGAACAGCGCGTACTGGGTGGCCGAATAGCTGATGTTGGTCAGGCTGGAGAGGTAGGCGATGAAGGCGGACGAGGCGATGCCGCTAGCCAGGTTGTCGGCCGAAATGACGGCGATCAGTGCCGTCACGTCGTGGCCGCGTGTGCCGAGCCAGGCGAATAGCAGGTTGCTGGCGGCGCTCAGGATGGCCCCGAGCATCAGCACGCGCATCACACCCAGGCGCATGGCCAGTGCGCCGCCAATGAAAGCGCCGGCCAGCGTCATGATGACGCCGTAGATCTTGGTCACTGCGGCCACCTCGTCCTTGGTGTAGCCCATGTCGACATAGAACGGGTTGGCCATGATGCCCATGACCACATCGCTGATGCGATAGACCGCGATCAGCGCGAGGATCAGGGCGGCCTGCCATTTGTAGCGGCGGATGAAATCGGCGAACGGTTCGATGAGCGCCCCCCGCAGCCATTCGCCCAGGTTCTTGGCCGGCGGCAGTTCACGGCGTGCCGGTTCGGGCGAAAACAGCACGGTCAGCATGCCGGGAAACATGCTGGCGGCCATGGCCAGGTAGGCGGTCTGCCAGGCGATGTTCTGGTAAACGACGGCGCCTGCCACGGCCGGCGCCACTTCGGCGCGCGCTGCGATCCACAGCACGCCGGCACCGGCCCAGATCATGGCCAGCCGGTAGCCGGTCTGGTAGGCCGCGGCCAGAGCCGCCTGGCGCTCCGGCCCGGCCGATTCGATGCGAAAGGCGTCGAGCGCGATGTCCTGCGTTGCCGAGCCGACGGCCACCAGCAGTGCGCACCAGACCAGCGGCTCCAGCCCGAGGCGCGGATCCTGCAGGGCCATGCCTGCCAGACCGGCCATGATGACCGCTTGCGCCAGCAGCAGCCAGCTGCGGCGCAGGCCGAACCAGCGGGTCAGCCCCGGCAGCGGCAGCCGGTCCACCAGCGGCGCCCATATCCACTTGAAGGCATAGGCCAGGCCGACCCAGCTCAGGTAGCCGATGGTGCTGCGGTCGACGCCGGCCTCGCGCAAGCGGAAACTCAAGGTGCCCAGCACCAGCAACAGCGGCAGGCCGGCGGAAAAACCCAGCGCCAGCATGCGCAGGGTCGGGGCTTCGAGGTAGACCCGCAGGGAGGCAAGCCAGGAGGTCTTGATTTGGCTGGTTTCAGCGGCATGTGAACTCATGCGGGAATAATAAGCGCTGCCTTGCCCTGTCCTACCCATGTCGAAACGTGAACCTATGAACTTATGGCGTCAACCCCAGCGCTGGCTGGCGTGGGGTCTGTTGCCGCTGGCACTGCACGCGCTGCCGGCGCTGGCGCGCGAAGGCGTGGAGGTCGGCAAGAATTCGGCCTTCAGCAAGCTGGTGCCGGCCGAGGAAGTGGAGAGCAGTGCCGGCCAGCAGTACGGCCAGTTGCTGGCGCAGGCGCGCGCCAAGCATGCCTTGGCGCCGCGCGAGCATCCGCAACTGCAGCGCCTGCGCGCCATCGCGCGCAAGATCATTCCCCAGGCCTTGAGCTGGAACCCGCGCGCCCGCGACTGGCAGTGGGAGGTCAACCTGATCGGCTCGTCCCAGATCAATGCCTTTTGCATGCCGGGCGGCAAGATTGCCTTCTACAGCGGCATCCTCGACAAGCTGCAGCTCAGCGACGACGAGGTGGCCATGGTGATGGGCCACGAAGTGGCGCACGCCTTGCGCGAGCACGCGCGCGAGCGCATGGGCAAGAGCGCAGTCACGCAGGGTGCGGCACGCATCGGCGGCGTGCTGGCCGCCGGCATTTTCGGCATCGACCCGCGCCTGACCGACACGCTGGCGCGCGGCGGCGCCAACCTGCTGACGCTGGAGTTCAGCCGCGAGGACGAATCGGAAGCCGATCTGGTCGGCATGGAGCTGGCTGCGCGTGCCGGTTTCGATCCGCGCGCCGGCGTGACGCTGTGGCAGAAGATGAGCGCCGCCAACAAGGGCGCACCGCCGCAATGGCTGTCCACCCATCCCTCGGGCAAGACGCGCATTGCCGACATCGAGAAAAACCTGCCCCGGGTGCTGCCGCTCTACGAGCGTGCCCGGCAGTAAACCCACCCCCGACTCTCGCCCACTGCGTGTGGCTCGCATCCCCCCTCAAGGGGGCGACGCCAGTGGCCCGGCGAAGCCGGTTCCGCGGCGTCCTGCGCTTGGGGTGAGTCAGGGCAGAGAGTGGGCAAGCGGGGACGATTTACGTTCCGCCGACAAACGGGTTCGTCTGGCGCTCGCGGCCGAAGGTGCTCTCGGGGCCGTGGCCGGGGATGAACACTGTGTCGTCACCCATCGGCCACAGGCGCTGCGTGATGCTGTTGATCAGCTGCGCATGGTTGCCCTGCGGGAAGTCGGTGCGGCCGATCGAGCCGGCAAACAGCACATCGCCCACGAACGCCCGCTGGATCTCTGGGGCGTGAAACACCACGTGCCCTGGCGTGTGGCCTGGGCAGTGACGCACCTGCAACGTGCTGTGGCCGATGCTGACCGTATCGCCGTCATGCAGCCAGCGCGTTGGCGTGAAAGACTCGGCGTGCGGCAGGCCGAAGCGCTGGCCCTGCATGGGCAGGCCGTCGATCCAGAACTGGTCGCCCGGGTGCGGCCCGATGATGGGCAGGCCCAGTTTTTGCGAGAGCTCTGCTGTGCCGCCGGCGTGGTCGATATGGGCGTGGGTCAGCCAGATCTGCTCCAGCGTGACCCCCAGCTTCTGGACAGCATCGAGCAGCACATCGAGATCGCCACCGGGATCGATGATGGCGGCTTTCATGGTTTCGTCGCACCAGACGATGGAACAGTTCTGCTGGAAGGCGGTGACGGGGATGGTTTGGTAGTGGAGCATGGACGACTGAATTCTGGGGTTTACCCTTTGAGCAAAGCACTATACATTCCGTAACAATCCCACGCTATGCTGTGCATACGGCTACCGGTAGTGGTGTCGTTCTCGTCGCTCTCCCATGTCAGGCCAGGAGTCGAAAAAGCGCCAGGCGCTTGCACCAACGCAGATTGAAAAATAAGGAAGCGCAGGGAGTATTTGATGCAGTCAACGGGACCGATGATTTCGCTCGCCGCCCAGGAAAAGAACCGGCGGCTGGCGCTGACCGGGGTGGTCGCCATGGCGCTGCTCAGTTCCCTGCTCTGGGCCGGGGTACTGGATGCCGACTTGCCAGCCAAGCAGTTCCTGACGCTGCACACCACGTTGGAGGTGGCCGCCATCGTCGTGGCCATGCTGGGTTTCGGCATTGCCTGGCATGCCTACACGGAGGAGCGCCCGGGCAATATCGCCTTGCTGGGTGCGGTGCTGTTCGGAACGGGGCTGCTTGATTTCGGCCACACCTTGTCGTACACGGGAATGCCCGATCTGGTCACGCCCTCCAGCCCGGGCAAAGCCATCAGCTTCTGGTTGCCTGCACGTCTGCTGATGGCCGTGGGTCTGCTGGCCATTGCCTTGCGAGCCTGGCAACCCCTGAAGAATCCGCACACGCGCCACGCACTCATGGGCGCGGTGCTGGCCTATGTGGTGCTGGTGTATGGGGTGATCCTGTTCCGTCCCGACGAGGTGCCGGTGTTTTTTGCGCCGGGGGAGGGCCTGACACCGCTCAAGGTGAGGTTCGAATACCTGCTGGTCGCGATCTACAGTGCCGCGGCATGGTTGTTCTACCGGCAGTCGCGCCGTGGGGCGGAATTCAACGCAACCGACCTGTTCGCGGCGGCTGCCATTGCGGGTCTGTCCGAGCTGTTTTTTACACGTTACGAGAGCGTCACCGATCTGGTGAATGCATCAGGGCATGTCTACAAGATCGTCAGCTACTACTTCATCTACCGGGTGGTCTTCGTCGACAGCGTGCATCAGCCCTTCGATGCCCTGCATCAGGCGCTGAGCAAGGAGAGGGTTCGCGCAGCCGAGCAGCATTCCTTTGTGCGAACCCTGGACCTGCTGGAGGAGGCGGTGCTCGAACTCGACCGCCGCGGCCGCATCCTGAGCGCCAACAGCGGCTGGTGGCTGCTGGTCGGCACCGCCCCCATGATCGACACCAGCCTGCTGGCCCATGTGCACGAGGAGGATCGCAGCGCTTTCGAGTTGCATCTTGTCGGGCTGGTCTCCGGACAGAAAGACGAATTCCGTGGACGCTACCGTTTCCAGACCCATGCCCGTCCCGAGCAGTGGATGGAATGCCGCTTTGTGGTCGAGCGTGACGACGATGGCGAGGTCACCGGCGCGCGCGGCGTGCTGCGCGACATCACCAAGAGCTATCTGCAGGAGCGTCACATCACCTACATGGCGCTGCACGATGCGCTGACCAGCCTGCCCAACCGCGTGCTGCTGGAGGACCGCATCAAGCAGGCGATCCAGCAGGCCTCGCGCACCGGCAACCGCGTGGGCGTGTGCTTCATCGACCTCGACCACTTCAAGAACATCAACGATGCCTACGGCCACAAGGCGGGCGACGCCTTGCTGCTGTCGCTGTCCCAGCTGCTCAAGGACTGCCTGCGCGACGGCGATACGCTGGCGCGCTGGGGCGGCGACGAGTTCGTGGTGCTGCTGCCGGACCTGACCACGGCCGATGCCGTGCGCCTCGTGGCGCAGAAAATGGTGGAAGCCATGCGCCAGACCGTCATGCTCGACGGTCTGTCCATCAACGCCACCTTCAGCATGGGCATCGCGGTCTACCCGGATGACGAAAGCAGCGGTGACATCGACAGCCTGCTGGCGCAAGCCGATCGCGCCATGTTCTACGCCAAGTCGCAGGGACGTAACAATTTCCAGCTGTTCGCCGACATGTCGAGCAAGGGGCTGGGCAAGAAAGAGCTCTACATCCAGACCCGGCTGGCCCAGGCGATTCGTGACCAGCGCATCGCCGTCTGGTACCAGCCGCAGGTGGCGGCCCAGCTCCATGCCGACGGGCGGTCGCGACTGATCGGCATCGAGGCGCTGGCTCGCTGGCACGATGCGGATCTGGGCTGGATCTCACCCGGCAGCTTCATCCCGATGGCGGAGAACCTGGGCCTGATCGGCGAGCTTGGCCATCTGGTGCGGCGTCAGGCGTTCGAGCAGTTCCGGGAATGGCGCCAGACGCATCCAGGGTTGACGCTCTCCATCAATATTTCCAAGCGCCAGCTGTTCGCCACCGACTTCATGCTCATGTTGCTGGCCGATGTCGAACGCTACGAACTCGATCCCCGCAGCCTGGTGCTGGAAGTGACGGAGTCGGTGGCCTTGATGGATGTGGAGTTTGCCGAGGACCGGCTGCGTCAGCTCTCCAGCGCCGGTTTCACCCTGGCCATCGATGATTTCGGCACCGGCTATGCCTCGCTGTCGCAATTGCACGAGTTGCCGATCGGCGAACTCAAGATCGACATCTCCTTCGTGCGCCGTGTGCACACCATGGAGGGCCTGCGCATGACCCAGGGCATCGTCAGCCTGGCGCAGGCGCTGCGTTTGCGCACCGTGGCGGAAGGCGTGGAAGACGAGAACACGGCGGGCGTGCTACGCGGCCTGGGGGTCGATGTGCTGCAGGGCTACCACTTTGCGCGCCCCTGCCCGGCCAGCGAGCTGTCGGCCTTGCCGTTGTTCATGAACGGGGAGACGCAGGCGGGTTGAAGCGTGTCAGAGCAGGCCGTCGTAGTCGATCGTGATCGGCGCGTGGTCGGAAAACTTCTCGCCCTTGTAGATCGCCTCGCGGCGCGCCCGTTCGGCCAGCGCCGGGGTGGCCAGGTGGTAGTCCAGCCGCCAGCCCACGTTCTTGGCGTAGGCCTGGCCGCGGTTGCTCCACCAGGTGTAGGCGGCATCCGTGGCATCGGGCTGCAGCCGGCGGTAGACGTCCACCATGCCGGCCTCGTTCAGCAGCTTGGTCATCCAGGCGCGTTCTTCCGGCAGGAAGCCCGAGTTCTTCAGGTTGCCCTTCCAGTTCTTGAGGTCGATCTCCTGGTGCGCGATGTTGACGTCGCCGCAGAGGATGAACTCGCGCTCGCCTTTGAGCTGCTGCAGGTGCGGGTAGATTCCGTCGAGAAAGCGGAACTTGGCCTGCTGCCGTTCCTCGCCGGAGGAGCCGCTGGGGAAGTAGCAGCTGATGAGCGAGAGTTTGCGCCGCGGCGTGTCGAAACGCAGCTCGACGTAGCGGCCCTCGGCGTCGAATTCGGGCGAGCCGTAGCCGACGTGCACGTCGCTCGGCTCATGCCGGCTGTAGATGCCGACACCGGAATAGCCTTTTTTCTCGGCGAAGTGGAAGTGGCCGCGCAGGCCGGCCAGGCTTTCGAAGCGGCCGACCACATCGGCGGCCTGGGCCTTGACTTCCTGCACGCAAATACAATCGGGCTTGGTAGTTTCAAGCCAGGCTTCCAGCCCCTTGCTGGTGGCGGAACGGATGCCGTTGAGGTTGAGGCTGCTTAATTTGAACAAGGAATTTCCCATGTCGGAAGGTGTGGCATCAACAGCGGGGCAGGACAAGCTGGCCCAGGATTTCGTGCAGTTTGCCGTCGATTGCGGTGTGCTGCGTTTCGGCGAATTCAAGACCAAGGCCGGCCGTCTGTCCCCGTATTTTTTCAATGCCGGTTTGTTTGACGACGGCGCCAAGCTCGGCCGTCTGGCTGAATTCTATGCTCAGCGCGTCATCGACTCCGGCATCGAATTCGACATGATCTTCGGCCCCGCCTACAAGGGCATCCCGCTGGGGGCGGCGCTGGCGGTCGAACTGGCGCGGCGTGGCCGCAACGTGCCTTTTGCCTACAACCGCAAGGAGGCCAAGGACCATGGCGAAGGCGGCACGCTGGTCGGCGCGCCGCTCAAGGGCCGGGTGCTGATCGTTGACGACGTGATGTCGGCCGGTACCGCAGCGCGCGAGTCGATCGCCATCATCGAGGCGGCCGGCGCCAAGCCGCACGCGGTCGTGATCGCGCTCGACCGGCAGGAGATGGCGACCGAGAACGGCCAGGACGTTCCCTACAGCGCGGTGCAGTACGTGCGCCAGCGCCTGGGACTGCAGGTGGGCGCGATCGCGAAGCTGGCCGATCTGCTGCAGTACCTGGAAACACACAGCCGCGCAGGATTGGCGGCCGATCATCAGCGTGTGCTGGCTTACCGGCAACGATACGGGGTCAACGAAAGCTAACATGGGCAGAGCAGCAGGCGGCGCGCTCATCGGTGCGCTGCTAATGGGGGTGCTGGGTGACGGGCGTGCCCAAACCCAGCCGCCAAACATCTATTCCTGCACGGATGGTCAGGGGCGTCCGCGCACCTCGGATCGTCCCATTGCCGAATGTGCGGATCGCGAGCAGCGTTTGCTCAACCCCAGCGGCACGGTCCGCGCCACCGTCGGCCCGACGTTGAGCGTGCAGGAGCGCGCAGCGCTGGAGCAGCGCCGACGCCAGGAGGTCGAGGTACAAGCCCGCCAGGCTGAGGAGAAACAGCGCGAGCGGGCCTTGCTGCTGCGTTATCCGAACCAGGCTGCGCATGACAAGGAGCGGGCCGAGGCGCTGGCCCAGATTGCGCTGGTGCGGCAGGCCGCGGACAACCGCATGGCCGAACTGGTGCGTCAGCGCGAGGCCTTGCAGGCCGAGCTGGAGTTCTACCAGAAGAACCCGGCCAAGGCACCGTTGGCCCTGCGCCGGCAGGCGGATGAGAACACCCGCAACCAGGCGGCGCAGAAGCGCTTCATGGCGGAGCAGGATGCCGAGCGTGGCCGCGTCAACGCCCGCTTTGACGCCGAACAGGCGCGCCTGCGGCCGTTGTGGGGGCAGCCCTCGTCCGTCGAGATGCCGGCAACTGGCCAGGCCCGCTGAGCCTGGCCAAACGCGGCGTCAGCCCAGCTTGCTGCGCAGCAGGTCGTTGACCTGCTGCGGATTCGCCTTGCCCTTGCTGGCTTTCATGACCTGGCCGACCAGGGCGTTGAAGGCCTTGTCCTTGCCGGCCTTGAACTGCGCCACGTTGTCCGGGTTGGCGGCAATCACCTCGTCGATGATCTGCTCCAGCGCGCCGCTGTCGTTCATCTGTTTCAGCCCCTTGGCATCGATGACAGCATCCACGTCCTGGCCATCGCCGCTCCACAGTGCATCGAATACTTGTCGGCCAGCGTTGTTGGAGATCGTGCCATCGGCGATGCGTGCGATCAGTGCCGCCAATTGCGCTGCACTGACGGGGGCCTGTGCGATGTCCATCTCGTCGGCATTCAGGCGGCGCGACACCTCGCCCATGATCCAGTTGCTGGCCAGTTTCGGCTGCTGGCAGGCCTTGGCTGTCGCTTCGAAGTAGGTCGCCATGGCCTTGCTCTGCGTCAGCGTGGTGGCGTCGTACTCGGGCAGGCCGTAGTCGGTCACGAAACGCGCCGCCATCACGCGCGGCAGCTCCGCCATTTCCGAGCGCACACGCTCGATCCATTCCTGTGCAATCACCAGCGGCGGCAGGTCCGGGTCGGGGAAGTAGCGGTAGTCGGCCGCGTCTTCCTTGGTGCGCATGGCGCGCGTCTCGCCGGTGTCGGGGTCGAACAGCACGGTGGCCTGCTGGATGGCATGGCCGTCTTCGATCTGCTCGATCTGCCAGCGCACCTCGTAGTCGATGGCCTGCTGCATGAACTTGAAGCTGTTCAGGTTCTTGATCTCGCGCCGCGTGCCCAGGGGCTGGCCGGGCTTGCGCACCGAGACGTTGGCGTCGCAGCGGAAGCTGCCTTCCTGCATGTTGCCGTCGCAGATGCCGATCCAGGTCACGATCTTGTGCAGCTCTTTTGCGTAGGCCACGGCCTCTTCGCTGGAGCGCATGTCGGGTTCGGTCACGATCTCCAGTAGCGGCGTGCCGGCGCGGTTGAGGTCGATGCCGGACTGGCCGATGAAGTCCTCGTGCAGCGACTTGCCGGCATCTTCTTCCAGGTGGGCGCGCACCAGACGCACGGTTTTCTTCTCGTCGCCGAGGAAGAAGTCGACAGCGCCGCCTTGCACTACCGGGATCTCGAACTGGCTGATCTGGTAGCCCTTGGGCAGGTCGGGGTAGAAGTAGTTCTTGCGCGCGAACACGCTCTTCGGTGCGATGTGCGAGCCGATCGCCAGACCGAACTGGATGGCGCGTTCCACCGCGCCCTTGTTCATCACCGGCAGCGTGCCGGGCAGGGCCAGGTCCACCGCACAGGCCTGGGTGTTGGGCTCGGCGCCGAAGGCGACCGAAGCACGGCTGAAGATCTTGCTCTGGGTGGAGAGCTGGGCATGGGTTTCGAAGCCGATCACGACCTCATAACCCTGGACTAATTTGGGTGCGCTCATGTCAGAAACCCTCCGGCGTGCGGAGGTGGAAATCGGTGGCTTGCTGGTAGCGATGTGCCATGTTCAGCAGGCGGGACTCCTGCAGGTAGTCGCCGATCAGCTGCAGCCCGACCGGCATGTTGCCTGCCCCCAAACCCACCGGCACGCTCATGCCGGGCAGGCCGGCCAGCGAGGCCGGCAGGGTGAAGATGTCGGCCAGGTAGTTGGCCACCGGGTCGTCGGCCTTCTCGCCGATCTTCCACGCCACCGTGGGCGCCACCGGACCGGCGATCACATCGCACTGCTGGAAGGCCTGCTGGAAGTCGTCGGCAATCATGCGGCGGATCTTCTGTGCCTGCAGGTAGTAGGCGTCGTAGTAGCCATGGCTCAGCACATAGGTGCCGATCATGATGCGGCGCTTGACCTCGTCGCCGAAACCCTCGGCGCGTGTCTTCTTGTACATGTCGAGCAGGTCGGTGTAGTCCTTGGCCCGGTGGCCGAACTTGACGCCGTCGAAGCGCGACAGGTTGGAGCTGGCTTCCGCGGGCGCGATGATGTAGTAGACCGGAATGGAAAGCTCGGTACGCGGCAGCGAAATCGGCACCAGCTGGGCGCCGAGTTTTTCGTATTCCTTCAGCGCGGCATCGACCGCGGCGCGCACGTCGGGCGCCAGGCCTTCGCCGAAGAACTCTTTCGGGATGCCGATGCGCAGGCCGTCGAGCTTGTTGTTCAGCGAGCGGGTGAAGTCCTCGGCCGGAGTGTCGAGCGAGGTCGAGTCGCGGTCCGGGTCCGGGCCACACATGGCGGACAGCAGCAAGGCGCAGTCTTCCGCGCTGCGCGCCATCGGGCCGGCCTGATCCAGGCTGGAGGCGTAGGCGACCATGCCGTAGCGCGAGGCGCGGCCGTAGGTCGGCTTGATGCCGGTGATGCCGCAGAAGGCGGCGGGCTGGCGGATCGAGCCGCCGGTGTCGGTGCCGCTGGCGGCAGGCGCCAGGCGTGCCGCCACAGCGGCGGCGCTGCCGCCCGAGGAGCCGCCGGGGATGCGGCTGGTGTCCCAGGGGTTGCGCACCGGTTCGGGCGCGCTGTGGCCCACGGCCGGCACAGCCACGTTCTCGTTGGCCGAGCCCATGGCGAACTCGTCGCAGCTGAGCTTGCCCAACGTCACGGCGCCTTGTTCCGCCAGTCGCGCGACCACGGTGGCGTCGAAGGGCGAACGGTAGCCGGCCAGCATCCTGGAGCCGGCGGTGGTGGCGAAGTCCTTGGTGACGAAGATGTCCTTGTGCGCGATCGGCACGCCGGCCAGTTGCCCTGCCGTGCCGGCGGCCAGTGCGGCGTCGGCGGCCCGGGCCTGGGCCAGGGTGGCCTCTTCGTTCATGTCGACGAAGGCGCCCAGCGATTCATGGGCGCGGATGCGCCCGAGGAAATGCTGCGCGGTCTCGACGGCGGAAACCTTCTTTTCGCGCAGCTGTCGGGCCAGCTCGGCCACGGAGAGTTGGTGCAGTTCGGTGGACATCATTCAATGACTTTCGGCACCAGGAACAGGCCGCGCTCGACGGCGGGGGCGCTCTTCTGGTTGGCTTCGCGGTTGTTCGGCTCGCTCACGCTGTCTTCGCGCAGGCGTAGCGCGACCTCGGTCACCGTGGCCATGGGGTGGGCCAGCGGCTCGATGCCGCTGGTGTCGACAGCGCGCATCTGCTCCACGATGTCGAAAAAACCATTGATCTGGGTGAGCATGCGCTCGCTTTCCTCGGGCTGGAGTTCCAGACGGGCGAGGTTGGCAATGCGCGCAATATCGGCGGACGAGAGTGACATGGCAGGCAGGGGTTGAAACCGTGTGTAAAAGCGTCCCGAAATCCAGGGGCGTACAGCCGGGTTATTCACAGGGGATAGGGTATTATCCCGCCTTTGGCGCCGTACTTGTGATTTCACGGAATTTGCGGTGCCAGGAACGATTTTTGAACCGTAATCCGGTGATGGCGGGCCGAAGCGTTCGCTATGCCAGCAGAGAGGACATGTGATGTTTGGAGCTTTCCGTCGGTACTTTTCCACCGATCTGGCGATCGACCTCGGTACCGCCAATACCCTGATTTTCGTACGCGACAAGGGCATCGTGCTCGACGAGCCTTCGGTGGTGGCCATCCGCCACGAAGGCGGCCCGCAGGGCAAAAAGACGATCCAGGCCGTGGGCCACGAGGCCAAGGCCATGCTCGGCAAGGTGCCGGGCAATATCGAGGCCATCCGCCCGATGAAGGACGGCGTGATCGCCGACTTCACCGTCACCGAGCAGATGCTCAAGCAGTTCATCAAGATGGTGCACCCGCGCGGCATGCTCAAGCCCAGCCCGCGCATCATCATCTGCGTGCCTTGTGGCTCGACCCAGGTCGAGCGCCGCGCCATCCGCGAATCGGCGCTTGGCGCCGGCGCCAGCGAGGTGTACCTGATCGAGGAGCCGATGGCCGCCGCCATTGGTGCCGGCCTGCCGGTGTCCGAGGCCAGCGGCTCGATGGTGGTGGACATCGGCGGCGGCACCACCGAGGTGGGCGTGATCTCGCTCGGCGGCATGGTCTACAAGGGCAGTGTGCGCGTGGGCGGCGACCGCTTCGACGACGCCATCATCAACTACATCCGCCGCAACTACGGCATGCTGATCGGCGAACCCACCGCCGAGGCGATCAAGAAGAACATCGGTTCCGCCTTCCCGGGCTCGGAAGTCAAGGAAATGGAAGTGCGTGGCCGCAACCTGTCCGAAGGTGTGCCGCGCAGCTTCACCATCTCTTCCAACGAAATTCTGGAGGCGCTGACCGATCCGCTCAACAGCATCGTGTCGGCCGTCAAGAATGCGCTGGAGCAGACGCCGCCGGAACTCGGTGCCGACATCGCCGACCGCGGCATGATGCTCACCGGCGGCGGCGCCCTGCTGCGCGACCTGGACCGCCTGCTGTCCGAGGAGACGGGTCTGCCGGTGCTGGTGGCCGAAGACCCGCTGACCTGCGTGGTGCGCGGCTGCGGCATCGCGCTGGAGCGCATGGAGCGTCTGGGCAGCATCTTCACCAGCGAATAAGCCGCAGGTACAGCGATGCCCCTCGGTACGCTGGACAGGACGCCGCCGCCTTTCTTCCGGCAAGGCGCGTCGGCCTTTTCCAAGCTCATGGTGTTCAGCGCCCTGGCGCTGTTTCTGATGGTGGCCGATACGCGCTTCCAGATGACGCAGCCGCTGCGCATGGCCGTGGCAACGGCGCTCTATCCGGTGCAATGGCTGGTCATGCGACCGGTGCTGTGGGCCGAGGGCGGCAGCCGCTATTTCGAATCGCTGCAATCCGCCCAGTCGGCGCAGGAGACGGCCCGGCAGAAGCTGGGCCTGCAGTCCCAGCGTGCCAATCAGGTCGAACAGCTGCTGCTGGAAAACACCCGCCTGCGCAAGCTGCTGGCGCTGCGTGAGCGTTTCGCCACCAGCGGCCAGGCGGCGCAGGTGCTGTATGACGCCGCCGATCCCTACACGCGCAAGGTGGTGATCGACAAGGGGCTGATGAACGGTGTGAGCGCCGGCTCGCCGGTGCTCGACGAATCCGGTGTCCTGGGGCAGGTCACGCGCGTCTACCCGCTGGTCAGCGAGGTCACGCTGGTGACCGACCGCGACCAGGCCATTCCCGTGCTCAACACCCGCACCGGCGCGCGCGCCGTGGCCTTTGGCGACCCCGGCCTGCATGCCGGGGCGCTGGAGTTGCGTTTCATGGCCGCCAATGCCGACGTGCAGGCCGGCGACCTGCTGACCACCAGCGGTGTCGATGGCGTTTATCCGCCGGGCCTGCCGGTGGCGCGCGTCGAGAAGGTGGAGCGTCGTGTCGAGTCGGCTTTCGCCCGCATTTACTGCACACCAGTGGCGCTGGCCGCCGGCGCAGCGCATGTGATGGTGCTGCAATCGATCGCCAGTCAGATTCCGGCCCTGCCCGCGCCTGAGGCGGCACCCGAGGCGGTGAAGAAAGGCAGGCAGAAATGATCATGCGTCCCGGCCAGCAGTTGCTGCTGCCAGCCAACCCGCTGTTCATCTGGAGCAGCCTGGTGGTGGCCTTGCTGTTCAACATGCTGCAGAACATGGGGCTGTGGGGACGCGCCGCCTGGACGCCGGACCTGCTGGCGCTGGTGTTGGTGTTCTGGAGCGTGCACCAGCCGCTGCGCATCGGCGTGGGCGCGGCCTTTGTATTTGGCCTGCTGGTGGATGTGCACCAGAGCAGCGTGCTGGGCCAGCATGCCCTGGCCTACACGGTGCTGAGCTTCTTCGCCATCACCATCCACCGCCGCCTGCTCTGGTTCAGCGTACCGCAGCAGGCGCTGCAGGTGTTGCCGCTGCTGGTCGTTGCCCATGCGGTGGAACTGGCGGTGCGCATGATGGTGGGCGGGACCTTCCCCGGCTTCCTGATCCTGTTGGCACCGCTCATCGAGTCGCTGCTGTGGCCGGTGGTCACGGTGCTGTTGCTGCTGCCGCAGCGGCGCGCGCCGGACCCTGATGCCAACCGGCCCCTGTGAGGTTCCGCCGTGGTTTTGCACGCCCGCGTGGCGCTGACTGGATGCGATGACTGAACTACGCAACGTTGAAGCCGACTTGACGCGCTTTCGCAGCCGCGTGCTGGCGGTGACGTTCGTCGTGCTGGGCTGTTTTGCACTGCTGGCGCTGCGGCTGGTCTACCTGCAGGTGGTGCGGCACGAAGATCTGAGCGAGCAGGCCGAGAGCAACCGCACCGCCATCGTGCCGGTGGTGCCCAACCGCGGCCTGATCCTCGATCGCAACGGCATCGTGCTGGCGACCAATTATTCGGCCTACACGCTGGAGATCACGCCGGCCAAGGTCGGCAATGTCGAGCAGACCATTGAAGAGCTGTCCCGCGTGCTGGACATCACGCCGCGCGACCGGCGCCGGTTCAAGAAGTTGCGCGAGGAGACCAAGGGCATCGAGTCCTTGCCCATTCGCACCCGCCTGACCGACGAGGAGGTGGCCAAGTTCGCGGCGCAGCGCTTCCGCTTTCCCGGCGTCGAGATCAAGGCGCGGCTGTTCCGCAACTACCCTTGGGGCGAGCTGGCCAGCCATGTGATCGGCTACATCGGCCGCATCAACCAGGCCGAGAAGAAAGTCATCGAGGAGTGGTCCGACGAAGACATGGCCAACTACCGTGGCACCGAGTACATCGGCAAGCTCGGCGTCGAGCAGAGCTTCGAGAAGGAACTGCATGGCCTGACCGGCGTCGAGCAGGTCGAGACCTCGGCGGGCGGACGGGCCGTGCGCAAGCTGGCCAGCCACCCGTCGATGCCGGGCAACACCGTGCAGCTGTCGATCGACATCAAGCTGCAGAACCTGATCGAGGAGATGTACGGTGAACGCCGCGGCGCACTGGTGGCGCTCGACCCCAAGACCGGCGAGGTGCTGGCCTTTGTCAGCAAACCCACCTTCGACCCCAACCTGTTCGTCGAAGGCATCGATGCCGACAGCTGGCAGGAGCTCAACGAGTCGATCAACAAGCCGCTGCTGAACCGGGCCCTGCGCGGCACCTACCCGCCCGGTTCGACCTACAAGCCTTTCATGGCGATGGCGGCGCTGCAGACCGGCAAGCGTTCGCCCTCCGCCATCATCAACGACGCCGGCTCCTGGGCTTTCGGCGGCCACGTCTTCCGCAGCCACGGTGACCATGGCCTTGGCCCGGTGGACATGTACCGCGCCATCGTCAAGTCGAGCAACGTCTACTTCTACTCGCTGGCCAACGATCTCGGCGTCGACACCATCCACGACTTCATGGCGCCACTGGGTTTCGGCCAACTGACCGGGATCGACATTCAGGGCGAGGTGCGCGGCGTGCTGCCGAGCCAGGCCTGGAAGCGCAAGACCTACAAGCGGCCCGAGCAGCAGAAGTGGTACGCCGGCGAAACGATTTCGCTCGGCATCGGCCAGGGCTACAACACCTTCACCATGCTGCAACTGGCTTCGGCCACCGCCACACTGGTCAATGGCGGTATCAAGCACGCGCCGCAGCTGGTGATTGCCACGCAGGATGCCGTCAGCCATGCCAAGGTGCCTGTGGTGCCGAAGCCGCTGGAGAATCTGGGCTTCAAGCCCGAGCATGTCGAGATCGTGCGCAAAGCCCTGGTCGGCGTCACGCAAGAAGGCACTTCGGCCCGGGTGTTCGCTGGCGCCGGCTACCTGAGCGGCGGCAAGACCGGCACGGCGCAGGCCGTGACCATCGGCCAGAAGGAAAAATACAACGCTGCCAAGATGGAGGAGCACCAGCGCGACCACGCGCTGTACATGGCCTTCGCCCCGGCCGACGACCCGAAGATCGCCCTGGCGGTGGTGGTGGAGAACGTCGGCTTCGGTGCTGAACACGCCGCCCCGATCGCGCGCCGGGTGTTCGACTATTGGCTGCTGGGCCAGTACCCGAGCGAAGAAGACCTAGCGGCGGTCAAGCTGGGTCGGGCCGGTACGCCGATCGGCAAGCCGCGCGCCGCCGCGGAAGTCGCCTGGCCGCCCAAGGGCCGGACTCTGCCGACGACTCAGACGCCCTGACGCAGGAAAGCGTCAAAGCCGGTCTTGAGGATCAGCGCCCCCACCACCAGGATGAAGACCCCGCGCACGAAGCCGGCGCCGTGCTTGAGCGCCAGCCGCGTGCCCAGCAGGCTGCCCGCCACATTGGCCAGTGCCAGCGGCAGCGCGAAGTGCCACCAGACATGGCCCTTGAGTGCGAACAGGATGATGGCTGCGATGTTGCTCGCCAGGTTCAGCAGCTTGGCGCCGGCCGAGGCGTGCAGGAAGTCGTAACCCAGCCAGCGCACCAGCAGGAAGATGAAGAAGCTGCCGGTGCCGGGGCCGAAGAAACCGTCGTAGAAGCCGATGCCCAGGCCGACCGTGCCGGCGGCCAGCAACTCCTGGCGGCCGGAGAAGCGCGGCGCATGGGTGCGGCCGAGCTCCTTGCGCGCCAGCGTGTAGAGCAGCACGGCCAGCAGGATCAGCGGCAGCAGTTGGCGCAGGAAATGCGGCGAAACCAGGGTCACGACCCAGGCGCCGGCAAACGCGCCGGCAAAGCTCAGGGCGATGGCCGGCAGCATGGCGCCCCAGCGCATCTCGACGCGGCGGCTGTACTGCCAGGAGGCGAAGGCGGTGCCCCAGACCGAGGCCGACTTGTTGGTGCCGAGCAGGGTGGCGGCATGGGCGCCGGGGAAGGTGGCAAACAGGGCGGGGAGCAGAACCAGGCCGCCGCCACCCACGATTGAATCGACAAAACCGGCCAGCAGCGAGGCCAGCGACACCAGCAGAAGTTCCATGCCCTGATTGTCGCATTCGCCTCGGCGCGGGGAGTGCTCTCAAAACAGGAGCTATTGGCGCTTATATGGCAAGGGTTTTGGCTGGTTTTGATCTGGAAAATAAAAAGGCACCGGGGTAACCGGTGCCTTGCAAATCCCATCTGCTCTGGATGGTGTGAATCTTGTTGGGTTTATCGGGTGTCTTCCTCGGCTCCTCTCTTGCGGCGCCTGGGGCCCGCTTGCGAGTGGCGTGAGTTTACTCCGCTGCGTTCGGCCGCAACCCCGGGTTTTCCCTCTCCCAAAACCGTCCGTTTGGAGGCCGATTTCTAGGCGCGGTTGGCGTCCTCGATGATCCAGCGCGCGGCCTTTTCGGCCATCATCAGCACCGGCGAATTGGTGTTGCCGCTGGTGATGGTGGGCATGGCGCCGGCATCGACCACGCGCAGGCCCTGGATGCCGCGCACGCGCAGCTGGGCATCGAGCACGGCCATCGGATCATCCGAGCGGCCCATGCGGGTGGTGCCGACCGGGTGGAAGATGGTAGAGCCGATGTCGCCGGCCAGCCGGGCCAGGTCCTCGTCGCTCTGGTACTGCGTGCCAGGCTTGAATTCCTGCGGCTGGTACTTGGCCAGTGCCGGCTGCGCCACGATGCGGCGCGTCACGCGCAGCGAATCGGCCGCCACCTGGCGGTCTTCCGGCGTGCTCAGGTAGTTCGGCGCGATGGCCGGCGCATCCTCGAAACGCTGGCTCTTGATCTGCACCGTGCCGCGGCTGGTCGGGTTGAGGTTGCACACGCTGGCGGTGAAGGCGTTGAAGCTGTGCAGCGGCTCGCCGAAGGCATCGAGCGAGAGCGGCTGCACGTGGTATTCGATGTTGGGCCAGGGTTGGGCCGGGTCGCTGCGCGTAAACGCCCCGAGCTGGCTGGGGGCCATGCTCATGGGGCCGCTGCGCTTGAAGGCATATTCCAGTCCGATCTTGGCCTTGCCCCACCAGGAATTGGCCATGGTGTTGAGCGTCTTGCAGCCCTTGACCTGGTAGACCGAGCGGATCTGCAGGTGGTCCTGCAGATTGGCGCCGACGCCCGGCAGCTCATGCACCAGGGGGATGCCGTGCTGCTGCAACAGCGCCGCCGGGCCGATGCCCGAGAGTTGCAGGATCTGCGGCGAGCCGATGCTGCCGGCCGACAGCACCACTTCGCGCCGGGCGGTGGCGGTCACCATCTCCTGCCCGGTCCAGACCTGCACGCCGCTGCAGCGCTGGCTGCCGTCAGGTTGGGTGTCGATCACCAGGCGCGCCACCTGGGCCGAGGTCCACATCTCGAAATTGGGGCGCCCATAGCAGGTCGGGCGCAGGAAGGCCTTGGCGGTATTCCAGCGAAAGCCCTGTTTCTGATTGACCTCGAAGTAACCCACGCCTTCGTTGTTGCCGCGGTTGAAGTCCTCGGTGGCGGGAATGCCGGCCTGGACGGCAGCCTGGGCGAAGGCGTCGAGCACGTCCCAGCGCAGGCGCTGTTTTTCAATGCGCCATTCGCCGCCGGTCTGGTGGTGGCGCATGAGCTTGCGGTAGAGGTCGGCTGGCTGACCCTGGAGGTCGAGCAATTCGGTCGGCACGCCCTTGGCGCCGTGCAGTGCATCGGCACCCTTGTAATAGTCCTCGTGCTGCTTGAAGTAGGGCAGCACCTGCTCCCAGCGCCAGCTGTCGTCACCGGTCAGATCGGCCCACTGGTCGTAGTCGCGCGACTGGCCGCGCATGTAGATCATGCCGTTGATGCTGGAGCAGCCCCCCAGCGTCTTGCCGCGCGGGTAGCGCAGCGTGCGGCCATTGAGGCCGGCGGCGGGCTCGGTGTTGTAGAGCCAGTCGGTGCGCGGGTTGCCGATGCAGTAGAGGTAGCCCACCGGAATGTGGATCCAGTGGTAGTCGTCGCGCCGGCCGGCCTCGATCAGCAGCACGCGCTTGCTGGCGTCCATGCTCAGGCGGTTGGCCAACAAGCAGCCCGCGGTGCCGGCGCCGATGATGACGTAGTCGAAGGTCATGTCGCTCATTGTTCTTGTCTCCGCAGCCGTGGCCTGTTGGAATGAAGTGCCTTGATCGCAAGCCACCGCGGAACCGGCTTCGCCGGGCCGCTGATGGCGTCCCCCCTCAGGGGGGAAGGCGGCCGTCAGGCCGACTCAGGGGGGATTTACTTCGACGTTGGCATCGCGAACTCGGCGCCCTTGGGCGTGCTCTCGGGCCAGCGCTGCATGATGGACTTCTGCTTGGTATAGAAACGCACGCCCTCTTCGCCGTAGGCGTGCATGTCGCCGAACAGCGAGCGCTTCCAGCCGCCGAAGCCGTGCCAGGCCATGGGCACCGGGATCGGCACGTTGATGCCGACCATGCCGACCTGGATGCGGTGGCCGAATTCGCGCGCCACGTGGCCGTCGCGTGTGTAGCAGGAGACGCCGTTGCCGAACTCGTGGTCGTTGATCAGCTTCACCGCGGTGGCGAAGTCCGGCACGCGCACGCACGACAGCACCGGGCCGAAGATCTCTTCCTTGTAGATCTTCATCTCCGGTGTGACGTGGTCAAACAGCGAGCCGCCCATCCAGAATCCGTTGTCGCAGCCGGCGCCGGCCGACTTGCCCTTGAACGTGCGGCCGTCCACCAGCAGCTTGGCGCCTTCCTTGGCGCCGTGCTCGATGTAGCCGCTGATGCGCTGGTGCGCAATGCCGGTCACGATCGGGCCCATCTCGGCATCCAGTTCCATGCCGTTCTTGACCTTGAGCGCCTTGGTGCGCTCGATCAGCTTGGGCATGATCTTGTCGGCCACGTCGCCCACCAGCACGGCGACCGAGATCGCCATGCAGCGCTCGCCGGCCGAGCCGTAAGCGGCGCCGATCAGACCGTCCACCGCTTGGTCCAGGTCGGCGTCGGGCATCACCACCATGTGGTTCTTGGCGCCGCCCAGCGCCTGCACGCGCTTGCCGTTGCGGGCGCCGGTCTCGTAGATGTAGTTGGCGATCGGCGTCGAGCCGACGAAGCTGATGGCCTTGACGTCATGGTGGGCCAGCAGCGCGTCCACGGCTTCCTTGTCGCCCTGCACCACGTTGAACACGCCGTCGGGCAGGCCGGCTTTTTTCAGCAGTTCGGCCATGAAGAGCGAGGGCGAAGGGTCGATCGGGCTCGGCTTGAGGATGAAGGTGTTGCCCGTGGCAATGGCGACCGGGAACATCCACATCGGCACCATCACGGGGAAGTTGAACGGCGTGATGCCGGCCACCACGCCCAGCGGCTGGCGCATGGTCCAGTTGTCCATGCCGGTGGAGACCTGCTCGGTGAAGTCGCCCTTGAGCAGTTGCGGGATGCCGGTGGCGAATTCGACGATCTCGATGCCGCGCGTGACCTCGCCCTGCGCGTCGGTGAACACCTTGCCGTGTTCGGCGGTGATCAGGCGTGCCAGGTCGTCACGGTGGTGGTTCAGCAACTCCAGGAACTTGAACAGGATGCGCGCGCGGCGCAGCGGTGAGGTGGCGGCCCAAGCCGGGAAGGCGGCCTGCGCGGCGGCGACGGCGGTGTTGACTTCCGCCGCGCTGGCCAGCGCGGTGCGGCCGCTGACGGCGCCGGTGGCGGGGTTGTAGACGTCCTGCGCGCGGCCGGACGTGCCGGCAACAACCTGGCCGGCGATGGAGTGATCAATATTTGTAATGCTCATGGTGAATGCTCCTCAGAATCCCGAAGTTTCCTAGAAAACCAGCGACTTTTCCAATGACTTGCTCAAAATGATGATATAAATTTTGCAAATATGGCTATCGCTGCCGACCCTCCAGCCCTGCGCGCCTTCATTGCCGTCGCCCGCGAAGGCAATGTCTCGCGCGCAGCCACGCGCCTGCACCTGAGCCAGCCGGCGGTCAGCCTGCAGCTCAAGGCCCTGGCCGAAAGCACCGGCCTGCAGTTGTTCACGCGCACGCCGCACGGCCTGGCGCTGACGCGCGACGGCGCGGCGCTGCTGCCGCAGGCTGAAAAAGCGCTGGCGGCCCTGAACGACTTCAGTCAGGCGGCACTCAGTCTGCACAGCACGGTGCGCGGCCGGCTGCGCATCGGCACCATCCTCGACCCCGAGTTCACGCGCCTGGGGGCTTTCCTGAAAGAGCTGGTGGAGTCGGCGCCGCAGATCGAAACCGAGTTGCGCCAGGGCATGAGCGGCGAGGTGCTGGACCAGATCGGGCGCGGTGAGCTTGATGTCGGCTTCTACCTGGGCTTGCCCGATGATTCGGAGCCAAAAATGCCTTTGGCCCTTTCTCGGTCTGCGCCAGGCGCTATGCTTTTTGAAGCAAAAGTGCTGTCGCACTTCACCTACCGCGTGCTGGCGCCGGCCGGCTGGGGCGAGCAGGTGCTGGGGCGCGACTGGAAGGCGCTGGCCGCCTTGCCATGGATTGCCACGCCACCGGCGTCCGCCCACCACCGCCTGCTGGCCAGCGTCTATGAGCCGCTGGGCCTGCACCCGCGCCAGGTGGCGCTGGTGGACCAGGAGGCTTCCATGCTCGACCTGGTGCGCTCCGGCGTGGGGCTGTCGCTGGTGCGCGACGCCATCGCCATGAACGAGGCGCAGGCGCGCGGCCTGGTGATTGCCGACCGCGTCAGCCTGGACTGCCGGCTCAGCTTCATCTGCCTCAAGGCGCGCCGCAACGAGCCGGTGGTGGCCAGCGCCTGGGCGGCGCTGGAGCAGGTGTGGCGCTGAGCCGCGCGGCGTTTCAGCGCGTCATGTAGCCCATCCACGGCCAGTAGGTGACACCCAGCAGCAGCACCAGCGCGTAGGCGATCACGGTCAACACCAGGCCGGTGCGCACGAAGTCGCGCACCGTGAAGGTGTCGGTGCCGTAGGCCACCATGTTCTGCGGCGCATTGACCGGCAGGATGAAGCCGAAGCTCACCACGAACTGAAAGAGCATGGTCATGCCGACCAGGTTCAGCGGCGCCGCGTCAGGCGAACCGGCGATCTGCTGCAGCACGCTGATCATGATGGGGATCATGGCGGAAGCCAGCGCGGTGGCGCTGGCAAAACCCAGGTGGACTACGATCAGGAACAGCGACAGCAGGGCCAGGATCATGAAGGCTGAGGCGCCGGCCAGGCCGAGGTTGGCGACGATGATGTTGGCCAGCCAAGCGGCGGCCTTGGTCTGTAAGAGCGCGGTGCCCAGGCTGATGCCGGTGCCGAACAGCACGATGGTGCCCCACGGAATCCTCGACTGTGCCTGCTTCCAGCCCATCACGCCGATGCCGGGCGTGAACATCAGGGCGATGGCGGCGATGGTGGTGGACGAGGTGTCGAAGGGGTGCAGCACCTTCTCGGTGGCCCAGAAACCGAGCAGCAGCAGCATGATGGTCAGCAGCTTCTTCTCGGCGAAGGTCATCGGCCCCAGGTCGTGCAGGGCCTGGCGGATGGTTTCCTTGCCGCCGGCGATCTCGTCGGTTTCGGGCGGCATCATCTTGATCATCACGAAGTACAGCGCGATCGACATCAGGATCGACCACGGCGCGGCGGCGATCAGCCAGTCGCCCCAGGTGATGGTGGTCTTGAAGGTCTTCTCGATGAAGCCGATGGCCACCATGTTCTGTGCCGCGGCGGTCTTCACGCCCACGTTCCAGATCGAGGCCGCCTGGGCGGTGGCGATCATCAGCATGCCGGCAAAGCGCGAGTGCTTGTCGACGCCGAAGGCCAGGATGATGCCCATGATGATGGGCACCAGGCAGGCGACGCGTGCCGTGGTCGAGGGCACCAGGAAGGACAGCACGATGCCGACCAGGATGGCGCCGATCAGCACGCGGTTGGTGCGCGCGCCCACCTTGGAGAGGATGAAGAGTGCGATGCGCTTGTCCAGCCCGGTGATGGTCATGGCTGCCGAGAGAAAACAGGCCGCTGCCACCAGCGCCAGCGCGGTGTTGGCAAAACCGCCCAGCGCCAGCGTGAGGGCCGCTCCGGTACCGAGCACGACTTCCGGCTTGGCGGCGTTGGGCGCCAAACCGAGCATGAAGGCCATCAGGGTGGTGATCAGCACGGCGCTGATGGCGTAGTCCACCGCCTCGGTGGCCCACAGGATCACCGAGAACAGCAGCAGCGCCAGCATGATCTGGCCCGCCGCCGGCAGCCCTTGCGGCGTGGGCAGCAGCATGACGCCGATCAGTGCGATGAGCGCGGCGATCAATCCTGTCACGTTCACGGACTCGTGCGCGCTGTCTTTTGCGGCGCTGGTCGCTTGGTTGGATGCCATGTGGTTCCTCCCCTGGTGATTGATCGGCCGGGACATGCCTGACGTGACCGACTGTAGCGTCTGCGTGTCTCTGTAACAAGCCCCCGATGTCTGCGCTATGCCGACCTACATTGCCGGCCCGAGGGGTTTCAGCGGCCCGGCCACTGCGGCTTGCGTTTTTCCTGGAAGGCCTGCTGGCCTTCCTTGGCATCTTCCGTCAGCGTGAACAGGGCGATCTGGCTTTCGGTGAAGGCCATCGCCTCCTCGAAGCCCATGGCCTCGATCTTCTTCATGGTGTAGAGGCCGCGCCGGATGGCGGCCGGCGACTTGTCGAGCAGGCGCTCGAGCAGCCATTGCAGCCGTGCGTCGACATCGTCGTCGACGTAGTTCACCAGGTCCAGTGCCAGTGCCTCGGTGGCCGTGATGGGTTCGCCGGTCAGGCACATCTCGGCCAGCTTGCGCCGCGGAATCAGGTGCTGCATGACGCTGAGCACCTGGGCCGGGAACACGCCCACCTTGACCTCGGGCAGGCCGAACACCGCATGGCGCGCCGCCACCGCCAGGTCGCACATGCTCAAGAGCCCCATGCCACCGGCCATGCAGGCGCCATTGACGCGTGCGATCAGCGGCACCGTGCTGGCTTTGGCGGCGCGCAACACCTGCGCCACGTGGCCGTGCGGCTCCGAGTAGTCGGTGGTGAAGGCCTGGCTGGCCTGCAGGTCGGCGCCGGCGCAAAAGGCTTTGTCGCCGGCACCGGTGATGACGATGGCGCGGATGTCGCGCTGAGTCTGCGCCGCCTGGATGGCTTGCGCCATGGTGGCCAGCACGCCGTGGCTGACGGCGTTGCGGCGCGCCTCGCGGTTGATGGTCAGCCACAGCACGGGACCGCGCTGCTCGCTCAGCAAATCATGGGGGGGGTTGGTGTCGCTCATGGGGTCTCCTCGGGCTCGCATGCCGTGCCTGTATTGTGGCGGTGAATTGAGGGCCGTTTGGGGCTGGCCCATGCCTGCTGCTTGCATGTACCATCAGACCCATACCGCCTTTGCCGCCGCGCATCCATGGACGACACCACGCCACGCCTGACCCGGCAGACCTTGCCGCAGGGCCCCTGCGCCTTGCTGCAGGGCCAGTGGGCGGCGGCGGCGCTGGCCGAGCCGCAGGTCTGGAGTGCCCTGCAGCAGGCGCTGCAGTCGGCCCTGATCGGCCCGCAGGCCGTGCAGTGCTGGGACCTGCGCCAGCTGCTGCGACTGGACCACACCGGCGCGCAACTGTTGTGGAACAGCTGGGGCCGGCGCTGGCCGGCGCAACTGGAAGTCTTGCCGGCCCAGCGCGCCATGCTGGAGCGGGTGGCGCGCTACACGGTGACGCCGCCACCGCCAGTGCGCATGACGGCGAGCCAGATCTTTTTCGCGCTGGGCGGGCTGGTGCTGCGCGTGGTTGACCACGCGCGCGGCCTGTTGCGCCTGGTCGGTCAGCTCCTGCTCGATACCCTGTACCTGCTGCGCCATCCGCGCCAGGGGCCGTGGCGCGACTTCTCCGGTCACCTGTACCACATCGGTGCCACCGCCTTGCCGATCACGGCGCTGGTCGGCTTTCTGATCGGCGTGGTGCTGGCCTATCTGATGTCGCAGCAGCTCAAGCTGTTCGGCGCCGATCCCTTCATCGTCAACATCCTGGGCATCTCGCTGATCCGCGAGCTCGGGCCGGTGCTGGCGGCCATCCTGATTGCGGGGCGTTCGGGTTCGACCATCACGGCGCAGATCGGCGTGATGCGCGTGACCGAGGAGCTCGATGCCATGCGCGTACTCGGCATTGCACGCGGTTTCCGGCTGGTGCTGCCGCGCGTGATGGCGATGGCCCTGACCATGCCGCTGTTGTCGGTGTGGACCACGCTGGCGGCCATGCTCGGCGGCATGCTGGCCTCCGATCTGGTGATGGGCGTCACGCCCTCGTACTTCGTCTCCACCCTGCCCGATGCGGTGAAGGCTTCCAACCTCACGCTGGCGGTGGCCAAGTCAGCGGTGTTCGGCGTCTTCATCGCCCTGGTGGGGTGCCATTACGGTTTGCGCGTCAAGCCGAATACCGAGAGCCTGGGCCAGGGCACCACGGCCTCGGTGGTGACGTCGATCACGGTGGTGATCCTGGTCGATGCGCTGTTCGCGGTCGTCTTCAAGGACGTCGGCATATGAACATGAACACGACGTCTTCCGACGCGCCGGTGGTGGAGATCGATCAGCTGTGCTCGTCGTTTCGCACCGCCGGGCGGGAATTCGTGGTGCACCGCGATCTGGACTTGCGCATTGGCGCCGGCGAGCTGGTGTCCATCGTCGGCGGTTCGGGCAGCGGCAAGACCGTGCTGTTGCGCCAGATGCTGGGGCTGGAGCGGCCGCGCAGCGGGCGCGTCACGGTGATGGGCCGGCCCGCAGCACGCCTGGGCGAGCCGGGTGCGGCCAGTCGGGTTGGCATGCTGTTCCAGCACGGCGCCTTGTTCTCGGCCTTCAGCGTGCTGGACAACATCGCCTTTCCGCTGCGCGAGCTCGGCACCCTGCCGGACGATCTGGTGCGTGATGTCGCGCTGGTCAAGCTGCAGCTGGTGGGGCTCGATCCGGCGCAGGCGCACAAGATGCCGGCCAACCTGTCCGGCGGCATGATCAAGCGCGTGGCGCTGGCGCGTGCCCTCGTCATGGACCCGCCCCTGCTGCTGCTGGACGAACCCACCGCCGGGCTCGATCCGGACAGCGCCGATGCCTTGTGCGATCTGCTGCGCTCGCTGCACCGCGAACTGGGCCTGACGGTGGTGATGGTCACGCACGATCTGGACACCTTGTTCGAACTCAGCACCCGCGTGGCGGTGCTGGCCGACCACAAGGTCATCGTCAGCGGCGCGCCGCGTGAGGTCATGGCCTTCGACCACCCTTTCATCCGCGAGTTCTTTCTCGGAGAACGAGGCCAGCGTGCCGTCGCCTTGTTGCATGAGCCGCCGATCGCAGTGTAGAAAGAGACCCTATGGAAAACAAAGCCCATGCCCTTGCCGCCGGCGCCTTCGTGCTGCTGCTCAGCGCCTTGCTGGTGGCGCTGGCCGTCTGGCTCACGCGGGACTCCGGTGAGCAGCTGCTCTACGACGTCACCACCGACGATCCGGTCACCGGCTTGCAGCAGCAGGCCTCGGTGCGTTTCCGCGGCGTCAAGGTGGGCAAGGTGACGGACATCAGTTTTGACCCACAAGTGCCTGGCAATGTGCTGGTGCGCATCGCGGTGGCTGCCAACACACCCGTCACCCGCTCCACCTTTGCCTCGCTCGGTTTTCAGGGTGTGACCGGCATCGCCTTCGTGCAGCTCGACGACACCGGCCAGTCGAAGGAACGGCTGCCTTCCGGCGGCGAGCCGCCGGCCCGTATCCCGATGCACCTCGGGCTGGTGGGCCAGTTGTCCGAGCAGAGCGGCCGCATCCTGGCCCAGCTGGAAGAAACCAGCCGGCGCATCAATCAACTGCTGGCGGCGGAGAACCAGCAGACGCTGGTGAAAAGCATCGGTGCCATCGGGGAGGCGGCAGCCAGCCTGCCGCCGGTGATGAAAGAGGCCGGCAGTGCGCTGCAATCCTTGCGCGCAGCGGCCGGCAGTGTGGCCGGCAGCGCCGACGAGGTGAAGCAGACGGCAGCCGACTACGGGCGCCTGGCACAGCGTGTGCAGCAACCCGGCGGTCCGCTGGACCAGGTGTCGCAAGAAACCGGAACCTTGCTGCGTCTGAACCGCGCGTTGGACGAGACCGGCCGTGCCGCACGCCAGGTCGGGCGTGTGGCGGGCTCGCTGCAGGACAATCCGCAGACTTTGCTGCTCGGTCCGGGGCCGGCCCTGCCCGGTCCCGGCGAGCCGGGTTTTGTCGCGCCGCTGGTCACGCAAGGGGGGAAGCCATGAAAGATGCTATGAATTCAAGAGCTGGTTGCGCATATCTGACAAGGGCTCTGGCGGTTTTTGTGCTTGCTGTGACGGCCGTGCTGTCCGGCTGCGCCCTGCCGGAGCGCGGGCCCAGTCCCATGCTGTACGACTTCGGTGCCCGTTCCTTGCCGTCGGCACCGGCGTCCGCCGCAGCGCTGCCGGCGCTGGCGATCACGGCACAGGCCACACCGGCGCTCGATGGCAACGCCATGCTGTATCGCCTGGCCTATGCCGATGGACAGCAGCTGCGGACCTACACCCTGGCGCGCTGGGCCATGTCGCCGGCCGAGCTGGTGCAGCAGCGCCTGCGCGAGGGCCTGAGCAGCCAGTTCACGGTGCTGCGCCCGGGTGAAGGGTCATCGCGCGTGCTGCAGCTGGAGCTGGACGAGTTCAGCCAAGTGTTCGAGGCGCCGGACAAGAGCAGTGGCCTGCTGCGTCTGCGCGCCACCGTGCGCCAGCGCCTGCCCTCGGGCGAGCGCATGATGGCGCAGCGTACGGTGGTGGTGCAGCGCCCGGCGCCGAGTGCCGATGCCGCCGGTGGTGTGCGTGCCTTGAGCGCCGCCACCGATGCCGCGGTGGACGAACTGGCGCAGTGGCTGCGGCAGTGGCGTTGACGCGCTGAACACCTTCCCTTGCCTGCCGGCACTTGTCCGTGGAGAGCGGCCAGAGCGGTGCATTTGGATGGAATTGGTTGGCGTGCCCGGCGCGTGCCGGCAACTCCTGGTGCGTTATGCCTTGCGCTGGTGCATGAGGTGGGCCCAATCCGTGTTCTGAATCTGGCATGAGCCTTGCTGTATAGGAAGTGTTCTTCATATAACAGGAGCTTCCTCATGAAACTGGATCGTCGTTCGTTTGTTTCCAAAGGCGTGACCGCTGGTGCCGTCGGCGCTGGCCTGGCTTTTCCCATGGTCGCCCGGGCACAGCAAACCTTTACCTGGAAGATGACCAGTGCCTACACCAAGGGTTCGCCTTTCTATATGGACGGCCCGGGCAGCGCCACCGACCTGGCCAAGCGCATCCGCGAGATGTCGGGCGGGCGTCTGAACATCCAGGTCTTCGGTGCTGGCGAACTGATCCCGGCCTTCGAAGGCTTTGATGCGGTACGCGCCGGCACGGTGGAGATGAACCACGCCAACAGCTACTTCTGGACCGGCAAGACCTTTGCCGCCCAGTACTTCACCGCCGTGCCCTTCGGCATGAACTTCCAGGGCATGAACGGCTGGCTTTATGACGGCGGCGGCATCGACCTGTGGAACGAGGTCTATGCGCCTTTCGGCATGGTGGCCATGCCTTGCGGCAACACCGGCGTGCAGATGACCGGCTGGTTCAAGAAGGAGATCAAGACGGTGGCTGATCTCAAGGGCCTGAAGATGCGCATTCCGGGCCTGGCGGGCAAGGTGTACGCAAACCTGGGCGTGGATGTGAAGGTGCTGCCGGGCGGCGAGATCTTTCCGGCACTGGAGCGCGGCGTGATCGACGCGGCCGAATTCGTCGGCCCGTTCCAGGATCGGCGCCTGGGCCTGCACAAGGCGGCCAAGTACTACTACACCAGCGGCTGGCACGAACCGGCGACCGTGTCCGAACTGCTGATCAACAAGGCTGCCTGGGACAAGCTGCCCAAGGATCTGCAGGCCATCGTGCAGAACGCGGCGGCGGCTTGCAACGTCATCAGCGAGGGCTGGTGCCAGAAGGCCAACTCGGAGGCGATGGAAGACCTGGTCAAGAACCACAAGGTCATTGCCAAACCCTTGCCGGACGCGGTGATCGCGGCCCTGCGCAAGGAAACCGACAAGGTGCTGGCCGAGGCGGTTGCCAAGGATCCGCTGACCAAGAAGGTGCATGAGTCCTACATGGCCTTCAAGGCCAAGTACGACCGCTGGTCCGAGATCAGCGAAGAGCAGTACCACGTCAAGATTCGCGGTTAATTTCCTGGAGTGCTTGCTATGTCCAAAACGACTCCGGTCGTACTGGCAGGCATTGAATCGCTGATTGACATGATGGGCCGGGCCACCGCTTGGGTGGCCCTGGCCATGATTTCACTGGTCGCGATCAATGTGGTCCTGCGCTACTCCTTGAGCTTCGGTTCTGTCTGGGCCCAGGAGCTCGAATGGCACCTGCTGGCTGCGCTCATTCTGCTGGGCATGAGCTACGCCCTGCAGCGCGGCGAGAACGTCCGGGTGGACCTGTTCTATGCCAACTACGGCCCCAGGGCCAAGTTCGCGGTCGATGTCGTGTCGGCCGCGCTGATGCTGGTGATCGCGCTGATCTTCATCAAGCTGTCGATCGGCTATGTGGTGCAGTCCTATGCCATCCAGGAGGGTTCGCCCGATCCCGGCGGCATTCCCCTGCGCTGGATCGTCAAGTCGCTGATTCCGATTGGGTATGGCCTGCTCGCGCTGCAGGCGGTGGGCGAGCTGATGCGTGTCATCCGCGCTTTCAGCGCCCAGAAGGAGCAGCCGCATGTTTGAAGTGCAGACCTATGCCATCTTCATGCTGGTGGCCTTCTTTGTGCTGCTGATGATCGGTGTGCCGGTGGCCACGACACTGGCCACGGTCGGTTTCGTGTTCGGTTACCTTGGCTTTGGCGACACGCTGTTCAATTTGCTGCCGGCGCGCTTCTACGGCATCGTGGCGGGTTACCAGTGGATGGCCATCCCGCTGTTTGTTTTCATGGGCGTGATGCTGGAAAAGTCGCGGCTGGCCGACGACCTGCTCGATGTCATGGGGCATATCGCCGGCGGCGTGCGTGGCGGCATGGGGGTGGGCATCATCCTGTTTGGCGTGCTCATGGGGGCGACCACCGGCATCGTCGGCGCCACCGTCATCACGCTGGGGCTGCTGACCCTGCCGACGCTGATCCGGCGCGGCTACGACAAGAGCATCGCCTGTGGCGCCATCTGCGCCTCGGGCACGCTGGGGCAGATCATTCCACCCAGCCTGATCCTGATCCTGCTGTCGGACATCATGCAGCTGTCGGTCGGTACGCTGTTTGCGGCGGCGGTCGGGCCCGGCCTGCTGCTGTCGGGTGTGTACATTGTCTACCTGCTGGTGCGCGGCTGGCTGCAGCCGGACCTGATGCCGCCGATCCCGCTGGAAGAGCGCAACGGGGTGACCCGCCGGCAGCTCTGGCGGCGCTTCTGGAAGGTGGTGGTGCCGCCCATCATGCTGGTGGTGGCGGTGCTGGGCTCGATCGTCGGCGGTATTGCCGCACCGACCGAGGCCGCCTCCATGGGGGCCGTGGGCTCGGTGCTGATCACGGTGGTGTCACGGCGCTTCAGCTTCAAGATCCTGAAGGCAGTGGCGCTGGAGACCAGCAAGATCACCGCCATCATGATGTTCATCCTGATGACGGCGCAGGTCTTTGCCCTGTCCTTCCGCGGCTTGCATGGCGAAGACCTGATCACGCGCATGTTCGATCTGCTGCCCGGTGGCGTCAACAGCGATATCTGGTTCATGATGCTGCTGATCTTCGTGCTCGGCTTTTTCATCGAGTGGATCGAGATCAGCTACATCGCCGTGCCGCTGTTCCTGCCGGTGCTCGTCAATCAGGGGGTGGACCCGGTCTGGCTGGCGATGTTGATCACTCTCAATTTGCAATCGTCCTTCCTGACGCCGCCGTTTGGCTGGGCGCTGTTCTACCTCAAGGGGGTGGCGCCGCCGGAGGTGACGATCACGGACATCTACAAGGGCGTGGTGCCGTTCATCGCCATGCAGGGCGTGACGCTGCTATTGTTGTTCTTCTATCCGCAGATCGCGTTGTGGTTGCCCAAGGCGATCGGCTGGTAGAAACAACAACAGGAGACACGCATGACCCAATCCGTCTATGGCCGCCGCGGTATCGCGGTGGCACCCCATTCCCTGGCTGCCGAATCGGCGGTGGCCGTGCTGCGCGAAGGTGGCAATGCGCTGGAGGCGATGGTCGCTGCCGCGGCCACCATCGCCGTGGTCTACCCGCACATGAACTCGATCGGTGGCGACAGTTTCTGGGTCATCAACGGCCCGGGCAACCGTCCCGGCGGCATCGACGCCAGTGGCCGCAGCGCACAGGCCGCCAGCCGTGCGTGGTACGCGGCGAAAGGCATCACGGGCAGCATCCCGTTTCGCAGCGGCATCGCTGCGCTCACCGTGGCCGGCACGATCTCGGGTTGGGGTGCGGCGCACGCGCTGTCGCGCCAGTCGCTGGGGGGCCGCCTGCCGCTGAGCCGATTGCTCGATGACGCCATCTTCCTGGCGCGCGAAGGTATCCCCGTCACGCGCAGCCAGGCCAGCACCACGCAGGCCAAACTGGCCGAGCTCAAGGACCAGCCCGGTTTCGCCCAGACCTTTCTCACGGCGGGTCAGGTGCCACAGGTGGGTGATCTCTTCAAGCAGTCACGCCTGGCCGACACGCTGGCGCTGATCGCACACAAGGGAACGGACGCGTTTTATCGCGGCGCGCTTGCAAAGCAGATGGCCGCAGAACTCGCCGTCGTCGGCAGCCCGCTGACGCTGGCCGACCTGCAGGCGCATCAGGCCAAACTGATCGATCCGCTGACCGTGCCGGTCGGCGGCGCGCAACTGCACAACATGGTGCCGCCTTCGCAGGGTCTGGTCTCGCTGCTGATCCTGGCGCTGATGGATCGTTTCCCCGGCTGGCAGAAGGTGGACAAGTCAGGACCTGAGAGCGCGGCCTTCGTGCATGCGCAGGTGGAAGCGACCAAGCTGGCCTTCCGCGTGCGCGACCGCTACCTCACCGATCCCGATTTCATGGTGCTGCCACCGGTCGAGCTGCTCACGCCTGCCCGCATCGATGCGCTGGCAAAAAAGTTCAAGCCCGACGCGGCCTTGCCCTGGGGCAAAAAGACCGATCCGGGCGACACCATCTGGATGGGCGTGATCGACAAGAACGGCATCGCGGTCTCTTTCATCCAGAGCATCTACCACGAGTTCGGCTCCGGTGTGGTGCTGCCCAGCAGCGGCGTCAACTGGCAGAACCGCGGCTGCAGCTTTTCGCTGAACCCGGCGCACGTGAACACGCTGGCGCCGTGCAAGAAGCCTTTCCACACGCTCAATCCCGCCATGGCCCAACTGGCCGATGGCGGCACCATGGTCTACGGCACCATGGGCGGCGACGGCCAGCCGCAGACCCAGGCCACCATCTTCAACCGCGTGATGCGTTTCGGCGATCACCCGCAGCAGGCGATCGAGCGGCCGCGCTGGCTGCTGGGCCGCACCTGGGGCCAGTCCAGTGACTCGCTCAAGCTGGAGAGCCGTTTCGATCCTGCGGTCGCCGCCGAATTGCGTGCGCTGGGGCATGAGGTGGAAACGATAGGCGCCTGGGACGAAGGCGTGGGCCATGCCGGTATGCTGGTACGCCATGCTAACGGCGTGCTCGAAGGGGGGTTCGATCCGCGCTCCAACGGCGCGGTCGTCGCGTTCTAGGTCCGGGCAGAGCCGGGCGCTGGTTTCAGGCGGCGGCTGGGGCCGGCGTGCGGCGGCGGAACATGCCGTAGCCTTCCATGTGCAGCACTTTGTCGCCGTGCTGGTTGTGCATCTCCCACGCTGTGCGCACCAGGCCGACATCCGGGCGGCTGGCCATGGGCCGGCTCTCCAGGATGGTGTGGCTCAGGGAAAGCGTGTCGCCGGGAAACACCGGCTTGAGCCACTTCAGGCTTTCCAGTCCGGGCGAGCCCAGGCTGGCGGCCTCGCTCAGGAAGTTGTCCACCATCAGCCGCATGGCCATGGCGCAGGTGTGCCAGCCGCTGGCGCACAGGCTGCCGAACATCGAGGCTTGGGCCGCTGCCTCGTCGAGGTGAAAGGGCTGCGGGTCGAACTGCCCGGCAAAGGCCAGGATCTGCTCTTTCGTCGGGCTCACGCTGCCGAGCTGACGGGTTGAGCCGGGGGCGAGGTCTTCCCAGTAGTACTTGATGGTCTTCGTGTTCATCAGCGTCCTCCTGTCAGGTCCAGAATGCTGCCGGTGGCGTAGCTGGCTTCGTCGGACAGCAGCCAGATGATGGCGTTGGCGATTTCCTGCGCCGTGCCGGGGCGCTGCATCGGAATCTGCGGCGCCAGCCGCTGCGCGCGGTCGGGCTGGCCGCCGCTGGCGTGGATTTCGGTGTCGATGATGCCGGGCCGCACGGCGTTGACGCGCACGCCTTCGGTGGCCACTTCGCGCGCCAGACCGAGCGTGAAGACATCGACTGCGCCCTTGGCCGCCGCATAGTCCACGTACTGGTTCGGCGCGCCCAGCGTGGCCGCCACGCTGCTCACATTGACGATGGCACCGCCGCTGCCGCCATGGCGCGTGCTCATGCGCCGCACCGCCTCGCGCGCGCACAGCAGGGTGCCGAAGACATTGATCTCGAACATGCGGCGCCAGCGCGCCAGGCTCTGTTCGTCCACACGCTGCGCCGCATCGACCACACCGGCGTTGTTGACCAGCGCCGTGAGCCGGCCGAGCTTGGCGTCGACCTTCTCGAACATGGCCAGCACCTGCGCCTCATCGGCCACGTCGGCCTGCACCGTGATGGCGTTGCCGCCGCTGGCACGGATCTGCCGTACCACCTCGTCGGCTGCCAGCGAGTTGGCCGTGTAGTTGACGGCCACCGCATAGCCGCGCTGCGCAGCCAGCAAGGCCGTGGCGGCGCCGATGCCGCGGCTGCCGCCGGTGATGAGTAGCACCTGGTCCAAAACCGCTCTCCTGCAAATGAAGGAATGACAAGATACCATTCCTGAAAATACTTGGAGACACGCATGAGTCGCACGGTTGACTACTATTTCGCGCCGCAAAGCCCCTGGACCTACCTGGGCCACCAGCGCTTCGCCGCCATGGCCCAGGCCGCGGGTGCCACGATCCATGTGCGGCCGGTCGATCTGGGCGGCAAGGTGTTCCCGATTTCCGGCGGCCTGCCGCTGCCGAAGCGCGCGCCGCAGCGCCAGGCCTACCGCCTGCTGGAGCTCAAGCGCTACAGCGACTATCTGCAGATGCCGCTGCATCCCCAGCCCAAATACTTTCCGGTCAGCGGCGACGATGCGGCCGGCCTGATCATCGCCGTCGACCTGCACGACGGCACGGCGGCGGCCATGAAGCTCACCGGCGCGGTGCTGGCCGCGGTGTGGGCGCAGGATCGCAACATTGCCGACGAGAAAGTGCTGGCCGAGCTGCTGGCTGAGCAGGGGCTGGATGCCAAGCGGCGGGAGCAAGCCTACAGCCAGACGGTGCAGGAACGCTACGAGGCCTACACGCAGCAGGCGATCGAGGCTGGTGTGTTCGGTGCGCCCAGCTATTGTGTCGACGGCGAGATTTTCTGGGGCCAGGACCGGCTCGACTTCGTCGAGCGCAAGCTCAAGTCCGCATAACTACAAGACACAAGGAAAAAAGATGGGCCAGTTCATCGACCTGAAAGCCGCCGACGGCTTCACTTTCCCTGCCTATGTGGCACAGCCCGCCGCCCAGCCGCGCGGCGCCGTGGTGGTGCTGCAGGAAATCTTCGGCGTCAACGCGCACATCCGCGCCGTGGCCGACGGTTATGCCGCCGACGGTTATCTGGCGGTGGCACCGTCAACCTTTCACCGCGTCAAGCAAGGGGTCGAACTCGGCTACGCGCCGGACGACATGAGCGCCGGTGCGGCGCTCAAGGCCGCAGTGGAAGCCATGGGCATGAAGGTTGATGCCCCGGGCGTGCTGCAGGACATCCAGGCCGCCATCGACCACGCGGCCCAGGCCGGCAAGGTCGGCGTGGTCGGCTATTGCTGGGGCGGCCTGCTGGCCTGGCGCAGCGCCTGCCTGCTGCAGGGCGTGAGCGCGGCCGTGCCCTACTACGGTGGTGGCATCACCGCGCCGGTGGAAATCGCGCGCACGCCGAAGTGCCCGGTGCTGGCGCATTTCGGCGAGAAGGACCACTGGATTGCGCTCGACGGCGTGGCGGCGTTCCAGAAAGCGCATCCTGACGTTGAGACGCACATCTACCCGGCCAACCACGGTTTCAACTGCGACCACCGCGGCGCCTGGAACGCGGCAGCCGCCGCTCAGGCGCGCGAACGCACGCTGGCCTTCTTTGCCAAACACGTGGGCTGATCCATGGGCAGGCCTGCAGTTTTCAAGCCTTTTTGGCCTGTAGGTCTCGTCAAATATGCGCGGGCCGCTCTTTTTTTGGGAGCGTCTGTCGGCTTGGCCCAGGCGACTGATTACAGCGGTCCGCTGTTCGACGCCCACCTGCACTACAACGAGGAGGCCTGGAACGGGCAGGCCGGGCCGCACCCCTTGAGCGACGTGCTGGCGCGCATGCAGCGCAACGGCGTGCAGGCCATTGTTGCCAACAGCCGGCCCAACGACGGCACGCGGGCCCTGGCGGAGGCCGGTGAGGCCACGCGCGCGGCGGGCGTGACGGTGGTGCCTTTCATCCGCCTGTACCGCAACCGTGCCGACTACAACAACTGGTTCCAGGACGAGAGCATCTACGCCATGGTGCAGGCCGAGTTCGCGCGCGGCACGGCCGCCGGCTCCTACCGCGGCATCGGCGAGTTCCATCTTTACGACAGCGCCAACGCCAACGGCCCGGTGGCCAGAAAGCTGATGCAGTTTGCCGAGCAGAACGGGCTGGCGGTGCTGGCGCATGTGGACGATACGGCGGTCGACCTGCTGCTGGCGCATGCACCGAAGGCGCGGCTGATCTGGGCCCATACCGGCATCGGCGGTTCGCCCGTTGCGCGGGTCGAGGCGCTGCTGGCGAAATACCCGCAACTGATGGGCGAGTTGTCCTACCGCCCGGGGCTGACCTGCGGCGACGGCGCACTGTGCCCTGAGTGGCGTGCGCTGCTGCTCAAGTACCCGGCGCGTTTCCTGATCGGCTCCGACACCTGGGTCAACCAGCGCTGGCTCTACTACGACGACTTGATGCGCGGCTACCGCCGCTGGCTGGGCGACCTGCCGCCGGCGGTGGCGCGCCGCGTCGCCTGGGACAACGGCGCGGCGCTGTTTCTCGGTGCCGCGCCCTGAGCCCCAGCCGGCCCCAACCTGGCCTGGCGCCCGGCTCAGAAGCGCCAGCCCACGCCGATGCCGAACAGCAGCGGGTCGATGCTGAAGGTGGTGGCCTTGGCGCCGGCGGCCGTGTTGATGTCAGTGGCGATGTAGAGCTTCTTGAGGTCGAAGTTCAGGTAGGTGTTCTTGGCGATTGGCACGTCGACGCCGACCTGGAGGGCACCGCCCCAGCTCTTGCGGTTGACGTCGTAACCCGGGATCTCCACGTCACTGAAGGCGGTGAAGTTCACGCCAGCGCCCACATAGGGTCGGAAGCCGGAAGCGTCGAAGTGATATTGCAGCGTCAGCGTCGGCGGCAGGTGCTTGAGGGTGCCGACATGGCCGCCCAGCGCCCGGATGGCGACGTTGTGTTGCTGCGGTACGGTCAGGATCAACTCGGCGGCGACGTTCTTGGTGAAGAAGTAGGAAATGTCGAGTTCCGGCAGCCATTTGTCGTTGATGGTCGTACCCAGGCCCGCGCTGTCGCCATTGGCGCTTTGCAGAAAGGCGGCGCGCGCTCGGACCATCCATGGGCCTTCAGCTTGCTGGGCCATGGCGGCCCCGGAGGTCAATGCACACAAAACAGCTGCAGCCAGAAGACTTTTTTTCATAACGCTTTCCTTTGAATAACGATCGGGGAAATCCCGCGAAACATTGGATAGCGGCAGCGCGCGCAGGGCTTTGTCTGGCGTCAAAGGAAATGGTGCGGCGCGACAACTTTAACCCTTGTTTGATAAGGGTCAATGGTGCGTTGGCGGCGATGCCCGGGGTGCGGTGCTTCAGCGCCCGCTGCGTTCCAGATAGCGCTTGCGCCAGAACAGCAGGACCAGCGCAACGGCGGTCAGTCCCATGGCCGCCATGGCCCACCAGAAGCCGCTGTCGCTGTGCACCAGGGGGATGAACTCGAAGTTCATGCCGAAGATGCCGGCAATCAGATTGAGCGGCAGGAAGATGGCGGTCAGGACGGTGAGCGTGCGCATGATGTCGTTGGTGCGGTTGCTCTGGGCATTGAAGTGCATCTGCACCGCGGTTTCGGCGCTTTGTTCCAGCCGACGCACATGGTGCACCACGCGTTCGATGTGTTCCAGCACGTCGCGGCTGCGCACCTGCAGCAGGTCGCGTTCGCGCTGTTCGGCGGGCGTGGTCGCCTCGGGCCAGGTCTTGACGGTTTCGATCCAGTCCTGGATGGCGGCGCGCTGGTCCTCGCAGACTTCGTCGAGCTGGTGCAGCGACAGGCGGGCCTCCAGCAGGGCGGCCCAGTTGTTGAAGCGCGTGCGCGGGTTCAGCAGCTCGGTTTGCCAGTGGTCGAGCTGGCGCGTGAGTTCGCGCCGCAATTCCAGAAAACCGTCGACCATCTGGTTGACGATGCGCAGCATCAGGTCGGCCGCTGAGGTCGGCAGGCGGCTGTTGGCGTTGCGGATGTCGATGGCCGTGGACTGCAGCAAGCGCGAGGCATAGGCATCGCGCGCCGCGCAGTCGACCGGATGCACCGTCAGCAGCACACGCTCGAACACCGCGAAGCCGACCGGGCTGGTGTCAAGGTGTTTGAGGATCGGCGGGCCGCTGCGTTTCTGCGGCTTGGCTGAAGATTGGGCGGCGGCCTCTGCCGTATTGCCCGCAGCCGCCAGCCGGCGAAACACCAGCAGGTCGTATTGCGAGGTGTAGTCAAAGCGCGAGGGCAGGTGTGGGTTCAGCAGGTCGGAGATGTGCAGGTCCAGCAGTTGCAGGCCGCACAAGGCCTGCAGCACCGCCTGGAGGGGCGCCAGCTGGTCGCCGAATTCCTGACGGGTGCAGGCGATCCAGACATGACCGTGCTCGGGCAGCCGGCTTGGCAGCACAGCGCTTTCCACCACACTGCCGGCACTGATGTTGAAAACACGCATGGGAGGTTGGGCCAATGGCGTATGGCTTCGATTTTTCAGGTCAAACTGGCCTTCAGTCCTTGTCGCATATGCGCGAAATGCTATTTATTTTGTAGCAAACGGGCGGCGGCGACGGCGGAGTAGGTCAGCACGCCATCGGCACCGGCGCGCTTGAAGGCGAGCAGGCTTTCCATCATCACCGCGTCGTGGTCGAGCCAGCCGTTCTGTGCCGCGGCTTTCAGCATGGCGTACTCGCCCGACACCTGGTAGGCGAAGGTCGGCATGCGGAATTCGTCCTTCACGCGGCGCACCACGTCCAGGTAGGGCATGCCGGGCTTGACCATCACCATGTCGGCGCCTTCGGCGATGTCCATCGCCACTTCGCGCAGGGCCTCGTCGGTGTTGGCCGGGTCCATCTGGTAGACCTTCTTGTTGCTCTTGCCCAGGTTGGCGGACGAGCCGACCGCGTCGCGGAACGGGCCGTAGAAGGCGCTGGCGTACTTGGCGCTGTAGGCCATGATGCGGGTGTGCACCAGGCCGCGGGCTTCGAGCGCGTTGCGGATGGCGCCGATGCGGCCATCCATCATGTCGCTGGGCGCCACGATGTCGACGCCGGCCTCGGCCTGGGTCAGCGCCTGCTGCGTCAGGATGGCCACCGTTTCGTCGTTCAGGATGTAACCGGTCGCGTCCAGCACGCCGTCCTGGCCGTGGCTGGTGAAGGGGTCGAGCGCCACGTCGGTCATGACGCCGAGTTCCGGAAAGTGTTTCTTGAGTTCACGCACCACATGGGGCACTAGGCCCTTGGGGTTGAGTGCCTCCTTGCCGTCCGGCGTCTTGAGGGCCGGGTCGATCACCGGGAACAGGGCCATGACCGGAATGCCGAGTTCGACGCATTCCTCGGCCACTGGCAGCAGCAGGTCCAGGCTCAGGCGCTCGACGCCGGGCATGGAGGCCACGGCTTCGCGGCGCTGTTGGCCGTCCACCACAAACACCGGGTAGATCAGGTCATGGGCCGTCAGCGCGTGTTCGCGCACCAGGTTGCGGGTGAAGTCGTCGCGGCGCAGCCGGCGCGGCCGGCCCAGAGGGTAGGGTGCATAAGGGGTCGTCATGGGGGAAAATTGTGCCTGAATCTGGCCTGGCGGGGCGGAATTCGTCGAGCGGAGCGCCGCCGTGACGGCCCTGGCGCGATTGATTCGGGTCAAGCAAATGTAAAAAAATGTTAGCCATTCCGCTTGAAATCATCCCCCGGTTTTGTTAGATTTGCGTCAGGCGGGTGACCGCCTCCCGCTTTTCCTCCCTGAGCGGGGCCTTGATGTGTGACAGCAAAAAAGGCTTGCAACCCCAGCTTCGGCTGGGGTTTTTTTTGGCTCTGGCCTGCCTCGCTTAATTCCGCTGCGCAAAGTGAGCTGCCGCTGAAACCTGCTGCGCAGGTTTTGTCTTCGGCATGGGACGGGGGTATCGGTCTAAACTCAGCCCATGCTCTGGGTTAAATCGCTCCATATCGTCTTCGTGGCCAGCTGGTTCGCCGGCCTGTTCTATCTGCCGCGCATCTTCGTCAACCTGGCCATGGTTGCGCCGGAGTCGCCGGCCGAGCGCGAGCGCCTGCTGCTGATGGCGCGCAAGCTCATGCGCTTCACCACGATGCTGGCGGTGCCCGCGCTGGTGTTCGGCCTCTGGCTCTGGTTGGGCTACGGCATCGGCCAGGGGCCGGGCAACGGCTGGCTGCATGCCAAACTGGCGGTGGTGGTGCTGGTCCTGGGCTACCACCACAGCTGCGGCGTGCTGCTGAAGCAATTCCAGCGCGGTGAGTGCCGGCGCAGCCATGTCTGGTTCCGCTGGTTCAACGAAGTCCCCGTCCTGCTGCTGTTGGCGGCCGTCATCCTGGTGGTGGTCAAACCCTTCTGAGGCCGGACGCCGTGCACAAGACCTCTGCCTGGCCTCTGGCCCTGGTCTATGCCGGCCTGATCTTCTACGCCAGCCTGTATCCCTTTGCCGACTGGCGTGACCAGGGTGTCGCGCCCTGGGATTTTCTGTGGGCGCCTTTTCCCCAGTACTGGACCGGCTTCGACCTGATCTCCAATGTGCTGGGTTATGCCCCGCTGGGATTCCTGCTGGCGCTCAGCGCCCTGCGCACCGGCCGTGGTGCGCATGCCGTGCGCCATGCCACGCTGGCCGCGTTCGGGCTCTCCCTGCTGATGGAGGCGCTGCAGGTCTACCTGCCAACGCGCGTGCCGTCGAACGTGGATTTCGTGCTCAACGTGCTGGGCGCCTGGGCCGGGGCCGTGCTGGCCAGCTTGCTGGAGCGGCTGGGCGCGCTGTCGCGCTGGAGCCGTTTTCGCGCCCGCTGGTTCGTCCCCGATGCGCGTGGTGCGCTGGTGCTGCTGGCCCTGTGGCCGCTGGCGCTGCTGTTCCCGGCCACCGTGCCGCTGGGGCTGGGCCAGGTGTTCGAGCGGCTCGAAGCCGGTCTGGCCGATCTGCTGCTGGACACGCCGTTTCTGGAATGGCTGCCGGTGCGCGAGCTGGAGCTACAGCCGCTGGTGCCGGGGGCTGAGTTGGCCTGCGTGCTGCTGGGGGCCTTGATTCCGTGTCTGCTGGGTTTTTGCGTCATTCGCGCCAAGGCCCGCCGGGTCGTGTTCGTTCTGGCAGTGTTGGGCGTCGGCATGGCAGCCACGGCGCTGTCGGCCGCGCTGAGCTACGGTCCGATGCATGCCTGGGCCTGGGTCGAGTTGCCGGTGCAAATCGGCCTGGCACTGGCACTGGTGGTGGCTTTGCTGTTGCTGGGGGTGCCCGAGCGCACCAGTGCTGCCCTGATGCTGCTGGCGCTGGGCGTGTTTCTCAGCATCATCAACCAGGCGCCGACCAGCGCCTATTTTGCGCAGACCCTGCAGACCTGGGAGCAGGGGCGTTTCATCCGCTTCCATGGCCTGGCCCAGTGGCTGGGCTGGTTATGGCCCTATGCCGCCTTGCTGTATGTGCTCACGCGCGTCTGGCAGCAGGGAGCGAAAAACTAGAATGGCCTCATGAACGATCCCAAGAACCCGCAAGCAACGCCGCCTTCCTATTACCAGCGGCACATCTTCTTTTGCCTGAACGAGCGCTCCGACGGCTCGGAGTGCTGTGCCCGTCACCAGGCGCAAGAAGCGTTCGACCGCTGCAAATCGCTGGTCAAGGCGGCTGGTCTGGCGGGGCCCGGCCAGGTGCGTGTGAACAAGGCCGGTTGCCTGGACCGCTGCGCCGCCGGCCCGGTGGCCGTGGTCTATCCGGAGGCGGTCTGGTACTCCTATGTCGACATGAGCGACATCGACGAGATCGTCGAGTCGCACCTGAAAAACGGCCGGGTGGTCGAGCGCCTGCTGACGCCGCCGCATCTGGGGCGCTGAGATGAATTCACAGACTGAACGCCTGCGGTTGGACGGGCCGGCCGGGGTCATCGAGGCACTGAGCGACGCGCCGTCACTGGCGCCCGGTGCTGCCCCGCGGGGTGTGGCCGTCATTGCGCACCCGCACCCGCTGTTTGGCGGCACCATGGACAACAAGGTGGTGCAGACGCTGGCACGTGCCTTCGTCCAGTGCGGCTGGCGTGCCGTGCGCTTCAACTTCCGCGGCGTCGGCGCCACCGAAGGGGTGCACGACGAGGGGCGGGGCGAGGCGCAGGATCTGCTGGCCGTGGTGCAGCAATGCGCGCCGGACGGGGCGCTGGCGCTGGCCGGTTTCTCTTTCGGCTCCTTTGTCATGAGCCAGGCGCTGCAGACGCTGTGGCCGCAGCGGCAGATCGACAAGCTGGTGTTCATTGGTACCGCTGCCAGCCGCTTCCAGGTACCCGCGCTGCCGCCCGAGGCGCATGAGCGCACGCTGGTGGTTCACGGCGAGCATGACGACACCGTGCCGCTGAGCGCCGTCATGGACTGGGCGCGACCCCAGGTGTTGCCGGTGACCGTGATCCCCGGCGGCAGCCATTTCTTCCATGGGCAATTGCCTCTTTTGAAAAACCTGGTGGTCCGCCACCTCAGTTCACCTGTCTGATGAAAAAACTGTTTCTTGCTCTGATGGCCGCCTTGTGTGTGGTCAGTGTTCCCGCTGCCGCCCAGGGGATGCCGCAACCGCCCGAAATCGCGGCGCGTTCCTACTTGCTGCTCGACGTCACGGCCAACCAGGTGCTGGCGGCCAAGGACATCGACAGCCCGGTTGAGCCGGCCTCGCTGACCAAGCTGATGACCGCCTACCTGGTGTTCGATGCCCTGCGCGCGAAGAAGATCGATCTCAAGCAGACGCTGCCGGTGAGTGAGCGCGCCTGGCGCATGCCCGGCTCGCGCATGTTTATCGACCCGAAGATGCAGGTGCCGGTGGAGGACCTGATCAAGGGCATGATTGTTCAGTCGGGCAACGACGCTACGATGGCCCTGGCCGAAGGCGTGGGCGGTACGGCCGAACGTTTTGTGCAGCTCATGAATGAGCAGGCCAAGGCCCTGGGCATGAAGGCAACCAGTTACAAGAATCCGGAGGGGCTGACCGAGGCGGGGCACACCACGACGGCCCGTGACCTGAGCATCCTGGCCACGCGGCTGATGCGGGACTTTCCGGATTACGTGGGGTATTACACGATCAAAAAATACCGCTACCCCGGTACGCCCGCGGCCAATGACAGCAATCGCAACCTGCTGCTGTTCCGCGACCCGACGGTCGATGGTCTGAAGACCGGCCATACCGAGGCGGCGGGTTACTGCCTGATCGCCACGGCCAAGCGCGATTTTCCGAATCTGGGCAAGCCGGGCGCCGCACCGGGTTCGCCCGAAGCGGCCGGTCCGAGGCGCCTGCTGTCCATCGTGCTGGGTACCGTCAGTGAACAGGCGCGTGCCAACGAGTCGCAAAAACTGCTGAACTGGGGCTACACCGCGTTTGAGGCCGTCAAATTGTTCGAAGCCGACCAGGCGGTGGTCACGGCCGGCGTCTGGAAGGGCAAATCCTCCCAGATCGGCCTGGGCCGGCCGCAGGCCATTGTGGTGGCGGTACCGGCTGGCACGGCCACCCGGCTCAAGACGGAAGTGGTACGGGTCGACCCGCTGGTGGCGCCGTTCCCCAAAGGGCAGCCGCTGGCCACGCTCAAGGTGACTGCTGGTGAGCAGTCACTTGTTGATGTGCCATTGCTGGCTCTGGAGGCGGTTGAGCAGGCTGGGGTGCTGGGACGCGCCTGGGATGCGCTGCGCTTGTGGATCAAGTAAGCCGCCTCTTTTTTGAAGTGAGTGGACGCTATCGCTGTTGACCGAAAGGCATTGCAGCGGGTGGTCTGACCTGATACACTCGAAGGCTTTTCGGAATTTCCGAAGGGTTTCACGTTTTCGTTTTTTCAAACGTTGAGGGACGTTTTTCAATGCCAACCATTAACCAGCTCGTGCGTCAGGGGCGTGAGGTCGAAACGACCAAGTCCAAAAGCCCTGCGATGCAAAACTCTCCGCAGCGCCGCGGTGTCTGCACCCGTGTGTACACCACGACGCCCAAGAAGCCGAACTCCGCTTTGCGTAAGGTCGCCAAGGTGCGCCTGACCAACGGTTTCGAAGTCATCTCCTACATCGGCGGTGAAGGCCACAACCTGCAGGAACACTCTGTGGTGCTCGTGCGCGGTGGTCGTGTCAAGGACTTGCCGGGTGTGCGTTACCACATCGTGCGCGGTTCGCTCGACCTGCAAGGCGTGAAAGACCGCAAGCAGTCGCGCTCCAAGTACGGTGCCAAGCGCCCGAAGAAGGCTTAATTTTCAAGCCTGATTTTTGAAGTATCGGTGTTCATCCGCCTGGCTGGCGGTTTGAGCGTAGTGACCCGAAGCGCGAGGCCGGAACAGGTCAGCGTGGGTCGAGTAAGTGAGAGTTCGAAATGGCTCTCGCGGTGTTTGAAAAGACACCAACTGAAGCAATTGAGGTGAAATATGCCACGTCGTCGCGAAGTCCCTAAACGTGAAATCCTGCCGGATCCGAAATTCGGCAATGTCGAGCTCTCCAAGTTCATGAACGTGATCATGGAAGGCGGCAAAAAAGCGGTTGCCGAGCGCATCATTTACGGTGCTCTGGAAACCATTGAGCAGAAGACCGGCAAAGACCCGCTGGAACTCTTCACTACCGCCATCAACAACGTCAAGCCGATGGTCGAGGTGAAATCCCGTCGCGTCGGCGGTGCCAACTACCAGGTGCCGGTGGAAGTGCGCCCGGTGCGTCGCCTGGCCTTGTCCATGCGCTGGATCAAGGAAGCCGCCCGCAAGCGTGGCGAGAAGTCCATGGCCCTGCGCCTGGCCAATGAATTGATGGAGGCCGTGGAAGGTCGTGGCGGCGCCATGAAGAAGCGTGACGAAGTGCACCGCATGGCCGAAGCCAACAAGGCTTTCTCGCACTTCCGCTTCTAAGCTCCACTGCCCCAATTGGTGTGCAGGCCCGCCGTGTGCGGGCCTTCCCCGTTTCAACGAAAGAACATCATGGCACGCAATACCCCCATTGAGCGCTATCGCAATATTGGCATCTCGGCGCACATTGACGCTGGCAAGACCACCACGACCGAGCGTATTCTTTTCTACACCGGTGTGAACCACAAGATCGGTGAAGTGCACGACGGTGCCGCCACCATGGACTGGATGGAGCAGGAGCAGGAGCGTGGCATCACGATCACGTCCGCTGCGACTACCTGCTTCTGGAAGGGCATGGACAACTCCTTCCCCGAGCACCGTTTCAACATCATCGACACCCCCGGTCACGTGGACTTCACGATTGAAGTCGAGCGTTCCATGCGCGTGCTGGACGGTGCTTGCATGGTCTACTGTGCAGTGGGTGGCGTGCAGCCCCAGTCTGAAACCGTGTGGCGTCAGGCAAACAAGTACAAGGTGCCGCGTCTGGCCTTTGTGAACAAGATGGACCGCACCGGCGCCAACTTCTTCAAGGTCGTGGACCAGATGAAGCTGCGCCTGAAGGCCAACCCCGTGCCGATCGTGATCCCGATTGGCGCCGAGGAAAACTTCACCGGCGTGGTCGATCTGCGCAAGATGAAGGCCATCATCTGGGATGAGGCTTCCCAGGGCATGAAGTTCACCTTCGAAGAGATTCCGGCTGACCTCGTTCCGCTGGCCAAGGAATGGCGCGAGAAGATGGTGGAAGCTGCGGCTGAAGCCTCTGAAGAGTTGATGAACAAGTACCTGGAAGAGGGTGATCTGTCGGAAGATGAGATCACGGCTGGTCTGCGTCAGCGCACCCTGGCAACCGAAATCCAGCCCATGCTGTGCGGTACCGCTTTCAAGAACAAGGGCGTGCAGCGCATGCTGGACGCCGTGGTTGAGCTGCTGCCTTCCCCTGTGGACGTGCCGCCGGTGCCTGGTTTCGATGAGGACGAGAAAGAAGTCACCCGCAAGGCTGACGACAACGAAAAGTTCTCCGCGCTGGCATTCAAGTTGATGACGGACCCCTTTGTGGGCCAGCTGACTTTTGTGCGTGTGTACTCCGGCGTCCTGAAAAAGGGCGACACCGTGTACAACGCAGTGCGCGGCAAGAAAGAGCGTATCGGCCGTATCGTGCAGATGCACGCCAACAACCGCGAAGAAGTGGAAGAGATTCGCGCTGGCGACATTGCTGCCTGTGTGGGTCTGAAGGATGTGACCACCGGTGAAACCCTGTGTGATCCCTCCGCTGTCATCACGCTGGAGCGCATGGTGTTCCCTGAGCCGGTGATCCGTCAGGCGGTGGAGCCGAAGTCCAAGGCTGACCAGGAAAAGATGGGTATTGCCTTGCAGCGCCTGGCTGCTGAAGATCCGTCGTTCCGCGTGCAGACCGACGAAGAATCCGGCCAGACCATCATCGGCGGCATGGGCGAGCTTCACCTCGAAATCATCGTGGACCGCATGAAGCGCGAGTTCGGCGTGGAAGCCAACGTCGGCAAGCCGCAGGTAGCCTACCGCGAAACCATCCGTAAACAGGTTACGGAAGTCGAAGGCAAGTTTGTGCGCCAGTCGGGCGGCAAGGGCCAGTACGGTCACGTGGTGTTCACGGTCGAGCCGAACGAAGCCGGTAAGGGCTTCGAGTTCGTCGACGCCATCAAGGGCGGCGTGGTGCCGCGCGAATTCATCCCGGCGGTGGAGAAGGGTGTGATCGAAGCCTTGAACTCCGGCGTGCTGGCTGGTTATCCGGTGGTGGATGTCAAGGTGACCTTGACTTTCGGTTCCTACCACGATGTCGACTCGAACGAAAACGCGTTCAAGATGGCTGCTATCTTCGGTTTCAAGGAAGGCTGCCGCAAGGCCAATCCGGTCATCCTTGAGCCGATGATGGCGGTGGAAGTCGAGACCCCGGAAGACTATGCCGGCAACGTGATGGGCGACCTGTCCTCTCGTCGCGGCATGGTGCAGGGCATGGACGACATGGTCGGTGGCGGCAAGGCCATCAAGGCCGAAGTCCCGCTGTCCGAGATGTTCGGTTACTCGACGACGCTGCGTTCCATGTCGCAGGGCCGTGCCACGTACACGATGGAGTTCAAGCACTACAGCGAAGCTCCGCGCAACGTGGCCGAGGCCATCATGGCTGCACGCGCCAAGTAAGTGATTCGCCCCGGGCCAGGCCCGGGGCATTCTTTTTGTCTGCGATCTGGTGCCGCCCTGTTCCCGTGCGGGGCGATCAAGCAATCAGGTGCAAACGTTAAACCAACACACGGGCATTGCTCTTTGGAGAAATTGAAATGGCAAAAGAGAAATTTGAACGCACCAAGCCGCACGTCAACGTCGGCACCATTGGTCACGTGGACCATGGCAAGACCACTTTGACGGCGGCCATCACCACCGTTCTGGCGGCCAAGTTC
>MGPC01000004.1 GCA_001797315.1 Curvibacter sp. GWA2_64_110
CGGGTGCGGATGCGCGCCGGGTCGGGCTGGCCCTGTTCGTGGTGCGTGGCGTCGCCGGGCGTGCCGCCCCAGTGGCGGCCGGAATAGGTGCCGTGCGTCAGGTCGTTTTCGATGATCTGGCGCAGGAAGTTGCTGGCCTTGGCGGGGGCTTTGTCGTTATCAATGGGGCTGGCAGTACTCATTGGACGATTTTAGACCCGGCCCCGCCGTCTTTACACACGGAAACGCAAGTCACAGTTTGCGCGTCGGCCGGGCGGCTGGGGGCAGGCGTTAGGGAGTTGGGCAGCCGGTATCCGGCGCCCGCTACTGAAAAGGAACCGACATGAAAGCCAAATCCCTGCTCAAACCCTTTGCAGCCCTGGCCGGTGCCGCGGCGCTGCTGCTGGGCGCCGGTGCGGCGCAGGCGCACGGCGACAACATCTACTGGTCCATCGGTGTGGGCTCGCCCGGCGTGTACGTGGGCGCGGCCAGTGCGCCGCCGGTGGTGGCCTACCCGCCCGTGGTGTACATGCCGCCGCCGAGGCCGGTGATCTACGCCCCGGTGGCGCCGGTGGTCTACGGCCCGCCGCCCGGCTGGCGCCACCACCACCGTGGCTGGGAGCGCGGCTACGCCTACCGCGAGCATGAGCGCGAGGGCCGCTGGGAAGGCCGCCGCGGCTGGGACCGCGACTGAGCCCCGCGGGCCTTGGCCGGCCAAAAACAAAAGCCCGCAGGAGAGGAGCACCTGCGGGCTAAAGACCAGCCCCTGATCAGCTGGCCGAGGAGACACAAACCGGCATCACCCCGCAGGGTGGGCCACTGGGCAGTTCGCCAAAACCGGGCCCAGTACTTTGGTTAACGGCTGCCTGGGTGCGAACTTGAGGCCAGCGCCGACCAACGGTGGTGCCGGCCGGTCTTACATGGCCTTGAACAGGTGCGCGTAGAGCCGGCTCACCGCCAGCCGCGCCGGGCTGCCGCGCAGGCGCAGCCAGAGCTTGCCGGCCTCGTCGCGCGTCACAGACTCGATGGCTTTGGCCTGCACCACGGTGCCACGGTGCACCTGCCAGAAGGCTTGCGGGTCGAGCTGCGGCAGCAGTTCTTTGAGCGGGGTGCGCAGCAGGTGCTCATGTTCGGCGGTGAGCACGCGCACGTACTTGTCGGCGGCTTCGAAATACAGCACCTCGTCCACCGGCACCATGCGGATGGCCTGGCCCACGCTGGCCTGGAGCAGGCGCAGCGGCGCGCTGGGGGCGGTGAGGGCTGTTGTGGGAGCGGCGGCGGGCGCGGCGAGCAAGTGGCGCAGCTGTGCCAGTGTTGCTTCGAAATTCATAGCGCCTGGCGCATGGTGGGCAAGGGCCAGCTGCACTTTTGCCACGGTTTTTTGCAGGCGCTCGGGCTGCACCGGCTTGAGCAGGTAGTCCACCGCCTGCGCCTCGAAGGCCTGCACGGCGTACTGGTCGTAGGCGGTGACGAACACCAGCGCGGGAAAGGGTTTGCCCTGCGGCCCGTCTTGCGGCCAGGCGTCGGCCAGCGCGGCGGCGGCTTCCAGCCCGCTCAGGGCCGGCATGCGGATGTCGAAGAACAGCACGTCGGGTTGCAGCGCCAGGGCCTGCGCCACGGCCGCTTCGCCGTTGCCAGCCACGCCCAGCACCTGCAGCGCCGGCCAGGCGCGCGCCAGCTCGGCCTGCAGGGCCTGGGCCAGCAGCGGTTCGTCTTCGGCAATCAGGGCGGTGGGGAGGGTGTTCATGTTTTGCAAGGAAATGTGATGGTAGCCCGGGTACCACCTGCGGGAGCTGCTGCGAATTCGATAGCAGCCTGCGCGCCGTATTCGGTGGCCAAGCGTTCGCGCACCTGGGCCAGGCCGAAGCCGGTGCCGCCGGGTCTGCCGTTGCCGGCATCCAGGCCGATGCCGGTGTCGCTCACCTCCAGCACCAGTTGCGCACCCTCGCGCCGTGCCTGCACCGTGATGCTGCCGCCTTCCACCTTGGGCTCCAGCCCGTGCGTGATGCTGTTTTCCACCAGCGGCTGCAGCAGCAGCGCCGGCACCGGCTGCTCGGCCAGTTCGGGCGGCAGCGTCAGCGTGTAGTGCAGGCGCGGGCCCATGCGCACGGCCATCAGCTCCAGGTAGTCCTGCAGGCGCTCGAACTCGGCCGCCAGCGGGTGCGTGCCCTGGCGCGAGGCGCTGAGTGTGGCGCGCAGGTAGGCAATCATGCGGTCGAGCATGGCGGTAGCGCGCGGCGGGTCGGTGTTTATCAGCGCGCGCAGGTTGGCCAGCGTGTTGAACAGCATGTGCGGCTCGAGTTGCGTTTCCAGCAGCTTGAGCCGCGCCTCGGCGGCCTGGCGGCGGGCAGTTTCGAGCTTCTGGCGTTCGGCGGCGAGCTGTTCGCGGCTCAGGAAGTAGTAGGTCAGCACGGTGCCGGCCACCAGGCTCAGGACCAGAAAACCAATGGCCTTGCGCGGCTGGGTGAGCCAGTACTGGCTGCTGGTGTTGCCCAGCAGCGTGTCGGCCAGCAGCGTGCCGAGCAGGAAGCCCGCGCTGGCGCCCAGCGGCACGATCAGCACCAGGCGGCGCCACTGGGTTGGCCAGTCGCGGATGAACCACTGGTTGCTGCCGTCGATCAAGGCCAGGATGCTCAGGCCGATGCATTGCGAATAGACCAGGTTGGTGCCGAAGCTCTCCTGGCCAAAGACCGTGATGCCCAGCGCAATCAGGGTGTTGAGCGCCGCCGCCTGTACGGCGCGCAGCAGCATGGGGGAAGACATCGGGACTCGCATGGGCAGGGGGTGTTGGTTCCGAGAGTATGCCCGCGGGCGGGACGGTTTCACCAGGGGTCGCGCTGCTGGCTCAGGCGCTGGCGCTCCTGCTCCAGCAGGCGCTGGTGCAGGCCGCTACCCGGCAGCGCCAGCCAGACCACGACGCCGTGGATCAGCAGGCCCAGACCCCAGCCGAGCGCGGGGAACACGGCCCAGGCGTGCTGACTGCGCGCCGACAGCAGCGCCAGCAGGGCGTTGACGGCCACGTAGACCAGGGCATGGATGTACCAGCCGAGCTTGGCGCCGGCACGCTTGCGCGCCAGGCGGTTGAGGTCGTCGTCGGAATAGGGGGTGTCTTTCATGTGTTTCTCCTTGGGGTTGCTGTCAAACCAGGCCGAGCCACTGGCCCCACAGCAGCTGGCCCAGGTAGCGGCTGGGCAGCAGGGTGAAGCCGCCGGCCACCAGGCAGGAGGCGACGTAGGTGATCTGCATGGTGCGGCGGTGGCCGGCGATGTTGCCGTGCGCCAGGTGCCAGAAGGCGCCGAACAGCGCGACGAAAACGACCGGGATCAGCAGATGGATCGGGCCATAGCCGTAGAGGTGCGGCAGCTGCTCGCCGTGGATGAAGAGGGCCGAGATGGCGGTGGCCAGCATCAGCGTGACCCAGGCGTAGCCGAAGGCGCGGTGCAGGCGCGGGCGCTGGGTGCGGCCGCGGCGTGCCCACAAGGCGAAGGGGCCGATGATGGTGGCCGCCAGGGCGGCGCTGAGGTGGATGGCGATGACGGGGGTGAGTTGCATGGTGTCCTCCGGGTGAGTTGAACCGTGGAGCGGACTGTGCGCGCCCGGCGCCCGGCCCACCAGCGCGGTGCGACGGAATGCAGTGGGGGCGGCGTGAAATGCGGCTGGCTGGCGCGAATGACGGCCAAGAGGCGGCAGGTTTGCCGCGTCTTTACGTGCCGGATACCTGACTTGACCCGGGGGCAGGGGGCTGTTCCTACAATCGCCGCATGAAGAAAACATATCTCGTGGCGGGCGTGGCGGCGGTGGCTCTGCTGGGCGCGACCGGCTGGTGGTGGTTTCAGCGCGGCGGCGCGGACGACGTGCAGTACCGCACCGGCAAGATCGAACGCGGGCCGCTGCAGGCGGCGGTGGCGGCCACCGGGGCGGTGAGCCCGGTGACGCAGGTGACGGTGGGCACCCAGGTGTCGGGCCAGATCAAGGACCTCTATGTCGATTTCAATTCCGAGGTCAAGGCCGGGCAACTGATTGCCGTGATCGACCCCGAGACGTTTGAATACCGCGTGCGCTCGGCCCAGGCCGACGTGGACGCCGCGCGTGCCGTGGTGATGACGGCGCAGGCCAATGTGGCGGCCAGCCGGGCCCAGGTGTCGCGTGCCCAGACCGACCTGGCCGAGGCGCGCCGCACGCACGAGCGCAACCAGATGCTGGTGAGCAAGGAGTTCATCGCGCGCAGCGAGGCCGACAAGTCGAATGCGCTGGTCAACACCAGCCTGGAGGCGGTGAAGGCGGCCGAGGCGCAGCTGGGCGTGACCGAGGCGCAGGTGAAGAGCGCGCAGGCCACCGTGGCGCAGCGCGAGGCGGCGCTGGCACAGGCCCGCATCGACCTGGCGCGCACGCGCATCACCTCGCCGGTGGACGGCATCGTGATCAAGCGCGCCATCGAGAAGGGCCAGACCGTGGCCGCCAGCCTGCAGTCGCCCGAGCTGTTCATCATTGCGCAGAACCTGCGCGAGATGCAGGTGGAGGCCGCCATCGACGAGGCCGACGTGGGCCGCATCCGCAGCGGGCAGAAGGCCAGCTTCACGGTGGATGCCTACCCCGGCCAGACCTTCGAGGGCCAGATCAGCCAGGTGCGCAAGGCCGCCACCAACGTGGCCAATGTGGTGACCTATGTGGCGGTGGTGACCTTCGCCAACAACGACGGCCGCCTGCTGCCCGGCATGACGGCCAATGTGCGGGTGGTGACGGACGTGCGCGAGAGCGCGCTCAAGGTGCCGAATTCGGCGCTGCGCGTGCGCATCGCCGGCGTGGAGCCGGCGCCGGATGCTATCAATAACGCAGCGCCTGGCGCAGCATCGACGGGGGTTTCCGCCCCGAATGCTTCTGAAAAACCGGCCGCCGCAGCGCCTGCCGCCAGCGGCCCGGCCGCCGAGTTCCGCAACCGGCTGGTGAAGGAGTTGCAGCTCGATGCGGCGCAGACCGAGAAGGTGGACGCCATCTACGCCGAGGCGCGGCCGAAGTTCATGCAGCTGCGCAATGTGCCGGAAGCCGAACGCGCGAAGGCACGCGAGCGCATCACGGCCGACATCCGCGCCCGCATCGGCGAGCTGCTGACGCCGGAGCAGAAGACGCGCTACGCCGCGCTGGTGATGGAGGCGGCCGGTCGCACCGTGACGCGTGGCCGCATCTACGTGATGGATGCCGACGGCCGGCCGAAGGCGCTCAATGTGCGACTGGGCATCACCGACGGCACCAGCACCGAACTGCTGGTGCTGCCCAACTCGCCGCTGGCGGCCGAGCTGAAAGAAGGTGCGACCGTGATCACCGGCACCGTGAGCGCCGGTTCCGCCCCAACGACGACGCGCCCGGCCACCGGCCCGCGCATGCTTTTCTAGATATGGCTTTGATCGAAGCGCGCACGCTGATCAAGACCTACCGCATGGGCACGGCCAAGCAGCACGCGGCCGGTGGCGGCATGACGGTGCATGCGCTGCAAGGCGTGTCGCTCGACATCGAGGAGGGCGACTTCGTGGCCATCATGGGCGCTTCGGGCTCGGGCAAGTCCACCTTGATGAACATCCTGGGCTGCCTGGACCTGCCCACCAGCGGCGAGTACCGGCTGGCGGGCGAAGAGGTGGAGGCGATGGCGCCGGACCAGCTGGCCTCGATCCGCAACCGGCGCATCGGTTTCGTGTTCCAGCAGTTCAACCTGCTGCCGCGCACCAGCGCGCTGGAGAACGTGGAATTGCCCATGGTCTATGCCGGCGTGAATGCGGTGCAGCGACGTGAGCGCGCGCTGGCGGCGCTGCAACGGGTGGGCCTGGGCGAGCGCTGGCAGCATACGCCGTCGGAGTTGTCGGGCGGGCAGCAACAACGCGTGGCGATTGCGCGCGCGCTGGTCAACAAGCCGCAACTGATCCTGGCCGACGAGCCCACCGGCGCGCTGGACAGCAAGACCAGTGAAGACATCATGCGCCTGCTCAACGAACTGAACCACCAGGGCATGACGGTGGTGATCGTGACGCACGAGGCCGACATTGCGGCCTGGGCGCGACGCAAGCTGGTGTTTCGCGATGGCCAGATCGTGGAAGACACGCAGCGCAGCCCGCTGGCCGAGTGGCGCCAGAGCGAGCTGCACGCACGTGTGGTGAGCGCAGCCGACGTGGCGCAGGTGGTGGGAGCAACGCAACCATGAACCTGCTTGCCGCCGTTCGCAGCGCCTGGCGCGCCCTGGCTGCCAATACCTTACGCAGCATCCTGACCATGCTGGGCATCATCATCGGCGTGGCCGCGGTGATCACCATGATTGCCGTGGGCAACGGCGCCACGGCGCGCGTGCAGGCGCAGATGAAGGGGCTGGGCTCCAACATCATGCTGGTGCTGCCCGGTGGTGTGTCGCAGGCCGGTGTGCGCCTGGGCGCGCAGACGCGCCAGCGCCTGACCGAAGAAGACGCGCAGGCGATCGCGATCGAGATTCCCGAGGTGCAGGTGGCAGCACCCATCTCGCGCACCAGCGGCCAGGTGGTGGCGGGCAACACCAACTGGGGCACCACCATCTTCGGCGTCACCAACGACTACCTGGAGGCGCGCGACTGGGGCCTGACGTCGGGCCGCCTGTTCGACCAGGCCGAGCTGGCCGGCTCGGCCAAGGTGGCCTGGATCGGCGCCACGGTGGCACGCGAGCTGTTCGGCGAGCAGGACCCGGTGGACCAGACGGTGCGCGTGCGCGGCGTGCCGATGAAGATCGTTGGTGTGCTGCTGCCGAAGGGCCAGAACTCGATGGGGCAGGACCAGGACGATGTGCTGATGATTCCCATCAGCACCTTGCGCAACCGCATCTGGGGCGGCGACGCCACCAGCCGGCTCAAGCGCGTGGGTTCGATCTCGGTCAAGATCCGCGAAGGCCAGAGCATGAAGGCGGCGGAGGAGGGCATCAAGGATCTGCTGCGCCAGCGCTTCAAGGTGCAGGCCGGTGGCGAAGACCCGTTCATGGTGCGCAACCTGACGGAAATTTTGCAGGCGCAGGAGGAGGCCAGCCGCATCATGACGCTGCTGCTGGCGGCGGTGGCCGGCATCAGCCTGATCATCGGCGGCATCGGCATCATGAACATCATGCTGGTGAGCGTGACCGAGCGCACGCGCGAGATTGGCCTGCGCATGGCGGTGGGCGCACGCGGCAAAGACATCCTGGCGCAGTTCCTGATCGAGGCGGTGACGCTGTCACTCATTGGCGGCGCCATCGGCGTGCTACTGGGCGCGGTGTCGACCTGGGCGGTGGGCCGCTTTGCCGGTTGGCAGGTCAGCATGTCGATCGGCGCCATCCTGCTGGCGGCCGGCTTCTCGGCGCTGGTGGGCATCTTCTTCGGCTTCTACCCGGCGCGCCGGGCCTCCAGGCTGCTCCCGATCCAGGCGCTGCGCTACGAGTGATGAAACGCTGAGCCGTTACGCGTGTTGCCGTTTTCCTGGCCGCACGTGCACGTTGGCCTGCTGCAGATGCTTGTAGATGCGGCCTCGTCGAACGAGCGGCCACCAGTCGTAGAGAAAAATCTGGATCGGGTGCCACATGGCAACCCAGCCGGAGATGGTCAGGCTTTCCTTCAGCACCCGCAGAAAGGTGTCGTTCGCGGCGGCAGGCAGCATGCCGGCGCCCAGCAGACAAAGGGCCAGAAAGCTCAGGCCGATCAGCAGGCTGGTGCGGCCTTCCAGCAGCAGCACGCGCAGGTTGCGTTGGGTCAGCAGGGCCTTGTATTCAAAGTAGTTGTGAATCGCTTCGCTGACCAGCGGCTCCGGGTTCTCGGGCGGCATGTTCTCGATGTGGACATGGATCTGAAAGTGGCTGCCCTGGGGAAACTCCATGGCCCAACTCTCCAGGAACTCCCGCGCATCCACGTCAAGGTCGCGGTGATGGAACGGTGTCGGGTCCATCGAATTGAACAGGGCCGACAGCTCGGTGATGTAGAGCTCAATCTGGTGGACAGGCGGACGGGTTTTGTTCACGTCAGGCACCTGTCGGTTTGAATTTTCAGCTGTTTTGGGGATAAGACCATCTTTTCAAATTTAACAGCCTCGGATCGGAAAATTTTTGAACGCAACGGACGCAGACCTCAAGAGCGACTGCCGGCCAACCGCCGGCCGTTCAAGGCATGTTCAGGCCGGCCGTTCCAGCTTGGCCAGCAGCCTTTCGCGACCGGACAGGACGTGACGTTCGGCCAGGGTGCGTGCCCGGCGGGCATCTCCCTTGGCGATGGCGTCGAAGATGGCGCGGTGTTCTGCGTTCGAGCGGCGCATGTTGCCGGGCGCGTTGAAAAAACTGCGCCGGAACAGATGCAGCTCCTTGACATGGTCGTCGTAGGCCTGCTGCGCACGCTGGTTGCCCGAAAGGTGGAGGATCAGGGTATGAAAGCCGAGGTTCAACTCGTAATACGCGGTGCCGTCACCCGCATCGCAGGCCGCGTCCATCTGGCCGAGTAGTCGTTCCAGTTCCGCACGGTGTGCATCGTCCAGATGCTCGCAAGCCCGTTCGGCCGCAAAGCCGAAGATGAGCGCCCGCAACTCGTAGATCTCCAGCATTTCCCGCACCGAGATCTGGCGCACGAAAACACCACGGTTCGGAACCGCCGTCACCAGCCCCAGGCCGGTCAGCATGCGGATGGCCTCGCGGATCGGGCCGCGGCTGGTGCCCATGCGCAGGGCCAGGGCCGCTTCGTTCAGGCGCTCGCCGGGCTGGATGTCACCACTGTAGATCAGGCGTTTGAGCTCTTCGGCAATCGCGGGGGAGAGGCCCTGTTCGCTTCTTTCTTTGGTGGTTTCCATGGGATATGAGGGCGTTTGCTGTGTCACGAGATGAGGGGGATGGTATCACCGTCGTCGTGCTGGAACTAAGGGAAAACCAGTAAAAGTGTTATCTATTATTCAAAAAGTGTTGACACTTCATTGTCTTCGGAAGACACTTTGAGTCTGCCAAGTTTGCCAATCCATTCATGCCTCATCTACCCGCATCCTCCGCATTGGCGCGTTTTCGCGTGATCGACCTGACCCAGGTACGCGCCGGCCCCACCGCCTGCCGCCAGTTGGCCGACTGGGGCGCCGACGTGATCCAGGTCCAGATGCCCGAGCACATGCGCGGCGACGACACGCTGGGCGGCCAGGACGGATCGGACTACCAGTACACGCACCGCAACAAGCGCTCGATCACGCTGAACCTGAAAGAGGACGAGGGCATCGCCGTGCTCAAGCGCCTGATCGCCACGGCCGACGTGGTGGTGGAGAACTTCCGTCCCGACGTGAAATTCCGCCTGGGCATCGACTACGAAACCTTGCGCCAGGACCATCCACGCCTGGTCTATGCCAGCATCTCCGGCTTCGGCCAGAGCGGGCCGCTGGCCCAGCGCCCGGGTTTCGACCAGATCGCCCAGGGCATGGGCGGGCTGATGTCGGTCACCGGCCTGCCCGGCGAGGGACCGATGCGCGTGGGCATCCCGATCGCCGACCTGTGTGCCGGCATCTTTGCAGCGCAGGGCATCCTGGTGGCGTTGCTGGAGCGCGAGACCTCGGGCCAGGGTCAGTGGCTGCACACCTCGCTGCTCGAATCCATGGTCTACATGATGGACTTCCAGACCTCGCGCTGGCTGATCGACGGCGAGGTGCCGACCCAGGCCGGCAACTTCCATCCCACCAGCATCCCCACCGGCGTCTACAAGGCGCGCGACGGCTACATGAACATCGCCGTCTTCGGCTCCAAGATCTGGGAGCGTTTCTGCGACATCCTGGGCGCGCCCGAGTGGGTAACGGACGCGCGCTACCACGACAAGATGGGCCGCTCGGTGAACCGCGACACGCTCAACGCCGAGATCAACCGCCGCCTGGCCGCGCAAGACCGCGCTTATTGGGTGGAGCGTCTCAATGCCGGCGGTGTGGCCTGCGGCCTGATCAACAACGTCAAGGAAATGTTCGAGGAGCCGCAGATCCAGCACCTGGGCATGGTCAAGGACGTGGTGTCGGCGCACCACGGGCCGCAGCGCCTGGTGGGCCAGCCGGTGCAGCTGGAGCGCACACCCAGCACTATCGCGCGCGCTGCACCGAAGCGCGGCGAGCACAGCGCGGAAATTCTGCGCGAGATCGGCCTGGGAGAAGATGATTTGACACGCCTGAAGGCACAAGGAGTTTATTGATGGCAGAGACCGCGTACCAGTCGCCCACCGAGCGGGTGCAATGCTGGATGGACGGGGATGGCAGCACGCTGCACATCCGCTTCAACAACCCCGAGCGTCACAACGCGCTCTCCGTTGATATGTGGGAGGCCGTGCCGCCCCTGCTGGCCCAGGCCGAGGCCGACGAGCGCGTGCGCCTGGTGGTGTTTTCCGGTGCGGGAGACAAGGCGTTTGTCTCGGGTGCCGACATCTCGCAGTTCGAGGACATGCGTGCCGCGCGCGAGGCGGTGGCGCGCTACGAAGCGATGGCCGAGCAGGCCTTGATGGGCATCTACCACTTCAGCAAGCCGACGCTGGCCTGCATCCGGGGTTACTGCATCGGCGGCGGCGTCAATGTGGCGATGAGTTGCGACATCCGCATTGCCAGCAGCGACGCGGTGTTTTCCATCCCGGCCGCGCGCCTGGGCCTGGGTTACCGCTACTCGGCGATGAAGAACCTGGTGGACCTGGTCGGCCCCGGCGTGGCCAAGGACCTGTTTTTCACGGCGCGCCGCATCAGCGCGCAGGAGGCGAAGGAGGTCGGTCTGATTTCCCGTGTCAGTCAGCCCGAGCAGCTCTTGGCGCTGCTGGCCGAGTACACCCAGGCGCTGGCGGCCAACGCGCCGCTGACGGTGCGCGCCGGCAAGGCCATCGTGGTCGAGATCCTCAAGCCTTCGCCGGAGGTGGATTTCGACCAGTGCCGCCAGCTGATTCAGGGCTGTTTCCAGAGCGAGGATTACGCCGAAGGCCGCAAGGCCTTCATGGAAAAGCGCAAGCCCGTGTTCCGCGGCAAGTGAAGCAAGAGAGGAAGCCGAGATGAAGTCCTACTGGATGCAAATTGCCAACGAGCAGACCGTGCTGGAGCTGCGCGACACGCCCCGGCCCGATCCGGGGCCGGGCCAGTTGCTGGTGCGCGTGCGCGCGGCCGGCCTGAACCGCGGTGAATTCATTCTGGGCCACGGCCTGCACAAGGCCGGCAGCGCCAAGGCCATCGGCATGGAGGCGGCGGGCGAGGTGGTGACCTGCGGCGCCGGCGTCAGCGGTTTCAAGCCGGGCGACCATGTCATGGGGCGTTGCCCCGGCGCCTTTGCCGAATACGCGCTGATGGACCTGCGCGAGGCCATGGCCATGCCGGCGCGCCTGAGCTGGGAGCAGGCCGCAGCCATCCCGCTGACCTTCCTCGTGGTGCACGACATGCTGGTGCTGCAGGGGCATCTGCAAGCCGGCCAGTGGCTGCTGATCCCGGGCGTGACTTCGGGCGTGGGTGTGGCTTCGCTGCTGATGGCCAAGGCGCTCGGTGCCAAGGTGATCGGCACCTCGGGTTCGCAGGACAAGCTCGACCGGCTCAAGACGCTAGGCTTGGACCTGGGCCTGCGCACGCGCAGCCCCGATTTCCATGATGCCGTCATGCAGGCCACCGGCGGGCAGGGCGTGAACCTGGTGGTGAACACCGTGGGCGGCTCCGTTCTTGCCGAGTGTGTGCGCAGTCTGGCCTTCCAGGGGCGGCTGGCGACGGTGGGTTATGTCGACGGCGTTCTCAAGGCGGAAATCGATATCGAAGCCTTGCACGCGAAGCGCCTCACGCTGTTCGGCGTGTCCAACAAGCTGCGCACCGCCGACCAGAAAGCCGAGTTCATTCCGGCCTTCAAGACGCAGATCCTGCCGCTGCTCAACGCAGGAAGCATCACGCCGGTGGTGGACCGGATGCTGCCTTTCGACCAACTGGCCCAGGCCAAAGCCGTCATGGATGCCAACCAGCACCTGGGCAAGATCGTGCTGGCCGGGCTGCCCTGAAGCAAGCCGTATCTGCTGAGCCGTTAAGCGCAACCCACAACGAGGAGACCCGACATGTGCAAACCCAAGCTACTCTTGGCCGCTCTGATGCTAGGCGGCCTGGCACACACGGCCCAGGCCCAGGCCCAGGCCTATCCGGTCAAGCCGGTCAAACTGGTGGTCGGCTTTGCCCCGGGCGGCGCCGCGGATTTCGTGGCCCGCACCGTCGGGACTGCCTTGGGAAATTCCCTGGGCCAGCCGGTCGTGATCGAGAACAAGGCCGGTGCCGGCTCCAGCATTGCGGCCGAGGCGGTGGCCAAGTCAGCCCCCGACGGCTACACCGTGCTGATTGCCAGCCCGAGCAGCATCTCCGTCAACCCGGCGCTCAATGCCAAGCTCGGCTATCGCGCCAGTGACTTGCTGCCGATCAGCAAGGTCACCACCTCGCCGCTGGTCATCGCGGCTTATCCGGGTGCCGGCATCAGTTCGATCAAGGACTTGATTGCCAAGGCCAAACAGGCGCCCGGTATGCTCAACTACGCGACGTCCGGCAACGGCTCTGCGCCGCATCTGGGGGCAGCATTGTTCAGCCAGGTGGCGAATGTGCAGATGCAGCACATTCCGTTTCGCGGTGGGTCTCTGGCCATCCAGTCGGTCATTGCCGGCGACACGCAGATCACCTTCGGCACACCGCCCTCGGTGCTGCCCATGGTCCAGGCGGGCCGTCTGCGCGGACTGGCGGTCAGCACGCGCGAGCGCACGCCCTTGGCACCTGACCTGCCGGGCATGCGCGAAGCGGGATTGCCGGAGTACGCCATCGAGTTCTGGTACGGCTTCTTCGTGCCGGCGGGCACGCCGCCCGCCGTCGTGCGCAAGCTGTTCAACGCCACCCAGGTGGCGATGCAACAGCCGGCCGTGAAAGCTGCGCTGGCGCGCGAAGGCACCGAGGTGTCGGTTTCAGCCTCGCCCGCGCAGTTCGCGGACTTCCTGACGGAGAACGAGAAGTTCTGGGTGCGTCTGGTGAAGGACGCCAGCGTCAAGATCGAGTGAGATCAGCCGGTCCAGCGGACATCCGAACCGCGTGGGGGACCCAGTGCGAACTGACAAGCAAAAGGAGACCTTATGAAAAACAACATTTTCATCCTGGCCATGGCCGCCGCCTTGCTGGCCGGCTGCGCAAGTTCGCAGGCGCCGTCGACACCTGCAACAGCCGTCACGCCGGTTGCCCCGGCTACGCTGCCCACTTATGCGGATGCCGAGCCCCTGGGCGCTGCGATGGAAGGCTGGGTCTATCCCTACCCGGTTCAGATGCTGCAGTTCGAGCACGAAGGCCGCCTGCTGCGCATGGCCTACATGGACGTGCAGCCCGCCCAGCCCAATGGCCAGACCGTGGTGCTGTTCCATGGCAAGAACTTCGGCGCCGAGTACTGGGCCAACACGCTGCGCGCGCTGTCGGCGCAGGGCTACCGCGTGATCGCGCCGGACCAGATCGGCTTTGGCAAATCGGCCAAGCCCGAAATCCGCTACACCTTCGCCATGCTGGCCGACAACACGGCGCGCCTGCTCGACCACCTGAAGGTGGAGCGCGTGGCCATTGTGGCCAACAGCATGGGCGGCATGCTGGGCGTGCACTTCGCGCGCCGTTACCCGCAGCGCGTCTCGGCCCTGGTGCTGGAGAACCCGCTGGGCCTGGAAGACTACGTGCCGAGCATCCCGCCGCAGCAGACCGCCAACCTGCTGAAGCTGGAGATGGCGCAGACCACGGTGAGCTACCGCAACTTCATCAAGAGCTACTTCAAGGACAACTACCGGCCGGAGTTCGAGCGCTTCGTCGAGCAGTTCGCCCGCGTGCAGCGCAGTGCCGAGTACCCGCGCGTGGCCCACGTGTCGGCGCTGACCTACCAGATGATCTACGAAGGCCCGACCTACAACGAACTGCCCAAGCTGACCGTGCCCACGCTGCTGGCCATCGGCCAGCTTGACCGCACCGTCTTCGGTCGCCGCTTTGCGCCGCCGGAAGCGGTCAAGAACCTGGGCTATTTTCCGCAATTGGGCAAGGACAGCCAGAAGCGCATCCCTGGCGCCAAACTGGTGGAGTTCGACAACGTGGGCCACGTGCCCCATTTGGAGGCTCCCGACCGTTTTCATGCCGCCTTGCTGCAATTCCTGCAGGACAAACGCTGAGACCGGCAGCACTCGGTTCCTGGGCTGGCATGTGGACGGCGCGTTGTCGCGGTTGATGCCGGAAATGTCAACATGACTTGAGGAGAACACTATGAAACGTCGCGAATTGTTGCAGGCCCTTCCTGCCGCGTTGCTGACGACCAGCAGCCTGGCGCAGACCCAGAGTTACCCGAGCAAGCCCATCCGGTACATCGTGCCGGTGGCGGCGGGTGGGGGGAGCGACATGGTCGGGCGCACGGTGACCGACCGTTGGGCCAAGGTGCTCAAGCAGACCTTCGTGGTGGACAACCAGGGCGGCGGCGGCGGCGTGATCGCCAGCCAGAACACGGCCAAGGCGGCGCCCGACGGCTACACCCTCATGCAGGGCTACGTGGCCACGCACGGCACCAGTCCGGCGACGCGCAAGCTCCCCTACGACCCGGTGCACGACTTCTCGCCGGTGGGCATGATCGGCGGCACGCCCAACGTGCTGGTGGTCAACGCCGACCTGCCGGTGCGCAGTGTGAAGGAATTCATGGACTACCTGCGTGCCCATCCGGGCAAGGTGAGCTACGGTTCGGCCGGCGCCGGCTCGCTCACGCACCTGACCATGGAGCTGTTCAAGCAGCAGATCAACTCTTTCATGGTGCACATCCCCTACCGCGGCATCGCCCCGGCTTTTACCGACCTGATCGGCGGCCAGACCCAGGCCATGTTCCCTGGCCTGGCGGCGGCGCTGCCGCACATCCGCTCGAACCGCGTGCGCGCGCTGGCCGTGACCGGTCTGCAGCGCCACCCGCAGCTCAAGGACGTGCCCACGCTGGACGAACTGGGCTTCAAGGGTTTCGACGCCATGCAGTGGTACGGCGTGGTGGGGCCGGCCGGGATGCCTGCGGCCATCGTCAAACAGCTCAACGACACGCTCAACACCGTGCTGGCTGCGCCCGACCTGCGCGAGAAACTCGCGGTGGAAGCCATCGAGCCCATGCCCATGAGTGCGGCGCAGTTCGGCCAGTTCATCCGCACCGACATCGCGCGCTGGACCCGGCTCGCCCGCGAGCGCAACATCCATCTTGACAACTGACGGCCCTGGATGAAGACGAAATATGGCTGTCGCCCTTGTAAAATGGGCGCGACAAGCTATTGAATTAATAGCAAACTAGTATCACGAAAGCACATTTCCCATGGCCCGCAACACGCAAGTCACCGCCGACCACAACGCCCCCGCCGTCACCCAGACCCTGGCCCGTTTTGTCGCCAGCCATCCTTCGCGCGGCTGGAGCGACGCGGTGGACCACGAAGCCCACCGCACCTTCATGAACTGGCTGGGTTGCGCCGTCGGCGCCGCGCAGCACGAGTCGGCCCACGCCGCGCTCGGGGCCGTGAACCTGCTGCAGCCCGCGCAGCAGGCCAGCGTGCTGGGCCGTAATGAGAAGGTGGACATGGCCAGTGCCGCGCTGGTCAACGGCATCACCTCGCACACCTTCGACTTCGACGACACGCATCTGAAGACCATCATCCACCCGGCCGGTCCGGTGGCATCAAGCGTGCTGGCGCTGGCCGAGCACAAGGGTTTGAGCGGCCGTGCCGTGGTCGACGCGCTGGTGCTGGGCATCGACGTCTCCTGCCGCGTGGGCAACACCATGTACCCCGAACACTACGACCGCGGCTGGCACATCACCGGCTCCACCGGCATGCTGGGCGCGGCCGCCGGCTGCGCGCGCCTGCTGGGCCTGGACGAACACAAGACCGCCATGGCGCTGGGCATCGCGGCCTCGCAGCCCATCGGCATGCGCGAGCAGTTCGGCACCATGACCAAGCCTTTCCACCCGGGCGGCGCCGCACGCGCCGGCCTCATGTCGGCCTTGCTGGCCAGCCAGGGCTTCACGTCTAGCCCCAAGGCGCTGGAAGCGCCGCGCGGCATGATCCAGACCATCTCCACCAAGTACGACTGGAACGAGATCAGCGATGCGCTGGGCCAGCGCTTCGAGATCTCCTTCAACAGCTACAAGCCGTTTGCCTGCGGCATCGTGATCCATCCCAGCATCGACGCCTGCAGCCAGCTGCGCGCCCAAGGCGTCACGGCCGAACAGGTGGAGCGCATCGAACTCAAGGTGCACTCGCTGGTACTGGAACTCACCGGCAAGAAGGAGCCGGCCGATGGCCTGCAAGGCAAGTTCAGCGTCTATCACGGCTGCGCCTGCGGTCTGATCTTCGGCAAGGCCGGTGAGGACCAATACGCCGACGACATCGTCAACCGTCCCGACATGGTGGCGCTGCGCCGCAAGGTGGTGGCCACGGTGGACGACAGCATCGACGAGGCCAGCGCCGACGTGACCGCCGTGCTGAAAGACGGCCGCCGCGTGCATGTGTTTGTGAAGCACGCCATCGGCTCGCTGGAAAATCCGATGACCGACGCCATGCTGGAAACCAAGTTCCACGACCTGGCCGACCCGGTGATCGGCAAGGCCAAGGCCAGCGGGCTGATTGCGGCTTGCTGGAAGCTTGGCAGCATGGCCGACGTGCGGCAGCTCACGGCACTGGCGCGGCCCTGAGCGCTTGCCAGGTCAGCCCGGCTGCATCAGACGCCGGCGATGACGGCTTCTATTTCGGCAAACGTTCTGGCGACTTCGTGCGTGTGGATCTGCACGCCAAGCTGGCGCGCGATCTGGGATGCAGAAAATATGCCAAGAAGATATTGTTTTCCGTCCTGACCCTGGCCGATGACGATGGCGTGGGCCCTGCCGTCCGATTTCAGCGTGGCGACGATGTCTCCCACGGAAGCTTTCCTCACGTCTTCAATGGCCAGGGCTTCCACCCTGTCAACAGGCACCATCACGTCGGCGACCCGCAGCTCGCCGCGTCTGGATTGCTGCTTTTGGGCGACCAGAACGGGTTTTTCACCCAGGATGTCCGTGGTGGTGACCAGGCCGGCGATCTGCTTGTTCATGCCGACCACGATCAGCAACCTGACCCCGCGCACCAGCATGGAGTGATTGGCTTCCTCCAGCGTTGCCTCTGCATTGATGGTGGCAGACGGTACCTGCGACAGATCCGTCATGACCAGCGTCGCGTCCGAGTCGACCGTCACCGCGGGCGGGTTGAATGCCTCGAAGAGGTAACAACCCGAGGCCGCAACGGCCATCTTGGCCAAGGGTCGATAGTCAAGACTTTCGTTCATGGTGCCACCTCACGAAGTTGAAACGCTGCCAGCTGCAAAAACCATGCATTGCCATGCAAATTTGGTGCCACAAGCTCGCCATCCGGTCCCGATGGCAAGACCTGTTCAGGGTAGTGGTCCGGGTGGGCGACGTCGTCCGTAGAAATACGGATGAATGAGGCGCCATGACGGCTTTCCCGTCATGAACGTGCCCGGCTCGTGCCCCAACGCCAGCGATAATCCAGCGTCTTAACGGGAGTACACGTGGATATCACCTTGCTGATCAAGGCCGCCCTCATGGGCGTGGTCGAGGGCCTGACCGAGTTCCTGCCGATCTCATCAACCGGCCACCTGATCCTGGCCGGCGCGTTGCTGGGCTTCGACGACGACAAGGCCAAGGTGTTCGACATCGCGATCCAGACCGGCGCCATCCTGGCGGTGATCCTGGTCTACTGGCAGAAGATCCGCGACACCGTGGTGGCGTTGCCGACGCAGAAACAGGCACAGCAGTTCGCGCTCAACGTGCTGATCGCCTTCGTGCCGGCGGTGCTGCTGGGCCTGCTGTTCGGCAAGGCGATCAAGGCGCACCTGTTCACGCCGGTGGTGGTGGCCAGCACCTTCATCCTCGGCGGCTTCATCATCCTGTGGGCGGAAAAGCGGCAGGCCAATGCGGCCACCGCGCCGCGCATCCTCGATGTGGATGCGATGAGCTGGAAAGATGCGGTGAAGGTCGGGCTGGTGCAGTGCCTGGCCATGGTGCCGGGCACCAGCCGCAGCGGCGCCACCATCATCGGCGGCATGCTGCTGGGCCTGTCGCGCAAGGCGGCGACCGACTTCTCTTTTTACCTGGCCATTCCGACGCTGATCGGCGCCGGCGCCTACAGCCTGTACAAGGAGCGCGCGCTGCTGTCGATGGCCGACCTGCCGCTGTTCGGCGTCGGCTTGCTGTTTTCCTTCATCAGCGCCTGGCTGTGCGTGCGCTGGTTGTTGCGCTTCATCTCCAGCCACAACTTCAACGGCTTTGCCTGGTACCGCATCGTGTTCGGTTTCGTTGTGCTGGCCACGGCCTGGAGCGGCGTGGTGCAGTGGACGGCCTGAGTCTTTTCGGGCGCCGTAAAAAAGGCCGCAGTCTGCGGCCTTTTTGTTGTGGCCTCAGTGGCCGTTGTGCTTCAGTTCGCGCACGCGCTGCAGGTTCAGCAGCGCGGCCTCGATGGCGGCGGCGGTGGCCACCGGTTGTTCCATCGGGAACAGGTGCGAACCGTCGAGCATCATGATGCGGCCCTTGGTGACCTTCTCGGTCATGGCCATGCCGACCTGGCGCATTTCCACCGAGTGGCGCCCGCCGATGAAGGCCACCGGGCACTTGAGCGGGTGGCGCTTGAGCAGCCGGTCCAGGTTGTCGGGGATGGTGTTGTAGATCGCGGTTTCCACCGCGCGGTCGAAGCTCAGCACGCGCTTGCCGTCTTCGTCATGCATGCCGTGCTCGACGTAGTCGCGCAGCACCTGCGCATCCCAGTGGGCAAAGGCCTTCTTGTGGCGGAAGTGCTCGAAGGCGGTGTCGACGTCGGGCCAGCTGTTGCGGCGCTGGCGGCTGATGGCGCCGGGCGAGACGGCGCCGATGATCTGCGTGGTCTTGGCCACGCTGACGCCGGTGGCGCGCCAGCCGCCCAGGATGGGCGAGTCGATCAGCAGCACCGCATTGGCCAGTTCCGGGTGGCGCGCGGCGGCCATCAGGCTCAGGAAGCCGCCGAGCGAGTGGCCGACCAGGAAGATTTGTTCACCGGTTTTCTGCTGATGGTCGGCCGCGAAATCGGCCAGCTGCTGCACCAGGTGCGGCCAGTTGCTGGTGACCGGGTAGCGTTCGTCGTGGCCGAACTTGTCCACCGCCTTGAGCTTGAAGCCGCGCCGGTGCAGCTCGCCGAACAGCACGCGGTAGGTGCTGGCCGGAAAGCTGTTGCCGTGCGAGAAGATGATGGTCGGCAGGTGGCTGTTCATGGTTTGGCTCCCAGTTTCTTGAGGACGTACAGCGCGTCCAGGGCTTCGCGCGGGCTCAAGGCGTCGGGGTCGATCTCGGCCAGTTTGCTCTCCAGCACGCTGGGGGCGTTTGCGGCTGCGGCCGGCGGCGGCGCAAACAGGTCGACCTGGCTGTGTGCCTCCGAGGCATTGGCCTCCAGGTTCTCCAGCGCATGGCGCGCGTGGTTGACCACGGCGGCCGGCATGCCGGCCAGCCGTGCGACCTGGATGCCATAGCTGCGGCTGGCCGGGCCGCTCTGGATCTCGTGCAGGAAGACGATGTCGTGGCCCGATTCGGTGGCGCTCACGTGCACGTTGACGGCGGCGTGGTGTTTGGCCGGAAACTCGGTGAGTTCGAAGTAGTGGGTGGCGAACAGCGTGAAGGCCTGCGTCTTGTCGTGCAGCTGGGTGGCAATGGCGCCGGCCAGCGCCAGGCCGTCGAAGGTGGAGGTGCCGCGGCCGATCTCGTCCATCAGCACCAGCGAGTTGGGCGTGGCAGCGTGCAGGATCTGCGCCGCCTCGGTCATCTCCAGCATGAAGGTGGACTGGGCGTTGGCCAGGTCGTCGGCGGCACCGATGCGGGTGTAGATGGCGTCGATCGGGCCGATGCGGCAGGCGGCGGCCGGCACATAGCTGCCGATGGAGGCCAGCAGCACGATCAACGCCACCTGGCGCATGTAGGTCGATTTACCGCCCATATTGGGGCCGGTGATGATCTGCATGCGCTGCTTGACGCCCAGGCGCGTGTCGTTGGCGATGAAGGCACGGCTACCGGAGGGGCCTGCCTGCCCGCTGGTTTCCGCCAGCCGCGCCTGCACCACCGGGTGCCGGCCCTGGCTGATGTCGATGCAGGGCTCCAGGGCGAATTGCGGCGCGCTCCAGTCGAGCGTGAGCGAGCGCTCGGTCAAGGTGCAGAGGACGTCGAGCGCGGCCAGGGCCTTGGCGGTACGGGTGAGCGCGGGCACATGCGGTTGCAACTGGTCGAGCAGCTGTTCGTAGAGCCACTTCTCACGCGCCAGGGCACGCTCCTGCGCACTGAGTGCCTTGTCTTCGAAGGCTTTGAGTTCGGGCGTGATGAAGCGCTCGGCGTTTTTCAGCGTCTGGCGGCGGCGGTAGTCGTCCGGCACCTTGTCGATCTGGCCCTGCGTGACCTCGATGTAGAAGCCGTGCACCTTGTTGAACTGCACGCGCAGGTTGGCGATGCCGGTGCGCGCACGTTCACGCGTCTCGAGGTCGAGCAGGAAACCGTCGCAGTTGGTCTGGATGGCGCGCAGCTCGTCGAGATCGGCGTCGAAGCCGTCGTTGATGACGCCGCCGTCGCGCACCAGCGCCGCCGGCTCGGCCAGGATGGCGCGTTGCAGCAGCTCGGCACAACCGGCGGGCGGCTGCAGTTGTTCGGAGATTTGTGCCAAAAGTGCCGTCTGGCCAGACAGGACGGGCGCCAGCAGCTCCGTTTTTTGTAGCGTCTGCTGCAGCGCCACGAGTTCGCGCGGGCGCACCTGGCGCAACGCAATGCGCGCCGTGATGCGCTCCACGTCGCTGCAGCCCTTGAGCTGTTCGCGCAGGCGTTGCCAGGGGCCGGAACGAAGCGCTGTGATGGCGTCCAGTCGTTGCTGCGCCGGGCCGCGGTCGCGCTGCGGCTCCAGCAGCCAGTTCTTCAAGAGGCGGCTGCCCATGCCGGTCATGCAGGTGTCGAGCAGCGAGAACAGAGTGGGCGACTCTTCGCCGCGCAGGGTCTGCACCAGTTCCAGGTTGCGGCGCGTGGTCTGCGGCAGGTCGATCAGTTCGCCGCTGCGCTGCACGCGCACGCTGTGGATGTGGGTCAGGGGGCGGCCCTGGGTGTGCTCGGCATAGTCGAGCAGGGCGGCGGCGGCGGCGTGGGCCAGGGCGCAGTCCTGCGCGCCCCAACTGGCCAAGCTGGCCGCGCCCAGCAGTTCCAGCAGTTTGCGCTGGCCCAGGGCGCTGTCGAACGGCCACTCGGGGCGCAAGCTCAGGGACAGGCCGCTGGACTGGCGCAGCGCCTGCAGCCGCTGCTCGAAGGCCGGCGTGGTGCCGGCGCTGTAGAGCAGCTCGCCCGGGGCGATGCGCGCGATCCACTCGTCCAGTTCGTCCGGGCTGCACTCGGCCAGCTTGACCTCGCCCTGCGTCACGCTGAGCCAGGCCAGGCCGCACTGGTGGCGCGGGCCCTGGTGCACGGCCAGCAGCAGCGATTCGGACTTGTCGCTCAGCAGTGCGCTGTCGGTCAGGGTGCCGGGCGTGACCACGCGCACCACCTTGCGTTCCACCGGGCCCTTGGAGGCACCTACTTCGCCCACTTGCTCGCAAATGGCCACCGATTCGCCGAGCTTGATCAGGCGCGCCAGGTAGGTTTCGACCGCATGAAAGGGCACGCCGGCCATGATGACCGGCTTGCCGGCCGACTGGCCGCGCTGAGTGAGCGTGATGTCGAGCAGGCGGGCGGCGCGCTCGGCGTCGTCGTAGAACAGCTCGTAGAAATCGCCCATGCGGTAGAACACCAGCGTCTGGGGATACCCGGCCTTGATGGCCAGGTACTGTTGCATCATGGGGGTCGGGGTATCCAAAGGGTGTGCCTGGGTTGTGCAATTGCGGACAGGGGAGTGACTTTATCAGTTCACCTCTGTGGCATTGGGGCAACTCCGGGGGCGGGCTGGTCCGGCAAGGCGGATGCATGGGGTAGGATTGCGCGCTGTTGGGCATGAACAAGGAACTCGCCACCTCCACCCGAAAACAGCGCAGACACCGCGAGTGGCTGGCGTTGTCCTTGGTGCTTTTGCTGGCGGCCGTCCTGCTGGGCATCATGATCTGGCAGGACCTGGAGAACACCAGCGACACCGAACGCGACCGCCTGCAGGTGCAGGCCCGGGTGGTGGACGAGTATCTGGAGCAGCTGCTCGGCGGCGTCAACAGTGCCCTGCAAGGCGTGCGCGAAGAATTGCCTCAGTGGCAGGGCATGGGCTTCGAGGAGCGAGCCTCCAGCCGGCTCAAGGCCCTGACCGATGCCATGCCCGGCGTGCGCTTCATGAGCATCGTGGACCAGGACGGTGTCATTCTGGCCAACAACGTGGAAGAACTGATCGGCGCTGACCGCAGTCAGCGCGAATTCTTCAAGACTGCACAGGCGAATCCTGATCCGGCGCGGCTGTACATCTCGGAACCCTATGTCGGTGCGCGCGGCGTGGCCAGCGTGATGGTGGGGCGGGTGCTGCTGCATGCCGACGGCAGCTTTGCCGGCCTGGTCTATGCCAAGCTCGACCCGGACTTCTTTGGCGTCGTCTTGCGCTCGGTACTGTATGCCGCCGACATGCGCTCGGCCCTGGCGACCCAGAGCGGGCAATTGTTTCTGCAGGTCGGCCGGGGCGTGCCGGCGGGCGGCGTCGAACTGAACCGGCCTGACTCCCTGTCGGTGCGGCATCTGCAAAGCGGCGCGGCCAGCAACTTCTACCGCGGCCAGAGTGCTGCCTCGGCCACGGACAACTTGGTGGCCTTGCGGACCATCCAGCCGGCCCGCTTTCAGGTCGACAAGCCGCTGGTGATCCAGGTCAGCCGCGACGTGTCGGCGGTCTACCTGGGCTGGTTCCAGCGCCTCTGGCTGGCGCTGTTCCTGTACACGGCGCTGGCCCTGACGTCCATGGCGGGTTTGCATCTGTTCCAGCGCCAGCGGCGCGCCCGCGAGCAGCTCTCGGCCGAGCAGGAAAAAGAGCGCCGCGCCAATGCCGAGCGGCTGGAGCTGGCCTTGAGCGGCGCCGAGCTGGGCCTGTGGGACCGCAACTTCTCCACCAATATCCGGACTTACAACGCACGCTGGAGCCAGATGCTGGGCTACGCGCCGGGCGAGATCGATCCCTCGGGCACGATGTGGCAGGAAATGCTGCACCCGGACGACCTGACCGCGGCCAGCGATGCCTTGGGGCAGCACATTCGCGGCGAGACCTCGTTTTTCGAGTCCGAGCACCGCCTGCGCCACAAGCTGGGCCACTGGGTCTGGATTCTGGCGCGCGGGCGCGTGGTCGAGCGCGACGAGGCGGGCATGCCGATGCGCATGGTGGGCACGCACATGGACATCACCGAGCGCAAGCGCGTGGAGGAGGGCATGCGCGAGAGTGAGATGCGTTTCCGCAGCCTGACCGAACTGTCCTCCGACTGGTACTGGGAGATCGACGAGCAGTACCGCTTCACCCGCATCGACGGCAACCTGGAGGCCACCACCGGCCTGGCGCGCAACGACGACATCGGCCGCACGCGCTGGGACATTCCGGCCCTCAACATGAGCGAGGCGGCCTGGGAGGCGCACCGCGAGGTGCTGCGCGCGCACGAGGTGTTTCGCGACCTGGAACTGCAGCGCGTCGGGGGAGGCGGCAGCAGTGTCTGGGTCTCGATCAGCGGTATGCCTTTCTTCGATGACAAGGGGCATTTCCTCGGCTACCGCGGCGTCGGGCGCAACATCACGCAGCGCAAGCAGGTGGAGCAGCACATCGAGCAGCTGGCCTTCTTCGACGCCCTGACCGGGCTGCCCAACCGGCGCATGCTGACCGATCGCCTGACCAAGGCGTTGGCCACCGTGGCGCGCAGCCGCCGCCACGGCGCGCTGATCTTCATCGACCTGGACAACTTCAAGGACCTCAACGACACCAAGGGCCACGACACCGGCGACCTGCTGTTGCGCCAGGTGGCGGCGCGCCTGCGCGACTGCGTGCGCGAGATCGACACGGTGGCGCGGCTGGGCGGCGACGAGTTCGTGATCATGCTCGAGGAGCTCAGTCCCTATGCCGGCGAGGCCGCCTTCCAGGCCGAGGCCTCGGCCAAGAAGATCCTGGTGGCGATCAACCAGCCGTTCGAGCTGCTGGGCCATTTCCACCACAGCACGCCCAGCATCGGCATTACCCTGTTCCACGACCAGCTGCAGAGCGTGGACGAGCTGCTCAAGCGCGCCGACCTGGCCATGTACCAGGCCAAGGCGGCCGGGCGCAATGCGCTGCGCTTTTTCGACCCCGGCATGCAGGCCGCAGCCACGGCGCGCGCGGCCCTGGAGGACGACCTGCGCCAGGGCCTGCAGCGCCAGGAGCTGCGGCTGCACTACCAGCCGGTGATCGACGAGAACGGTCTCACCATCGGCGTCGAGGCGCTGGTGCGCTGGCAGCATCCGCAGCGCGGCCTGATCCTGCCGGGCGAGTTCATCGACCTGGCCGAAAAGACTGGCCTGATCATCCAGCTCGGCCAGTGGGTGCTGGAGGCGGCGTGTCAGCAACTGGTGGTCTGGTCGGCCGAGGCGGCCACGCGCGACCTGAGCATGGCCGTCAACGTCAGTGCGCGCCAGTTCCGCCAGAGCGACTTTGCCGAGCAGGTGCTCAGCCTGCTGCGCACCACGGGTGCCAATCCCTATCGCCTGAAGCTGGAGCTGACCGAGAGCATGCTGCTGTCCGATGTGGAGGATGCGGTGCGCAAGATGCGCGAGCTGCGCTCCATCGGCGTGGGCTTCTCGCTCGACGACTTCGGCACCGGCTACTCCTCGCTGGCCTACCTCAAGCGCCTGCCGCTGGACCAGCTCAAGATCGACCAGTCCTTCGTGCGCGACGTGCTGACCGACCCGAACGACGCGGCCATCGTGCGCACCATCCTGGCGCTGGCGCGCAGCATGGACCTGATGGCGGTGGCCGAAGGCGTGGAGACCGAGGGCCAGCACCAGTTCCTTCTGGACAACGGCTGCTGGGCCTTCCAGGGCTACCTGTTCGGCCGGCCGGTGCCGGTGCATGAGCTCACGCTGCTGCAGGCCGAACAGGTCAAATGATGCGCCGGCATCTTCCTATACCATGATGTTTCATGAGCGGATTTCCCTTGCCGAGGCTGCTTTCTTGGTTCATTCTCTGATTACGCATGGGATCTGACGTCGACATCGAGGAAATCAGACGGCTGCGCGCTGCGCTGGATGTGGCCCGGCTGCGCCTGCAGAGTCTGGGCCAGGCAGCGGAAATGGATGCGGGCAGCGGTGCGGGTGTCGAGGGGGATCGACGCCGTTCCGAGCGGCTGTTTGCCGCCGCTTTCAACGAAAGTCCCGAGGCGCTGGCGCTGTCGCGCTTCTCGGACGGCCTGATTGTCGATGTCAACCAGGAGTGGCTGCATCTGACGGGCTATGCGCGCGAGGAGGTGATCGGCCACACCGTGGTCGAGATCGGGCACTGGACCGATGCGCAGAGCCGGCGGCAGGCCTTGATGCCGCTGGCCGCGCACGGGCAACTGCGCGGCCTGGAGACCACGCTGTTCCTGAAGGACGGCTCGCCTTGTCTGGTGCGGCTCAATGGCACCCTGATCGAGGTGTTCGGCGAGAAGCTGCTCCTGATGCACGTGCGGGACATCACCGCCGAGCGCATGGCCGAGGAGGCGCTGCGCGCCGGCGAGCTGGCCCTGGAGCGGGCCAACGAGCAGCTCAGCGCCCAGCTCGAACTCTACGAATTCACCGAGAACCTGGCCCACGTGGGGCACTGGGTGGCCAGCCCGGACGGCCGGACCATCCACTGGTCCGACGGCCTGCACCGCCTGGCCGGCTCGACCGCGAGCGGGGACCTGCCCAGCGCCGTGGCCCGCAGCCACATCCACCCGGACGATATGGCCGCCTTTGCTGCGGCGCGCCAGCGCATGGACGGCGAGGTGCTGGAGTACCGCTGGCTCGATCCCGATGGCACGACGCGCTGGCTACGCTCGCGCATGCACCGGCAGTTCCGGCGCGACGGCAGCAGCACCGATTTCGGCGTGGTCCAGGACATTACCGCCGAACACCAGGCCGCGCAGGCGCTGCAGGAGCGGCTCGACTTCATCCAGAAGATCACCAGCCGCATTCCGGACATGGTGTTCGAACTGCAAAGCCGTGCCGATGGCCGTATCAGCTTTCCGTTCGCCAGCGATGCAGTGTTCCGCATGTTTCACATTCGGCCCGAGCAGGCGCGCGAGGATGCCTCCTGCGTGTTCGCGGTGGTGCACCCGGACGATCTGCCGGCGCTCAAGGACTCGATGCGGGCCACGGCGTTTGATGGTGCGAACTGGCACCACGAGTTTCGCGTCTGCCTGGAGGACGGCAGCGAGCGCTGGATGCTGGGCAATGCGGTGACCTACCTCGAAGGCAGCGGCGATCTGGTGTCCTACGGCGCCATCACCGACATCACCGAGCGCAAGGCCGCGGAAGTTCGCCTGCAGGAGAGCGAGGCGCGCTTTCGCAGCCTGACCGACCTGTCCTCCGACTGGTATTGGGAAATCGATGAGCAGTTCCGCTTCTCCCGCTTTGACGGCTACCGCACGGGCAAGTCGGCGATCACGCGGCAGGCCAGCATGGGCAAGACGCGCTGGGACATCGGCGCGCTGAACATGACGCAGGAGGACTGGGCGGCGCACCGCCGGGTGCTGGAGTCGCACCAGCAGTTCAAGGATCTGGAACTGCAGCGGCTGGACGCCGAGGGCAAGTCGTACTGGGTCTCGATCAGCGGCACGCCGATGTTCGACGCGCAGGGCCGCTTCCGCGGCTACCGCGGCATCGGGCGCGACATCAGCAAACGCAAGCGCGCGGAGGACGAGACCCAGCGCCTGGCTTTCTACGACACGCTGACCGGCCTGCCCAACCGGCGCCTGCTGATGGACCGCCTGACGCAGATGATGGCCATCAGCGCGCGCAGCCATCACCACTGTGCGCTCTTGTTCATCGATCTGGACAACTTCAAGGACCTCAACGACACGCTGGGTCACGATGTCGGCGACCAGTTGCTCAACCAGGTGGCCGAGCGGCTGGTCGGCTGCATCCGCGAAGGCGACACCGCTGCGCGTTTCGGCGGCGACGAGTTCGTGGTCATGCTCGAAGGGCTGAGCGAGGTGAGCGGCGAGGCGGCCAATCAGGCCGAACTGGTGGCCGAGAAGATCCTGGTCCAGCTCAACCTGCCCTATGAGCTGATGGGCAAGCAGCACAACAGCACGCCCAGCATCGGCATTGCGCTGTTTTCCGGCCATGAGCCCGGCGCCGACGAACTGCTCAAGCGCGCCGATGTGGCGATGTACCAGGCCAAGGCGGCCGGGCGCAACACGCTGCGCTTCTACGATCCCAAGATGCAGGCCGCCGTGATGGCGCGCGCCGCGCTCGACGCCGACCTGCGCCAGGGCCTGCAGCGCCAGGAACTGCTGCTGCACTACCAGCCGGTGGTCGACGTGCGGGGCCGCACCACCGGCTTCGAGGCGCTGGTGCGCTGGCAGCATCCGCAGCGCGGCCTGGTGGGGCCGGGCGACTTCATCGACCTGGCCGAGCAGACCGGGCTGATCCTGCCCATCGGCCAGTGGGTGCTGCTGGCGGCCTGCCGCCAGCTGGTGGCCTGGCGCGCGCAGCCGGCCACGCGCGAGTTGAGCCTGTCGGTCAACGTCAGCGCACGCCAGTTCCGGCGCAGCGATTTCGTGGCCCAGGTGCTGGCGGCGCTGCATGACACCGGCGCCGACCCGCAACGCCTGAAGCTGGAGCTGACCGAGAGCGTGCTGCTGTCCGATGTGGAGGACGCCATCCGCAAGATGAGCACCTTGCGGGACTCCGGCGTGCGCTTCGCGCTCGACGATTTCGGCACCGGTTATTCCTCGCTGGCCTACCTCAAGCGCTTGCCGCTGGACCAACTCAAGATCGACCAGTCCTTCGTGCGCGACGTGCTGACCGACGTCAACGACGCCGCCATCGTGCGCACCATCCTGGCGCTGGCGCACAGCATGGACCTGGTGGCGGTGGCCGAAGGGGTGGAGACCGAGGGCCAGCGCCAGTTCCTGCTGGACAACGGCTGTACCGTGTTCCAGGGCTATCTGTTCGGCCGGCCGGCGCCGATTGACGCCATCACGCTGCCGGCCTGAACCGGGCGCTTATTCGAACGCGGTCTGATCGCGTTCGTCGTCCGCGGCGGGCGTTCCCGACACCGTGAGGGTGCTGATATCGGCCGCGGCCTGGCGCGCGACCGCCTTGTCGCCGGCACTGGCGAACTTGCTGTACTTGTTCAGCAGCGGCACCAGCTGGCCGTAGATGCGCGGGTTGCCGGCCAGGCATTCCTGCTGCGCCAGGAAGTCGGACTCACCGGTGAAGTTGCCGACTAGGCCACCGGCCTCGGTCACCAGCAGCGAGCCCGCCGCCACGTCCCAGGGCTGCAGGCCGGTCTCAAAGAAACCGTCGGTGAAACCGGCCGCCACATAGGCCAGGTCGAGCGCGGCCGCGCCCGGGCGGCGCAGGCCGGCGGTGCGCTGCATCACCTCGCTCATCATGGCCAGGTAGGCGGGGAAGTTGTCGCCCTTGCGGAACGGGAAGCCGGTGGAGATCAAGCACTCCTTCAACTGGGTGCGCTTGCTGACGCGGATGCGGCGGTCGTTCATGTAGGCGCCGCGGCCCTTGGTGGCGGTGAAGAGGTCGTTGCGCGAGGGGTCGTAGATGACGGCCTGCTCGACCTTGCCCTTGACGGCCAGCGCAATGCTGACGCAATAGACCGGGAAGCCGTGGATGAAGTTGGTGGTGCCGTCCAGCGGATCGATGATCCAGACGAATTCCGAATCCTTGGCGCCGTGCGTGCTGCCGGTCTCCTCGGCCAGGATGCCGTGGCCCGGATAGGCGGTGAGCAGGGTTTCGATGATGGTGGCTTCGCTCGCGTGGTCGACCTCGGTCACAAAGTCGTTCACCTGCTTTTGCGACACGCGGACCGCTTCGACATCGAGGGCGGCGCGGTTGATGATGGCGCCGGCGGCGCGGGCGGCCTTGATGGCCACGTTGAGCATGGGGTGCAGGTTGGACGACATAAATTGTGTGTGAGGTTTGCGGGACAGACCCGGGGGGATCTGCCTTCAACGGACGAAGAGCGGGAGAGGCCGGTCCGGCGATGCGGGCGGCGACAATAGGGCGATTTTACCCGTTCGCCCAGATTTCGATGCAAGCCTCCACTTTTCGCACCCGTTTCGTCCTGATCCAGACCAGCCACGCCGGCAATGTGGGCGCGGCCGCGCGCGCCATGAAGGTGATGGGCTTCGACGACCTCGTGCTGGTGGCGCCGCGCTGGGCCAATGTGCTGCGGCGCGAGGAAACCATCCAGCGCGCCAGCGGCGCCCTGGACGTGCTGGAAAACGCGCGCATCGTGGAGACGCTGGACGAGGCGCTGGACGGCATGACCCACCTGTGCGCCACCGCCATGACACCGCGCGACTTTGGCCCGCCCACGCGCACGCCGCGCGAGCACTTCGATCTGCTATTAAAACAGGAGCGATCGGCGCATAACCCACAAGGTCTTGAGGCTGAAAATGTTTCAAATCCGGAGCCGGGGCAGGGTGTGGCCTTCCTGTTCGGCTCCGAGCGCTTCGGCATGCGCAACGAGGACGTCTACCGCTGCCACGTGGCCCTGAGCATCCCGACCAATCCCCGGTTCGGCTCGCTCAATCTGGGCGCGGCGCTGCAGGTGATTGCCTACGAGTGGCGCCTGGCCCTGGGCGGCTACGCCGTGCAGGCCGCCACTGCACCGCCGGTGCTGGCCGACGTGCCGCAGGTGGCCGGCATGCTGACGCACCTGGAGCAGGCCCTCACCGCCATCGGCTTCCTCGACCCGGCGGCGCCCAAGAAGCTGATGCCGCGCCTGAATGCCCTGTTCAACCGCGCCGAACTGACGCAGGAGGAAATCCATATCCTCAGAGGTGTTGCCAAGGCCATGCTGGAGACGGCCGACAAGGCGAAGCGATAAACTGCAGCCATGTTTTCCCGCATCCGCTCCGACATCCAGTGCATCCTCGACCGCGACCCGGCCGCCCGCAGCGGCTGGGAGGTGCTGACCTGCTACCCCGGCCTGCATGCGCTGCTGTTCCACCGCTGGGGCCACTGGTGCTGGACCCACGGCCTGAAATGGCTGGGGCGTTTCATCTCGCACGTCAGCCGCTGGTTGACCGGTATCGAGATCCATCCGGGGGCCAAGATCGGCCAGCGCGTTTTCATCGACCACGGCATGGGCGTGGTGATCGGTGAAACGGCCGAAGTGGGCGACGGCTGCACCATCTATCACGGTGTCACGCTGGGCGGCACCTCGCTCTACAAGGGCACCAAGCGTCACCCGACGCTGGGCCGCGACGTGGTGGTGAGTGCCGGCGCCAAGGTGCTGGGCGGTTTTGAAGTGGGCGATGGCGCCAAGATCGGCTCCAACGCGGTGGTGATCAAGCCGGTGCCGGCCGGCGCCACTGCCGTGGGTATTCCGGCGCGCATCATTCCCTCCAAGGAAGGCGAAAGCGCCGACGTGACGGCGCCGGAAAAGAAGTTCACTGCCTACGGCATCACGCAGGAAGACGACCCGCTGAGCCAGGCCATGCGCGGCCTGATCGACAATGCTTCGTCGCAGGAGCACCAGATCGCGCTGCTGTGGCAGGCGATTGAAAAGCTCTCCTCGGGCCAGACTTCGGCGGGCTGCGTGCCGGGTGATGCGGCGCGTGAGGAGCACTTCGAGGCGGCCAAGCTCAACCAGCTGGTTGGCAAGTAGACCGCCAGCCGTTCAGAAGAAGTTGAGTGCCCAGATCGTGTCGATCAGGGCGATGGGAATCAGATACAGCGTGAAGGCGGCCAGGCGGCGCAGGGCCGTGGGACGCAGCAGCCGCGCGCCCAGCCAGGCGGCAAAGCCGCTGCCCAGCACCAGCAGGACAAGGCGCACCGGGGCCACCCATTCCAGCGACACCCGTTCGGCCTTGAGGTGGCCCAGCGTCAGCATGGACAGGCCGAGAAAGATGCCCATGCCGGCCAGCGGAATGAGCGCCAGCGACAGGCGCTGCCATGACAGGGCAGGATCGGCGGCGACCCGGGCGGCCAGCCGGATGCAGCCCAGCACGGTCAGTCCCACGGCCACGCCGCCGCCCAGGATGTAGGCCAGGATGCACAGACCGTCGAGCCAGGTGAACATGTCGTTGGCGGCGGGGTAATGCGTCAGCAGCCACCAGGGCGCATCGTCATTCAGGGGCCACAGGATGTCGTGCTCCACCAGCCAGTTGGCCAGCAGCGACTTCACCTGCACCAGCCAGCGGCTGGACGACCAGAGGAAGGCTGCCGTGGCGATACCCAGCACGCCGAACAGCAGGGTGAATGCCTCTTCGCTTCGCACGTCCCGGTTACGGCTGTTCAGGATCTCCTGCGCCGGCGAGCGGGCGGCCAGTTGCACGGCGCCGCGGTAGCCGCTGCAGCGGCCGCAGGCATGGCAGGCCGAGGCGCTTTTCATGTGGCGGATGTCGATGAGCGGTGCGCAGTTCACCATGGGCTTGCGCTCGGTGCTGGCCTTCCAGGCCTGTTCGTCCACGCGAAAGTGCACGGGGGCGATCTTGGCCAGCAAGGAGAAAACGCCGTTGGCCGGACACAGGTAGCGGCACCAGACGCGCGAACCCCGGCCGTAGACCAGGCCGACGGCCACGGCTGCGACGCTGGAGCCGCCCAGCACCAGCAAGGCGGCCTGCGGGTATTCGTAGACGCTGACCAGCTGGCCATACACCGTGGTGCAGACGAAGGCCACGAAGGGCCAGCCGCTCCAGCGTATCCAGCGCGGGATGGCGCGCCCCAGGCCGTGGCGGCTGGCGAGTTCCGTCAGCGCGCCTTCCGGGCAGAACACGCCGCACCAGATGCGGCCCATCAGCATCATGCTCACCATCACGAACGGCCACCAGATGCCCCAGAAGATGAACTGCGCGAACAGGCGCAGGTTGTCGTAGAGGTGGGCCTCTTCGGGCGGCAGCGGCATGAAGGCCGGCACGACCAGCAGCGCCAGGTACACCAGGACCACGATCCACTGCAGCGCCAGAATCGTGCGGCGATGGGCCTGCATGGCGGCGCCGAACCGTGCCAGCCAACCCGTCGCTACGTTGGTATGGGCCCTCGAGGGGTACTGGACGAGCGGGATTTCAGGCATCGCGGTTCAGGCGGCGCTGGACCAGCAGGACGCTGCTCCAGTAGGCTGCGTAGAGGGCCACCAGCATCAGCGAGGGGCGGGCGCGGTAGCCGGTGAAGGCCGACACCATGGCGCCCAGGCGGCTGGTGTCGTCCAGCAGGGCGCTGGTGTCCCAGACTGGATCGATGAGGGTCGGCAGCCAGCCCATGCCGATGAGGCGCTCCATGCCCGCGACCAGCAGGGCGATGGCCAGGAGCAGCAGCAGGAAGCCGCTGATGCGGAAGAAACGGCGGTAGTCGAGAAAGCGCAGCCCGCGGTTGACGGCCCACGCCGTGGCCATGGCCAGCAACAGGCCGAGCGCGGCACCCGCCGCCAGTTGTCCCGAGTCCGAGTTTTCCAGTCCCATGCCATACAGAAAGATGACCGTCTCGGCGCCTTCGCGCGCGATGGCCAGTGCGGCCACCGCGGCAATCCCGATCGATCCGGAATTCGCCGCGGCCCGGGAGATGTCCTGCTCCAGGCTCTGCTTCATCTGGCGTCCGTGCTTTTGCATCCACAGCACCATTTGCACGATCAGGCCGGCCGCCACGAAAAGAATGGCGCTCTGGAACCACTCCAGCGCCTCGCCGGTCAGCTCGCTTTGCACGCTCAGCATGGCCCAGCCCAGCGCCAGCGCCAGCCCCAGGCCGGTCACGACGCCGCTCCACAGGGCGCGCAGGCCCTGGCCGTCGCTGTTGTTGCGTTTCAACCAGGCGTGGAGGATGCCGATGACCAGCATGGCTTCGATGCTCTCCCGCCAGACGACAAACAGTGAATTACCCATGACGTGCTCTTATCTCGCGACAAACCGGCCCTGGGCCGTGTCGGGATGGAAATCGCCGAAGAATTTGTAGGTGCCGGGCTTGAGCGGCTGGATGATTAGAAAACTGGACACGCCGGGGGCCAGCACCTTTTCCTTGCGCAGCTCGATGCTTTCGAACTCCTCGGGTCCCGGCCCTTCGTTCTTCAGCAGCAGGCGGAACTTGGTGTTGGCCGGCACCTCGATGGTCTCGGGGTAAAAGCGCCCCGCCTTGATGGTGAGGTTGAAGCTCGGCATGTCCTGGGCCTGCAAAGCCGGTGGACCCAGCAGTAGTGCCATCGTCAGCAATGTGATGCGGTGATTCATGGTGTTGTCAGAAGGTGAGTTGCGCGCGCAGGCCGATCAGGGCGATGGGCGCAGCGCCCGGCGCGGCACCGGGCTGGCCGATGTACTGGAAGTCGGGTGAAAGCTCGAACTGCTTGTTGATGCGCAAGCGGTAGTAGAGCTCGACGACCTGTTCGCCGCCGGAAGGGGCGAAGCCATAGTCCGTCAGCGAGATGGCGTCTCGCGCAAAGTCGGAGCTGGTGTTCAGCCAACCGAGGGCCAGGCCGACCGAATCGCCTGCGCGTCCCCAGCCGTATCCGGCCAATTCGCCGCCCAGCGTCAGCGCGCGGGAAAAGCGCGCGCCGCTACCAGCGATGTGCTGGCTGTAGCGGCCGAAGAGCGTGGTGGCCTCGCCCACGCGCTGGTCAAGCGACAGGCCCCAGCCGCTGCGGGTACGCGTCACGCTGTCATAGCCCGCTGCCTGGCCGTTTTGCCAGTAGTAAAGACGGTAGTTGCCGGGATTGCCGTCCCAGCGCAACTGGGTTTCTGCCTGCGCCAGGATCAGCGGCGCGGAGAAGAACTGCTGGTAGTTGGCGCCGCGTCCGGCGCCGAACACGCCCAGCGACAGGCGCCAGGCTTCGCTCTTGCTGCGGTTGTTCAGGTAGGAGACGCGGAAGCCGGGCGAGAAGCCGTTGGCATCGACACCGATGTCGCCGCCGGCATCGAGCAGGGCGTTGTGCACGAACACGGTGTTGAGGAACTGGCGTGTTTCGTCGTTGGCGGCCGCGTTCTGGTCGAAGAAGACGAAGGGATCCATCTTGCCGAAGTTGATTTCCAGCTTCTCGCGCGAATGCGGCTGAAAGCCGCCGAAGGGCAGCGGAATGCTGGCCTGATACCAGGCCTGACCCAGCACGGCGACCGAGTCGTCCGGCTGCGCCGAGAGGACACGGAAGGCGCTGGCGTTCGGCTTGGAATAGCTCGTCATGCCGTTCAAGCCCGAGCCTTGCCCCATGCGGAACTGGGCGAAGATCCGGCTTTCGGTGTCGCCCACCTTGGGCAGCGGCAAGGTCACGAAAGCATCAGCCCGGTAGTTGAGCTGGCCGTTTTCCGTGCCGGCCGGTGCGTTGACGGTCGTGCCGTTGGGATGCTGCGCAACGGTGGTGAGGCTGATGCCGGCGGTCACGCCCTCGAGCGACTCGATGACCCGCGCGGCCTTGAGCGTGTTGAGCGACTGGTACTCCACTGCTTTCAGGCGCGAGGTCAGTTCCGGCTCGTTCTCGCTGATGCTCTCCGATTCCAGGCCTTTGTCGATCTTCACCTGCGCCTGCTCGAGTTGTTGCACGCGCTGCTCCAGCGCCGGGGCCGGCAGCGCTGACGCGGGGGCGCGTGCCGGCTGCGCCTGCAACTGCTTTTCAAGCTCGCTGTTGCGTTTTTCCAGCTGGTCGAGCCGCTGGCTCAGCTTCGTCAGCAGCTGCAGCAGTTCTTCCTGCGAGGGGGCTGCCCACGCTGGCACGGCCAGCAACGCCGCGCAAGCCAGGAGCAACGATCTTGAGTGTGCGGAGATCACCGAGCAGGTCATTTTCAGTAGCCGCCTTTTTTGCCGATGCCGGCGTACACGAAGTCGTATTCGACGTCGAAAGGCTTGAACCACGGCCGCACGCCGGTCAGGCGGTCGGTATGGCGTCCGAAATGGGCGTGCGTGTTCGACGACGGCGGCATCACGGTGATCTTCACGTGGTACTTGCCGGGGCCGAAGATCTTGACGTTGTCGCCATAGTGCGGGCCGTCATTGGCGACCATGGGCATCAGGTCCCCGCTGACTTTCTGCGCGGAGCCCGCCTTGCTGACTTCATACTTGACGACGAGGTAGGGGATCCAGGCGCCTTCCTCAAAACCATTCGGGTTGTTGGCCAAGGCCTTGATGTCCGCTTCGAGGTGGATGTCCGATTCCTCGGCCTTGCGCATCATGCCGTCGGGCTCCATGGTGACGGGTTGCAGGTAGACCGCAGCAATTTCCATCCCGACGCGCTGGTGCGGCGTGCCGATCGGATACTCCACCGCCCCGGCATTGAGCGCGGCGGCCGACGCCAGCGTCAACAAAAGTTTGCCCATCGTGTTGAAAGCCATGTCACTTCCTTCAAGAATTTGATAATCTTAATGATAACAGTTCTTGTTTGTATTTCGATGGTTGGCGCGCAAATGGCTTGGCGGTCGTGCGGGGGGGGGGGGCGGCGCGGGCAGGCCTTGCCGACCAGAGACTTGGCGCTGGGGGACTCTCAGCCGGCCGGTTTGCTGGCCATCAGGCGCGTGCTGAACACGTTGACGGCCAGCCCGGCCATCACCAGTGCCGCAGCGCCGAGCTTCCAGGTCTGCAGCGGTTCACCCAGCAGCAGGGCGGAGGCGCCCATGCCGAAGAAAGGGATCAGCAAGGCCATGGGGGTGATGGTGGCAACCGGGTGGCGTGCCAGCAGCCAGCCCCAGGCGCCGAAGCAGGTTCGCTAGCGAGCGGGCTGCGGCTCAGGCAGGTTTTTGTCCCCGGATCGCCGATTTAGGACGGAACGCCTTGCACACTGCGTCGTCGGTTTCCAGGTAGGGCCCGCCAATCAGGTCCACGCAGTAGGGCACGGCGGCAAAGATGCCGTCCATGACGGATTTGCCGTTGGCGTCCTTCAGGCCTTCCAGCGTCTCGGCAATCGACTTCGGCTGCCCCGGCAGGTTGATGATCAGGCTCTTGTGCCGGATCACCGCCACCTGGCGCGACAGGATGGCCGTCGGCACGAACTTCAGGCTGATCTGGCGCATCTGTTCGCCAAAACCGGGCATTTCCTTGTGCGCCACGGCCAGCGTGGCCTCGGGTGTCACGTCGCGCAGCGCCGGGCCGGTGCCACCGGTGGTCAGCACCAGCGCGCAGCCGGCATCGACCAGTTCGATCAGCGTGGCGCTGATGGTGGCCTGCTCGTCCGGGATCAGGCGCGGCTCGAAGGTGATCGGATTCTTCAGCGCGCGGCTCAGCCAGTCCTTCAAGGCGGGCAGGCCCTTGTCCTCGTAGGTGCCGCTGGAGGCGCGGTCGCTGATGGAGACGATGCCGATCTTCAGTGCATCGCAAGCCTGGTTCTCACTCATCATTTGCTCCTGGTTCTTCCGCAGATGCCAGTTGCTCGCGCACCAGCTGGAACACTTCGCGGTAGGCGCGGCCCTGGCGCGGCGCCAGGCCTTGCGACACGGCGGCCTGGTCGGCCGGCTTGGCGTCCTTGCGCGCCTGGCGCACCAGGGCACGCAGCTGCTGGGTGTCGGTCTGCGGAAAGTTGTTGATCCATTGCGCCACCGCGTCGTCGTCGGCAATCAGCCGGTCGCGCCATTGTTCGGCGCTGTGCAGCAGCTGGGTCTCGCGCGCGGAGGGGGCATGCTGCTCGGCCAGCGCGGCACGGGCAGCCTCGATCACCTGCGGCTCCAGCAGGCGCATCAGTTTGCCGACGAACTGCATCTGCCGGCGTTTGCCCTCGAAGTTGGTGATGCGCTTGGCCTCGGCCAGCGCGTCCATCAGCTTGTCCGACAGGTCCAGCCTGGCCAGGAGGTCGGCGCGCAGTGTCAACAACGCCTCGCCGAGTTTTTGCAGCTCGGTGCTTTCGCGCTTGAGGTCGGTCCGGCTGATCTCGGTATCGCCCTTGAGCTCGCGCTTGAGCTCCAGGTCGAGTTCGCTGCCTTCGGCGACGAACTGGCCTTTGACGTAATAGCCTTTTTTCGGTTTGCGTGACATGTCTGGGGGAATCCGGTGTGGCGCGGTCGAGTTGCGCACGGCCAAGTATCATAGCTCCCGCTATGAATAAACCCGACCCTCGCGCAGAAAGCGGCTTCAGCTACAGCCGCGCCTTCTTTGAAGACCTGGTGGACACCGCCCTGGCGCATGCCAAGAAACTGGGCGCCACCGATGCCGGCGCCGAGGCCTCCGAGGGCTGCGGCCTGAGTGTCTCGGTGCGCAAGGGCGAGCTGGAAAACGTGGAGCGCAACCGC
>MGPC01000005.1 GCA_001797315.1 Curvibacter sp. GWA2_64_110
CAGCGTCGCCCGCGTGTTTCTGAAAAAAGGCACCGGCAAGATCACGGTCAACGGCAAAGACATCGAGAATTTCTTCGGTCGTCAAACCTCGATCATGATTTGCAAGCAGCCCCTGATGCTGACCAACCACGCTGAAACCTTTGACATCATGGTCAATGTGGCAGGTGGTGGCGAGTCCGGCCAGGCCGGCGCAACCCGTCACGGCATTACCCGTGCCCTGATCGACTATGACGCATCGCTCAAGCCGGCGCTGAGCCAGGCTGGCTTTGTCACGCGCGATGCGCGTGAAGTCGAGCGTAAGAAGGTCGGTCTGCACTCCGCACGCCGTCGCAAGCAGTTCAGCAAGCGTTAATTTCACACGAAGTTTCGCATGCTGCAATTTGTTGCAGCTCAGCGGCCGCCAGAATGCAAATTCCGGCGGCCGTTGTGTTTTTGGACTGCTAGACTCCCCCTTCCATGAGATTTCGCCTGCTCCACCGCCGCCTCACCATCAGTGCCCCGCGCATGGCCGTCCGCAGTGCCCTGCCCTGGCCCTTTCGCTGGGCACTTGTCGCGATCGTGCTGGGTTTTTGTGCTGCCATAGGTCTCTGGGCGTTCGAGTTCGGCAAGGACATCGCGGGCATTGACGGCGGACGCACCGAGGAGGTCGCGCAGTTGCGTGCCGAACTGGGCACGGCGCGCCAGCAACTGTCGGCCATGAAGGACGAGCGCGACAAGGCGCAGTCGGTGGCCAACACCTCCAGCACCTTGCTGACGGCCGAGAAGGCCGCTCAGGAGCGCCTGAGCGCGCAGAATAAACAGCTGGAGATCGAAAACCGTTCCCTGCGCGATGATCTGGGCTTCTTCGAAAAGCTGATCCCGACAGGCGGTGGCGAAAGTCTGGCCATTCGGGGCTTGCAGGCCGAACTGCAGGATGGGCGTCAACTAAAATGGCAAGTCCTGGTGATCCAGCCGGTGAAGAACGCGCCTGAATTCAACGGGCGTCTTGAGTTGAGTTTCACGGGGCTGCAAGGCGGCAAGCCGTGGTCGGCACCTCTGCCGAGTGGCCCCCAGTCTTTGAAGTTCCGCCAGTACGGTCGTGCCGAAGGGGTGTTTGAATTGCCGCCCCAGACCGTGGTCAAGGGTATTTCAGCCAAGGTCATGGATGGTGCGGTGACCAAGGCGGTGCAGTCGATCAAGTTGTAGTCCATCATTGAGGAGCCAGACATGTTCAACAAGAAAAAACAGCCTCCCATCCGCAGCCTGATTGCCGAGGGCAGCCAGATTGACGGCACCCTGCGCTTTTCGGATGGCTTGCGTGTTGATGGCAAGGTCATCGGCGATGTGAGCGCCAACTCGGAGCAGTCCAGCATTCTGGTGATTTCGGAAACTGCGTCGGTCATCGGCGAAATCCATGCGGACCACGTCATCATCAATGGCACGGTCAAGGGGCCGGTCTACGCCCGCCTGATGCTTGAACTGCAGCCCAAGGCCCATATCGAAGGTGATGTGCACTACAGCGCATTGGAGATGCACCAAGGGGCCATCATTGCCGGCCAGATGCGCCCGGTCGACATGGCCGAGGAAAAGCCCACACTGAAACTGGCGGCAAATAACCAGTAACTGAATTCCTGAGCGAAATTGTGTAGTATTCGCTCAATCCATCTTAATTGGAGTCATCCATGAGCGCCGTTGCCGAAAACCTTCAAACCGAGATGCCCGCCCCGATTCTGTTCACCGACAGCGCTGCCGCCAAGGTGGCCGATCTGATTGCGGAAGAGGGCAACCCCGACCTCAAGCTGCGCGTCTTTGTGCAGGGTGGCGGCTGCTCGGGTTTCCAGTACGGTTTCACCTTTGATGAAGTGACCAACGAGGACGACACCACCATGACCAAGAATGGCGTGTCCCTGCTGATCGATGCCATGAGCTACCAGTATCTGGTGGGCGCCGAGATCGACTACAAGGAAGACCTGCAGGGCGCCCAGTTCGTCATCAAGAACCCGAACGCCACCACCACCTGCGGTTGCGGTTCTTCCTTCTCGACCTGAGCGTGAGCCCGGCTCAGGCCGGGTAAATTGCTCCGAGCACACGGGCGCCTTGGGCGCCCGTGACGCTTTTCAGGCTCGCCGTCTGGCGCCGCACGGCCTTGCGTGCCAGCCAGGCAAAAGCGGCCGCCTCCACTTGCAGCGGTGGCAGGCCGGCCTGTTCCGAGGACAGCACCGTGAGGCTGGGTAGTTGCGCTTGCAGCCGGCGCATCAGGTGGCTGTTGAGCGCACCGCCGCCGCAGACGATCAGACGCTTGCTGCCTGTCCCATGGCGCAGCACGTCAGCCGCACAGGCGCAGGCGGTCAACTCTGTCAGCGTCGTCTGCACGTCGACGGGGGCGACAGATGCAAAGCCGGTCAGTCTGGCGGCCAGCCAGGGCGGGTTGAACAGATCGCGCCCTGTGCTCTTGGGCGGCGGCAAGGCGAAATAGGGTTCCTGCAGTAGCGCCTCCAGCAGCGGTGTGTGGACCTGGCCGCTGGCCGCCCAGTGTCCTTCCGCGTCAAAGGCCTGGCCGGTGTGTTGCCGGCACCAGGCATCCATCAGGGCATTGCCGGGGCCACAATCGAAACCTAGCACGGCCTCGTCGCGCAGCACCGAGAGGTTGGCGATGCCGCCGATATTGAGCACCGCCACCGTCTGGCCGGCCTGGGCGAACATGGCCTGGTGGAAGGCCGGCACCAGTGGGGCACCCTGGCCCCCGGCCGCCACGTCGCGACTGCGGAAGTCAGCCACCACATCGATGCCGGTCAGCTCGGCCAGCAGTGCCGGGCTGTTGAGTTGCAGGGTGTAGCCGGTGGTATCGAATTCGCCGGGGCGGTGGCGCACGGTCTGGCCGTGTGCGCCGATGGCGGTGACGGCGGCGGGCTCAAGTGCGGCGCCTTGAAGCAACTCGGTCACCACCGCGGCATAGCGCCGGGCGAGTGCATTGCCGGCCAGGGCGGCACGGTGCAACTCGTTGATGCCACCGGGGGTGTTGAGTTGCAGCAGTTCAGCGGCCAGGGCTGGTGGGAATGGTTGATGCGCGTGGCGGATGACCCGGGTGTTTGCGTCTGTGCATTCGGCGATGACGCCGTCGACCCCGTCGAGCGAGGTGCCGGACATCAGGCCAATATAGAGTTCAGGCACGCCGCATCACCCCGGGTGCGCAGGCATTTATTGCGAGGCGCCCTGCTGCAGGGAAGCCGCCGCCAGGAGCTGCTGACGGACAGCGGTAGCCGAGCGCATGAACATGGGCTTGGCGGCCGCCGAGACAGGAATGGTTTCGCTCTGGCGCGCAATTGTGAGCGGATCCTGGTGGTTGCCATTGACGCGGAATTCGAAGTGCAGGTGCGGGCCGGTGGCCCACCCGGTCGCACCGGTCGCACCAATGTTCTGGCCTTGGTTGACCGCCTGGCCGCGTTTGACGCTGATGCGGCTCAGGTGCGCGTAGACCGTGGTGTGGTTGTTGCGGTGCTTGATGAACACCACATTGCCAAAACCGTTCTGCACGCCGGCAAATTCAACAATGCCGTCACCGACGCTGCGCACCGGTGTGCCGGTGGGGGCGGCATAGTCGACCCCCAGATGGGCACGCCATTGCTTCAGGATGGGATGGAAACGCATCTTGAAGCCACTGGTCACGCGCGAGAATTCCAATGGCGAAGCCAGGTAGGCGCGGCGCAGGCTCTGGCCATCCAGGGTGTAGTAGCCACCCTTGGTCAGGCTGTGGGTGGCGCGACCCTGCTCCTGCGGGAGCGCCGCATGGGTGTCGGGTTCCTGGAACCACATGGCCTGGTAAGTTTTTCCGCTATTGACGAACTCGGCGCTCAGCACGCGGCCGGCGCGCAGCGGTTCGCCATCGCCTTCGAGCGTTTCATAGACCACGGAAAAACGATCGCCCTTGCGCAGCGAGCGATGGAAGTCGATGTCGCCCGAAAAGATTTCGGCCACCTGGATGGCAATGGCATCCGGAATGCGCGCGTCGTCGGTGGCAGCGAACAGCGAAGTGCGGATGACGCCGCTGGCGATGCGGGTCGAGGCGGTCAGCGGGGCGGTCTCGAGCTTCGAGACAAAAGTCGCACCCTGCTTTTCGATCACCAGGCGCGTGAAACGGCCGTCGTCTTCCGGACTCCAGCGTGCGCTGAGCTTGAGCAGAGTGTTTGTATCGGTGGCTTCGGCGGTGACGCTGCGGCCGATGCGGCCCAGCAGTGTTTTCTGGGCATTGGCATCGGCGCGCAAGAAGGCTGCGGCGGCCGGGTCGTTGATGCCCAGGCGCTTGAGCAGCGTGTCGGCGGTATCGGTGGAGCGGGTCAGGTCGGAGCGGAACAGGCGGAAGCGGTGCAGGTCCAGCGCTTCGGTCTGGGGCTCCAGGGCAATGGGGGAGACGGTCTCGCGGACCTCGCGCACCGGTAACTGCGCCACATCGGGACCCAGCGACACCACAGCAGAAGCCACGGCATAGGCGCCGCCGCCGCCAAGCAGCAAGGCGGCTGCTACGGCGCCCATCACCCGCTTGGGGTGGTGTTCGACCCAGTGACCGGCAAAGGTCAAAAAGTCGCTTCCGGCGGTGATGAAACCGTTTTTCAATTGGCAACCCAACGATGGTGGTGCGGCTGGGGCATGGTGGCACCGCGGCCGGCGGGCATTGCGCACTTAAAATCCAGCGCAATGGCAAGCGGCTAGTATAGCTGGCCTCGACCCCCTGGTATCTGGAAAAACCCTTATGAATCAAGCCTCCGCATCGAAATTTCCTGTAACCGAGCGTGTCCGGGAGGCGTTGGCCGTGACCTTGCGGGGCTGCGACGAGTTGATTCCCGAGGCCGACTGGGTGCAGAAGCTGGCGCGCGCCGAGGCTACCGGCCAGCCGCTGCGCATCAAGCTCGGCCTGGATCCGACTGCGCCCGACATCCATATCGGCCATACCGTGGTGCTCAACAAGATGCGCCAGTTGCAGGATCTGGGCCATCAGGTGATCTTCCTGATCGGCGACTTCACCAGCCTGATCGGCGACCCGTCGGGGCGCAACAGCACCCGTCCGCCGCTGACGCCCGAGCAGATCAAGGCCAATGCCGAAACCTACTACAAGCAGGCCAGTCTGGTGCTGGATCCGCAGAAGACCGAGATCCGCTACAACAGCGAATGGTGCCTGCCATTGGGATCCATGGGCATGATCCAGCTGGCGGCCAAGTACACCGTGGCGCGCATGATGGAGCGCAACGATTTCCACGACCGCTTCAAGGCTGGCAACCCGATCTCGGTGCACGAGTTCCTCTACCCGCTGATGCAGGGCTATGACAGCGTGGCGCTCAAGAGCGACCTGGAACTGGGCGGCACCGACCAGAAGTTCAACCTGCTGATGGGGCGCCACCTGCAGGTCGAATACGGCCAGGAGCCGCAGTGTATCCTGACCATGCCGCTGCTCGAAGGCCTGGACGGCGTGGAGAAGATGTCCAAGTCCAAGAACAACTACATCGGCATCGCCGAGGACGCCAACACCATGTTCGCCAAGGTGCTGTCGATCTCGGATGAACTGATGTGGCGCTGGTACACCTTGCTGAGTTTTCGCAGCCTGGGCGACATCGAAAAGCTGCGGGACGAAGTGAGACAGGGGCGCAATCCGAAGGAGATCAAGGTGCTGCTGGCCAAGGAGATCACGGCGCGCTTCCACTCGGCGGCTGCGGCCGATGCGGCCGAGCAGGACTTCATCAACCGCAGCCGCGGCGGCGTGCCCGACGAGATCGAAGAGCAGACGGTCCAACTCGAAGCGGGCCCGATGGGGATCGGCGCACTGCTCAAGCAGACCGGGCTGGCGGCCTCCAGCGGCGAGGGCAACCGCCTGATCGATGGCGGCGGTGTGCGTGTGGACTCGGCCGTGATCAGCGACAAGGGGCTCAAGCTCGGTGCTGGCACCTACGTGCTGCAGGTCGGCAAGCGCAAGTTCAAGAAGGTGACGCTGGTCTAAGCACTGACGGGACTCGGTAAAACCGGGCTTTTTGCGGCAAAACCAAGGGAAAACATTAACCGACCGATCGGTCGGGAGATGTTAAATTGGCCAGACCAAGCCGGCTGACTTTCGTCATGCCAACCCGAGGGATGCCTGATGTCCGAGCCTACCGCCGAGTTATCCGTTTTATATGCCGAGCAAGGGCCGGTGGCCGTTGCCACCCTGAACCGCCCGCAGGCGCTCAACAGCTTCACGCGCCAGATGCACCGCGATCTGTGGGCCGCGCTGGACCGGGCCGAGGCCAATCCGGCCATTCGCGCGCTGGTCATCACGGGTGCCGGGCGTGGCTTTTGTGCCGGGGCTGACCTGTCGGAATTCGATTTCACGCCCGGGCCGGACCTGGTCGAGCGGGCCAACCCCGGCCCGGTGATCGACCAGGCTTTTAATCCCACGGTGCGGCGGCTGCAGCAACTGCGTATGCCGACCATTGCCGCCGTCAACGGCGTCGCTGCCGGGGCCGGTGCCTCGCTGGCCATGACCTGCGACATTGCGATAGCGACGCCGCAGGCCAGCTTCATCCAGGCCTTCAGCAAGATTGGCCTCATTCCCGATGCCGGGGGCTCCTGGCTGCTGCCGCAGCGCCTGGGGATGGCGCGTGCCCTGGCTCTGGCCATGACCGGTGACAAGCTCACCGCGGTCCAGGCGCGCGACTGGGGCCTGATCTGGGATGTGAGCGACGACTGCGTGGCGGCGGCACTGGCCCTGGCCCAGCGTCTGGCGGTCATGCCGACCAAGGCGCTGGTGGCGACGCGTGAGTTGCTGCAGCGTGCCGGCAGCCGCACGCTGGACCAGCAGCTCGACGCCGAGCGCGACATGCAGTCGGCGCTGGGGCGCACGCATGACTACATCGAGGGTGTGCTGGCATTCCGCGAAAAGCGCACACCGCAGTTCAAGGGGGAGTGAGGGATGAGCGATGTGAAAAACGCCGAGGCACTGGCGCGCCGGGTCGGTGAGTCCATGTTCGCCGCCGACCGCGCCTCGCGCGAATTCATGCAGATGGAGCTGCTGTCGTGCGCGCCCGGCCGGGCCGTGATGCGCATGACGGTGCGCAAAGACATGCTCAACGGCCATGAGATCTGCCACGGCGGTCTGATCTTCACGCTGGCCGATTCCACTTTTGCCTTCGCCTGCAACAGCTACAACAAGGTGGCGGTGGCGGCCGGCTGCAGCATCGAGTTCCTCAAGCCGGCGCAGCTGGCCGACGTGCTGACCTGCGAAGGCGTGGAACAGACGCTGCAGGGTCGGCACGGCATCTACGACATGCGGGTGAGCAACCAGCGTGGCGAGGTCGTTGCCGTGTTCCGCGGCAAGAGCGCCCAGATCCAGGGCACCATCATTCCGGAGGTCGCATGAGTCAGCGAGAGTTTGCCTGGGACCCGATCGAGACGGCCAGCATCGACGAGCTGCGCAGCCTGCAGCTCAAGCGGCTCCAATCCACGTTGCAGCACGCCTACCGCAATTCGCCGGTGTACCGCGCCAAGTTCGACGCGGCCGGTGTGCACCCGGATGATTGCCGCACGCTGGCCGATCTGGCGCGCTTTCCGTTCACCACCAAGAAAGACCTGCGCGACAGCTACCCCTTCGGCATGTTTGCCGTGCCGCGCGAGCAGTGCGTGCGCATCCATGCCTCCAGCGGCACCACCGGCAAGCCGACGGTAGTGGGCTACACCCGGAACGACATCGAGACCTGGGCCGGGCTGGTGGCGCGCAGCATCCGTGCCGCCGGCGCCCGGCCCGGCGACATGGTGCATGTGAGTTATGGCTACGGCCTGTTCACCGGCGGTCTCGGCGCCCACTATGGGGCGGAGAAGCTGGGGCTGACGGTGGTGCCCTTCGGCGGTGGGCAGACCGAACGGCAGGTGCAGCTGATCCAGGATTTCAAACCCGACATCATCATGGTCACGCCCAGCTACATGCTGGCGATTGCCGAGGAGTTCGAGCGCCAGGGCCTCAATCCCGCTGAAGCCAGCCTGCGCATCGGCATTTTCGGCGCCGAACCCTGGACCAATGACATGCGCCGCGCCATCGAGCAGCGCATGGGGCTTGATGCTGTCGACATCTACGGGCTGAGTGAGGTGATCGGCCCCGGTGTGGCCAGCGAGTGCGTGCTGGCCAAGGACGGACCGACCATCTGGGAAGATCATTTCTATCCCGAGATCATCGACCCCGACACCGGTGAACTGTTGCCCGACGGCGAAGTCGGCGAACTGGTGTTCACCAGTCTCACCAAACAAGCTCTGCCGGTCATCCGCTACCGCACGCGCGATCTCACGCGCCTGCTGCCGGGCAGCACGCGCACCATGCGCCGCATGGAAAAAATCACCGGTCGCAGCGACGACATGATGATCGTGCGTGGTGTCAATGTGTTCCCGACCCAGGTCGAGGAACTGATTCTGCGGCGCCCCGAACTGACACCGCATTACCAGTGCATCCTGCGGCGCAACGGGCCGATGGACGATCTGCTGGTGGTGGTGGAGACCCGGCCCGACGTGTCACCCGACAGCTTGGCGGCGCGGGCCGCGGCCAAGCAGCTGCAGCACGAGATCAAGGCCTATGTCGGCACCAGTGTCGAGATCGAGTTGCGGTCCGAGGGCGGCGTCGAGCGCAGCCTGGGCAAGGCCAAGCGCGTGCTGGACCAGCGGCACTGAGTATGCCAACATGGCGTGTCACAAGGGGGCGGCATGGATGCACAGGCGATTTATCGGAAGTCGGGCAAAGGGGCAGAGGCCATGGCGTCACGCACGCTGGCAGGCAAGCTGCGCACCTTGCTGATCCTGGTTGATGGCAAGAAAACCATTGCGGACTTGCGCAAGCTGGCAGCCGGTCTGGGTGAGCCGGACCAGTTGCTGGCGCAGTTGAAAGCCGAAGGGTTCATTGAAGCCGTGCCGGGAGCGGTTCCGGTGCCGCCCGCTGTCCAGACGACTGCCGCCATGTCGACAGTTCCGGCAGCAGATGCTGGCAAGTCCCTGGGCAAGGTCAAGATGCTGGCGACGCATTTGCTGGTCGAGGCCCTGGGCCCGCTGGCCGAGGATGTGTGCCTGAAAATCGAAGCGGCGCGGGATGTGCCGCATTTCATCGGTGCGATGAAGCTGGCGTATGCCGTCGTGCGCGAGGTGCGCGGCCAGGGTGCTGCTGACCGTTTTGGCCAGGAGATTGAGAACCAGATGCCGCCGGTTTGAGGCTCGGCCGCTTGCCGCTCAAGCGGCAAGCCAGGCCTCGACCAGCTGCTTGTCGCGCACCGATAGGCGCCAGGTGGTCATGCCGCGCGGCAGGTTCAGTGTGAGTTTCAGCAGGCGCTTGTCGCGCGCTACCAGAGCCTGGACCTTGGTGTATGCGCCGGCATAAAGCGGCAGGTCGTCGAGCTTGGTGAGGCGCCAGCCGCTGCGGGCCTGGCCGCTGCCGACTTCCACGCCCAGCCATTCGTCGCCGGCGGCCAGGCCGGCCCGCTCGGCAGCGCCACCGCGCAGCACGGTCTTGATCTGGATGGCGGCCCCCTCGGTTACGCGCAAGCCCAGTTGCTGTGCCAGCTGGGCCGGATCTTCCTGAATCGCTACACCGTGGCGTTCCAGCAGTTCCTTGAGCGGCAGCTCGGCCGTGCTGTGCACCCAGCGCTTGATCTCGCGGGCATAGGCGCGTCCCGTGATGTCCTGTAGCACCTGCAACAGGTCGTCCTCGTGCATCGGGCCGCCCTGGCAACGCAGCCACAGGGCACGCATCACCTCGTCAAGCGTATGCGGCCCTTCGGCGCGCAAGGTGAGATCCAGGCACAGCGCTACCAGCGCCCCCTTGCTGTAGTAGCTCACGGTGGCATTGGGCGTGTTTTCGTCCTGCCGGTAGTACTTGACCCAGGCATCGAAACTGGCCTGCGCCAACGACTGCACGGCGCGGCCGGGCGTCTGCATCACCTGGTTGATGGTCTTGTTCAGCAGCTTCAGATAAGCGGCGGCGTCGATCAGGCCGGCACGGTGCAGCAGCAGGTCGTCGTAGTAGCTGGTGAAACCCTCGAAGAACCAGAGCAGTTGGGTGTAGTTTTCCTGCGTGTAGTCATAGCGCACGAACTCGGCCGGGCGCAGGCGCTTGACGTTCCAGGTGTGGAAGTATTCGTGGCTGATCAGCCCTAGCAGGGTGGTGTAACCCTCGCCCGGTTTGGCGCCCAGGCGCGGCAGGTCGCGGCGGGCGCAGATCAAAGCGGTTGAATTGCGGTGCTCCAGGCCACCGTAGCCGTCGTCGGTGGCATTGAGCATGAACAGGTAGCTGCGGTGCGGTGCCTTGTGCCGCCGGCCTGCCCCCGTGCTGTGCCAGAGAAGGATTTCTGCTTCGCAGATCTTGCGTGTATCGGCCAGCAATCGCTCGCCGTCGAAACTCGGCGGCGCGCCGGCGACCACGAAGCGGTGCGGCACACCAGCGGCGGTGAACGTGCCGTTCCAGAACTCGCCCAGTTCTACCGGGCAATCCACCAGTTCGTCGTAATCAGCGGCACGGTAACTGCCGAAGCCGCGTCGGTTGATCTTTGCCGGGCTCAGGCCGGTGGCCACGGACCAGCGGGCAATGGACTTGCTGGCAACCAGTTCAAGCTCGTGGGCGGTTTCTTCCTGGCCCTCGACCCGCAGGCACAGGCTGGTGCCGTTGAAGAAGCCGCGTGTGGCATCGAGCCAGGCCGTGCGCACCGAGTTGTCGAAGGCGTAGACCTCGTAGCTCAGCACCAGCGGGCGCAGCGGCATGCAGTCGATCTGCCAACTGCATTTGTCGAGCTGCCGCAGGGCCAGGGCTTTGCCGTCTTGCCGTGCCTGCAGCCGCTGCAGGTTTTTCGAAAATTCACGCACCAGATAGCTGCCTGGGACCCACACCGGCAAGGAGACGCGTTGCTGCGCTTGCGGCTGCGCGATGATGAGCGTGACGCGAAACAGGTGGGCATGCAGATCGGCGACTTCTACCCGGTAGTGGATGGCGGCGGGGGCGACGTCTTTGGCCATGAGGTGGCGGTTTAGCGGGTTTCGCTCAGGTACTTCTCGATCTGCTGGGCGTTGATGGCGCCCGGCACGCGCGAGCCGTCGGCAAAGATCAGGGTTGGCGTGCCGGTGATCTTGTGCTTGCGACCGAGCTCCAGATTGCGGGCAATGGCCGAGACATCGCAGCTGGCGGCGGGGAGCGGCTGGTCACGCAGCATGTAGTCCTGCCAGGCTTTGGCCTTGTCCTTGGCGCACCAGATGTTCTTCGATTTTTCCGCCGAGTCGGGACTGAGGATGGGGTAGAGGAAGGTGTAGACCGTGACGTTGGTCACCTTGTCCAGATCGCGTTCGAAGCGCTTGCAATAGCCGCAGTTCGGATCTTCAAACACGGCCACCTTGCGCTTGCCGTTGCCGCGTACCACGGTGAAGGCGTCTTTCAGCGGCAGGGTGTCAAAGTTGACAGCGGTCAGCTTGTCGATGCGTTCCTCGGTCAGGTTGCGGCGCTGGCGTGTGTCGATCAGATGGCCCTGGATCAGGTAGTTGGCATCGGCATCGGTGTAGAAGATGTCGGTGCCGTTGACACGAACTTCGTACAAACCATTCACCGGGGTCTTGCTGATTTCGTCGATCTTCTGCAGTTGCGGGATGCGTTCGGTCAGGTTCTTGCGGATCGTTGCCTCCTGGGCCTGGGCGGTGAGACCGGCCAGCACGCAGGCACTGATCAGCAGGGTTTTCAGAGCATTCATCATCATCCGTTTCATGCGACACGTCGCGTTGTTCAAAAATCCATGGCCTGCCGGGTCAGCCACTGCTTGAGCAGGCCGCTTCGTTCCACGGTGTTCATGCCCCAGTTGCGCAGCGCACGCCAGGCTTCGCCTTCGCGGGCAAACAGCAACTGCAGCCCGTCCATGCCGGTATCCAGGGCCAGCATGCCGGCCTTGCGGGCACGCTCGTAGCGCCGCAGCAGCTTGGCATCATCGACGCCACGCCAGTAGTCTCGCTCGCGCAGCGTCTTGGCCAGTTCCGCCACATCGGCCAGCCCCAGGTTCAGACCCTGGCCGGCCAGCGGGTGCACGTTGTGGGCGGCATCGCCGGCCAGCACCCACGCGCCGCAGGCCGCCTGACCAGTCCATTGCCGCGCCTGCGCCTTTTGCAAGGGCCAGAGCCGGCGTTCGCTGATCAGCGTCAACTGGCCCAAGGCGTGCCCGCTGGCAGCTTCCAACTCGCGACAGAAATCGTCCGGGCTGGCGGCCTGCAGCCGGGTCGCGTGCTCGGGAGAGACAGACCAGACAATCGCAACGGAGTTCCCTTGTTCGCCGCCCATGGGCAGAAATGCCAGGATGTCGCCATGGGTGAACCACTGGCGTGCATTCTGGCCATGCGGTTTTTCGCACTGGATCCGGGCCGCCAGCGCGTGCTGGGCATAGGGGGTGACCTGGAAGTCAACGCCAAACTCGGCACGCGTGCTGCTGGCACGGCCTTCACAGACCACGGTGAGTTTGGCAGGCGCCGGGGCTGACAGCACTTCGATCTGCGGCTGAAAGCCGACGGCCTGCGCCAGCTGCGCCTCCAGCACCGGGACATCCACGATCCAGGTCAAGGCGGTGGCGCCGAGTTCGCTGGCGTCGAAATTGATCTCGCCGCCGCGGTCGCCCCAGATCTGCATGTGGGTGACCGGGGTGGCCGCCTGCGGCGCGGGCCAGCAGCGCAAGGTGTCGAGCAGCTCCTTGGAGGCTCGGTTCAGGGCGTAGGCACGCACATCGGCGGGGGCATCGGGCTGGGGCGAGGGTTCCACCAGGCCGACACGCAGGCGCTCGCGCGCCAGCAGCAGGGCCAGCGTGCGTCCCACAATGCCGCTGCCGCGTATACAAACATCCAGGGGAAGAGCCATGCGCAGCATTGTAGAAGGCAGGGCAGAATCGGTTCTGTCGGATGTCAATTCCATTCCAATAACCATGGGGATCTTGCCAAGTGAGTGAATCGACTGTCAGCCCGGGTGATGTTCAGGCCCATATTGCGCAGCTGTTCGTGTACCCAATCAAATCCTGCGCCGGCATTGCGTTGCAGGAGTCGGTATTGACCGAAACCGGCCTCGATCTGGACCGCGCCTGGATGGTGGTGGATGCGCAGGGCGGCTTCGTGTCGCAGCGCGAGCAGCCGCGCCTGGCCTTGGTGCAGCCGCAATTCAAGCGTGGCGGCTCGGAGCTGGCGCTGCGCGCGCCCGGCATGCTGGCGCTGCATCTGGCCGTCGACGCTGTGGAGCAGCCGACGCGGGTGCGCGTCTGGGACGACGAGATGCCCGCGTATGACATGGGCGACGTTGCCGCCCAGTGGTTCACCGACTTTCTGTCCTTGTCCGAGCAGGGCCTGCCCACGGCCCAGGCCGCCAAGTACCGGCTGGTACGTTTCGATCCGGAGCACCGGCGCCTCTCCAGCCTGAAGTGGACCGATGGTGTGGAAGCGCTGAACCAGTTCAGCGATGGTTTTCCGTTGCTGGTGCTGGGCCAGGCTTCGCTCGACGAGTTCAATGGCCGCCTGCAGGCCGCTGGCCATGCGCCGGTGGGGGTGGAGCGGTTCCGTCCCAACATCGTGCTGGCCGGACTGGAGGTGCATGACGAGGATCGGCTCGATACCCTGCACATCGTCACCGGTGAGGGTGAGGTGGTGTTCAAGCCGGTCAAGCCCTGTCCGCGCTGTCCGATTCCCAACATCGACCCGGCCACGGCACACAGCAGCCCGGAGGTCAGCGACACGCTGCAGGCTTACCGGCGGGATGCGCGGCTGAACGGGGCGGTGACCTTCGGCATGAATGCCATCGTGCTGGCGGGTGTGGATGCGGTGCTGCGTGTCGGACAGATGATGACGGCGGACTTCCGCTTCGACTGAAGTGCGGCCCGGCCGGGCATTGCGATCCCTATTCCGCCTTGATCTGGGCGTCGCGAATGATGCGCGCCATGCTGGCTGACTCGGCGGCAATCAATTGTGCGAACTCGGTAGGGCTGGCCAGTTCCAGCACGCATTCCGCGGCCATCAGGCGCTCGCGCATGGCCGGTGTGGACAGAATCGCGTTGATCTCGCCGTTCAAACGGTTGACGGCGGGGGCGGGTGTGCCCGCCGGCGCCAGGATGCCAAAGTGGGAACTCAGGTTGGCGGCCGGATATCCCAGTTCGGCCAGTGTCGGAACCGTGGGCAGGTTATTCAGCCTGGCGGGCGCGCCCACGGCCAATGGGCGCAGCTTGCCCGTCTTGATGTGCTGCAGGACGGCCGAAGAGGTGTTGACGGACAGCACTTCAAATTGACCGCTCAGCGCGTCGGTGATCTGTTGGCCGCCGCCCTTGTAGGGGACGTGGGTGACGTCCACCTGGGCTGTTGCACGAATCTGCTCCAGCACGACATGGCCCAGCGAGGCCGGCCCGGAGGTGGCCCAGCGCATGGCGCCAGGTCGGGCGCGGGCTGTGGTCAGCAAGCTCTTGAGGTCGCCCTCTTTCAGCGCCGAGGTGGCGGCAATCAGGACGGGCGAATACATCACGCTGGCGACGGGCGCAATGTCCTTGACGGGGTCGAACGCTGATTTGCCGAGGTGTGGACTGAGCGTCAGCGGCGAGATGGCCGAGAACGCCAGCACATAGCCGTCAGGCGCCGACTTGGCGACCAGGCCCACCCCCAAGGAGCCGCTTGCGCCGGCCTTGTTGTCCACCAAAATGGGAACGCCGAGCCGGGCCGCCAGTTGTTCTGCCAGGGCCCGGGCGATGACATCGCTGACGCCGCCAGGCGGGTAGGCCACGACGATCTTGATGGGCTTGGATGGCCAGATGGGAGCCGGTTGGGCCAGTACCCCGGGGAGGGTGAACAGGCCACCCGTCAGCGTCAAGAGTCTGCGGCGAGTGAGGGGCATGGAAGGGCTTTGCTGGTGGTTTGGGTGGGTTGTCATGCAATATCCACCCATAGTCTATTGCGACTGCGAAACCGGTGGGCGCGCCCGCCGGTCGCGGCCGGGTGATGAAGCACGGATTCGCTGATTAGTACAATTGGCCTAGTTTTCCGGGCCAATCGAGGACAGAGGTTGCAGAAATGCCTTGTCCTGGGCCTGGGTTGATCGAACCGGGGCGTCGTGCCCCAGACGCGGATCGGGCCACCTCGATCACGCCCCCACCAGGTTCGATCGTTTAATGATTTCTAAGGAATTTCCATGAGCTTGAAGTGCGGCATCGTCGGCCTGCCCAATGTCGGTAAATCCACCCTGTTCAATGCCCTGACCAAGGCCGGCATTGCGGCGGAGAACTATCCCGTAGGCAGGAATTTCTGAGATTGCCTTTGGCCACAAGGACTTCCGGGATTACCTAGACGACCATTGGCAAAGCCAGGACAAAGACTCCAGCAGAACACCCGCGTTAGCGGCATGAGGCCATCATAGGATGGCCTTTTCTTTTTGTCGGCTATAAAAGCGTCTGGTTTGATCGGGAGGACGCCATGGCGTATCAATCGAAAGACTTGAGAGATCAGCTCACTCCGATAGCAGCGAAGCTTCGTGAGGGGCGGTCCGTTATCCGACCAGTAAGTCAAGCTACTCTTCGTCTTAAGGCCATTCCTGGGCGAGATCGGTATGCTGAGACCGTGGACAACATCCTGCGCTGGATGAACAAGCGTGCGGGAAGAACACTTCCCGACACTGCGTGGCAGCGTCAGTCTTTTGAGTTGTCTGAAATTGGCGCTCAAAGAACGGCGGCAGTTGCGGTCAAAGAGCCGCGATACTGGGCCGCACGACTTGACGATGCAGACAAAACTGTGCCCATGCGGACTTGGGTTACAGAAATTGGGGTTGGGGTTGACGAAAGCGGTGATGTTCTCTTCGGTACGCGGCTTATCTGTGCAACGCGGGGGAGTGATGAGCCGTTTGACCGAACTGTTCCAGGGTTTGTCAAAGGCATCATCGCTTCAGGTTCTGTTGAACTCGAAGGCATTGCAATCTCGGATAAGCCAAGCCTGATTTCTTCGCAAGCTGAGGTGGATGGCCTAGTCTCGTTGTTGGAATCTCCAGGGCGTTCTTGCGATGTGATTGTTTTTTCCCTGCCGAAGGGGTCGTCTAACGTTGAAGATGCGGCTGCATCTGTCGCTGATGTGCACGTAAAGCTAAATGGCGTTGCGCACGTTTTTGTTCTCAGTGGAGAAGCGAGCTATTTTCTTACTGAGTCTGTCGGGCGAGAGCTGTCAGTCTTTCATCAAGGCGTGCGTACTTACCGTCCCGGCTTTATGGCATGGATAGCCGAGCCTAGTGATCATCCACTTGCATTGCCCACTCGTATCGCTGGGTGGAACGAAGAGGGGGCGAGGGCTTTCGAGAAATGGCTGGTGAATAGTGCCTTGGCTTCCTCTGTCCGTGGGCGATTGCGAGAGGAGAGATTGCCGGCGTTCAATACAGTTCGCCAATTGGCTGCCCAAGCGGAGCGTGCCGAAGTGCGAGCGGCGGGGGGGGACGATGTCGATCTGCTCAATCTTTATGAACAGGACAATGACCAACTGCGTACTGAGTTGAAGGAGCAGCGCGAACAGTACGATGGTTTGTTGACTGCCGCAGAGGCGGAAAGGGATACTGCCATCCAGGCTGCAAACTCTGCGAAAGCTCAGGCGCTTGAACGCCTCCATCGTATTCGCACCTTGGAGCAGCGATTCATTGCGACGACTGGAGTTCGAGAGCCGGCCTTGCCAGACTCGTTGGACCTATTCGAGGACTGGTGTCGCGACAACCTGAGCGGTTCAGTTGAACTCGTTGGCCGCGCGTTTCAGGGGGTGCGCAAATCTGACTACCACGACCCGCAGTTCATATATCGTTCTCTTCTCTTGTTGCGTGACTACTATGTGCCAATGCGGCGCGAGAGTTTGCCAGACAACAGAAAGGCATACGCCGACGCGTTGAATAGCCTGGAGCTGGAAGAGAGTTCAACGGGTGATGGCGTCAAGTACTCCGCGGATCTGTATTCAGTTCAGTACGGAGGGGCAAGAAGGTCCCTTGATCGACATCTGAAGGGGAGCAATTCGCGTGATCGTCGATACGGATTTCGACTGTACTTCTTTTGGAGTGACGAGGAGCAGGTTGCCGTCGTAGGCTGGTTGCCGTCGCATTTGGATAACCGCGCAAGCTAAATAAGAGTGTCTGCGAGGCGCGTATAGCGAAGTAGATGAGGCCGTCATACGATGGCCCTTTTCATTTGTCGGCTATAACAACGGCTGGTTTGACTGGGAGGGCAAACCGGATGAATGAAAAGAAGCAACAGGCGGCATACAAGGCCAAGCTGCCCGCTATGAGGGCGTGGCTGATCGACGCTGCGCGAAACAATCGCAAGGTGACGTACGGTGAGGTTATGCAGGCGTTCGATGTGGACCGTTTCAGCTTGCGACACGCTATGGACTATCTGGGCCACGAGGCTCGCGACAAGCGGGAGCCGATCCTCACAGCGGTGATTGTCAACAAAAAGTCAATGCGCTGTTCATCTGGTCTGGCGAAGGAGTTTCATGTTTCCGACGATGAGGCGGAGCGGAGTGAGCTTCATAAGTATTGGAACGCCAGGGTGTCAGATCGTGCCAGTGCTAGGGCTACGCTTCCAACCTTAAAGACGGGCAAGCCCGTCTACCCATTCCGCATTGGCGACCAGTACCATCGAAAAGATGTGTTCCGAGTTATTGGCTTGCCCGAGGAGCCGACCGGCGGTAACTGGTTCACGGGTTATACCGCTCACGGCGATGATTGGTTCATCTTCTGCGGTGTTGGCACAGGTGGCCGGACGGGACACGACTATGGCAACTACTTCGATGGCGACCGGCTGGTCTGGTTCGCCAAGACGAATACCAACATTCATCAGGTGTCGATTCGGAAGCTGACTAATCCGATCGGGAACGTGTATGTCTTCTTCCGCGAAGAGGATCGTGATCCGTTCACCTTTGCGGGGTTGGGCAAGGCCGTTGAGGTGTTCGATCAGACGCCTGTCAAGGTCGTTTGGAGCTTTCATGGCGGCGATGGCACGCGCCTACCGACCCAGATGCCGGAGGAGGTTGACGAGGACGAGGTCAGTACTGTGCCAGAGGGTGCCCGGCGCACCGTCCAGGTCAACGTGTACGAGCGCGATCCGAACGCTCGGCGCAAGTGCATCGCTAAGTGGGGCGTGAAGTGCAGCGTTTGCTCATTTGATTTTGGTGAGCGGTACGGCGAGCTGGGCGAGGGTTTCATTCACGTGCATCATCTCAAGCCGCTTGGCGAGATCGGTGAGCAGTACGAGTTGAATCCTGTGGTCGATCTCCGGCCTGTGTGTCCAAACTGCCATGCAATGCTCCACCGAAAGCGGCCCGCGCTCAGTATCGATGAATTAACCCAGTTGCTAAATGGTTAGAGGAGGAAATGCACGTGAGTCAATTTGATGATGCAAGAGCATTGGTGGAACACAGTAAGCAAGAGCTGGAGAAGATTCGCTCGGCATATGCTGGATCTCTCAAGTCGCAGCAAATTTCTCCTGTTTTTTTGGTAGAGATCAAGAATCTAATGGAGAACTTGCGCTCGGCACTTGATTTCTCCGCGGTCGGTCTGTTCCAGAAATACGGAAACGGCAAGCCGAATGCCAAGATCTACTTTCCATACGCATCGCTGAATCAAGATGCAACGAAGTTCCGGGCAGCAGGGCGGATAGAAGCTTGTATTCCTGGCATTACGGCATCTCGTCCGGATGTTGTTCTGGCTCTGGAGTCCGTCCAACATTTCGCCGGTGCTGAGTGGAGCTGGATGCCGCACTTCATGGAGCTAAATAATGAAAACAAGCACCAGAGGCTGACGCCCCAGACCAGGCAGGAGTCGCGGCAGCTCAAACTATCATCAGATTCTGGCGCAGCAATCATTCTTGGCGATGGCGCTAGCATTCAAATTGGAGGCGGTGCATTCATCCAATTGGGTGACGCGCTCATTCCAGGTGGGCAGAGTATCAGTCCAACTAATCCAGGGCAGATCATCGGTGGCAATCAAGAGTTGACGGTCTGGGTCTCGTTCCATTTCTCTTCAAACAATATGCCTGTCATGCCACTGCTTGAGCAGGCTACCGCTGGGGTTGAGAAGATTGTTCAGAGCCTTGCGGTGCTATGACGAAAAAGATCAGCACATTCGCTGTACCTGCCCCAATGACCAAACTCCACCACGCGGCGCCGTGATCCCCAGGTCATTCAGCCGCTCAACAATGGCCCGTCGGCTCAGCCCCTGAGCTATGAGTCCATCCAAAACGGGCTTTAGCCGCTCGCGGAACGCCTTGGCGGCCTCCTGGCGCTCTTCTGTGTGCCGGCGCAGGTTGGTACGCCCGGTAGCTCCCAAAACCACGCCACGGGCCTTTGCAGCCGCCAGAGCCGCTTTGGTGCGTTCACTGATCTGATCGCGCTCCCACTCGCTCATGACCGCGTGCATCTGGATCATGACCTTGTTCGCGTTGGGCATGTCGGCGGCGATGAAGTCCACGCCAGTCTCGATCAACCCACTGACAAAGTGAACGTTGCGGGCCAGACGGTCGAGCTTCGCGATCAACAGCGTCGCGCCTGACTTTCTGCACAGCTCAAGCGCTTTACGCAGCTCAGGACGCTTTTCCAGAGCGTTTGCACCCTTGCCCGTCTCGACCTCGACAAACTCGCCTATGGCCTTCCTATCGCGTCCTGAGAGGTATTGCGTGACTGCCTGCCGCTGGGCTTCGAGTCCCAAGCCGGAAGCTCCCTGTCGCTGAGTGCTGACGCGGTAGTAAGTGACGAATTGATCATGAGCCATGCTGAATCTCCTTGGTGTCCACATGAAAGGACGTCGGTCCTGTACGTGGACAAACGATAGGACGCCGGCAAGCTGGCGCCAAGGATGCCGGGCGTGGGCTGTTGTATCGGCGAGGAAGCTGGCAAAACGCTTGCAGCCGGGGTGGGGAAGCGCTACGGACGGCAGTGCAAGAAAAATCCCCGTGAGCCGTCATCTGGTGCGGGTTTCAAGAGGATCTCCTGTTCCCTATTTGTTCACTGTTTGTTCACCCTAAAACGGAGGTGTTGAACACTTATACGGGCGTGCCGGTGCCGCGTATGGTGGTGAAGAGACGCGGGGCTGGATTAAGCGAAGTCCTAGAAAATCCGAGGAGGGCTGGAGGTACTGCGTTCCTCGTTCCGGCCTGGGTTTGACGGAACCTTATACAAAGCCGGAGGCTGTGGACCTGAAGCAGACATTCTTGTTCTCTCCCGCTGGGTTTATTTCCTTGAATGAAGAAGACCCTCATTCCGGCGGCTAGGGAAAAAGACTTTGTATCTTGGCAGCGTCTCGCGCAGCGAGCGCTGCAGTCGCGCGTCAGCGCGACCAGAAAGTTACTTCTTTCTGTTAAGAGATGTGAGTTATAGGTTATGTCTCGGAAAACATGTGAGGCTGGAAATTTTGCTAGATTTCATGCGGCTTCCGAGAGAGGATGTCCGCACGATGTACGCCGCCATGTCCGCGACGATGGCCGCAGACATGGCCTCCGACATCGATGTCAGGCTAATTTCGCAAGCTGCTTGTCGATCTTTTTCAACAAGTCACAAACAGTACGCTCGCTTAGGGCTGGAACCCCGCGGATCAGGCCAGCCAAGACTGCGATCTCCCGCCTTGTTGGTGACGCAGATTTCAGCAGCTCGCGGGCCTTGGCGTGAGCTATGTACTTTTCCTTCTCGGATGCAACGCGTCTATCCCTCTCTGCCCACCGGTTGACTGCCAGCGTGACAGTTTCAAGGGGCGCAGGGACGCGCTTCCCGTCTACGCGAGAGTATCGAGTCAAATTTCCAAACAGCGTCTGCACAGACTCGCCGCACAATGCCCGCAGCTGAACCTGCAACGGGTGTGTAAGCCCCAAGATGGCTTCGGCGCGGTACTCGTTTGTGATGCTGCGGGTTGCGAACTCCTGGGCCAAAGCAAGCGGAAATTCCGAATCCTTCTTGAAGAGCGGCCGCCACTGCGCCTCGGCAGGCGAGATGCGGTACTGCCTGCAGTGCAGCCAGTGGCAGTCGATCACAACTCGATCCTGTTGAATGAGTTCGTGCGCCGGTTGATGAAGAGAATTTTTCTTCGGAATAGAGATTTTGGAGCGGAAAGCCGGCGCCCAAAGTCCATGCACGTTCAACGCCATGGAGGTTTCGCAATAGCGTTCTCGAATCCTCAAATAATCGTCAGGTTTTCGGTACTCTTGAGCCAGTGCCTCAAGCTCGGCCATCAGGTCTTCATGGTTGATAAGCCTGGGGGCGCTTGGAGCGGCCACGACTGAGTCCGAAAGCTCAGGTTTGTTGGCGGGCGTTTCTTCAGCAGCGGCAGCTGATGCCGGCGAAGGCGGCACAGTTGAGGTCGTACCTTGGACTTTGTGAGTATTGGGCACCTGCGCCGTTGTGATCGCTGACGGCTGTGCAGTATCGGTTTTCGTGCTCGCCGCTATGACGCCACTATTGGACGTTGCGTGGAGTTTCAAGTGGTGACTGCGAGCGCATTCGGCCTTGAACTTTGAGTTCATCCACAGGGGAAAGCCATCGAGCTGGAACATCGTGTAATGCTCTATGGCGTCAGGTGGGCATGCTGGCAGGCGATACCAGTCCAAAGGCTGGGATTTGTAGGTTTCATCAAGCAATGCATTAAACCGATGCATGAGCGCATCGCGCATAGCCAGCCATTCCGCTGGCCCTACTCCGTCACGCAAAGGAAGGATGACTCGCCAGCGAGGTGCGGTCGGGCTGTGGCGGTATGTCGAATGAACCAGTCCTCTTAGACCGCGAAGCCGCCGGCGAATCTTGTCGCTCGATGTGCCGTTCTCAAGATCAAACACGACGGCGTGCAGCAGAATATTGTCGATGTGCGAACTGACGATGCCATCGGTTCTTTTCGCCTTGACGGAGATAGGCCGCCAGTGACGTGCAGGAATTAACTCGCAATTGAAAATGTCTGCGTAGCGCTCGCAATAGGTTGTGAGCGACTCTTTCCCATGCCAGTGAGGCTTGTGGAAAGCGAGTACGAATCCCTCCCAGGGCGCGGAAAGGTGACCGGCAAGCTCTGCGGAGCCAGCTTCACGGTATTGCACCGGTATTGAGATTGACGAAGCCTGGTTGATTTCGGCTGCAGTTGGGATAGGTGTTGTCACGGTCATTCATCCTCCTTGTTTGATCGAACAAGTTGGTGACGATAGAAACCGCACGTTGGCGAGACAATGGTTCTGGTTGGCAACATGCAAAGTGCAGCAAAAATCCCACAGACAGTTGACGCGCCAACGAGCGGGTGTTCTAGCGCAGCAATGCCTGTCAAAAAACTCATAAACGTAGTGATGATGAGAAAAATCCTTGCAACGCTTTTGTTGTTCCTGGCGTCTTGGTGTCAGGCGGAAATCATTCACGGCGTGGTCATTGCAGTGGTGGATGGGGACACAATCACGGTTCTTGACGCGGCGCATGTGCAGCATCGGATTCGACTAGCCGGTATCGATGCGCCAGAGAAACGCCAAGCCTATGGGCAGAGGTCGAAACAAAGCCTGAGTGAGTTGGTTTTCAACCATGCGGTTGAAGTACATACCTACAAGCGTGATCGTTACGGGCGCGAGATCGGCAAAGTGCTGCACAACGGGCAGGACGTGAACCTGGAGCAGATTCGTAGAGGCATGGCATGGTTCTATCGCCAGTACGAGCGAGAACTGACAAAAGAAGACCGGATGCTCTATGACGCGAGCGAAGCAAGCGCGAGGCTCGACCGGGTTGGGCTGTGGCGCGATGAGTTGCCCGCGCCGCCTTGGGAGTTTCGCCACTTGAAACAGTGATCGGATGCTGCGCATAATAGCCTCCGCCACCCGCCGTGGGTGGCGTCAAACCACCATAGGGAGGCACGCGATGAGAGTGTTTGGTGTTGTATTGATCTCTCTTGCCTTGGCGTTTGCTGGAGTCACCGCCGATGCAAAAGGCAAATCCGGTGGTGGCAGCCGTCCGTACTACGGTGGCGGCAAGCACACGAGCAGTCATGACGGTTCGTATAAAGGCGGCTCAGGCAGTTCGCACAGGGGCGGCACCTATAAGAACGACAAGACAGGTGACCGCTATGGCCAGCACAAGTAGTCGCACGCTTGGTGTCTCCGCGAGCATTAAAGGTACCCGGCTTCCGTTACTAGATTTTGTCCAAGGTTAGGTTCCTAGTTCGTGAGCGACTTGGGAGATGTAAATGCGGACGCTCTTCTTCGTGCTACTTCTTCTCACTGGAACTGCCGGGATTCGCGCGGCGGACTATCCAACTATTCCCCTGGAAAGATTGTTATCCAAGCAGCAGCAGGATGATCTACAGATTGGGAGCATGACCTCAAGACAACGTGAGGCTCTGCGACGGACCATCATCGATGTCTATCGTGCTGGTCTAGGTAAAGGGATTGAGGCCTCGTCAAGAACAAGCGCCACACAGGGTGTTATCGAAAGCCAAATCGATGGCGACTTCGAGGGGTGGGATGGCGACACTGTCGTCAAGTTGACCAACGGCCAAATTTGGCAGCAAAGTGAATACCACTATGAGTACCACTATGCCTTCATGCCTGAGGTTCTTATCTATCCTTCTGGGGGCGGCTACAAGATGAAGGTGGACGGTGCAGATGAAGCGGTGGCAGTGCGCCGTCTGAAGTAATGGATCTCGACGAGATTTGGCGCCAAGGACGTATTCCCGTCGTTTTTCGACGTGAACGGCCGCTCCCGCTGCTGATCAAGCTTCCTTATTCTTTAAGTAATAAAGAGTGGCTACGTGACGGTCAAGTGCGCAAGCCGTCGTGGGACGCGGCGTATAAATCATGGGAGGTGCCCCAGGCTTGGTTTGAGAGAGTAGTACGCCTATGCGTACGTCGGCATCGGTGGTGCTATGTCGTCCAACTTCACAGGGAGCGGCAGGTTTGCGCTCCTGCTTGCTGGAACGCGGAAGGTATGGATTGTGAATGTTCTTGCATGGGGGCAAATCACGGTGGTGGACAACCAGTAGGTCGCTGGTACGAGGTTGATGAAACCTTTGCCGTGTCCTGGGGCATTCAGCGTTATGCGGTTAGGCTTGTACGGGCGAAATAGTCTCTGAGTTGGCTGTTCAGTTCTGCTATCACTGGCTGTCTTTGATGGGCCGCCGCTGGACGTCTAGCGTCATTTTCGCCAGACTCGAAGTCATCAAACTTGTACTTTTAGTGTCATGCCCGTCGAACTAATGGATTTCAACCAGGCAATACGCCGAGCATCTGCCTCAGGTCATGTTCATGCGTTGCTTGGAAACGGCTTTAGCAGAGCCTGTCGTGACGGCATATTTTCTTATGGCGCCCTCTTTGATCGTGCAGATTTCGCTGGTCTATCCCCTTACTGCAGAGCTTCTTTCGAGGCGCTCGGTACAACAGATTTCGAGGCGGTCATCAAGGCGTTGAAGCACGCATCTATTTTGCTTTCAACATACGAGCCAGAGGCGACTGACTTGGCGGCGATGATGCGTGACGATGCGGAGCGACTGCGCGAGGTCCTAGTCAAGGCAATAGCAGGAAGCCATCCAAGTTGGCCTGGCGAAATTGAGCCTGCGGCGTATGCAGCTTGCAAAACGTTTCTGTCTAACTTTGAGCGTGTATATACGCTTAACTACGACCTCTTGTTGTATTGGGCTTTCATGCAGGACGCGATTGATCCTCCTCTTGAGTGTGACGACGGATTTCGCTACCCAGACGACGGGCCGCAAGAGTACGTGACGTGGGAAGTCGAAAATAGCTTTGATCAGAAAATTTACTATTTGCATGGAGCGCTGCATCTGTTTGACGCTGGCTCAGAACTCCAAAAATACACATGGCGAAATACCGGCGTTCGTCTTACTGATCAGGTTCGGGACGCCTTGGCACACTCAAAATATCCATTATTCGTGTCCGAGGGGACATCCGCAGAGAAGTTGGAGCGCATTAAGCATAGCGGTTACTTGCATCGCGGCCTTGCGAGCATGCCAAAAATCTCAGGCTCTTTGTTCGTCTATGGCCTTTCGTTCGCGGACAACGATGACCATGTACTGCGCATGATTGAGGTCGGGAAGATTAGCAACTTGTATGTCAGCATTTTTGGTGAACCAAGTGATGCGCATAACGCTGCAATAGTCCGTCGGACCCAAAAATTAGTCGATGCTCGCCGAGCCAGAAATGTTGGGAGGCGACGACCGCAGGATCTTGATGTGCGCTTTTTCGACGCAACGTCCGCAAAGGTCTGGGGGTGAGTGCTGCATTGCCAATGCCTCACCAAGGCGATCGGATTGACTGATGAAAGCCTCCCGTCAAAACCCTCGAAAAACCTGCCAGACGCCCGTTTAAACGATCTAATGGGCTGTGCTATTTTCCCAAAGGTGCCCACCTGACTGCCGCAACGATGCTCCACTTACCGCTCGGGTTTGGCCGCCGCCACATCGCGTGGCCCATCTGACGCAGATATTCCAGCGCGTCCTCGAAGTCTTCGAAGGTCGCCTCGTCTTCCTTCTTGCCCACTGTGTACTTGCCTGCGTTCTTCAGTCCTGAGTGAAAGCAGGTGTTGTCTGCTGCGTAGGGTACGAACAGCTCTTGCCTGGGGGCCGGCTGCGGTGTGCTGGTCGTGAACAGATCGGCCACCACGACGCCCAGACCGTCAGCCAGCTTCTGGATCGCGTCGAGCGACGTATTGGCCCCGCCACGCTCAATCCGGCTCATGTATGAGCGGGCGAACCCGCAGCGGTCCGCCAGGTCTTCTTGCGACAGTTTGGCGATGGCTCGCAGTTCCTTGATTCGCTGACCGAACTGCTGACGAAGGTTTGACTTTTTCACGCCGCGAACTTTGCGGCGTTGTATATTGAAAGGCCACGCTCTAATCGTGGACGCACTAAACGTGACAATTAAGGAGAGAAATTGAAGAACGAAGACTTTCAGGCAGGCATGAGTGCTGGCAGCAGGGGCGGAAACCAGACAGTCAAAGCCCTGAGCGTTATTGCTGCGATCGCTGTCACGACCTTTGCACTACCCGCGTTGGCTGGCAGGGACGAGGTCAACGTGGCGAAGGGTGTCATCATGGCGAATTACACCCTGGAGAAATGCAGGTCTATGCAGACCCCTGATGACGTAATCAAAGGCCAGGTGAAGGTCATGCGCCAGCAGGGAATATCCAGCAACGATATTCAGCAAGGCTTTCAGGAAGGCATGATGGAAGTCGAGATGAAATACCCCGGCAACAAGAAGCCGCCAAAGTCTGAGTGCGGTAAAGCGCAATACCTGTACGACCAGTTTCTGAAGTTTCTTTGACTTCGTGGTCCTGGCCTGGGGTGTGAAAATCTGGCCAGGACTTCGCCAAAGCCATCGGATCGCCCGACAGCTACCCGCCCATCAAAACCGCCGCAAAACCTGCCAGACGCCCGCCTATGCGGTCTGGCAGGTATCCGTGAGCAGCAGGCCCATCGCGGCCTGTATCTGCTCCAGTCCATCGCGCACATCCTCGACGCCAAAGCCCACGTAATGCCGGTGCAGAACATCGGTCTTGGGTGCGGTGTGGTTGAGGATTCTCCTCATCACGGCTGAACTCAAGCCGATCTTCTCGCCCACGGTCGCCACGAGTTTGCGCAGGTCGTGCAGCATGAACCTGGGTGAACCCGCCCGCATCGCCATATCGGACAGGTGTTCGGCACTGACGCCTGCGAACAGCTCGTCTTGATCATCAAGACCGTTACAGCGTCGCTCCAAAATCTCCCGCATCAGCGGTGTGATCGGCAAGGAGTGAGGCTTGCCGTTCTTGGTCTCAGGAATGCTCAAAACGCCCGCCATGAGGTCGATCTGCGCCCGACGTAGCTCCCTGCACTCATTGCGTCTCAAGCCCGTGTAGAGCGTCAGGTACAGGAGGTCCCGCTGTTTCTCGCCCAGCTTGTCCACGGCCATCTTCCAGGCCGGCAGGTCAGTCTCTTGAAGCACCCGAGCGCGGGGCTGGGAACGGTCAGGCATTAATCCCGCCGCTGCCAGTTTGGCAAACGGGGCCTCAAGACTTAGCCCATGAACCGCGTTGAGGTACTTGACCAGGGCGCCCACGATCCCGCGCCCGACTTCAACCAGGGAGGCGCCTTTGGTTTGCGCGAAGGCATGGCAATGCTCGACAAACTCCCGACTCCCCAAGTCCTGAACAGAGCGGTCCAGCCAGTCGCCGAAGTGAGTCCTCATCATCGAGTCATAGCGCTTGCGGCTTGAGGGTTTGATGCCTTTGGCCTCGCAGTACGCAGCCAGAGCCTCCCGCATGGTCGGCAATGCCAGCGGAGCCGCTGCGCTTGGCATTCGACCCGCCCGGCACTCCCGTATGACCTCCAGCGCCCTTGATCTGGCCTCGTCCACGGTCATCAAAGGCCAGTAGCCCAGCATCATGCGGAACTGACGACCGCAGACGCTGGTGGCGATCAAGAAGGTGCGCTTGCGGGCATTCAGACGCACGCCAAAGCCGCAAAGAACCCGATCCCGCAGGATGCGCCCGTCTGTCGCGGTCGAGCGGCGAAGCAGGGATTCACTGATCAGTACAATCGGCACCAGTTTCCCCCAGGCAAAACGAGGACAAAAAATTGAGGAACTTGGGCATTTCTGGCCCGGTTCCTCGATAAGTCACGCCGGTTACGCATGGCGTTTATCAGGTGCCTCGACGATGCCCACATTGGGTTCGATGGTGCAGAGGGGATTGATTTCAAAGGAATTTTTCATGTCTCTCAAGTGCGGCATCGTCGGCCTGCCCAATGTCGGTAAATCCACCCTGTTCAACGCCCTGACCAAGGCCGGCATTGCGGCGGAGAACTATCCCTTCTGCACCATCGAACCCAATGTGGGCATCGTCGAGGTGCCGGATCCGCGCCTGAACGAGTTGGCCAAGATCATCAACCCCGAGCGCATCGTGCCGGCCATCGTCGAGTTCGTCGACATTGCCGGCCTGGTGGCCGGTGCCAGCCAGGGTGAGGGCCTGGGCAACCAGTTCCTGGCGCACATCCGCGAGACGGACGCCATCGTCAACGTGGTGCGCTGCTTCGAGGACGACAACGTGATCCACGTGGCCGGCCGGGTCGACCCGATTGCCGACATCGAGGTGATCCAGACCGAGCTCTGCCTGGCCGACCTTGGCACGGTGGACAAGTCGCTGGCGCGTTATACCAAGGTATCCAAGTCGGGCAACGACAAGGAAGCCGCCAAGCTGGTGCAGATCCTCACGCGCGTGCAGGCCGCGCTCAACGAAGGCAAGCCGGCACGCACGCTGGAGTTCAGCAAGGAAGACCAGGCCCTGCTCAAGCCGCTGTGCCTGATCACGGCCAAACCGGCGATGTTCGTCGGCAACGTGAGCGAGACCGGCTTTGAGAACAATCCGTTCCTGGATCGCTTGAAAGAATATGCTGCCACGCAGAATGCCCCGGTGGTGGCGATCTGCGCCAAGATGGAGGCCGACATGGCCGACATGAGCGACGAAGACCGCGAGTTGTTCCTGTCCGAGATGGGGCAGGACGAACCGGGCCTGAACCGCCTGATCCGCGCCGCCTTCAAGCTGCTGGGCCTGCAGACCTACTTCACCGCCGGCGTGAAGGAAGTGCGTGCCTGGACCATCCACATCGGTGACACCGCGCCGCAGGCGGCCGGCGTGATCCACGGCGACTTCGAGCGTGGCTTCATCCGCGCCCAGACCATTGCTTTCGAGGACTTCATCGCCTGCAAGGGCGAGCAAGGTGCCAAGGATGCGGGCAAGATGCGCAGCGAAGGCAAGGAATACGTCGTCAAGGACGGCGATGTGATGAACTTCCTGTTCAACGTCTGAGCGCCGCGCTCAGAGCTTGAACCCGCCGGGGAATACCCACAGCAGCATCCCCGTCATCACAAGATAGCGCCCGAACTTGCCGATGGCCATGTAGAGCAGGCAGGACCAGAACGGCAGTTTGAGCCAGCCGGCCACCGCGCACAGCGGATCGCCGATGATGGGTAGCCAGCTCAGCAGGCAGGCTTTGGGGCCGATGCGCTCCAGCCAGTCCAGCGCTCGCAGGTGCGTGGCCGAATGGCGGTACTTGTCCACCAGGCGGTGCGAGCCCCAGCCCATGGCCCAGCTCACGGCGCCGCCCAATGTGTTGCCGGCGGTCGCCACCAGGATCGCCGGCCAGAACAGTTCCGGATTGAGCTTGAGCAGACCGAACAGCGCCGGCTCCGAGCCCATGGGCAGCAGCGTGGCGGAGACAAACGCGATGACGAACAAGGTGCTCAGCCCGTAGTTGGGCAGGGCCAGCAGTGTGAGCAGGTGATTGATCCAGAGGTCCATAACGCAGCCCAGTATAGGCAGGGTGTCACACGGTGTGGTGCCGCATTTCAATTGCTGAAATTTTGAGCAGCTAGAATACGCACCCCGGCTGCTGCCTCATTTTTCGGCAGCGTTTTTTATTCCTGCCCCCATCTCCAACCTCACTGCATGAACATCGGTTCTTTCGAATTGCCGAACACCCTGTTCGCGGCCCCGATGGCCGGGGTGACCGACCGGCCGTTCCGCCAGCTGTGCAAGGCGCTGGGCGCGGGTTATGCCGTGAGCGAGATGGTGACCTCGCGGCGCGATCTGTGGCACAGCCTCAAGACTTCGCGCCGTGCCAACCACGAGGGCGAGACCGGACCGATCGCGGTGCAGATCGCCGGTACCGACGCCGCCATGATGGCCGAGGCGGCTGCCTACAACATCGACCGTGGCGCGCAGATCATCGACATCAACATGGGCTGCCCGGCCAAGAAGGTCTGCAACAAGTGGGCCGGCTCGGCCCTGATGCAGGATGAGACGCTGGCACTGCAGATCATCGAGGCCGTGGTGGCCGCCTGTGCCCCGCACAACGTGCCGGTGACGCTGAAGATGCGCACCGGCTGGTGCCAGGCCCACAAGAATGCGGTGGTGCTGGCACGCGCGGCCGAAAGCGCCGGCGTGCAGATGGTCACGGTGCATGGCCGCACGCGCGAGCAGGGTTATGGCGGTTCAGCCGAGTACGACACCATTGCCGCCGTCAAGGCCGCGCTGCGGGTGCCGGTGGTGGCCAACGGCGATATCACCTCGCCGGAGAAAGCGCGCGAGGTGCTGCGCCTGACCGGTGCCGATGCGCTGATGATCGGCCGCGCGGCGCAGGGCCGGCCGTGGATCTTTCGCGAGATCGGCCACTTCCTGGCGACCGGCACGCATCTGGCGCCGCCGCTGGTGGCCGAGGTCAAGCGCCTGCTGCTGGAACACCTGCAGGACCATTACGCGCTGTACGGTGAATACACCGGTGTGCGCAGTGCGCGCAAGCACATCGGCTGGTATGTCAAGACGCTGCCGGGCGGCGCAGCCTTCCGCGCCCGCATGAACGCGCTGGAGGACTGCCGGGCACAGGTGCAGGCGGTATCGGATTATTTTGATGAACTGGGTGTTCACATGGACCGCATGCCTGCGGCCGTGTCGGATGCCTTGACGGACCTGAACGAAGAACAAATACAAATGGAGTTGACCGCATGAGCCATCGGGCCGCCCCCAGGGCGGATACCCGAGCGCGCAGCATGGAGGTGATTGAATGAGCAAAAAACATATCGAAGAGTGCGTGCGCACCAGCCTGGAAGGTTATTTCAAGGATCTGCGCGGTACCGAGCCGGACGGCATGTACGACATGATGGTCCGCATCGTCGAGCGGCCGCTGTTGGAAGTCGTGATGCAGCAGGCGGAGCACAACCAGTCGCGTGCTGCGACCTGGCTGGGTTTGAACCGCAACACCCTGCGCAAGAAACTGGTCGAACACAAATTAATCAAGTAAGTAAGCAACCATGAACGCACTCCTTTCCGTATCCGACAAGACCGGCATCGTCGACTTTGCCAAGGCGCTGCACGCGCTGGGCGTCAAGCTGATTTCCACCGGCGGCACCGCCAAGCTGCTGGCTGAACAAGGCCTGCCGGTGACCGAGGTGGCCGAAGTCACGGCCTTCCCCGAGATGCTGGACGGCCGCGTCAAGACCCTGCACCCCAAGGTGCACGGCGGCCTGCTGGCGCGCCGCGATGTGCCCGAGCACATGGCAGCCCTGAAGCAGCATGGCATCGACACCATCGACCTGCTGGTGGTCAACCTCTATCCGTTTGAAGCCACGGTGGCCAAGCCCGGCTGCACGCTGGAAGACGCGATCGAGAACATCGACATCGGCGGCCCGGCCATGGTGCGCAGCGCGGCCAAGAACTGGCAGGACGTCGGCGTGCTGACCGACGCCTCGCAGTACCCGGCCGTGCTGGCCGAACTGAAAGCCGCTGGCAAGCTGTCGGACAAGCTGCGCTTTGCGCTGTCGGTGGCAGCGTTCAACCGCATTGCCAACTACGACGCGGCCATCAGCAACTACCTGTCCGCCATTGACTTCGAGGCGACGGTCCAAGCCGGCGCACCGGTGAGCTTGCCCTTCTCGGCCCAGGCCAACAGCAACCTGGTCAAGCTGCAGGACCTGCGCTACGGCGAGAACCCGCACCAGCAGGCCGCCTTCTACCGCGACCTCTATCCGGCGCCCGGTTCGCTGGTGACGGCCAAGCAGCTGCAGGGCAAGGAGCTGTCCTACAACAACATCGCCGACGGCGATGCGGCCTGGGAGTGCGTCAAGAGCTTTGACGTGCCGGCTTGCGTCATCGTCAAACACGCCAACCCCTGCGGCGTGGCGGTGGGCAAGGACGCGCTGGAGGCCTACAGCAAGGCCTTCCAGACCGACCCGACCTCCGCGTTCGGCGGCATCATCGCCTTCAACCGCCCGGTCGATGCCGCCGCGGCCCAGGCCGTGAGCAAGCAGTTTGTCGAGGTGCTGATGGCGCCGGCCTATACGCCGGAAGCGCTGGAGATCTTCAAGGCCAAGGCCAATGTGCGCGTGCTCGAGATTTCGCTCGACGGCGTCAAGCGCGACGGCAAGACGCCGTGGGAGCGCGGCCTCAACTCGCACGACGTCAAGCGCGTCGGCTCCGGCCTGCTGATCCAGACCGCCGACAACTACGAACTGCAGCGCAGCGAGCTCAAGGTCGTCACCAAGCTGGCGCCGACGCCGCAGCAGCTCGACGACCTGCTGTTCGCCTGGAAGGTCGCCAAGTTCGTCAAGAGCAATGCCATCGTTTTCTGCAAGGACGGCATGACCATGGGCGTCGGTGCCGGCCAGATGAGCCGCCTTGACTCGGCGCGCATCGCCAGCATCAAGGCACAGCACGCCAACCTGTCGCTGCAGGGCACGGCGGTGGCCAGCGATGCGTTCTTCCCGTTCCGCGACGGCCTGGACGTGGTGGTGGACGCCGGGGCGACCTGCGTCATCCACCCGGGCGGCTCGATGCGCGACCAGGAAGTGATTGACGCCGCCAACGAGCGCGGCGTGGCCATGGTGTTCAGCGGCGTGCGTCACTTCCGCCACTGAGCTTTACAAGCAAATCGGCCTTCCGTCCTTGTGAAATGGGCGGGGGCAGCTATTGATTCAATAGCAAAAGCCGGGATGGTCAGCCCTTGGGCGAACCATTCCGGTCGGCTGGTGCAGGCCGCTTGTCGATGAAGGCCTGCACGCCGTCGAGTGCGCAGTCGTCCATCATGTTGCAGGCCATGGTCTGGCTGGCGGCCTGGTAGGCGGCTTCGATGCCGCATTCCAGCTGCCGGTAGAACAGTTCCTTGCCCATCGCCAGCGCCACGCGCGGCTTGCTGACGATGCTGGCCACCAGCCGCTCCACTTCGGCGTCGAGCTGCTCGGGCGCCGCCACCCGGTTCACCAGCCCTTTCTCGCGCGCCTGCTCGGCGCTGATGAACTCGCCCGTGACCAGCATCTCGAACGCCGCCTTGCGGCCCAGGTTGCGCGACAGCGCCACGCTGGGCGTGGCACAGAACAGGCCCAGGTTGACGCCGCTGACCGCAAAGCGCGCATCGCTGGCGGCCACCGCCAGGTCGCACATGGCGACCAGCTGGCAGCCGGCGGCGGTGGCGATGCCGTGCACGCGGGCGATCACCGGCACGCGCAGGCGCTGCAGGGCCAGCATCACCTGGCTGCAGTGCTTGAACAGGGTCTGGTAATAGGCCGGCGCGGGCGCGGCGCGCATTTCCTTCAGGTCATGGCCGGCGCAAAAGGCCCGGCCCGCCGCGGCGATGACCAGCACGCGTGCGCTGTCGTCCTGCGCAATGGCTTCGATGGCCTGCTGCAGGGCGGCCAGCATGTCCTCGGACAGGGCGTTGAAGGCCTGCGGCCGGTTCAGCGTCAGGGTGACGACGCCACGCGCATCGCGGGTGGAGAGGATCAGCGGTTCGGTAGGGGGCATGGCAGCGGCACTCCTGGGTACGGGTGAATGCCAGGATTGTGCCGGCACATCGCGTGTCGTGGGATGCTGCTACCGGCCTTGGCCCGGTGCGGTGGCGGGCGGGGCTGGAAAATCAGAATGAAATCGGCTTCCGGCCCTTGTCACTCATGCGCAATAAGCTACTGTTTTTGTAGCAATCCGAACGCTTCGCGTGCCGCCGCCACCGTCTGCGCGATGTCGTCCGCGCTGTGGGCGGCGCTGACGAAGCCGGCCTCGTACAGCGCCGGGGCGATGTAGACGCCGCGGTCGAGCAGGCCATGGAACAGGGTGTTGAACTTGACGCCTTCGGTCTTCATGACCTGACCGTAGTTCTGCGGCAGCGTGGGCAGCAGGAAGAAGCCGAACATGCCGCCTTCGCAGTCGGCGCTGAAGGGTACGCCTTCGGCAGCGGCCGCCGCCTTGAGGCCGTCCACCAGCGAACGGGTCTTGCCGGCCAGCGCGTCGAAGAAGCCGGGTTTACGGATCTCGCGCAGCGTGGCCAGGCCGCAGGCGGTGGCCACCGGGTTGCCCGACAAGGTACCGGCCTGGTAGACCGGACCGAGCGGCGCCATCTGCTCCATGAGGGCACGCGGGCCGCCGAAGGCCGCCAGCGGCATGCCGCCGCCGATCACCTTGCCCAGCACCGTGATGTCCGGCTTGAAGCCCGGGATGGCTTGGGCATAGACGCTTTGCGCACTGCCCAGCGCCACGCGGAAACCCGTCATCACCTCGTCGAACACCAGCAGGGCACCGTGCTGGCTGCACAGCTCGCGGCAGCGTTGCATGAAGGGCACCGAGGCGCGCACGAAGTTCATGTTGCCGGCGATCGGCTCGATCATCAGGCAGGCCACGTCCTTGCCGTGCAGGGCGAAGGCTTCTTCCAGTTGCTGCACGTTGTTGTACTCCAGCACCAGCGTGTGCTGTACCACCTCGGCCGGCACGCCGGCGCTGGTCGGGTTGCCGAAGGTGGCCAGACCCGAGCCGGCTTTCACCAGCAGCGCATCGGCATGGCCGTGGTAACAGCCCTCGAACTTGATGATCTTGCTGCGCCCGGTGGCGCCGCGCGCCAGGCGGATGGCGCTCATGCCGGCCTCGGTGCCGGAGCTGACCAGGCGCACCATCTCCATCGACGGCACTTCTTTCAGGATCTCCTCGGCCAGCTCGATCTCGCGTTCCGTCGGGGCGCCAAAGGAGAAGCCCTCCAGCACCGCTTTCTGCACCGCTTCGACCACGGCCGGGTGGCCGTGGCCCAGGATCATCGGTCCCCAGGAGCCGATGTAGTCGATGTAACGGCGATTGTTGGCATCCCAGAAATAGGCGCCTTGGGCGCGCTTGACGAAGCGCGGCGTGCCGCCGACGGCGCGGAAGGCGCGTACCGGCGAGTTCACGCCGCCGGGAATGACGCGCTTGGCGCGTTCGAACAGGGTGTCGTTGAGGTCAGTGCTGTGTGTCATGGGGAGGGAATTCAAAGCTGGAGGCGGGACCGGCCGATTCATCGTCGGCTTCATCCGCATCGGTGTCATCTGGCTGAGCCCAGAACAGCCGGTCGGGCACCACGTGGCCCATGCCGGGGCGGAAGCCGCTGTCCAGGCAATGGTCGAGGTAGCCCAGGGCTTCGGTGAAGGCCTCGCCCAGGTCGCAACCGCTGGCGATCAGGGCCGCCAGGGCGGCCGACAGCGTGTCGCCGGCGCCGGAGAACACGGCTTCGAAACGTTCGAATTTGACGTTGCCGAGCACGGTCTGCGGCGAGGCCAGCACATTGTCGATGAACTGGTCGGGGGCCGGGATGCCGGTGACCAGGGTGTAGGAGACGCCGAATTCGGCGGCGGCACGGGCGATGTCGCGTGCGCTGGGCGCGCGCTCGGCGCTCCAGTCCGGCAGCAGCCAGCGCGACAGGGTGCTGTGGTTGCCCACCAGCACGGCGGTCTGCGGCAGCACCAGTTCCTGGAAGGCATCCAGGTACAGATCGATCTGGACTTCGCTCCACCACGACAGGTTGGGCATGTAGGCGATCAGCGGAATGTCCGGGTAATCCGATGCCGCCTCGGCGATCGCCGTCAGGTTTTCCGGCGTGCCGGCGAAGCCGACCTTGATGACCTGCACCGTCACGTCTTCCAACAGGGTGCGGGCCTGTTCGGCCACCACCTCTTCATCAAAGGCGAAGTGTTCGAAGATCTCGGCCGTGTCGCGCGCATAGGTGCCGGTGACCACCGGCAGTGCGTGCGCACCCACCGAGGCGATGGCCGTCACGTCGCTGGACAGGCCGCCGGCACCGCAGGGGTCGTTGGCATTGAAGACCAGCACGCACGCAGGGCGGGTTTCCTCGTGTTCGGTGTCGGTTGGGGGTGGGGTTTGCATGGGCTGGCCTGCAGTTGTCATCAGGCAGAATATCGCATTTCGTGGCGTACAGGCCTCAATCGGCTGTATCGCCTCTATACAATGTTTGCATTCTATTCGAAGGCTCCGTAAGCTGTGAGTGAAACCAATACGTGGATGTGTCTGATTTGTGGCTGGATCTATGACGAGGCAACCGGCTGCCCGGAGCACGGCATCCCCCCCGGCACGAAATGGGCCGATGTGCCCATGAACTGGACTTGTCCTGAATGCGGGGCCCGCAAAGAAGACTTCGAGATGGTCCAGATCTGAAATATCTGTATCAAGATGTTTGCTGCAGAACCCGCCCATCACTGATCAGGAGCACCGTTCCGTGAGTACCCCAGAACCGGCCCTCAAGGTCCTTGTGATCGACGACAGCAACACCATCCGGCGCAGTGCGGAGATCTTCCTGAAGCAGGGCGGGCACGATGTGCTGCTGGCCGAAGACGGGTTCGATGCCCTGGCCAAAGTGAACGACTACGAGCCGCATCTGATCTTCTGCGACATCCTGATGCCCCGGCTTGATGGCTACCAGACCTGTGCCATCATCAAGCGCAACCCCAAGTTCGCCGCCGTGCCGGTGGTGATGCTGTCATCCAAGGATGGCGTGTTCGACAAGGCGCGTGGCCGCATGGTAGGGGCGCAGGACTATCTGACCAAACCGTTCACCAAAGACCAGTTGTTGCAGGCTGTACAGCAGTTTGGCATAGTCACGCAAGGAGTAAATTGATGCCGGTGAAAAAAGTTCTGATCGTTGACGATTCCAAGACCGAGCTGATGTTTCTGACGGATCTGCTGCAGAAAAACGGCATGACGGTCAAGACGGCCGACGGCGCTGAAGAGGCCTTGCGCCGCTTGGCGGAGGACAAGCCGGACCTGATCCTGATGGATGTGGTCATGCCGGGACAGAATGGTTTCCAGCTGACCCGTGCCATCAATCGTACGCCGGAGTACACCGACATCCCCATCATCATCTGCTCCAGCAAGAATCTGGAGACGGACCGGGTCTGGGGCCTGCGCCAAGGCGCGCGTGACTATGTGACCAAACCGGTCGATGCGGCTGAACTGCTGGGCAAGATCAAGGCTTTGGGCTGATCCACCGAACCCATGGCCAATCGCGAAGCACTCCGGGAGCTCCAGACACGTCTTGCCAGCCGCCTGCAAACGGCCAAGGTCGAGGGGCTGTCCATTTCGTGGCTGGCGGTGCGTGCGGGCGGGCGCAATTACCTGTTTCCGCTGGCGCAGTCGGGTGAGATTTTTCCGCTGTCCGACATCCAGGTGGTGCCTTATGCGCACCCCTGGTTTTTGGGGGTGGTGAATTTGCGTGGTGGCCTGTACGGTGTGGTCGATCTGACGGCCTTTGTCGGACAGGGGGCGGCGGCAGGGCGCTCCGAACCGCTGCCGGGGGAGGCCAGTGTCGTCACCTTCAATGCGGCACTGGAGGTGAACAGCGCCTTGCTGGTCGATGGACTGGCCGGCCTGCGCCATGTGGAGACGTTTTCGGGGTCCGAGCCGCCGGCGGAGTCGGCGCCTGCGTATTTCGGGAATCGGTATATGGATGCCAGTGGGGAGTCCTGGCAGGAGATCAATCTCCAGTTGCTGTCGCAGCTGCCTGAATTCCTGAGCATCAGTGCTTAAGTTACAACTTGGGGTTCCACCATGTCTGTTGTCGATCAACTGAAAAATCTGTTTGCCAAAAAGAAGGCATCCGATTCCGAACAGGCTTCGAGCCTGAGTCTGGCCACCCCCGATGAGACAGTCGGCGGTGCTGCCAACACCGAGCCGATGACGGTCGGCACGCAAACCCAGGTGGTCGCAGAGGCCGGGACGGAGGTGAGCGCACCGGCCCAGCCGGAAGCGGACCTGAGCGACCTCATTTCGGTTCCCTTGCTGGGCCGACGCACGGTGGTGCAGCACCAGCGTTTGCTGGCCTTGCTGCTGGGGGTCTCGCTGGTGGCACTGGCTTCCGTGGCGTTTGTGGGCTTGAATGGCGCGGACAAGGTGGCCCAGCAGGTGAGCGCCACCGGCCAGTCCCTGATGCAGTCGCAGCGGCTGGCGAAGTCGGTGTCGCAGGCGCTGGTGGGCGTGCCGCAGGCATTCCCGGAAGTCGCCGAGAGCTCGAGTTTCCTGGCCAAAACCCTCAAGGGACTCAAGAGCGGTGACGACGAACTCAGGCTGCAGCCGCTGGACGACGAATTGCAGCCGCAGCTCGACAAGACCCTGCCCTTGATGCTGAAGGCGGAAAAGAGTGCGGGTGTCATCATGAGCCAGCAGAAGATCCTGACCCAGGTCGGGGCGGCGCTGCGGCTGATCAACCGCCAGTCATCGGACCTGCTGGAAATTGCCGAGACGGTGTCTTCGCTCAAGCTGCAGCAGAATGCGCCAGCGACTGAAATCTCGGCGGCCGGCCAGCTGGTGATGCTGACCCAGCGCATCGGCAAGTCATCCAACGAGTTCCTGACGGCTGAAGGCGTGAGCCCGGAGGCGGTGTTCCTGCTGGGCAAGGACTTGAACTCGTTCAAGGAAATTGCGCAAGGTCTGCTCGATGGCAGCCCCGAGTTGCGTCTGAGCGCGACCAAGGATCCCCAGACGCGTGAGCAGCTCGGCGCCCTGATCAAGCTGTATGAGCAGACGCGCACCCAGGCCGGTGCCATTCTGGGCAATCTGCAGGGCCTGGTGTCGGCGCGCGAGGCGCAGGTCACCATCATTGCCGACAGCGAACCGATCCGGCGCGATCTGGAAGAGTTGCAGGCCCGTCTGGCAGCCAATACCGGTCTGGGTCCGGTGGCCCTGTTGTCACTGGGCGGCGCGGCCCTGTTCTCGCTGCTGTGTGCGGGCGGTCTGGCCTATGTCCAGCTGCAGGACAGCCGCAAGCGCCAGGGGCTGGCCGAGGCGCAGCGGCTGGAAGCCGAACGTCAGGAGCAGGAAGCCAAGCGCGTGAACGACGCCAATCAGGCCGCCATTTTGCGATTGATGAACGAATTGCAGACGGTGGCCGAGGGCGACCTGACGCAGGAAGCGACGGTGACCGAGGACATCACGGGCGCCATCGCCGACTCCGTGAACTACACGGTGGAGGAGTTGCGCCTGCTGGTGGGCAACGTGCAGAACACGGCGACCAAGGTGGCGCAGACGACGGCCGAGGTGGACCAGACCTCGACCGAGCTGCTGGCGGCGTCCAACGAACAACTGCATGAAATTCGCGAAACCGGTCGTTCGGTGGTGGACATGGCGACCCGAATCAACGAGGTGTCGGTGCAGGCGCAGGAGTCGGCGGCAGTGGCCCGCCAGTCGCTGCAGGCGGCCGAATCCGGTCTGCAGGCCGTGCAGGACGCCATCGGCGGCATGAACTCGATCCGCGACCAGATCCAGGAAACCTCGAAGCGCATCAAGCGTCTGGGCGAGTCGTCGCAGGAGATTGGTGAAATCACCGAGCTGATTTCCGACATTACCGAACAGACCAACGTGCTGGCCCTGAATGCCGCCATTCAAGCGGCCTCCGCGGGTGAAGCCGGGCGCGGTTTCTCGGTCGTGGCCGAGGAAGTGCAGCGTCTGGCTGAGCGCTCGGCCGATGCGACGCGCCAGATTGCGGCGCTGGTGAAAGCGATTCAGACCGACACCCAGGACGCGGTGGCCGCCATGGAGCGCTCTACCCAGGGTGTGGTCGAAGGGGCCAAACTGTCCGACAACGCCGGTACGGCGCTGACCGAGATCGACCGCGTGTCGCGCCGGCTGGCCGAACTGATTGAAGAGATTTCCGGTGCCGCCTCCAAGGAAGCCGGCCTGGCCAATGTGGTGGCCGACAACATCCAGCACATTTTTGCCGTGACGGAGCAGACCGGTGAAGGCACGCGCTCCACCGCCTCCCAGGTGCGCGAACTCTCGCGCATGGCCGAAGAGTTGCGCCAGTCGGTGGCACGCTTCAAGATCGCCTGACCCGGATCGTCCGCCCAACGTCATCCGCAGAAGCGAGCCCATCCATGCAAGCGTACGCAGCCATCAACAGCGATCCCGAAGTGGCGGTCAACGATCTTGGGCCGCTGGCCTGGGTGCTGGACGAACTCCGCAAGTCGCTTGATGGCGCGACCAAGGCAATCCGCCGCTTTGTCCGTGATGCCGAGCTGGCACGCGGCTCCGAACTGGAGTCGCTGGATGCCAGCCAGTTGCGGATTGCACGCCAGCAGTTGCACCAGGCGGTGGGGGCGCTGGAAATGGTGGGGCTGGGAGCGCCTGCCAAGGTCTTGCGCGCCATGGAGGCACTGGCGCAGAAATTTGTGCAGCGTCCCGAGTTCTGCAGCGAAGAGGCCGCCACCAAGGTCGAACGCGCCAGTTTTGCCCTGATGGAACATCTGGAGGGCGTGCTGCGCGGCAAGACGATCTCCGCGGTGGCGTTGTTTCCCCAGTACCGCGATGTGCTGCAGCTGGTGGGGGAGGATCGCATCCACCCTGCTGATCTGTGGGCGCCGGAATGGCGCTGGATCGATATGGCTTTGCCGGTGCAGCCCGAGCCGCTGGCTTATGCGCCCGCGGTCCGGATCCAGATGGATCCGGCGGTTCTCAGCATGGTCAAGACCGGCAGCGTCTCGTCGGCCAGGATTCTGCGTGATATCAGCCTGGGCCTGGCCGCTGGCGAACAGGTGGCCGAACCGCGGGTGTTCTGGAAGATCTGTGCGGCCTACTTCGAGGCCCTGGCCCAGAAGCTGTGCCCGGCCGATGTCTATGTCAAGCGGGCCGCCTCCCGCGTCCTGTTGCAGTACGCCAGTCTGGCGCGAGGCGAGCACACGGTGTCGGATCGCCTGGCGCAGGACCTGCTGTTTTTCTGCGCCCAATCCGTTCCGGCCTCGGAGGCAGATGCGCCGGTGCTGGCTGCGGTGCGGCAAGCCTATGGCCTGACACAAGAGCGCGCGGTCGACTACGAAACCGTGCTGTTCGGGCGCTTTGACCCGGCGTTGCTGGTGCAGGCCCGCAAACGCATCGCCACGGCTACCGAGACTTGGTCGACGCTGTCAGGCGGCGATACCAACCGGCTCAAGGTGGTGACCGAGCAGTTCAATCTGGTATGCGATTCCATCCTGAAGCTGCACCCGGAAAGCGGCGAGCTGGCGCGCTCCCTGATGCGGGCCGTCGAGAGCACGGTACGTTCCGGTGAGCCGCCCACGACGTCGGTGGCGATGGAAGTGGCCACGGCCATCCTGTACCTTAATGCCGCCTACGAAGACATGGATCCCAGCGACACCAGCATGGCCGAGCGCAGCCAGCGTCTGGCACGACGCCTGGAGCACGTGATGACCGGTGGCCAGCCGGAGCCGCTGGAGGGCTGGATGGAAGACCTCTACCGGCGCGTCAGCGACCGGCAGACCATGGGGGGCGTGGTCGATGAACTGCGCACCACATTGGCCGAGGTCGAGAACTCGCTCGACCAGTTCTTCCGAAAACCGCAGGACAAGCAGCCGCTGGCCGAGGTGCCGAGCCGGCTGGGCCAGATGCGCGGCGTGTTTTCCGTACTTGGTCTCGACCAGGCGGCGCTGGCGACGTTGCGCCTGCGTGACAGCGTTGAACGGCTGCTGGTGGACGAGGTCGACGAAGCCACGGCGCGCACCGGTGTGTTCGAGAAACTGGGCAACAGCCTCGGCGCGCTCGGTTTTCTGATCGACATGCTGAGCTACCAGCGAGCCTTGGCCAAGAAGCTGTTTGTCTACGATGAAGCGCTGGGTGAATTCGTCTCCCTGATGGGGCGCGAAAAGGAAAAGACGCCGGTTGTACCATCCGAGGCGCCCCCCGTGCCTGTGCAGGAGGCGGTGTTGCCTGCCGCCGAACTCCCCGAGGCCGCCGAGCGCTTGCAGGAGGTGGCTGCGCTGGTGTCGGAGCCCGTGGCACCTGTGGCCGAGCCGCAAGCGCAGCCGTCGGCGGACGAAGACGATGATGCAGAGTTGCGTGACATCTTCCTGGATGAGGCGCGTGAAGTGGTGCGCAACGGCCAGGATGCCTTGGCGGCCTTGGCTGGCGATCCGGCTGAGCTGGGGCAGCAGACCACGGTGCGCCGGGTGTTTCACACCCTCAAGGGCAGTTCTCGCATGGTCGGTCTGGATGAGTTCGGTGAAGCCGCCTGGGCCATGGAGCAACTGCTCAACAGCTGGCTGGCCGAACAGAAGCCCGCGAGCGCAGCCTTGTTGCAGCTCTCGGGCGAGGCCATGCAAGGCTTCGGCCGCTGGGTAGAGGACATCGCGCAGGACCATGATGCCGCCTGGAGTGCGGCGCCTTTCCGTCAGGCGGCGGATGGCCTGCGGCTGGCGGGCCAGCTTGTTCCGCTCGGCCTCCCCGGCGCGGCGCCGCAGGTGGCCTCGCAAGAACCCATGCCGGCCGAGCCCGAACTGGCGGTACAGACACCGCCAGCCGAGCCGCTGCCTGAGCTTGAACTGGGGCCGGATTTCGAGTTGGAGATTCCGCCGGTGTCTGACGCCGACACGACGCCCCGGGCGGGGGCGATGGTCGAGCCGCCGCTGGAGCTCGATGGCATCGACTTTGGCAGCTTGGCTGCTGTGTCGCTGCCGGCCGCTGCGGAGCCCGTATTTGAACCCGGCATTGCCGAATCCGACGAGGATGTCACCCGGCCTGGCACGCTTGAAACTGCACCGGCCATGCTGTCAGATGTGGATGCCGAGCTGGCGCCCGTTGAGCTGTCGTTGGCCGAAATTGCGGATGATGAGGTGACCGAACTGGCCGAGATTGCGTTGCCGGAGTTGGTGCTGCCGCCACAGGAGCCGGTCGTTGACATGCCGAGCTCGTCAGTGGCTGATGAGGCAGCGGATGAGCAGGTCAAGGTCATCGGCTCTTTGCGCATCGGCATTCCGCTCTACAACGTCTATCTCAACGAGGCCGACGAATGGTCGCGTCGCTTGCAGACCGAGCTCAGCGAATGGGCGCTCGAATTGCATCGTCCGGTTTCCGATTCCACGGTTGCGCTCGCCCATTCACTGGCGGGCAGTTCGGCCACGGTCGGCTTCCGCGCTCTGTCCGAAATTGCGCGTGCACTGGAGCAGGCCCTGCAGCATGTGCGACTGCAGGCCGGCGGGCAGGCCGAGCAGGCTGACATTTTTCTGGCGGCAGCCGAGGATATCCGGCACTTGCTGCATCAGTTCGCGGCCGGTTTCCTCAAGGAGCCGGATCCGCAGCTGCTCGATGCGCTGCGTGGCCTCCTGACGACCCCTTTTGCCGGCACAGGTGCCGTTGCCCTTACGGAACCTGCTCCGATTGAGCTCGACGTGCCCGATGTGGCGGTGGCGGAGACGATCGATGCCGAAGAGGATTTTTCGCTCGATTTCGTCTCGACCGCTCCCGCGTCCGAGCAGCAGCTTGAGGCTGCCCCAGCCAGGTCTTCTGTGCCGGCCCACGCCCATGTCGGCGCGGCACAGATCGTGGTGGAAGACCGTGTGGATGACATCGATGCGGTGGATGCCATCGATCTCGACCTGTTTCCGATCTTCGAGGAGGAGGCGGACGAGTTGCTGCCCCAGCTCAGCGGCGCTTTGCGCGAATGGGCAGCCCAGCCCGACAACAACGGTGCCCGTATGGAGGTGCTGCGGGTCCTGCATACGCTCAAGGGCAGCGCGCGTCTGGCCGGCGCCATGCGCCTGGGTGAAATGGCGCACCGCATGGAGTCGGCCATCGAGCAGATGGCCGCCGATTTTGTCCAGACGTCGCAGATCGAGCCCTTGCTGACGCGTTTCGATGCGTTGCAGCAGGACTTTGATGCCTTGCGTGCCGGCAGCGTCCAGGCGCAAGGCGTGCCGGCGGTGGCGGCAGAGATGCCGCAAGCCCCCGCAGCGCTGGCCCCAACGGTTCCGCCGATGAGCTTCGCTCCCTCGGCGCAGGTTCCGTCCCTGAGCAGTGCATTGGCGCCAAGCGTGCGGCATGGCACCGGTCAATCGGTGCGGGTGCGCTCACAGCTGCTCGACCGCCTGCTCAACCAGGCTGGCGAGGTGATGATCACGCGCTCCCGCCTCGACGTGCGTGTGGGCCAATTGCGCAGCTCGCTCGACGAGCTGACCGGCAATCTGGACCGGCTGCGCCAGCATCTGCGCGATATCGAGCTGCAGGCAGAAAGCCAGATGCAGTCCCGAATGGCCAAGGACACGGCGCAGGGCTTCGATCCGCTGGAGTTCGACCGTTTCACGCGCGTGCAGGAACTCACACGCATGATGGCCGAGTCGGTCAATGACGTGGCGACCGTGCAGCGCAACCTGCTGCGCACGGTGGAAGGCACCGAGGATGATTCGGTCGCGCAGGCGCGCCAGGCGCGCGAACTGCAGCGCGATCTGTTGCGCACGCGCATGGTGGAGTTCGAGAGCATTTCCGAACGCCTCTACGGCGTGGTGCGGCAAGCGGCCAAGGAGGCCAGCAAGCAGGTCAAGCTCGACATTACCGGCGGTTCGCTCGAGATGGACCGCGGCGTGCTCGAACGGATGGCGCCGGCTTTCGAGCACATGCTGCGCAATGCCGTGGCTCATGGCATCGAAGCACCGGCCCGACGTGAGTCGCTGGGCAAGTCGCCGGCCGGCACGATCACGATTGAGCTGCATCAGGAAGGCAACGACGTCTCGATCACCTTCCATGACGATGGCGCAGGGCTTGACCTGGCGCGCATTCGCGAGAAAGCCCAGTCTCATGGACTGGTTGCGCCCGGCGTGATGCTGTCGGATGCCGATGCCGCCAACCTCATCTTCACCCCGGGTTTCTCCACGGCCGCGCAGGTGACGGAACTGGCCGGCCGCGGTATCGGCATGGACGTGGTGCGGGCGGAAGTCTATGCCCTGGGCGGGCGGATCGAAACCGGCACCGAAGCGGGTCGGGGCACCCGCTTCAAGCTGGTGTTGCCGCTGACCACGGCGGTGACCCAGGTGGTCATGCTGCGCATGGGACATTTGACGGTGGGTGTGCCCGCCAATCTGATCGAGATCGTGCGGCGCGTTTCCGTGCCTGAGCTGGATCAAGCCTACCAGAGCGGCAGTTTCGAGTATGCGGGTGAGGCGATGCCTTTCTTCTGGGCCGGAGCGTTGCTGCAATCCTCCGGACGCAGCCATGAGGCCCAGGGAAAGACCCTGCCGGTGGTGGTTTGCCGTAGTGCAGGCCAGCGTCTGGCCATCCACGTGGATGAAATCCTGGGCAACCAGGAGGTGGTGGTGAAGAACCTCGGGCCGCAACTCTCGCGGCTGCCGGGCTTGGCCGGCATGTCGGTGCTGGCTTCGGGCGCGGTGGTGCTGATCTACAACCCGGTGGCGCTGGGGGCGATCTACGGCGACCGGGCACGCGAACTGCAACTGGCTGCCCAAACGGGCGATGGCATCTTGTCGTCAGCCGGGGCAAATGAGGCCACGCCGGCGGCCAGGCTGGCGGCGAGCGAGTTGCCGCTGGTGCTGGTGGTGGATGATTCCATCACGGTGCGTCGTGTCACGCAGCGTCTGCTCAAGCGCGAAGGCTACCGTGTGGCCCTGGCATCCGACGGTTTGCAGGCGCTGGAGCGCTTGCAGGAGGAAAAGCCGACGGTGGTGCTGACAGACATCGAGATGCCGCGTATGGACGGCTTCGATCTGGTGCGCAATATCCGCATGGATGCCCGTCTGCGCGATCTGCCCATCATCATGATCACTTCGCGTATTGCGCAGAAGCACCGCGAACATGCCCGTGAACTGGGCGTCAACCATTACCTCGGCAAGCCCTATTCGGAAGACGAGCTGCTTAACCTGGTGCGGCATTACAGCGCGCAGCAGGTTGAGGCCTGATTCGGGTCTTGTGTGGCATTGATGCTGCGCGAGCAGCTATCAAAACAATAGCTTCTAGGGATTCTTCCTGACCACCGCGTAGCGTGCCAGGGTCTGGGCGCGTGCTGCATCGTGCATCACCAGCGGTGGCGGGTAGTTGCGCCCCAGCGCGATGCCGGCGGCACCGAGTTCCAGCGGACTGGCTTTCCACGGTGCATGCAGGGCGGCGGTGGGCAGGGCCGCCAGCTGCGGCAGATAGCGCCGGATGAATTTTCCGTCCGGGTCGAACTTCTCGCTCTGACTGACCGGGTTGAAGATGCGGAACCAGGGCTGCGCATCGCAGCCGCTGGAGGCTACCCACTGCCAGCCGCCGTTGTTGGCGGCCAGATCGAAGTCGTTGAGCTTCTCGGCGAAATACGTTTCACCCCAGCGCCAGTCGATGCCGAGGTCCTTGACCAGAAAGCTGCCAGCCACCATGCGCAGCCGGTTGTGCATGTAGCCGGTCTGGTTGAGTTGCAGCATGGCCGCATCGACCAGCGGGTAGCCGGTGCGCCCTTCGCACCAGGCCTGGAACAGTGCCTGGGCGTGCGGACCGCGCTCCCAGCGGATGGCGTCGTACTCGGGCTTGAAGGCGCCGGTGCAGACGTGCGGAAAATTGGCCAGGATCTGGAAATAGAACTCGCGCCATACCAGCTCGCTCAGCCAGACGGCGGCACCGCGGCTGCCCGCCAGGCTGCGCTGCAGCGCCGTGGCAACCAGTTTGCGGATCGAGACCGTGCCGAAGCGCAGATGCACGCTCAGGTAGCTCGGCCCCTTGACGGCGGGAAAGTCGCGCGTCTCGTGATACTGGTCCATGCGCTCGAAGAAATCCGCGAACAGTTCGTGGGCACCGCTGGCGCCGGTGGGAATTCGAAGCGCTGCAAGATTGGTTCTCTCGAAGCCAAGGTCGTGAAGTTCCGGTACGGACGGGCTCGGCCCGGCCGGCCGTGCGGCCAGGGCCGAGGCCAGTGGCGCCGGATCCTGAATGTGTAGCGGGTGGGCATGCGCCTTGGTCAGCCAGGCGCGCTGGTAGGGGGTGAAGACGCCATAGGGCGTTCCGGTCTTGGTCAGGACTTCGCGACCTTCGAAGATGACGTGATCCTTGCAGGTGTGCAGGGCAATGCCGAGGTTGGCCAAGCGGCCGCGTACCCGGGCATCGCGTGCGATTGCCTGGGGTTCGTAGTCATGGGCGGCGAACACGGCCTGTACCTGCAGCGCCTGCGCCAGTGATGGCAGCACTTCGCTGGCAACGCCGTGACGCACGATCAGGCCGGCCTCGGGCCTGGCCGCCAGTGAGCGCAGACTCGCATCAAGCTCCAGCAAGGAGGCGCGGATGAATTCAACGCGCCGGTCCGCCTTGGGCAGGGGGTCGAGGATGTCGCGGTCGAAAACGAAGACGCAGAAAACCTGCCGGCACTGCCGCAATGCCAGGCACAAGGCGGGGTTGTCGTCGGTGCGCAGATCGCGCCGGAACCAGACCAGGCCGGAATCGAACGGTTTTTGCATGATCACCGCTAAAATCAAAGAATGTCCGATGATTCTGCACCCATCAACCTCACGAATCATTTCCTGATTGCGATGCCCGGACTGGCAGATGCGGCTTTCTCCAAAAGCGTGGTCTACCTCTGTGAGCACAGCGAACGCGGGGCGCTCGGACTGGTGATCAACAAGCCCAGTGACATCAAGTTGCAAAACCTGTTCGACAAGGTCGAGCTGCCGCTGGGCCGTGCCGACCTGAAGGACGAGCCGGTTTTCCAGGGCGGTCCGGTGCAGACCGAACGCGGGTTCGTGCTGCACGAAGCCATCCTGCCCGAGAAAACCGAGTCCGAGGACCCGGTCTATGCCTCCACCATGGTCATTCCAGGTGGGCTGGAGATGACCACCTCGCGCGATGTGCTGGAGGCCCTGTCCACCGGCGGCGGGCCGCGCCGCGTGCTGGTGTCGCTGGGCTACGCCGCCTGGGGCGAGGGCCAGCTGGAGTCGGAAATCGGCGAGAACAGCTGGCTGACGGTCGATGCCGACCTGGCCGTGATTTTCGACACGCCGGTGGCCCAGCGCTACGACAAGGCCCTGTCCCTCCTGGGCCTGCAGGCCTGGATGCTGTCACCTGAAGCGGGGCATGCATGAGCACGGCATCCGTGCCTGCCGTGTCCGTTCCTGCCGAGTTGCAAACCTTTCTGGCATTGGATTTCGGCCTCAAGCGCACGGGTGTGGCCGTGGGGACGCGCCTGTTGCGCAGCGCCCAGCCACAGCCAACCATCCAGGCCGAGGGTGATGCCCGCTTTGTCAAAATTGCCGAGCGACTGTGCGAGTGGCAGCCCGATGCCTTGGTGGTCGGCGTCCCTTTCCATCCGGACGGGGCCGAGCACGACAATACGGTGCGCGCGCGACGTTTTGCGCGCCAGCTGCGCGGCCGTTTCGGTCTGCCGGTCTACGAGGTCGATGAGCGCTACAGCACGACCGAGGCGCTGGCCGCAGGCGCCAAGGATGCCGATGCCGGCGCAGCCTGCATCATTCTGGAACAGTTTTTGAGGACGATGGCATGAGCACACTGGTATTGGATGCGGAGGCGCTGTACCGCGAACTGCTGCGCGGCGTGCGGGGGCTGTGCGATGGCCAGACCCGGCTGGTGGGTGTGACTTCCGGCGGTGCCTGGCTGGCCGAGCGGCTGCAGCGCGATCTGGACCTGCCGGGGGAGCCGGGCGTCATTTCTTCCGCCATGCACCGGGACGATTTTGCGCAGCGCGGCCTGGCGGCCGGCGGCCAGACCCTGCTGCCCTTCGATGTCAACGACGCGCAGATCCTGCTGCTCGACGACGTGCTCTACACCGGCCGCACCATCCGCGCCGTGATCAACGAACTGTTCGACTACGGCCGGCCGGCCAACATCCGGCTGGCGGTGATGGTGGATCGCGGCGGGCGCGAGCTGCCAATTCAGCCGGACTATGCGGCGGCGCGGGTGACGCTGCCGGCTGGCCAGTTGCTAGCGCTGGCACGTAACGATCAAGGCCATTTCAGTTTCAAAGTGGAGGCCGCGTGACAGGCCATCCGCTTGCCCGCGACATGAACAGACCGTACTGACCGCCCAGCCCAAGACACGCACCATGCTTTACAAACGCAATCCCCAACTCAACAAGAACGGTGAGCTGATTCACCTGCTGTCGACCGAAGGACTGTCGAAGGACATCCTGACGCACATCCTCGACACGGCGGCCAACTTCGTCAGCGTCAGCGACCGCGAAGTCAAGAAGGTGCCGCTGCTGCGCGGCAAGAGCGTGTTCAACCTGTTCTTCGAGAACTCCACCCGCACGCGCACCACCTTCGAGATCGCCGCCAAGCGGCTCTCGGCCGACGTGATCAATCTCGACATCGCGCGTTCCTCGGCGTCCAAGGGCGAGTCGCTGCTCGACACCATTGCCAACCTGAGCGCCATGGCGGCCGATCTCTTTGTCGTGCGCCACAGCGAATCCGGTGCGCCCTACCTGATTGCGCAGCACGTGGCGCCGCACGTGCACGTCATCAATGCCGGTGACGGCCGCCATGCGCATCCGACGCAGGGCCTGCTGGACATGTACACCATCCGTCATTACAAGAAGGACTTTTCCAACCTGACGGTGGCCATCGTCGGCGATGTACTGCACTCGCGTGTGGCGCGCTCCGACATCCATGCGCTGACGACGCTCGGTTGCGCCGAGGTGCGCGTGGTGGGGCCGAAGACCCTGGTGCCGGCCAACATGGCGCCGATGGGTGTGCGCGTCTGCCACACGCTGGAAGAAGGCATCAAGGGCTGCGACGTCATCATCATGCTGCGGCTGCAGAACGAGCGCATGAGCGGCGCGCTGCTGCCTTCGTCGCAGGAGTTTTTCAAGAGCTATGGCCTGACGCCCGAGAAGCTGCAGCTGGCCAAACCCGATGCCATCGTGATGCACCCGGGGCCGATCAACCGCGGCGTCGAGATCGACTCGGCCGTGGTGGACGGCAAGCAGAGTGTGATCCTGCCGCAGGTGACCTTCGGCATTGCAGTGCGCATGGCGGTGATGAGCATCGTTGCCGGGAATGAGGCATGAACACCCCCAGGCTGCGCGACATGGTGTGTCGCTGCGCCATTCCCCTCAAGGGGGCAGCGTCAGTGGCCCGGCAGAGCCGGTTCCACGACGCTCCCCGATTTGGTCTTGTGGTGCGCCAAGAGTTGTGCGCCGGGCTGTGGAGCTAAGAAGATGAAAGTACTGATCAAAAGCGGCCGGGTGATCGATCCCGCCAGCAACCGGGATGAAATCGCCGATGTGGCCATTGCGGCCGGTCGCATCATCGCCATCGGCAGCGCTCCGGCCGATTTCGTTCCCAATCGCACGGTCGAGGCGGCAGGCTGCATCGTCGCTCCGGGTCTGATGGACCTGGCCTTGCGCCTGCGCGAGCCCGGGCACGAGCACGAGGGCATGCTGGAGTCCGAGATGGAGGCCGCGGTCACCGGCGGCGTGACCAGCCTGGTCTGTCCGCCCGACACCGACCCGGTGCTCGACGAGCCGGGTCTGGTCGAGATGCTCAAGTACCGTGCCGAAAAACTGCATCAGGCACGCGTCTTTCCGCTTGGCGCGCTGACGCGCAACCTGCAGGGTGAAGTGCTGACCGAGATGGTGGAATTGACGGAGTCCGGCTGCGTGGCCTTCAGCCAGGCCGACGTACCGCTGGTGAATACCCAGGTGCTGCAGCGCGCCTTGCAGTACGCCAGCACCTTCGACTACGCCGTCTGGCTGCGGCCGCAGGACTACTACCTCGGCCAGGGCGTGGCGGCCAGCGGGGCGCTGGCAACGCGCATGGGCCTGTCGGGTGTGCCGGTGGCCGCGGAAGTCATCGCCATGCAGACCATTTTCGAGCTCATGCGTGCCACCGGCGCGCGGGTGCATCTGTGCCGTATCAGCAGCGCCGCCGGTGTGGCGCTGGTGCGCCAGGCCAAGGATGAAGGCTTGCCGCTGACCTGCGATGTCAGCATCAACTCGCTGCATCTGACCGACACCGACATCGGCTACTTTGACAGCCGCATGCGCCTGAACCCGCCGCTGCGCCAGCAGGCCGACCGCGAGGCCCTGCGCGAAGGCCTGGCCGACGGCACCATCGATGCGCTGGTGTCGGATCACACGCCGGTCGATGAGGATGCCAAGGCGCTGCCGTTTGCCGAGAGCGAGCCCGGCGCCACCGGTGCCGAGCTGCTGCTCAGCCTCGCCCTGAAATGGGGGCAGGAAAGCGGCGTCGGCCTGACGCGCGCACTGGCCGTGCTGACCAGCGAGCCGGCGCGCGTGCTGGGCAATGCGCTGGGCACTTTGCAGATGAGCGCCGGCCAACTGGTGGTCGGCGGCGTGGCCGATGTCTGCGTCTTCGATTCGTTGACCGAGTGGGTGGTGCAGCCCGAGACGCTGCGCAGCCAAGGCAAGCACACGCCGTTCTCCGGTTACGAACTGCCGGGCCGGGTACGCTGCACCATCGTGGGTGGGCAGATTGCCTTCCAGGCCTGAGTCGCAAGTTTCCGCCTGGCGCGCCGCCTGGCGCTTGTGGCGCGCTGTGCCCCACATCCTGGCCGGGCTGCTGACCATCCTGTTCCGCTTCCCGCGTCTGTCGCAGGAACAAAGGGAAATCCGGGTTCAGGTCTGGTCGCGCGAGATGCTGGCGCGGCTGGGCGTCCGGCTGGTGGTGAAGGGGACGCCGTCAACCCGTGGGCCGGTGCTGCTGGTGGCCAATCACATCTCCTGGCTCGATATCACCTCCTTGCATGCGGCGCGCTACTGCCGTTTCGTTTCCAAGGCGGATGTGAAGGGTTGGCCGCTGATCGGCGCGCTGGCCTCCGGCGTCGGCACGCTGTTCATCGAGCGCGAATCGCGCCGCGATGCCATGCGTGTGGTGCACCACATGGCTGACAGCCTGCGCGCCGGGGATGTGGTGGCCGTGTTCCCGGAAGGCACCACCAGCGATGGCGTGCACCTGCTGCCTTTTCACGCCAATCTGCTGCAGGCGGCGATCACGGCAGAGGTGCCGGTGCAACCGGTGGCCCTGCAGTTCCTGGAGGCGCATACCGGGCAGCGCAGCCTGGCACCGTGCTACGTCGGCGACGACACCCTGCTCGGCTCGGTCTGGCGCACGGTACGCGCGCGCGGCATCACGGTGCAGATGGTTTTCGGTGAGCCGCAAGTCGCCCTGGGGCGCGATCGCCGCACCTGGGCCGCGGATCTGCGCGCCACCATCGAGCAGTTGCGGCAGTTGTCGCCGCGCGTCTGAATCTCAGCTTGTCTGTGCGATCGTGGCGGCGCAGTCGGGCTGCGTGCCGGCACTGACGCAGGGCATCTGGCACAGCTCGGTACCGCGCATGGTGCAGGCACGGTTGAAGGTCACGACATGGTCGACCTCGGGCCGGATGCCGATCCATTCGCCGATCTTGTGGTCGTGGTGGCTCGGCACGTGGGCCAGCACGGTCTGGCCGCTCTGCAACCGCAGCGTGTAAAGGAACTCCGAGCCGCGGAACGCCTTGCGCATGATCTCGGCCTTCACCGGCGCGGCGTCGTCGTGCACGATGTCGTCGGCACGCAGCAGCACATCACATTCGCCGGCAGCGAAGGCGCAGGGCAGCGGGCATTCGGCCACATCGGTCAGGTCGCCCAGCGGGGTCTGCACCACGATCTGCCGGTTGATTTCACGGATGGTGGCCGGGGCGAACACGCCGTGACCGATGAATTCGGCAACAAAGCGCGTGGCCGGGCGATGGTAGAGCGTGTAGGCATCATCCCACTGGTGCAGCTGCCCTTCGTGCATGACGCCGATGATGTCGCCGATGGCGAAGGCCTCCAACTGGTCATGCGTCACGAACAGGGCCGTGGCCTGGGCCGCTTTCAGGATGCTGCGTACCTCATGCGCCAGGCGCTCGCGCAGATCGACATCCAGGTTGGAGAACGGCTCGTCCAGCAGCAGCAGCTGCGGGCGCGGCGCCAGCGCGCGCGCCAAGGCAACGCGTTGCTGCTGCCCGCCAGAGAGTTCATGGGGAAAACGAGTCTCGCTGCCCTCAAGTCCGACCAGCGCCAGCACCTCCTTGACGCGGGCGGCGCGTTCGGCCGCCGGCAACTGGTGGAGGCCGAAGGCCACGTTGCGGCCGACATCAAGGTGGGGAAACAGCGCATAGTCCTGGAACACCATGCCAATCCGCCGGGCCTCCGGGGGCAGCTGGAAGGCGGGGCTGCTCACCACCTGGCCCGAAAGCCGGATGTCGCCGCCAGTGACCGGCTCCAGGCCGGCCACGGCACGCAGCAGCGTGGTCTTGCCGCAACCGGACGGGCCGATCAGCACGCCGATATCGCCGGCACGCAACCCCAGGGAGACGCCATTGACCGCCGGCTGGGCGCGGTCGGGGTAGCGGACCTGGAGCTGGGAGACCTCTAGAAACATGGTTCCTCATTGTAGATGCTTACAATTCTCATTTATCCTGACCGAGCGCTCACCCCTTCTCTTCATGCCGTCATACCGGCTTCGCCACCTCTTCCTGCTGCTGTTCACTGCCGTCCTGATGCTGCCTGTGCTGGCGGTATTGGCTTCCTGGGCGCCTTGGGGCGAGCATGGCACGCAGACGGCCCAGATTCTGGGCGAGATGGCGCGCACGGTCCTGCCCGACTACATTGCGACCACGTTCTGGCTGTGCCTGATGGTGGCGGCCGGCGTGATGGCGGTCGGGCTGTCGGCGGCGGCGGCGGTGACCCTGTTCGACTTTCCTGGGCGCCGTGTTTTCGAGTGGGCCTTGCTGCTGCCGCTGGCCATGCCGGCCTATGTGGTGGCCTATGCCTACACCGATTTTCTGCAGTTCAGCGGCCCTTTCCAGACCCTGCTGCGTGGGCTGACGGGGCAGGACGGCCGGGTCTTTCCGGAAATCCGCAACACGGCCGGTGCCGCCTGGGTGCTGACCTTTTCGCTCTATCCCTATGTCTACCTGCTGGCGCGTACCGCCTTGGGCGAGCGCGCCACGCACCTGATGGAAGCGGCTCGCCTGCTGGGCGCACCGCTGTCGCGCCGGATTCGCGAGATTGCCTTGCCGCTGGCCCGGCCGGCGGTGGCGGCCGGGGTGGCGCTGGCCCTGATGGAAACGCTGGCCGATTTCGGTGTCGCCAGTTATTTCGGCATCCAGACCTTCACTGCCGGCATCTACAAGGCCTGGCTGGCCATGGACAACCGCATTGCGGCGGCGCAGCTCGCCACCATGCTGCTGCTGCTGGTCGTGCTGCTGCTGCAACTGGAACAGCGGTCGCAGCGACGCATGCGCTTTGCGACCCGCGGGGGGCGTACCGGCGGCGCCGAGGCGCGGCCGGTTCCGTTGAGCGGCGCTCGCAAGTGGCTGGCCTGGGGTGTGTGCGGCCTGCCGCTGCTCATGGGTTTTGTCGCGCCGGTGCTGTTCATGTTCCGCCCGCTGCTGGCGGAGTGGGCGGTCCTGCCCTGGGACCGCTTTGCAATCTGGGCGTTCAACAGCGTGCGCCTGGGACTGATCAGCGCCGTGCTGGCGGTCGCTCTGGCCTTGCTGCTGGCCTTCAGCTTGCGGCGCACGCCGGATCTCGTGACGCGCGCGGTGGTCTATCTGGCCGGGCTGGGTTATGCCGTACCGGGGGCGGTGATCGTGGTCGGCCTGTTGCTGCCGGTCGGCTGGGTGCAGGCGCTCTGGCCGCAAAGCAGTCTGGCGTATTACCTGACGGCGACTTCGCTCGGTCTGGTCTGGGCTTACCTGGTGCGCTTTTGCGCCGTGGCCCTGCAGTCGGTGCAAAGCGGCTATGCGCGCATTCCGGCCAGTCTCGATGATTCGGCACGCATGCTGGGCACCGGCGATCTGGGGTTGTTGCGCCGGGTGCACGGGCCCTTGCTGCGCCGCTCGGTGATTGCGGCCACGCTGCTGGTGTTTGTCGATGTCATGAAGGAACTGCCGGCCACACTGGTGTTACGGCCTTTTGACAGTGACACCCTGGCGGTGGTGGCCTACCAGCTGGCGCGCGACGAGCGGTTGGGTGAGGCGGCCCTGCCTTCGCTGGCCCTGGTGCTTGTCGGGCTCATTCCTGTGGTGCTGCTGAGCCGCACCTTGCGCCAGCGTAGCAGCTGAAGGAGTGTGTATAAAATGAGCATGGACTTATATTGCGGACCCTATCTGCCATGACCAAGCGAACCATTCAAGCGACACCGGGAAGCGTGACCGAGCCTGATCAGGTGTTTGAGCTGGCTGCCGAGGTGTTTCGGGTGATGTCGGCGCCGATGCGGCTGAAGATCATCAGCCATCTGTGCGATGGCGAACGCAATGTGAGCTACCTGCTCAGCAAGATCGACACCACGCAGCCGAACATGTCACAGCATCTCACCACGCTGTACCAGGCCGGCGTGCTTGGCAAGCGCCGTGAGGGCGTGCAGATCTACTACCGCATCATCGATGACCGGGTGGCCGCCTTGTGCCGCGCGGTGTGCACGCAGATCGCCACCGAGGCGAATTTCGAACCGACGGCCTGAGTCGGGCCGGAGCCGCAGGCCCCGGCCGCCCTCACGTCAGGGCTTGAGATAGACGTAACCTTCCAGTGCTTGCAGACGGGCTACTTCGGCCACGCCGGAGGGCACGATCTTGGTTTCCATCAGCAGGCGGTCCGGGTTGATTTTGCGCGCCGACAGGGTGTTGTTGCAGACGCGGAACTCGATGCCCTTGCCGGCCAGGTCGCTCACCGTGCCGCTGAACTCGCGGCCCTGGGAATCCTTGGCATCCTGCAGCAGGAAGTTGATGCCCGGGCCGTGCGTGACCACCACGATCTTGGCTTTGGGGTCGGCATTCATGTGATTGCGGATGTTGTTCAGGATGGCCGGCACCGTGTTGACATCGGTGTTGATGTGATAGACCACCTTGACCTGCTGTGCGGTCTGCGCTTGGGCGGGGCCGATGAAGGCCAGGGTGGCTGCGAGGGCGAGCGCCAGTGTTGCGATGAATTTGTACATGATCATTTCCTGATGTTGTCTGCCAAAAAAAGAAAGGCCGGAGGGCACCGCTCCCTGACGAACTCCGGCGTGATGCCGGAGTTCTTGTGGGGCTTAAAGAAGTGTATCGGCCCAGATGTTCTGTGCCCAGTTCCAGGCGTAGATACCCTCAAGCTCGTTGGGGGCTGCCGACACACCGCCTGAGCCCGCCACGGTCTTGAAGGTTTTCTCTGCAGCGACATACTGGTGCACCGAAGCCACATGCACCACCAGCTTGTCGTTGACAAAGCTGTAGCAGGTGTTGGTCAGCAGCGGCTGCGGGTTGACGTCCATACCCGAGAGCTGGGCCACCACGGCGGCGGCCACCACCTTGCCATGCGAGTTGGCCATGTGTCCGGATTTTGGCATCAGCGGCGCGGCCAGCACCGAATCGCCGATCACATGCACGTCCTTGGCGGCGGTGGACTCGAAGGTCAGGTAGTCCACATTGCACCAGCGGTTGTTGACGTTGGCCAGGCCGGACTGCATGGCAATCGCGCCCGCGCTCATATTGGGCAGCACGTTGAGCACGTCGGCCTTGACGTCGTCGGAGGTTTCGAACTTGATGGTCTTGCTCCTGGCATCGACGGCGACCGCCTTGTGGTTGCCGCGGAACTCCAGCATGCCGGCGTAGTTCTCGGCCCAGAACTTCTTGAACAGCGGACCCTTGGAGGTGACGTCCGGATTGGCGTCCAGGATCAGCACCTTGGACTTGGGCTTGGCCTTCTTGAAGTAGCTGGCGACCTGGCTGGCGCGCTCGTAGGGGCCGGGCGGGCAGCGGTAGGGTGCCAGCGGCACGGCAATGGCGTAGACGCCGCCGTCGGGCATGTCTTCGAGCTGGCGGCGCAGGGCCACCGTTTCCGGACCGGCTTTCCAGGCCTGCAGGATCTGGCCGGCGGCGCTGGCAGTTTGCAGGCCTTCGATGCTGCTCCACATCATGTCGATGCCGGGCGAGACGATCAGCTTGTCGTAGCCGATGGTGGCGCCGCCCGCCAGCGTGACGGTCTTCTTGGCGGCATCGATGCGGCTCACCATGTCACGTGCGTGAATCACACCGTGTTTGCCGCGCAGATTGTCGTAGGGCGTGGTGATGTCGCCCATGGTCTTGGAGCCGCCGATCACCAGGTTGGAGACCGGGCAGGAGATGAAGTTTTCATTGGGCTCGACCAGCACCACGTCGATCTGGTAGTTGGAGAGCATGCGCACGTACTTGGCTGCCGTGGCGCCGCCATAGCCACCGCCGATGACCACCACCTTGGCCTTGGCAGGCACGTTGCCGGTGGTGGCGCAACCGACCATCGAGAGGCTGCTGCCCAGGGTGCCGAGGGCCAGGGATGCCTGAACAAAGCTGCGTCGTTTCATCATGGCCATCTCCTGTTAGCGCTTGAGGGAAGAAAAATAAGTGGATACGGACTCGATCTGCTGGTTCGTCAGGCCCTTGGTGATCTGATGCATCACGGTGGCCGGACGCGTACCTTCACGGAAGGCCTTCATCTGCGTCACCATGTAGTCGCGAGGCATGCCAGCCAGCGAAGGAATGGCCGAACCGTCAGTGGTTCGGCCTTCGGTGCCGTGGCAGTTGGCGCAGGTGGCGGCCAGCGCGCGCTGGTGCAGCTTGATCGTTTCCTGCGGCGTAGCGGCACCGGCGGCGGTGGCGGCAATGCCGGACAGCACAGCCACCACAAGCTGGGTCTTCAGACGCATGTGAGTCTCCTTCTTGAGGTTCATGAAATATCACTCGGGGCTAATGTAATCAGGCGCCCGTTGCTTGTCCCGGGTATTTACCCTCAGGATATTAAAGGGCGCGGCTTTCAGGGCGCCTTCATATTGGCTTGCGTACCGGGCACGCGCTCGCCGGGCTGGTGCGCAGCGGTCTGGCTGTCAAGCAGTCGGTCGGTGATGCCGGCGCCAGCCCACATGCCGATCAGTGCCAGCCAGGCCGTCAGGGCGAAGATCGAGCCGCCGGTCATGCCGGCGCCGACAGCGCAGCCGCCGGCCAGCATGGAGCCGAAGCCCATGAACATGGCGCCGGCGATGTAGCGGCGCATGCTGTAGCCGTCCTTGAAACCTTCGAGTTGGAAGTCGCGCCCGATCCAGGCGCCGATGAAGGCGCCGGCAAACACGCCGGGCAGCAGTCCGAAATCGAAGCCGATGGCCGGTGCCGGCGACGACAGCACCCGCATCAGCCATTCAGCCGAGGGGCCGCTGAACGTCAGGCCCTGTACCTGCACCACCTGGAACGAGTTGGACGAAATCAGGTAGGTGTACCACCAGCCAGCGGCCACCATCAGACCGGTGCCGATGCCGCCGACCCACTTCCAGAAACCCCAGCCGCTACGGACCGAGAAGAAGAGTGCAGCGGCGAACCATACCAAGCCGAAGGCCAATCCGCCCCAGTGGCCCAGGCCAGTGATGGCCAGCAGGTCGCGCGTCGGGCCGCCTTCGACCGTCCACCAGGCACTGATCGTGTTGCGTAAGGGGGCCAGCGAACCCGACAGTGCTGCCTGCGCCGTCACAGCGAAGATCAGGCCCGAGAGCAGGGCGCGCAGATTGCCGTTGGCCGACAGGACCAGCAGACGACTGGCGCAACCGCGCGTCATGATCATGCCGGCGCCGAACAGCAGGCCTCCGATCAGGGCGCCCGACAGGCTGCCGCGCGAGGCGATCTGCCGTGCCGTGCCCACATCCAGAGAATGCAGCAGAATGAGCGCCTGCACGGCCACCACGGCGGTGGAAAAGGCCAGCAACCAGACCGAGAGCTTTTCGCCGAACTTGTGGTGCCAGAACTCGATCACGGCGGCGCGCAGGCAGAATTTGGAGCGTTGCGCGAAGAATCCGAACAGGGCGCCAATGCACAGTCCGCCGGTGGCGAGGATGGTGCTTTCACCATGCTGTTCAAGTAGGGTTGCCAGATTCATGGGCCTGTCCCATAATTTAGTATTTGCTTATATTGCATAGTAATTTTGATTATCCCTGCGCGTCTTGATCTGTCTCAAGTATTGGTGCAGAGATGGCGGGTCTGGCGTACTCGAAGTGGAGACAAAACAGTGATGACGACAACAAAGACGACCTTCCTGTTCAGGGTGATGGCGTGTCTGGGACTGACCCTGATGGTGGCACTGACGCATGCCGAAGAGGCGTTGCCCATGGCGGCGCAGCAGGTATCGCCCTCGGCCTGGTATGTCGAAGGGGTGTCGGCCCTGGGCTCGCCGGCCAACCAGAACTTCATCTCCAATGCGGCCTTCGTCGTGACGCCGGCCGGCGTGGTGGTCATTGATGCCCTGGGCTCGCCGACGCTGGCTGCGCGGCTGGCAGCAGAGATCCGCAAGGTCACGCCCAGGCCCATCACCCATGTGATCGTCACGCACTACCATGCCGACCATATCTACGGCTTGCAGGCCTTCAAGGCGCTGGGTGCGCACATCATTGCGCACCGCGCGGCCAAGGCGTACCTGAATTCTGAAACCGCCCGCCTGCGGCTGGAAGTGTCGCGCCAGGAACTGGCACCTTGGGTCAACAACGACACCCATCTGGTCGAGGCCGACGAGTGGATCGATGCCGAGAAGTCTCTGACGGTCGGCGGTGTGCAGTTCCAGATCAAGCCGGTCGGCCCCTCGCATACACCGGAGGACCTGGCGATTTATCTGCCGAGCGAGAAGGTGCTGTTTGCCGGCGACCTGGTATTTCGCAGTCGCATCCCCTACGTGGGCCAGGCCGACAGCCGGCACTGGATCGCGGCGCTGGACCGGCTGCTGGCGTTCGATGCCACGGTCATCGTGCCGGGGCATGGCCCACTTTCGCACGAGGCGCGCAAGGACATGCAATTGACCCGCGACTATCTGGCTTACCTGCGCGAAAGCATGGGCAAGGCGGCGCAGAACCTCGAACCTTTCGAGGAGGCCTACAAGAACACCGACTGGACCCAGTTCGAACACCTGCCGCTGTTTCGCGTGGCCAACCGCATGAACGCCTACAACACCTATCTGCTGCTCGAACAGGAAGCGCGTTGATGAGGACCCAGCCTGAACCGGTGGGCTTCTGCCTGTCGCGGCGCGAACTGCTGCTGGCGGGTACGGCCTTGTGTGCCGGCAGCATGGCCCAAGCCACGCCAGCCACCTTGCCACTGGCCGTGTCCTTGCAAGACGAACTGGCGCGGGCGCTGAAAAAAGGCCAGCCGCTGGTGGTGATGGTCAGCCTCGAAGGCTGCCCCTTCTGCAAGGTGGCGCGCGAGAACTACCTGGGCCCGCTGCAGGAGCAGCAGGGACTGCCGGTGGTTCAGGTCGATATGCGCAGTCAGCGTCTTCTGAAGAACTTTCGCGGCGTCAGCTCCAGCCACGACGAGATGAGTCGCCAGTGGCGCATCCGTGTCGCGCCGACGGTGCTGTTTTTCGGGCGCGATGGCGTGGAAGTGGCCGAGCGGCTGGTCGGCGGCTACCTTCCCGACTTCTATGGCGCCTACCTTGACGAGCGGCTGCAGCAGGCCCGAGCCATGCTGCGTTGAAGTGAAACCTCATCCGGCTGCATGGTGCTGCCGTCAAGAACAAGAAGGAGCGAAGACCTTCATGAACTACACGCAGAAGCTGACCTTGTCGATGATCGTGCCGACCGTGATGGTGGCCGGTGCCGGCTCCACCGTGGTGGCGGGTGCGCAATGGTTGCAAGGGCAGGCGCGCGCCGCGTCCGGCGAGTCCATGGCCGGCTACTTGCAGCTCGGCAGCGCCTTGACAGCGATATTGACCCTGGTCTGCGTGACGGTCTGCATCGGCTTCACCGTCTGGATCCGGCGCACCGCACGCGCCGTGCTCGGCGGCGAGCCCACGGAGGCGCAGCAGACCCTGGCCGAGCTGGCCAACGGCAATCTGGCACTCGACGTACAGCCGGCCCCTGACGGCAGCCTGCTGGATTCGTTGCAGCGCCTGAGCAGCGTGCTGCGTGCCATGCTGGGCGACATTCGTCATGCCACGCAAAACATGGCCATTGCTTCCAGCGAAATCGCCACCGGCAACCAGGATCTGAGTCAGCGCACCGAGCAGACCGCCAGCAACTTGCAACGCACCGCCTCCAGCATGGAGGTGCTCACCGGCACCGTTCGCCAGTCGGCCGATGCGGCGCGCCAGGCCTACCAGCTGGCGGCCACTGCCGCCGAAGTGGCCGCGCGCGGCGGCGAAGTGGTGGGCAAGGTCGTCACCACCATGGGCGACATCAACCACAGTTCGAAGAAGATCAGCGACATCATCGGCGTCATTGACGGCATCGCCTTCCAGACCAACATCCTGGCGCTCAATGCGGCGGTGGAAGCGGCCCGCGCCGGCGAGCAGGGCCGTGGCTTTGCCGTGGTGGCCAGTGAAGTGCGCGCGCTGGCCGGGCGCAGCGCGGAGGCGGCCAAGGAAATCAAGGACCTGATCAGCGCCTCGGTGGACAAGGTGGATTCCGGCTCGCGCTTGGTGCAGGACGCGGGGAGCACGATGGAAGAGATCGTGAATTCGGTGCGGCGCGTGAGCGACATCATCGGCGAGATCACGGCGGCCTCAAGCGAGCAGAGCAGCGGCATTGGCGAAGTGAACCGCGCCATTAACGTGCTCGACCAGATGACGCAGCAGAACGCAGCTTTGGTGGAGCAATCTGCCGCCGCCGCCGGCAGCCTGAAGGATCAGGCGCACAAGCTGGAACAGGCCGTGCAGGCGTTCCGACTCTGAGGGCTCGTGCGGCGGCGGGTGCTGCCTTTTTTCTGAATTGATCCTATACTTCACCTTGATCACAAGCCCCCAGGGGTATATATCGAATGGCAAAAATTCCTGTTTCAGGAGGCAAAGTGGAAATCTCAAATTCATGTGAACTGCCGCAGCGGCCCTATTGGCCGGCTTGGCGGGCCGGGCTGGCGCTGGGTGTGGTGCTGTTGCTGACCTTTGTGCTGACTGGCCATGGTCTCGGTGCCACCGGTTTCACGACGCGTCTGACGGCGTGGCTGGGCGATCTGGCGGCACCGCAATGGACGCTGGCCAACGACTACCTCGGCCCCATGATCGAAGACGGCTCGGTGCTGTCATCCTGGATCACCTGGCAGGTGATCGGGGTCTTTCTTGGCGCTTTGGTGTCGGCCTTCTTCGCTGGCCGCATGGCCTGGCGCATCGAAGGTGCCGCCAGCGCCGGCCGCATCGGTCGTCTGCTCAAAGCCCTGGCCGGCGGCATTCTGGCTGGCATCGGTGCGCGCATTGCTGCCGGCTGTACCAGCGGTGTCGGTCTGTCGGGCGCGGCGGTGCTGAGCGTGGCCGGCTTCGTTTTCCTTGGTGCATTCTTTGCCGCCGGGCTGGTGGCTGCGCGTCTGAGTGGTGGAGGTGTGAAATGAATGCTCTGTTCGCTGCAGGCGGCCCGCTGATGGCCGTGCTGCTGGGTTTCGGTTTCGGCTTCGTGCTGGAGCGCGCCGGCTTCGGCAGCGGCTGCAAGCTCACCGCGCAGTTCCGCCTGACCGACTGGTCGGTGTTCAAGGTCATGTTCAGTGCCATCGTCTTCACCGCGGTCGGCCTGTACGTGCTGGCGCAGATGGGCGTGGTCAATACGGAGTCGGTTTATGTGCCCATTCCCTACCTCTGGGCCATCGCCGTCGGCGGCGCGCTGATCGGTGCCGGCTTTGCCGTGGGCGGCTACTGCCCGGGCACCTCGGCCGTGGGGCTGATGACCGGTCGCCTTGATGCGTTGGTGTTCTTCGCCGGTCTGCTGGTCGGCACCTTCATCTTTGCCGGTTTCTTCCCGCAACTCGATGCACTCACCACCGCGGGTGAACTGACCAAAGGCGACCGTCTGCCCGAACTGCTGGGCGTGCCCGAATGGCTGGTGCTGGCGGCGCTGGTCGCTGCCGCAGTGGGGGTGTTCTTCCTCGGCGGCTGGTTCGAGCGCCGTGCCCGTGCGGCCGGCCAGGTCTGACGCATTTCAATTTTTTGCAGGAGATTTTTCATGAAACGTAGCCGCAACAACCTGGCCCCGCTGGTCTCGGCCTTGGCCATGACCCTGCTCACCGTGCCGGTCGCGACCGTGGCCCAGGCGGCGGATGCACCGGCCAAGGCCGCAGCACCGTGCGCCGGCGGTAACCCGTGTGCCGGTTCGCGCCGTCGCAGCCGTGCCGATAACCCCTGTGCCGGCAACCCTTGCGCGGGCAAGAGCCGCAGCCGTGCCGACAACCCGTGCGCCGGCAACCCCTGTGCCGGCAAGTCCCGTCGCCGCAGCGGTGGCGACAATCCCTGCGCCGGCAAGAGCCGCTGATCACGACGGACATGGCTGCCTCTGCCGACCGGGAGGATGCTGCGCGCGACGCGCTCGCGCGCCAGCTGCGACTGGCACGCCAGGGGCGCTCCATGCTCTACCCCTTCATCGGCCGCAGCCGGCGTTTCGAGATCTGGCAGCACTACCCGCACAACGACGCCGTGGATGAAACCGGTCGCTGGCAGTTCTATTTCCATGCGCATGATCGCGCTGAGAAAAACAGTGCACGTCATCCGCAGGAGCATGGCCATATCCACCTGTTTCGCCGCAGCCCGCAGGGGCTTCTCACGCATCTGGCCGGACTCTCGCTTGACGCGCGCGGCCTGCCGTTGACCTGGTTTGCCACCAACCAGTGGGTCACCGGCGAACGCTGGCAGGCGGCCGAGTCGCTGGTACGTGGCTTGTCCGCATTCGAGTTGCGCTTGCGCGGCCCGTTGGCCGGCGCCGCCTTGTGGTTGGCCGACATGGTGCGTTTTTATGCCGTGCCGCTGCGCCAGATGCTGCAGCAGCGTGACGCAGCGCTGGCGCGCCATTGCATGCGCCACCGCATCGACCGGCAGCAGGCCTGGGCCGACCGCCGTGTCGCCGTCTGGAGTTCCGTTCCCGTTCACTGGCCGCAGGATGCTTTGCAGATGGCTGGCCAGCCATCCCGTTCCCGTTCGTAAAAGGAGACCCTCATGAAAACTCAAATCCGCTTTTTTGCAGGCGCTGCCCTGCTGGGCCTGGCTCAGTGGGCGCTGGCGCTCAACGTGCCCGGCCCCGTCGTCGACGGTGCGTGGCTGGCACAGAACCAGGGCGAGGTCACCATCCTCGACGTGCGCAACAACGCCAAGAGCTTCACCGCCACCCCCGAGTTCGAGACCGACAAGAAGACCGGCAAGAAATTCCTGGTTGAACTGGGCGGCCACATCGACGGCGCCGTGCTGGTGGACAACAAGAAAGTGCGTACCGAGCGCACGATCGACGGCCTCAAGCTCAAGGGCATGCTGCCCGAGCGCGCCGACTTCGAGAAGCTGGCACGCGGCTGGGGCGTGCAGGCCGGCCGTCCGGTCGTGATCGTCTACCCGGGCATGGAGACCATGGACTTCAACGACGCCTCCCGCCTGTACTGGCAGTTCAAGGTCTACGGTGAAGACAACGTGGCGGTTCTCAACGGCGGCGCTGCCGGCTGGATCGCCGAAGGGCGCGCGGTGTCCTCCGCTGCAACCAAGCCTGCGGAGGGCAACTGGGCGGCCACGGCCGACCGTTCCGCCGAACTGGGTGCCACCACCGCTGACGTGGCCAAGGCACAAGCCGAAGGCGGTCAACTGGTCGACGGCCGCGATGCCGCCAGCTTCCTCGGCCTGAGCAAGAGCAGCGCGGTCAGTGCCTTCGGCCATGTCGAGGGCGCACGCAACGTCTTCAACGGCCTGTTCACCCAGGGGGCCGATGCCCAGCGCCTGCTGAACGCGGAAACCGACCGCGACATCCTCAAGATGAGCGGCGTGAACCCGGATGCACCGACCATCACCTACTGCAACACCGGCCATCAGGCCTCGGCCGTCTGGTTCGTGATGCACGAAGTGCTGGGCAACAAGCAGGTCAAGCTGTATGACGGCTCGCTGCACGAGTGGTCCATGGCCAAGAAGCCCATGGTCTCCGTGGCACGCTCCAAGTAAGCCCAGCTTGCGGAGGGCGCCGCACGCGGTATAAACGCCGCATGCTCGCTCTCCTGCAACGCGTCAAACCAGCCCGCGTCGATGTCGACGGTCACACCGTCGGCGCCATCGACGCGGGTTTGCTCATTCTGGTGTGCGCCGAACGCGGCGACACTTCAGTCTTGGCCGACAAGCTGCTGGCCAAGATCCTCAAGTTGCGCATCTTTTCGGATGACGCCGGCAAGATGAACAAGAGCGTGCAGGACGTCGGTGGCGGCCTGTTGATCGTGAGCCAGTTCACGCTGGCGGCCGACACTTCGGGCGGCAACCGCCCCAGCTTCACCAATGCCGCGCCGCCGGACGAAGGGCGGCGGCTGTACGACTACTTCGTAGCGCAGGCGCGCGTTGCACATTCCGTGGTGCAGACCGGGCAGTTCGGGGCCGACATGCAGGTGCATCTGGTCAACGACGGGCCGGTCACCATCCCGTTGACCGTGCGTTGAGCGCGCATATGGGCGAGCCGAAGACCCTCAGCGAACTCAAGAGCCTGGGACCCAAGTCCCAGGAGATGCTGGCGCGGGCCGGCATCACGACCGTGGCGCAACTGCGGGCCTTGGGATCGGTGGCCGCCTTTGTGCGCGCCAAGCAGGTCAACCGCGGTGTCAGTCTCAACCTGCTGTGGGGCCTGGAGTCCGCGCTGAGTGGCCTGCCCTGGCAGGAGGTGGCGCGTGTGCATCGCACCAGCCTGCTGCTGGCCCTGGAAGACCAGGAGAAGCGGGCGCGTCCGCAGCGGCCGTGACGGCTTATTCCGCCTCGATGCCGGCCGATTTGATGATGCGGCCCCACTTCAGCGACTCGGCAGTCTGGAACTTGCGCAGTTCTTCCGCCGTGCTGGTGAAGATCTCGGTGCCGGTGGACTGGTAGAAGTTGGCCGCCGTGCTGCTGTGTGCGGCACCCACCAGCAGCTTGTTCAGGCGCGCGATCACCGGCGCCGGCGTGCCGGCCGGCACGTAGGCGGCAAACCAGTAGGTCATCTCGTAACCCTTCACGCCGGCCTCGTCGATGGTCGGCACCTCGGGCGCCAGCGGGCTGCGCTTTTTGGTCGACACACCCAGCGCCTTGAGCTTGCCGGCCTTCACCTGCGGCAGGCCGGTGGCCATGTCGGTGATCATCATGTCGATCTGGCCGCCGATCAGATCCGTCACCGCCGGTGGGTTGCTGCGGTAGGGGATGTTGACGATGTAGGTGCCGGTCATCTGCTTGAACAGTTCGCCCGCCGTGCGGCTGGACGAGCTGCCGCTGCCGAAGGAAAGCTTGCCCGGCTGCGCCTTGGCCAGCTTGATGAAATCGGCCACGCTGTTCACCGGCAGGCTGGGGTTGACCACCATGATCTGGCCGCCGCGGCCCAGCGCCGTCACCGGCTCGTAATCCTTCACCGGGTCGTAGGGCAGCCGCTTGAACAGGTGCTCGTTGGCGGCGTGCGTGGTGTTGGTGGTGATGAACACCGTGTAGCCGTCGGCCTTGGCCGCTTTGGCCGCCTGCGCACCGATGAAGGCGTTGGCGCCCGGCTTGTTGTCGATCACCACCGACTGCTTGCTCTCCAGCGTCACGCCCTGGGCGATGGCGCGCGCCAGCTGGTCGGTGGCGCTGCCGGCGGCAAAGGGCACGATGAAGGTGATCGGTTTGTCCGGGAAGCCCTGCGCGCTGCCCAGCGTGGGGGCCAGCAGTGCGGCAGCCAGCATCGCCAAGGCGAGCGGACGGATGCGGGGGGAAGTCATGCGGTTCATGGGTGTCTCCTCAGGTGGTTATCAATACATCGTGGTCGTCGCCGGCCAGCAGGGGTTTCAGGGCCGTGGGGATGCGCACCGGCAAATCCAGCAGCCAATAGGACAGGGCCTTGCCGTGGGTGTCGAGGTTCAGCGCATCGTTGACGCCACCATCGAGCACGTCGTCCAGCACGAAGTTCATCGCGCCCAGCGTCGGCAGCAGGTAGCGCCGCACGGCGCTGGGGCGGCGGTGCGCGAAGTGGCGCACCACAGCCTCTTCCGTGACCTGTTCCAGCAGCACGGCATACAGGTCAGGATGCCAGGCGATCACGCTGATATTGGAGCGGTTGCCCTTGTCGCCGGTGCGGCCGTGGGCGGCGCGGTACAGCGGCACGGTGATGAAGCTGTGCTTGTCCATCATGCCTCCAGCATCTCGAAACCGACCGGTACCGCCTCGCGCGGCACCAGGCCAGACAGGGTGTTGAGGCGCGGCGTCAGCGCAGTACGCACGCCGCCGCCGCCGGCCGGGCCGCAGGTGTAGAGCGCCGTCACCTCGCGCGCCAGCTGCTCGGCCTGTGTGCGCGCCGTGCAGGCAGCAGCCACGCGCAGGCGCACGTCACGTGCCATGCCGACGGGGCTGGCCTGCAGCAGGGTGCCGCTGTCATCCCCCATCACGCTCATCACGCCGATCAAATCCACGCGCAAGGCGTGAGCAGGCAGGCGCTGGCGCAGCACCTCGGCGGCCAGCCGGGCGCGCGCTTCGGCACGCGGGCCGGCGTAGGAAATCTCGCCCTCGGTCAGCCAGCCGCCTTCATGGCAGACATTGACCTTGAGCGTGCCGGTGCGCGCGTGGCCGCGCACGCCGCGCAAGGCCACACGGTTGGGGCCGAGTTGTTCGAGCTCGGCGGTGCTGATATCGGCCACCACGTCGGGTGTCAGGTAGGCCGCCGGGTCGTGCACCTCGTACAGCAGCTGCTCCTTCACGCTGGCCAGGTTCACCAGGCCGCCGGTGCCATCGGCCTTGCCGATGACGCAGCCGCCGCGCGCATCGATCTCCGCGACCGGAAAACCCACCTGGGCCAGGTCCGGCACGTCCTTGTAGCCGGGGTCGGCAAAGTAGCCGCCGCAGACCTGGGCACCACACTCCAGCAGATGGCCGGCCATGGTGGCGCCGGCGATGGCATCCCAATCATCGGCGCGCCAGCCATAGTGCGCCAGTGCCGGACCCAGGGCCAGCGAGGGGTCGGCCACGCGCCCGGCCACCACGATCTGCGCGCCGGCGCGCAGCGCGGCGGCAATCGGCTCGGCGCCAATGTAGGCGTTGGCGCTGGCGATCTGCAACGCATCGACCTGCGCACCCAGGTGCGCGCGCAGCAGTGCGCGCTGGGCCGGGGCCGACAGGTCGTCGCCGTGGATCACGGCGATCCGGGGCGTGGGCAGGCCGAGTTCGCGTGCCATGCGCTGGATCAGCTGCGCTGCAGCCAACGGGTTGGCAGCGCCGAAGTTGCTGACGATGCGGATGCCGTGCTGCAGGCAACGCGCCAGCACCGGGCGCAGCATCAACTCCAGCAGCGGCTCGTAGCCGGCCTGCGGGTCGGCGCGGCGGCGCAGCTGGGCCAGTGCCAGCGTGCGTTCGGCCAGGGTTTCGAAGATCAGGCAGGCGCTGCCGCCACGCTCGGCCAGGCGGGCGATCAGCGTGTCCACCACCGGGCCGGCGGCGTCCACGCGGTCGCCGGAGAAGCCGGCAGCGCAGCCGATGAAGAGCGGGGCAGGGGTGAGCGTTGTCATGCGTTCAGGTGTTTCTGGCTTGCACTGTAGGCCAGGGCTTTTGATTTGTGAAATTGAAAATTAGAATCAATTGATCTGTAAAACGAATCAATTACACGGATTCATGCCCATGAGCCAACCCGACCTTTCCACCCGCCAGCTGCGCGCCTTCCTGGCGCTGGCCGAGCAGCGCAGCTTCACGCGTGCGGCGCAGCAGGTGCACCTGTCGCAGCCGGCCTTCAGCGCGTTGATCCGTACGCTGGAGGAGTCGCTCGACGCGCGCCTGTTCGACCGCAGCACGCGCAGCGTGGAACTCACGGCCGAAGGCCGGCTGTTCGAGGCTTCGGCACGCCAGCTGCTGGGTGATTTCGGTGCCGCCGTCGGCCACCTGCGCGATCATCTGCAGCTGCGCACCGGCCGCGTCAGTTTGGCGGCATTGCCGTCGCTTGCCGCCGGCTGGCTGCCGGCCATCCTGGCCGAGTACAAGGCGCAGTGGCCGGGCGTGGAGCTCAACCTGCACGACAGCCTGTCGGACGACTGTCTCGACCTGCTGCGCGGCGGTGTGGTCGAGTTCGCGCTGGCTTCCACCGGGGCCAACAGCGCCGGCTTGCAGACCGAGGTGCTGTGCTCAGACGGTTTTCACCTGGTGTGCCGCAAGGACCACCCGCTGGCCAAGCGCAAGGCGACGGATATCAAGTTGAAAGACCTGGCGCCCTATCCTTTCGTGCACCTGGCGCGCAACAGCAGCGTGCGCCAGCGGCTCGATGCCGCGCTGCACCCGATGCAGTTGAATACGGTCCTGGAGGTGGAGCACCTCGCTACCGTGGCCGGCATGGTGGAGGCCGGCCTGGGCATCAGCGTGGTGCCGGCGCTCACGTTGTTCCACTTCCAGCGCCCGACGCTGGTGACGCGTGCGCTCAAGCTGGCGGGGCTGAAGCGGCGCATCTACGTGGTGCAGCGTCAGGGGGAAAGCTTGTCGGTGGCGGCGCAGGCACTCAGGCAGTTGATCGTGAAGCGGTTGAAGCAATCCACGGAGTGAAGGCGAAGAGGCTGGCGCGATGCGGGTTAGTGCCCAGCCATCGCAGTCGTGATTGAAAACACAATGAAATAGATGGGAAACATTGCAGCAAGGAACAGCCAAAGCCTCTTTCTTTTGGCGGCAATAGACATCTCGCTATCGGCACAGATATTTTTCGTGATCGACCTTCCGACTTTTGCGCCTAGGTAGCCAACGCTCAAAACTAGAAGAGTTACCCACAGCGCACCGATTTGCCTACCTCTTACGAAGTTTTGAACGGGTGCCACGAAAGTCAGCATCATCATTACTGTGCATACGGTCGATAGTTTTCCCCGCCAAAGCTCACGGGATGTCTTCGTTTTCTCTTCAAGGCTTAAAGCTCCTGTCTCTTGATTAATGGTTAATGATGGCTGAGCTACCTTGATCGCTTCAGAGGTGTTCAGTCCTTTCGATGAGAGAACTCGATCTAGTGCTGCTATTGCTTCATCAGCAAGGTCGTCGCGTCGAGCGACCAAGTCTCTAAGTTCATCGTCGTCGTATGCGCCGAATTTGGCTGCGAAGTAGGCGATCTTGCTCTCATCCATTAATAGGCTCCCATTTTGTGAACTTTCTAGTGGATGATGACGGGCAACTTAAACGTTACACGCCATTACTCATATGGATTTCCATACCCGAGCGATTCCATCAACAGCACTTCCAGCGCCTCCATCTCCAGCGCATCCTTCTCGTTGGTCTCGTGCTCATAGCCCTGCGCGTGCAGGGTGCCGTGCACCAGCAGGTGGGCGTAGTGCTCTTCCAGCGTCTTGCCCTGTTCCTTCGCCTCGCGTTCCACCACCGGGGCGCACAGCACCAGGTCGGCCAGCACCACCGGTTCTTGCGCGTAGTAGAAGGTCAGCACATTGGTGGCGTAGTCCTTGTGGCGGTAGCTGCGGTTGAGCGCCTGGCCTTCCTTGGCGTCGACGATGCGCACGGTGAGCTCGGCGTCGCGTTGCAGGGCGTGGCGGATCCAGCGCGTCACCTTGGCGCGCGTCAGCACGGCGCGGTGGCGGGTCATGCCTTGGTCGCTGCCGAACTGCAGCGAGAGTGAGAGTGAATTCATGGTCATTTTGGCCTCTGGCCCTTGTAAAATATGCGCGAGCAGCTATTCTTTTGATAGCGTTCTGCTGGCGCGCGGCTTGTCGTAGGCGTCGACGATGCGGGCCACCAGCGGGTGGCGCACCACGTCGGCGCTGGTGAAGCGGCAGATGGCGATGCCCTGGACGCGCTTGAGCACGCGCTCGGCGTCGATCAGGCCACTGAGTTGCGTCTTGGGCAGGTCGATCTGGCTGACGTCGCCCGTGACCACGGCGCGCGAGCCGAAGCCGATGCGGGTGAGGAACATCTTCATCTGCTCGGGTGTGGTGTTCTGCGCCTCGTCCAGGATGACGAAGGCGTTGTTCAGCGTGCGCCCGCGCATGAAGGCCAGCGGCGCGATCTCCAGCGCGTTGCGCTCGAAGGCTTTCTGCACCTTCTCGAAGCCCATCAGGTCGTAGAGCGCGTCGTACAGCGGGCGCAGGTAGGGGTCGATCTTCTGCGTCAGGTCGCCGGGCAGAAAGCCCAGGCGCTCGCCGGCTTCCACCGCCGGGCGCGTGAGCACGATGCGCTGCACCACGCTGCGCTCCAGCGCATCGACCGCGCTGGCCACCGCCAGGTAGGTCTTGCCGGTGCCGGCCGGGCCGATGCCGAAGGTGATGTCGTGGTTGGCAATGCTGTCCAGGTAATGCGCCTGGTTGGGCGTGCGGGCGCGCAGCTCGTGGCGGCGCGTCTGCAGCACCTCGCCGTCCTCGGCCAGCGGCATGGAACTGTCGCCGGCCAGCATCAGCTGCACGGTGGCGGTGTCGATCGGGCGCGCCGCCATCTCGTACAACGCCTGCAGCACTTCCATGCCGCGTTTGGCCTTGGCCTTGGGGCCGTCGACCTTGAACTGCTCGTGGCGGTGGGCGATCTTGACCTGCAGCGCGGTCTCGATGGTGCGCAGGTGCTCGTCCATGGGGCCGCACAGATGGGCCAGGCGGGTGTTGTTGGGCGGCGAGAAGAGGTGGCGGAGAATCAAGCTGATAATTCCTGTAAGCGGGCCGGCATGACGACGGGCCCAAACTGCAATCATAGTCACTGACAACCCAACGGACACCCCATGATCGGTCGGCTCACAGGCATTCTTCTCGAAAAAAATCCACCCGAGGTGCTGGTGGACTGCCATGGCGTGGGCTACGAAGTCCAGGTCTCCATGAGCACCTTCTACAACCTGCCCAACCTGGGCGAGAAGGTCAGCCTGCTGACGCATTTTGTCGTACGCGAGGACGCGCAACTGCTCTACGGCTTCGGCACACCCACCGAACGTGAAGCGTTCCGCCAGCTCATCAAGATTTCAGGCGTCGGCCCGCGCACCGCGCTGGCGGTGCTGTCGGGCATGAGCGTGGCCGAGTTGGCGCAGGCGGTGAGCCTGCAGGAAGCCGGCCGCCTGGTCAAGGTGCCGGGCATCGGCAAGAAGACCGCCGAGCGCCTGCTGCTGGAACTCAAGGGCAAGCTGGGGGCCGACATCGGTGCCGTCGGCGGCCCGGTCAACGACGCGCAGGCCGACATATTGCAGGCGCTGCTGGCGCTGGGCTACAGCGACAAGGAAGCCGCTGCCGCGCTCAAGGCGCTGCCGGCCGACGTGGGCGTGAGCGAGGGCATCAAGCTCGCGCTCAAGGCGCTGGCCAGGTAAAGGCGGCCCCATGGCCTGGCTGGCTCGGCTCAAGCAGCGCGCCAAGGCGCTCAAGGGTGAGACCTATGTGCTGTACTTGGCGGCGCGCCATCCGGCCACGCCCTGGTACGCCAAGCTGCTGGTGGCCGTCATCGTGGCCTATGCCTTCAGCCCGGTCGACCTGATCCCGGACTTCGTGCCGGTGCTGGGTTATCTGGACGACCTGGTGCTGATCCCGCTGGGCATCGCGCTGGCCATCAAGCTGGTGCCGCAGGCGGTGCTGGACGAGTGCCACGCCAAGGTACAGGCAGCCAGGCAAGGCGGTAAGCCGAGCAGCCGCGCGGCAGCGGTCGTCATCGTGCTGATCTGGCTGGGGATTGCCGCGTTGGGCGTGGCCTGGGGCTGGCGGGTTTTCGCCGGCTAGGCCGGCGCCCTTCGGTTTACTGCGCGTCGCGGATTGGGCGGCTGTTGACCGGCTGCACCGGGCGCGCATTGTTGGGGTAGAGCTGGCGGAAGAGCTTGAGCTGTTCCGCGCTGACCGTGGTCGGTTGCTTGAGCACCAGCCACAGCACGCCTTCGGTGCAGGGCGGTGTGGTGAGCGAGCCGAGGAACTGGTAGTAGCGCTGGTCTTTGGGAAGCAACTCGTTCAGGTCCAGCAGACCGGCCGGCATGCGCACGGTGTCGCCGGCATCCAGCGGCATGTAGGTCCAGACCTTGTTGATCAGGCCGTTGGCCGCACCCGGGTCGAGCAGCACCGCCACCACAGCCAACTGGCCTTCGATATTGCGATGCACCAGGTGCACCACCATCGAATACACCTTGTGGTTGATGTGCTCTTCCGACGGGTGGTGGAAGTGGAACTGCAGCAGCTTGTAGTTGGAGCCTCGCACGTTGATGCTGTTGTCGCCCACCACATCGACCTGGATGGTGTGGCCGTTGTTCACCACCGTGCCGCTGCTGGGCTGGTAGCTGAACTGGATGGCCTCGGCCGGGCCCTGCAGCGTGTTCGATTCCTGGATGTGAATCGGCGACTGGCGCTTGCCCAGGGCGCAGGTCTTGTATTCCGGTTTCAGCTGGCCCCAGGCGTCGGGGCCGCCTTCGCCTTCGTAGGCCCAGTGCACATCGTGGCCGTGGCTGTCTTTATGGGGCGTTGCGCTCGGTGCCGCGTGGCCGACCAGGGCAGCGGTGCGGGCGCGCTGGTAGGACGCGGCGGGTGCCGGCTTGCTACCCTGCACTGCCGGTGCGGGCGGATCGGCGGGTTCCGCTTGGACTGTTTTTCTGGCGCCAACCGGCCGGGTCGGTGCCACCGGTTTGGCCGGTTTCGGGATCGAGGTGACGCCGCTGCTCTTGGCCTCCGTGCCGTTGACGATCACGGTCAGCTGTTTCTGCGACAGGTTGCCCTTGGCTGCCTCGCGCAATTGCTCGGCCAGGTCCTTGCCGAGGGCTTCGCCGGCTGTCGGTTTGGCGGCGGGCTCGGCGGCAGATAGCGGCAGTGCTGTCAGCAGGCAGGCCAAGCCCAGGCTTGCTACGGCGGTGGCGCGGCGGGACATCCAGGGGGTGGGCTGCAGATGATCAGACATGGTGCCTATGGTATCGGCAACCGGGCGCCGGGCTTGAGCCGGCGCCCGCCGCTCCGGGGCGGTCCGTCCGTCGCGGCTCAGGCCGTGCGCTGGCGCACCACCTGCTCGATGCTGCCGAAGATGCTGGCGCCCTGGGTATCGCGCATGTCAATGCGCACACGGTCGCCGAAGCGCATGAAGGGCGTCAGCGGCTGACCGGTCTCGATGGTTTCGTACATGCGCACTTCGGCGATGCAGCAGTAGCCCACGCCGCCGTTGGCGATGCTCGATCCGTGCAGGTCGCCCTGCTTGTTCGACACCGTGCCCGAGCCGATGATGGAGCCGGCTTCGAGGTCGCGCGTCTTGGCCGCATGGGCGATGAGCTGGTCGAAGCCGAAGGTCATGTCCACGCCGGCGTTGGGGCGCCCGAAGGGCTGGCCGTTGAGCTCGACCTCCAGCGGCAGGTGCAGCCGGGCATCGTGCCAGGCCGGGCCCAGCTCGTCCGGGGTGACGGCCACCGGGCTGAAGGCCGAGGCCGGTTTGGACTGGAAGAAGCCGAAGCCCTTGGCCAGCTCGGCCGGGATCAGGTTGCGCAGACTGACGTCGTTGACCAGCATCACCAGGCGGATGGCCTGCGCCGCGGCCTCGGGCCGGGTGCCCATGGGCACATCGCCGGTGACCACCGCCACCTCGGCTTCGAGGTCGATGCCCCAGGCCTCGTCGCCGGCCCACACCGGGTCGCGCGGGCCGACGAAGCTGTCGGAGCCGCCCTGGTACATCAGCGGGTCGGTGTGGAACTCCGGCGGCAGGGTGGCACCGCGCGCCTTGCGCACCAGTTCCACGTGGTTGATGTAGGCCGAGCCGTCGGCCCACTGGTAGGCGCGCGGCAGCGGGCTGTGGCAGGCCGCGGGGTCGAAGGGCTGGCCGGCCTCGGCCTGGGCGTTGAGCTGCTGGTAGGCGGCCTGCAGTGCGGGCAGGCAGCGCTCCCAGTCGTCGAGCGCGTGCTGCAGGGTGGCGGCGATCTGCGGCACCGGCAGGCAGCGGCGCAGGTCGCGGCTGACGACCACCAGCGTGCCGTCGCGGCCGCCCTGTTTCAGGCTGGCGAGTTTCATGTGTTGTCTCCTGGGGCGTTCGCCAGCGTGTTGTCGCGGGCCAGGGCGATGGCTTCGCTCAGGACCTCGCGGTCGCCGATGTGGTTGGCCAGGATGAGGGCCAGCTTGGCAATGGCCATGTCGGCCTGCGCCTCGCTCATGTCGCGCTGGCTGTTGATCAGCTCGGCATAGAACAGGTCCTGGTCGGGGATGTTGGGTGTGCGGATGAGTTGCATGGCAGCGTGCTTCAGTTCAGTTTCAAGGCGCGCGACAGTGCGGCCTGCGCCTGCGCCGCGTCGAAGCGGCGCCAGCGCGCGGCCACATGCTGGTCGGGGCGGATCAGGTAGACCGTGCCGGGCTGGCCGTCGTAGCGCTGCGTGAGGATGCCTTGCGCGTCCTCGATGTCGCGGCCGACCTGCAGCACCGGGGCGGTGATGCCTTGAACCGTCACCGGCTCGGCCGGGCCGAAGCTCAGCAGAACGAAGCCCTGGCCGAGCTGGTTGAGCAGCCAGGCGTCCTGGCCGTTCTTGCGGATCGGTGCGTCGGCACAGTTGGTGCCCGGGTACATGGTGCCGGCGAAGGCCGCGCTGTCGGGCGTGTTGAGCGACGACTGCAGGTAGGGCGTGGGCGTGGACAGCCGGCCGCTGTTGACCAGCGGCCGTGCGAAGGGCTCGGTGCGCGCCAGTTCCAGCACCGCGTTGCGCAGGCGCAGCGAGCTGCGGCTCTTCGGGGTGATGAAGTCGGTGGCGCGGGTGGAGTGGCCGATGTTGTCGTCGGCCGCGTAGGCGCGTTCCTCGTGGAAGGTGTCCAGCAGTGCCAGCGGCGCGACGCCGTCCATCACTGCCTTGAGCTTCCAGCCGAGGTTGTCGCAGTCCTGCACGCCGGTGTTGGCGCCGCGGGCGCCGAAGGGCGAGACCTGGTGCGCGGCGTCGCCGACGAAGAGCACGCGGCCGTGGCGGAACTGGTCGATGCGGCGGCAGGCGAACTGGTAGACCGAGACCCACTCCAGCTCGAACTCGACGTCGGGCCCGAGCATGGCCTGGATGCGCGGAATCACGTTCTCCGGCTTCTTCTCTTCCGTCGGGTCGGCGTCCCAGCCGAGCTGGAAGTCGATGCGCCAGACGTTGTCGCACTGCTTGTGCAGCAGCACGCTCTGGTTGCGGTGGAAGGGTGGGTCGAACCAGAACCAGCGCTCGGTCGGGAAGTCGGCCTTCATCACCACGTCGGCGATCAGGAAGCGGTCCTGAAAGAACTGGCCGGTGAAGTCGGCGCCGATCATGCGGCGTGTGTCGCTGTTGGCGCCGTCGGCGGCGACCACCCAGTCGGCCTCCAGCTTGAAGATGCCGTCCGGCGTTTCCACTGTCAGCACCGCGTGGTCGTCGCGGTTGTCGATCGCCAGTACCTTGTGCTTCCAGCGCAGGTCCACCAGCGGCGATGCGTCGCAGGCCTGCACCAGCCGCTCCTCCAGGTGGTACTGCTGGTAGTTGATCATGGCCGGCATCTTGTGGTGCGCTTCGGGCAGCAGGTCGAACTGGTAGGCCAGTTCGTCGCGGAAGAACACCTTGCCCACCTTCCACTGCACGCCCTTGGCGGCGAACTCCTCGCCCACACCCAGGCGGTCCCAGATCTCCAGCGGGCGCTTGGCGTAGCAGACCGCGCGCGAGCCGATGCTCACGGTGTTGTTGTCGTCCAGGATGACGGTGGGGATGCCGCGGCCGGCGAAGTCGAGCGCCTGCGTCAGGCCGATCGGGCCGGCGCCGATCACCACCGCCGGGTGGCGGCGAACCTGGCCGCTGCGCTGCTCCTCGCTCTGGCGGTAGGCGTATTCCGGGTAGGTGTAGGTCTGGGACATGTCAGGCGCCCTTGGTTTGCTGGAATTCCTTGTCGTGCATCCAGGCGGCGTGCTTGGGCGCGCGCTTGGTGCGGCTCCACTCCTCCAGCATGGCCCACTTCACCTCGTCGAGCTGGCGGTACATCTCGGGCGTGCCGACATCGGCCGCCAGTTCGACGCGGTGGCCGTTGGGGTCGAAGAAGTAGATGCTCTTGAAGATGGTGTGGTCGGTCAGGCCGATCACCGGGATGCCCGCGGCCTCCAGCCGTGCCTTGGTGGCTTCCAGCGTGGCGAGGCTGTCGACCTTGAAGGCGATGTGCTGCACCCAGTCCGGCGTGTTGGTGTCGCGCCCCATGGCCGGGGTGTTGGGCAATTCGAAGAAGGCCAGGATGTTGCCGCCGCCCGCATCGAGAAAGAGGTGCATGTAGGGGTCGGGGGCCTTGGTGCTGGGCACCTGGTCTTCGGCGATGGCCAGTACGAAGTCCATGTTCAGGTGCTTGACGTACCACTCCACCGTTTCCTTGGCGTCCTTGCAGCGGTAGGCGACATGGTGAATCCGTTCGATCTTCATGGTGCTCTCCTTCGGACCTCAGTCCAGTTTGATGTTGGCTTCGCGGATGACCTTGGCCCAGCGGGCGCGCTCGGCGCGGGCGTAGTCGGTCATCTGCTGCGGCGTGCCCGGCATCGGCTCCAGCGCCATGGTCTGCAGCCGGGCCTTGACCGGGGTCGCGTTCAGCGCGGCCACCAGCGCCTTGTTCAGGCGCGCGACCACGTCGGCCGGCGTGCCGACCGGCACCACCAGACCCTGCCAGGCATGGGCTTCCACCTCCTTCAGGCCCTGTTCCTCGAAGGTGGGGATGTCGGCCATGGTCGGCACACGCTGCTTGCTGGCCACGCCGATGGCGCGCAGGCGGCCGTTGGCGATGTACTGCAGCACGCTGGCGCTGTCCATGAAGCCGATCGGGATCTGGCCGCCGACCAGGTCCTGCACGGCGGGTGCGGCGCCGCGGTAGGGCACGTGCTGCAGCTTCAGGCCCGCCTTCTGGCGGAACAGTTCGCCCGTCAGGTGGTGCGGGCTGCCGGTGCCGGCCGAGGCGTAGGGGATGGGGTCCGTTTTCGTCTTGGCCCAGGCCAGGAACTCCTTCAGGTTCCTGGCCGGCACGTTCGGGCCGACGACCAGCAGCATGGGAAAGCGCGCCAGCAGGCCCACCATCTGGAAGTCGCCGTCCGGGTTGTAGGGCAGCTTGGAAAACAGCGAGGGGTTGGCCGCCAGCGTGGCGAAGTCGGCCGTCAGCATGATGTTGCCGTAGTCCTTCGACTTGGCCACGTAGTCGGCGGCGATGTTGGTGGCCGCGCCCGGCTTGTTGTTGATGATGATGGCGCGGCTGCCCAGCTCGCCGCTCATGGCGACGGCCACGCTGCGGGCCACGTAGTCGGAGCCGCCGCCGGCGGCATAGCCGACCACCCATTCGATGGGCTTGTCGGGCTGGGCCTGGGCGGCCAGCGGCAGCAGGGCGGCAGCGGCGGCCTGCAGCATCAGTCGGCGGATGGAAGTGATCTTCATGTATGTCTCCTTGTAGGTGATATGTGTCGGGTGCGGGTTGACGAGGATCAGCCCTCGAGGGATTCCCACATCTGGCGGTCGCGTTCGGCGGTCCAGATGCGCGGATCGGGGTATTGCGTGGCCTCGTCGTAGGCGCGGGTCACGTCAAAGGGCATGCAGTGGTCGAAGATGACCCACTGGCCATACTTCGGTTTGAGCTGCGCGTAGGTTTCGCGGTAGACGGCCTTCAGGTCGCGGCCGGCGGCGGCGCCGGCCTTCACGCTGGCATAGAGGTCGCTGACGAAGTCGCGCGTCATCGCCAGGCCCTGGGCCACCTGGGCCTCGCTGCGCAGGGCGGCGCCGCGCCCGGGCACCAGGGCCTGCGGCTTGAGGGCGGCGATGTTCTGCAGCGTCTGCGGCCAGGCCTGGAAGTAGGCGTCGCCGGCATAGGGCGTGGCGTCGAACTCGACCAGGTCGCCCGACAGCAGCACCTTCTCCTGCGGCAACCAGACCACGGTGTCGCCCTTGGTGTGGCCGCGGCCGAGCTGCAGCAACTGCACTTCCAGCTGGCCCAGCCACAGCGTCATCTTGCCGGTGAAGGTCAGGGTGGGCCAGGTCAGACCTTGCGGCACCGTCTCGACGTTGCGGAACAGGCGCGGGAAGCGGCCGATCTCGCTCGCCTTGTCGGCCTCGCCGCGCTCGACGATCAGGTCGTAGGTGTCCTGGCTGGCGATGATCTGCTGCGGCTGGTAGGCGCTGGCGCCCAGCACCCGCACCGCGTGGTAGTGCGTCAGCACCACGTACTTGATGGGCTTGTCCGTCACGGTGCGGATGTGGCGGATCACGTCCGCCGCCATCGCCGGCGTGGCCTGGGTGTCGGCCACCAGCACGGCATCGTCGCCGATGATGATGCCGGTGTTGGGGTCGCCCTCGGCAGTGTAGGCCCAGGCATGTTCCGACAGCTGGACGAAGCTGACTTGCTTCTCTTCCAGGTCGGCCTGGCTGGCAAAGGTCTTGGTGTTCATGGGGTGATGTGCTCCGGGGTCTGCGGGTTCAAAAGGGTTATTCGGCGTCCGGCTGGTTCGCCGGCAGCGCGGCGACGAAGGCCGGGAGGGCTTCGCAGGCGGCGGCGATGCGCTGGACGGTCGGCATGGCGTCGAGGGAACAGTGGTAGCGGCGCGCGTTGAAGACCTGAGGCAGCAGGCAGCAGTCGGCCAGGCCGGGCGTGTCGCCGTGGCAGAAGCGGCCGGTCTGCGGGTGCTCGGCCAGCAACTGCTCCACCGCGCTCAGGCCGAGCTGGACCCAGTGGCGATACCAGGTGTCGACCTCGTCCTGCGTGTGCCCGAGCGTGCGCTTGAGGTACTGCAGCACGCGCAGGTTGTTGACCGGATGGATGTCGCAGGCGATCGCCTGGGCGATGGCGCGCACGCGGGCACGCTCGGCCGGCGTGGCCGGCAGCAGCGCCGGCTGCGGGTGGGTTTCGTCCAGGTACTCGATGATGGCCAGCGACTGGGTCAGCACCAGCGGGCTGTCCTGCAGCACCGGCACCACGCCCAGGGGGTTGAGCGCGCGGTAGGCGGCGTGGTGCTGTTCGCCGCCGTCGCGCAGCAGGTGCACCGGCACGGCGTCGAAGGGCAGGCCCTTGAGGTTCAAGGCGATGCGCACGCGGAAGGCGGCGGAGCTGCGGAAATAGGTGTGGAGTTTCATGGCCATCCGGGCTGGGATGGCGCATTACAGCCTCGCATCATTTATCATGCAAACGGTTTTTACAGATATATCTATCGGAAAACGTGATGAATGTGACCCTGAAGCAGCTGCGGGCCTTCGTGGCGGTGGCGCGCACCGGCAGCTTCACGCTGGCGGCCGAGCGGCTGTTCCTCACGCAGTCGGCCCTGAGCGGGCAGATCAAGGAGCTGGAGCAGGCGCTGGGCCTGCGGCTGTTCGACCGCAGCACGCGCCGGCTCAAGCTGTCCGAGGTGGGGCAGGGCCTCCACCCCCTGGTGGAAAAGATCCTGCACGACCTGGACGACGTGCTGGCCAAGGTGGACGACCTCAAGGCGCTCAAGGGCGGCGCGGTCAGCATCGCCGCGCCGCAGCTGCTGGCTTCCACGCTGCTGCCGGAGGTGATTGCCGCCTACAGCCGCACGCACCCGCAGGTGCGCATCAAGCTCACCGACTGCGTGGTGGAGGGCGTGATCCCGCGTGTTTTCTCGGGCGAGGTGGACATCGGCGTCGGGCCTGAGCGCGATGCCAACTCCGCCATCACCGCGACCCAGCTGTTCGAGATGCCCTTCATGGCGGTGTTCCCGCCCGGCCATGCGCTGGAAAAGCGCAAGACCCTGCGCTGGAGCGACCTGGAACGCTACCCGGTGATCTCGCTGCAGGGCCAGTTCACCGAACGGCTGATGGGCGACCTCTACGGCAGTGCGCGCATCCAGGGCCTGCAGCCGACCAACGAGGTGGCCTTCATGTCCACCGCGCTGTCGATGGTCAACGAAGGGCTGGGCATCACCATCTGCATGCCGTATGCGGCGGCCCAGGTCCGGCTCTATGGCCTGGTGATGCGGCCGCTGACCAACCCGGTGGTCCGCCGCAGGTTCTACCTCTACACCCGCACCGGCCACACCCTGTCGCCGGCGGCGCAGAGCTTCCTGGACTTCCTGCTGCACTATCAGCGGGTATAGTCTTCCTGTGAGCATCCAGACCGACGATTTCGCCCCCTCTTCCGCCAACCGCGTGGTCTCGGCCGCGCCAACGTCGCCCGGCGAGGAGGCGATCGAGCGCGCGCTGCGGCCCAAGCTGCTCGACGAGTACGTGGGCCAGGCCAAGGTGCGCGAGCAACTGGAGATCTTCATCGGTGCGGCCAAGAAGCGCGAGGAAGCGCTGGACCACGTGCTGCTGTTCGGCCCGCCCGGCCTGGGCAAGACCACGCTGTCGCACATCATTGCGCACGAGCTGGGCGTGAACCTGCGCCAGACCAGCGGTCCGGTGCTGGAAAAACCCAAGGACCTGGCGGCGCTCTTGACCAACCTCGAGAAGAACGACGTGCTCTTCATCGACGAGATCCATCGCCTGTCGCCGGTGGTGGAGGAAATCCTCTACCCGGCGCTGGAGGACTACCAGATCGACATCATGATCGGCGAAGGACCGGCGGCGCGCTCCATCAAGCTCGACCTGCAGCCCTTCACGCTGGTGGGCGCCACCACCCGCGCCGGCATGCTGACCAACCCGCTGCGCGACCGCTTCGGCATCGTCGCGCGGCTGGAGTTCTATTCCGCCGAAGAGCTGGGCCGCATCGTCACGCGCAGCGCCGGCCTGTTGGCTGCGCCGATGGACGAGGAGGGCGGCTTCGAGATCGCGCGCCGCTCGCGCGGCACGCCGCGCATTGCCAACCGCCTGCTACGCCGTGTGCGCGATTACGCCGAGGTCAAGGGCAGCGGCCGCATCACCCGGGATATCGCGCAGAAGGCACTCGCCATGCTCGACGTCGATCCGCAGGGTTTCGACCTGATGGACCGCAAACTGCTTGAAGCGGTCATTCACCGCTTCGACGGCGGCCCGGTCGGGCTCGACAACATCGCGGCCAGCATCGGCGAAGAGCGCGACACCATCGAGGACGTGATCGAACCCTACCTGATCCAGCAAGGCTTCCTGCAGCGCACGCCGCGCGGGCGCATCGCCACGCTGGCGGCCTACCGCCATCTGGGCGTGACACCGCCCAAGACCGAGGGCGGCCTGTTCGAGGGCTGAGATATGGAACACCCCCAGGCTTCGCGCACTTCGTGTCGTTCCGCCCCACGTGCCAGCGCCAGAGGCGCGGGCTCTTCGGTCTGTCCAAGCCTGCGCAGGCAGGCTTGGAGCCGCAGCCCTCAGCCCCTTGCAGGGGGCAACGCCAGTGGCCCGGCACAGCCGGTTCCACGGCGTTTCCCGGTTAGCTCCGCTTCATGCTCGCTGGGTGCGTGGTGGAGCCACTGAAATGATCAAATTCGCTGGCAAAACCCGCTGGGTCGTTTTTGCCGTGCTGCTCGCACTGGCACTGGCCGGGCTGGCGGCCTTCAGCTTGCGTGCACCGCGCGCCGAGGCGCTGCTGATGCAGCCCGGCCCGCTGGTGCGCACCCTGCAGTTCTCCGCCCGCGTCGCCACGCTGTCGCGCGTCGATGTCGGCAGCACCCTGACCGGCCGGGTGGCGCAGGTGCTGGTGCGCGAAGGGGCGCAGGTGCGTGCCGGCGAGGTGCTGATCCGGCTCGAAACCGACGAATTGAATGCCGCGCTGGCGCAGGCCGTGGCGGCCGAGCGCCAGGCCGATGCCACGTTGCAGGCGGCGCAGGCCACGCTGCAGCGCGGCCGGCAGCTGGTGGCGCAGGGTTTCTACAGTGCAGCGCAACTTGACGAGGCTCAGCGCGCGGTCGACGTCGCCGTGGCGCAGCGCGGCTCGGCCCGTGCCGCCGTGGCGGCAGCGCGTGCCCGGTTGACGCAGGCGGTGCTGGTGGCGCCGGCCGATGCGCGTGTGCTGTCGCGTCAGGTCGAACCCGGCCAGATCGTGCAGCCGGGCAAGGCCCTGTTGAGCCTGGCACTGACCGGGCCGACGCAATTGGTGGCGCAGGTGGATGAGCGTTTCCTGGACCAGCTGCAAACGGGCCAGCAGGCGGCGGTGGTGGCCGATGCCTTTGCCGGCCAGCGCTTCGCGGCGAAGATCCTGTCGATCGCGCCGGTGGTGGACGCGCAGCGTGGCGCCATCGAGGTCAAGTTCACCCTGCTGCAGGAGCCGCCCGCTTTTCTGCGTGAAGACATGACGCTGTCGGTCGAGGTTGAAACCGGTCGGCGCGAGCAGGCGCTGGCCCTGCCCTTGACCGTGCTGCGGCAGGCCCAGGGTGACACGGCCAGCGTACTGGTTGCTGTCGATGGCGTCGCGCAGGAGCGCAAGCTGCGGCTGGGCCTGCGCACCTTGGCGGCGGTGGAGGTACTCGACGGCCTGCGCGCGGGTGATGCCGTGCTGACCGGCAGCGGACTGAAGGCCGGCCAGCGCGTCAGCGTCAGCCCCGTGGCCTGGCAGCCGGGTGCTGTTACGGCGGCGTCGGCGCAGCGCGCCGACAGCGCGGGCAGTGCCGGCTCGGCGTTGAGCAACGCCATGGGGCGCTGAGCGGAGTCGCCATGCGGGGCTGGCTCGGCTTCGAACTTCGCGTGGCACTGCGCTTTTTGCGCGAAGGGCGCATGCAGACCCTGCTCATCATCGTCGGCGTCGCAGCCGGCGTGGCGGTGGTGGCCTATATCTCGGCCCTGATTTCCGGTCTGCAGGGCAGCACCCTGACCAAGACCCTGGGCGCCCAGGCCCACATCACGTTGCGCGCACTGGACGACGCGGTAACCCCGGCGCGAGCCGCCGACGCTGCACTGGCCCTGACCGAAACCCAGCCGCGCGTGCAGCGCCTGCGCTCGGTCGCCAACTGGCAAGCCTTGCTACCGCTGCTGGAGCAGATGGGGCCGATTGCGGCCGTGTCCCCCATGGTCTCGGGCTCGGGCCTGGCGCTGCGCGGCGAGGCCACGCAGGCCATTGCGCTCATGGGCGTGGAGCTGGACCGTTACGACCGCATCGTCGGTCTGCGCAGCAAGGTGGTGAGTGGCGTGGCGCGGCTGGACCCGGGCGAGGCCATCCTGGGCCGCGATCTGGCGGCCGACCTGGGTGTGCGCGTGGGCGACCGTGTGACCCTGCAGACCACAGTGGGCAGCCGCAACGTCAGCGACGCGGTGCGCGTGACCGCGCTGGTGGACCTGGGCGTGCGCGACCTGAACCGCCGCACCGTCATCGTGCCGCTGCGTGCCGCGCAAAGCCTGCTCGGCCTGCCCGGCGGCGCTACCGTGCTGGACATGACGCTCAAGGATGTGTGGACCGCCAACGAACTGGCGCAGGAACTACGGCAGCGCTATCCCTACAAGGTGGAGAGCTGGCAGGAGAACAATGCGCAGCTGGTGTCGGCCCTCAATGCGCAGTCGGTCAGCACCGCGCTGATCCGCGGCGTGGTGATGATCGTGGTGGTGCTGGGCATTGCCAGTGTGCTGGTGGTGTCGGTGGTGCAGAAGCGCCGCGAGATCGGCATCCTGCGCGCCATGGGCGCCACGCGCGGCCAGGTGCTGCGCGTGTTTCTGGTGCAGGGCGCGGTGGTGGGCGCGCTGGGCTCAGTGCTGGGCATCGTGCTGGCGGTGATTCTGATCTGGGCCTTCACCCATTTTGTGCGCGGTTCCGACGGCTTGCCCTTGTTCGCCATCACGCTGCCGCTGGCCACAGCCTGGCAGGTGGCGCTGATTGCCACCGTCTGCGGCGTGCTGGCGGCGATTGCGCCCGCACGGCGTGCCGCCGCCATGGACCCGGCCCAGGCCATTCGTATATGAACACCCCCAGGCTTCACTCGCTACGCTCGTTACGCCACCCCCCTCAAGGGGGCAACGCCAGCGGCCCGGCAAAGCCGGTTCCGCGGCGTTTCACGGTTTGTGGTCTAGGTACGTCGCCGGACCTTCTTTGCGGATGGATGTTATGACATGGCTGCCGGCGACTACCTGATCGAACTCGATTGCGTGCGCAAGAGCTACAACCTCGGCCAGCCCAACGAGGCCGAGGTGCTGCACGGTGTGGATCTGAATGTCGCGCGCGGCGACTTCATGGCGCTGATCGGGCCCTCGGGCTCGGGCAAGAGCACGCTGCTCAACATCATCGGCCTGCTGGAGCGGATGACCAAGGGGCGCTACCTGCTGCAGGGCGAGGAGGTGCAGGCGCTGGACGACGGCGAACTGACGCTGCGCCGGCGCAGCGCGCTGGGTTTTGTGTTCCAGTTCCACCATCTGCTGCCGGCTTTCAGCGCGGTGGAGAACGTCACGCTGCCGGTGCTGATGGCGGAGGGCCGCGTGAGCCGCCAACACGAACAGCACGCACGCGAGTTGCTGGCGGCGGTCGGCCTGAGCCGCGCCATGGACAAGCGGCCGTCCGAACTTTCGGGTGGCATGCAGCAGCGCGTGGCGATCGCACGCGCGTTGGTCATGTCGCCGGCACTGGTGCTGGCCGACGAGCCCACCGGCAACCTCGACACCGCCTCGTCCGACGAGGTGTTCGCGCTGCTGCGCCGCATGCATGTTGAGCGCGGCATTTCCTTCGTGGTGGTGACGCACGACCCGCGCCTGGCGGCGCGCTGCGACCGCATCGTGGAGCTGGTGGATGGCCGCATCGCGCGCGACGAAGCGCAGGCTCCGGCGCCGGCGTGACGCTGCGTCAGCTTGGTCGCGCGTGGCGCACGATCAGGATCTGTGCCGCGTAGTAGGTGGAGAGCACCCACAGCGGCGCCAGCGGCAGCGGGACGACGAACTTGTTGAGTGCCAGCAGCGTGTCGCTGAGCATGAAGAAACCGGCGCCGAGCGCCACACCCCAGGCCGCTGTGTCATGCAGCACCGTGGCGCGGCCGATGGCCTGCGCGGCCATCAGCGAGATCACCACCACATAGGCGGCCACCGGTGCACGCAATGCGGGCGGCAGGCCGCCGACCCAGAGCACGGCGTACATGGCGGCGCCCAAGCCCAGCGTGGCGACGAGCGCGCGCCGGCTGGGAAACCAGGCCTGGCCCTGCTTGAGCAAGGCGATGTAGGCCAGATGGGCCAACAGGAAAGCCAGCAGGCCGGGAACGAAGTAGCCCGGGAACATCAGAGCCACGTCACCGGCCAGCGAACAGACCAGGGCGATCAGCAGCCAGGTTTTGAATTTGGATTCAAATCGGCCTTTGGGCCTTGATTGGTATGCGCGAGTAGCTATGAAAATAATAGCAACCAACATCGCCAGCGGCTTGGTCATGCGGTGCAGTTCGATCAGGTCGGCGGTGGCTGCGCCGGTGGACACGGCGGCGACCGCGATCAGCAGCAGAAAAAGTGACTGGCTGGGTGCACTGGTCGAGTTGAACGTCATGCGCGCATTGTCAACATGTTCAGCTCAGCGCGCCTCTCGCACTAACCCGAATGAGCTGCTCGACCGTGCCGGCCTGCAGCCCGCCGCGCACGCCGATCATCCAGTCGTGCAGGTTGACGGTCGGGTCGCAGTGGCCGGGGATCAGCCACAGCACCTCGCCGCGGGCGGGTAGCGCCCCATCCGCCGTGGCGGCGCGCAGCGTGCTGTGCTCGTCGTTGCAGCCGGTGCATTCCAGGGCCAGGCCGTGCACGCTCGGCAGGCCGGAGTCGATGGCGTGGCTCTTGTGGCCGGCATCCACCACCACGTGGGTTGCACTCGCGCTCATGACCTGGCTCTTGACGAACAGCGCGTGTTCGAAGCGCGGCTGCGCCGGGTCGAGGTCGTTGCGGGCGTAGTCGGCGTCCATGAACAGGTAGGAGCCGGCCTGCAACTCGCCGAAGACGCCGCTGGCAGCTTCCAGGCCGAAGGTGCCGCTGCCGGCGCCGGTGACCAGCGGCAGCGACAGACCTGCCGCCTCCACCAGCGCGCGCGCCTGCTGCACGCGGGTGAGGACGGCATCGAGCGCGGCGCGGCGCTCGGCCACGCTGCGCAGGTGCTGGGCGCGGCCGTTGTAGGCCTGCAGGCCGGCCAGGCGCAGCGCCGGCTGCTGCGTGATGGCCTGCGCCAGCGGCAGCACGTCGGCCGGCTCGGCCACGCCGCAGCGGTTCTGGCCGACGTCGAGTTCGATGAAGACGTCGATCAGGTTTTCGCCCGGGCCCAGTGCCTGCGCCAGCGCCTGCACACCGTGCAGGCTGTCCACGGCGATGGCCAGCCGGCCACCGCGCGCGGCCAGTGCGCGCGCCAGTGCCGCCACGCGCTGCAGTTTGTGCGGGGCAATCACTTCGTTGCTGATGTAGATGTCGTCCACACCGCCGGCCGCCAGGGCCTCGGCTTCCGACGTTTTCTGCACGCACACGCCGACGGCGCCGGCCTGCATCTGCAGTCTGGCGAGTGTGGCGCTCTTGTGCATCTTGGCGTGCGGACGCAGTTTCACGCCGTGTTGCTGCGCGAACGCCGCCATGGTGGCCAGGTTGCGTTCCATGGCATCGAGGTCCACCACCAGGGCCGGGGTGTCGATGGCGGCCACGCCCTGGCCGATGAGGGTACCGAGGTGGGCGGGCCAGGTCTCAGCTGCTGATTTCGTCAAGTGATGCATCGTCGAGGTGGGTGGTGTCGGCCCAACCGACGAGGGACAGGCCTTGCGGCGTCCACAGCAGGCGGTTGACGGCGGTGTTGCCCAGTTGCCAGGTGCGCGGTGCCTGCAGCTCCTGCCCGGTGGCGGCGCGGTAGAGCTGGTCCAGCACGCCGCCGTGCGCCACCAGCACGATCTGCTCGCCCGGGTGGCGCATGGCCAGTTCGTGCAAGGTGCGCGTGATGCGCTCGCGCACCTGCAGCAGCGATTCGCCGCCTTGCGGCGCCCAGTGCGGGTCGCGTTTGCGCCAGCGTTCGGACTCTTCCGGCCAGGTGGTTTCGATCTCGACAAAGGTCTTGCCCTCAAAGACGCCGAAACCGCGCTCGCGCAGGCCGCTGTGCGTGGCCAGCGGTGCGCCGGTGGCGTCGGCAATGGCGCGTGCCGTCTCGTGCGCGCGCTGCAGGTCGCTGCTGTAGATGGCGTGCAGCGGGTCGCGTGCCGCCAGCGCGCGCGCCAGCCGCTGGGCCTGCCAGCGGCCGCGTTCGTTGAGCGGGATGTCGAGATGGCCCTGGATGCGGGTGTCCACGTTCCAGGCGGTTTCGCCGTGACGGATGGCGAGAATGCGGGTGGCGTCCATCAATGCTTGTCCGCGACTCAGCGCGGAATTTCGATATTGACCTGGCGTACGCCGGCCGGAGGGTGGGGGAAATCCTTCAGCGCCGCTTCGAACAGGGCGGGCAGGATATTGTTCTCGTCGCGCCAGGGGCCGTCGTGCGTGGCACGCGTTTCATAGACCACCAGGCCGCTTGGCAGGTCGCGCAGCAGCAGGCTCACTTCGTAGCGGTAGTAGGTGGGCGGCGGAAAGCGCATGCCCCAGCCGACCATGCTGCCGGCACTGCCGGTGCCGATCATGATCTGGCCGTAGGAGCCGCCCGGGCGGCCGAGCGGATCGCCCCAGTAATCGGCCGAGTAAGGCTGGACACGCGCGCCCAGCAGGGCGCTGTAGCGCGCGGCACTGTCGTTGCGGATCAGCCCGACCTGGGCCAGCGCCACCTGGGCAATGGCCTCCACCTGCGCGGCACGCGGCTGCTCGGCCTGCGAAGGCAGACGCTCGAACCGGTAGCGACCGCCCTTTTCGATGGCCGTGCTGGTGGCCGTGGCCTGCACCTGTGCGTCCACCAGCCGCATGCCGCCGCAGCCGGACAGCAGCAGGGCCAGGGCGAGCAGGGCGAGCAGGCGTTTCATGGGCGTGGGTTACAGCGATACCACCTGCACACCCGGCAGGGCCGGCGTGGTGGGGAATTCCTCTTCATCGAACACGATGTCGCCGTTTTCATCCGGCACGCCGCTGGCCTTGAGGTTCTTGAAGTCGTGCAGCCGGGCGTCCATCAGGTGCGAGGGCACGACGTTCTGCAGCGCAGTGAACATGGTCTCCAGCCGGCCGGGGAATTTCTTGTCCCACTCGCGCAGCAGGTTGCCGATCTGCTTGCGCTGCAGGTTTTCCTGGCTGCCGCACAGGGTGCAGGGAATGATGGGGAACTGGCGGTGCTCGGCCCAGCGGATCAGGTCCTTCTCGGCCACATTGGCCAGCGGGCGGATGACGATGAATTCGCCGTTGTCGCTGGTGAGCTTCGGGGGCATGCCCTTCAACTTGCCGCCGAAGAACATGTTGAGGAAGAAGGTCTGCAGCATGTCGTCGCGGTGGTGGCCCAGGGCGAGCTTGTTGCATTTCAGCTCGCGTGCCACGCGGTACAAAATGCCGCGGCGCAGCCGGCTGCACAGACTGCACATGGTCTTGCCTTCGGCGATCTTGTCCTTGACGATGGAGTAGGTGTCCTGCGTCTCGATGTGGAACTCGATGCCCAGGTTCTTCAGGTACTCGGGCAGGATGTGGTCGGGAAAGCCGGGCTGCTTCTGGTCGAGGTTGACGGCCACCAGTGTGAAGTCGATCGGCGCGCGCGCCTTCAACTTCATCAGGATGTCGAGCATGCCGTAGCTGTCCTTGCCGCCCGAGAGGCAGACCATGACGCGGTCGCCCTCTTCGATCATGTTGTAGTCGACGATGGCCTGGCCGACCTGGCGGCACAGGCGTTTCTCGAGCTTGTGCGTCTCGCGCTCGATCTTCAGTTCCTTCGCAGCAGGAACCGTTTCGTTGTCAATCCATTGGGCGCTCATAAATTTCTCCGGGGGCAGCGTGAACTGGGGTCAGAGCCCAATTTCGTTCTGCACCGCTTGCTTCGTCAAATAGTTCTGTCCTGAATTGGGATTTGACCCCAGTTCACTTACCAGATTCCCGTCTCGGCGCGGATCGCCACTTCGCAGTCGTCGAAGATTTCCAGCTTGACGATCTTCACGCGCACGCCCACCACGCCGGGCAGCTGCAGCAGACGGTTGGCCAGTTTGCCGATCATGCTTTCCAGCAAATTCACGTGTTCGGCTGTGCATTCGTTGATGATGATCTGGCGTACCTTGCGGTAGTCCAGCACATGGTTGATGTCGTCGTCGTGCGGCAGCAGCGCCTGCGGGCCGAGGTTGAGCTCGGCATCGACCTGGATCGGCTGCGGCGCGGTTTTCTCATGGTCGAGGATGCCCAGGTTGGCATCGAAGCGCAAGCCGGTGAGCGTGAGGATCTGGGTACTTGTATTGTTGGGCATCGCGCTCTCACATCATCGAAAAATCACGCTCGAAGCGCATCAGGTGCTGGCCGCCGTCCACCAGCAGCGTGGTGCCGGTGATGGACGAATTCTCCAGCGCAAATTTCACCGCCGCCGCCACGTCTTCGGGTGTGGACGAGCGGCCCAGCGGCGAGAGCTGGTGCAGCGCCTCGAACTTCTCCGGCGTCAGGAAGGGGCTGGTCAAGGTCAGGCCCGGCGCCACGCCGACCACCCGCACGTCGGGTGCCAGCGCCTGGGCCAGCATGGTGTTGGCGGCCTCCAGCGCGGCCTTGGACAAGGTGTAGCTGATGAAGTCCGGGTTCTGGTTCCACAGCTTCTGGTCCAGCAGATTGACCACCACCCCGTCGCCGGCACGCTCGTGTACATGGGCGTGCAGCGCCTGCGCCAGCACGATGGCCGCGCCGGTGTTGCAGCGCAGGTGCCGCTCCATGGCGGCGTAGCTGAAGCTCTGCGCGCTGTCATGCTCGAAAATCGCCGCGCAGTTGACCACGGCGTCCACCTGGCCGAAGTGTGCGATCACCCGCGGCAGCAGCGCACGCACCGCCGCCTCGTCCGCCAGGTCGGCATCAAAAGCGGCCGCCGCGCCCGTGAATTGTTCGCAGTCAGCTACGGTTTCCATAGCGTCGTCAGCCGAGTCACGGTAATGGATCGCCACCTGCCAGCCGGCGCGGGCCAGGGTGAGCGCGATCTCGCGCCCCAGCCGCTTGGCCGAGCCGGTGACGAGGACCGTGCGCGTGGGGGAGGAGGCAAGCATTGAGGGAGAATTGGCGGGTAATGACAACACCCGACAGTTTAACGACCGCCCTCCAATCCCGCATGGTGCAGGCCATTCAGGCCGGCGGCGGCTGGCTCGGGTTCGACGCCTTCATGGCCCAGGCCCTGTACACCCCGGGCCTGGGTTATTACGCCAACGATTTGCGCAAGCTCGGCCTCATGCCCGGCTCGGGCAGCGACTTCGTGACCGCGCCCGAGCTGTCGCCGCTGTTCGGCCGCACGCTGGCAGCCCAGGTCGGGCAGGCGCTGCAGCAGACCCGGACGCACGAAGTGTGGGAGTTCGGCGCCGGTTCCGGCGCGCTGGCGCTGCAACTGCTCGACGCTTTGGGCGAACAGGTCGAGCGCTACACCATCGTCGACCTGTCGGGTGCCTTGCGCGCACGCCAGCAGCAGACGCTGCAGAAATTCGGCGACAAGGTGCGCTGGGCCAGCGAGCTGCCCGCGGCCATGCAGGGTGTGGTGGTCGGCAACGAGGTGCTGGACGCCATGCCGGTCAAGCTTCTGGCGCGGCTGGGCGGCGTCTGGCACGAACGCGGTGTGGCCGTCGATGCCGCGACCCAGGCTTTCGTCTGGCAGGACCGCACCACCGAACTGCGCCCGCCGCTGGAGGTGGAGGGCGCGCACGACTACCTGACCGAAATCCACCCGCAGGCCGAAGCCTTCTTGCGCACGCTGGCCGACCGTCTCAAGGCCGGCGCGGCCTTCTTCATCGACTACGGTTTCCCCGAGCGCGAGTATTACCACCCGCAGCGCCACATGGGCACCGTGATGTGCCACCGCGCCCACCAGGCCGATGCCGATCCCTTGCGCGACGTGGGGCTGAAGGACATCACGGCGCACGTCAACTTCACCGGCGTCGCGTTGGCGGCGCAGGAGGCCGGGCTGGAAGTGCTGGGCTACAGCTCGCAGGCGCGTTTCCTGCTGAACTGCGGCCTGGCGCAGTTGATGGAGCAGGCCGACCTGGCCGCGCGCGCCCAGGCCAGCAAACTGGTCATGGAACACGAGATGGGCGAGCTGTTCAAGGTCATCGGTTTTTGCGCCGGCGAACCCTGGGCCGCGCTGGGTTTCTCCGCGGGCGACCGCACGCATACACTCTGACGCATGAAAGCTGGTGTGGATGTCGGAGGCACCAAGGTGTCGGTCAGTCTGGCTGAGGGTCAGGATGATTTGCTGCGGCCCATGGTGCGGGCCCGACTGAGTGAGCCCACGATCAAGACAGGTGCGCATGATGCCGTCGCCCGGCAAATCATGCGTCTGCTGGCGCAAGCGTGCGCACAGAGGGGGTTGGACGAATCCGCCATCGAGCAGGTGGGTGTTGCGTCTTGCGGCCCTTTCGTGTTGAAGCAGGGTCTGGTGGAACTGGCGGCACCCAACATCTGCGGCGGCCTGGCCGGCCCGGCCCGGGGGCTGCCCAATGACTGGGCCAGTGCACTGTTGGAGGCGCCGCTGCGCCAACGGTATCGTCAGGTCCGGATCGAGAACGATGCGGTGGCAGCGCTGGAGGCAGAGCGGCGCTGGGGGGCGCTGCAGGGGATGAACCATTGCGCCTATGTCACCTGGAGCACCGGTGTCGGCATCGGCTTGTGCGTTGATGGCCATGTGCTGCGTGGCAAGAACGGCAACGCCGGTCATGCCGGTCATACCTTCGTGAGTGACGACGCCAGTGGCGCCCTTTGTGGTTGCGGCAATCACGGCGATGTGGAGGCACTGGTGGCCGGCAATGCCGTGGCGCGCCGTTTCGGTATGGATGCGCCGGCGTTGATGGCGGCGGCCCGTGCGGGTCAACCCGAGGTCTTGCAGATCGTGGACGAGTTGTGTCGCGTGATGGGGCGTTTGCTCTACAACCTGGTCGTGACGCTGGATTTGCAGCGCATCAGTTTGGGCGGCGGAGTGTTCTGGCATAACCGAGACTTTCTGTTGCCGCGCCTGCAGGCACACATTGATGGCCATTTGCCGGCATTGACGCATGGGTTCGAGCTATCCAGTGCCGGTCTGGGTTCAGCACTCGGCGATTACGCCGCGCTGGCGCTGGTGTCGTAACGGTGCGGGGCCCTTGTCGTCGGGTCCTCAGTCCTTTGTGCCTGATGCCTGAAGGGCCTCCAGAAAGCTGTTGCGCCACCAGTGCACATCGAAGTTACGAACGCGTTGCAACAGCTGCTGGTGACGTGCCTGCCGCTCAGGCAGCGGCATCCGCAGTGCCTGGTGGATCGTTTCGGCCATGCCGTCTGCGTCGTATGGGTTGACCAGCAAGGCCTCCTGAAGCTGCTCTGCCGCGCCAGCAAAGCGCGACAAGATCAGAACGCCGGGGTTGGCCGGGTCCTGGGCTGCGATGAACTCCTTGGCTACCAGGTTCATGCCATCGCGCAGGGGCGTCACCAGCGCCACCTCGGCCACGCGGTACAGGCCGGGCAGGCGTTTGCGGGCCACATTGCGGTGGATATAGCGCACCGGCATCCAGTCCAGTTCGCCATAGTCGCCATTGATCGAGCCGCACAGACTTTCCAGCTCTCGCAGCAGATCGGAATAGGAGCCCACGGTTTCCCGGCTGGGCGAGGCAATCTGGATCAGTGTGGTGCTGTTGAGGTGTTCCGGGTATTTCCCGAGCAGCTTGCGAAATGCCTTGAGGCGTTGTGGCAGTCCCTTGGAGTAGTCCAGCCGCTCCACGCCCAGCAGGAGGCGACGACGTGAGTACTCGTCACGCATGCGCTCGAACATCTCGCGCCCGTCGTCTGCGTGTGTCAGTGCAGCGATTTCATCGACATCAATGCCGATTGGAAAGGCTTCGGCGCGCAAGGTGCGGTTGAAGGCGCGGAAATGCCCGGTATCCAGCATCTCGGCATGTGCTTCTTTCTGCGCATAACGGGAGAAATGCATCAGATCAGTCTCGCTCTGGAAACCGACCAGATCATAGGAAAACAGCGAACGCATCAGCCACTCGTGCTGCGGGATGGCAGCCAGGATGAGTGGCGGCGGCAGTGGAATGTGCAGGAAAAATCCGATGTGGTTGGTGCAGCCCAGTGCGCGCAGTTCGGCGGCCAGCGGAATCAGGTGGTAGTCGTGAATCCAGAGGATGTCGCCGGGCCGGATCAAGGGCATCAGCTTGCGGGCAAACAGCTGATTGACGCGCCGGTAGCCGTCGATGTAGCCGGCATCGAAGTCAGCCAGATCGAGCCGGTAGTGGAACACCGGCCACAGAACGCCGTTGCTGTAGCCCAAGTAGTAGCTGTCATGGTCCTCGCGAGACAAGTCCACGGTTGCCAGCGTGATGCGTCCGGCCTGATGGGTATGCAGTTCACCTTCTCCAGGTGCCCCATCTTCGACGATGGTGCCGCTCCAGCCAAACCACAGGCCGCCGCTGGCGTTCAGGGCCGAACCCAAGGCCACGGCCAGGCCGCCGGCTGCTGTGGCCTTGCGCGGGTCGGCCACGCGGTTGGAGATGACGACCAGGCGTGCCATGAATGTTCCTATATTCTGGAGTCCCACGGCGCCGACAGGCGAACGGCCGCGTTGATGATGCCGACCATGGAATAGGTTTGCGGGAAATTGCCCCACATCTCGCCGCTGACGGGGTGGGTGTCCTCGGATAGCAGGCCCAAATGGTTGCGCGCGGTCAGCATGGTCTCGAAAATCTCGCGTGCCTCCTGCTTGCGGCCGATGCGGGCAAGCGCGTCGATGCGCCAGAAGGTACAGATATTGAAGGCCGTCTCGGGTTTGCCGAAATCGTCGGCCGCTTCGTAGCGGCGCATGTAAGGGCCGTCGCACAGCGTTTTTTCCATTGCCTCCACGGTCGAGACAAAGCGTGAATCGCTGGCATTGATGAAGCCGACCTCGGCCATCAGCAGCACGCTGGCATCCAGCTCCCGTCCGCCGAAGCTCTCGGCAAAGGCTTGCCGCTCTTCGGACCAGGCTCGCTGGAGGATATCCGCATGCATGCGCTTGGCATGGTCTTGCCAGTATTGCGCCCGCTGCGCAAGGTCCAGTGTCTGGGCAATCTTGGCAAGCCGGTCGCAAGCGGCCCAGCACATCAGCACGGAGGAGGTATGGATGCGTGACCGCGATCGCAACTCCCACATGCCGGCATCGGGTTGGCCATACACCGACACCGCTTGCTCTCCCACCTTCTCAAGCCGGGCAAACTCGGCCTGGCCGGGGCGGTGCAGCAGCCGGTGGTCGTGAAAGGCCTGTGCGGCGCCCAGCACAATGTTGCCGTAGACGTCGTGCTGGAAGTGCTCATGGGCCTGGTTGCCGATGCGCACCGGGCCCATGCCGAGGTAGCCCGCCAAGTGGGTGAGAATGGTTTCGGGGAGTTCGCGTTCCAGGTCAATGCCATACAACGGCTGGATATGGCTGCCGCGCTCGGCCGCCACTGCATTGACGAGCCAGCGCAGATACTCTTCCATGGTGGCGACTTCGGACAGGCTGTTGAGCGCGCGCACCACGAAGAAGGCATCTCGCAGCCAGCAGTAGCGGTAATCCCAGTTGCGGCCGCTGTTCGGTGCCTCTGGGATGCTGGTGGTCATCGCGGCCACGATGGCACCGGTGTCCTCGTATTGTGAAAGTTTGAGCGTGATGGCGGCACGGATCACGGCATCCTGCCATTCCAGTGGAATGGCCAGGCGCTGACTCCACTTGCGCCAATAACTCAAGGTTTCCTGCTCGAACTGGCGGGCCGTGTTGGCAATCCCGTCGATGAGCGTCTCATCGGCGCCCAGAAGGAAGTTGTGCTCGCGCGACAGCAAGAAGGGCTGGCGGGACAGGATATGGGAGATCGATGCGTCGGTATTCAGGCGCAGCGTGAGTTCGCTGCCGACATAGCGTACATGGTTGCTGCCGCGCGTGACCTCCGGCTCTTCGCGACCCCAGCCGTAGCGCGGGTTCAGTGCCACGCGGATGCGCGGCGAGCCCTGGATCGGCCGCACGCGACGCACCAGCATCAGGGGGCGGAAGGAACGGAAGTGGCTGGTAAAGCGTGGTGCGAAGTCCGTGATCTCAATGCCATTGCCTTCCTTGTCGAACAGCTGGGTACGGAGAACGGCCGAGTTGGGCTCGTACCATTGTTGCGAAGAGGCAAGGTCTTCGATCTCGATGGAAAACGAACTTGCGTTGTCGGCGGCATCGGGCTGCAGCAGGGCGTTGAACACCGGGTCGCCATCGAAGCGCGGCAGACAGCACCATACGATGCGCGCGTGGGCATCGACCAGTGCGCTGAACGCGCAGTTGCCGATCAAGCCCAACGCCAGCGAAGGAGGCGCGGGAGGACCAAACCCTGAGACAGGCACAGATGCGGATAGGGGGCTGCTCATGTCTTTTTCCTTGCGGCATTCTCAGCGCTCAGCTGATCGATGGAAAGACGAAGCCACTCGCGCAGTGCTTGCGGACTGCCGCAGCGATGTTGCGCCAGGCTGGGGCCAGGGCCAACTTTCAGCCCATGACCGCCAAGACGTTGCACCACGTCAAAGCCAGCTTCGTCGGTTACGTCATCGCCGGCAAACCAGGGCTGTCGCCCCGTGAACGGCGGCACAGCCATGAAAGTTTCAATCGCTTGCCCCTTGTTTATGCCTGCGGGCTTGATTTCCAGAACGCACTTGCCTTCCAGCAGTTCCAACCCAGGAATGCGGTCCACCACGTCGGACAGGACCGTGCGGCAAAGTGACTCAAGTGCGGGAGCGTGACGGTAGTGCAAGGCGACGGTAGCCACTTTTTGTTCGATCCGCAAGCCGGCATGGCGGGCTACCAGCGCGTGGGCCGCCACCAGAACGGGCGCCAAATCAGGTGTCATGCAGGTCAGGCGGCCATCGGCATGACGGTGTTGTGCACCATGCTCACAGGCGGCTGGCAGGCCGAGGGGCGCCAAAAAGTAGTCAATGTCGCTCAGGCGTCGGCCTGAGACGATCGCCAGTGCGCCGCCCAGCAATTCGTACAGCGTGGCCAGAGAGGTTACGAGGCCAGAGGCCACGCGCACGGCCTCGGGTTGTGGCGCCAGTTCGGCCAGCGTGCCGTCGAAATCAAGAAAGAGTGCAGACCCGTGCGTGATGCCTGGAAGCCGTTGCATAGGGTAACCATAACAAATTCTGAAAGCCTGTCTGTTGCAGACCCGTGAGATACTTGAAAAATCGTGCGGTTTTTGAAGTGTTCAGCCATTTCTGGCCGGGACAAGCCGTCGTCCTTCTCCTTCCTCATGTTCCGCTGGCTCATCGTCATCTTCATCGCGTTGCTGATCATCAACGCCTTCACGCCCTGGTTCAAGAAGGTCGGCTTCGGTCGCCTGCCGGGCGACCTGAACTTCACGCTCTTCGGCCGCGAGTTCAACCTGCCGCTGACCACCACCATCATCCTGAGCCTGGTGGCGGGCGCGGTGGCGCGCTTTCTGTAAGCGACCGTCTGTCGGTCGTTTGGCGGGTGTCCCACAAACGGGGGATGGCCGCTCCCCTGACAATGTGCTGCAATGCTTGGGCGGATTCGGGCAGGCGGGATGATCGCTGCCTGAATCGGTACATGCCAGACAGGAGATGCAACATGATTCACGGACAACGATCGTCGAAATCTCTGCTTTGCTTCGGAGCGCTCCTGATCACATTGGCGGCCTTCTTGCCGGCTTGCTCGGTGAAGCTGATCAGCAGCTATGACGAAGCGACCGACAAGGCCGTCACTGCGTTGCAGCGCAAGACGGAAGCGCATCTGATCGGGCTTGAGGCGGTGGAGGGTTTGCCGGAATGCAAATACGAAAAGCACAAGTCCTTCTATGACGAAGCCAAGGTGGATGTCAGCGCCATTGCCGTGCGGGCGGCAGCCATCCCGCAGAACGACATCACGACCGAATCAGTGGCTTTGCTTGCCAACAGCCTGGGCAGTCTCGAAAAACTGCACAAGATAGCTTGCCTGAGCAAGGACCAGATTGCCCCTTTGCGCCTCCAGTTCAACGCCAGTTTTACCGCGATTCTCAAGCTGGAACTCGCGAAACGCCGCGGTGAGTGACCCTACGTCAAGGAGAAGATCATGAGTCTCAATGCGTCCCAGCTGGGAAAAGACATACTCGGCGCGTTCAAGGGGGCTTTTGCCGAAAGATGGCCCGCCATCAAAGAGTACGGTGAAGCTGAAGCCAAGAAGCTGGCGCAGACGCTGGTCATGATCGAGGCACTCAAGGCCTCGGGCAAGATCAACGATGAGCAAGCCACGCTCCACCTTGAGATTCAGAAGAATGCGACGCGTACGGTTTTTCTGACGCTCGAAGGGCTCGGCATTCTGGCTGCGGAAGCTGCCTCAATGCTGCGCTGGCGGTTGTCAAGGATGCTGTCAATACGGCCATCGGGTTCGCGCTGCTGTAACAAGTCTGTCGATTTGGCGTGTCGTCGCCCGGCTCTCTTGAACTGTGTCCGGCTGCCCCCACTCTGATGGGCAGAAAGGGTTCACCATGAGCGAAACGCGCCACATCGTCTGTCCGCACTGCCACACCACCAACCGGGTCCAGGTCGGTGATCTGGGCCATGCGCCCGATTGCGGAAAATGCCACCAGCCGCTGTTCACGGCGCATCCGCTGGAGCTGGATGAGGCCTCGTTCGAGCGCCACATCGGCCGCAACGAGATTCCGGTGCTGGTGGACTTCTGGGCCCCCTGGTGCGGGCCGTGCCGCATGATGGCGCCGGCCTACGAGCAGGCCGCCGGCCAGCTCGAACCCCAGGTGCGCGTGGCCAAGGTGAATACCGAAGCGGAACAGAACCTGGCGGCGCGTTTCAACATCCGCAGCATCCCGACGCTGGCGCTGTTCGTCGGCGGGCGCGAGGTGGCGCGCCAGGCCGGTGCCATGCGCTCGGCCGCCGACATCGCACGCTGGGTGCAGGCCAACCTGCGTTAAGACGCAATGGTCCACTCTTCGGCGCACTGGCGGCAACGCACGCCGGTGTCGCCAGTGCGCCGGTCTTCGCTCACCACTTCGAAGCGGGCGTAGGTGCCGCACTGCGGGCAGTTGGCCTGGTTGGCCACTTCCTCGGCATGCATCAGCAGGTAGAGATAGCGCCGCAGCGCCCACAGCCCAATGACAGCGCTGACAATGAACAGTACGACGTCGAGCAGCTTTTCCCCCAGGCTGCCGCCCGAAAAGACTTCCAGCGTACCCATCAGCGCAATGGTGCACAACAGGGCCAGCAGCATGTGTGCGTGGCTGGACAGCAACTCGCGTTCGTACCACTTGCGAAACCCGTGGCGGCGCACGCCTTCGGCCAGGCGGTGGTTGAGCGGATTGCGCGGCCAAGGCGTCATGGTTGACATGATGCCCCGCCAGCGGCCGATCTTGCTGCCCTGCTTCAAAGCACCCGAGCGTGCCACAGGGGTTTAAGTTGTGGCAAGCGGCGGGAGCCGGGCCGCAGCGTCGCCCGTGTCCGCGGGCTCCAGGCCCAGCGGTGCTGAGCCACCGGTTTCTACGACTGCTTCAGCGGCCGTTGTCGTAGGGCAGTTGCAGGTTCGGCGCTGCGGCGTGTGCCACACCCTTCAGTTTGAAGGTGCTGACCACGCGCTCGAGATGGCCGGCCTGATCCTGCAAGGATTTCGCATCGGCGGCGGCCTGCTCGACCATGGCCGCGTTTTGCTGGGTGGCGGTGTTCATGCCGTCGATGTCACGGTTGACGCGCCCGATGCCCGACATCTGCTCCGCGCTGGCGGCGGCAATGCCGCGCATGATGTCGGTCACATGGTTGATGCTTTCCACGATCTCCGACATGGTGGCGCCGGCCTGGTGCACCAACTGGCTGCCGGTCTGCACCCGTGCGACCGAGTCGTCAATCAGCGCCTTGATTTCCCGCGCCGCGCCGGAGGAGCGCTGCGCCAGGCTGCGCACTTCGGCCGCCACCACGGCAAAACCACGTCCCTGTTCGCCCGCACGAGCGGCTTCCACCGCCGCGTTGAGCGCCAGGATGTTGGTCTGGAAGGCGATGCCGTCGATGACGCTGATGATGTCCACGATCCGCCTGGAGGAGGTGTCGATCGACGCCATGGTGTCCACCACCTGCGACACCACGCCGCCGCCCTTGAGCGCCACTTCCGATGCCGCCTGGACCAACTGGTTGGCGCGCTGGGCATCGTCGGCATTGCGGTTGACCATGGTGGTGAGCGCATGCATCGATTTCGCCGTTCCCTCCAGCGTGCCCACCTGCTGCTCGGTCCGGCTGGCCAGATCGGCGTTGCGGTTCGAGATTTCGTTGGACGCGGCATAGATTTTGTCGGTGACGGATCGCACCTGGCCCACGATGTGGATCAGACTGTCGTTCATGTCGCGCAGGGCCTGCTGCAGGTCGCCGACTTCGTTGCCGGAGCTCACCTGCACTTCCTGCGTCAAATCGCCCGTCGCGATGGCGCGGGCGGTCTCGACCCCGCTGGCCAGGGGCACCGTGACCACTTTCCGGATGAAGGGGTAGATCAGCAGCAGGACCGGAATGCTGGTCAGGAAGGCCGCCAGGATGGACTTGGTGCGCTGCTCCGCCAGGCCGCGGTTCACCTTGTCCAGCGAGACCTTCATGCTCACCGCGCCCAGCACCGTGCCTTCGGGCACCTGGTGGCAGACCGTGCAGTCCTTGCCGAGGTAATTCTTGAGCGCGAGCGCGGGACGGACGGCGCGCAGGTACTCGCCCCGGTCATCGCTCTCGGTCCAGACCAGCTCCCGGCCCGACTGCATGACCTGGGCTTCGCGCGGGTCGGGTGACTCCTCCTTGCCGCTGCCGGCGCCGAAGAGCTTGATCACGGCATCGGCGCGCAGCACGCGCACGTCGCGGATGGTGCCCAGCTGCTTGATCTGGTCGAGCAGCACATTGCGCTGCGCCACGGTGCCGGTGACCATCATGCCGGTGAGGCCCGCCATGGTGGCGTCGTGCATGCTGAGGGAAAAGTCCTGCGCCTGGGCCAGGGCGGCCTGGCGCGACACATGGCCCTGCCAGACGATCACGCCCGACCAGACCACCAAGAGCGCAAAGCCCATTGTCGCCAGGAGCTGGGTCCAAATTTTCAGCTTCGCGCCATGTCGCAAGATGCACTCCCGATGAGATGATTTCAGTCGAGGCATTCTGCCGAAGGCGGACAGTGCGGAACCTGATATGCATCAAGAAAAACCGAGAGATGCCGACAGTTTGGCGTCAGCATGCGGGGTCCCGTTTGGTGCTGGTCAAGCCGCCCTGGCCGACGGTGGTTCGCCGACAGGCCGGGCCGGAGCGGGGACCTGCTTACGTTGCGGTCAGGTGCTCGGCGACGGCCTGCGCCCGCGCGGCATGGATCAGTTCGCCAATCTTCTTGCCGCTGTGACCCTGGGCCATGGCGTGTTCGGCGATGGTGTGCGTCGCCACGCCGAGCACGACGTCGAGCACGCCCTGCAGCCGCTGAGCTTGCGGGTAGGGGGCATCGTTCAAGCCCAGCCGTCCGCGTGCATCGCAGGCGCAGGCTTGCAGGACCTCGGCAAAACGCTGCGGCTTGCGGATGGCGTCGCAGCGCTCCAGCAGGCGCACCAGCGCTGCTGCGCCCAGGTCGCCGCTGCGGTGGATGTGGCCGTGCTCGCGCGCCACCACGTCGGCCAGCTCGCGGCAGTCCAGCGGTACGCGCAGGCGTTCGCACAGGCCCTTGAGCAGGCGCGCGCTGCGCTCCTCGTGGCCGATGTGGCGCGGCAGCGCTTCGGGGTCGGTGGTGCCCTTGCCGAGGTCGTGGCCCAGGCAGGCGAAGCGCACCGTCAGCGGGGCATGGAGTCGGGCCGCCATGTCCAGCACCATCATCAGGTGCACGCCGGTGTCGATCTCGGGATGGTGCTGCTGCGGCTGCGGCACGCCCCACAGGCGGTCCACCTCCGGCAGCAATCGCTTGAGGGCACCGCATTCGCGCAGCACGTCGAACATGCGCGAGGGCTGGGCCTCCATCAGGCCGCGGCTGAGCTCCTGCCAGACGCGCTCGGCCACCAGGTGGTCGACCTCGCCGTCGTCCACCATGTGGCGCATCAGCGTCAGGGTCTCGGGGGCCACGGTGAAGTCGGTGAAACGCGCCGAGAGCCGCGCCACGCGCAGGATGCGCACCGGGTCTTCGCGGAAAGCGGGGGTGACGTGGCGGAACACCTTGTGTTCGATGTCCTGGCGGCCGTGGTAGGGGTCGGTCAGGTGTTCGAGGTCAAAAGTGCCGTCAGGCCTTGTGTATTCTGCGCGAATAGCTATCGAATTGATAGTGAGATCGCGCCGCGCCAGGTCTTCCTCCAGCGTCACCTCGGGCGAGGTGTGGATGGCAAAGCCCTTGTAGCCGCGCGCCGTCTTGCGCTCGGTACGCGCCAGCGCGTACTCCTGCTTGGTCTCGGGGTGCAGGAACACGGGGAAGTCCTTGCCCACCGGCACAAAACCGCGCGCCGTCATCTCTTCCGGCGTGGCGCCCACCACCACCCAGTCGTGATCCTTGACCGGCAAACCGAGCAAGGCGTCGCGCACCGCACCACCCACCATGTATATCTGCATGGCTGGCAGTTTAGCGGTATGGCCTCATCGTTTGAGGCGATAGGGTTCTTCAAATTCGCGGAAGTCCTGTTCGGCTCGCGCCTGGGTGATCCAGTCCGCCACCCCCGGTAGCGCGGCCACACGCTCGACATAGGCCGCGATGTCGGCTGGCACCGGCAGGGCGTAGGTTGTGAGGCGCAGGCACACCGGCGCGAAGTAGGCGTCGGCAATGCTGAACTTTCCGAACAGCAGCGGCCCGCCGTGGGCGCTGAGCAGCTCGCGCCACATGGCCACCAGCCGCGCCACGTCGGCGCGCACAGCCGGTTGGTCGCGCCAGATCAGCGCGCCGACCTCAGGCAGCGAGGCTTCGATGTTCTGCGGGCAGTGGCTGCGTAGCGCGCTGAAGCCTGAGTGCATCTCGGCGCAGACGCTGCGCGCCCGCGCGCGTGCGGCCACGTCCAGAGGCCAGAGTCGTTTCTCCGGGAATGTCTCGGCCAGGTATTCAGCAATCGCCAGCGTGTCCCAGATGATCAGCTCGCCATCCTGCAGCACCGGCACCTTGCCGGTGGGGCTGACGCCGGCCAGCGTCTGCTTGAACTGCGAGCCGGCATCGAAGGCGTCGAAACGCACCAGCACTTCCTCGAACGGGATGCCGGCCTGGCGCATCAGCACCCAGGGCCGCATGGACCAGGACGAGTAGTTCTTGTTGCCAATGAAGAGCTTGGGCATGGGGACCTCCGTCAGACGCCCCATGGTAGCGCGCGGCAGGGCCGAGCACAGCCGCTCAAGGACGCCGGTACTGGCCGCGCAGCGTCACGTAGCGGTCGTTCTGGCCCAGGTAGTCGGGCGCGATGGCGCCCAGGGCCGCCGGCGTGATGCCCAGCGCTGCCAGACCGGGTAGCCGGCCGCTGGCCATGTTGTCGATGCGCAGGGAGTCGAGGTTGTCGCGGCTCATCAGCGGCTGGCCCGGCAGCCACTCCATCAAGCCGGCCTGCAGGCGACCCAGCGCCATGGGCAGCGGGATGACCGGGCGAGCGTGGCGCAGGCCGCTGTAGCGGCCCGCCAGCTGCACCAGTTGCTTGAGCGTGAAGATGTCTGGCCCGCAAGCCTCATAGGTCTGGCCGATGGTGGCCGGGTCTCGCAGGCAGTGCACGATGGCCTGCGCCACGTCTTCCACCCAGACCGGCTGAAAACGCGCCTGCGCGCCAGCCAGCGGCATGACGGGAAACACGCGCTGCAGTCGCGCGAACAGGTTGAGGAAGCGGTCGCCGGCACCGAAGATGACACTGGGGCGCAGCACGGTGAGCTGCAGGCCGTCACGGGCGGCGGCTTGCAGCACGGCTTCGCCGCGGCTCTTGCTGCGCAGGTAGAGCGAGGGGGCGGTGTCGGCAGCGGTGGGCTCGGCCCCCAGGGCGCTGACATGCACCAGCCGCGGCACGCCATTCGCCAGGCAGGCACGTGCCAGCTTGGCCGGCAGTTCGACATGGGTGCGCTTGAACGCGGCAGCCGTGCCGTGCAGGATGGCCACCAGGTTGACCACGGCATCGTGGCCGCGTACCAGCTGCGCCAGTGCCGCTTCGTCATGCACGTCGGCCGCGACCACCTCCAGCCGCGGCAGATGTTGCAGGTGTTGCGCCTGGCTGGTGCGCCGCGTCGGCACGGTGATCTGCCAGTCCAGCCGTGCCAGCTTCTCGCAGACGTGGCGGCCGACGAAACCGGTGCCGCCGAGCAGCAGCACCTTGTTCATGGCAGGTCTTCGTAGACGTCGCTCTTGCCCGGGCGCTGCGGCCCGATCTGCCCCAGCCGGGCCTTGAGGGATTGCGGCCGGCCGGTGATGAGCGCGGCGTAGTTGGTGGTGTTGGACAGCACCTTCTTCACGTAGTCGCGCGTTTCGTTGAACGGCACGTTCTCGGCCCAGATGGCGGCTTCCAGCATCGGGTCGCCGTCCTGGCCGCGCCAGGCGCGCGAGCGGCTCGGGCCGGCGTTGTAGGCGGCGGCGGCCAGCGGCATGGAGCCGTCGAAGCTCTCCAGCACCAGCTTGAGGTAGCCGGTGCCGATGGCGATGTTGGTGTCGCGGTCGGTGATGTGGTGCGGCTTGAAGTCGCTCAGGCCGATGCGCCGTGCGGTCCAGCGCGCCGTGGCCGGCATGACCTGCATCAGGCCGGAGGCGCCGACGCTGGACTGCGCGTCCATGATGAAACGGCTTTCCTGCCGGATCAGGCCGTAGACGTAGGCCGGGTCGAGTTCGATCTGGCTGGCGCGCTGCACCACCGCGCTTCTGAACGGCATGGGGAAGCGCTGTTCGAAGTCGATGACAGACTTGGTGCGCTCGCTGGTGTTGATGCAGCGGTCCCACACCTGGTTGTCGCAGGCCAGCTGGGCGGCGGCCAGCAGCTCGCGGTCGGACAGGCCGCCGCGCTGGTGCGCGCCGACGCTGTAGTTCCATTCGCGCACGCCCTCGGCACGCAGCCCGGCCTGGATGGCGTAGAGCCCGCGGCGCAGGCCGGGGTTGCTGCGCGCGGCTTCGAGTTCGGCGGCGGTCGGCGGCTCGGGTTTGGGGGGGACGGTGATGGCGCGTCCCAGTTCTTCCAGCGCCAGCTGTTCGTAGAAGCCGCGCGGCGAGGCGATCGACTCGAACAGGGCGCGGGCCTGGGCCGGCGCTTCCGGTTTGCCGCCCAGGGCGAGCAGGGCGCGGGCGCGCCAGTAGACCCAGGCCGGGTCCTGGCGCTGCGCTTCCGGCATGGCGGCGGTGGCGTTCAGCACTTCCTGCCAGGCGCCGGCACGCAGGGCGGCGCGTACTTTCCAGGCCAGGTGGTCGCCGTTGAGGTACTGGTCCTGCGCGTGGGCGAACTGGTTGATCGCGCCTTCGGTCAGGCGGCGCGCGGCGCGCTTGCCGATCACGCCCCAGACCCAGCTGCGCTCTTCCTGCGTCAGCTGGGTGCGCCAGCGCACCTTGTTCATCTCGTCCATCGCCGCCGTGGTGTCGGTGCTGGCCAGGCGCACCAGCGCCAGCGTCACCAGCTCCTTGGTGCGCGGGCGCAGGGCGGTGATCTTGTCATCGAGGAAACGCACCGGGTTGGCATAAATGGCGTTGACGCTGGCCACCCAGTCCGGGTTCAACAGGCCCACCGCCTGGGCGGCGATGCGCGGCTTTTCGTTTTCGAAGCCCAGCCGGGCGCGCAGCCAGGCGGTGTGGGGCTTGAGTTTGTCGGCCTGCAGCTGCTGGTCGGCGGCGGCGGCGCAACCTTCGTCGGCTTCCTTCTGCGCCAGCCAGAGCTCCTGCACCTGGGCGGCCACGTCGGTGCCGCTGGACTGCGCCTCGTTCAGCAGCGCATAACAACGCACCGAGCGGTCGTCGTTCATGCGGAACCTGGGGTACTCGGCCGCAAAGGTGGCCCAGTCGCGTCGTTTGCCCAGGAGCAGCAGCCAGTCGTTGCGCAGGCGGTCTTCCTGGTAGGTGCCGGCATAGCGAGCAAGGAAGGACATGATTTCCGTCGGGCCGGCCTCGTCGAGCCGGGCGGCCAGTTCCCAGTAGGCGCCCCAGGGCTCCAGCACGTGGCCTTGCACCTGCGGCAGCAGCGCGGAGAGGCGTCGGCGGTCGCCCTTCTTGAAGGCCTGGTTCATCTCCAGGATGGCGGCGTCGTCGGCGGTTTGCGGCCGCGGTTTGGCCTTGGGCGCGGCCAGGGCGCTGGCGTGTGGCAACATCAGCCCCGCCACCAGGGCGATCGATGTCAGAATGGCTTGAAACTGCATGTGGGAATTATGGACACATCCGAGGAAAAAAGGGCGCAGGAAAAGAAAGCCCTGCGCCAGCAACTCATTACACAACGCCTGAGCCTGCCCGATCGTCTACAGCGTGCGACGCTGTTGCAGCGTGTCATGCGCATCTGGCTGGTGGGCCGCACGGATGCCGTGATCGGCGCCTACTGGCCGATCAAGGGTGAATTCGATCCGCTGCCGGCCCTGCACCGCTGGAAAGAGGACGGCGAGTTGATCGACCAGCCGCAGCCGCGGCGCATCGGCCTGCCGGTGATCGACAAGGTGCACAAGACCCTGACTTTCCACGCCTGGTACCCGGGTTGCCCGATGGAAGAGGACGCCTACGGCATTCCGAAACCGAAGGACACCGAACTGATCGTGCCCACGCTGCTGTTCGTGCCTTGCGTCGGCTACGGCCCCGGCGGCTACCGCCTGGGCTATGGCGGCGGTTTTTACGACCGCACGCTGGCAGCGCTGCAGCCCAAGCCCTTTACCGTCGGGCTGGGCTTTACCCAGGGTTTCCTGTCGGATTTCGAGCCCGAACCGCACGACGTGCCGCTGGACGCCATCCTCAACGACAACGGCGTGGTCTGGCCGGTCTAGCAACGCCATGGCCCGTCCCAAATCTGCTTCCCACGACCTCAAGCGCGACGAGATTCTCGACATCGCGGCGCAGTGCTTCGCCGACAAGAGCTACCCCGCCGCCAGCATGAACGACATTGCCGCCGCCTGCGGCACCTCCAAGGCGCGGCTGTACCACTACTACGACAGCAAGGAAGCCATCCTGTTCGACCTGCTGGACCGCTACACGCAGCAGCTGCTGGCCATCGTCGGCCAGGTGCAGGCCACGGCGCAACGCCGCAATCTGGACGACCGCGCCGCGCTGCACGAGCTGGTGCGTTGCTTCCTGCAGGAGTACGAGACCTCGGCCACGCGTCATGTGGCGCTGCTGAACGACACCAAGTTTCTCGGCGAGACGCAACGCGAGCAGATCCTGGAACGCCAGCGCGACGTGGTGGCGGCGGTGACGCGTTTTCTCAAGCGCGCCTACCCGGGACGGCTGAACGCGCGCAACCAGACCGCCATCACCATGATGCTGTTCGGCATGATCAACTGGACTTTCACCTGGCTGCGCCCGGGCGGTGCCATGAGCTACGCGGCCTTTGCCGACGAGGTGATCGCCATGCTGGAGCGCGGCCTGGCGGCCTGAAAAAGCGGCCGCCGGCGGGGGCGCCGGCGTTTCACCATCCGTAATGCGTTACGCTTGAATAAAATCGGCGCCATCGCCCGATCACGATTCCACCGGAGACACCATGAGCAAAGCCTTTGCCTCGCAAGCCGACCTGACCGACAAGAAAACCACCTTTGAGCAGCTCAGCAAACACTGCTGGGCCTACACCACCGAGGGCGACCCGAACTCGGGCGTCATCATCGGCGACAGCTACATCATGGTCAGCGACGCCACTGCCACGCCGGCCATGGCACGCGACCTCATCAAGAAGATCCGCACCGTCAGCGACAAGCCCATCAAGTACGTGCTGCTGACGCACTACCACGCGGTGCGCGTGCTCGGTGCCAGCGCCTACGCCGCCGAGGGCGCGACCGAGATCATTGCCAGCCAGGGCACGCTGGAGCTGATCCGCGAGCGCGGCGCGCAGGACATGAAGAGCGAGATGGAGCGTTTCCCGCGCCTGTTCCGCAACGCCGAAACCGTGCCCGGCCTGACCTGGCCCACCATGGTGATCGGCGGCGGCAACCCGACCAAGGGTGAAGTGCCGGGCAAGCTCAGCATCAACCTGGGCGGCGTGGTGGTTCAGATCTGGAGCCCCGGCCCGGGCCACACGCGCGGCGACACCATCGCCTGGGTGGAAGAAGAGAAGGTGCTGTACTCAGGCGACCTGGTGGAATACGAGGCCGGCGTCTACACCGGCGACGCGCAGCTCGAAGAGTGGCCGGCCACGCTGGAGGCGCTGCGGACGCTGAAGGCCGAGTACCTCGTGCCCGGCCGCGGCGAGGCCATGAAGGGCAACGCCAACGTCAACAAGGCGCTGGACTACACCAGGCGCTGGGTCGAGACGCTGTACACGGCGGGCAAGGAGGCCGTGGCGCAGAAGATGGACCTGAAGGCCGCCATGGCGCACGCGCGCAAGAGCATGGACCCGGTGTTCGGCCAGGTCTTCATCTATGAGCACTGCCTGCCGTTCGACGTGACGCGCGCTTATGACGAGGCCAGCGGCATCAAGAACCCGCGCATCTGGACCGCCGAGCGCGACAAGGAGATGTGGGCGGCGCTGCAGGGCTGACTGCGCACATGGGCATTCCGGCGGTCATCCTTCGTGCCGTCCTGCTGCTGGTACCGCTGGCGGCGTGGGCGCAGGCGCCAGCGGCCGGCAGCGACGAAGTGCCGACGCTGTCGGCGGCCCAATTGCGCGGCCTGTTGCCGCAACTGCGCGCCGGCGGGCACGTCATCTTCTTCCGCCATGCCACGACGCGGCTGGATCAGGAGGACAGGCCCGGGCTGGACTTGAAGGACTGCGGCAGCCAGCGCAATCTGTCGGAGGCGGGGCGGCGTGAAGCGGCGGCCATCGGTGCAGCCTGGCGCGCGCTGCGCATCCCGGTCGGCCGCGTGCTGGCGAGCCCGTTCTGCCGCACGCGCGAGACCGCGCAGCTCGCCTTCGGCGGCGTAATCGAGGTATCCGACGACCTGTACTTCGCCATTGGTCTCAAGCCCGAGCAGCGCACCGCCAAGGCTGCCGCGCTGCGCCGCATGCTGGGCCAGGCGCCGCCCGCCGGGCGCAATACCGTGCTGGTGTCGCACACGGCCAACTTGCAGGAGGCGGTCGGCATCTGGCCCAAGCCGGACGCCGTCGCGCTGCTGGCGCGGCCGGACGGGCAGGGCGGCCACCGGCTGATCGGCCGCGTTCCGCCGGAGGCCTGGGCCCTGACCGCACGCGGGATTGCGCGACCATGAAACGGATCGAACGCATGCCGCTGGCCATGCGGGCGCGGCTGGTCGTCGTGCTGGTGCTGCTAACCAACGTGGCCATGTTTCTGGCAGGCCTGTACATCTTCTCGCTGTATGACGACTACCGCCGCGATTTCATCGAGTATGAGATTCCGATGGCGCGCGGCATTTCCGACGCCAACACCGCGCTGGCGCAACTGCAGATCGAGCTGGACAATCTGATCGAACGCGCTGGCGCGCGCCGCATCGACGAGGGGGCGGTCTATCGTGAGGGGCAGCGGCTGCTCGACCGGTTCGACCTGATCCGGCCACCCGATGAGGCGCGCCTCATCGGGCGCGACCATACCTCTCCCGGGGTCTACCAGCGCTTCCTGCGTTCCATCGCCGAATATCGCAGCCACCTCATGGCCAGCGTGACCGCCATCACGGTGGATCTGGCCCAGGCCGATGCGCATGCGCGCCGGGCCTCCCGTGCCTCGCTGGAGATCAATCAGGATGCGGCCGAATTGGTGTGGATGCTGCACGAGGGCATGCTGTACGACTCGGAGACGCTGAGCGCGCGCCTGTACCGCATCGGCCTGCCGGCAGCTCTGCTGGTGCTGACCTTCACGGCGGCGATCTTCTGGCTGGTTCGCCGGCTGGCTACGAACATGACGCGCACGGTCGCGTCCCTGCAAGCCACGTTGGCTCGGCTGCGCGGTGGCGACGTGGACATGGAGATCGTGCCCGCGGCTCCGACGCAGGAGGCGCGGGACATCGCCGAGTCGCTGGGCACCTTCCGCCAGACCCTGCGGGAACTGGCTTCCGTCCGCGCCGATCTGGCCCGGCAGGTGGAGGAGCGCACCCAGCGGCTGCAGGAGGCGAACGCCGATCTCGATGAGCAGCTCCAACGCCTGCGCAGCACGGAGCAGGCGCTGCGCCTGTTCAAGCAGGTGTTCGACAGCACGGCGGAAGCCATCCTCGTCACCAACCTGGAAGCCCTCATCGTTGACGTCAACGACGCCTATGTCGCCATCACGGGCCATGCGCGAGAGGACGTGGTAGGCCGGCCCGCCAGTCTGCTCGGTTCTGGTCGCCATGATCCGGCCTTCTACCAAGGCATGTGGCAGGCCCTCAAGACGCGCGGCGCCTGGTCTGGGGAAATCTGGAACAGGCGGCGCGACGGCACGGTCTTTCCCACGCTGCAGACCATCAACACCATCTATGACGAGCAGCAGCGACCTGCCTACTACATCGGCGTGTTCACCGACATCACCCGCCTCAAGCAGGTGGAGCAGGAGCTTGAGCAGCTGGCATACTTCGATCGCCTGACCGGGTTGCCCAACCGGCGCCTACTGCTCGACCGCATGGAGCACGCCGTCAAGTTGGCCGAGCGCAGCCGCAGCTATGGCGCCGTCTTCTTCCTCGACCTCGATCACTTCAAGCACATCAACGACACGCTGGGCCACCAGTTGGGGGACGAGCTCCTGAGCGCAGTGGCGGGGCGCATCAAGGCCTGCGTGCGTTCTTCCGACACCGTGGGCCGGCTGGCCGGTGATGAATTCGTGGTGCTGGCCGAGGAACTGTCCAACAACGCCGAACAGGCCACGGCGCAGGCGCACCAGATCGGACGCAAGATCGTCGGGGCCTTGGCCGCCAGCCACCGCTTGGGCGGCAAGGCGGTGCACTGTTCGGCCAGTGTGGGCGTGGTGCTCTTTGGCGGCGAGGTCGACAGCAGCGTGGAACTGCTGCTGTCGAAGGCCGACACCGCCATGTACGAGGCCAAGAAGGCCGGCCGCGCGGCCATGTGCCTGTTCGAGCCGTCCATGTGGCAGGACCTGCAGGCGCGCGTGGAGCTCGAGAGCCGGATGCGTGAGGCGCTGCGCGAGGACCGGTTCTTCCTGCTTTACCAGCCGCTGGTGGACATGCGCGGGCGCGTGGTGGGCGTGGAGGCACTGGTGCGCTGGAACGATCCCGGGCGCGGTACGGTCTCGCCGGCGGAATTCATCGCGCTGGCCGAGGAGACGCACCTCATCATCGATATCGAGAAACGCGTGCTCGGACAGGTTTGCCAGCGCCTGCGGGACTGGCAGGGGCAGGAGGGCCTGACCGGGGTGCCCATCGCCATGAACGTGAGCGCCGTGCACTTCAACCACCCGAACTTCGTTCATACGCTGGCGCAGGCGATCTCCCGTTACGGCATCAACCCTTCGCTGCTCAAGATCGAACTTACCGAGAGCGTGGTGATGAAGGACATCATGGCGTCGGTCTACCGTATGCGCGAACTGCAGGCCATGGGCATACGCTTGGCCATGGACGACTTCGGCACCGGCCACTCCTCGCTGGCCTACCTGCGCGACCTGCCCTTCGACCAGATCAAGATCGACCGCAGCTTCATCCGGCACGTGGACGACGACCAGAACGACCGCTTTATCGTCCACTCCGTGCTCACCATGGCCAAGTTCCTGCGCGTGGACGTGGTGGCCGAGGGCGTGGAGACCGAAATCCAGCGCGAGGCGCTGATTGCGATGAGCTGCCAACTGTTCCAGGGCTACCTGTTCAGCCGGCCACTGCCGGTGGAGGAATGCGAGAACCTGGTGCGCAGCCAATCCTGCCAGCCCACCGGCAGCAGCTGGATGTCGCTGCTGTAGCGCCTTGCGACGGCCGTCGCCTGCCGAGGGTGGGCTAGGGCTCCGCCGCCAGCGCCCTGAAATCCGCCTCGTAGCCCTGCAGCTTTCCAATGAACTGGCGCCGCTGCGCCGCGCTGGCGCTGTTGTGCAACAGGGCCATGATCTGGCAGCCTTCCTGCAGCATGCGCTCGAACTGCGCGCGGTAGGCCGGCTCGGGCGATTCCAGGTTGCGCTTGGTCAGCGCCAGCATTTCGGCCTGTACGTGTGCTGGCCGGTCGGTACCGCGGTGTTCCTGGAACACGCGCAGCATGTCCTGCTGGCGGCGTAGCCGCTCGGCCCAGGCGGTGCGCGCATCGAGGCTGGAGGCGCTCAGGCGCTGGCGCAGCAGGGTTTTCTGGGCATCCGTCAGGCGGCCATAGAAATCCTCGTAGCGGTCCACGGTGCGCGCCAGGCGCCGCTCCAGCAGTTCGGCGGGGGAGCCGTCCAGCCACTCTTCGCGCCATTTCTGGTTGTTTTTCTCGAACTGCTGTGCCAGGCGCCGCAACTGCTCATCCTGCAGCGTGGGCGCCACCTGGGCCAGACCGTCGGCGCTTTGCTCGGCCAGGCGCAGCATGTGCGCACGGATCTGGTCGACAAAGGTGCAGACCAGCTCGAGGCTGACCGGGCCGCCGGCCAGCTGCTGCATGCGGTTGAGCAGGTCGGCGTAGGCCGGTAGTTCCTGCTGGCGGTGCCAGGCGTGCAGGGCGGCCAGGCTGTCGCGCACCGGCTTGTCCTGTGCCTCGTTGAAGTCCACATAGCCGTCCAGCCACCAGTAGAGCAGGGTGGGGGCGCTGTTGTAGCCGGTTTTCACCGCGCTGCAGCCCGTCAGCAAAACCAGCAGCAGCCCGCCGATAATGCGGGGCAGGAGCGCCGGCAGGCGCCGCAAACCCAACATGGCAGTGGATGGCAAGTATATGAAGCAGAACGGACAGGCGGTGGATGTGGTCATCATGGCGGCGGGCAAGGGCACGCGCATGAAAAGCAGGCTGCCCAAAGTGTTGCACCGTTTGGCCGGTCGTGCATTGTTGCAGCATGTGGTGGACACCGCGGCCGGTTTGAATGCGCGCCACGTGGTGGTGATCACCGGCCACGGTGCTATGGAAGTTGAAGCGGCTCTCGCACAGCCAGCAAGGGCTGGGGCCGGATTTGACTTGAAATTCGTGCGCCAGGAGCCGCAGCTCGGCACCGGTCATGCGGTGCAGCAGGCGGTGCCCGCGCTGCCGGACGACGGCGTGGTGGTGGTGCTGTCCGGTGACGTGCCGTTGACGCAGGTTGACACACTGCAGGCGCTCATCCGTGCTTGCGACGGGAGCAAGCTGGCGCTGCTGACGATCGACTTTGCCGACCCCACGGGGTATGGCCGCATCATGCGTGCCGGCACGGGCGCCATGCAGGCCATCGTCGAGCACAAGGACGCCAGCGAGGCGCAGCGCGCCATCACCGAGGTTTACAGCGGCATCATGGCCGTGCCGGCCGCGCTTCTCAAGCCCTGGCTGGCCAAGCTGAACAACCAGAACGCGCAGGGTGAGTACTACCTGACCGATGTGGTGAAGTTCGCTGTTGAGCAGGGTGTGCCGGTGGTGGCGCACAAGATCACGGACGCGCTGCAGGTGGCCGGCGTCAACAGCCCGGTGCAACTGGCCGAGCTGGAGCGGGCCTACCAGTTGCGGGTGGCCAAAGCCTTGATGGAGCAGGGTGTGCGCCTGGCCGACCCGGCGCGCTTCGATGTGCGCGGCGAGCTGCAATGCGCGCAGGACGTGGAGATCGACGTCAACTGCATCTTCGCCGGCCGCGTCGAGTTGGGCGAGGGCGTGCGCATCGGTGCCAACTGCGTCATCAGCAACGCCCGCATCGGCGCCGGTGCGGTGATCCATCCCTATACCCACATTGAAGGCGGCAACAGCGACAAGGATGCGGTCGAGGTCGGCCCTGGCGCCCTGATCGGTCCCTTCGCCCGCCTGCGCCCCGGCGCCAAGCTGGGCCAGGAGGTGCACATCGGCAACTTCGTCGAGATCAAGAACGCCACTCTGGCCAATGGGGCCAAGGCCAACCACCTGGCCTACATCGGCGACTCGAAGGTGGGCGAGCGCGTCAACTACGGCGCCGGCAGCATCACCGCCAACTACGACGGCGCCAACAAGCACACCACGGTGATCGAGGCCGACGTGCACATCGGCAGCAACTGCGTGCTGGTGGCACCGGTCACCATCGGCGCCGGCGGCACGGTGGGTGGTGGCTCCACCATCACCAAGGACACCGCGCCTGGTGCGCTGACCGTGGCACGTGCCAAGCAGGTCAGCATCACCAACTGGCAGCGGCCCGAGAAAAAGAAGAAGTGAGCCACCAGGCATGAGCGCGTTACCCTCCCCGCAGGAGCAAGAGCTGAGCCGGCTGCGCGCCGAATTGCAGGCGGCGCGTGATGCCCTGGGCGACTTCGCCTACGTGGTCTCGCACGATTTGCGCGCCAACCTGCGCCACATCACGGCGTATGCCGGGCTGGTGCGCGAAGAGTTGGGCGATGCGCCACCGGCCGAAGCTTTGACCTACCTCGACACCGTGACCAGCGCCGCCCGGCTCATGGGGCGGCAGATCGACGGGCTGATGGCCTGGTCGATGCTGGACCGGGCCGAGCTGGACCGCACGACGCTGGACGTACCGGCGCTGATTGAAGAAGCGCGCCAGGCGCTGGCGGGCGAAGCCGCGGGGCGGCAGATCGACTGGCAGGTGGCGGCGGACCTGCCGCCACTGCACGGCGATGCTGCGCTGGTGCGCCAGTTGTTTGGCCACCTGCTGTCCAACGCGCTCAAGTTCACGCGGCCGCGTGCATCGGCCGTGATCCACATCGGCTGGCAGCCGCCGGCCGAAGATGGACTGTGCATGCTGTTCGTGCAGGACAACGGCGTCGGCTTCAACCCGCAACTGCAGAACAAGCTGTTCCATGTGTTCCAGCGTCTGCACAGCGCCAGCGAATTCGAGGGCCTGGGCCTGGGGCTGGCGCTGGCACGCAAGATCGTGGAGCGCCATGGCGGCAGCATCCGCGCCGAAGGCCAGCCCGACGCCGGCTGCTGCATCCGCTTCACCCTGCCGCTGGCGGTTTAAGTTTTTGCGGGCAGCGGCACCCGCGTGCCGAACTTGCTGCGTTTCACGCTGAAGAAGGCCTTGACGTTGCGCACGTTGGCATCGCTGGTGAAGAGGCGCTGCGCCAGCGCCAGGTAGTCGGGCATGTCGCGCGCCTGCACCACCAGCACGAAGTCCGGCCCCGGCGAGACGCGGTAGCACTGCTGCACGGCATCGTCCGCCGCCACGCGCTGCTCGAAGGCCTCGAGCGCTTCCGCATCCTGGCGGTCGAGCGTGATCTCCACGATGGCCTGCAAGCCGTGGCCGAGCAGCGGTGCCAGCTTGTCCGCGCTCAGCACCGCCACCTGCCGCTCGATCAGGCCGGCTTCCACCAGGCGCTTGACGCGCCGCAGGCAGGTGGGCGGCGAAATGTGCACCCGTGCCGCCAGCGCCTGGTTGCTCTGGCTGGCATCGCGCTGCAGGGCGTCCAGCAGCAACAGGTCGGTTGCGTCGATGGTGATTTGTTCCATAAATATTTGTTTTATGAAATATTTTCAATCAAAATTCAATTTTTGAAATTTAAATTCAAAAAGCAATAAATATCAATAAGAAATTTTGACGGAAGCACTCTACCATCGGCCATCGATTTGAGGAGATTTCAAGCATGTGTGGCATCGTCGGCGCCGTTTCCAACCGCAACATCGTTCCCGTGCTGGTGCAGGGCCTGCAACGGCTGGAGTACCGGGGTTATGACTCCTGCGGCGTGGCCGTGCATGCCGACGGCGGCTTGAAGCGTGCGCGCAGCACCTCGCGCGTGGCCGAGCTTGCCGAGCAGGTGGCGCACGGGGCGCTGGAAGGCTTCACTGGCATTGCCCACACGCGCTGGGCCACGCACGGCGCGCCGGCGGTGCACAACGCGCACCCGCACTTCAGCCACGGCCCCGGTGCCGATGCGGCGCAGCGCCCGGCGCGTGTGGCGCTGGTGCACAACGGCATCATCGAGAACCATGACGAACTACGCGCCGCGCTCCAGAAGCGCGGCTACGTGTTCGACAGCCAGACCGACACCGAAGTCATTGCCCACCTGGTCGATTCACTGTACGACGGCGACCTGTTCGAGGCGGTGAAGGCCGCCCTCCAGCAGTTGCACGGCGCCTACGCCATTGCCGTCTTTCACAAGGACGAGCCGCACCGCATCATCGGCGCGCGCGCCGGCTCGCCGCTGATCCTGGGCGTGGGCAAGGAAATGACCGGCAACTTCCTGGCCAGCGACGCCATGGCCCTGGCCGGCGTGACCGACCAGATCGTCTACCTGGAAGAGGGCGACGTGGTCGACGTGCAACTCGGCAAGTACTGGGTGGTGGACCGCAACCACAAGCCGGTGCAGCGCGAGGTCAAGACCGTGCAAGCCCACAGCGGCGCCGCCGAGCTCGGCCCCTACCGCCACTACATGCAGAAGGAAATCTTCGAGCAACCACGCGCCATTGCCGACACGCTCGAAGGCGTGGAAGGCATCGTGCCCGAGCTGTTCGGCGATGGCGCCTACCGGGTGTTCAAGGACATCGACAACGTCCTCATCCTCGCCTGCGGCACCAGCTACTACAGCGGCTGCGCCGCCAAGTACTGGCTGGAGAGCATGGCCAAGATCCCGACCCAGGTGGAAGTGGCGAGCGAATACCGTTACCGCGACTCGGTGCCCAACCCGCGCACGCTGGTGGTCACCATCAGCCAGTCGGGCGAGACCGCCGACACGCTGGCCGCGCTGCGCCATGCGCAGAGCCTGGGCATGTACAACACACTGACCATCTGCAATGTGTCCACCAGCGCCATGGTGCGCGAGTGCAAGCTGGCCTACATCACGCGCGCCGGCGTCGAGATCGGCGTGGCTTCCACCAAGGCCTTCACCACCCAGCTGGCCGGTCTGTTCCTGCTCACGCTGGCGCTGGCCCAGGTGCGCGGCCATCTGAGCGAGGCGGAAGAAGCGCAACACCTCAAGGCCATGCGCCACCTGCCGGTGGCGCTGCAGGCCGTGCTGGCACTGGAGCCGCAGGTCATCAGCTGGGCCGAAGACTTTGCCCGCATGGAAAACGCACTCTTCCTCGGCCGCGGCCTGCACTACCCCATTGCGCTGGAAGGTGCACTCAAGCTGAAAGAAATCAGCTACATCCACGCCGAGGCCTACCCGGCGGGCGAGCTCAAGCACGGCCCGCTGGCCTTGGTGACCAGCGCCATGCCGGTGGTGGCCGTGGCGCCCAACGACGCGCTGCTGGAAAAGCTCAAGAGCAACCTGCACGAAGTACGCGCCCGCGGCGGCGTGCTCTACGTGCTGGCCGACAGCGACACCCGCATCGAAAGCGGCGAAGGCCTGCACGTCATCCGCATGCCGGAACACTATGGCGCTTTGTCACCGCTGCTGCACGTGGTGCCGCTGCAGCTGCTGGCGTATCACACGGCGTGTGCGCGGGGGACGGATGTCGACAAACCCCGCAATCTGGCGAAGAGCGTGACGGTCGAATGATCAGAGTCTGTTTAGTTCGAGCCTATTCCGTGCAATTAAAGTCGTAAACAAGCTTGCAAGCAAGGACTGACTCGATTGCCAAGCGCTGCATAGTGGCAATTCGATTGATCCGGTCTGTGGCAGCTATCACCAAGAGCCGCCGTTAGGCGTTTCTAACCGGATGTCCGCTTCAGGCGGCGGATTCAACCGGTCAGTGCAACACTCCTTCCGCCTATGCGGTGGTTAGTGTGTTGCATCGACCGGTTGAATCCGCCGTCGATATCTGCCAGTCGGTGTTTACAGAAACGCAAACTTCAACACGAATACCACCGCAATCACCGCCACCGTCACCGGCAGTTCCTTGACGCGGCCGGCCAGTAGCTTGATGGCTGCGTAGGAGATGAAGCCGAAGGCGATGCCGTGCGCGATGGAGAAGGTGAAAGGCATGGTGATGGCGGTCACGGCCGCCGGGGCGGCTTCGGTCAGGTCGTCCCAGTCGATCTCGCTCAGGCCGCGCAGCATCAGTACCGCCACGTAGCACAGCGCCGGTGCGGTGGCGAAGGCGGGCACGGTGCCGGCCAGCGGCGCGAACACCAGGGCGACGATGAACAGCACGGCCACGGTGACGGCCGTCAGGCCGGTGCGGCCGCCAGCCGCGGTGCCGGCGGCGGATTCGATGTAGGCCGTGGTGGACGAGGTGCCGAGCACGGCACCGGCGGCAATGGCGGTGGAGTCGGCCAGCAGCGCCTTTTTCAGGCGCGGCAGCTGGCCGTCTTTGTCGAGCAGGCCGGCGCGGTGGGCCACACCGATGAGTGTGCCGGAGGCGTCGAACAGTTCCACCAGGAAGAAGGTCAGGATGACGGTGATCAGGCCGGCATTGAGTGCGCCGGCAATGTCCATTTGCATGAAGGTCGGCGCCATCGAGGGCGGCGCGGCGACGATACCGCCGAAGGGTGCCAAGCCCATGGCGATGGCGGCCACGGTCACGGCCAGGATGCCGATGATGATGGCGCCCGGAACCTTGCGCCACTCCAGTGCCACGATCAGCAGGAAGCCGAGCGCGGCCAGCACGGGCCCCGGCTGGTGCAGGTTCCCGATGGTGACGAAGGTCGAGGGGTGCGCGACGATGAGGCCGGCGTTCTTCAGCCCGATGATGGCCAGGAAAAGACCAATGCCGGCCGAGATGGCGAACTTGAGCGAGCGCGGAATGGCATTGACGATGGCCTCGCGCACCTTGAACAGGCTGACCACGATGAAGAGCAGGCCGGAGATGAACACGGCGCCGAGTGCGGCCTGCCAGGTGAAGCCCATGCCCTTGACCACGGCGAAGGCGAAGTAGGCATTCAGGCCCATGCCAGGGGCCAGGGCAATCGGGTAGTTGGCGTACAGGCCCATGATGGCCGAGCCGATGGCAGCGGCCAGGCAGGTGGCCACGAACACGGCGTCTTTCGGCATGCCGGCGGCGGAGAGGATGTCCGGGTTGACGAAGATGATGTAGGCCATCGTCAGGAAGGTTGTCAGGCCGGCCAGCAACTCAGTTTTGACGGTGGTGCCGTGTGCCGAGAGCTGGAAATAACGTTCCAACATGCGGTTCTCCTCAGGGGTTGGGGTTCACTTCATTCTAGGGGTGCCGTGCCGGGGCGGCCGGTGTGCGCGGCTTGCCGGCGCGCAGGCGTTCAGGGGTGCGCGTCGCAGGCGCGGCTGATGCTTGCAGACTTTCCAGCCATTCGCTGCGTCCCAGTGCCTGTACCACGCAGGTCAGGCTGCGTAGCGTGGCGCCGCTGCCGGCTTCAAGACTCTTGATCGCGCCCAGAGCCACCCCGGCCTGGCGGGCCAGTTCGGCTTGCGACTGGTTGCGTGCCAGCCGCAGCGCGCGCACCTGCCGACCGATATGGGATTGCAGTTGTTGGGCGATATCCGGGGTTTCCATAACGGCCTGAATTCTGTCTGAAGTTTCCAGTTTTGTGCTTTATGGCCTGAAAAATGGCCGAAGATTCTTGAAAATTTTTCCAAAAAAGAGAAAAAAGGCCTAAATAACCCCCTTAATCTGCCGTTAATACTGATACGTAAACGGATAAAAGCCTCTGCCTTGCGGCTGGGGCGATTGACCAAAATGCAACTACCTACTGTTGAGCGAACTCCAAATCTGCGGCCAGCCGGCGCAGAGATGGCTGTGCCTGCCGCAGCCAGGGTGATCCCCGTTGCGCCGGTCAATCCGTCCGTGCAGGTGCAAGCCGGCGCCAGCGTGGTGAACGACATCAATCCGGAGGTGCAGGCCAAGGCGGCGTCCGAGTCGGCAGCCCAGCCAAGTGCCTCCGATCCGCTGCAAGGCGGCTCCAAGGCCGACAACAGCAGCAAGGACTGGACTCAGGCCGCCCCGAAGCCCAAAGTGGCCGAGGAGCCGCCCAAGGAGCCGCTGACCCAGATGCTGATCGAGCATGTCAAGACGCTCTGGATTCTCAGTGCGCGGGCGGTCGACCTCATGAGTTCCCACAACCAGGATTCCAACCAGGTGCAGAACCTGGCTCAGATCCGCAACCAGGACCCGAGTGCCATACCGGGCGTACTGGCCAAGGAAGTGCTGACTTACTCGCCCAGCAAGATCGCCAAGACCGGCAAGCCGGAGTGAGCACCCGCGCAAGCGAGGTGGGGGCTGAGATGCCCTAACATTGGGTATGCATAAGACAGCCCTTGTATTGTTTTCCGGTGGGCAGGACTCCACCACCTGCCTGGCGCACGCCCTCAAGGCCTACGAACGCGTCGAAACCATTGCCTTCGATTACCGCCAGCGGCACCACATCGAACTTGAATCACGCATCAAGGTCCTGAGCGAAATCCGCCGCCAGTTCCCGCAATGGGCCGATAAGCTGGGCGAGGACCATCTGCTCGACCTGGAAGTGCTGGGGCGTGTGAGCGAGACCTCGCTGACGCGCGAGACCGCTTTCAAGATGGAAGCCAGTGGCCTGCCCAATACCTTTGTGCCGGGCCGCAACCTGCTGTTCCTGACACTGGCCGCCGCCGTGGCCTACCGCCGCGGGCTGGAGGTGATCGTCACCGGCGTGTGCGAGACCGATTTCTCCGGCTATCCGGATTGCCGCGACGACACCATGAAAGCCATGCAGCTGGCGCTGTCGCTGGGTATGGACAAGCGCTTCCTGATCGAGACGCCGCTGATGTGGATCGACAAGGCCGACACCTGGCGCCTGGCCGAGTCGCTGGGCGGGCCGGCGCTGGTGGACTTGATCATCGAGCACACCCACACCTGCTACCTGGGTGACCGCGAGCACCGCCATGCCTGGGGTTATGGCTGCGGCACTTGTCCGGCCTGCGAGCTGCGTGCGCGCGGTTGGGAACGGTACAAAGCTCAAGTGCCGAATTAACGCCAGGGCCCTGGCGATAGCAGGCCTCGACCGCGGAACGCCGTGGAACCGGCTGGGCCGGGCCACTGGCGTTGCCCCCTCTTGAGGGGGGTGGCATAGCGAACGAAGGGAGCGAAGCCTGGGGGAGCTATGTCTGTTTCAGCTGGAACAGCGCCACGTCTTCGTCAATGCGCTTCTCCAGTTGCCAGGTGCGGCTGTGGTAGCTTGCTACCGTGTGTCGGTGCGCTATCGAAATAAGAGCGCCTTGCCCAGATTTGACAAGTTCCAGAAGTCGTTTGTACAGGGTTCCTTCGGCCTCCTCATCGAGCGCACTGGTGGCTTCGTCAGCGAAGATCCAGGCCGGTTTCTTGAGGAACACGCGCGCCAAGGCCAGGCGCTGCTGCTCGCCGCCCGAGAGCTTCTGGCCCCAGGCATCCACCACGTCAAGCTGATCGACCAGGTGCGGCAGCAGCGCATCGCTCAGGGCCTGCTTGAGTGTTGCCTCATCGTAGCGCTCGGCCGACTCCGGGTAAGCCAGCGCATCGCGCAAGCTGGCATTGGGGAAGTAAGGCCGTTGCGGAATGAACATGCTCGACTCCGGCAGCTGGACCCGGCCCGAGGCCAGCGGCCAGATGCCGGCCAGCGCACGGAACAGGGTGGACTTGCCGCTGCCGGAGGGGCCGCTGAGCAGCACGCTGTCACCCGGCTGGGCATTGAATTGGGTATGCGCCAGCAGGCGGCTGCCGGTGGGCAGGTCAAGCGACAGGTCGTTGGCCGTCACCCCCGCACTGCTTGAGGCGCCGGTGCGCAGGAGTTGCAGTGCCGCTTTCTGGTTGGCGATCTGGATGGCGGCTTCGAAATGGGTCAGACGGTCGGTGGTGGCGCGCCAGGCGGCCAGGCCGTCGTAGTTGTCGATGAACCACGAGAGCGCGTCCTGCACGCGGCCGAAGGCCGAGGCGATCTGGATCATGGAGCCGAGCTGGATGGCGCCGCTGAAAAAGCGTGGCGCCGCCACGATGAAGGGGAACACCGTTGAAGCCTGGCCGAAGGTGGCGGTGAACATGGTCAGACGCTTTTGCGCGTCGATCAGCTGCAGGTAGTTGGCCAGCACATGGCCAAAGCGCAGGTCGAGCTGCTTGAGTTCGACTTTCTCGCCGCGGTCCAGCGCGATGGCCTCGCTGTATTCGCGTACGCGAACCAGGTTGTGGCGGAAGTCGGCCTCACGCCGCTGCTGCTGGTAGTTCAGCGGGATCAGCGGACGCCCGACGTAGTGGGTGATGACGCTGCCTACGATGCAGTAGAGGATGGCGACCCAGAGCATGAAGCCGGGGATGACGAATTCGGTGCCGCCGAACGAGAAGCTGAAGGCGCCGCTGAGCGACCACAGGATGCCGACAAAGCTGAACAGTGTGACCAGCGCATTGAGCAGGCCCATGCTCAAGCCCACGGTGCTGGAGGTGAAGAGCTTGAGGTCTTCCTGGATGCGCTGGTCCGGGTTGTCGGGCGACTGGTCGGCCGCCAGTGCGGCATAGCGCGTGAGTTCCAGGTGGTAGTAGACCTGGTTGTCCAGCCAGCGCTGCAGGTAGTGGCGTGTCATCCAGGCGCGCCAGCGCATTTCCAGTTGCTGCGTCAGGTAGAAGCGGTAGACCGCGATGACGATGTAGATGAAAGCCAGCACCGTGTAGCGCAGCAGCTGTTCCAGAAAGACCGGGTAGTTCTTCTCCTGCAGCGCATCGTAGAAGAAACGGTTCCACTCGTTGAACAGCACGAGCGTGTAGACGAAGCCGAGGTTGAGCGCAATGATGGCGGCGAGCAGGCCGCGCGCCTTCCATTTCTCCTCGGATTGGAAGTAGGGGATGGCCAGGGCCCAGGCGCTTGAGATGAAGGCCTTGAAGTCGGCCAGTTTCGTGTGAAAAGACATGATGAACTTGCGGACCTGTTAAGGATTAGCGATGCCGCTGGCGACATGGCCCGAAGGCACGTGCTGCGAAGCGGATTCGATGTGGCCGGTCTGGTCGTCGAAGAAGAAGTCGGGCTCGAATTCGCGCAGGAATTCGCCCTTGGGCAGGCCGCCAAGGAACATGGCCTCGTCAACCTCGATGTTCCACTCCATCAACGTACGGATGGCGCGTTCGTGCGCCGGCGCGCTGCGCGCCGTCACCAGCGCGGTGCGGATGCGCATGCTGGGCGTGCCTTCCTGCTGCAGCCGGTGCAGCGCGGCCAGCAGCGGCTTGAAGGGGCCGGCCGAGAGCGGCTGGAGCGCCTTGTCGCGTTCATGCTTCTGGAAGGCGCTCAAACCCTGCGCCTGGAACACGCGTTCGGCTTCGTCGCTGAAGAGCACGGCATCGCCGTCGAAGGCGATACGCACCTCGTGCGGGTGGGCATCACTGGCCAGCGCCGACTGCGGGTAGACCTGGGCTGCCGGCACGCCGGCGTCGAGCGCGGCGCGCACGTCGCTCAGATGGGTCGAGAGAAACAGGTTGGCGTGCAGTGGTTTGAGGTAGCGCCAGGGTGACTGGCCGCGCGTGAAGCTGCCGCGCTCGATCGGCAGGCCGTAATGCTGGGCCGAGCGGAACACGCGCATGCCTGAGACCGGGTCGTTGCGCGAGAGGATCACTACCTCCACCCGTTGCGCCTGGGCGTCATTGAACGCCAGCAGTTTTTTGACCATGGAGAAGGCGACGCCCGGCTTGGCCGGTTCTTCCAGCTTGTCGAGCTGCAGCTTCATGTAGGCGCGGTCCTTGTGCGGGCCCTGTCCGTGTTCGAACACCTTGTTCTCTTCCTCGAAGTCGAACAAGGCGCGCGAGGAAATGGCGACGACGAGCTTGCCGTCCAGTGATGCACCCATGGTGTCTGCCTCTTGTCTCTTGTTGTGTGTCCTGTGCCGCTGCTCAGCCGAGCCAGCGCCCCAGCTGTTCCACATCTTCCGGGAACAGCTGGCCTTTTTCGGCCTGCAGCAGTTTGCCATCGCGCCCGCGCACCAGGGTGATGGGCAGGCCTCTGGGTTTGGGCAGCACACGCTGGACGGCGGGCGTCACGAAGCCGGCCGGGAAGGTATAGCCCTTTTTCTGCAGATAGGCCTGCGCATCTTCGCGCTTGCGGTCGATCGACAGTGTCAGCAGCTGCAGGCCGTGCTGGCGCTGGCTGAGCCAGAGTTTTTGCATTTCGGGGCTTTGCAGCGCGCAGAACGGGCAATCGCTGGCCCACCAGTAGATCACCAGCACCCGGCCTTCAGCCTGGGCCGGGCGGAACAGCGTTCCGTCGAACAACGCTACTTCCGGCAAGGGCAGCGGGGTGCCGAGGGCGGGCATGGGCGGTGCCTTGGCCTCCAGGGCTGCCGGTGATGGTGCAGGGGGCTGCGCCAGCGCGGTGTTTGCCTGGCCCAGAGCGACGGCGCCGGTCAGCAGCGAGGCACTGCCGAGAAAGTGTCTGCGGTCGGGGTTCATGGCTTTGATCTTAGCGCTTGCACATCAGGGCGGTATGGCGGGTGGGTGACGCGCCAGCAACTGACCGGCCGCCACGGCCACGGTCTCGCCCTCGGCCAGCGGCTGCCAGGGCTCCTCGCTCAGCGGCACGCTGGCCAATAGCGCCACTTGCTGAAAGCCGCAGCCGACGCATACGCCATGTGCCTGCAAGGGCTGGTCTTCAGCATGGCACTGGCGCGTCAGCAGGTACAGGCCCGGCGGCTCGATGCGGCCACTGTCCTGGATGCGCCGGTGGCCGTGCGCGAACAGTACCTCCCCATCGGCATAGAGGAAATTGGCCGGCCCGAGTTCCCGCAACTCGGCGGCAAAGGTCGCCACCACGGCCAGCCGTGCCTGTACCGAGGGCGGCGGCGCGGTGGGTTGCCAGAGTACCTGCAACCGCGCCAGCAAGGCGCAAAAGGCGTGTTCGGAGTCGGTTTCGCCCACGGGGTGAAACGGGCCGGGCATGAAGCGCGGTGACTGCGCAATGCCGGCCAGCGTGCCGTTGTGGGCGAAGACATGGCTGCGCCCGGCCAACTCGCGCACGAAAGGCTGGGTGTTGGCCAGCGAGATGGCGCCCTGCGTGGCATGGCGGATGTGCGAGATGGCCAGGGTGGTGGGCGGCCCCTGGGCCTCGAGCAGATGCACCAGGGGGCTGTCGCTGGCGGGCGCCGGTTCGCGGTAGAGGGCGGCATCGCGTCCCTGGTAGAAGGCGACGCCCCAGCCGTCACGCGGACTGTGGCCGGGGCTGCTGCGCTCGGCCAGCGCCTGCAGCGAGAAGTTCAACCGGGTGGCGTGCCGGCTGGAGATGGCAAGAAGTTCGCACATGCTTCCCCCATGACTCACGGATGTCCGAGTATTGCGTTGGATGATTCGGTCCACTATACACTGTGGGGTATGGTGTGCACGGTATGACGAGCGAAGCAGCAATGATCCCGATCAAGACAGAATCCGCCTGGCGCGGTACCTCGGATTGCCGCAACTGCGGCATCCGCGACATGGTGCTGTTCGCCGACCTCAACGAGCAGGATTTCGGCATGATCCATGCGCCGATTGACGACCTGGAATTCCGTCAGGGCACGTCGCTTTATGCCGAAGGCAACCGCGCGGCCGGCATTTTCACGCTGCGCACGGGCATGATCAAGCTGGTGCGGGTCACGGCCGATGGCCGCCTGCGCATCGTGCGCGTGCTGCGCCCCGGCGATGTGGCGGGGCTGGAGGCGCTGGGCAGCTCGCGCTACGACTGCGAAGCGGTCGCGCTGACCGATGTGTCGGTCTGCCGCATTCCGCTGGAGGTGATCCACACCCTGGGGGCCAGCAGCCCGCGCCTGCATTTGCGCCTGATGCAGAAGTGGCAGCAGGCGCTCAAGGACGCCGACGACTGGCTGGCCGATCTCAATTTCGGCACGGCGCGCCAGCGGGTGTCGAACTTCATCCTCAAGATGCGCAGTCCGTCGGATGGGCGCACGGTGACGTTGTTCGCGCGTGACGACATGGGGGCCATGCTGGACCTGAAACTCGAGACCGTCAGCCGCGAGGTCAGCCGCCTGGTCCGAGAGGAAGTGATCGAGCCGCTGGACAAGCAGGGCCGCGTCTACCACCTGCGCGAACCTGAGCGCCTGCTGGAAGCCGTCTGAATTCATTTCACCGCGTCAGCGCCATGAACAGCCGGGGCAACTGCTCCGGCAGCCGTTCGATGTGGTCGATCACGGTGTACTGCCGGCCGAAGATATCGCCCACATAGGCATCGGCCTTGGGGTCCAGGTTGATGCAGTAGCTGAAGATGGCCTGCTGGCCGATTTCCTTCACCGCCTGGCGCGCGTCCTCGATCAGCAGCCGCTCATCGGGCGCATCGACGTCGGAGGGCTGGCCATCGGTGAGCACCAGCAGCAGTTTCTTGTCGGCTTGCTGCGCCCCGAGGTAGTGGGCCGCATGGCGCATGGCTGCGCCCATGCGGGTGGACCAGCCGGCCTGCATGGCCGCCAGCCGTGCCTTCACCGCATCACCCCAGTGCTCGCCATAACCCTTGATGTGCAGGTAGCGCACGTCGTGCCTGGTGTTGGAATGGAAGCCGGCAATCGCAAAGGCATCACCCAGGTGCTCGATGGCGCCACCCAGCAGCGATACCGCCTCCTGGCTGAGCTCGAGGATTGACTGGTCCGAGCCGGCGGCTTTCTCATTGAGGGACTGCGACAGGTCCAGCAGCAGCATGACGGCGATGCTGCGCCCGTCGGTGCGGTGGCTCATGTTGATGCGCGGATCCGGCGTGTGGCCGCTTTTGAAGTCGATGAACGAGCGCAGTGCCACGTCCAGATCGAGCTCGCTGCCCTCTTCCTGGTAGCGCACGCGCAGCTTGTCCTGCGGCTTGAGCAGGTCCAGCAGGCGCTGCAGGCGCTTGGCCAGGGCACTGTGTTTGGCCAGCAGACGGTCGATGTCGGCGGCGTTGCCGCTCGGATGCAGGTGTTCGTACAGGCTGACCCAGTCCGGCCGGTAGCTCTGGCTGCTGTAGTCCCATTCCGGGTAGTGGCGCGGCGGCAGCCCGGAGGCTTCTTCTTCCGTAGTCGAAGGGCAGTGTTCCTCGAACATCTCCTCGTCGTCGCTGCGTTCGTGGAACTTCCACAGGTGGCGGTTGTCGTCACGGTAGTCGACTTCGGTGTCCTGGAAGTAGATGTCGGCCGACTGGTCGCTTTGCCGCCGGGTTCGGGCCACATAAGACAGTGCCAGGGCGGCGATCTCCGCGGTGCTGCTCTCACCCGTGGCCAGCAGTGCATGAAAGCGCTGGACGTAGGCGTTGAGATCGGGATCGCGGTAGCCGTGCGAGGGGGCATCGGGTGCATCCAGCAGGGCGCGTGACAGCAGGGCCAGGCGATGGCGCAGGCAGGACTGGATCTGGTCGTTGCAGGCACCTTCCCGCGGCGACGGGTGCAGGGCCAGCAGGGCGCGGCGCAGCCCGGGGTAGGTGCGCATCGCCAGGGCATCGACCCGCGCATCTTCGAAGCACTCGATCGCCAGGCGCTGGAAGGGGCTGTAGTTGTCGGCAAAAATTGCCGTGCTCCAGCGCCGGTGGGCCGCCATGTGCGCCAGTGCTGCGCGATAGCGGTCCAGGCCGCTGAGGCCGCGGCTGTCGTCATAGACATCGGGCAGACGGATGCCCAGCGTGTCAAAGTAGGGCTGGGGCTGGCGCAGTTCACTGAAAGCGGTGGAATAGGGCACCAGATGGTCGCCGTCCCGCCACAGGCCGCGCAGGTAGAGGTCGAGCGCGCGCGTGTGGTCCACCAGCAGCGTGCCGTGGCGCTCGCGTTGCAGCACGGCGCGGCTGTCGGCGGACTGCCGGCTGAAGTAGTCGCGCTGGCGCTCCGGGTGGTGGCTGTAGTTGCGCACGCCATAGGCCACCCAGTTGCGCAGTCCGCCAATGGACAGCAGGGCGAGCAACTGGGGCGACTGCTGGAAGAAAGCCGGCAGGCCGGGGCTGGCATAGGTCTTGTGGATGCCATGGATGGAGCTGGAGGTGCGCTCCATGCAGTCCAGCGCCAGATCCAGGTAGTGCTGCAGCTGTTCGGGCGAGGACAGTCGCCGTGCGATGGCGGCCAGCGCCTGCAGGAACGGCGTGATGGCCTTGCCGTTGGGCGACTTCCACATCGCCTGCACGGCATTCATGATGGCCGGCAGGGCCGATTCACCCAGGATGCGGGCGACTTGCGGCCACTCCTGCAGGAAGATCAGCGCCGGTTCGACACCACGGCCCATCTTGCCCAGAAAGCGGCCGGCTTCCAGGTAGGCCGCCATGCCTTCGGGCGTGAGCGTGGCCTGTGCTTTGGTCATGCAGTCCTCAAAGACGTCGGCAATCTGGGGAAAGCCGCAATCGAGCTGCTGGCGCCAGGCCTGCAACTGTGCGGGGGGTGGGGGGCCGGAGCGCACGGGGCGGCCCTCTCAGGCAAAGATGGCGTCGATGGCGTGGTCGAGCGTGGCGCGGATGTCCGCGTCGTCGGTGATCGGGCGCACCAGCGCCATGCGGCAGGCATCCATCGGGCTGATGCCGCCCTGGATCAGGGTGGCGGCATAGACCAGCAAGCGGGTGGACGTGCCTTCGTCGAGGCCATGGCCCTTGAGGTTGCGCGCGGCGGTACCGAGCTGCACCAACCGGGCCGCCACGGTGGGGGCGATGCCGGTTTCGCGGGCCACGATGGCCGCTTCGAGTTCGGCGCCGGGGTAGTCGAAATCGAAGCCGACGAAGCGCTGCTTGGTGGACTGCTTGAGGTCTTTCATCAGGCTCTGGTAGCCGGGGTTGTAGGAGATCACGAGCTGGAAGTCGGGATGTGCCTGGATCAGCTCGCCCTTCTTGTCCAGCGGCAGCGTGCGGCGGTGGTCGGTCAGCGGGTGGATCACCACCGTGGTGTCCTGCCGCGCTTCCACGATTTCGTCGAGGTAGCAGATGGCGCCGATGCGCGCCGCCGTGGTCAGCGGGCCGTCGAGCCAGCGCGTGCCGTTGGCGTCGAGCAGGTAGCGGCCTACCAGATCGGAGGCCGTCATGTCTTCGTTGCAGGCAACCGTGATGAGCGGCTTGCCGAGCTTCCACGCCATGTACTCGACAAAACGTGATTTGCCGCACCCCGTCGGCCCCTTGAGCATGACGGGCAGGCGCGCCTGGTAGGCGGCCTCGTACAAGGCCACCTCGTTGGCCTGGGGCTGGTAGTAGGGTTCCTGCAGAACCCGGTAGGGGCTGACGTCGGTCATGGCAATTCCTCGTCTTCGAAAAAAAAGCCCCCTGGGAGAGGAGGCGTTTCAAGGCATGGGAGCGTGCGTTTACTTGTGCACGCCGAGCTTCTCGCGCCAGCCGGGGTAGAGCTTGTCGGCATCACCCGGGAAGGACGCGAAGGCACGGGCAAATTCGGGGTGCTCCTTGGCATAGGCGATCGGGTCGGCGCCCGACTTCCAGCACTCGTAGGCCTGGCGCAGCGACTTGGCGCCGGCCGCCGGCGAGTCGATGTGGCCGTAGGCGCCGCCGCCGGCGGTATTGATCACGTTGCCGTGGCCCAGGTTCTCGAAGAAGCCGGGCAGGCGCAGCGCGTTCATGCCGCCGGAGATGATGGGCGTGGTCGGCTTCATGCCGTACCACTCCTGGTGGTAGGCCGGGCCGGTGTAGCTGTCGCGCTCGATGATGTAGGCGATGGCGCGGTCATCCTTTTCGCCTTCCATCTTGCCGTAGCCCATGGTGCCGACGTGGATGCCGGATGCGCCCTGCAGGCGGCTCATCTTGGCCAGCACGTAGGCGGTGTAGCCGCGCCTGGCGCTGGGGCTGGTGACGGCGCCATGGCCGGCACGGTGGTAGTGCAGGTACTGGTTGGGGAAGTGGCGGCGTGCTGTGGTGATCATGCCGGGGCCGCCGACATAGCCGTCCACCAGGAAGGCCACCTTGTCGGCGTCGGGGCCGAAGGTGCGCAGGATGTACTCGCCGCGCGCCAGCATTTCATAGTGGTCGTCGGCGGTGATGTTGGCCGAGAAGATCTTTGCCTCGCCGGTCTCGTCCATGGCGCGCTTCATGGCGTCATAGACCAGCGGCATGGTCTTCATCATGGGCGCGAAGACCTGGTTGCCCTGGGGTTCGTCGTTCTTGATGAAGTCGCCGCCGAGCCAGAACTGGTAGGCCGCCGTGGCAAACGGCTCCGGGCGCAGGCCCAGCTTGGGCTTGATGATGGTGCCGGCGATGTAGCCGCCGTCTTTCACCGGGCGGCCCAGGATGCGCCACAGATCGGAAATGTCCTTGGCCGGGCCGTCGAACAGCTGGATGGCGCGCGGCGGCATGTAGAAGTCGTACATCTTGGCGTGCTCGATGTCGCCCATGCCCTGGTTGTTGCCGATCACCAGCGTCAGGAAGGACACGATCATCATGCGGCCGTCGGTGATGTTGCGGTCGAACAGATCGATCGGATAGGCGATCCGCATCTCTTCGGTGGCTTCGTCGATCTGATAGACCAGGGCATCGACGCCACGCGTGAAGTCGTCGGTGGTGCTAACCTCGACGTTGGTGCCGGTGGAGGACTCGGCCGCGAAGTGGGCGGCGGCTTCCAGGTAGCCATGGCCCGACTTGGGCTTCATTTTGTACGCCACCAGGATGTGCCGGCCGCCTTTGATCAGGTCGGCTTCCTTGAGGCTGAGGTCGGCGTAGCGGTTGGACTGGTCCATCTCGGGTTCTCCTGTGTAGGGGTGTCACCCGTCAGCCGGCGCACATGCGCTCAGCCCATCGGGTAATGGGCCTGACTATAGGAGTTATAAGTCATAAGCAATATTCATTTTTTATGTTTTCTAAATTAGAAAATGCTTATGTATTTGATTTCAAGCCCAGGAGTCGATCAAGGGGCCGCCCTGCTCGATCAGGAATTCCTTGAAGGACTTGGCCGCCGGCGACAGCTTTTTCTGCGTCAGGTGCGTGACGTACCACTTGCCCATGATCGGCATGCCGCCGATGTCCACCAGTGCCATATGGCCGCCGGCCAACTCGTGGCGCACGGTGCGCAGCGACAGGAAGCTCAGGCCCATGCCGGCCATCACCGCCTGCTTGATGGTCTCGTTGCTGGGCATTTCCATCGCCACCTTGAGCGGCAGGTCGTGCTGGGCAAAGAGCCGCTCCATGGCGGCGCGCGTGCCCGAACCTTGTTCGCGCACCACGAACTCGTAGTCCTTGACGGCATCGATGGACAGGCGCTTGCGGCGCGCCAGCGGGTGGTCGGGTGCGCAGACGATGCCCAGCGGGTTGGTGGCAAAAGGCGTGGCTTCGCAATCGAGCGTGTTGGGCGCGCGGCCCATGATGACCAGATCAATCTCGCTGCGCGAGAGCATGCCCAGAATGTTTTCGCGGTTGTCGATGCGCAGCTTGACTTCGATGCCCGGCAGCAGCTGGGCGAAGCGCACCAGCAGCATGGGGACGAAGTACTTGGCGGTGCTGACCACGGCCAGCTCGATGCGCCCCTTCTTCATGCCGACGTGCTCGGCCATGCTGGCTTCCAGGTCCTTGAGCCGGGAGACGGCGGCAATGGCGTGGTTGAGGAATTCGTGGCCGGCGTGGGTGAGCTGGATGTTGCGCCCGACTGGCTCGATCAGCGACAGGCCGAAGGCTTCCTCGAGCTGGCGGATCTGCATCGAGACCGCCGGCTGCGTGACGAACAGGCGCTCCGCAGCCTTGGAGACCGATTTTTCGCGCGCGACCTCGATGAAGGTCTGCAACTGCTTGAGGGTGTAATTGCGCATGCGGCTACTCTAATCAGATTAAACTGATGATTATTCTAGCAAATGTGATTTGAGATTATGTGTCAAGCGGGTTACAGTAATTCCGTCCTCACTTATTTAAGTGCGGCCGCCGCTCTCAATCCCTTCCCTCACCGAGGAGTCGTCTATGTTGCGCGCCCTGATTTTTGATGTGGATGGCACCCTGGCCGATACGGAGAGCGCCCACCGTGCAGCCTTCAACCATGCTTTTGGCGAACTGGGGCTGGGCTGGTACTGGGACGAGGCGCTCTACACCGAACTGCTGGAGATCTCCGGTGGCAAGGAGCGCATCCTGCATTACTGGAAGCAGGTCAACCCGGACATCACGGCGTTGAACGGGCATGCCGTGCAGGACACGATTGCCCGCATCCATGAGCTCAAGACCGCGCATTACGAGGCGGCCGTGGCCGGCGGTTCGGTGGCCTTGCGCCCGGGCGTGCTGGCGCTGATCGACGAGGCGCTGGCCCAGGGCCTGCAGCTGGCGATTGCCACCACCACGTCGCCGGTCAACATTGCCGCTCTGCTGCGCCAGGCCATGGGCCCGGCCTGGCGCCACAACTTTTCGGCCATCGGCGATGCGTCGAGCGCGCCGATCAAGAAGCCGCATCCGCAGGTCTACCTGCAGATGCTGGAGGCGCTCAAACTCGATGCGCGCGATTGCCTGGCCTTCGAGGACTCGGGCAATGGCCTGAAGGCCGCCACACTGGCGGGCCTGGCCACCATCATCACACCGACCCAGTACACCAGGCACCATGACTTCAGCCGCGCGCTGCATGTGCTGCCGGATCTGGGCGAGACCCGGTTGGCCGACCTGACGCTCTGGCATGAAGCCCACTGGGCCGGTGAGCGGCTGCTGGCGGGGGAATGATGGGGCTTTTTCTTAAAACCGTATGAGAAGGCTCTGACCATGCCCTTGTCCAAACGCTCCACCCTGACGCAGTTCCTGATCGAGGAGCGGCGCCGTTTTCCCGAAGCCCGCGGGGACTTCAACGCGTTGATCCTCGACGTCGCCATGGCCTGCAAGGCCATCGCCCGCGCCGTGGCCTTCGGCGAACTCGGCGGCATGCTGGGCAACCATGACGAGGCCTCTGGCGGTGCCGTGAACGTGCAGGGCGAGACGCAGAAAAAGCTCGACGTGCACAGCAACGACGTGTTCATCCGCATGAACGAGCAGGGCGGCTATCTGGCGGGCATGGCCTCCGAAGAAATGGAGCTGCCGTACCAGATCCCGGCGCCGAACCCGCGCGGCAAGTACCTGCTGGTGTTCGATCCGCTCGACGGCTCCAGCAACATCGACGTCAATGTCTCGGTCGGCAGCATCTTCTCCATCCTGCGTGCACCGAAGGCGGTGGTGGACTCGGGGCGCGATGTCACCGAGGCCGATTTCCTGCAGCCCGGCACGCAGCAGGTGGCGGCTGGTTATGCGCTGTACGGCCCGACCACCATGCTGGTGCTGACGGTCGGCAACGGCGTCAGCGCCTTCACGCTCGACCCGAACCTGGGCGAGTTCATGCTGACGCACGCGAAGATGCAGATCCCGGCCGACACGCACGAGTTCGCCATCAATGCCTCGAACAGCCGCTTCTGGGAGCCGCCGATCAAGCGCTACGTGGACGAGTGCCTGGCCGGCCGCCCCGGCCCGCGGGGCAAGGACTTCAACATGCGCTGGATTGCCTCCATGGTGGCCGAGGCGCACCGCATCCTGATGCGCGGCGGCGTCTTCATGTACCCGCGCGATACCAAGGATCTGGCCAAGCACGGGCGCCTGCGCCTGCTGTACGAGGCCAATCCGGTGGCCATGATCATGGAGCAGGCCGGCGGCCGTGCCAGCACCGGGCGTCAGCCCATGCTGGGTGTACAGCCGAGCTCGCTGCACCAGCGCATCGGCCTGGTGTTCGGCTCGAAGAACGAGGTCGAACGCATCGAGCGCTACCACACCGAGCCGGTGACGAGCGAGCCCGACAACCCGCTGTTTGCGCAGCGCGGGCTGTTCAGACTATGAATATGAAGCACCCCCTGAGTGCCCTGCGGGCCCTTCCCCCTGAAGGGGGACGACACCAGCGGCCCGGCCAAGCCGGTTCCACGGTGTCCCGTGCCAAGACAAGGCTGCTGGCACTCAGACCGTGCGACAAGAGTTTTTCATCTCCAGGAGACATCTGTGTCTGAACGTCATCCCATCATCGCGATCACCGGTTCGTCCGGTGCCGGTACGTCCACCGTGACGCGCACCTTTGCCAACATCTTCCGCCGCGAAGGCGTCAAGGCCGCCATCATCGAGGGCGACAGCTTTCATCGCTACGACCGCAAGGAGATGAAGCGCAAGGCGGCCGAGGCCGAGAAGGCCGGCAACAAACACTTCAGCCACTTCGGCTCCGACAACAACCTGTTCGGCGAACTCGAGAACCTGTTCGCCACCTACGCCAAGTCCGGCACCGGCCGTGCCCGCAAGTACCTGCACAACGATGAGGAGGCGGCACCTTACAAACAGGAGCCGGGCACCTTCACGTCCTGGGAAGATCTGCCGGCCGATACCGACATGCTGTTCTACGAGGGCCTGCACGGCGCCGTGGTGACGCCCGAGCACAACATCGCCCAGCACCCGGACCTGCGCATCGGCGTGGTGCCGGTGATCAACCTGGAATGGATCCAGAAGCTCTGGCGCGACAAGCACCAGCGCGGCTACAGCACCGAGGCGGTGACCGACACCATCCTGCGCCGCATGCCCGACTACGTGAACTACATCGTGCCGCAGTTCGCGCACACGCACGTCAACTTCCAGCGTGTGCCGATGGTGGACACCTCCAACCCCTTCATCTCGCGCGACATCCCGTCGGCCGACGAGAGCATGGTGGTGATCCGCTTTGCCCAGCCCAAGGGCATCGATTTCCAGTACCTGCTCAACATGGTTCACGACAGCTTCATGTCGCGCGCCAACACCATCGTGGTGCCGGGCGGCAAGATGGAACTCGCCATGCAGCTGATCTTCACGCCCTTTGTCTGGCGCATGATGGAACGGCGCAAGCGCGCTTTGGGGAGCTTGTGAAACACCCCCGTGGCGGCTCCCGCTGCCTCCCCCTCAAGGGGGCAACGCCAGTGGCCCGGCAGAGCCGGTTCCACGGCATTTCCCGATCAGACATTGCATGCGTCAGGTGTTTGTCTTGACGCCAGGAGTCCTTGAATGAGTACCAGCGTGAACACACCGTCTCCCGAACTCGCCCGCCGCATGGCCAATGCCATCCGCATGCTGGCGGTGGATGCCGTGGAGCAGGCCAAGTCCGGCCACCCCGGCGCGCCGATGGGCATGGCCGACATCGCCGAGGTGCTGTGGAACCGGCACCTCAAGCACAACCCGGCCAACCCGCAGTGGCCCGACCGCGACCGTTTCGTGCTCTCCAACGGCCATGGCTCCATGCTGCTGTATGCGCTGCTGCACCTGACCGGCTACGACCTGCCGATGGCCGAGATCAAACGTTTCCGCCAGCTGCACAGCAAGACCGCCGGCCACCCGGAAGTGGGCGTCACGCCCGGTGTCGAGACCACCACCGGCCCGCTGGGCCAGGGCATTGCCAATGCCGTGGGCATGGCGCTGGCGGAGAAACTGCTGGCAGCGGAGTTCAACCGCGACGACGAGGACGCCAGCTACGCCATCGTCGACCACCACACCTATACCTTCCTGGGTGACGGCTGCATGATGGAAGGCATCAGCCACGAGGCCTGCGCGCTGGCCGGCACGCTGCGCCTGTCCAAGCTGATCGCCTTCTACGACGACAACGGCATCTCGATCGATGGCCATGTCGAGGGCTGGTTCAGCGACGACACGCCGGCGCGTTTTGCCGCCTATGGCTGGCATGTGATCCCGAACGTCGATGGCCACAACCCGGCTGCGCTGGACGCAGCGTTGCGGGAGGCCCGCCAGCAGGGCGCGCTGCCGCATGGCAAACCGACGTTGATCTGCTGCAAGACCGTGATCGGACAGGGCTCGCCCAACAAGGCCGGCACGCACGACGTGCATGGTGCCGCGCTGGGTGCAGCCGAGGTGCAGGCCACGCGCGAGGAGCTGGGCTGGACGGCGCCGCCGTTCGAGATCCCGGCCGACATTGCCCGGGCCTGGGATGCCAAGGAGCGCGGTGCCGCCGCCGAACGGGCCTGGCGCCAGCGTTTCGAGGCCTACCGCACGCAATACCCGCTGGAGGCGGCCGAGTTCGAGCGCCGCATGGCCGGTGACCTGCTGCCCGACTATGCTGCCAAGTTGCCGCAGCTGTTTGCAGCCGTCGCTGCCCGCGCCGACGCCGTGGCCACCCGCAAGGCGAGCCAGAATGCGCTGGATGTGCTCAGCCCCCTGGTGCCCGAGTTCTTCGGCGGCAGCGCCGACCTGACCGGCTCCAACCTGACCAATTTCAAGGACTGCGTGCGGGCCGGGCGCGATGCCTGGGGCAACCACCTGTCCTACGGCGTGCGCGAGTTCGGCATGGCCGCCATCATGAACGGCCTGGCCTTGCATGGCGGTTTCATTCCCTACGGCGGCACCTTCCTGACCTTCAGCGACTACAGCCGCAACGCCATCCGCATGGCGGCGCTGATGAAGCAACGCGTCATCCATGTCTTCACGCACGACTCCATCGGCCTGGGTGAAGACGGCCCGACGCACCAGTCGGTCGAGCACGTGCCCTCGTTGCGCATCATTCCGGGGCTCGATGTCTGGCGTCCGGCCGACGGCCTGGAGACGGCCGTGGCCTGGGCCTGCGCCATCGAGCGCCGTGATGGCCCGACGGCGCTGGCGCTGTCGCGCCAGAACCTGCCGCGCCTGGCGGACCGGCCCGAGCTGGCCGAGCGTATCCGCCGCGGCGGCTACATCCTGGCCGAGCTTGATGCACCCGAGGCCGTGATCCTGGCCACCGGTTCCGAAACCATGCTGGCGATGCAGGCGCACGAGCTGCTGGCGTCCGAAGGCATTGCCACCCGTGTCGTCTCCATGCCCTGCACCAACGTGTTCGACCGCCAGCCGCAGGCCTACCAGGAGGCGGTGCTGCCGCTGGCCTTGCCGGCGGTGGCGGTGGAAGCGGCGCATCCCGACTTCTGGCGCAAGTACGTCGGCCGCACCGGCCGCGTGATCGGCATCGCCACGTTCGGCGAGTCGGCGCCGGCCAAGGACCTGTATGCGCACTTCGGCATCACGGCCGAGCAGGTGGCCCAGGCGGTACGCGAACTGGTGCAGGCGACAGCGGCTGCGTAAGCTCGCCGGTTTTCCTTTTTGTCGTATCGACCCTATGACCCATACCTCTCCGACGGCCTTCGATCTGGTCATGTTCGACCTCGACGGCACGCTGATCGAAACTGCGCCCGAAATCTGTGATGCGGTCAACGACACGCTGAAGCACTTTGGCCTGCCCGAAGTGACGCAGGACCAGGTGGACCGCTGGATCGGCTACGGCACGCGCGAGCTGTTGATTCAGGCGCTGGCTTTTGTGCGCAAGCTCAGCGTCGATGCCGTTCGTGCGTTCGATACCCTGCCGCTGATCGCGGCCGAGTTCGACCGCCATTACCAGCGCCGCTGCGGCACACGCAGCCAGCTCTACCCGCAGGTGCGCGAAGCGCTGCAGCAGCTGCGCCAGCAGGGCGTGCGGCTGGCGGTGGTCACCAACAAGGAAGGGCGCTACACCCAGACCGTGCTGGCTGCGCACGCGCTGGTGCCGCTGTTCGACCGCGTGGTCAGCGGCGACAGCCTGCCGACCAAAAAACCCGATCCGGCCGGCATCCACAGCTGCCTGGCGCAGTTCGAGGTGCGGCCCGAGCGCGCGCTGTTCGTCGGCGACTCGTCGATCGACGTCGCCACCGCGCGCAATGCCGGCGTGCCGGTCTGGGCGCTGCCCTATGGCTACAACATGGGGCAGCCGATCGAGGCCTGCGCGCCGGACCGGGTCATTGATGATTTTTCAATGCTATTGAATTGATAGCTGGTGGCGCAATGAATACAAGGGCCAAGGCCCGATTTGATTGATAACTATTCGAGGAGACTGGGGTGACGATCAAACTAGGCATCAACGGATTCGGCCGCATCGGCCGCATGGTGTTCCGCGCTGCGGTGCAGAACTTCTCCGACATCGAAGTGGTGGGCA
>MGPC01000006.1 GCA_001797315.1 Curvibacter sp. GWA2_64_110
CTGCTGCACATCGCCTACGAGCGCCTGGTGACCGGCATCCACAACGAAGACACCATCGAGCAGTACCGCGACAACGGCCGCAAGCTCGGCCGCCTGCTGTACCAGGGCCGCTGGTTCGACTCGCAGGCCATCATGCTGCGCGAGACCGCCCAGCGCTGGGTGGCACGCGCCGTCACCGGCGAAGTGACGCTGGAACTGCGCCGCGGCAACGACTACTCCATCCTCAACACCGAGAGCCCCAACCTCACCTACGCACCCGAGCGCCTGAGCATGGAAAAGGTGGAAGACGCGCCGTTCAGCCCGCTGGACCGCATCGGCCAACTGACCATGCGCAACCTGGACATCACCGACACGCGTGCCAAGCTGCAGGTCTATTCCAATGCCGGGCTGCTGGAGCTGGGCAAGGGTGAGGACTTCTTGAAGCTAGGCAAGTAATTCGCTCGCGCTCCTTCAAGCAAAAAGCCCGCTTTGCAGCGGGCTTTTTGCTTCCCGTACCGGGCAAACACACTAAACAGGATTCCGCCCTTCATACGCGGCGGCGATCAGTGGCTTCGCCGCCTCCAAGTCCGTCATCGAAGACAGGACCAGCTCCAGGTTACCTGTGCCCCAGTGGCCGATGTCGGTAACGTCTCTTGCAAAAGGCAGCGTCGGCACTGCCTTAGCCGGGTCCACATGCAGGTACAGCAGCAGACAGTTCTTGCGATGCAGCACCACCGTAGCAAAGTTCTTCAAGCGCTTGAAGGCCAAATACAGGCGAAGCTCCTTACGCTGCACGTCGTCGCCCAGCGACAAGGTGTAGTCCTCCAACGAAGCCAATAACAACGCCATCGGCTCAGGCAAGGCTGACAAAATTTCGGCAAAAGTCTTGTCTGGTCCCGTACCCTTGGCCCCCATGCTAGGCGCGGCCACGTCCTCCTGTTCCATGGCAGCCGCTGTCGCTTTGCCCCCTTTCGCCACTCCCGATTTCCGAGAGGTGTCGTTGCTGGCATTGGCTGACTCCAACAGCAACAAATCGTCCCCAAACTTGCGGTAGCGGATCAGCTCGATATTGCGCCCGATCTGCTGCACGGCATGGCCATCATATTTGGTGAAATCGGCTGCGATGCACACTACGCGAGGCGAAGTCCAGTCAATGGCTTCCGCGGCTGACACGCCCAGCCTGTCTTGCACCAACAGCCTGAAGTCTGCCTTGTGGTCCATCAACCAGTCCAGATAGAACAAACCTTGGTTGATGACGTTTTCGCCTACCGAACGCTTGTATTCCAGAATGACCGGACAGTTGTTTTCATCAAACCCCAGGGTATCGATGCGCCCGCCGTGCGACTTGCCCGTTGAGTATTCCGTCGCTAGAAAGCGAATGCCAAGCAGCGTTTCCAGATTGGCTTCAATCAGATTTTGCAGCGGCCGTTCAAGGTCGGAGGCGACGCCCTGCAACTCGACAGCCTTACCTTGAATCAGACGAAAGAGTTTGATATCGCTCATCAGCTTCTCCCCTCGAATAGTCTTACCAAATAAGCGCAGACAGCTATCAAATCAAAGCAAATTACACCCAACACTCAAACCACCACCGGTTCAGGCTCCAGCCGAATCCCAAACCGCTCATACACACTGGTCTGAATCGCCTTCGCCAGCGTCATCACCTCGCCCCCCGTAGCCCCCGAATCGCCCCCCCCGCGGTTCACCAGCACCAGCGCCTGCTTCTCGTAGACACCGGCCTGGCCGATGGACTTGCCCTTCCAGCCGCAGGCGTCGATCAGCCAGCCGGCGGCCAGCTTCACGGTGCCGTCAGCCAGGTGGTAGTGCACGATCTTGGGGTCGCGCGCGATGATGTCGGCGCACTGCTCGGGCGTGACGGTCGGGTTCTTGAAGAAGCTGCCGGCGTTGCCGATGACGGCCGGGTCGGGCAGCTTGGCGCGGCGGATGTCGCAGATCCAGTCGAAGATCTGTTGCGCCGAGGGCTGGTGGTTGCCGCTCTCGGCCATCTTGCGCTCCAGGTCCAGGTAGCCCAGCACCGGCTTCCAGGGCTTGGGCAGGCGCAGGCGCACACGGGTGATGAGCGCGCGGCCCGCCAGCCCCAGGCCAGCCGGACGGCCGAGCGCTTCGTGTGCTGGCGCAGCGGCGTGTTTGAACACCGAGTCGCGGTAACCGAAGGCGCATTGGGCGGCGTTCAGGGTGAACACCTGGCCGGTTTGCAGGTCGACGGCGTCGAGCGACTCGAAGCGGTCCTGCAGTTCCACGCCGTAGGCGCCGATGTTCTGCACCGGGGCAGCGCCCACGGTGCCGGGAATCAGCGCCATGTTTTCCAGCCCGGGCCAGCCCTGCTCCAGCGTCCAGCGCACGACCTCATGCCAGCTTTCGCCGCCACCGGCCTCCACGATCCAGGCCTTGGGGGTTTCTTCCACCAGCCGGCGGCCGGTGATCTCGACCTTGAGCACCACCGGCTTGACGTCACCGGTCAGCACGATGTTGCTGCCGCCGCCGAGCACGAATTTCGGCGCCGGACCGAGTTCGGCATCAGCCAGCACGGCCTGCACATCCGCCTCGCGCTTGACCCGGATCAGGGTATGGGCGCGGGCCACGATGCGGAAGGTGTTATACGGCTGGAGCGGGACGTTTTTCTCGACTAACATTGGCGGGATTGTCTCATCCCCACTGTTAGCGGAAATTACACAAATGCCTTCATTCGATACCGTCTGCGAAGCCGATATGGTCAAAGTCAAAAACGGCGTGGAAAACTCTGCCAAGGAGATTGCCACCCGTTTCGATTTCAAGGGCACCTCGGCCAGCATTGAGATCAAGGACAAGGAGATCACCGTGGTGGGTGATGCCGACTTCCAGCTCGACCAGATCCTCGACGTGCTGCGCAACAAGCTGACCAAGCAGTCGGTGGACGTGCGCTTCCTGGACATCGGCGACCTGCAGAAAATGGGCGGCGACAAGGTCAAGAAAGTCATCAAGGTGCGCAACGGCATCGAGTCCGAGCTGGCCAAGAAGATCCAGCGCCTGATCAAGGACAGCAAGATGAAGGTCCAGGCCGCCATCCAGGAAGACAAGGTGCGCGTCACCGGCGCCAAACGCGACGACCTGCAGGCTGCCATGGCCTTGCTGCGCAAGGAAGTGACCGACGTGCCGCTGGATTTCAACAACTTCCGCGATTGATGAAGACGGTTGCCGCGCTGCTGCTGACCTGCGGCTGGGCCCTGGGGGGCCATGGCGCGGCGCAGGCGCAGGCGGTGGCCCTCTCCGGCATGCTGGGCGGCAAGGCCCTGCTGGTGGTGGACGGCAGCGCGCCCAAGAGCGTGGCGGTGGGCGAGACGCACCGCGGCGTCAAGGTGCTGAGTACCTCGGCCGACCAGGCGGTGGTGGAGATTGCCGGCAGCCGGCAGACCCTGCGCCTCGGCGAGGCACCGGTGAGCGCCGGGGCACCGGCCGGCGCTGCGAAGCCCGGGAAAATCGTGCTGCATGCCGGCAGCGGTGGGCACTTCCTGACGCAGGGCCAGATCAACGGCCGCGCCGTCACCTTCCTGGTGGACACCGGCGCCTCGACTGTGGCCATGAGTGTGGCCGATGCCGAGCGCATCGGCCTGGCCTACAAGTCGGGCCAGCCGGTGCAGGTGAACACCGCCAATGGCGTCGCTCCGGGCTGGCTGGTCAAACTCGCGGCCGTTCGGCTCGGCGATGTCGATGTCTACAACGTCGACGCCGTGGTCTCGCCGGCAGCCATGCCCTACATCCTGCTCGGCAACAGCTACCTGACGCGCTTCCAGATGACACGCACCAACGACCAGCTGGTGCTTGACAAGCGCTATTGATCGAGAGCCGGCAAGCGTGTCATGAGCGTCCAGGACCAAACCGAATACGAAGACCTGCTGGGCCTGTGGTCCGACCTGGAAGCCGGCCTGGGCATCCTGCTGGGCAGCCCGGCCAGCATCCAGGAGTTCGAGCAGCGCGTCTGGCAGTACGACCGCTGGATGCAGACCCTGCTGGAACGCGACGCCGACGTCGGCCTGTACCTGCTGTTCCAGCTCGCCACCAATTCATCGGTCGGCTACAGCGCCTCGCACGCCTTGATCTGCAGCGTGCTGTGCCACCTGATCGCCGGCGAACTCAAGCTCGCCATGCCCGAGCGCAACAGCCTGGTGCACGCGGCCATGACCATGAACATCGCCATGACCGCGCTGCAGGACGAACTGGCGCTGCAGACCGACCCGCTCACGCCCGAGCAGCAGGACGCCATCCGCGCCCATGGGGCCAAGGCCAGCCTGATGCTGGCCAACCTCGGTGTCACCGACGAACTGTGGCTGGAGGTGGTCTCCAGCCACCATGACGAAAACCCCGAGAAAGTGGACTTGCGCTTGTTGCCCCCGCGCAAGCGGCTGGTCAGCATCCTGCGCGCGGTGGACCGTTATGCCGCCATGATCTCGCCGCGCAAGTCGCGCGAAGGCCGCAGCACCACCGAATCGGTGCGCAGCATCATGAGCAGCGCCGCCCCTTACAACGACGCCGTCGGCCACGCCCTGGTGCGCGCCGTCGGCCTGTGCCCGCCGGGTACCTATGTGCGCCTGGAAGACAACTCGATTGCCGTGGTCGTGCGCCGCAACCACAGCAACAAGACCAACCTGCCGCACGTGGCCATCGTGACCGATGCCGCCGGTGCCGTGCTGCCGCGGCCGCGCCTGCACTGCCCCGCCAACGGCCGGCCGTCGCTGAAGGCGGCACTGGCCAGCGCCCTGGTGCGCCAGCGCTTCAACCACCACCTGGTGCTGCAGCTCGGCGCGCAGGCGGCCCTGGCCCAGTCGGCCTGAGTCGCGGCCGGTCTGGCGCTCAGGCCTTGCCGGCCGGGTTGTCTTTTTTCTTCTGTCCGATCTTCGACTCGGTGCCGCGCGCCAGACGGCCGATGTTCTCGGCATGGCGGTAGATCAGCAGCAGCGCCATCACGCTGACGGCAAACAGGATCGGGCCTTCCATGTTCCAGGCCAGGCCGTCGCCGAAGATGTAGTACACCGGCGCGAACACCGCCGCCGCCAGCGAAGCGAGCGAGGAGTAGCGGAAGAAGAAGGCGATGATGAGCCAAGTGGCGGCCGTAGCCAGGCCCAGCACCCAGTCCAGCCCCAGCAGCACGCCCAGCGCCGTGGCCACGCCCTTGCCGCCCTGAAAGCGGAAGAACACCGGGTACAGGTGGCCGAGGAAGGCGCCCAGGCCCACCAGCGCCAGCGTGCCGGCCCCCAGCCCGTAGGGTTGGCCGAACCACTGGACCAGCGCCACCGGCAGCCAGCCCTTGGCGGCATCGAGCAGCAGCGTGACGATGGCGGCCTTCTTCGAGCCCGAGCGCAGCACATTGGTGGCACCGGGGTTCTTGCTGCCGTAGGTGCGCGGGTCGTTCAGCCCCATGACGCGGCTGACGATGACGGCAAACGACAGCGAACCCACCAGATAACCCGCCACAGCGGCGAGCACGGGGTAGACGGCAGACACAGAATCCAAGACAAGCTCCTCGACAACGCCCCCACGGCAAACCCGCGGGGCCAAGATCAGGCCGCTATTCTGCCAGCGCGCACTGCACCGGCTTGGCGCCCAGCAGTTGCACGCACACCTGTGGGTCAATCCCGACCAGATAACCGCGCCGCCCGCCGTTGATCAGGATGCGCGGCAACGTCAGAATGGTTTCCTCGATAAACACCGGCATGGCCTTGCGCGTGCCGAAGGGCGAGGTGCCGCCCACCAGGTAGCCGCTGTGCCGGTTCGCCACCTCGGGCTTGCAGGGCTCGACCGACTTGGCGCCGATCTGCCGTGCCAGGTTCTTGGTCGACACCTTGCGGTTGCCGTGCATCAGCACCACCAGCGGCTTGGCATCCTGGTCCTGCATGATGAGCGTCTTGACCACCGTGAACGGGTCCCAGCCCAGCACCTGCGCGCTGTGCAGCGCACCGCCGTGCTCCAGGTACTCGTAGGGATGCTCGGTGAACTCCACCTGGTGCGCCTTGAGCGGCTGGGTGGCCGGGGTTTCTGAAACGTGTTCTTTCTTCGCCATGGGGTGATTGTCCATCGATTGGGCACAGGGGCGTGGGCGCAGGTTGAGTTTGCGTGCCGGCTCCGATACGATCGGCCCATGAAGAAGTCAAGGAACGGCAAGCTCGACAAGCTCGGCAAGGACGCGTACTTCGAAAAGCTCGCCCCGCTGCAGCTGGAGCTCAACGACGTGGCGCGCTGGCTGCAGCACACCGGCAAGCGCCTTCTGGTGCTGATCGAGGGCCGCGACACAGCCGGCAAGGGCGGGGTCATCACGGCCATGGCGGAGACGCTGAACCCGCGCCAGTGCCGCACCGTGGCATTGGCCAAACCCAGCGAGCGCGAGGCGACACAATGGTATTTCCAGCGTTATGTGCCGCACCTGCCGGCCGCCGGCGAGATCGTGTTCTTCGACCGCAGCTGGTACAACCGTGCCGGCGTCGAGCGCGTGATGGGCTTCTGCTCGGAAGACGAGACCCGGGCCTTCCTGAAGCAAGCTCCGGTGTTCGAGAAGATGCTGGTCAACGACGGCATCCTGCTCTTCAAGTACTGGCTGACGGTTGACCAGGCCCATCAGGAAGAGCGTTTCACCGAACGTCTGGCCGATCCGCTCAAACGCTGGAAGCTCAGCCCGATCGACCTGCAGGCCCGCAAGAAATACGCCGAATACGGCCTGGCGCGCGATGCCATGCTGAAAGCCACCCACAAGCCGGCCACCCCCTGGACGCTGGTCGATTTCAACGACCAGCGGCGCGGCCGGCTCACGCTGATCCGCCACCTGCTTGACCACGTCCCGGAGCGTCGGGTGCCGGAGACTCGAATCAAGTTCCCGCCGCTTGACCACGCGCCGCTGCGCGAGCAATTCGGCACCTCGCTCAAGCCCATCAAGGCGGCCGACTGACGTCCGGCATCGCTGCAGCGACTGGCCTGCGTGCCACAATCGCCGCCCATGAAGCCCGAAGAAGACACACCCGCCCTCGACATCCCGCCACCGCGTTCAGCGCTGCGTCACAGCCACGCCGAAGACGCGCTGGCCCTGCTGTCGGGCACGGCGCTGATCGCGCTGGCCGTGGCGCTGTTCCAGCACGCCCACCTGCTCAGTGGTGGCACAGCCGGGCTGGCCTTCTTGCTGCACTACGGCATGGGCTGGGGGTTCGGCCCGGTGTTCTTTGTGCTCAACCTGCCGTTCTACGTGCTGGCCTGGCGCCGCATGGACCGCGCCTTCCTCTACAAGACCATGCTGGCCGTGGCCCTGCTGTCGGTGCTGACCGAACTCACGCCGCAGTTCATCCGCTTCGAACAGCTGGCACCCCTGTATGCCGCGCTGATCGGCGGCGTGCTGCTGGGCGTGGGCTTTCTGATCCTGTTCCGTCACCGCGCCAGCCTGGGCGGCGTCGGCATTCTGGCCTTCTGGCTGCAGGAGACACGCGGCTGGCGCGCCGGCCATGTGCAGATGGCGGTGGACACGCTCATCCTGCTGCTGGCGCTGGCCACCACACCGCTGACGCAGGTCGCACTCTCGGTGGCGGGCGCCGCGGTGCTGAACCTGACGCTGGCCATCAACCACCGCGCCGGGCGCTACATCGCCAACTGAGATCGTGAGTCGCCGCCGGGCCGTCCCAAGGCGACGAGGGCCCCACGCTCAAGCGAAGCGCCGGGCACGCCTGCGCTGGGGGCAGCGTCTACACGCCCTTCGTAAGCGTGGGGGCTCTATCAAAGCGCCGGGTCGCGCCATTCCTTGCGGATGGCGTCGATCGCCGCCAGCAGCTCGGGCGAAAGCGTGGTGCCCCACGCATCCAGGTCTTCGTCGAGTTGGGCCAGCGTGGTGACGCCGATGATGGTGCTGGCCACCTGCCACTTGGTGTAGCAGAAGGCCAAGGCCATCTGCGTCGGCGTCAGGCCGTGTTCGCGTGCCAGGGCGTTGTAGCGGCGCGCCGCTTCCAGCGCCTCGGCGCGGCCCCAGCGCTGCTTGCGCACGGTCTCGAACTTGGCAATGCGCCCGTCCTTCGGTGCCTGCGGGCCGGTGAAACCACCGGCGTCGTACTTGCCGGTGAGCAGGCCGAAACCCAGCGGCGAATAGGCCAGCAGCGACACCCCCAGGCGATGCAGCGTTTCGTCCAGCGCGTTCTCCACCGTGCGGTTGACCAGGCAATGCGGGTTCTGCACCGTGGCCACGCGCGGCAGATTGTGCTGCTCGGCCAGGCGTACGAACTCGTGCACGCCATAGGGCGTTTCGTTCGACAGGCCGATGGCGCGCACCTTGCCGGCCTTGACCAGTTGGCCCAGCGCTTCGAGCTGCTCGTGGATGGAAGAGATGGCCGGGGTGTCCTTGGCCGGGTCGAAGTACATCATGCCGAAGGCCGGCACGTGGCGCACCGGCCAGTGGATCTGGTACAGGTCGATGACGTCGGTCTTCAGGCGCTTAAGGCTGTCGTCGCAGGCGGTCACGATGTCGGCCGCCGTCAGGTTGGCGCTGCCGTTGCGGATCCAAGGCATGCCGCGCGAGGGGCCGGCCACCTTGGTCGCCACCTGCATCTTCTGTCGCGCGCCGGGGCGGCCGGCGAACCAGTTGCCGATGATCTTCTCGGTCGCGTTGAAGGTCTCGGCGCGCGCCGGCACCGAGTACATCTCGGCGGTGTCGAGGAAGTTGACGCCGCGCTCCAGCGCGCGGTCGAGCATGGCATGGGCGTCAAGCTCGCTGACCTGCTCACCGAAGGTCATGGTGCCCAGGCAGATGGGGGTCACATGCAGGTCGCTCTGACCGAGCTGGATGGTTTTCATGGCGTAGCAGTCCCTTGTTTGTTCTGTCTCGAATGCGGATCAAGCTGCAAGTTTACGGCCTGCGCAAGCCCGACCGGTGTCCAGGGAGAGACAGAAACGGCCCACCTTATCGGCGACTGTGCCAGGGAACGGCGCAATGGCCGAGTTCTGCCAGATGAAGCGTTGCAAGCGGCAGCCTCTGCGCCAGCAGCTTCTGCTCGTGGGTCTGCCAGGCCGCCAGCAGCGCCTCCCCGGCACCGAATTCCCGCAACATCCGGCCGGTGGCCGCCGCGTCGTTGAGCGCGCCCAGCACAACCTGCAGCTTCTCCAACGTGTGCAGGTAGTGACGCATGCGTTTGCCGGGCCAGAAGCCGGTCCACAAGTCGGCGAGGTAGCGCAGGCGCTTGACCTCAATGCGCAACTGGTGGCGGGCCAGCGCGTCCTGGCGCCGCAGGCCACGGGCGGCCTTCATGACGCGCTTTTGTGCGCTGTCCATCAGCCCAGCCGCCACCTCGTTCAAGGACCGGGCCTGAACGCCGCAGGGCGTCGCGGCAAGTTCCCAAGCCAGGCGTTCGGCCTGGAGCAGGGCCTGCCCGTGCGCGGGCTGCTGCCACAGGGCGGCGATGGCAGCGTAAGCCTGGGTACGGCGCTGTTCAACCCGGGCGGCCACGGTGTCGAGCGAGAGATCGAACCGGGTGCGCAGCAAGCCCAAGGTTTCGGTGGCAAAAACATCGGCGTCGCGCGCCGCACCCAGCACGCGGCCCAGTTCTCCCAGCGGCTCGCGCAACGCCCGCACGCGCCGGCGCAGGGCACGGGTCTCGGGCAACGGCCCGAAGGCGCGCAACACGCTGCGCAGGCGCCGCAGGGCCACGCGTGCCTGGTGCACGTATTCGGGGTTGCCCGGTACCGCATGCCGCAGGTTGTGCTGCAGCGCCGCCAGCGGACCGGCGATCTCCAGCGCAAAGGCGCTCAGCACCGGCGTGCGCGCGTCAAGCGGCGGCAGGCACGTGCTCCTCGGCTCGCCCGGACCATGGCGCAGTTCCCAGCCGCGTTCGGCCTTGCTGGCCGCCAGTGGCACCAGTGCGACGTCGCGAGCCAGTTGCTGGGCGAACTTCCACAGCACCGCCGCATCGCCGGCCCGGTGTTCGATTTCCAACTCGCAAATAGGGACGCTGCGCCGCCGCGCGCCGGCACCGACGTGGATTTCGCCCTGGTCCAGACACAGCACCGCCTGCGCGCCGTCGTGCCAGACCAGCGGCCAACTGCGGCGCTCGAAGCGCATGCTGAACACGCGCCGCAGCCGTTGCGGCAAAGTGTCCAGATCGGGCAGTTGCGCCAGCGGCGTGGCCCGCAACAGTTGCCAGTCCAGGCGCGGCCCGGGAACGGCGTGTTCCCACTCACCGCGCTGGCTCAACGCCAGCGATTCGCCCGACGCCGTCTTGAAGGTCTGAACCCAGCCCTGCCCCTCATGCCGCAAGCGCAAGGCCATGCGGTTGCGCGCCAGCAGGCCGTCGGGGGTGTCGTAGTAGTGCGCGCGCATCAACTGCACGCGCACCGGGCCGGCTTGGTGCCGGAAGAACAGCGGCAACCCCTGCAAACGCACCACCTGCGAGGGCGGCAGCGCCAGTTTGAGCTCAAGCTCGGTCATGCCTCATGAAGAGCGCGCCCGCTCCTCTTCCCGCAGGCGCAGCACGCGCCGCTGCACCTTGCCGGTGGTGGTCATGGGCAGCGCGTCGATGAACTCGATCTCCTTCGGGTATTCGTAGGGCGCGAGCTTGCCTTTCACGTGGCGCTGCAGGTCGATCATCAGCCGCGTTTCCCACTCGGTGCGCGAGAACGGTTCGTCGCCACGCTCGGCAGCGGCTTCGGGCGTCAGCACCACATAGGCCTTGACCACGGCGCCGCGCTCGGCATCGGGCTTGGGCACCACGGCGGCATTGGCCACCGCCGGGTGCTTGACCAGGCAGTTCTCGATCTCACCCGGGCCGATGCGGTAGCCCGCCGCCTTGAACATGTCGTCGGCACGGCCCTGGTACCAGAGGTAGCCATCGGCGTCGCGCACCGCCAGGTCGCCGGTACGGCACCAGTCGCCGATGAACTTGGCACGCGTGGCATCCTCGTTCTTCCAGTAGCCGAGGAAAAAGATCGGGTCCGGCACGCCATGCACGTCGAAGCGGTTCAGCGCCACGTCCCCCGCCACGCCCACCGGGCATTCGCGGCCGTCGTCGTCGATCACCGCCACCCGATGGCCCGGGTAGCCACGGCCCATGCTGCCGGGCTTGGCAGGATAAAAAATAGAACAATTACCGACGATGTAGTTGACCTCGGTCTGGCCGAACATCTCGTTGACGATCACGCCGAGTTCATTCTGGCAGTAACCGAACACGGCATCGCCCACCGCCTCGCCCGCGCTCATGATGGCCTGCAGCTTGAGTTTGAAGAACTGGCGCGGCTGCGGGAAGGCTTTCATCATGGCCTTGAGCGCGGTGGGGAACAGGAAGGTGTGCGTGACGTCGTACTTCTGCATCAGCTCGAAGGCGACTTGCGGGCTGAAGCGGCCGTTGTAGGCCACGATCGGGCGGCCGAAGTAGAGCGTGGGCAACAGTGCATCCATCAGTCCGCCGGTCCAGGCCCAGTCTGCCGGCGACCAGAAGACGCTGGGCGTTTTGGGCTGCGGCAGACTGGGCGCTGCCCCTTGTGTGCCCGCCCCCTTCCCAGCCCTCCCCCGCGCGGGGGAGGGAGACTTCGCGCTGACACCGGGGTCGAAACCAAACCAGTTCTGGCTGCAGACGAAACCGGTTAGGTTGCCGATCAGGGCGCGGTGTGGGATCAGCGCGCCCTTGGGGTTGCCGGTGGTACCGCTGGTGTAGATCAGCACCGCCGGGTCGTCGGCACGCGTGGCCACCAGCGCATGCTCGGGCGGCTGCTCGGCCAGGATGGCGGCATAGTCGAGGTCGGCCATGGCATCGGCACCGTCGCCGACACCGATCACGTGGCGCAAGGCTTCGCAGGTATTGCGTGCTTCCAGCAGGTTCATGATGGCGCTACCGTCGCAGATCGCCACCGCCGCATCGCTGTCCTTCAGGCGGTATTCCAGCGCCTCCGGCCCGAACAGCTGGGACAGCGGCACCGCCACCGCCCCCATCTGCAGCACCGCCATGTAGGCGACCGCGGTCTCGAAGCGCTGCGGCATGACGATGGCCACCCGGTCGCCCTTGCCCACGCGCAGCGAAGCCAGCGCACCCGACAGGCGGTTGGCCTGGTGCTGCAGTTCGGCATAGGTGTGAAATTCGGGCTCCACGCCCGCCCCATCTGCGTAAAGAGCTATTCTTTTGGTAGCATCCGGCGCTTGCGCCCAGCGCCGCGAGCAGACCTCGGCGATGTTGAAGTTCTCCGGCACCAGCCAGCGGAACTGGCTGTGGAGCTGCTGGTAATTGTCCCGGTGTTGACTGGTGCGCACGATGAGCCTCCGTATGATGACCCGAATGTACCAAGTCAAACGCCCTTTCGACAGCGAATTTGTCCCGATCCGCCACCTGCGCTACCACGTGTCCCGCTGGGGCGCCCCCACCTCCGAACTGCCGCCACTGGTGCTGATGCATGGCTGGATGGATGTCGGCGCCTCCTACCAGTTCATGGTGGACGCCTTCAGCGAGGCCTTCCTGCAGGGCCGCACCATCATCGCACCCGACTGGCGCGGTTTTGGCTTGACTGAAACGCCGGGGCACGACAACTACTGGTTTCCCGACTACCTGGCCGATTTGGATTTCCTGCTCGACCACTATGCACCGGGTCAGGCGGTGGACCTGGTAGGCCACAGCATGGGGGGCAATGTGGTCATGATCTACGCCGGCAGCCGGCCCGAGCGCATCCGCCGCCTGGTCAACCTGGAAGGCTTCGGCATGCCGGCGACCCAGCCGTCCCAGGCGCCCGGGCGCTACGCCAAGTGGCTGGACGAGCTGAAAAGCCTGCACCGCGGCGAACTGGCGCTCAAGACCTACGACGACGCCGCCGGCGTGGCGCGCCGCCTGATGAAGACCAACCCGCGCCTGGGCGCCGACAAGGCGCAATGGCTGGCGCAGCACTGGGCCCGGCCCAATGCCCAGGACCAGTGGGAGATCCTGGGCGATGCGGCGCACAAGATCATCAACGCCCAGCTCTACCGGGTGGACGAGGTGCTGGCCATCTACCAGCGCATCAGCGCCTCGGTACTGGCGGTGGAGGCCAGCGACAACCAGATGGACCAGTGGTGGGAGGGCCGGTACACGCTGGCCGAGTACCACGAGCGCCTGAAGCACGTGCCGCAGCTGACGCAGGCGCTGATCGAGGACGCCGGCCACATGCTGCACCACGACCAGCCCGGGAAACTGGCCGCCCTGATCGAAAACTTCGTCGCGTGAGCACACGCCGCGGGCCGTGAAGCCTGGTTTTTTGAGTGAACAGTGGGCCCCAACTAAAATATGGGGTTTCGGGTGAAACATGTGCTTTTCGGCACCCCGCCCGCCACGCGCAGAACACTCACAGGATTTCCCCATCATGGACGCAGAACAGATCAATGCCATCGGTACCAAGCTCGCCGACCTGAGCCAGCGTACGGTCGAGCTCCGGAGGTATCTTTGACTACGATGCCAAGGCAGAACGGCTGAGGACGGTCAACGCATCGCTGGAAGATCCGGCGGTCTGGAACGACCCCAAGCGCGCCCAGGAGCTGGGCAAGGAGAAGAAGAGCCTGGACGACGTGGTCGTCACGCTCGACAGCCTGACGAGCGAACTCTCCGACAACTCCGAGCTGTACGAGATGAGCAAGGAAGAGGGCGACGAGTCCGGCCTGCAGACCATCGAGACCGAAGCCGCCAAGCTCTCCGAGATCGTGGAGAAGCTGGAGTTCCGCCGCATGTTCAACAACCCGGCCGACCCGCTGCCCGCCTTCCTGGACATCCAGGCCGGCGCCGGCGGCACCGAGGCCTGCGACTGGGCCAGCATGCTGCTGCGCCAGTACCTGAAGTACGCCGAGCGTAAGGGCTTCAAGGCGACGGTGGAAGAAGAAACGCCGGGTGATACGGCCGGCATCAAGAGCGCCTCGATCAAGATCGAGGGCGACTACGCCTTTGGCCTGCTGCGCACCGAGACCGGTGTGCACCGCCTGGTGCGCAAGTCGCCGTTCGACTCGTCGGGCGGACGCCACACCAGCTTTGCCAGCGTGTTCGTCTACCCGGAGATCGACGACACGATCGAGATCGACATCAACCCGGCCGACGTGCGCACCGACACCTTCCGCGCCAGCGGCGCCGGCGGCCAGCACATCAACAAGACCGACTCGGCGGTGCGCCTGACGCACATCCCGACCGGCATCGTGGTGCAGTGCCAGGACGGTCGCAGCCAGCACAGCAACCGCGACGTGGCGTGGAAACGCCTGCGCAGCCGCCTGTACGACCACGAGATGCGCAAGCGCCAGGAAGAGCAGCAGAAGCTGGAAGACAGCAAGACCGATGTCGGCTGGGGCCACCAGATCCGCTCCTACGTGCTGGACCAGAGCCGCATCAAGGACCTGCGCACCAACTATGAGACCTCGGCCACCCAGAAGGTGCTGGACGGCGACCTCGACCCCTTCATTGAAGCCTCCCTGAAACAAGGCGTTTAAGGAATCACCATGCGTGAAGGACAAGCCAGCGTCATCCGGCGCGAAGACTACACCGCCCCGGCGTTCTGGATCGACACGGTCGACCTGACGTTTGACCTCGACCCGGCCAAGACCCGCGTGCTCAACAAGATGACGCTGCGCCGCAACCCGGACGTGGCGGTCCAGCCGCTGCGGCTGGACGGCGAAGAGCTCAACCTGGCACGCGTGCTGGTCAACGGCCAGGGCACCTCGTTCAAGATGGACGGCAACCAGCTGGTGCTGGAAAACCTGCCGGCCGAAGGCCCGATCGAACTGGAGATCTTCACCACCTGCTCGCCCGTGAAGAACACCAAGCTCATGGGCCTGTACGTGAGCAACGAGTCCTTCTTCACGCAGTGCGAGGCCGAGGGTTTCCGCCGCATCACCTACTTCCTGGACCGGCCCGACGTGATGGCCAGCTACAGCGTGACGCTGCGCGCCGACAAGGCCAGGTACCCGGTGCTGCTGTCCAACGGCAATCTGGTGGAACAGGGCAATCTGGAAGAAGGACGCCACTTCGCCAGGTGGGTCGACCCGCACAAGAAGCCCTGCTACCTGTTCGCCCTGGTGGCGGGCCAGCTGGTGGCGCGCGAGCAGCGCATCACCGCGCGCAACGGCCGCGAACACCTGCTGCAGGTCTATGTGCGTCCGGGTGACCTCGACAAGACCGAGCACGCCATGAATTCGCTGATGGCTTCGGTGGCCTGGGACGAGGCGCGCTTCGGCCTGCCGCTCGACCTGGAGCGCTTCATGATCGTCGCCACCAGCGACTTCAACATGGGCGCCATGGAGAACAAGGGCCTGAACATCTTCAACACCAAGTACGTGCTGGCCAACCAGGCCACCGCGACCGACGCCGACTACGCCAACATCGAGAGCGTGGTGGGCCACGAGTACTTCCACAACTGGACCGGCAACCGCGTCACCTGCCGCGACTGGTTCCAGTTGAGTCTGAAGGAAGGCCTGACCGTATTCCGCGACCAGGAGTTCAGCCAGGACCTGGCGGGCGACCTGTCGGCGCGCGCCGTCAAGCGCATCGAAGACGTGCGCGTGCTGCGCACCGCCCAGTTCCCCGAAGACGCCGGCCCCATGGCCCACCCGGTGCGGCCCGACAGCTACATCGAAATCAACAACTTCTACACCGTCACCATCTACGAGAAGGGCGCCGAAGTCGTGCGCATGATGCAGACGCTGGTGGGACGCGATGGTTTTGCCAAGGGCATGGCGCGCTATTTCGAACGCCACGACGGCCAGGCCGTCACCTGCGACGACTTCGCGCAGGCCGTCGCCGATGCCAACCCCGGCTCCGACCTGGCGCACCTGCTGCCACAGTTCAAGCGCTGGTACAGCCAGGCCGGCACGCCGCGCGTCACGGCCCACGGCAGTTATGACGCGGTCGGCCGCAGCTACACGCTCACCCTGTCGCAAAGCTGCGCGCCCACGCCGGGCCAGGCCAGCAAAGAGCCGTTTGTCATCCCGGTCAGCCTGGGCCTGATCACGGCCGATGGCCGCTCGCTGCCGCTGCAACTTGAGGGCGAAGCCGAAGCCGGCCCAAGCTCGCGCACCATCGTGTTGACCGAGGCTGCTCTGACGCTGCGCTTCGTCCATGTCGACGCCGAACCCGTGCCCTCGCTGCTGCGCGGTTTCAGCGCCCCGGTGGTGCTGGCCTGCGACTACAGCGACGCCCAGTTGCTGGCCCTGCTGGCGCACGACACCGACCCCTTCAACCGCTGGGAAGCCGGTCAGCGCCTGGGCCTCAAGCGCGCGCTGCACTTCATCCACGGCCCGGCCCAGCCGGGCGAGGCCAAGGTGCTGGACGCCGCCTACATCGAGGCCATGCGCCAGGTGCTGCGGCACCCGACGCTGGACGCCGCCTTCAAGGAACTGGTGCTCACGCTGCCGGCCGAAACCTACATCGCCGAGCAGCTCGAGGTGGTCGACCCGCAGCGCGTCCATGCCGTGCGCGAAGCCATGCGCGAACAGCTGGCGCTGGAACTGCTGCACGACTGGCAATGGGCTTATGAGGCGCATTTTGAGAGCGGCGGCTACCGCCCCGACCCGGTGTCCACCGGCCGCCGGGCGCTCACCGGCATGGCGCTGACCATGCTGTGCCTGGCCGCGCGCGAGACCGGCGACGTGATCTGGCCCGGCAAGACCTACCAGCGCTTCAAGGATGCCAGCAACATGACCGACCGCTTCAATGCGCTGAATGCCCTGGTCAACAGCGGCCACGCGCTGGCAGCGCCGGCGCTGGAGCGCTTCCACGCCCAGTTCAAGAACGAGGCCCTGGTGCTGGACAAGTGGTTCGCCCTGCAGGCCGGCACCTGCGACCGTGGCGGCCAGGTGCTGCCGGCGGTGCGCCAACTCATGACGCACCTCGACTTCAACCTGCGCAACCCGAACCGCGCCCGCAGCCTGATCTTCAGCTACTGCAGCGCCAACCCGGGGGCCTTCCACCACCATGATGCCGCCGGTTACGTGTTCTGGAGCGAGCGCGTGATCGAGCTCGACAGCATCAACCCGCAGATAGCGGCGCGCCTGGCGCGTGCGCTGGACCGCTGGAAGAAACTGGCCGAGCCCTACCGCAGCGCCGCGCGCGAAGCGATCGCCCGCGTCGCCGCCAAGCCCGACCTGAGCAACGACGTGCGCGAGGTCGTCAGCCACGCGCTAGCCGACTGATATGAAACACCCCCAGGCTGCGCGCACTGCGTGTCGCTCCGCCACCCCCTTGCAGGGGGCAACGCCAGTGGCCCGGCAGAGCCGGTTCCACGGCGTTTACCGGTTGGACCTCTTCTCGCGGCGTGAACAGCAACAACTGAAACTTACTTAACAAACGATTCTGGAGTCACCATGAGTTCCAAGATTTCCCTCACCCGCTACCTAGTCGAGCAGCAGCGCAGCCATGGCCACATCCCTTCCGAGCTGCGCCTGCTGCTGGAAGTGGTGGCACGCGCCTGCAAGAGCATCAGCCAGGCCGTCAACAAAGGCGCCCTGGGCGGCGTGCTCGGCAGTGCCGGCAGCGAGAACGTGCAAGGCGAGGTGCAGAAGAAGCTCGACATCATCGCCAACGAAGTGCTGATCGAAGCCAACGAATGGGGCGGCCATCTGGCGGCCATGGCCTCGGAAGAGATGGACAGCATCTACGCCGTGCCCAACCGCTACCCCAAGGGTGAATACCTGCTGCTGTTCGATCCCCTGGACGGCTCCAGCAACATCGACGTCAACGTCAGCATCGGCACCATTTTCTCGGTGCTCAAGAAGGGCAACGACGACCCGACGGCGATCGAGCCGGTCTGCGAGCACGACTTCCTGCAAGCCGGCAAGCAGCAGGTAGCCGCCGGCTACTGCGTCTACGGCCCGCAGACCACGCTGGTGCTGACCGTGGGCGATGGCGTGGCCATGTTCACACTGGACCGCGAGCAGGGCTCCTTCGTGCTGACCCAGGAAAACGTGAGAATTCCCGAGGACACCAAGGAATTTGCCATCAACATGAGCAATATGCGCCACTGGGACGAGCCGGTGAAGCGCTACATCGACGAATGTCTGCAAGGCCAGGAAGGCCCGCGCGGCAAGGATTTCAACATGCGCTGGATCGCCAGCATGGTGGCTGACGTGCACCGCATCCTGACCCGCGGCGGCGTTTTCATGTACCCCTGGGACAAACGCGAGCCCAACAAGCCGGGCAAGCTGCGCCTGATGTACGAGGCCAACCCGATGAGCTGGCTGGTCGAGCAGGCCGGCGGTGCCGCCACCAACGGCCGCCAGCGCATCCTCGACCTCCAGCCCAAGCAACTGCATGAGCGTGTCAGCGTGATCCTGGGCTCCAAGAACGAAGTCGAGCGCATCACGTCCTACCACACCGCGATATAATATAAGGCTTAGCCGGTGTAGCTCAGTTGGTAGAGCAGCTCATTCGTAATGAGAAGGTCGAGGGTTCGATTCCTTTCTCCGGCACCAGACAAAAAGGGACAGACTTTCAGGGTCTGTCCCTTTTTTCGTGGCATTTGTAAATCAGGCCGCGACCGTCTGCGGCAGCGGCGTGCGGATCAGGTAGTCGAAGGCGCTGAGCGCGGCCTTGGCCCCTTCGCCGGTGGCGATGATGATCTGCTTGTAAGGCACCGTGGTCACGTCGCCGGCCGCGAACACGCCCGGCACGTTGGTGGCGCCCTTGGCATCAACCACGATCTCGCCGTGCTGGCTCAACTCCACCGTACCCTTGAGCCATTCGGTGTTGGGCACCAGGCCGATCTGCACGAACACGCCTTCGAGTTCAAGATGGCGCGACTCACCACTGGCGCGGTCGGTGTACGTCAGGCCATTGAGCTTGCTGCCGTCGCCGGTCAGCTCGGTGGTCTGGGCCTGGATATGGATGGCCACATTGGGCAGGCTCTTGAGCTTGGCCACCAGCACGGCGTCGGCACGCAAGGCGTCGCCGAACTCGAGCAGGGTCACATGGGCCACGATGCCGGCCAGGTCGATTGCCGCTTCCACGCCCGAGTTGCCGCCGCCGATCACCGCCACGCGTTTGCCCTTGAACAGCGGGCCATCGCAGTGCGGGCAGTAGGCCACGCCCTTGTTCTTGTACTCGGCCTCGCCGGGCACGTTGACGTTGCGCCAGCGCGCACCGGTGGACAGGATGACGCTGCGCGACTTCAGTGAGCCGCCGTTGGCCAGCTGCACCTCGATCAGGCCACCCGGCTCGCGGGCCGGAATGATCTTGTCGGCACGCTGCAGGTTCATGATGTCCACGTCATAGGCCTTGACGTGCTGCTCCAGGGCGGCCGCGAACTTCGGGCCGTCGGTCTCGGGCACCGAGATGAAGTTCTCGATCGCCAGGGTGTCATTCACCTGGCCGCCGAAACGCTCGGCCGCCACGCCGGTACGGATGCCCTTGCGTGCCGCATAGATGGCCGCGGCGGCACCGGCCGGGCCACCGCCGACGATCAGCACCTCGTACGGTGCGCGGGCAGAGAGCTTGGCCGCGTCACGGGCCGCGGCGCCGGTGTCGAGCTTGGCCACGATTTCTTCCACCCCCATGCGGCCGGAGCCGAACACCTCGCCATTGAGGTAGATGCTGGGCACGGCCATGATCTGGCGCTGCGCCACCTCGTCCTGGAACAGCGCGCCGTCGATGGTGACCACGCGCACCTTGGGATTGAGCACCGCCATCAGGTTGAGCGCCTGCACCACGTCCGGGCAGTTGTGGCAGCTCAGGGACATGTAGACCTCGAAGTTGTAGTCGCCGTCGAGGTTGCGGATCTGCTCGATCACCTCGGGCTCGACCTTAGGCGGATGGCCGCCGACCCACAGCAGCGCCAGCACCAGCGAGGTGAACTCATGCCCCAGCGGAATGGCAGCAAAACGCAGGCCCATGTTGTAGCCCAGGCGGTTGAGCGCGAAGGACGGTTTGCGCGCATCGGTGCCGTCGGTACGCAGGGTGATCTTGTCGGAAAGGGCCGCAATGTCCTGCAGCAGGCCTTCCATCTCACGCGAGCTTTCGCTGTCGCCTAGGGAAGCCACGATCTCGAACGGCTGCGTCACCCGCTCCAGGTAGGCCTTGAGTTGAGTTTTGAGTTCGTTGTCCAGCATGGTGTTTCCTCATTTCAAGCGACAGGGAAAGCCGGCCGCGCGCGGTACGCGCAGCCTGATTCGAGTTCCGCAGGCCTTGTGGGCCCGCGGGTCTCACACAAACGGAAGTTTTAGATCTTGCCGACCAGATCCAGCGAGGGGGTCAGGGTCTTGGCGCCTTCGTTCCACTTGGCCGGGCAGACCTGGCCCGGGTTCTTGGCAACGTACTGGGCCGCCTTGAGCTTGCGCAGGGTTTCCTTGACGTCGCGGGCGATGGCGTTGTCATGCACTTCCATGGTCTTGATCTGGCCTTCGGGGTTGATGATGAAGGTGCCGCGCAGTGCCAGGCCTTCTTCCTCGATATGCACGTCGAAGGCGCGGGTCAGTGCGTGGGTCGGGTCGCCGACCAGCGGGAACTGGGCCTTGCCGACCGCCGGCGAAGTCTCGTGCCACACCTTGTGCGAGAAGTGGGTGTCGGTCGTGACGATGTAGACCTCGGCACCGGCCTTCTGGAACTCGGCATAGTTGTCAGCCGCGTCTTCCACTTCGGTCGGGCAGTTGAAGGTGAAGGCCGCCGGCATGAAGATCAGAACCGACCACTTGCCTTGCAGGTCTTTCTCGGTGACCTCGATGAACTTGCCTTGCTTGAACGCCTGGGCCTTGAAGGGTTGGACTTGGGTGTTGATCAGAGACATGAATTAACTCCGTTTTGTTGATAAAGCTTGGTTATTGAGGCACCGGTTTTTTGAACCGATGAAAAATTATAGCCCAAGACTATCAATTATCTTTTTTTGTTTTAACTATTCTATCGATAGACGATCTATATTGCGCCGCACAAACGGCGCTACCCGGCCAGGCCAGCCGTGACAGAACAAGGCAGGGATGGCCTCAGAACCCCGTGCTTCTGAGCAGCAGGCCCAGCAGGGCGCACACACCGATGACGTGCAGCACATTGCGCTGGAAGCGCAGCAAGGCGACGGCCGCCGCCAGCGCGATCAGCGCCGACACGCCATCGAAGGCCCCGGCAAAACCTTGCGGCCACAGCACGTGGTAACCGAAGAACAAGGCCAGGTTCAGCACCACGCCCACCACAGCCGCGGTGATGGCGGTCAGTGGCGCAGTGAATTTGAGGTCGTTGTGGGTCGATTCGACCAGCGGGCCGCCGGCCAGGATGAAGAGGAAGGATGGCAGGAAGGTGAACCAGGTCACCAGCGTCGCCGCCAGTGCTCCGGCCAGGAACAGGCTGTCCGGCCCCAGCAAGGCCTGGCCATAGCCGCCGATGAAACCGACGAAGGCCACCACCATGATCAGCGGCCCGGGCGTGGTTTCCCCCAGGGCCAGGCCATCGATCATCTGCTCGGGCGTGAGCCAGCCGTAGTGGCCCACCGCCCCCTGGTAGACATAGGGCAGCACCGCGTAGGCACCGCCGAACGTCAGCAGCGCCGCCTTGGTGAAGAACCAGCCCATCTGGGTATAGGCGTGGCCCCAGCCCCAGACCAGGGTCAATCCGGCCATCGGCACGGCCCACAGCAAGGCTCCGGCGAACAGAACCCGCAGCAGATGCGGCCAGCGAAAGCGCGCGTGGGCCGGTGTCGGCGTCTCGTCATCGATCAGGGCCGGACCGTAGGATTTCATTTTTCCACCATGGCCCCCGCCGGTGCGAAAACGCGCCGGCGCCACGCGGCCACCGATGTAACCGACCAGCGCCGCCACCGCCACGATGGCCGGAAACGGCACATTGAGCGCGAAGATCGCCACGAAGGACGCTGCCGCAATGGCCCACAGCGTGTTGTTCTTCAGGGCGCGCGAACCGATGCGCCAGGCCGCCTGCAGCACGATGGCGGTCACCGCCGGCTTGATGCCGTAGAACAGGCCGGCCACCAGCGGCGTTTCGCCAAAGGCGATGTAGAGCCAGGACAGCGCGACGAGGATGAAAAGCGAGGGCAGCACGAACAGCACGCCAGCCACGATGCCGCCCCAGGTTCGGTGCATCAGCCAGCCCAGGTAGGTGGCCAGTTGCTGCGCTTCGGGACCGGGCAGCAGCATGCAGTAGTTCAGCGCATGCAGAAAGCGCCGCTCGGAAATCCAGCGCCGGCGCTCCACCAGTTCCTGGTGCATGACGGCGATCTGCCCTGCCGGCCCGCCGAAGCTGATGAAACCGAGCTTGAGCCAGAAATGGAACGCCTCGCGAAAGCTCACGGGCGCGGGTACGGACGTTTCAGGTGCTGGCGTGAAAGTGGTGGTCATGCCGGATGAAAGCAGGTACAGCCCTGCTGGATGTGCTTGTCTCTAGCCCATCATAGCGGTCAGCTGCCGCGGTCCGAGCTCGGCAAATCGAGGGACAATCCTGCCCATGTTCCTCGCCGCCAAACTGCTTGCTTTCGCCACCCAGCCGCTGGCCTGGGTCGTTCTGTTGCTGATCCTGGGCCTGCTGGCCCAGCGCCGCTGGCATCGTGCCGGCATGGGCCTGATCTGGCTGGCCCTGGGCGTGCTGCTGTTGCTGGGCTGGGAACCATGGCCCGATGCGCTGGTGCGCCGGCTCGAAGCGCGTTACCCCGCAGTGGCGAGTCTGCCGCAGGCGCAGCGCTACGCCGGCCTGGTAGTGCTGGGCGGCGCACTCGAACCTTCCTACGTATGGCAAGGTCATGGCCAGCCGGCGCTCAATGATGCGGCCGAACGCATGACCGGCGCCCTGCCCCTGTTGCAACGCCACCCGCATCTGCAGCTGCTGTTCACCGGCGGCGAGGGCGAGCTGCTGGCCAAGGGCCTCACCGAAGCCGAGCGCGCGCGGATTTTTTATGCCGACATGGGTGTGGCACCGCAGCGCCTGCTGTTCGAATCGGCCTCGCGCACCACGTACGAGAACGCCGTGCTGAGCGCCACCCTGCCCGGCGTCGACAAGACCCGGCCCTGGCTGCTGGTGACGTCGGCCTGGCACATGCCGCGCGCCATGGCCACCTTCGAGAAAGCCGGCTGGAACGTCACGGCTTACCCGGTGGACTTCCGCACCGGCAGCGAAACACCCTGGACCCGCTACTCACTGGGTGGCGGCAGCGGCAAATGGAGTCTGGCGCTGCATGAATACCTGGGGCTGCTGGCCTATCGCCTGAGCGGGAAGTCGTAACACGGCCATGCGTTGCGGCATCCAACGCGCATCGGCGGCGCGTTGTAGATGCACACACTTTTGATACGAATTGATACAAGGCGCCAACCTATACTTTGGCGCATGCACTCGTCTCCCCAACGCCAGGCTTGAGTCCAAGCCCATGTCTTGTTCGCCGGATGAGCTGAAGAAGCGCAGTGATGCCCTGGGTGCCAAGTGGCAGACCTTTCTGGCATCGCCGGCAACGGACCCCCTGCTTGAGTTTGCCGTCTCGCTGTCGAGCTTCACGGAGTTCCTGCATGGCAAGGGCTTGTCGGGCCTGCATCAGATTTCGCGCAGCCTGGAGCAACAGGCGCTGTCCTTGTTCGACACCGGCACCAACCCGCTCATTCCTCAAGCCACACTGGACGAACTGAATCTGCGCGTGCAGGAACTGGGGGCGCGGGTAACAGACTTCATCGACGGCAACAGCCGCCCCATCATCGAGCGCCGTGCACACCATGGCAGCACGGCCGGCTTTGATGTCGCGCCACACCATCGCGTCTGGCTGATTGGCGGCCATGCCGCGCCCTGGCAGGAACTGGTGCTGCAGCTGGGCTATTTCAATATCGACGCCGAATTCCACAAGGTGCAGGAACTGCCCGGCCAGGCCGACGAGCCTGCGCTTGTCTTGCTGGATGCCGAAGACCTGACCGTTCAGCAAGCCAGTGCACAGATCCAGATGCTGCGTGCGCGCTTTTCAGCCAGCACGCTGATGGTGCACAAGCTTCCCGCCGACTTTGACAGCCTCAAGTCCGCGCTGGCAGCGGGTTGCGATGTCTGTTTTGACCAGACGACCGCGCCGTCGGTCATTCTGGCCAAGATCATCGAGTTGTGCGGCGGCCGGGAGGAGGCGCCCTATCGCGCCCTGGTGGTGGAAGACTCGCCCACGGCGAGCAAATCCATCCAGCGCACCCTGGCCCTGTGCGGCATTGAGACCCATGCCATTTCCAAACCCCATGACGTGCTGGCGTGCCTGACGCGCTTCCAGCCCGACCTGATCCTGATGGACATGTTCATGCCGGGCTGCACCGGTGTCGAAGCGACCCGGGTCATTCGCCAGCACCCCGAATTCCTGTCCACCCCGATCGTCTACCTGTCCGGCGACACCAACATCCCCCTGCAGATCGAAGCGCTGCGGCTCGGCGGCGATCACTTCCTGACCAAACCGTTCAACCCGGTGGTGCTCAACGCCATCGTCCAGAGCAAGATCGCGCGTTATCGCGCCCTGCGGCGCGCCATGCAGCACGACAGCCTGACCGGCCTGTTCAACCACAGCACCTCCAAGGAAAAACTGGCCGCCGCCATCCAGCAGGCCGAGGCCGAACAGCAGCCGCTCGCGGCCGCGATGATCGACATCGATCATTTCAAGAAGATCAACGACAGCTACGGCCACCCGATGGGCGACCAGGTGATCCGCAGCCTGGCCTGGTTCCTCAAGCAGCGTCTGCGCAAGAGCGACCTGATCGGCCGCTACGGCGGCGAAGAATTTCTGCTGGTGCTGCCCGCGGCCGACGCCGACCTGGCGATGGAGGCGCTCGACCGGATCCGGCGCGACTTCAGCCTGATCAAGCATCCGTTCAACGAAACCTGGTTCAATGCCACCTTCTCTGCCGGTCTGGCCCAGCTGCAGAGCGAGACCAGCGCCGAGACACTGATCAAGCAGGCCGACGAAGCGCTCTACGCCGCCAAGCGTGCCGGCCGCAACCGCGTCGTCAGGTGGGAGTGAGCGGCGGTTCCGTCAGGACCAGCGGTGTCGCCAGCACCTTGTCGATGCGCCGGCCGTCCAGGTCCACCACCTCGAACAGCCAGTCGGCGCACTCGATCCGTTCGCCCGTGTGCGGCAGGTGGCCGCTGACGGCCATCAGCAGGCCGGCCACCGTGTTGTAGCGCCCGCGTTCCTCGTCCGGCAGATCGCGGATGCCGAGCCGGCTCTTGAGCTCATCCACCGGCATCAGGCCGTCGAGCAGCCAGGAACCGTCCTCGCGCGGCGTGGCCCAAGCATCGATCTGCGCCACCGGCTGCAATTCGCCGGTGATCGCCTCCAGCAGGTCGCCCGGCGTCACCAGGCCCTGCACCACGCCGTACTCGTCGACCACGAACACCAGGCGGCCCGAGCGCGCGCGGAACTGTTCCAGCAGCTCCATGCCGGACAGCGTCTCGGGCACGAAGACGGCGGGCTGCACATGCGCCTCGATCGGACCTTCTTGTTCGACGCCCAAGGCCAGCAGCTTGCCCACGCCGATCAAGCCCACCACGTCATCGAGCGAACCACGGCACACCGGATACCAGGAATGCGCGCCGCGCTCGCCGGCCTGGCCGACCAGCTGCAGGCATTGCGCCACGGTGTCGCTGGCCTCCAGCCAGGCCACGTCGCCACGCGGCACCATGAGCGAGGTCAGCGGCCGGTCGTCGAGGCGGAACACGTTCTGCACCATCTGGTGCTCGTGCTGTTCGATGATGCCGGCATCCACCCCTTCTTCCAGGCTGACGCGGATCTCCTCGGCCGTCATGCTGCGCACCACATCGGTCGGGATGCGCAGCAGCTTGAGAACCCCCTGCGTGGTGGCCGACAGCAGCTTCACGAAAGGCTTGGCGACCATCGCCAGCCAGTGCATCGGGCGCGCCATCCAGCGCGCCACCGTCTCGGGATACAGCTGGCCGATGCGCTTGGGCACCAGTTCGCCGAAGATGATGGTGACGAAGGTGATGGCCGTCACCACCAGCGCAGTGGCGGAAACCGACGAGGCCCGCTCCGCCACGCCCAGGCTGAGCAGCCAGCCGGCCAGCTTGTCGCTGAAGGCCGCCTCGCCGACGATGCCGTTGAGCACACCGATCGAGGTGATGCCGACCTGCACGGTGGAGAGGAACTGGTTGGGGTTGTCGAGCAGCGCCAGCGCCGCCTGCGCCCCGCCGTCGCCCGACTCGGCCATGGCCGTCAGCCGCGCCTTGCGGCTGGCCGCCAGCGCCAGCTCCGACATGGCGAACACGCCGTTGAGCAGGGTCAACAGCGCGATCAGAAAGACTTCCATGAAACCCGAGCGAGAATGAACACCATGGCACTTTACCTGATTGACGAAGTGGCTCCGGAACCAATGCGACGGCCCACTGCGGGCGACGCGATTGACCTGCCGCTCAAGCGCACCCTGCTGTCGCAACGTCACATCAAAGGGTCCCAAACGCGCGTGCAATTACGCCCGGCGGTTTTGGCAGCATACATGGCCTTGTCGGCGCGGTCGATGGATTGCTCGACGCTGGCCACCGGATCCAGCATGGCCAGCCCAAACGACATGGTGATCTGAAGAGGAATTTTTCCGCCGCACTCGATGGGCGTGGCGGCAAGGCCCTGGCGCACCCGCTCCACCACCTCATAAGCGGCCGTCGCATCCGTGTTCTGCATGCAGATCAGGAACTCCTCGCCGCCGTACCGGAACAACTTGTCGTACGGCCTGAAATGGTTCATCACATAACGGGCGCAAGCCGCCAGTACCAGGTCGCCGACGGTGTGTCCGTAGGTGTCATTGACGACCTTGAAGTGATCGATGTCCATCATCGCGATGCAACAGGGCTGCACGTTCCGCTTGACCAGCTCCTGCAGCTCACGCAACTTCGGCAGCATCCCGATCCGGTTGTTGGCGCCGGTGAGCGAATCGAGATTGGAGATCGAGTCTTCCAACTCACGCTTCAGCGTATAGATCTCCAGGCGCAGGCGTTCCAGCGTATTGCTGAAGGTGTCAAAGCTCAGCGGAGCGATGACAGCGCCGGAAGCTGACGTTTGCAGCAGCTGCGCCGCCAGTTCGTGCATCTTCTTGTGCTCGACTTCGATGGCCATGAAACCGGGATGCGCGCGCAGCTTCTCAGGCTCGACGCCGTAGTACCACTGGCCAAAGCGGCACTGACGGTGAGCATCTCTGGCGACATCACAGCGGTCATACGGCAAGTGGCAGATCAGCGTGCGCGTGATCGAGTCGTACCATTTGCCGTGGTTGTAGATCGCCTGATCCAGCTGCAGGAGTGCCGCTTGTGTTTCACTTTGGGTCAGCTTGACCGACATGCATCCTCCCGGGGTCGCCAACGCGGGTTGTTTTAAGTTGCGGCCTCATCGGCAGAGGCACAAGCCTGAGTGCCGGATTGGGTCGACCGGTGCAGTCTATTCGTGAAGCAGTTCGGGCGTCAATGGATCTCCCTTTCGTTGACGGGCGCCTGAGTTTCGCCGCAGATCAAGCGCCGCATGGCCGCGGTCAGCCGAACGCCGAGATGAGTGAGAGAATCCGACGAGGCCTGCATCAGGCACTCTTCCAGGCGACACCAGCTTCTGCGAACCAGGCACATGGCAACTTATTTGATTGGCGACATCCAGGGCTGCGACAGCGCCCTGCAGCGTCTGCTCGACGAAATTTCCTTCTCGCCCAGCCGCGACACGCTCTACCTGTTGGGCGACCTGGTCAACCGCGGGCCGGACTCGGCAGCCGTGCTGCGCCGGCTCATGGGCTATGGCGACGCTGCCCGCTGCCTGCTGGGTAACCACGACCTGCACCTGCTGGCCATCGCGCACGGCGTGCGCCGGCCCAGCCGCAGCGACACGCTGGACGACGTCCTGCAGGCACCGGACCGGCCCGCCTTGCTGGACTGGCTGTGCCGGCAACGCCTGGCGCTGCTGGAGCACTGCCACGATGAAGAGGTTTTAATGGTCCATGCCGGCGTCCTGCCTACGTGGACAGCTACAAAAACAATAGCATTGGCAAGCGAGGTGGAAGCCGTACTGCAAAGTCCCGACCTGCCGGACTTTCTGCATCAGATGTACGGCAACGAACCGACCGGCTGGGACGATGCGCTCACCGGCAGCGCGCGGCTGCGCGTGATCGTCAATGCGCTGACCCGGCTGCGTTTTTGCACGGCCGCGGGCGAGATGGAATTCCAGACCACGGCCAGCGCCAGCCAAGCGCCAGCGGGTTACCTGCCGTGGTTCGAGGTGCCGGGGCGGCAGAGCGCCGATGTGACGGTGGCTTTCGGCCACTGGTCCACGCTGGGCTGGCTGAACCGGCCCGATGTGCTGGCGCTGGACACCGGCTGCGTCTGGGGTGGTTGTCTGAGCGCGGTGCGCCTGGGCGCGGCCCGGGCGCATGAACTGATCCAGGTGAAGTGCGTCGCCGCGCAGACGCCGGGCGTGCGCGGCGATTGAGGCTTAAGACGCCGTCGGTTCGCTGGCCTTGAACAGGGCCGCCACCTTGCGCTTGGGCTTGATGTTGGCCGACACGCGGCTGGCCGGCTTGGCCGTCGGCTCCCAGGCCGGTGCGGCCTCGGTCGCAGGCGCTTCGTAAGGCTTGTTGAAGAAGGGGTCTTGCGGCGCCGCTGCCGGGCGGGCGTAGTCGCGCGGGGCCGAACGGCGCTCGCGTCGCTCACCACCGCGCTCGCCTCGTTCCTCGCTCTGCTCGTACAGGCGCCGGCCGTCGTTGATGCGGCCCTGCTTGCGGATGTCCGGGGTGTCCTCGTCGAACTCCACGGCTTCGAGCTCGATCTTGGTCTTGATGAGCTTTTCGATGTCACCCACCAGACGGCTGTCCTTGCCCGAGACAAAGCTCACCGCCAGGCCGGAGGCACCAGCGCGGCCGGTGCGGCCGATGCGGTGCACATAGTCTTCGGCGTTGAACGGGATGTCGAAGTTGAACACCGCCGGCACGTCCTTGATGTCCAGGCCGCGGGCGGCCACGTCGGTACACACCAGTAGGTCGACTTCGCCCTTCTTGAAGGCGTCCAGCGCTTTCAGGCGCTCGTCCTGGCTCTTGTCGCCGTGCAGGGCGGTGGTCTTGAGGCCTTCGCGTTCCAGCGAACGGGCCAGCCGGGCGCAGCCGAGCTTGCTGTTGACGAACACGAAGGCCTGCTTCATGCCGCGCTGGCGCAGGATCTGGTGCAGGGCATGGCGCTTGTCGTCGTCACCCACGCTGTAGAAATGCTGCTCCACGGTGGAGGCGGTGGCGTTGGAACGCGCCACCTCGATCGTCACCGGGTCCTGCAGGTAGCTGCTGGCCAGGCGCTTGATCTCGGGCGAGAAGGTGGCGCTGAACAAGAGCGTGGTGCGCTGCTTGGGCAGGTAGGAGAGGATGCGCTGCAGATCGGGCAGGAAGCCGATGTCGAGCATGCGGTCGGCCTCGTCCAGCACCACGTACTCCACCTGGTTCAGCACCGCGTTCTTGGCTTCGATGTGGTCCAGCAGGCGGCCCGGCGTGGCCACCAGCACCTCGACGCCCTTTTTCAGCTCCAGCGTCTGCGGCTTCATGTCCATGCCGCCGAACACCACCGCGCTGCGCAGGTTGGTGTACTTGGCGTACAGCTTGACCTGCTGCGCCACCTGGTCGGCCAGCTCGCGCGTGGGCAGCAGCACCAGGGCGCGCACCGGGTGGCGCGCGGGCGAGGTGGAACTGTTTTCGTGCTTGAGCATGCGCTGCAGCAGCGGCAGCGAGAAGGCGGCGGTCTTGCCGGTGCCGGTCTGGGCGGCACCCATCACGTCACGGCCCTGCAACACCACGGGAATGGCCTGCGCCTGGATCGGCGTCATGGTCTCGTAGCCCATGTCGGCCACGGCACGCCTGAGAGGTTCGGCCAGGGTCAGGTCGGCATAACGCTGGGGCTCGGGGGCGCTGGATTCGGGGGTGGTTTGGGTCATCGATACCTGGGATTGTGTCGCCAGTAGTCCGGGGGGCCCGGTGGCCGGCGGTAAGTGCCCGAAATTTGGGCAACCCGTATTATCCCCCATCTACCACAAAGAGGCTTGGCCCGGCCCGGCGGGCTATTCCTGGGCTAGGAGCTCGCCCATCGGCCAGGGGCTCGGCTACAGTGCCGGCATGCCTTTGCTCAATGCCGCCGACACCGCTGCCCGCCTGCCCTACCCTGAACTCGCACGCGAAGTCAACGCCTTGCTGCACGACAGCAGTGTCCAGGTACCGCCGCGCCTGGTGCAGGCCCTGCCCGGTGGCGGCAGCCTGTTCGTGATGCCGGCGCTCGACCGCCGCATCGCCATCACAAAACTCATCAGCTACACCCCGGCCAATGCCGGCACCGGCCGGCCCGCCATCCAGGGCGATGTGGTGGTGTTCGACCTCGCCACCGGCGAGCGCCGCCTGGTGCTCGATGGCCCCACCGTCACCGCACGTCGCACCGCGGCCGTGTCGCTGCTGGCCGCGCAAACCCTGGCGCCCAACACCCAAGGCCCGCTGCTCATCGTCGGCGCCGGCGTGCAGGGCCGCGCCCACCTCGAAGCCTTTGCTGCCGGCTTGGGCGTCACCGACGTACGGATTGCCTCGCGCAGCGAGGCGAGTGCACGCTCACTCGCAGAACATGCCCGTGCAATGGGTTTGAACGCCCAGGTGATGAGCGACCCGAATGCCGCATTGGCCGACTGCCCGCTGGTGGTCACCTGCACCCCGGCCAGCGGCGTCGTGCTGCAGGCGCTGCCGCGGCCGGATGCCTTCATCGCCGCGGTGGGCGCCTTCACGCCGAAGATGGTGGAGCTGAGCCCCGAACTGTGCCGCCATATGGCAGCGCAGGGCACGGTGGTGCTGGACACGCGCGACGCCGACCACGAGGCCGGCGATCTGCTGCAGGCTGGGCTGAACGTGACGCAGTTCGCCACTTTGCAGGATGTGCTGCTGTCAAAGAAAAATCGGCCCGCGAGTCACTCGGGGCCGGTTCTGTTCAAAAGCTGCGGCTGGGCCGGCTGGGATCTGGCAGCCGCACGGCTGGCACTGCCGATCTGAAAATCAGGTCTTCGGCAGCGTCACGCCACGCTGACCCTGGTACTTGCCGCCGCGGTCCTTGTAGCTGGTCTCGCAGACATCGTCCTTGTCGCTCTCGAAGAACAGCACCTGGGCGCAGCCCTCGCCAGCGTAGATCTTGGCCGGCAGCGGCGTGGTGTTGGAGAACTCCAACGTCACATAACCTTCCCACTCGGGTTCGAAGGGCGTGACGTTGACGATGATGCCGCAGCGCGCGTAAGTGCTCTTGCCCAGGCAGATGGTCAGCACGTTGCGCGGAATGCGGAAGTATTCGACGGTACGCGCCAGCGCAAAGCTGTTGGGCGGGATGACGCAGACGTCGCTCTCGATGTCGACAAAGCTGCGTTCGTCGAAGTTCTTCGGATCGACCACCGTGCTGTAGATGTTGGTGAAGACCTTGAACTCGGGCGCGCAGCGGATGTCGTAGCCGTAGCTGCTGGTGCCGTAGCTGACGATCTTGTGGCCGGCGGCGTCCTGCCGGATCTGGCCGGGCTCGAAGGGCTCGATCATGCCGTGCTGCTCGGCCATGCGGCGGATCCATTTGTCGCTTTTGATGCTCATGGTGGTTTTCCTGGGAATGCGCCGATTGTAGGCAGGCTTTGAACGCACGCCGGCGCCCCCCGGTGCTGCGCGCCCGGGGCTCCGCCGCTTTCCTTGATCTGGCTCAGGCAGCCCTGAACAGCGCCACCAGCGTCTGGCGCAGCCAGCGGTTGCCCGGGTCGGTCTCGAAGCGGCGGCTCCAGTGCAGCGAGACCGTGAAGTCGCGCAGCGGGAACGGCGGCTCGATCAGCGTATAGCCGCCCTGGTCGGCAAAACCGCCTGCGATGTTGCGCGGCATCACCACGCCCAGGTCGGTGGCGCGCACGATGGCCGGCAGCACCATGAAGTGCTCGGTGGTCAGGCGCACGCGGTCCTCCAGCTTGAGCAGTTGCAGGATGCGCAGCGTGTCCGAGTGGGTGCGCCCGGCCACGAACTCCAGCTGGTGCAGCGCTTCCAGCAGGGCCTTGCCGCTGCGCCGGCGCCGCCGGTATTCGGCTGCAAACGGGTGCCCTTCGCGCAGCAGCACGATGTAGCGGTCCTTCAGCAGCTGCTGGCGCTGCGTGTCCTTGACGCTGGGCAGGAAGCCGAAAGCAAAGTCGATCTGGCCGCTGTCGAGCGCGTCGGCAATGGCCGCCGGCGGCAGCGCCTGGGTTTCGATGCGCACCCCCGGTGCCTGCTGGCGCAGGTGGGCCATCAGGTCGGGCAGGAAACGGCCCTCACCGATGTCGCTCATGTGGATGTGAAAAGTCTTTTGCGACTGCAGCGGGTCGAACTGCACCGACTCGTTGAGCGCCTGCTCCAGCAGGCCCAGCGCGGCGCGCACCGCCGGCGCCAGGCGCTCGGCCTTCGGCGTCGGCTGCACGCCGCCGGCGGCACGCATGAACAGCGGGTCCTTGATCAGCAGGCGCAGGCGCGTCAGGCCCTGGCTGACGGCCGGCTGCGTCAGGTCCAGCGTATCGGCGGCGCGGCTGACGTTGCGCGTGCGGTAGACCGCATCGAAGACGCGCAGCAGGTTGAGGTCGACATCCTTGATATGCATATATCTAATATTCGTTAGTCATCATATTTTATTGATTGATAAGTGATTGCGCACGACACTGCGCCACTGATCAGAATATTGAGAGACAAGCGTGGAAGTTTCATTCAGCAAGGAAATCGAGTCCTTGGCGTTGGGCGTGGGCGAAACCTTTCATGGCGAGGGCATCCTGGCCATCACCAAGGGGCTGCTGCAATCGGGCGTGGCCTACGTCGGCGGCTACCAGGGCGCGCCGGTGTCGCACCTGCTGGACGTGATGGTGCAGGCCAAGCCCTACATGGACCAGCTCGGCGTGCACGTGGAGGCCTGCTCCAACGAGGCCTCGGCCGCCGCCATGCTGGGCGCCTCCATCCATTACCCGCTGCGCGGCGCCGTCACCTGGAAGTCGATCGTCGGCACCAATGTGGCGGCCGACGCGCTCTCTAACCTGGCCTCGCCGGGTGTCACCGGCGGCGTGCTGATCGTGGTGGGCGAGGACTACGGCGAAGGCGCCAGCGTGATCCAGGAACGCAGCCACGCCTATGCGCTCAAGTCCTGCATGGTGCTGCTCGACCCACGGCCCGACCTTTCCAAGATGGTGCAGATGGTGGAAGAGGGTTTCCGCCTGTCGGAAGCCTCCAACATGCCGGCCATGATGGAGCTGCGCATCCGCACCTGCCACGTGCGCGGCAGCTTCGCGTGCAAGGACAACGTGCCGCCGGCCGTCTCGACCCGGCACCTGATGGCCGAGCCGGCCAAGTTCGACTACATGAAGCTGGCCCACCCGCCGGTGACCTTCCGCCAGGAAAAACTCAAGGTGGAGCAGCGCATTCCGGCGGCACGCCAGTACATCGTCGAGCACAAGCTCAACGAGTTGATGGACGGCCCGCGCCAGGAACTCGGCATCATCGTGCAGGGCGGCATCTACAACGCCCTCATTCGCGCGCTGCAGCAGTTCGGCCTGGCCGATGCCTTTGGCAACAGCGAGATTCCGCTCCTGGTGCTCAACGTCACCTACCCGCTGGTGCCGGAGCAGGTGGCCGAGTTCGCACTGGAAAAACGCGCCGTGCTGGTGGTGGAAGAAGGCCAGCCCGAGTACATCGAGCAGGAGATCGCCACCTTCCTGCGTCGGCGCGACATCAACACCGCACTGCACGGCAAGGACATGCTGCCCTCCGGCGGCGAATACAACGTCGAGACGCTGACCGCCGGCCTGGTGGCCTTTTTGGCCCAGCATGCCCGTGATGTGGACAGCAGTTCGGCCCAGGCCTGGCTGCAGGGCAACGACACACGTCGCGCGGCAGCGGCGCAGCAGCTGGCCCAGGCCGAAACCACCCTGCCGACCCGTCCGCCGGGCTTTTGCATCGGCTGCCCGGAGCGGCCGGTGTTCTCGGCGCTCAAGCTGGCGCAGCAGGACGTCGGGCCGGTGCACATCGCGGCCGACATCGGCTGTCATGCCTTCGGCACTTTCGAGCCTTTCTCGTTCGGCCACTCCATCCTCGGCTACGGCATGAGCCTGGCCAGCCGCGCCGGCGTCTCGCCCATGATGCAGCGGCGCACCCTGTCCATCATGGGTGACGGCGGCTTCTGGCACAACGGCCTGCTGACCGGCGTGCAGAGCGCGCTGTTCAACGGCGACGACGCGGTGCTGATGATCTTCAAGAACGGCTACACCTCGGCCACCGGCACGCAGGACATCATCTCCACGCCCAGCCATGCCGCCAAGGAGGGTGCCGACGACAAGAGCACCAGCATCGTGCACACCAACCAGGCGATCGAAAACACGCTCAAGGGCATGGGCGTGCAATGGCTGCGCACCGTGCACACCTACGAGGTGGCCGAGATGCGCAAGACGATCAACGAAGCCTTCACCACCGAGTTCGGCGGCCTGAAGGTGATCGTGGCCGAAGGCGAATGCCAGCTGGAACGCCAGCGCCGCATCAAGCCCTGGATCGCCAGCCTGCTCAAAAAAGGCGAACGCGTGGTGCGCGTCAAATACGGCGTCGATGAAGACGTCTGCACCGGCGACCATGCCTGCATCCGCCTCTCCGGCTGCCCCACGCTCACGCTGAAGGACAACCCGGACCCGCTCAAGGTCGACCCGGTGGCGACCGTCATCGACGGCTGCGTCGGCTGCGGCCTGTGCGGTGCCAACGCCCACGCGGCCACGCTGTGCCCGTCCTTCTACCGCGCCGAAGTGATCCAGAACCCCAAGTGGCACGAGCGTCTGCTGGGCGGTCTGCGCGCCGCCTTCGTCCGCGTGCTGCAACCCGCTTAAAAAAAGAACATGTACCAGCAAAAACCCACCACCCTGCTGATCTGCGCCCTCGGCGGCGAAGGCGGCGGCGTGCTCTCCGAATGGCTGATCGACGTCGCGCGCGCCAGCGGCTACGCGGCGCAGAGCACCTCCATCCCCGGCGTGGCCCAGCGCACCGGCGCCACCACCTATTACGTCGAGGTGTTTCCGGTACCGATGGCCGAACTGGCTGGCCGCCGCCCGGTGTTCAGCCTCTACCCGGCACCCGGCAGCCTCGACGCCATCGTTTCGTCCGAACTGCTGGAGACAGCACGCCAGATCGGCAACAGCATGAGCGCGGCCGAGCGCACACTGGTCATCACCTCCAGCAACCGCACCCTGACCACGCAGGAGCGCATGCAGCTCGGCGACGGCCGCACCGACAACGCGCCGCTGCTGGATCTGGTGCGCAGCCACAGCCGCCAGCACCATGTGTTCGACATGGGCGAGATCGCGCGGCACAGCGGCACCATCGTCAGTGCCGTGATGCTGGGCGCGATTGCCGGCAGCGGCCTGTTCCCCTTCACGCGCGCCGCCTTTGAGGGCGTGATCGAAGCCGGCGGCAAGGGCACGGCGGCCAGCCTGCGCGGCTTCGCCAGGGGTTTCGAGCTGGTACAGGGCCAGCAGTCGCAAGCCCGGCTGGTCCAGGATTTGCTATCAGATTCAGAGCACCCCGCGCAGATACAACAAGCGCCAAGGCCCGATTTCATTCAAATTTTCCCGCCAGCAGTGCAGGACATCGTGACGCTGGGCCATGCGCGCCTGGTCGAGTACCAGGGCGCCGCCTACGCCCAGCGCTACGTCGAACGCCTGCAGCAGGTGCTGCAGGCCGAGCGCGCCAGCGACCCGGCCGGTGCCCACGGCCACGCCGTCACGCGCGAGATGGCTCGCTGGCTGGCACTGTGGATGGCCTTCGACGACATCGTGCGCGTGGCCGATCTCAAGAGCCGCGCCCGCCGCTGGCAGCGCGTGCAGGGCGAAGTGAAGGCCGGCAGCGACGACCTGCTCAAGGTCTATGACCATTTCAAGCCCGGCGCACCCGAGTTCGCCGCCCTGCTGCCCAACCAGCTGGCGCAGCGCGTGCTGGCATGGGACCGCCGCCGCGTGGCACGGGGCCAGGACTCGTGGGCGCTGCCGCTGAAGATCGGCACCCACTCGGTGGGCGGCATGATCGCGCTGCGCACCCTGGCCTGGCTCAAATGGCTGCGGCCGCTGGGCAGCCGCTTCGCCACCGAGCAGGCGCTGATCGAGCAGTGGCTCGCTGCGGTGGTCGCCGCCACACGCCGCCACTGGTCCACCGGCCATGAGATCGCGTTGTGCGGTCGCCTCATCAAGGGTTACGGCTCGACCAACGAACGCGGCAAGGACAACCTGCTGCACATCGTCGGGCACCTGGCGACCACCGACAGTTTTGACTCGGACGAGGAGGCACGCGCCAAGGCCATTGCCGCAGCACGCAGCGCCGCGCTGGCCGACGATGCCGGCCGCGCGCTGGACCAGACACTGCTGCTGCACGGTGCGCCAGCGCGGCCCGTCAAAGAGCAACCGATCCGCTGGGTCAAGCGCCGCCCGAGCCAGGCCGGCGCTGCCAGCTGATGCAGGGGAAACGATGATGTACAGGCAAAGACCCGCCCCTTACATTGAAACGGTCGCCGATGACGCTGCGCCCAGGCTGTCGCAAGCGCGGACCCTTGGCCGAGATGATTCCCGCCCCCCTTCCCGCCAACCCTGAAAACCACAACGAGGAGACACCATGCGATACAACAAAATCATCCAGTCCCTGCACCAGCAGGCCGTGGCGGCCGGCGTCATTGCCGCCACCGCCCTGGCTCTGGCCAGCAACCCGGTCCAGGCCCAGGACAAGCCGGTCATGTTCCGCTTCTCCAGTTGGGTCCCGGCCCAGCACCCGCTCAACCCCTCGCTGATCGCCTGGGGCGAGAGCATGAAAAAAGCCTCGGGCGGTACGCTCTCGGCCACCATGTTCCCGGCCCAGCAGCTGGGCAAGGCCTTCGACCACTACGACATGGCGCGCGACGGCATCGCCGACTTCGCCTACGTGAACCCGGGCTACCAGCCGGGCCGTTTCCCCGTCTTCGCCGCCTCGGCCCTGCCCTTCCTGATTGCCAACGGCAAGGGCGGCTCGGCGGCGGTGGACGCCTGGTACCGCCACTACGCGGCCAAGGAAATGAAGGACGTCAAGTTCTGCTTTGCCTTCGTACATGACCCGGGCACCTTCCACTCGCGCAAGAAGATCGTGCTGCCCTCCGACATCAAGGGCATGAAGATCCGTCCCGCGCACGAGGGCATCGGCCGCATGGTCACCCTGCTGGGCGGCACCAACGTGCAGTCCTCGGCGCCGGAAGTACGCGAGATCATCGAGCGCGGCGTGGCCGATGCCGTCACCTTCCCCTGGGGCTCGATCCCGCTGTTCGGCATCGACAAGGTGGTCAAGTACCACATGGACGTACCGCTGTACGTGACGCCCTTCGTCTGGGTCATGAACCAGGCCAAGTACAACGCCCTCTCGCCGGCGCAGAAAAAAGTGGTGGACGACCACTGCACCACCGAGTGGGCCGAGAAGGTGGCCAGCGAATGGGCCGACTTCGAGTACGGCGGCCACGCCAAGCTCGGCGCCATGCCCGACCACGAGGTCTACAAGCTCACCCCGGCCCAACTCGACGCCTGGCGCAAGGCCGTGGCACCGGTGGAGGCCGAATGGGCCAAGGACCTGAAGGACAAGACCGGCCAGGATGCCAAGCCGGTCCTGGACGCGCTCAAGCAGCAGCTCGTCAAGTACAAGGCCGCCATGTAAGCGGCGCACGGGCGGTGCCGGCCGGCATCGCCCTGCGGTCTTTCTTTCTCTGACAGGAGCCCTGTTTGAAGCGCAATTCGATGGATCGTGTGATCGACACGATCGAGTGGGTGGCCGCGATCTTCGTCGGCGTGGTCGCCCTCAATATCTTTTTCGCAGTAATCCTGCGCAAGTTCTTCAACACCTCGATTCCGGATGCCTATGACTTCGGCTCGCTGCTGCTGGGCATCCTGATCTTCTGGGGCATTGCCGCCACCAGCTACCGCGGCACCCACATCACCGTGGATCTGCTGTGGAGCGCAGGCAACGCCCGCACGAAGCGCTGGATCGACATCTTCGCCACGCTGGTGCTGCTGTTCGTGGTGGTGGTGCAGACCTACACCTTGCTGGACAAGGTGCTCATGACCTACCGCGACCACGTGCTCACCTACGACCTGCACCTGCCCACCTGGCCCTTTTTTGCCGTGGCCTGGCTGGGCGATGTGGCGGCCGTCCTTCTGATCGCCATTCGCACCTGGCGGCTGATCTTCCAGCCCGGACTGATCGAAGAGCATCCCGAACAACACACCAGCGAATGAGAGTCCTGCCTTGAATACCGATATCGTGGCCGTGATCGGCTTTGTTGTTCTTTTCATCCTCATGCTGCTGCGCGTACCCGTGGGCATGGCCATGGGCCTGGTGGGCGTCACCGGTTATGGCTACATCGTCGGCATGGAACCCGCGCTCAAGATGGTTGGCCAGACCACCATGCGCACGGTGACCGATCAGAGCTTTGCCGTCATCCCCATGTTCATGCTGATGGGCGCCTTCGTCTCCATCTCGGGCGTCAGCCGCGAGTTGTTTCGCGCCGCCAACGCCTTCATGGGCCACCTGCGCGGCGGCCTGGGTGTGGCCACGGTGCTGGCCTGCGGCGGTTTCGCCGCCATCTGCGGTTCCTCGGTCGCCACGGCGGCCACCTTCTCCAAGGTGGCCTATCCCGAGATGCGCCGCTACAACTACCCGAAGTCCTTCGCCACCGGCGTGATCGCCGCCGGCGGCACGCTGGGCATCATGATCCCGCCCTCGACCGTGCTGGCGGTCTACGCCATCCTGACGCAGCAGGACATCGGCAAGCTGTTCATGGCCGGGGTCATGCCCGGCCTGCTGGCCATCCTGATGTACATCCTGACCATCTCGCTGATCGTCATGGCCAAACCCGGCTTCCTGCCGGCCGGCGAACGCCGGTCCTGGCGTGAGCGCCTGGCCAGCCTGAAGGACGTGTGGGCGCCGCTGGCCCTGTTCGTGTTCGTGATCGGCGGCCTCTACGGCGGCCTGTTCACGCCCTCGGAAGCCGGCGGCATGGGCGCGGCCGGTGCCTTCATCCTGGGCGTGGTACGCCGGCGCCTGAACCTGGCGCAGATCCGCGAAGCCCTGCTGGAGGCCACGCGCACCTCGGCCGCCGTGTTCACGGTGCTGATCGGCGCGCTGCTGTTCGGCTACTTCCTGACCATCACGCAGACGCCGCAGAAGATCACCGAATTCCTCACCGGCATGGGCCTGGGCCGCTACGCACTGCTGGCCATCATCATGGGCATGTACCTCGTGCTGGGCTGCCTGATGGACGCCATGGCCATGATCATCCTGACCGTGCCCATCATCTACCCGCTGATCCTGCAGCTCGGCTTCGACCCGATCTGGTTCGGCGTCATCATCGTGATGACGGTGGAACTCGGCCTGATCCACCCACCGGTCGGCATGAACGTGTTCGTCATCAAGAGCGTGGTGCAGGACGTGAGCTTCACCACCATCTTCCGCGGCGTGCTGCCGTTTGTCGGCACCGACCTGTTGCGCCTGCTGATCCTGATCGCCTTCCCGGCCATCGCCCTGTGGCTGCCCGGCCGCATGGGCTGAGACGGCGGCACCCCGCTCTTTTTCAAATTTCCTCAATCACACAACAAGTCATCGAGCTGAAGGAACCAACATGACTCATCGCACCCGCCCGCCTGCTCCGCCGCACGCTGCTGGTCGCTGCCGCCGACCAGTTGTTTCGGCACCATCATCAAAGAACGTAAGATCGTTGGCGACTAAGCATTAACCAGCACAGCGCTCCTCGGCCATGAACGGCAGAGGAGCCTCTGATCCCATGACTGACACTTCTGCAACGCCCGCTGCCTCGCGGGTCATCGTCTACACCGTGCGCGTCGAGTTCGGCGACTGCGACCCGGCACGCATCGTGTGGTTTCCCAACTTCTTCCGCTGGATCGACGCGGCCTCGCGCCACTTCTTCCTGCAGTGCGGCGTGCCGCCCTGGCACGAAACGGAAAAGACCACTGGCCTGATCGGCACCCCGCTGGTCGACACCCACGCGAAGTTCGTCAAGACCGCCAGCTACGGCGACACGCTGGACATCCACACCAGCGTGGCCGAGTGGCGCGACAAAAGTTTTGTGCAGCGCTACCGCGTCATGCGCGGCGGCGACCTGATCATGGAATGCGACGAGGTGCGCATCTTCGCCGCCCGCCGCGAAGGCAGCGACACCGGCATCCGCGCCATTCCGATCCCGGCCGACATCAAGGCCCGGTGTTCGTGAACAAAAAAGCCGCCTGTCAGGCGGCTTTTTTGTTCACGCTGGAAATCACACGCCGGCCAGCGTGCGCAGGCCGCCCGGGTCAATCACGTTGAGCACGCGGCCGGTGCCGCTGATCAGGCTTTGCTCGCGCAGATGGCGCAGCACGCGCGACAGGGTTTCGGGCGCGATGCCGAGCTGGGCGGCAATCAGGCGCTTGCGCTGCTGCAACAGCACGGCCAGTACACCCTTGTCGCCCGGTTTGGCATGGCGCAAAAGCCACTCGGCACAGCGTGCCTCGGCATCCTTGGCCAGCCGGCTGACCGCCAGTTCGGTCTGGCGCCGGTGCGCCATGGCCACGTCGTTGAGCACCGTGTGCGCTGCCACCGGCATGGCCGCCAGCGACTGGCGGAACTTGGGCAAGGGAATGCGCCGCATCACGACTTCGCTCTCGGCCACGGCATCCACCGCGCTGGGCAGGTTCAGCACCGCGGCCGTGGCTTCCAGCCAGAACGGACCTTCGACCTCACCGAGCTGATGCTCCAGAACTTCGCCGTCCAGCACACCCAGCGCCACGCGGCCGCTTTCGATGTACATGGCCCAGGCGGGCGATGAGCCGCGCTTGAGCAGCACCGAACCGGACGCAACAATACGTCGTTCGGCTGACTGGTCCATGAATTCGGCGGGTAGCATGGATGCAACTGTGCGCCTCTTGCCGACCCGCAACCTTGAGCAAAATCAAACAACGCCCACGAAATCGGCCGAAGCCGACCCGAAAAAGCCTCACAGCACCAGCAAAGCGCGGAAATCGTTGACGTTGGTGTGGGTCGGCCCGCTCACCACCAGGTCGCCCAGCGGCTGGAAAAAGCCGTAGGCGTCGTTGCGGTCCAGGTAGCGGTCCACCTTCATGCCCAGTGCCTGCGCCCGCGCCAGCGTGCCCGGTTCGACCCAGGCGCCGGCATTCTCTTCCATGCCGTCGATGCCATCGGTATCGGCCGCCAGCGCCCAGACGCCGGCCTGCCCCTGCAGCGCTGCCGCCAGGCCCATGCAGAACTCGCCGGCACGGCCGCCGCGGCCGCGTTGCTCACCCTCAGGCACGGGGCGCACCGTGACGGTGGTCTCGCCGCCGCTCAGGATCACGCACGGTTTGGCAAACGGTTGGTCGCGTTGCGCGACCGCGCGTGCCAAGGCTGCATGCACCTTGCCCACCTCGCGCGACTCGCCTTCCATCTCGTCACTCAGGATGTAGGCGTGCAGACCAGCCGCTCGCGCGACTGCTGCGGCCGCCTCCAGCGACTGCTGCGGTGTGGCGATCATGTGCACTTCATGGCCAGCAAACACCGCATCGCCGGGCTTGGGTGTCTCCAGCGTGCCCTGCGCCAGCATGGCCAGCACGGGCGCCGGCACATCAATCCGATAGCGCTTCAGGATCGCCAGCGCATCGGCGCAGGTCGTGGCATCGGGCACGGTCGGCCCGCTGGCGATGACCGACGGGTCGTCGCCCGGCACGTCGCTGATGGTCAGCGTCACCACGCGCGCCGGCGCGCAGGCGGCGGCGAGGCGCCCGCCCTTGATGCGCGAGAGATGCTTGCGCACACAGTTCATCTCGCCGATGTTGGCGCCGCTGTTGAGCAATGCCTTGTTGATGCGCTGCTTCTCCTCCAGCGTCAGGCCCTCGGCCGGCAGGGTCAGCAAGGCCGAGCCGCCGCCGGAGATCAGGCACAGCACCAGATCGTCCGGCGTCAGCCCCTGCACCAGCGACAGAATGCGCTGCGATGCCGCCAGTCCGGCGGCATCGGGCACCGGGTGCGATGCTTCCAGCACCTCGATGCGGTGCGGCAGACCGGCCGCCCGCTCAGGGGTATGGTGGTAACGCGTCACCACCACGCCCGCAAGCGGCGCATCGGCCGGCCACAGGGCCTCGACCGCCTGCGCCATCGAACCGGCGGCCTTGCCGGCACCGATGACGATGGTGCGCCCCTTCGGCGGCGGCGGCAGGAAGGCGGCGGTGTTGTGCAGCGGCAGGGCTCGCCGCACGGCGGCTTGGTACAGATGGGTCAGGAACGCGCGCGGCTGGCTGCGGGGATCAGGGCTTGTCATTCAATTTGTCTCCTGCCGCCATTGTGCCGTCGTAACCCGGCGGTAACTCGTTTGTATGCATTGGCCATCGGCATCACGGCCGATGAAGGCCGCCACCCCGGCCCAGCCCGGCCGCCGGGGCGATGACACGCAAAAGCACAAACTGTCACGTCTGGACACGCAATTTCTCGCCACATGCGGCGCGATTTGTGGCAAATTCCCATCCATCAACCGCCGCCCCGCCACGCCGGGCGGCTCACAGATGAGGAGAGTTCCCATGCAACAGTCCACTGAACGCCGCCAGTTGCTGCTGGCCGCCTCGGCCACGGGCATCGCCACCCTGCTGGCGGCCTGCTCGTCGCCGCCCCCGGCGGAACCGAAAGCGGAAGCGCCCCAGCCGGCAGCGCCGGTGGCAGCCGCGCCACCTGACAAGGTTTCCGTCGCCACCACGCCGCGCGCCTACCGCCGCGACGCCGCCAGCCACCTATACGGCAAGAACGGCGAGCGCATCTTCAAGGGCAAGCTGCCGCCCTTGCTCTACGCCGTGGGCGTGCTGCAGGTCGAGGTCGACAGCCGCGGCAATGTAATCGGCACCAGCTGGATGCGCGCACCGCGCCATGCGCCCGAGGTGATGGCCGAGATCGAACGCACTGTGCGCCAGGCCGCCCCCTTCCCGGCCCCGGTGCGCATGGGCCACGTCACATACACCGATACCTGGCTGTGGCACAAGAGTGGCCGCTTCCAGCTCGACACCCTGACCGAAGGCCAGACCTGATCGTCTGAGCGCCCCACACACAACGGCCCGCCTGATGCGGGCCGTTTTGCTTTGGCCATGAGAATGCCAAAGAAACAAACACCATCGCATTTGAAACAATTGGCGCCGCACAAGCCGGCAAAAACCGGAAAACGCCGAGGAACCGGCTTCGCCGGGCCACTGGCGTTGCCCCCTGCAAGGGGGGTGGCGTAGCGACACGAAGTGCGCGCAGCCTGGGGGTGTTCCAATACTCAAATCTTCGGCAAGTTGTCCCACCAGCGCTCGCCCAGGCGCCCCTGCATGAAGGCGATGAAGGCCAGCACCTTGCCCGGCACCAGCTTGGGCGAAGGGAACACCGCATGAATCTCCTGCTCCGGCAGGGTGTGGCCCTTGAGCACTTCCACCAGATGGCCGGACTGGAGCGAGTCGCTGGCCACGTAGCGCGGCATGGCCGCGATGCCGAAGCCGTTGCGCGCCGCCGCCAGCACGGCCGACAAGTTGTTGGAACGCAGCCGGCCGGCCACCGGCACCGTCACCGTGTCGCCCTTCGGATTCGTCAGGCGCCAGACGTCGTCGCCCAGCACGCTGCTGTAGATCAGCGCCGGATGCTGGCTCAGATCCATGGCCTGCTTGGGCGTGCCGTGCTTGCGCAGGTACTTCGGCGCCGCCACCATCACCCAGGGATTGACGCCGAGAAAGCGAGCCCCCAGGGTGGAATCGGCCAGCTTGCCCATGCGGATGGCCAGGTCGATGCCGTTAGCCACCAGGTCGGTGTAACGGTCCTCGAAGCTCAGGTCGAGCTGCACCTGCGGGTGCTTGGCCATGAACTCCAGCGCCAGCGGCGTGATGACGCGCCGCCCGAACGCCACCGAGGTGCCGATGCGCAGCAGGCCCTGCGCCTGGGTCTGGCGCAGGCGCACGATGTTCTCGGCCTCGTCCGACTCGCGCACGATGATCTTGCACTTCTCGTAGTACAGGGCACCGGATTCCGTGACGCTGACGCCGCGCGTGTTGCGGTTGAGCAGGCGCACCTTCAGGCGCGCCTCGATGCTGGCCACCATCTTGGTCACGGTGGGCTGCGTGATGGAGAACTCGCGCGCGGCGCGCGAAAAACTGCCGGTCTCCACCACCCGCACAAACACATTCATCGCATGCAGTCGATCCATCACCTTCTCCTGATCCATTCCAATATGGAATAGATGTTATGGACGGCAGCCGTCTTCCGCAAGTGCACAGGAGTTCATACAGTCCGCCCATCGTTTGATGGAATCCGAGGAGATATGACATGGCCAAAATGAAAGCGATCGAGGCAGCGGTCTGGGTGATGGAGAAGGAAGGCATCACGCAGGCCTTCGGCGTGCCCGGTGCCGCCATCAACCCGCTCTACGCCGCGCTGCGCAAGCAGGGCAGCATCAGCCACATCCTGGCGCGCCACGTGGAAGGCGCCTCGCACATGGCCGAGGGCTACACGCGCGCCAACGCCGGCAACATCGGCGTGTGCATCGGCACCTCCGGCCCGGCCGGCACCGACATGATCACCGGCCTGTACTCGGCGCAGGCCGACTCGATCCCGATCCTGTGCATCACCGGCCAGGCGCCGCGCGCGCGCCTGCACAAGGAAGATTTCCAGGCAGTGGACATCGAATCCATCGCCAAGCCGGTCACCAAGTGGTCGGTCACCGTGCGAGAGCCGGCCCAGGTGCCGCGTGCCTTCCAGCAGGCCTTCCACCTGATGCGCTCGGGCCGCCCCGGCCCGGTGCTGATCGACCTGCCCTTCGACGTGCAGATGGCCGAAATCGAATTCGACCCCGAGACCTACTCGTCCCTGCCGGTCTACAAGCCGGCCGCCACGCGCGCCCAGGCCGAGAAGGCCCTGAGCATGCTCAACGAGTCGGCGCAGCCGCTGATCGTGGCCGGCGGCGGCATCATCAATGCCGACGCCTCCGACCTGCTGGTGCAGTTCGCCGAGATCACCGGCGTGCCGGTGATCCCCACCCTGATGGGCTGGGGCACGATTCCCGACAGCCACCCGCTGATGGCCGGCATGTGCGGCCTGCAGACCAGCCACCGCTACGGCAACGCCACCATGCTGGCGTCCGACTTCGTGCTGGGCATCGGCAACCGCTGGGCCAACCGCCACACCGGCTCGGTCGAGGTCTACACCAAGGGCCGCAAGTTCGTGCACGTGGACATCGAGCCGACGCAGATCGGCCGCGTCTTCGCGCCCGACTACGGCATCGTCTCCGACGCCAAGGCGGCGCTGGAACTGTTCGTGCAGGTGGCCAAGGAATGGAAGGCCGCCGGCAAGCTGGCCGACCGCAGCGCCTGGGCTGCCGAGTGCCTGCAGCGCAAGGGCACGCTGCACCGCAAGACCAATTACGACAACGTGCCGATGAAACCGCAGCGCGTCTACCAGGCCATGAACGAGGCCTTCGGCGAGAACGTCTGCTACGTCAGCACCATCGGCCTGTCGCAGATCGCCGGCGCGCAGATGCTGCACGTCTACAAGCCGCGCCACTGGATCAACTGCGGCCAGGCCGGCCCGCTGGGCTGGACGGCCCCCGCCGCCCTGGGCGTGCGTGCTGCCGACCCGACGCGCAAGATCGTGGCGCTGTCGGGCGACTACGACTTCCAGTTCATGATCGAGGAACTGGCCGTGGGCGCGCAGTTCAAGCTGCCCTACATCCACATGGTGGTCAACAACTCCTACCTCGGCCTGATCCGCCAGGCGCAGCGCGGTTTCGACATGGACTACTGCGTGCAGCTCGGCTTCGATAACATCAACACCGAGACCGACCCGGTGGCCAAGGGTTACGGCATCGACCACATCAAGGTGGTGGAAGGCCTGGGCTGCAAGGCCATCCGCGTGCACAAGCCGGAGCAGCTGGCGTCGGCCATCGAACAGGCCGAGGCCTGGATGGCGCAGCACCAGGTGCCGGTGGTGATCGAGGTCATCCTGGAGCGCGTGACCAACATCGCCATGGGCACTGAAATCGACAATATCATGGAGTTCGAGGACCTGGCGCAAACGCGTGCCGACGCACCGACCGCCGTGGCCTCGATGCTGGACTGATACAGGAAGACAACGGAGATTCATTGAGATGCCCAAATTTGCAGCCAACCTGACCATGCTGTTCAACGAAGTGCCCTTCATGGAGCGCTTCGCCGCAGCCAAGGCGGCCGGGTTCGAGGCGGTGGAATACCTGTTCCCCTACGCTTTTGACAAGAACGAACTGACGCAAGCCCTCAAGGCCAACGGCCTGAAGCAGGTGCTGCACAACCTGCCGGCCGGCGACTGGGATGCGGGTGAGCGCGGCATTGCCTGCCACCCCGACCGCGTGGACGAATTCCGCGCCGGCGTGGACAAGGCCATCGACTACGCCACCGCCCTGGGCTGCCCGCAGGTGAACTGCCTGGCCGGCAAGCTGCCCGCCGGCGTTGCCCGCGAGCAGGCGCAGGCCACCTTCGTCGCCAACCTGAAGTTCGCCGCCGACAAGCTCAAGGCCGCCGGCATCAAGCTGCTGATCGAGCCGATCAACAGCTACGACATCCCGGGCTTCTTCCTCAACACCACGGCGCAGGCCGCCGCCATCCTGGACGCGGTGGGCAGCGACAACCTGTACATCCAGTACGACCTCTACCACGCGCAGCGCATGGAGGGCGAACTGGCCGCCACGGTGCAGAAGTACCTGCCGCGCATCGCCCACGTCCAGCTGGCCGACAACCCGGGCCGCAACGAGCCCGGCACCGGCGAAATCAACTATGCTTTCCTGTTCCGCCACCTCGACGCCATCGGCTACACCGGCTGGATCGGCTGCGAGTACAAGCCCAAGACCAGCACGGTCGAGGGCCTGGGCTGGATCAAGAACCTGACTAAATAAAAGACTGAGATAGAGACATGACCAAATCCGGACTCAAAGTAGGCTTCATCGGCCTGGGCATCATGGGCACGCCCATGGCCATGAACCTGATCAACGGCGGCCACGTGCTGTTCGTCAACACGCGCAGCAAGGTTGCGCCGGAACTGGCGGAAGCCGGTGCCACGGTGTGCACCTCCCCGGCCGGTGTGGCCGAGCGCGCCGACATCATCTTCACCATGGTGCCCGACACCCCTGATGTGGAGAAGGTGCTGTTTGGCGACAACGGCGTGGCCCAGGGCCTCAAGGGCGCCAAGGGCAAGGTGGTGGTGGACATGAGCTCCATCGACCCGATCGCCACCAAGGCCTTCGCCAAGAAGATCAACGAACTCGGCTGCGACTACCTCGACGCCCCGGTCTCCGGCGGCGAAGTGGGCGCCAAGGCCGCCTCACTCACCATCATGGTGGGCGGCGAGCAGGCCGTGTTCGACCGCGTCAAGCCGCTGTTCGACCTGATGGGCAAGAACATCAACCTGATCGGCGGCAACGGCGACGGCCAGACCTGCAAGGTGGCCAACCAGATCATCGTGGCGCTGAACATCGCCGCCGTGAGCGAAGCGCTGGTGTTCGCCTCCAAGGCCGGCGCCGACCCGGCCAAGGTGCGCGCAGCGCTGATGGGCGGCTTCGCCTCCTCGCGCATCCTGGAAGTGCACGGCGAGCGCATGGTCAAGCGCACCTTCAACCCGGGCTTCCGCATCGCGCTGCACCAGAAGGACCTCAACCTGGCCCTGCAAGGCGCCAAGTCGCTCAAGATGGCGCTGCCGCAGACCGCCAACGCCGCCCAGCTGATGCAGGCCTGCGCCGCCCTCGGCCACGACCAGGCCGACCACTCGGCGCTGGTGAAGGCCATCGAGGCCCTGGCCAACCACAAGGTCGCGCCCGACGCCTGAAACCGGCCCAACAGCCCGCCCCCGACGCACCCGGCCCCCTGTCTTTCCAGACGGGGCGCCGGGTGCTATCATTTTGAGACCGCATAACCCCGCATCAAGTGGGCCGGAGCCTGATTCTGCTCTGGCCTTCTTTTTTATGTGCCGAACTGGAGAACGCCGTTGTGGCCCTTGACGAATCTTGATGCATCGCCCCTGGATGAAGACGATCTCTCCGCGGCACGGGCACTGGTCGTTGACAGCAACCCCACCTCCAGGGCGATCCTGGTCAACCAGCTGCGCGACTTCGGCGTCGGCTCGGTCTCGCAATGCACGCGCGTGGTGGATGCGCGGCGCCAGCTGGAATTCAAGACCTTCGACATCGTCTTGTGCGAGCACCACTTCGGCCGGGATTCCGCCACCGGCCAGGAGCTGCTGGACGACCTGCGCCGCAACCAGCTGCTGCCCTTCTCCACCGTGTTCATCATGATCACGGCCGAGGCCAGCTATGCCAAGGTGGCTGAAGCGGCCGAGTCGGCGCTCGACGGCTACCTGCTCAAACCGCACACCGCCAGCAACCTCGGCGAGCGCCTGTACCAGGCACGCCAGCGCAAGATCTCGCTGCAAGACATCTTTGCCGCCATCGAGGCGGAAGATTTCGCCGGCGCCGCCAAGCTGTGCATGGCGCGCTTCGACAGCCGCGGCCCGTTCTGGCTGTATGCCGCACGCATCGGCGCCGAACTGTGGATGCGCCTTGAGAAATACGCCCAGGCCCAGACCCTGTACGAGGCCGTGATCGCCGCCAAGACCCTGCCCTGGGCCAAGCTGGGGGTGGCGCGCGCGCAGCTGGACGGCGGCGAGCCAACGCGCGCCGTCAGCACGCTGGAGAACCTGATCAGCGAAGAACCGAACTACGCCGACGCCTACGACGTGCTCGGCCGCGCCCAGTTCGAGCTCGGCCGCTTCGACCGTGCGCTGGACACCTACAAGATGGCCTGCACCATGACGCCGCACTCCATCAGCCGGCTGCAGAACCTGGGCATGATGACCTACTACAGCGGCGACCGCGTGGAGGCCGAAAAAATCCTCGGCAAAACGGCGCGCCAGGGCCTGGACTCCAAGATGTTCGACTGCCAGACCCTGGTGCTGCTGGCCTTTGCGCGCCTGGAGACCAACGACCGCAAGGGCCTGCAGCACTGCCAGGACGACTTCGGCAAGCTGCTGGAACGCCACGACAAGGACCCTCGCTACCTGCGCCTGGCCGCCATCGTCGACGCCCTCGTTCTGATCATGGACCGGCAGTTCGCCCGCTCGGTGGACGCCGTGCGCGCCATGGCCGCCCGGGTCAAGGACCCTTCGTTCGACTTCGAGTCCGCCACCAACCTGCTGGCCCTCATGGCCCAGCTGGCCAACAAGGCCATCCAGCTCGACGAAGTCGACAAGGTGGTCGACACCCTGGGCATGCGCTTTTGCACCAGCCGCTCCCTGGCCGAACTGCTGGCCGGCTCGACCGCCGTGCACCCACCGTATGCGGAGCGCATCCGCCAGAGCAACACGCAAATCCTCAAGTTCGCCGAAAAGGCCATGACGCTCAGCATGGGCGGCAACCCGTCTGCGGCCGTCAAGGACCTGATCATCCACGGCGAGGAAACGCTCAACGCCAAGCTGGTCGAAACCGCCTACCTGGTGCTGCAACGTTATGCCGCCAAGGTCGAGGATCTGGAAAAACTGACCGAGGTCGTGCAGGCGCTGCGCGCCCGTTTCGGGCCCGCCAGCGTGCGCCCCACCCTGGGCGAACCCAAGCGCGAGGCCGGCGCCCTGCGGCTGCGCACCGGTGCGCGCCCGGCAGCGCAAGAGGCTTAGCGGGTAGAATCCCCAACTCGCATGAGCGACCCGGAGGTGTGGCAGAGTGGTCGATTGCACCGGTCTTGAAAACCGGCAACGGGCAACCGTTCGTGAGTTCGAATCTCACCGCCTCCGCCAATGACCCCAACGCTTGTCTGGTAGTGCCACCGCCCTACGGCTTCTCCGTCTCATGCCAGCTAACAGCTCGCCCAGACACTGAGCGAAGCCCCGGCCCAACTGGTCATCCCGCTTTCTGACGGCCTTGCCATCTGAAACCATAGTGTCTCGAACGCTCAAGTCAATTGGGACCACCACATCGAGGCCACCGTCTATTCTGTTAAAACCGACCAGCACCGGTCTTTGTTCCACAACAGCATCCAAGGCTGCGGCTGTCTCGGCGTTTAAGCCAGACAGATACAGCTTGTATCCCGGAGTGTCCGAAGCCATGGTTTGCTCGGGCTTCACGATGACGGTCCCCAGCTTTATCCAGGCGTAATTGGGAGCCTCCGGTTGCACGCCTCCTGCATCGGACACATTGAAAATTCCGACCTTGTAGGTAACCGCAACTTGCTTCGGCCCGAACTTCCGCAACCCAAAGGAGCCGTTTATCGCAATGGGAGCCCCTCGCTTGTATGCGGTATCAAACGCCATAGCCTTGAACTCGAAGCCACACGTGTCCAAGACTCCTTCCCTGTATTGATTCATCGGCACGACGTAGGTCGTTCCTTCAAGTGCCCGAGCAACCTGAAGAATTGCGCCCGAAGATTGAGCTGCTGCGCCTGATGAGAGAACAACCGCCAAGGTGGCAAGCACCCCGGTGAACCAGAGATGACACGCAACGCTGAATTGCCTGTTCATAGGCCCTCCATTGCTACTGACTCAAAGCATACACAACGTCGGCAATTGGGTGGGATTCCCCCTGTTGCTCGGACACATTCATCGGTTTGAACCCTCGAATCCCGAATTCATGGGATTCCCAAACGGTTTTGTCTTTCTAGACTGAAGGCGTCGAGTACATAGCTCGACCTGCGGAAGCCGCTTCGGATTCCCAGCCACTGTCACATGGAGGTCACTATGCGTAAGTTTGTCCTAGCGTGCTGCACGCTTGCAGCAATGCTTTCCTTTTCGAATCAGACCATCGCCGAAACACCTGGTCAACTTGAAGAGCGTCAAAGGCAAGCAGCGGCGGCAGAAGCTGAAGCTCGAATCGCTGAGGCTGAGGCAAGAATCGCCAAGGCCCGAGCAGAAAAAGCTGCTGCGGAAGCCCAAGAACGCAAAATCAATAACTCATCAAAATAAACACCTGCGACGCAGACCGGAAGAATAGCCGCATCAAGAAAACAGCAGAAACCCACTGCGAACAAAAGCCCGGCGAACCGGGCTCTTGATGCGTGCTCCGAAGGCCAGCGCCCCGTTTAGCAGGTACCTCTCAATGCTTCGGCGCCCCCGCAGCCTTCGCCGCCGCATCAAAGCCCCCCTTGGCCGTCCAATCGCTGAAGCCACCTTGCAGGATGCGCACGTTCTCGTAGCCCGCCAGGCGCAGCGCGAAGCCGGCCTGGGCTGACAGGGTGCCCTGGTTGCAGTAGATCAGCACCGGCTTGTCCTTCGGGATCTCGTTGCGCTTGGCCAGCACCTGGCGCCATTCGATGTTCTTGGCGCCGGGGATGTGGCCCTTGTCGAACTGGCCCTTGTCGCGCGCGTCGATGACAAAGAACTTCTTCCAGTCGTCCTTAGGAATCTGCTCCGGGAAGATGGTGGCGCCGCCGTAGTCGACGAACTCCAGATAACCTTCCATGGCGTCGATGACGGCCTTGTCGTTGGCATGGGCCGGCAGGCTGGCTGCCGTGATGGCGAGCGCGGCAAGAGAGAGCGAGAGCAGTTTTTTCATGAATGTCTTTCAGTGAGATAGAGGTTCAAGCGGGGTTGAGCCTCGGGTGGGTTTCTTCGCCCAGCAGCCACAGCAGGCCGCCCGACAGGGCCATGGCGATGGCGACGAACCAGAACGCGCCTTCCATGTGGCCGGTGAAGTGCGCCACCAGGCCGAGGCCGAGCGCGCCGATGCCGTAGCCGAGGTCGCGCCAGAAGCGGTAGATGCCGATGGCCGAACCGCGCCAGTGGGGGTGCGAGATGTCGGCCACCGCGGCCGACAGGTTGGGGTACAGCAGCGCCATGCCGAAGCCGGACACCGCGGCCGACAGCGACCACCAGGCCACGCCGCTGCCCAGCAGCATCAGCGCCACGCCGGCGCCACACAACCACATGCCCAGCACATTGGGTTTGTGGCGGCCGATGCGGTCCGACAGCTTGCCGGTGAAGAGCTGCGAGCCGCCCCACACAAAACCGTAGACGCCGATGACCCAGCCCACCTGCGGCAGGCTCAGGCCCTGCTGGTAGAGGAACACCGGGTAGAACACCCAGACCAACGCGTCGACGAACTTTTCCACCAGGCCGGCCTGGCACAGCGCGGCCAGGCGGCGGTCGCGCCAGCTCATCAGCGCAAACATCTGCCAGGTACTGGGGTTGGCCGGCACATGGGCCGGGTAGCGCGGTGTGGGCCCGCTCACCTGGCCGGCGGCATGACGTGCGCCTTCGGCCCGGGCCCAGGGCAGCGTTTCCTTGACGAAAAACTGCGTCAGCAGCAAGGCCGAGACGATGACCACCAGGCCGAAGATCAGCAGGCCCTGGCGTGGCCCGAAGGCGGTGGCCATGTAGCCGGTGATGATGCCGGCAATGGCCACGCCCACATAACCGGCGAATTCGTTGAGGCCGATGGTCAGGCCGCGCTGGTCAGGCCGGGTGATGTCGAGCTTGGCGGTCTGCGTCATGGACCAGGCGAAACCCTGGTTCATGCCCAGCAGCACGGTGGCGGCCACGATCCAGCCCCAGCTCGGCGCCCACAGGATCATGAAGGGAATCGGCAGCGCACTGAGCCAGCCGATCAGCAGCACACGCTTGCGCCCGATGTTTTCCGACAGGCGCCCGGCCACGAAGTTGAGTGAGCCCTTGACGAAGCCGAAGGCGACGACAAAGGAGATCAGCAGCATGAAGGAGCCCTTGGGCACGCCGAATTCGGCGCTGGCCAGCGCCGGCACCACGGTGCGCATCATGCCGATGGTCAGGCCGACCAGCAGCACCTGCAGCAGCTGGTGGACGAATTGCGCCAGGTTGTGGCGGATGCCGTGCAGGTAGTCCTGCACCTCGTGGCGCGCCACTTTGAGTTCACGCATGTGCATCACCCTCAAGCCCGGCTGGCCGAAGCCTTGTGCGTGGCACGCAGCAGCACGCGATGGGCCAGCCAGGCGCCCAGCACCATGCTGGCCACGGCCAACAGGCTCGACACCGACAGCGTGGCCACGCCGGCCATGCCCTGGCCGATGGTGCAGCCCATGGCCAGAATACCGCCCAAGGCCATCAGCACGCCGCCGGCCAGGTTGCGCAGCATCTGCGGGCCGGTGGGTACCGTCCAGCGAAAGCGGCCGGCCACGACGGCACTGGCGAAGGCGCCAATAAGCACGCCCAGCACCGAGGCCGAGCCGAACTTGAGCGGGAAACCGAGGCGTTCCATGGCCAGGTAGCGCACCAGGTCCTGCGCCGGGGCGACGAAGGCCAGCGCCGTCGCGGCCGGGGTGTCGAACTCGTCGGCGCCGGCAATGCTGACGTACCAGCTGGCGGCCACCAGCAGACCGACCAGCGCACCGGCCAGGGGCTGAGACCAGCCGCGCCAGGCCGAAGCCTTGGGCGCGGTGAACAGGAAAATGGCCATCAACGCCAGCAAGCCGCTGGTCACCGCCCAGGCCGGCACGCCACCGAACAAGGCCGGCAGGGAAGCCGCCGGCAGCGCCACGGCGGACCCGCTCAGCCGTTCACGCACGGGGGCCAGCACACCTTCGAGGCTGGCCATGATGGCGAGCACGAACACCAGCCAGGTCAGCAGGGCCGCGCCCTGGCCTTCGGCCGTGCGCACCAGCAGGCGGCTGGGGCAACCGCCGGCCAGCATCATGCCGGCGCCAAAGAGCAAACCGCCGGCCAACAGCCCGAGCAGCGGCACGCTGGCGCGCAGGTAGGGGGTGCCGCTCAGGTCCACCAGACCGAAGCCTGCCAGCGCCTGCGTGCCCAGCAGCGTCACCGCCATGGCCAGTACAAAGGTACGCAGCCGGGCCTGGTCTTCGCCCTCGAAGGCATCGGCCAGCGCGGCGCGCGCGCAGAAGCTGCTGCGCTGAAGAACGATGCCGAGCAGCACGCCCAGCACCAGCCCGCCCCACAAGGGGAGCTTCAAAGCACCTGTTTCCAAATCTGTCTCCGTTGAGTTCTATACGTACGGCTGCCCTGTGGCTTCAGGCGGCGATGTTGGCCGCCACGATGCGCGCCATGTCGGCCGGGCGCGGCGGGATGTCGCGCGTGAGTTCGGCCACGAAGTCATCACGCGCCATGGAGAGCGCCGGGTTCCAGCGCTTTTCGAAACCGATGGTGGAGGACGGCTTGCCCGAAATGCCGGCGCCGCACACGCTGCCGGCCTGGTGGCCGGGGAAGATTTCGATCTCGTTGGGCAGGGGCAGCAGCTTGTGCTGCAACACGTCGTAGAGCTGGTTTGCCATTTCCTTTTCCTGGCCCGCCAGGTCCGGGCGGCCAATGGCGCCGACAAACAGGGTGTCGCCCGTCACCACGAACCAGGGCGTCTCGCCGCGGCGCAGGTCGGACACCAGCAGGCAGATGCTGTCGGGCGTGTGGCCCGGCGTGTGCAGCACCTCGACCTGCACATTGCCCAGGTCGAGCTTCTGGCCGTCGCGCAGCGGCTCGAAGTCGAACTTCACCTTGCCGAGATCCGATTCATGCAGGCAGTACGCGGTGCCCAGCATCTCAGCCAGCCGGCGCCCGCCGGAGTAGTGGTCGGCATGGACGTGGGTGTCGATCACGTGCGTGATCTTGACGCCGGCCTGGCGTGCCTGCTCGACAAACCAGTCCTCGTCGCCGGCCACCACGTCCACGGCGATGGCCTTGGCAAAGGTGGCGCAGCCGAAGAAGTAGGACAGCGAGGCTTCCTTGGTGGCCAACTGCTTGAAAAACATGCCTTCTCCTGAATTCCTAAAAAACCAGCACCTTGTCGGCGTCGACCGTCCAGTCTGCCAACTCCTTGAGCGTCGAGCGCCGGGCTCCGGCGATCAATTCCCCATCCTTGACGCTGCGGGCGTCCATGCAGGTGCCGCATAAGGCGACTTCGCCATTGCGCGCCACCTTGCCCAGCATGAGTTCGATGTTGTAGTACCCCTCGGGCAGCTTCTGTCCGGCACGGGCGCAGCCCACGGCATCCGCCAGCAGAAATACGCGCACCTGCTGGCCGTCCCTACCCGCCACGGCACCCGCCAGGCGCAGCGCGTTGTAGGCGCGCTCGCTGCCGTAGGGAGCTTCGTTGAGGATGAAAAGGGTGCGTGTCATGTCATGACTTCCTGGCATTTCAAATGCCGGCCGTGCTCAGACGTCGGGCGAACGCTCCACCGCCATGCCCGCGGCCTGCCATTCGGCTACACCGTCGAGCAGCTTGCGCACGCGGTAGCCCTTGCGGGTCAGCAGCCGCTGCGCCTCGTCCGAGAACAGGCAGAACGGGCCGCGGCAGTAGGCCACGATGTCGCGGTCCTTGGGCAGCTCGGCCAGGCGGCGCTCGATTTCTGCCAGCGGCATGGAGCGCGCATACGGCAGGTGCGCCACCTCGTACTCCGCCTGCGGGCGCACGTCGAGCATGACCACCTCGCCATTGCGGGCCTGCGCCAGCAGTTCGGCCCGGTCGGTCTGCACCAGCTTGTCGGGTGCCGAGACGAGCTGGCGCAAGGCCATCTGCAGTTCGACCAGGTGCTCCTCGCCCACCAGGCGCAGCGTCACCCACAGCTGGGCCACGTCATCGCCGCTGAGGCGGTAGACCACGTACTTGCCGTCGCGCCGGTTCTGCACCAGGCGCGAGCCGCGCAGGGTCTTGAGGTGGGCGCTGGTGAGCTTGATGTCGATGGACAACGCTTCGGCCAGTGCCTCGACCGTTTTTTCGCCCTGCGCCAGCAGCTCGAGGATTTCCAGCCGCTTCGGGCTGGCCACCGCCTTGCCGATGCGGGCCACTTGTTCGTAAAGCAGGTCTTTGAGTTCGCGCTTTTTCAGAGTCATGAGAATATTCTAACGTTTATTGGATTGATTGCAAGTTCAAAGTTGAACCAAGTCGGGATGTGTCAGCTCCAGAGGTCGAGCGGGGGGTCGTGCACCACGGCGCGCAGGATGTCGGTGCGCGAAACGAAGCCGGTGACGGCGCCGTCTTCGCTGACCACCGGCAGGCCGGGCAGATGGGTGTCGAGCAGCACGCGGGCGACGCGGCGGATGTCGGTTTCCTCGGCCACGGCCGGCACCGGCGTCCACATGACTTCGGCCACCGGCTGGTTCAACAGGGCGCGCCAGACCAGCGAATTGGCACCCGGCAGCGGCAGCTTGTCAGGCTGCAGCAGGTCGGCACGGGTCAGCAGACCGACCAGCCAGTGGCGCGCATCGACCACCGGCGCCTGGCCCACGCCTTGCTCGGCCAGCCACTGCCAGGCCTCCAGCACCGGCATGCTGGCCGGCACGGTGATGACGCCGCGGCTCATGACATCGGCCACCCGGCTGAGCGGATGGCGCGTCGCATGGGCCGCACTGGCCTGCGCATAGGCCGCCAGCGGACTGCGCTGGCCGGCTGGCGCCGCGCCATGGGACGGCGCGCCGACCGGTGTCGCCGAGGGCATGATCTGCGGGTTCGACGGTTCGATGCTGCGCGTGCGCGTGACGGCACGCACGGCCGTGACTTGCCGCAACTCCTCCATCGCGCCCCTGAAGAGCCGACCTGTCTCCCCGTAGACCGAGAACATAGTGCCCCTTTGTTACGCCGCCCCAAGCGCGGCCTTCACGCTGCCGATAGCCGCAATATACCGGCCCCGCGGCTGGCCGGCTGTCACATCGGTTGAGCGATCGCCTCAGGTTTCGGCCAGGAACAGGGACTGCAGGTCGCTGAGGAAATCGAAACCGCGCTCGGTGGGCATGATGCGCGCCAGGTCGCGCACGATCAAGCCTTTGCGCTCGGCTTCTTCCAGCCCGCGCTGGATGGCGGTGATGGCCAGGCCGGTGCGCTCGCTGAATTCGGCCAGCGCAAAACCCTGGCGCAGGCGCAAGGCATTGAGCATGTACTCGAAGGGCAGGTCGGCCAGGCGGATCTCTTCTTCCTGCGCCATCGGCAAACCCTGCAAGGCCTGCTCCATGTAGAGCCGCGGCTCGCGCAGGCGCACCTGGCGCACGATGCGGTGCGCGAAGCTGAGCTTGCTGTGGGCGCCGGCACCGATGCCGAGGTAGTCGCCGAACTGCCAGTAGTTGAGGTTGTGCCGGCAGTGGTGGCCGCTGCGCGCGTAGGCCGACACCTCGTAGCGCTGCAGACCGGCAAGACCCGTGCGCTCGGTGAGGATGTCGAGCATGGCGTAGGCCTCGTCGTCTTCCGGCACCTGGGGCGGGTACTTGGCGAACCAGGTGTTGGGTTCGATGGTGAGGTGGTAGATCGACAGGTGCGGCGGTGCAAAGGCCAGCGCCTGGTCCACGTCCTGCCGCAGCTGGGCCTGGGTCTGGCCCGGCAGCGCGTACATCAGGTCGAGATTGAAGGTGTCGAAGCTGCGCGCCGCCTCTTCCAGCGCGGCAATGGCCTGGGCACGGTCGTGCACGCGGCCGATGGCCTTGAGGTGCTCGTCGTTGAAGCTCTGCACGCCGACCGACAGGCGCGTCACGCCGGCGCTGCGGAAGGCACGGAAGCGGTCTTTCTCGAAGGTGCCGGGATTGGCTTCCAGCGTGATTTCGCAATCGGCCGACAGCTTGAGGCGCGCGCGGATGGCAGCCAGCAGGTGGTCGATCGCCTGCGGCGAAAACAGGCTGGGCGTGCCGCCACCGAGAAAGATGCTGTGCACCGTGCGGCCCCACACCAGCGGCAACGCGGATTCGAGATCGGCCACCAGCGCGTCGATGTAGCGCTGCTCCGGCATGTCGCCGGCCGATCCGGCGCCGGGCCGCCCCAAGCCGGATGCGCCCCCTTGGGGGGCCGACGCCCCAGGCGTCTTGGGGGCCAAGGAAATTTCGTGCGAGTTGAAGTCGCAATACGGGCACTTGCGGATGCACCAGGGCAGATGCACATAAAGCGAGAGCGGCGGCAGGCTGCTGAGTTGCAGCGTGCCGGGGCGCAGGTAATGCTGGATGTCGGGCTGTTGCACGACGCTCACAACCAGTTGGCGCGAATCAGCTCGACCATGGCTTTGGCAGCGCGGCCGCGGTGGCTGTTGGCGTTTTTCACCTCGATCGGCAACTGCGCGAAGGTCTGGCCGAATTCGGGGATGAACATCACCGGGTCGAAACCGAAACCGTTGGTGCCCATCCGCTCACGTGCGATCTCGCCCACCACGCGGCCCACGGCGATCAGCGGCTCCGGGTCGTCGGCCGAGCGCAGCGCCACCAGGGTGCTGACCATGGCGGCGCGGCGGTTGTCGACAGTCTGCATCTGCTCCAGCAGGGCGCGCACATTGTTGTCGTCGCTCTTGGGGTAGCCGAACTGGGTGGCGTAGAACGCCGTGTCCACGCCTGGCAAGCCGCCGAAGGCGTCGACGCACAGGCCGGCGTCGTCGGCCAGCGCCGGCAGGCCGCTCAGGCGGGCCGCATGGCGCGCCTTGGCCAGCGCGTTCTCGACGAAGGTGCGGTGCGGCTCCTCGGCCTCGGGGATGCCCAGATCGCCCTGGCGCACCAGTTCCAGCCCGAGCGGGGCGAGCATGTCCTGCAGCTCGCGCAGCTTGCCCTGGTTATTCGAGGCCAATACGATTTTCATCATCAAATCAGGCTCTAGGCCACATGAATATTACGCTGACAGCTATTATTTTGATAGCGATCCGGTTTGCAGGCGCACCAGCTCGCGGATGCCCTGGTCGGCCAGCTCAAGCAAATCGTCCATTTCCTGGCGGCTGAAGGCGGCGCCTTCGGCCGTGCCCTGCACTTCGATGAAGTGGCCGGCGCCGGTCATGACGACGTTCATGTCGGTGTCGCAGGCTGAGTCTTCGGTGTACTCCAGGTCGAGCAGCGGCGTGCCCTGCACGACGCCCACCGACACCGCGGCCACGTGGCCGGTGATGGGCGACTCGGCCAGCTTGCCGGCGGCCAGCAGGGTGTTGACGGCGTCCTGCGCCGCCACGAAGGCGCCGGTGATGGCGGCGGTGCGTGTGCCGCCGTCGGCCTGAATCACGTCGCAGTCCAGCGTGATGGTGCGCTCGCCCAGCTTGGCCAGGTCGAAGACGGCGCGCATGGAGCGGCCGATCAGGCGCTGGATCTCCTGCGTGCGGCCGCTCTGCTTGCCGCGCGCGGCCTCGCGGTCGCTGCGGGTGTGGGTGGCACGCGGCAGCATGCCGTACTCGGCCGTGACCCAGCCCTCGCCGCTGCCGCGCTTGTGCGGCGGCACCCGGTCCTCGACCGAGGCGGTGCACAGCACGCGCGTGTTGCCGAACTCGATCAGCACCGAGCCTTCGGCGTGGATGGTGTAGCCGCGCGTGATGCGCACCGGGCGCAACTGGTTGGCGGCACGCGCGCCGCTGCGGATGAATTCGCTCATGGTTCTTTCAGTTCAGAAAATTCTCGGTCGACGGCCTCAGCTGCGGCGGGCGGCGGTGCGGCGGATGGCTTCGTTGATTTCGGCGATCGAGCGTTCGATCGCTTCGTCATCCAGGTCTTCGCCCGGGCCATCGAGCAGGCTGGCCTGCACCGTGGAGGCGAACACGCCTTCGTTGATGCTGTCGGTGGTCACGCCGCCGCGGGTGGCCTCGAAGGCGTCCGGCGTTTCCCACTCGAGCGCGATCACGGTGACGTTGTCGCTGCTGCCGCCGGCCTTGACCAGCGCCTTTTCCACTAGGTCCGGCACCGCATGCGACACCGGTTTGAGGCCTAGGTCGTAGACGATCTCGACGTCGCTCAGGCTGCCCCACAAGCCATCGGAGCACAGCAGGATCTTGTCGCCCTGCTGCAGGCTGACCGGCCCGGTGATGTCGAACACCGGGTTGACCGGCGACCCCAGGCAGGTGAACAGGATGTTGCGGTTGACCGGTTCGCCGGCCTTGGTGAGAGGCACCTCGTCCCGGCGCTGCTCCAGGTAGGAGTGGTCGCGCGTGCGCGCCAGCATCTCGCCGTCGCGCACCATGTACAGGCGCGAGTCGCCGCAGTGGACCCAGGTCACGCTGCTGTCCTGGATCAGGGCCGCCACCACCGTGGTGCGCGGGGAGTCGAGCATGCCCTTCTCAGTGGCATAACGCAGGATCTGGCGGTGCGCCGCCATCACCGCCGAGGCCAGGAAGGCGCGCGGGTCGGCAATTTCGGGCCGGGCTTCCTTCTGGAACATGGCGGCAATGACCTGCAGCGTCATCTGGGCCGCAATCTCGCCTTCGGGGTGGCCGCCCATGCCGTCGGCCAGCAGGAAAAGACCGGTATTGCGCGTGTAGCAATAACCCATGCGGTCTTCGTTCGTCTCGCGGCCGCCTTTGCGGCTGATCTGGTAAACCGAAAATCTCATCGTTGTTTTGCACCCAGTCCTGGCATGCCTTTGACGCTTTTCTTGGTGTCGGCCACCATGGTGTCGAACTGCAGCCGCACCTTCTCACCCACGGTGAGCTTGGTGTAGTGGCGCTCGCTTTCGCGGCTGAGCTCCTTCTGCAGGGCAAACACCGACTGCGGCCGGGACAGCGGATCGAGTGCCATGCACCATTCCACCACTTCGATCAGGTTGTCCGAATAGATGCCGCGCAACCGGGAAAGCGCAATCGCGATGCGGTCCTTCTCCAGCCGCTGCGGCGCTTCGTTGGGCGGATAACCCTGCATGCAGGCATAGATGCAGGCGCCGATGGCGTAGATGTCGGTCCACGGCCCCATGGCCGCATCGCGCCGGTACATTTCGGGCGCGGCAAAACCGGGGGTGTACATGGGCCGGATGAAGTTGCCTTCCTTGCTCAGCACCTCGCGCGCGGCACCGAAATCGATCAGCACCGAGCGGTTGTCATCGGTGATGAAGATGTTGGCCGGCTTGATGTCCAGGTGCAGCATCTTGTGCTGGTGCACGATGCGCAGGCCACGCAGGATCTCGTCGAACAGCGAGCGGATGGTCGATTCGCGAAACACCTTCTGCTGCTTGAGGTCGCGCGCGGTGATGATGAATTCCTGCAGCGAAGCGCCTTCCAGGAAGTTCATCACCATGTAGACGGTTTCGTTCTCGCGGAAGAAGTTGAGCACGCTCACCACCGAGGGGTGAGAGATCTGCGCCAGCGCGCGCCCCTCCTCGAAGAAGCTCTTGAGGCCCAGGCGGTACAGCGAGAGTTTTTCCGGCGGCACCTCGGGCAGCAGCTTGCCGGGCGCCCGTGATACCAGCGAGGCGGGCAGGTATTCCTTGATGGCGACCTGCAGGCCTTCCGGATCCAGTGCCAGGTAGACCACGCCAAACCCGCCGGCTGCCAGCTTGCGCAGGATGCGGTAACCGCCAAGAACGGTTTCCGGTGGCAAGGGGGCGGGTTTGAGCTTTGACATAATTCAGAGTGGTGAGCACTCGATGATCGGGCGCAACCCGGTTATTCTTGGGCACATTCCACAGATTAAGACATCGCAATGCCAGTTTACAGCATGACTGGCTATGCCAGTGCCCAGCACGGCGCAGCCACCCCCCCCACCGAAGCCGAGTCGCGCAGCGCGGCGAGCAGCCAGTTGGGCATCGAAATCCGCTCGGTCAACAGCCGCTTTCTGGACCTGACTTTCCGCCTGTCCGAGGAGTTGCGGCCGTTCGAGCCGGCGCTGCGCGAACTGCTGACCGGCAAGCTCAAGCGCGGCAAGGTGGAAGTGCGCGCCTTTATCGAAAGCGGTTCGGCGACCGCCGTCAGCGAACCCTCGCCCCGGCTGATGCAGCGGCTCAACACCGTGCAGGACAGCATCAAGGCCTGGCTGCCGCAGGCCCAGCCCCTGAGCATGGCCGACATCCTGCGGCTGGCGGCCAGCGAGCAGACCGGCACACGCGACTGGAGCGAGGACGTCGTGCCGCTGGCCGAGCAGGCCCTCAAGGCGCTGCTGGCCGCACGCCAGCGCGAAGGCGAACGGCTGGCGAGCATGCTGCTGGAGCGCATTGCCCAGCTGCGCACCCTGGCGCAGCAAGCCGGGCCGCTGGTGCCGCAGCTGGTGGAGCAGCAGCGCCAGCGTTTCCTGGAGCGCTGGAAGGAAGCCATGGCGCTGACCGATGGCAGCACGTTGCCCGAAGCGGCGCAGGACCGGGCGCTGACCGAAGCCACGGCGTTTGCCATCCGCATCGACGTGGCGGAGGAAATCACGCGTCTGGACTCGCACCTGACCGAACTGGAACGCCTGATCAAAAAAGGCGGCGAGATCGGCAAGCGGCTCGACTTCCTGATCCAGGAGCTGCACCGCGAGGCCAACACCCTGGGCTCCAAATCCGCCGCGCTGGAACTGACCCACATCTCGGTCGACATGAAGGTGCTGATCGAGCAGATGCGCGAGCAGGTGCAGAACATAGAATAAGACGATCTCCTGCAGCCGCCTACCCCATGGACCATCATCCCGGAAACCTGTTTGTCATCGCCGCGCCCAGTGGGGCCGGCAAGTCCAGCCTGGTCAAGGCCCTGCTGGAGCGCGACCCGCTGCTCGAACTTTCGGTCTCGCACACCACGCGCTCGCCGCGCGGGCAGGAGCAGAACGGCCGCGAGTATTTCTTCATCTCGCCCGCCGCCTTCGACGCCATGGTGCTGGCCAACGCCTTCGTCGAATGGGCGCACGTGCACAACCACCGCTACGGCACCTCGCGCCAGGCGATCGAGGACAAGATCCTCGCGGGCAATGACATCGTGCTGGAAATCGACTTCCAGGGTGCGGTGCAGATCCAGAAGCAGTTCCCCAATGCGGTCACCATCTTCATCCTGCCGCCGAGCTGGGACGAGCTGCGCGCCCGGCTGGAGAAGCGGGGCGAGGATTCGCCGGAGGTGATCGCGCTGCGGCTGAAGAATGCCGCCACCGAGATGGCACAGGCCGAAAAGTTCGATTTCGTTATAATCAATGAATTGTTCGATCGCGCGCTTGCCGACATCCAGTCGGTGGTGCACGCCCAGCGGCTCAAGTACCCCACCCAGCGCCGCGTCCGTGCAGAAACGTTCCAGGCGCTGCATCTGCCTTAACTGCCGACTTCTCAAGCTTTCCGGAGAAACTCTCATGGCCCGTATTACCGTCGAAGACTGCCTGCTGCAGATCCCCAACCGCTTCCAGCTGGTGCTGGCCGCGACCTACCGTGCGCGCATGCTGAGCCAGGGCCACACGCCCAAGATCGAGAGCAAGAACAAGCCCGGCGTCACCGCGCTGCGCGAGATCGCTGCCGGCAAGGTCGGCATCGAAATGCTCAAGAAAGTGCCGACCTGAACACACGGTTCGCCAGTTGAAAAAGCACCGCTGCGCGGTGCTTTTTTTATGCACCGGCGAAGACAGCAGCCACAAGCTATATTTAAGGGGTGAGTAGCCTGCTCAAATCCACCACCGCCACGCCTGCGCGCCTGCCCGCAGGTGCGCCAATGGCTGCGTCCAACCCGGCCGCAGCCAATGCCGCGGCGGCCAGCTTTGCCGGGCTCACCGCCAAACTCGACTACCTCTCGCCCTCCGACCTGGAACAGGTACGCCAGGCCTACCGCTTCGCCGACGAGGCCCATCTGGGCCAGCTGCGCAACAGCGGTGAACCCTACATCACCCACCCGATCGCGGTGGCGGCGCAATGCGCCGAGTGGAAACTCGATGCCCAGGCCTTGATGGCCGCCCTGCTGCACGATGCGCTGGAAGACTGCGGCGTCACCAAGATCGAACTGATCGAGCGCTTCGGCTCGCCCGTGGCCGAACTGGTGGACGGACTCACCAAACTCGACAAGCTGCAGTTCAACACGCGCGAGGAAAGCCAGGCCGAATCCTTCCGCAAGATGCTGCTGGCCATGGCGCGCGATGTGCGCGTCATCCTCATCAAGCTGGCCGACCGCACCCACAACATGCGCACGCTGTCCGACGTGCCGCGCGAGAAGTGGGCCCGCATCTCGTCCGAAACGCTGGAAATCTACGCCCCCATCGCCTACCGCCTGGGCCTGAACCAGACCTACCGCGAGCTGCAGGACCTGGCCTTCCGCCACCTGCAGCCCTGGCGCTACGCCATCCTGGCCAAGGCAGTTGCCAAGTCGCGCGGCCGTCGGCGCGACCTGGTCCAGAAAGTGCAAAAGGAGGTGGAAACCGCCTTTGCCGCCACCAGCATGCCGGTGCGCATTGCCGGACGGGAGAAAACGCTCTACTCCATCTACCGCAAGATGGACCAGAAACACCTGAGCTTTGCCCAGATCAGCGACATGTACGGCTTTCGCGTCATCGTGCCCACGCTGGTCGACTGCTATACCGCCCTGGGCACGCTGCACCAGCTGTACAAGCCGCTGCCGGGCAAGTTCAAGGACCACATCGCCATTCCGAAGCTCAACGGCTACCAGTCGCTGCACACCACGCTGGTGGGGCCGTCGGGCGTGAACGTGGAATTCCAGCTGCGCACCGAGGCCATGCACGTGGTGGCCGAGTCCGGCGTGGCGGCCCACTGGCTCTACAAGGCCAAGGAACCCGACAGCCCGACCACGGCCCGCCTGGGCGCCCAGTGGCTGCAGTCGCTGCTCGACATCCAGAACGAGACGCGCGATGCCGCCGAGTTCTGGGACCATGTCAAGGTCGACCTGTTCCCGGAAGCGGTCTACGTCTTCACGCCCAAGAGCAAGATCATGGCCCTGCCGCGCGGCGCCACCGTGGTGGACTTCGCCTATGCCATCCACAGTGACATCGGCGACCGCACCATGGCGGCGCGCATCAACGGCGAGCAGGTGCCGCTGCGTACCGAGCTCAAGAGCGGCGACGTGGTCGAGGTCGTCACGGCGCCGGTCTCCACGCCCAACCCAGCTTGGCTGAGCTTTGTGCGCACCGGGCGTGCCCGCTCCAAGATCCGGCACCACCTCAAGACCATGGCCCAGGCCGAATCCGAGGCGCTGGGCGAGAAACTTCTGCTGCAGGCCCTGCGTGCCGAAGGCATCGAGAAATTCCCGACCGATGACGATGCGGCGACCCGCTCCGGCCTGTGGGACAAGCTGCTGCGCTTCACCGGCAACCGCAGCCGCTCCGAGTTGCTGACCGACGTCGGCCTGGGCAAGCGCATCGCCTCCATCGTGGCCAAACGCATGGTGGCACTGCTGGCCGAAACCGGCGAAAAACCCGATGCCCTGCTGCTGACGCGCGAACGCTTCACCGCCCACGAATCCACCATGCAGGGCGAAGTAACGATCGACGGCAGCGAAAACGCCTCGGTCCAGTTTGCCCCCTGCTGCCGTCCGGTGCCGGGCGACAGCATCGTCGGCTACCTGGGACGCGGCGAAGGCCTGGTGGTCCATGCCGAAGACTGCGCCATCGCCCGCAAGCTGCGCAACAAGGACAGCGAGCGCTTCATCGGCGTCGACTGGTCGGACGAGCCGGTACGCACCTTCGAAACCGGCATCGTGGTCACCGTCACCAACGGCCAGGGCGTGCTGGCGCGCGTGGCCTCTGCCTTGGCCGCATCGGAAGCGGACATTGCCCACATCGACATGGGGCAGGAAGCGGCGCAGGAAACCACCGATCTGCACTTTGTCATCGGGGTGCGCGACCGCAGCCACCTGGAAGCCGCGCTGCGCAACCTGCGGCGCACGCCCTCCGTGCTGAGCGCCGAACGCAGCAAGAACGCCCCCTGAACCTGGCCTTCAGCTGGCGGCCGGCGCCGGGTAACGCACCGCCAGCACCTCCACCTCTTCCGCGCCCAGCGGCGTGACCAGCTTGACCACATCGCCTTCGCGTGCTTTCAGCAGTGCGCGCGCAATCGGCGAAATCCAGCTCACCTGCGCCTGCAGGCTGTCCGCCTCGTCAATGCCCAGGATGGTGATGGTGCGCTCCAGGCCAGCCTGGTCGGCATAGGTGACGGTAGCGCCGAAGAACACCTGGTCGCTGCCGTGGTGCACGCTCGGGTCGGCCACCTCGGCAATCTCCAGCCGCTTGGTGAGGAAACGGATGCGCCGGTCGATCTCGCGCAGGCGTTTCTTGCCGTAGAGGTAGTCACCGTTCTCGGAGCGGTCGCCATTGCTGGCAGCCCAATGCACGATGTCGACCACCTTGGGCCGCTCGTTGTCGATCAGGTCCATCAGCTCCGCGCGCAGGCGGGCATAACCTTGCGGTGTGATGTAGTTCTTGCCGCCGCTCGGCAGCGGGGGCAGTTGCGGATCGTCGTCGTCGTCCGCAGCCTCGGTTTCCCTGGTAAAGGCCTTGCTCATGGCGTTTCCCCTCGAACCAGCATGGTGAGTGCAAGAAAAAAGCCTGCAACTTTTCAGTTGCAGGCTTTTCATTTGGTGCGGCTGGCAGGAATCGAACCCACGACCCCTTGGTTCGTAGCCAAGTACTCTATCCAGCTGAGCTACAGCCGCTAAAAATGAAATTATAGCACGATCCTGGAAGCCTTCCGAAGTCAGGCTGCAAACCGGCCACATTACCCCCAGTCCCTGTGGTCTACATTGTGGACAACCTGCAGGACAACTCGGGCAAGCCGCGCCGGCATTGGCCCGACGCACATTGCACAAGAAAAAGGCAGTGCAAATGGTAGGGCGTGCTGGGCTCGAACCAGCGACCAAGGGATTATGAGTCCCCATCTGGCACTATTTCGGACTGTTGAAGACCGTAGGTAAAATCTCCCGAAATCAATGAAATCAACAGGATAGATGCGGGTCTCGCATTTTTCGTGTTGAACATGATTTGCCAAAACTGCATCCGCGTGGCTACATGGTGGCTACATGGAACTGCCTGGGAGACCAAGGGATCATGCGTCCTTTAAAGACTGCGCCGGTCGATTTGAGCGTGCCGCAAGAGCTCACGGTAGGCCTCATCGAGCGCCTGAAATGCCCCGAGGGCAAAGCACAAGCCTTCCTGCGCGACCGTAAGGCGCCCGCCCTGCGCGTCCGCGTGACGACCTCCGGCGCCAAGGCCTATGTCTTCGAAGCCAAGCTAGGCCGCCAGACCATCCGCCGCACCATCGGCGATGTGCGCTCCTGGACCATCGAGGGTGCGCGCACCGAAGCCAACCGCCTGCGCGTGCAAATCGACCAGGGCGCGGACCCGCGAGAAGTCGAGCGGCAAAAGGAAGCCGAGCGCCTGGCGAAAGCGGCTGTCGCTGTCGTGCAGGCCGTCACTGTGGGCGAAGCCTGGTCCGCCTACATCGCAGCCCGGCGCCCGCGCTGGGGCGAGCATCACTACAAGGACCATATCCGCAAGTCCAAGGCTGGAGGCACGCCCGCCGTACGCGGCACGCGCGGACGGGGCGAGACCGTCGCGGGACCGATCTACCCGCTCTTGTCCCTCAAGCTGCGCGAACTCACTCCCACAGCTCTGAGTCGTTGGGCCGAAAAGGAAACGGCCAAGGCGCCCACTTCCGCCCGCCTCTCCTGGCGCTTGGTTCGTGGCTTCCTCAGCTGGTGCGCGGAACATCCGCAATATGCCCAGGTACTGCCACCGCAGAACCCGGCCAAGGCCAAGGTCGTGCGCGAAGTGCTAGGTAAGCCCAAGGTGCGCCAAGACGCCCTGCAACGGGAACAGCTGGCCGCGTGGTTCGACGCCGTGCGCCAACTCGCCAATCCAATGGCTGCCGCCTACCTGCAAGTCCTGCTGCTGACGGGCGCCCGGCCTGGCGAGATCCTGGCCTTGCGCTGGGCCGATGTGGATATCAAATGGCGGGGGCTCACCATCCGCGACAAGGTCGAGGGCGAGCGCATCATCCCGCTCACCTCCTACGTCGCGTCATTGCTGGGCTCCCTGCCCCGGGTCAATGAGTGGGTTTTTGCCAGCCCCTCCAATGAAGTCAAGATGGCCAGCAAGGCCATGAGCACGCCGCATAAACTGCACGATCGGGCCTGTCGGGTCGCGGGCATCGAGGGGCTAACCCTGCATGGCCTGCGCCGCTCCTTCAAGTCGCTCACGGAGTGGCTGGAGATCCCGGCAGGCATCGTGGCGCAGATCATGGGCCACAAACCGAGCGCGACCGCCGAGAAGCACTACACCGTCAGGCCGCTGGATTTGTTGCGCCTGCATCATGAAAAGATCGAGGCCTGGATACTTGCTCAAGCCGGGATCGAGTTCGACCCTCAGGAAGCTGCCACGAACCGCAAATTGCGGGCCGTGAAGTAACGCCTTAGGGATCTTCCCTAAAGGTCGCCCCATATAGGACTCTCCCTATTGGGCACCGCCCCATAGGGTTCGACCCAATGGGCACCTCCCTAAGGGTGGCCCCCTTAGGCTACCCTGCTGTACGCCTAAGGGAAGGGATAGCGCTAGCGCTACCTACCCGCCGCTACCGCTACCGCTAGGGAGCAAACTTGATCTTGACTTCAACGCAGATCGTTTCATACAGTCAGCGACAAAGGCCCTTCAAGCGTTATCAACAGTCATGCCTCCACCCGCCACCGCCACCACCACCGCCCCAGCAAACACCGAAAAGGCTCGCTTGGTCGAAGAGATCTTGCGCCCGCAACAGGTCTTTTACGACATCGCAGATGCCTTCTCTGGCTGGGGAGAAGGCGGAAAAAGAGTCTCTGAAGAGTTCAAGGCCAAGAAGGAAGCCGAAGTTGCGCGCCTGATGGCACTTGCGCTGTCCGAATTGCAGGCCATGCGAGCGAACCAGATCGCACAAGCCAAGGCACAAGAAGCCGCCCGCATTGAAGCGGAGAAACGACGCAAGACCGAGGTCGAACAGAAGGCTGCTCAGAAGGAGGCCGCGAAGTTCTACAACCAGGCGAGCGCCAAAGCAGATTTCAGCTACTGGGCCACGATGGATTACTGGAGTTTCGATGAAGCTCTGGCCTTGCTGCTGGGCAAGGATCCACGCGTACTCACCCGTTCCGCGATGAAGCGCGAATTGGCGCCGGAATTCAGCCTACTGGCCTTGGCTCAACCGCAGCAGCGCCCGAAGTCCGAGCTCCTTCGTCGGTATGAGGATCTTCGCAGCGTGGCGGAACGTGCCGCAGCCATGAAGCCGGCGCAGCTGCGCCCCGTTGACGTGGTGCTTTGGGCGGGTCGTTCTGGCGCCACCACACCACCGGAGGAACTTGTGCAAGCCCTGCTTGCCCGAGCTAAGCGCTCTCAGCCCAAAGAATCTCAGAGCACACAAACTTCAGCCCCCCCTAAACCGGACGCCTTAGCAGTCGCGACCATAGAGGTGGCACCAACGGAGTCGGAACCCACGCCTCACCCAGGAACCCCAAAAAGATGGGATGCGGAAGCACTGCGGGAACTCGAAACGAAGCGGCGAGAACTGGGCACAGCGAAAGCGGCAAAGCATTTCGGCATTACTGCAGCAAGAGTCCGGCAACTGCTCCCTCAAGAAAAGCCTACCCCAACGGCCTCAAATCCATTCAATTTGGGTCTACGTAAGTAAAGGACCAATCAATCAGGCCAGCTTCCGCACCATCGCGTGCTCTTATTGCCTTGACGATGCTTGCCTTGTGGGCCGAACCAACCAAAAAGACTCCCGTATCAAAGGCATGATCCCGGCAATATTCGTAGATATTGCGGACCATTTCCGCTTCACGTCGCTTCATGGCTTCGCGCCAACACTGCAGTCCACGGATTAGGTCCGGATTGCCAGTCGCCCTGATGGTCAGGTCTTCAATCTCCTCGATGCTCTCCGTCGTTTTCTCGAAAACAACGCTATTTAGATATTGAAAACCTTGCTGATGCGTTAGGGTTTCGCGCTCGTCTAAGAGGTTTAGATACGTTTGGCTTGTCCCCTCCACGACGTCAAATATCCTATCCATCGTGAAACGAAGATCAACCGTTGCTTCGTTGTCGTTGAATTGATCGACCGGAACCTGTCGGGGTGACTCGGATTCGCGAAATTTTGTAATCGCCTGCGCTTCAAGGGTTTGTCGGGACTTGTAGTACGCATCAAAATCGGTCGGACGGACTTCTTCGAAGATAACTTCGGGGCTAATAGCTCGAAGAATCTTTAGCAGTTCCGCAACGGTACAGCGTCCATTCTCACGGTGTACCGAACAGACAAGCGTAATCTTGTGCATCTTGGATTGAGACCAAAGCCCAAACAAATCGAATCGGCTTCCGCACATGGCTAAAGGCAGATGGCCGCACCCGGTTTCCCATTGGGAACACACGTCGAACCCCTCATTTATAGCCGCAATGGAGCCCTTACGGCCTTACGCTTTGCCGCCCGTTAGGCCTTACGCGAGTCGCTGAAAGCTAGATTTCATGCGGGTTTGCGAGAGGTTCGGCCGTACGCCTTGACCGCAAGCGGCCTTACGCCCGGATTGTTCGCCCATGTTCAACACGCCTGGTGCGAAAACATGGCAAACGCAATCCGCTTCACTACCCCGCTAGACCGGGAAACCCGCTCGGCCCTCCCCACCCCGGAGGCCGCCTTCCACCTGAACCGCGCCCAGCAGACACTGCGCCTTTGGGCCATGCGGGAAAACGGTCCGATCCGGCCTATCCGGATCCACGGCCGGTTGGCCTGGCCGGTTTCCGAACTTCGTCGCCTCCTGAACGTACGTACGGCACCATGAACGCCGGATTTCCGAGGTCCCGTACATACGGACATCGAACCCGAATTCCTTCGGACACCGAGTGGACCCAAAGCCGGGTTGCCACGCTGCCGCCTCGCTGGGCCAGGCGCCTCCTTACCGCCTGGGACCGCCTGCACCCCACCGACCCGCGTAGGGCGAACGTGGAACTCCGGGAGGCTACGGCAGCACTGCTCCAGGTACGGATACCCCTAGACGCCTCCGACGCGACCATTTGTGAGGCCGCAAAAGAGCTGGCTCGCCGATGTGCAAGCCGTGCTGAGCTCTTCCACGACGCAGAGGCTCTTCGGGCGGCCATGGAGCGCGTATGCGCAGGCCAGGGCATCGCCCCTCCGCCAAGCAACACAAGAAGCGGCCCAGCCATTGCCCGCATGTGCTGCCCCCTATGGTGGCGTCGCAAGCTCAGGAAGCATCATGGGCATACCGTGGAGTCCGCTGCCATCCTGCTGGGCCGGGTTTCCAGAAACCGGGATCTCTACGTCAGCAATGAACGCCTAGAGGCTCGGCTGCAGCAGAACAGGCGCAATGCCGCCTCCCTGGAAGCCACCACGGCAACAAACGAGCTAGGACAGGCATTTACCCTGGCTGAGCTGGCGGGTAAGAGCACAGCAAAAAAGTCCATCCGTCGAGACGAGCTCATGACCCGGATCGCAGGATTCGAGCGCATCGCCCGCGATTTGGGGCATGTGGGGCTTTTCATCACCATCACCTGCCCTAGCCGCTTTCACCGATTCCGTACGGTCAACGACGGGAAGATCATCACCGACAACCCGAGCTACGACCCCAAAGAGTCCCCGAAGACGGGGCAACAGTACCTAGCCAAGATCTGGACTCACATCCGTGCCGAGCTCAAGCGCAAAGGCATTTCCCCGTACGGGATACGCGTGGCAGAACCTCAGCACGATGGAACGCCTCATTGGCATCTGCTTCTGTTCTGCAAACAGGAAGATCAAGACACCGTTTGCCGCGTGCTCGGCAAGCACGCATTGAAAGACAGTCCCAACGAGCCGGGCGCCGACCAGCATCGTTGCCTCATTAAGACCATCGACTGGACTAAAGGTAGCGCCGCTGGATACGTTGCGAAGTACATCTCCAAGAACATTGACGGCGAGCACGTAGGTGACGACCTGAACGGGCGCCCAGCTACGGAGACTGCGCAGCGCGTTGAGGCTTGGGCCGCGAACTGGGGAATCCGACAGTTCCAGCAGATAGGCGGACCACCTGTCGGCCCGTGGAGAGAGCTTCGGCGCATCAAGTCACTTCCAGCAAACGCACCGGATCATCTGAAACGAGCTCACAACGCAGCCAACAAGACCGCCGTCTTCGAGGGTCGGGAGAAGGCCTCTGTCGCATGGGACCACTACTGCCAGGCGCAAGGCGGCGTATTCTGCGGGCGGAAGGCTTGTATCAAGCTCGCCATGTTTACGCCTGGAAAGCTTGGTCTGTACGGCGATGACGCCTCTCCCCGGCCCTACGGCATTGAGACGACTTCAATTGAGCGATACCAGGAACCGGGGCGCATCGGCCAATGGATGAAACGGACCGTTCACTGGATCGTTGAATCAGACCGGCATGAGTGGACGATTCAACGCGGCCCAACAAAGGCACAACCGACGAGGAGTTCTGACGCGGAGAGGTCGGAGACCTCGGAGCCTTGGACTTGTGTCAATAACTGTACGGACGTAGAAGACGCGGAGGTGTACAGCTCAGTTCCTCAAGCGTGTTGTCAGCGCGATGCAATTCACTTGGCTCACTTCCACCTGGTCACGAGTAAATAGAACCCTCCATCAGGATCCATACCGGACGGCTTAACGTACTCGCTTGGTAGTTCGCTTTTTAGGAGAAGAACCTTCGGGCCTCGGGCCGTCACTAAAGAGCTGCGCCTGTTGCCTAGCACTATGAGCATCTTTGTTACGCACGACATCCATTAAGATTTCAACAGCAAGAGTAATGCTGTCTACGTCTCTTTGAGTAAGGCTTTGGGGCATCTCTACAGAAGGACTAACGGCTTCATCATGCTTATCCCGATCGGGCTCGGTCAGACGCATTTGGCAAGATGCGCCGGGGAGCACCTCCACGGTTAGAGCTCGAGGCGTTAATTTGACCAACTCCTTTACCCATTCCGTTGGCCGATTCTGATCTCTAATGAGTTGATACTCTATCCAGCCCAAGTCCACTGCGGGGGGATCTGTGAGAGAAAAGGGCGCTCGGATCATTCGATCGACGGCGGTGCACGCACGCATCCATCGACTATCCCAGCAAGTCGGTCCGCCAAGACCCGCGAAAAGCCCGGTCCAAGCATATATGCTTGGAAATGTATTCTCGAAGTCTTCAAGTAGCGAAATATGCGTGGTGCCTTGGCCTACCCAAAATGCGAAGGCTGCCAAATACATCGGCGCCCGAGAGCGAAGTTGTTTGCTGGAACTTGCCTCCTGGACCAGCTTTAGTGAGGCATTTTCAAATTCCAAAACCCGCTGTTCGATCGGACCTGACGACATCTTTCGCACGTCAATCTTCAAAAGCTCAAGGTCAGAAATGATGCCTCTTGGACCCGCTGGGTCCAATGCGCTCATAATAACGTGAACTACATCGGCAATTTCGCTGGGGCGCTGCCCCCCACCTTCAGCCAGGCTCCATATTGGCTGAAGCGTTTCAACCGAAATCGCCTTTTTTGAAAACAACATGTCGTTTTCTATTACTGAGAGCCGCTGTCTCAGCATCTCAGTCGCCCTCTCGGAGCCACCGTAAAGCATGCTCGTTCGGGCCATGGGGTAACTAAAGCAGCCCAGTGCTCTAGACACCGGCATCTTGTCAACAGAGCTCGGCCTTTGACCTTGCGATGCCATCTCACCAAGAATCACACTCGACCAAATGAAGTCCTCGTTTAACTCCTTGTGCCTGGCAACAAATTCGGTGGATATCTGATAGTCCTCCAGACTCAGCAGCCTCACTGCCTGCGTAATCGGAAAAACCTCAGGAGCGTAAGTCGCGATCCAACCCAAGAGTTCAGGAGCCTCGCTATCTCGAACTACGACAAGACTTGGCTTTCCCCTTGAGGTATCTTGATAGCCAACAACGAAACTCCCGTTTACTGGAAGCATAAAGTTCGGACTTTTCACCAGAGAAGTGCGACTGCCCCACGAGTAGATGGACTTCACAACTTCTGCAGGTGCCTCCGCAATCCAATGTAGGTTCAATTGCATACCAATCCTTAGAACACAGCGCCAATTTCGGGGATTTCCTCGGCCGCGAATGCGGTTGCCATCGCGGCAGGTAATTTTCCGGCGTAGTAAACACGAAGCGAGGTCTTCGCCCTTGTGACCGCAGTGAATTGCAGAGTACGCTTTCCAAGTGGCCCTTGGTACATTCGTTCCGCGGCAACTATATTCACCACACGAAACTCCATGCCTTTGGCCGAATGGCAGGTCACCACGAAGACTCTTTTACCGTCTGGAAAGTCTCTTCCATCTTGGCCGTGATATTCCACCAAACCTCCAAACTCTGCAGAGTCGAGAGACTTGCGGACTGCATCTAAGACGCCATGCTTGAAGGTCGGGAGCAATACTCCAACAGTCTCACCTGGAAAGGATTTCAGCTGCACTCTAACGTTTTCAACCAGCTTAAGGCACTGCTCATTGAGGTCTGCACATTTCACCACTTCTGCGGTAGACGGCAGCTTCTCGTCATATTGGCATCGCTGTAGAAGCGTGGGCTGCCCCGCATCCGGGGGGTAAATCGAATCCGCCACGCGGCAGATGGCTCGGCCGATTCGGTAGTGAAATTGAAGCACCCTCTCCGAGTAGCCAGCTGCCTTCGCGGCCGCCACCCCATTCCCCGCATAGATCGATTGGCGTGTATCCCCTGCAACCATTATGCGTGGCGATAGCCGCTCAAGAACTGACAACTCAGGTCCTTCTAGGTCTTGCACTTCATCGATGGCAATTGCGTCATAAAAACCGTTTGGCAGTTGTTGTGTGATGGCGGCCAAGTGTTGCGAGAAATACTTTCGACTTTCCTCATATTGTTCTGGAACGTCCTTTAGCAAATCTGGTCGATAGTCCGCAGCAACGTCATAGGCCCATCTGCGGTAAGTCTTTATTTGCTCCGGCTCGATGATTTTTTTTGGCCCAATTCCAGTCCTGATGAACTCCGAGAGAGAGCGGCCAACTGTTAGGAAAAGGACGTTCTTCTTGCCAGCCACTGCCAGCCATTTCAGCCGGAGGAGGAGCAGGTTCGTCTTGCCACTTCCAGGTGGTCCAAGAATGATGTATTTTCCCTCCTGAGGCAGATTCACTACTGCCTTTTGCTCGTCAATGAGATCTTTCTCCTCTTTCCACCAGCTCCCCTGCATTTCAGCCTCCCAGTCGGACTTCATCTTGATCAGGCTCACCCTGCTCAAGTATCGTTAAAGCGCGCAACAACAGACCTCCTGCCTCTTCGAAAACGGACTGCGCATGCGCTTCGAAGTTCTTACTGCCAGGCGTCATCACTGTCACGCCCACCCCATCACGGAACTGGGGCTTACAGGTCTTATGCACCAACGTACCTTGGACCGTCACGTCCGGCTGGAGCCCTGTGCCCTCAGAATCCTGTGGCCAGTGAATTGCAATTGAAACGTCAAGGGCTCGTTCAGTCGCCGGAAAATGCAGTCGCAGGACGGAACATAAAGGCTCATTGTTGACAGAAATATTCTCAATAGGAACATCTGAGAAATTCTCTTTAACGAGCCTGTAAACGGAATCAAATAATGAACGGGCAACATCGCGTCGTTCTAACTCCTGCTTCTGAGATTCCTGCTGCTGAGCATGCTGTTTGGTTCGAGCTACACCGAGCGCAGCGAGTCTTTTCTGTATGCTTTTTATATCGGTCGATGGCGGCGCAAACCTATCCCAATCGACGAGCTTCAACCTTTTGCTCGGATCTTTGGTCAGGCAGTGAAGGGCAAGCGTACGTAGCTCGATCGGCACATCATGCATCCCATCGAAACTCGGCATCTTCTGCTGAACCGCCAATGCAACTGCGTAGCGGTTTCCCGTCTTCGTCTCCTCATCAAACATCGGAGATCTGGCAATCAAATCATGAAGAACGCCACCAACTTGATAGACCGTCAAAGCGCTCCAAAGGTCTGCTGATGGAGGCAATGTTCTGAATAAGTATTCAGGAGAGCTGTACTGAGCAGTGGCAATGAATGGTCGCACATGACCGTGGTCAGTGTTATCAAGCCGGTCTTCATCGGTAGACGCTTCCCGAACTACACCGAGATCAATCAGCACAAGCCGGTCAAATCCTGGAGAAATCAAAATATTTGCCGGCTTAATGTCGCGATGCACCAAGGACTCTGATTCCAGGAACTTCACGGCTTCAATCAGCTGCCCCATTAACGGGTAGATAGATGCTCGCGGCACATCAGCCAATACCTTCACCAAGTCTTTCCAAGGGAAGTACTCCATCTCAATGAAGCAAGTCTCTTCTTCATAAGAGACCTGTCTCAATTGGACCAAGCTGGAACAGGTATGACCAATTAGCTGACGTTGAAGCTCAATTCTTCTGCGTTCTGCAGCGCCGCCGTCGCCAACGAGAAATTCGGGGAGATATACCTTGAGCGCGATGTCCCCTGCGTTGGTCTCGGCGTGAAAGACAGCGGCGGATCCACCAAACCCAAGGCGCTCCTTCAATTTATAGCCGCGATGACCTGCGTATGTCTCGCATCTCTTTCGAAGATCCTCAAGCTGGACCTCAGTCATCTCCGCCATTTGCCCCCCCTTAGACCACATGCTCGTATCTTTCGTACTGTACTGCTCTCCACCAGAACTCACGACCCGAGTAAACACTGACCTGCCCGCCCCAATGGCTACATGATGGCTACATGACGGAGAATAAAAAAGGCAAGCTATAAAATCTATAGCTTGCCTTCCTTGTATTTAATGGTAGGGCGTGCTGGGCTCGAACCAGCGACCAAGGGATTATGAGTCCCCTGCTCTAACCAACTGAGCTAACGCCCCGACCGAAGCGGTGATTGTAAGGGCCTACTTGCTGTGGCTCAGAGCGTTGCCGAGCAGTTTGGAGGTGATGTCCACGATCTGGATCATGCGGTCGTAAGGCATGCGGGTGGGGCCGATCACGCCCAGCGTGCCCACCACCTGGCCGTCCACCTCGTAGGGGGCACTCACCACCGACAGCTCCTCGAACGGCACCACCTGGCTTTCGCCGCCGATGAAAATGCGCACGCCGTCGGCCTGGCCGGCAATGTCGAGCAGGCGCATGAGCTGTGCCTTCTGCTCGAACAGGTCAAAGGCGCGCCGCAACTGGCTCATGTCGCTGGAAAAATCGGAGATCGACAGCAGATTGCGCTCGCCGGCAATCACCACGTCCTCCTGCGCCTCGGACATCGCCTCGGTACCGACATGAACAGCCGCCTGCATCAGTGCGGCAATCTCGGAACGCAGCGTCTCGACCTCGCCCTGCAACTTTTCGCGCACCTGCTCCAGGGTCAGGCCCAGGTAGTGGGCGTTGAGGTAATTGGCCGCCTCGACGAGCTGGGACTGGGAATAGTCCGTCTCGGTAAAGATCACGCGGTTTTGCACGTCGCCGTCGGGCGAGACCAGGATGACCAGGATGCGCCGCTCCGACAGGCGCAGGAACTCGATGTGCCGGAACACCGAGGCGCGCCGCGGCGCCATCACCACACCGACAAACTGCGACAGGTTGGACAGCAGGTTGGCCGCGCTGGAAATCACCTTCTGCGGCTGGTCGGGCGCCAGGCTGTGCGCGGGAAACTGCCCCTGCTGCACGGTCAGCATGGTGTCGACAAACAGCCGGTAGCCGCGCGCGGTAGGAACGCGCCCGGCCGAGGTGTGAGGGCTGGCAATCAACCCCAGGTCCTCCAGATCGGCCATGACGTTGCGGATGGTGGCCGGCGACAACTCCAGCCCGGACGCGCGCGACAGCGTCCGGGAGCCGACAGGCTGCCCTTCGGCGATGTAGCGCTCAACCAGCGCTTTCAACAACAACTTGGCACGATCATCGAGCATGGCTTCATTCTAATGATGTTGGTCAGAAGCAGAGGCTCGAGGTTCGAGCGCAGATCAGGCTTTGCTGTACAGCCCCAGATCAGCCCGCACTCCCAGGGCCTGCATGAAGGCAGACCGATCGAAACCTTCTTCTTCGTATTTCTTCTGCATGACCGCCGTGGCCGCAGCAACGGCCTGGGTATTCACCCACTCGACAAGGGTCACCACATTGAATTCCCCGGGACCGCCGGTCTGGGTCAGAACCAGGTTCTGCTGGCATCCCGGTAGAGCACCCAGCGTTTGCCGCACCCGGTGCACTTGTTCGAGGAACGCAGGCAGCGCAGCCGCTGGCACCGCAAATTTATCGATCCGAAACACCGGAGCCGAAGGATTGGTTGAAGGTCTGGTTGTCATCTGAAAAACTCCTGTAATCCGCGCGCGACATGCCCGCGGAAACGACACTCTAAAACCTCAAGTAAACTTGAGGTCAAGGGGTGCCCGATGAAAACCACACTGGAACAAGCCGGAATTTTTCCAACGCTCTCTGTCGGCGAGGTGGCGCGTCGCAGCGGCGTACCTGTATCGACCCTGCACTTCTACGAAACCAAGGGCCTGATCAGCAGTTCGCGAACCCAGGGCAACCAACGCCGTTATGCGCGCGATGTGTTGCGTCGCGTCGCGTTCATCCGCGTGGCACAGCGGGTGGGCATTGCGCTGTCTGACATAGAGGCGGCATTGGCAACCCTGCCCGCCACAGCGGCGCCTGGACGCGAGGACTGGGAGCGGCTGTCTTCCGCCTGGCGCGCCGATCTGGACGAACGCATGGCTCAACTCAAGAAGTTGCGCGACACGCTGGACGACTGCATCGGCTGCGGCTGCCTGTCCATTGATCGCTGCCGGCTGCGCAACCCTTTCGACAAGCTGGCAGCAAAAGGACCCGGCCCTCAGCGCTTGTGGGTTGGGCGTCAGGACACGGACTGAACGCAGCCAAATGAGCCTTGCGCCACCCGAGACCGGTCCGCCACCCACAGCGGCTCCCGGTCGCTTTCAGTTTGACGACAGGGTGTCCTCAAAAGACCGAATTTACTTATCCTGCGTCGTCAGGGTAACCCGCCTTGGAAATTGGCCGGCGTCCTGGACTCTATTGGCATGATCTGAAAAAACCCGATCATCCATGGACAGCCTTGATGAGAGTTCGCATGGTTCTACCGGCAGCTTTGGCTCGCCTCCAGGCCTACGTCGCCAAGGCTCCACTTCCTGCCGCCGGAGCGCTCTTTCGGAGCCACTAGATCAACACATGTCCCCAAGGCAAACTCAGCCTTGGAAGGTGCATCAAGCGTTTCCCCTTCCACCGTATTGATCTTGTAATAAAAGTACTTGGGAGTGCCTTCAAGATGCGCCAGCATCACGCCCATGGGGCCCAGCATTGAGCGGGTGTAGTCTTCGCTCACCGCCCACTTAGGCTCCGCCGGAATATCGGTGCGCCCAATCACTTTTCCAGTGAATACCTGTGTGTCAGGTCCTCGGGCTACTGTGCCGGCGCAGCCAGCGAGAAAGACACAAATCAATGCGAAGAAGCCTGATTTCATTTTTTCGATCCCCCCTTTGTTTGTTGCGAAATATTCGCTTGCGTCATTCTATGGAGCAACCTAGGCCATTGCACGTCAGAATCAATGCAAAAAGTGCCCTGTAGCCGACGAGGAAGCTTTTTAATGTTGTAATTTGCGCATGACATCGAAATTCCAGCAGGTGGCTCTGATCGGCAAGTACCAGGCTGCACCGACCGGTGGCAGCGGCGCCTCATCGCGCCCGGCACTGGAGGACATCGCCCGTTTCCTGCAGGCACAAGGTTGCGAAGTAGTCTTGGAAGCGCAGACCGCCGACAACACCGGCATCACCGGCTACCCTGTGATGGATGTGGAAGCCATCGGCCACCATTGCGACCTCGGCTTGGTGGTGGGTGGTGACGGCACGATGCTGGGCATCGGCCGCCAGTTGGCGCGTTACAAGGTGCCGCTGATCGGCATCAACCACGGGCGTCTGGGCTTCATCACCGACATCCCCTTCGGCAGCGTCGAGGCCACGCTCACCCCCATGCTGCGCGGCGAATACGCGGAAGACCTGCGCAGCCTGATGCAGGCACGCGTGATGCGCGGCAGCGAATGCATTTTCGACACCCAGGCCATGAACGATGTGGTGGTGCACCGCGGCGGCACTTCCGGCATGGTCGAGTTGCGCGTCGAGGTCGACGGCAACTTCGTCGCCAACCAGCGCGCAGACGGTCTGATCATCGCCACCCCGACCGGCTCCACCGCCTACTCGCTGTCGGCCGGCGGCCCCATCCTGCACCCCTCGATCGCGGGTTGGGTATTGGCCCCGATTGCGCCGCATACCTTGACCAACCGTCCTGTCGTGATTGCCGAGGATTCCGAGATCGCCATCGAGATCGTCGCCGGCCGCGATGCCAGCGCCAATTTCGACATGCAGTCGCTGGCCTCACTGCAGCACGGTGACCGGGTCATCGTGACCCGCTCCGAACACCAGGTGCGTTTTCTGCACCCCCGGGGCTGGACCTTTTTCGATACGTTGCGGCAAAAGCTGCACTGGAACGAGGGAGTGGCCTGACCGTGAGCCTCAAGCGCATCGTCCTGCGGGATTTCGTCATCGTCAGCGAACTCGAGCTCGACCTGGCGGGCGGCTTCACCGTGCTCACCGGTGAAACCGGCGCCGGCAAGTCGATCCTGATCGATGCGCTACAACTGGTGACTGGCGCCCGCGCCGACACCGGCGTCATCCGTGAAGGCGCCAGCCGCACCGAAGTCAGTGCCGAATTCGACGGCGCCACGGCCTTGCAGGGCTGGCTGGAAGAGGCCGGTTTCGAGCCCGGCGACAGCCTGCTGCTGCGCCGCACGGTCGACACGCAGAGCAAGAGCCGCGCCTGGGTCAACGGCAGCCCGGCCACCGCCACCCAGCTGCGCGAAATCGGCGAGCAGTTGCTCGACATCCATGGCCAGCACGCCTGGCAGAGCCTGACCCGGCCGGACGCCGTGCGCGGCCTGCTCGACGCCTATGCCCGCATCGACACCAGCCGACTCACGACGCTGTGGCAGCAATGGCGCCAGGCGCAGACCACCCTGAGCGAGGCGCGCAGTGCGCAGGACTCGCTGCAGCGCGAACGCGAACGCCTGAGCTGGCAGATCGGCGAAGTGGAAAAGCTGGCACCCCAGCCTGGCGAATGGGAAGAGCTCAACACCGACCACAGCCGCCTGGCCCACGCCCAAGCCCTGCTCGATGCCGCGCAGAGCGCATTGGATGCCTTGGAAGGCGAGGAAGGCAGCGCCGCATCGGCTTTGAGCGTCGCCCACCAGTCGCTACAAAATCAGGAGCATCTGGAGCCAGATTTCAAAGGACTGACAGAGATTCTTGCCTCCAGCCTGGCGCAGGTGGAGGACAGCGTGCACACCTTGCGCACCTACCTGCGCCGCACCGATCTGGACCCCGAGCGTCTGGCCGAACTCGATGCGCGCCTGACGCAGTGGGTGTCGCTGGCGCGCCGCTACAAACGAACACCGGAAGAACTGGCCGCCACCTTGGCCGCCTGGAAGGAAGAGTTGAGCCGGCTCGATGCGGCCGCCGACCTGGCCGGCCTGGAAGCGGCCGAACAGCAGGCCCAGGGCGCCTACATGGAAGAGGCCAAAACCATTTCCAAGGCGCGCAGCAAGACCGCCCCGCAGCTGGCCAAGGCCATCACCCTGGCCATGCAGGGCCTGGGCATGCAGGGCGGGCTGTTTGAAGTAGCCTTGAACAAAACGGCCCAGCCCATGCAAAGCGGGCTGGAAGAGGTGACCTTTCTGGTCGCAGGACATGCCGGCAGCACGCCGCGCCCGGTGGGCAAGGTAGCGTCGGGCGGCGAACTCTCGCGCATCGCACTGGCGATTGCGGTGACCACCAGCCAGCTCGGCACGGCGCAGACACTGATCTTCGACGAGGTCGATTCCGGCGTCGGCGGCGCCGTGGCCGAGACGGTGGGCAAGCTCATGCGTCAACTCGGCCGCGACCGCCAGGTACTGGCCGTGACCCACCTGCCCCAGGTCGCCGCCTGCGCCGACCATCATCTGGTGGTGGCCAAACAGCGGCAGGGCCAGGCCACGCTGAGCAGCGTGGCAGCCGCGCAGGGCGAACAGCGGGTGGCCGAGATCGCGCGCATGCTCGGTGGCGAGCGCCTGTCGGGCACGACGCTGGCACATGCCAAGGAAATGCTGCAGTCGCAGGGCTGACAAGAAGGACGTTTCACGATGGCCATGGAAATCGTCCTCATCACCGGCATGTCCGGTTCCGGCAAGTCGGTGGCGCTCAATGCGCTGGAAGATGCCGGCTATTACTGCGTCGACAACCTGCCACCCGAACTGCTGCTGCCCTTCGTCACACTGGAGCAGGAACACGGGGCCAGCCGCGTGGCGATTGCCATGGACGTGCGCAGCGCCACCTCGCTACCGCAGGTGCCGGCTTTGCTCACCACACTGCGCGGGCAAGGCGTCACCATCACACCCTTGTTCCTCGACGCGGCGACCGACACGCTGGTGCGGCGCTACTCGGAGACACGGCGCAAGCACCCGCTGTCGCAGGCCATGCCGGCGGCCACCTCGCCGGACCTGACCCGCGCGCTGGTCGATGCCATCGAGCTGGAACGCGAGCTGCTCAGCGCCCTGCGCGAACAGGCCCATGTGATCGATACCAGCCTGATCCGGCCTTCGCAGCTGCAGGGCTACATCAAGGACGTGATCTCGGTGCCGGGCAGCCAGCTCACGCTGGTGTTCGAATCGTTTGCCTTCAAACGCGGCATCCCGGTCGATGCCGACTACGTGTTCGACATCCGCATGCTGCCCAACCCGCACTACGAGCCGGAATTGCGCCCGCTGACCGGCAAGGACGCAGCCGTGATCGATTTCCTGCAGGCCCAACCCGATGCGGGGCTGATGCTGGAGCACATCGCGCAGTTTCTTGATCACTGGCTCGACGCCATGTCGCGCAACCACCGCAGCTATGTGACGGTGGCGATCGGCTGCACCGGTGGGCAGCACCGCTCGGTCTATCTGGTCGAGGAGCTGGCGCGGCGCTTCAGTTCGCGCTGGACCACACTCAAGCGGCACCGCGAACTCGACGCGGGTTGACACAAGCGGCCACTGGCCGAACGCTGCTTGCTCAACCCTTGTGGAGCAGCTTGCGCACCGGTGCCGGCAGCCCCAGCCGCGGCCAGACCTCCGCCGCATGCCAGGCGCCAGCCGAATTCAGCGCGCGTGCCGGCAACTGCACGCGCACCGGGTGCAGGTGCAGGTCCTTGTGCGTCAGCACATGGGTGAACACCACCTCGTCCTGCAATGCCAGCCGGTATTTCGCCGGCACCGCCGCCTCCAACGCCGAACGGCTGTCGAACAGCTCGAAGCAGTACAGGCCGGCCCAGACACCGGGCATGGGTCGTTGACGCAACCAGACGGCGCCGTCGCGCGTCTGCGCCCACAACAGCCAGAGCGACTGCGCCGTGCGCTTGAGCTTGCGCATTTTCACCGGATAGCTTTCGGGTTTGCCTTCGCGCCGGGCCACGCACAACGCGGCGACCGGACAGGCCTGACAAGCCGGCTTGCGCGCCGTGCACACGGTGGCGCCCAAGTCCATCACGCCCTGGGTGTAGCGCGGCATGGCGTGCTGCAAGTCACGCCTGGGCAGCAGTTCGGTCGCCTGCGCCCACAGCGCACGCTCGTTGGCTGCCACTGCCAGATCGGCATCGAAACCCAGCACGCGCGTCAGCACCCGCTTGACGTTGCCGTCGAGGATGGCCACGCGTTCGCCGAAGCAGATCGAAGCCACCGCCGCCGCCGTGGAGCGGCCGATGCCCGGCAGGGTCTGCAGCGCCTCGGCGCTGCGTGGAAATTCACCGCCATGCAGCTTCACTACCAGCACGGCACAGGCATGCAGGTTGCGCGCGCGGCTGTAGTAGCCCAGGCCGCTCCACAGCGCCAGCACCTCGTCCAGGTGCGCCGCCGCCAGCGACTGCACGTCGGGGAAACGCTGCAGAAAGCGGGCAAAGTAGTCCAGCACCGTGGCCACCTGGGTCTGCTGCAGCATGATCTCGGACAGCCAGACGCGGTAGGGGTCGCGCGTGGCCTGCCACGGCAGGTCGTTGCGACCATGGCTTTGCTGCCAACGCACCACCGGCGTGGCCAAGTCGATTGCCATCGTGTTCAGGCCTGCACCAGTTCCGGCACGGCCCTGGCCGCCGCGGGCGCCGCTTCCGGGGCACGGACGAGGTAGCTGGTCAGCTCCTGCAGCTTGCCGTCCAGCTGGTCCACGGCTTGGGTCTGCGCCTGGATTTCCGCAATGCGTTCATCCAGGCCGCCGGCCGCCTGCTGGATGCGATCGATCGCCTCGATGCGGCGGCTGAAGTTGCGGCGCCGCTCGCGCAGCTGGGCGTCGAGCTGGGCCGCGGCCGACTTGCTCCACAACTCCACGTCGCCCAGCGCGGTCTGGTGCATGCTACGCAGACGGGTGGAAAGGGCGCGCACCAGCCGGTCGGCGAACTCGGGCTGCGCCAGCCGGAAGGCATTGCCGATGCCGAGGTACTGCAGATGGCTGCGTTCGACCAGATCGAGGTCGTTGAGGTAGTCCAGCATCTGCGGCTCGGTCGGTGCCTGCAGGGAAAAACCGTGCTCGGCGTTGAGCTGACGGAACGTCGCCGCCAGCATGGACTGGATTTCGCCGGTCAGCGCCTGCACGCGCCGCAGGTTCTCGCGCAGGCGGTCGAAGGTATCGCCGTACGCCTTCTTGATGCCGAGCTTGAGCCCCTTGTGTTGCAGTGCCTGCGTCAGCTGGGTCATCTCCTGGCGCAAGGTGGTGGAGCCGAGCAGGCTGAACACGTCGCGCAGCAGCTTGAGGTGCACCGAGCGCACCGCGTGGATCTTGGCGCCGCTGAGGTCGAACTCGGCCTGCTCCTGCGCAATACGCGCACGCATGTGCTTGATGACGGTGGTGTTCTTGCCGCGCAGGCCCTTGAGCTCGAGCAGCTGTTCGGCCAGGTCGCGGCGGCGGATGTTGAGCACGCGGCCGGTCTCGAGCTGCAGATCGGCGATGCCCGATGCCACCGCCCTGCCCAGGATCTGCTGGCGCCGCCCCATGATGCGCCGCCCCAGTGCCTCTTCCAGCGCCGGCAAGCAGCTTGACTGCAGCAGGGCCTCGTCGTCGGTGACCTTGGCCACCAGCCCCTTTTGCGCCGAGATGGGATAGACCTGCTCGCGCGCAATACCGAGGATCTCCGCCGTGGTCTCGCACTGGCGCTCGATCTGCATCTGGATCTGCGCCGGTGAACTGAGGGCGTCCCACAGCGAATCGATCTTGTTGAGCACCACCAGCCGGGTGTCGGCATCGGTCGACTCGGTGATCAGGTGCTCGCGCCAGATCGCCAGGTCCGACTTGGTGACGCCGGTGTCGGCGCCCAGGATGAACACCACGGCATGGGCCTGCGGCACCAGGCTGACGGTCAGCTCCGGTTCGGCACCGATGGCATTGAGCCCCGGCGTGTCCAGAATGACCAGGCCCTGCTTGAGCAGGGGATGGGCGATGTTGATCAGCGCGTGGCGCCAGCGCGGCACCTCCACCATGCCTTCGGCATCGGTGAGCGGATTGTCTTCGGGCGTCTGGCTGTCCCAGAAGCCGAGCGCGCGCGCCTCGTCCGGCGTCACGCGCAGGGTCTCGGCCACCTTCTCGAGCGCCACCGCCAGCTGCAGCGGATCGTTGACGTCGAGGTCGATGCGTGTCCACTTCTCGGGCACCATGCGCCATTCCATCAGCGACTGCGTCTGCAGCCGGGTCTCGATCGGCAGCAGGCGCAGGCAGGGCGGCACCTCGGCGTCATAGCCCATCTCGGTCGGGCACATGGTGGTGCGCCCGGCGCTGGCGGGCATGATGCGCCGGCCATAGCCGGCAAAGAAGATGGCATTGATCAGCTCGGACTTGCCGCGCGAGAACTCGGCGACAAAGGCCACCATGACCTTGTCGGAACGCACCTGGGTCTCCAGCCGGCGCAGCCGCTCCTCGACGGCGGCGTCGAGCAGCTCATGGTCCTTCATCCATTCGGCCAGCAGCTTCAGGCGCAGGGCGAACTCGCGCCGCCATGTGCCGTGCTGGTCGAACTTTTCGTTGAATGAGGTTGCCACAATCTCTCCCGATGAGCTTTTCAATATAGCACTGCGGCCCGCTAGTTTTTCTGGCAGGCCGGACAGAAAAACGTCGAGCGCTGCCCTTGCCGGATGGCCTTGATCGGGGTGCCGCAGACCTTGCAAGGCTGGCCTTCGCGACCATACACCATGGCGTCGAGCTGGAAGTAACCGTTTTCGCCGCGCGCATTGGAGAAATCGCGCAACGTGCTGCCGCCCTTTTCCACCGCGCGCGCCAGCACATCGCGGATGGCCGCATGCAGCTTGGCCGCGCGCGGCCGGCTCAGGCGGGCCGCGCTCAGGGTGGGCCGGATGCCGGCCAGGAACAGCGCTTCGGAGGCGTAGATATTGCCCACCCCCACCACCACGTCGCCCGCTAGCAGCACCTGCTTGATGGCCGCACGGCGCGCCTTGAGGCCGGCATGAAAGGCCGCCTCGTCGAAGTCTTCCGACAGCGGCTCCATGCCGAGGCCACCGAGCAGCTTGCGCGCCAGCGGCGCGGCCTCGTCGGGCACGAACACCACGGCGCCAAAGCGGCGCGGGTCGTTCAGGCGCAGGGTGCCGCGCGTGGTGATCAGCTCGAAGTGGTCGTGCACGCCGCGCGCCGGCAGACTGCGGCCGAAGCTCAGGCTGCCCGACATGCCCAGATGCAGCAGCAGCAAGCCCTCGTCCAAGTCGAGCAGCAGGTATTTGCCGCGCCGGCGCACACCGCGCACGGTGCGGCCGCTCAGCTGCTGCACCGGCACGCCCAGAGGCCAGCGCAACGGCTTGCCCAGCATGGCCGAGACGATGCGCGCGCCGGCAATCCGGTCGGCAAAACTCAGGCGGGTAACTTCGACTTCCGGCAGTTCTGGCATGGGGAATGGAGCGAGCTGGCTTGGATTATTATGAGCCGATGTCGCTACTCAAAAGCATTGCCGTCCTGATGCTGGCAGGCGCGCTCGGCGCGCAGGCCCAGGACGCGGACTCCAGCGCCGCCACGCCGTCCAACTCGGCACTTGACGGCGCTCTCTTTTACCAACTGTTACTCGGCGAACTGACGGCCCAGGGCGGCGACCCCGGCACCGGCTATGCGTTGCTGCTGGATGCTGCGCGCAAGACAGGCGATGAGCCGTTGTACAAACGCGCCGTCGAGATCGCGCTGCAGGCACGCTCGGGCGACTCGGCCCTGCAGGCAGCGCGCGCCTGGCGCCAGGCCCACCCCGGCTCGAAGGAAGCCAACCGCTATGTGCTGCAGATCCTGATCGCCCTGAACCGCCTGGGCGAAACCGTGGAGCCGCTCAAGCGCGAGGTCGCACTCGCCGATGCGCCCGAGCGCAGCGTCAGCATCGGGTTGCTGCCCAACTACTTCGCACGCGTGGGCGACAAGAAGATCGCGGCCCAGGTGCTGGAGCAGGCACTGGCAGACCAGCTGGCCAGCCCCGCCACCGGCGCTGCCGCCTGGACCGCCGTAGGCCGCCTGCGCCTGGCCGCGATGGATGTGCCGGGCACGCTGGACGCAGCCCGTCGCGGCCAAGCTCTGGAGGCGCAGGCCGAAGGCCCCGCCCTGCTGGCCCTGGCTCTGGTGAGCCTGTCTCAGCCGCAGGCCGAAGTCCTGGTCCACAACTACCTGGCGCTCAAGCCGCAAAGCGACCTGCGCATGGAGTACACCCGGGTGCTGCTGAGTATCCAGCGCAACAGTGAAGCCTATGAGCAGTTGCGCATCGTCACCACGGACAAGCCGGACGAGGCGCAGGCCTGGCTGCTGCGCGGCACGCTGGAGTTGCAGGACAACCGCCTGGGCGCCGCCGAAGCATCGATCCGGCAGTACGTGAATCTGACCACCGCGAAGCAAGCCAGCAGCGCCGAGGACCGTAACCGCGGCCTGGCCCAGGCCTACCTGCTGCTGGCGCAGATTGCCGAACAGCGCGGGAATTACTCCCAGGCCGAGGGCTGGCTCGCCCGGATCAGCAACGCCGAAGACATGGTGAGCGCGCAGAGCCGGCGCGCCGCCATCTTGGCACGGCAGGGCAAGCTCGACGAGGGCCGCCGGCTGATCCGCAACCTGCCCGAACGCAACCCGACCGATGCGCGGCTGAAACTGTCGGCCGAAGTCCAGCTGCTGCGCGACAACAAGCAGTACCAGGCCGCCTTCGACCTGCTGGCCGAAGCCCTCCGCCGCGAACCGCAAGACGTGTACCTGCTCTACGACCAGGCCACGCTGGCGGAAAAGCTCGACAACGCCGCCGAGATGGAGCGCCTGCTGCGCCAGGTCATGGCCCTCAAGCCCGACTACCACCACGCCTACAACGCGCTGGGCTATTTCTTCGCCGATCGCGGCATCCGCCTGGATGAGGCACGCCAGCTCGTGCGCAAGGCATTGGACTTCGCACCGGGCGACCCTTTCATCGCCGACAGCCTGGGCTGGGTCGAATTCCGCAGCGGCAACACGGCCGAGGCGCTGCGCATCCTGCAGGAGGCCTACAAGAAACGGCCGGACGCCGAGATCGCCGCCCACCTGGGCGAAGTGCTGTGGAGCCTGGGACAGCACGAACAGGCCCTCAATATCTGGCGCGAAGGCCGTGCGCTCAATGCCGAGAATGAAACGCTGCAGGAAACGTTCAAGCGCCTGCGTGTGAACCCGTGAAGCTGCTGCGCCGAACAGCAGCCAGTCTGCTCCTGATTGCTATATTTTTGATAGCTGGATGCGTACAACCACCAAGGCCTTCAGGCCAGAATGGCATGGAACCGCAGCTCTGGCGCGGCCGCCTGGCGCTGCGCGTCGAGAGCGAGCCACCGCAATCCTTCTTCGCCGGCTTCGAACTCAGCGGTCATGCCGGCCAGGGCGAACTGCGCCTGTTCAGCCCTTTGGGCACCACGCTGGCCGACCTGCACTGGTCGCCCCAGTCCGCCACCCTGTCGAACAACGGCGAGACACGGCAGTTCGAGTCGCTCGATGCCCTGGCGACCCAGGCCACCGGCACCGCCATTCCGATTGCGGCCTTGTTCCAGTGGCTGGCCGGCGTGCAGACCGGCGCCGACGGCTGGAGCGCCGACCTGTCGCAGCTCGACGACGGGCGGCTGACAGCACGGCGCACGCAACCCGAGCCGAGCGCGGAACTGCGGCTCATTCTCGAGCGCTGAAGCGATGCGCAAGGCGCCGCCGATAATCGGGCCATGAAGGCGCTCTACGACATTCCGGCCCCGGCCAAGCTCAATCTGTTCCTGCACATCACGGGCCGGCGCGCCGACGGCTACCACCTGCTGCAGTCGGCCTTCATGCTGATCGACTGGGCCGACACGCTGCATTTCGAGCTGCGCCCCGCCGGCATCAGCCGCGAGGACCTGCTGCAGCCGCTGCCGGCCGACGACCTGATCGTGCGCGCCGCGCGCGCGCTGCAAGCGGCCAGCGGCACCGGGCTGGGGGCGCACATCGCGGTGGAAAAACGCCTGCCGGCCCAGGCCGGCATGGGCGGCGGCTCGTCCGATGCGGCCTCCACCCTGCTGGCGCTCAACCGGTTGTGGCAACTGAACCTCAGCCTGGAACAGCTTGCCGCCATCGGCCTGAAGCTGGGGGCGGACGTGCCCTTCTTCCTGCACGGCCGCCATGCCTGGGTTGAAGGCATCGGCGAGCAGATCACACCGCTGACCTTGCCGCACGGCCAGGTGCTGGTGGTCAAGCCCGACAGCGGACTGGAAACGCGTGCAATTTTTTCCGATCCCGCGTTGAAGCGCGACACTATTCCTGCTATACTCTCAGGCTTTGCTGCAGACCCGTACGGCTTTGGCCACAACGACTTGCAGCCTGTTGCCCAGAGGCTCTGCCCCGGCGTGACCCAAGCCCTCGACTGGCTGGCCACGCTCGGATTGCGGGGAAGGATGACAGGTTCTGGAAGTGCCGTTTTTGCATGGGCACCGCCCTCTTTTAGCGTTCCGAAGGCGCCGGACGCGATGGAGGCCCGGTTATGCTGCAGCCTGGATGCTCACCCCCTCGCGGGCTGGGCGACCAGCGATAGAGTTGTCGGTCGATAGCTGTTTCAGCTGTCAACCAGTGTAGGGGAGTCGCCAAGTTGGTCAAGGCACCGGATTTTGATTCCGGCATGCGAGGGTTCGAGTCCTTCCTCCCCTGCCAAATTTTTCTGGGTATTTAATCGCTGGGACGTTCATGCAGGTCGCTCCTTCCCCTGATTTCATGCTTTTCACCGGCAATGCCAATCCTGGCCTGGCCGCTGACATTGCCAAGTACCTCGGCATTTCGCTGGGGGCTGCCACCGTGGGCCGTTTCTCCGACGGCGAGGTGACGGTCGAGATCAACCAGAACGTCCGTGCCCGCGACGTGTTCGTGATCCAGTCCACCTGCGTGCCGACCAACGACACCCTGATGGAACTGCTGATCATGGTCGACGCGCTCAAGCGCGCCTCGGCCGAGCGCATCAGCGCCGTCATCCCGTATTTCGGCTACGCGCGCCAGGACCGCCGCCCGCGCTCCACCCGTGTGCCGATCACGGCCAAGGTGGTGGCCAACATGCTGCAAGCCGTGGGCGTGGCCCGCGTGCTGACCATGGACCTGCACGCCGACCAGATCCAGGGCTTCTTCGACATCCCGGTGGACAACATCTACGCCTCGCCGGTGCTGCTGGGCGACCTGCGCCAGAAGAAGTACGAAGACCTGATCGTCGTTTCGCCCGACGTCGGCGGCGTGGTGCGCGCGCGCGCCCTGGCCAAGCAGCTCGGCTGCGACCTGGCCATCATCGACAAGCGCCGCCCGAAAGCCAATGTGAGCGAGGTCATGCACGTGATCGGCGAGATCGAAGGCCGCAACTGCGTGATCATGGACGACATGATCGACACCGCCGGCACGCTGCTCAAAGCCGCCGAGGTACTGAAGGAACGTGGCGCCAAGAAGGTCTATGCGTACTGCACGCACCCGATCTTCTCCGGCCCCGCCATCGAGCGCATTTCCAAGGGCAGTGCGCTCGACGAAGTGGTGGTGACCAACACCATCCCGCTGAGCCCGGCCGCTGCCGGCTGCTCGAAGATTCGCCAGATGAACGTGGCCCCGCTGATCGCGGAGACCATCCATCGCATCGCCAAGGGCGAATCTGTCATGAGTTTGTTCTCGGACCAGGAAGACCTTTTCTGATCCAGACAAAAAGTGGATCTGTGCACTCACAGTTGCCGGGTCCTTGTTAAACCGGAGTCACACTGGTCGCGGTGGACTCCTTATGGAGTGAACTATGAAATTCGTCGCTTTTGAGCGCGCCAAGCAGGGCACGGGTGCGAGCCGCCGTCTCCGCAACACGGGCCGTACGCCCGCCATCGTCTATGGTGGCACCGGTGAGCCGCTTCTGATCGAACTCGATCACAACGCACTGTGGCACGCCCTGAAAAAGGAAGCCTTCCACTCGTCCATCCTCGACATGGAACTGAATGGCAAGGAAAGCAAGGTTCTGCTGCGCAACGTGCAGATGCACCCATTCAAGCAACTCGTGCTGCACATCGACTTCCAGCGCGTGGACGCCAACACCAAGCTGCACATGAAGGTGCCGTTCCACTACACCGGTGAAGAGAACTCTCCCGCCGTCAAACTGGACCTGTGCTTGGTCAACCACGTGATCACCGAACTCGAAGTGTCCTGCCTGCCGGCCGACCTGCCCGAGTTCATCAGCGTGGACCTCAGCGGCCTGAAGAAGGGCGAGTCCCTGCACCTGGCCGACATCACCCTGCCCAAGGGCGTGACCGCTGTCAGCCACGGCAAGGGCAAGAGCAACCCGGTCCTGGTGTCGGTGGCGTCCCCGGCCGAGGAAGCCGAACCCGCACCGGCTGCTGCCGAAGCAGCGCCGGCTGCCGCCCCGGCTGCCAAGGCACCCGCCAAGAAATAAGCAGCTTGGCTTGCAGTCAACGGCCCACTTCGGTGGGCCGTTCTGTTTTGGGCGTCCCCATTTGATGCACCGATAATCCGCGCATGATCAAACTGTTTGTCGGCCTGGGCAACCCGGGCCCGGAATACGAAGCCACCCGGCACAACGCCGGCTTCTGGTGGATCGACGCCGTGGCGCGCGAGCTCAAGGCCAACCTGGCCATGGACAGGAGCTACCACGGCCTGGTGGCACGCACCTCGATCAAGGGCCAGACCGTCTGGCTGCTGGAGCCGCAGACCTTCATGAACCTGTCGGGCAAATCGGTAGCGGCGCTGGCGCGCTTCTTCAAGATCCAGCCGAGCGAAATCCTGGTGGCGCACGACGAACTCGACATCGTGCCCGGCCAGGTCAAGCTCAAGCTCGGCGGCAGCCATGCCGGCCACAACGGCCTGCGCGACATCCACGCCCAGCTCGGCACCGACGACTACTGGCGCCTGCGCATCGGCGTCGGTCATCCGGGCGTGAAGTCCGAAGTGGTGAACTGGGTGCTGAAGAAACCCTCGCCCGAGCACCGCACCGCCATCGAGGACTGCATCACACGCTCCCTCAAGGCCCTGCCCGACCTGCTGGCCGGCGAGATGGAGAAAGCCACCCAGCTGATCCACACCAGCAAGCCACCGCGGCCGAAACCGCCCCGCCCCGCCCCCGCCCCTGCACCAGGAGACAACGCATGAACCACCGCCTTCTTTTTGCTATATTTTTAATAGCTACAGGCGCAGTATTCACAAGCGCGCAGGCACAAAACATCTATCGATGCGGCGACAGCTACAGCCAGTCGCCCTGCCCCGGCGGGATGGCCATCGATGCCAATGACAGTCGCACCAAAGTCCAGAAAGCACAAGCGGAAGCGGCCACGCAGCGCGACCGGCAGACGGGCGACACCCTGGAAAAGGAACGGCTGAAGCAGGAAGAGGCGGCTGCGCGCGCCACACAAAAGGCCAACGCCACGAGCGCGCCAAAAACCGCGCCGGCACCGCACAAGAGCAGCAAGAAAAAATCCAGGCAACCGGCCTACTTCACGGCCCGCACGGCCGGCGACAAGAAGGCGGAAAAGAAGAAAAGCGCTGGCGAGGCCAGCCCTGACACGCCGCGCTGAAGCGCACGCACCGGCGCGCTTCAGCCGGCCGGCTTACCGGCAGCCGTCGCCTTGACGGCCTGCGCCTGCTGCGCTTCGGCCTGCAGCCGGCGGAACTTCTGCCACAGCGTTTCGCGGTCTTCCACGAAGTCCGGATTGACCGGAATGCAAGCGACCGGGCAGACCTGCACGCACTGCGGTTCGTCGAAATGGCCGACGCATTCGGTGCAGCGCTTCGGATCAATCTCGTAGATCTCCTTGCCGAGGTAGATCGCCTCGTTCGGGCACTCCGGCTCGCAGACATCGCAGTTGATGCACTCGTCGGTGATCATCAGCGCCATAGGAGCCCCGCCGTCTGGCCATCAGGAAATTGCACTCGGATTCGCATAACCCCAATTATCGGGGCTGCGGCCAAGACCCTACTGCGAACCGGCCAGATCCGCGGCCGGCTGGGGCGTCACCAGCCTGGTCTGGTCGTACACCGGTTGTGGTGGCAGATCGGTCAGGTGGCCGGTGTCGGCCCAGTTGAGTATCTCGATCGCCTCGCCCTGCAGGCGCACGCGGTTGAGGCCGGCATTCGGAATTTCGCTCTGGCGCGGGCCGGACAGCGGCAGCCCGAGCGCGGTGCGGTACACCATGTCGAGCACGCCGCCGTGCGTCACCACCACCAGGGTCTGCTGCGGATGGCGGCGTCCCAGCGCCCGCACCGCGGCGATGACACGGGCATGGAACTGGCGCGTGCTCTCACCGCCTTCGAAGGCGTAGTCTTCCTCGAAGCGGATCCACTGCGCCCAGGCGGCAGCGTGCTGCGCCTTGATGTCGGCCACGCGCAGGCCTTCGACCACACCGAAGTGCTGCTCGCGCAAGGCGGCGTCCAGTTCGGGCGCCAAGGGCAGCGGCTGCAGGCGCTGTGCACTCACCGGCTCCGCCGTCTGGCGCGCGCGCAGCAGGTCGCTGCTGACCAGATGCTGCACCGCCTCGGTCGCCAGCCGCGCCGCCAGCCGCTGCGCCTGTGCATGGCCGATGGCATTGAGCGGCACATCCAGCTGGCCCTGGAAGCGCAGCTCGCGGTTCCAGTCGGTCTCGCCGTGGCGAATGAGGATGAGTTCGGTCATGTCGTCATTATGTGGCGACGCCGCAGCAGTTTTTCAAGCTCGACCGCCAGCCACACCAGCGCCGCGGCACCGAAGCACAAACTCAGTTCCAGTGCGCTCAGCGGCGCGGTCCGGAAGATCGGATTGAGCGCCGGCACGTAGAGCGTGGCCAGCTGCAGCGCCAGCGTCAGCAGCACGGCACCCAGCAGCGCCAGATTGGAACGCAGGCCGAGCGTGAAGAGCGACTCGTGCTCGGAACGGATCGCCAGCACATGCGCCATCTGTGCCAGCGTCAGGGTGGTGAACACCATGCTCTGGCCGTGCGGGTTGCCGGTGGCGCTGGTCCAGGCCTGCAGGCCCAGGCACAGGCCGCCCATCAGCAGCCCCACCCACAGCACGTGCTGCCACAGGCCGTGAGCGAACAGGCTTTCCTGCGGCGGACGCGGCGGGCGCTGCATGATGCCGCGCTCCGCCGGCTCGCGCGCCAGCGCCAGGCCCGGCAGGCCGTCGGTCACCAGGTTGATCCACAGGATGTGGATCGGCAGCAGCGCAATCGGCAGGCCCAGCAGCGGCGCCAGGAAGATGACCCAGATCTCGCCCGAGTTGCCAGTCAGCGCATAACGCACGAACTTGCGGATGTTGTCGTAGATGCGGCGCCCCTCGCGCACCGCCCGCACGATGGAGGCGAAGTTGTCGTCCAGCAGCACCAGGCTGGCCGCCTCGCGCGCCACGTCGGTGCCGACGCGCCCCATGGCCACGCCGATGTCGGCGCGCTTGAGCGCCGGCGCGTCGTTGACGCCGTCACCGGTCATGGCGACGAACTCGCCATGCTGCTGCAGCGCTTCAACGATGCGGATCTTCTGCGCCGGGTCGACGCGCGCATAAACGCGAACGCTGGCCACGCGCTCGTGCAGCAGCGGCTCGTCCATGCGGGCCAGCTCGGCGCCGGTCAGCACCTCGACATCGTGGCCGTCGTGCACGATGCCCAGCCGGCGCGCAATCGCCAGCGCGGTGGCCGGATGGTCGCCGGTGATCATCACCGGCGTGATGCCGGCCGACAGGCAGTCGCGCACCGCCGCCTGCGCCTGCGGCCGCGGCGGATCGATCATGGCCACCAGACCGATCAGGCTCAAACCCTGCTCGACCGCCGCCATCTGGCCGTCTTCAGGCAACGCATCCAGTTCGCGCCGCGCCAGCGCCAGCACGCGCAGGCCCTGCGCGGCCAGGGCCAGGGCCTGGTCCAGCACACCCTGCTGCGACAGCGGCACCGCGCCGTCGGCACGCCACTGCGTCGTGCACAGCGGCAGCACCGACTCGGGCGCGCCCTTGACATAGGCCACCAGCGCCCCCTGCGCGCCGCGATGCACGGTGCTCATGCGCTTGCGCTCGGATTCGAAGGGCAGTTCCTGCACCCGCGGCAGCGTGCGCTCCAGCTCGGTCTTGTCCTGTCCGGCGTCGAAAGCGATCTGCGCCAGCGCGGTCTCGGTCGGGTCGCCATGCCAGGCGCTGCCGTGGCCGCGTCGGGCATCGTTGCACAGCGCGGCAGCACGCAGCAATTCCTGGTTGGCGGACTCAAGCGGCTGCCCGTGCTGCCAGCGCTGCCCCTCGACCCAGAGCTGTTCGACATGCATGCGGTTTTGCGTCAGCGTGCCGGTCTTGTCGGAGCAGATGAAGGTCACCGAGCCCAGCGTCTCGACCGCCGGCAGGCGACGAATGAGCGCGTTCTGCCGCGCCATGCGGCGCGCCCCGAGTGCCAGCAACACCGTCACCACCGCCGGCAGCGCCTCGGGAATGGCGGCCACCGCCAGGCTGACGGCGGTCAGCATCATCAGCACCGGGTCCTCGCCGCGCAGCACGCCGACCACGAAGATCACCGCGCAAATGCCCAGCACCGCCAGCGCCAGCCGACGGCCGAAGTCGGCCAGGCGCAGTTGCAGCGGCGTCATGCGGTCGGTCGCCAGCATGGCGCCCCAGCCCTGCGGCTGCGCGCCCTGCAGCAGGGCCGCCACCTGGCCCAGCTCGGTAGCCATGCCGGTGGCCACCACCAGGCCGCGGCCGCGCCCGTGGGTGGCGGTGGTGCCCTTGAAGGCCATGTTGAGGCGGTCGCCCAGCGCATGGTGCGTGCCGTGCAGCCGCCGGACGTGTTTCTCCACCGTGACGGATTCGCCCGTGAGCGCCGACTCATCGACCCTGAGCTGCGCGATGTCGAGCAGGCGCAGATCGGCCGGCACCTGGTTGCCGGCTTCCAGCAGCACGATGTCGCCCGGCACCAGCTCGCTGGCCGCCAGCACCTGCACTTGGCCACCGCGCAGCACGGTGGCCTGCATGGCGGCGAGCTGGCGCAGTGCCGCCATGGCGCGGTCGGCACGCCAGGCCTGCGCAAAACCGATCACCGCATTGAGCAGCACGATGACCAGAATGGCCAGCGTGTCGATCCAGTCGCCGAGAAAACCGGAGATGAGCGCCGCCGCCACCAGCACCAGGATCATGAAGTCGCGGAACTGGTCGGCCAGCAGCGCCAGCGGCCCGCGTGCCCGGGCCTGGGCCAGCACATTGAGGCCGTGGTGTGCGCGGCGCCGGCCGGCCTCGGCCTCGTGCAGGCCGTGCGCCGGGTCCACGCCGTGCTCGCGCGTCAGCTCATGGGCGTCGCGCAGGTGCCAGTCGCGGCGCGGGGACGGGCGATCCACCGGGCTCAGTCCTCCTGCGCCGGTTTGACGATCATCACCGGCACGCCGGCCGCGTGCAGCACCTCGTGCGACACCGAGCCCAGCAGCGCGCTGCGCAGCGTGCCCTGGCCGCGCGCGCCCATCACCACCAGATCGCAGCCGTAGTTTTCCAGAATGTCGACCAGGGTGTGCGCCGGATCGCCCTTGGCCACTTCGCGCTCATAGGCGATGCCGGCCTGCTGCAGCAGCGCCTCGGCCTGCATCATGGCGTGCACGCCGGCTTCGGCGCTGATGCGGTCCAGCACCTCGGCGTCGTGCGCCACCAGCATCTCGTAGAGCGAGGCCGGCTCCTGCACATTGGCCAGCACCACGCTGGCATCCAGCCCGTCGCGGGCCAGACGCACCGCGAAGCGGACTGCCTCCAGCGAAATATCAGAACCATCCACGGGCAACAGAATCTTCATGACTTCTCCTTCTCCATGGCACGGCGGAATGCTTCCAGCCGCGCCGGGTAATCGGCCGCATCGCCATAGGCCAGAAAACGGGCGTAACGCGCATGCGTCCCCGCCATTTTGCGCGCATGCTTGATCGGGCAGAAATACTGCTCGGTACGCGCCACGATCTCGGTGGCGTAGGCCAGCAGGCCGTTGGCATAGGCGCAGTAGGTGCAGTGGAAGCGCTCGATGACATTGAGGTAGCCCAGTTCGCGCCGGTCATAGACGAAATAGTCGTCCCGCCGCACCTTGGCCACCCGGTAGATCGGAAAGCAGCTTGCCTGGTAGAAGCTCACGCACAGGTCGAGCATGAACAGCGGCACGATCATGCTGTAGATGAGGGGCATGGTGAGCAGATTGAGCGGCCGGATGGTCAGGATCCAGCGGAAGACGCCGGTCTGCAGGCGCTGGTGCGCCTGCTTGACCGACTGCTCGAACTCGACGCGCTTGCCCTTGATCTGGAACGCCACCCGCTCTTCCTGCTCATGCAGCGCAGCGCGCAGATCGTCCTCCAGCGTGGTCATCTGGCCGAGCAGCTCGCGGATTCGTTCGTTCATGGCACTCTCCCGGCCGGCGCTTCCGGCGTGTCGATGAATGCCGCAGACCTGGTCGGTGCGCCGGCCCGCAGCGCTTATTCGCGGCCCAGACTGCGCACTTTTTCCTGCAGGCGCTGCGCCACCAGCGGATCGACGAACTTGTCCACCTCGCCGCCGAGCGTGGCGATCTCGCGCACAAAGGTGCTGGAAATGAACTGGTACTTGTCGCTGGGCGTGAGGAACACCGTTTCCACGTCGGGCATCAGGCTGCGGTTCATGCCCGCGAGCTGGAACTCGTAGTCGAAGTCGGTCACGGCGCGCAGGCCGCGGATCATGGCCTTGGCGCCGCGCGCCACCACGAAGTCGCGCATCAGGCCGGAGAAACTCTCCACCGACACCTGCGGGTAGTGCTTGACCAGCTCGCGCACCATGTCCATGCGTTCCTGCAGGGTGAACAGGGTCTTCTTGTGGTGGCCCACGGCCACGGCCACGATGACATGGTCAAAAAGCTGGGTGGCCCGGCGCACCACGTCGACGTGGCCGAGAGTCATGGGGTCGAAGGTGCCGGGGTAGACGGCGGTCACGTTGCGGGACATGGTGGGCTTCTCCTGTCGTGCATTATGCAGCGCCAGCGGTGCATGGCTGCACCATGTGGGGTATGGAACTTGCGTAGACTCCCTCCATGACCTGGCACGCCACTCTCCATCTGCACTACACCCGGCAGGACCAGCGCACCGTCGCGCATTACCACCACGAAGGGCCGTTGCGCGTGCTGCAAAGCCTCTATCCGGAAGGCGATGCGGTGTGCCACAACGTGCTGGTGCACCCGCCCGGCGGCCTGGTCGGCGGCGACACGCTGGCCATCAAGATCGAGGTGCAGGCGGATGCCCATGGCCTCGTCACCACGCCGGGCGCCACCCGCTTCTACAAATCGGCCACCGAGCCGGCCGTGCAAAGCGTGCACGCCCGGCTGGCGCCTGATGCGCGGCTGGAATGGCTGCCGCTGGAGGCGCTGGCCTACAACCAGTGCCGCGCCGAGAACAAGGCCGTGTTCGAACTCGCGCCCGGTGCCGAACTGATGGGCTGGGACATCACCGCGCTCGGCCTGCCGGAAGCCGGGCAGCCCTTCGTCGAAGGCACGTTCGCGCAGCACATCGAAGTGCCCGGCGTCTGGCGTGAACAGGGCCGCATCGACGCCACCGACCTGCGGCTGATGGACGGCCCGCTCGGCCTGGCCGGCCAGCGCTGCATGGCCACGCTGTTTTTCGTTGCCGGGCAGCCGATCGAGCGCCAGCGGCGCGAGCAGGCATTGGAGATGGTGCGCAGTCTGATCGACGGCCACACACTGCGCGCCAGCGCCGGAGCCACCAGCCCGCACCCCCAGGTGCTGGTGCTGCGTGTGCTGGCGCCGCTGGTGGAGCCGGCGCTGGACCTGCTCAAGCAGGCGCGCGCCGCGTGGCGCCAGCAGCTGTGGGCGCTGGAGGCGGTGCCGCCGCGGGTCTGGGCCACCTAGGCCAGACGGTCGGCACCGTGTTGCCACGGCCGATCTGAAGCGTGATGCATGGCCAGCACCGATAATCGGGCATGACCACTTCCCCCTCGAAAAGCGCCCAGGATTTCAGCACCCTGGCGCTCAGCCCGGCCACCCTGGCCAACCTGCAGCAGCTCGGCTACCTGCAGATGACCCCGATCCAGGCGGCCGCCCTGCCCGCCGCCCTGCTGGGCAAGGACCTGATCGCCCAGGCCAGCACCGGCAGCGGCAAGACCGCGGCCTTTGCGCTGGCGCTGCTGGCGCGGCTGAACCCGCGCAGCTTCGGCGTGCAGGCGCTGGTACTGTGCCCGGTGCGCGAACTGGCAGACCAGGTCAGCGCTGAAATCCGGCGCCTGGCGCGCGCGGAAGAAAACATCAAGGTCGTCACCCTGTGCGGCGGCGTTCCGCTGCGCGGCCAGACACTCAGCCTGTCGCACGGCGCGCATATCGTGGTCGGCACGCCCGGGCGCGTGATGGACCACCTGGCGCGCGGCCACCTGAACCTGGACCAGCTCAACACCCTGGTGCTGGACGAAGCCGACCGCATGCTCGACATGGGCTTCTTCGACGACATCGCCACCGTGGCACGCCAGTGCCCGGCCGAGCGGCAGACCCTGCTGTTCTCGGCCACTTACCCCGAGGGCATCGCCAAGCTCAGCCAGCAATTCATGAAGAACCCACAGCAGATTGCGGTGCAGGCGCAGCATGCCGAGGCCAAGATCGAGCAGCGCTGGTACGAGGTGAAAAACAGCGAGCGCCTGCACGCCGTGTCGCTGCTGCTCAACCACTTCCGCCCCGCCTCCACGCTGGCGTTCTGCAACACCAAGCAGCAATGCCGCGACCTGGTGGCCGTGCTGCAGGCGCAGGGCTTCAGCGCGCTGGCCCTGTACGGCGAGCTGGAGCAGCGCGAGCGCGACCAGGTGCTGGTGCAGTTTGCCAACCGCAGCTGCTCCGTGCTGGTGGCCACCGACGTCGCCGCGCGCGGGCTGGACATTGCCCAACTCGAAGCGGTGATCAACGTCGACGTGACGCCGGACCCCGAAGTGCACATCCACCGCATCGGCCGCACCGGCCGCGGCGATGCCGAAGGCCTGGCCCTGTGCCTGGCCAGCCTGGACGAGATGGGCAGCGTGGGCAAGATCGACCAGTTGCAGGGACGCGAATCGCGCTGGTACCCGCTGGCCGAGCTCACCCCCACCGGCCAGGGCCCGCTGGTGCCGCCCATGGCCACGATCCAGATCGTCGGCGGACGCAAGGAAAAAATCCGCGCCGGCGATGTGCTGGGCGCCCTGACGGGCGAACTCGGCTACACGCGCGAGCAGATCGGCAAGATCAATGTGAACGAGTTCTCCACCTACGTGGCGGTGGACCGTGCCATTGCCGCCCAGGCCGCACAGCGGCTGAACAGCGGCCGCGTCAAGGGCAAGAGCGTCCGGGCCCGACTGGTTGACAATAGCGGGCTGACCCCAGCATGAAACCCATGACGACCAGCCTCGCCCCCAATACCCAAGACACCCCGGCCCAGACCGGCGAACCCCAGTCCACCCAGACCACTCCGAAGTCGGCGACCAAGCCGGACCGCACGCGCTCGGTCCAACCCGTGCTGGAAAAACTGTTCGAGCTGTACCCGCACCTGTTCGGCGCCGAATTCCTGCCACTCAAGCTCGGCATCTTCCAGGAGCTGCTGGCCAAGCACCCCGAGCAGTTCCAGCGCGACAGCCTCAAGGCCGCCCTCGGCGTGCATACGCGCTCCACGCGTTACCTGCAATGCGTGGCCGCCGGCAAACAACGGCACGACCTGGAGGGCGCCGCGGTGGAGCCCGTGGCCCCGGAACATGTCTTCCTGACCGTGATCGAGTTGTTCCGCCGCCGCCAGGCGCGCACGAAGGACGACCTGAAACCCAAATTGCGCGCCCAGCTCATTGCCGCGTTCGAAGCCTCCGGCCTGAGCCGCCAGGACTACCTGAGCCGGGTCCAGTCCAACGACGCCCAGGCCATCGCGCTGCTGGACGAAGCCATGGCCGAGTACGACGCCAAACAAGCGCGGCAGGAAGCGCTGCTGCGCGCCTTCGAGAGCAGCGGCAAGACGGTGCAGGAGTTTGCCGACATGTATGGCTTGAAGGAACGTGATGTCAATGCGGCACTGGCGCGGCGACGCGGAGGCTAGCCCTCAGCCAGTGCGTCCGGGGTAGGGAAGAGAGAGCCTTGTTAATAAGACAGGATTGCTGGGTTTGTGGACTTTGTTAATGATTCTTGCGGGTGAGGCCGAGCAGGAAATGCTGATATAAATCAGACACATACAACGATTCACGGGAGGACAGCTTGATGAGCTACGACCTTGTTAGTCAGACAGGTTTAACGTCTATATCAAGTTAGAGCGCAATGACACGCTGGCTCTTGCTCGCAATCGCAGTCGCCGCAAACATCAGCACTGTTCTGGTGGCGTTAGCGCCGGGTGTGGTCACTTATGCTGACGTACAGCCGGCTGAGGCTACGTGTGCTACCTGTACGGTAGAAGCGCAGACCGCCGTAATACGGGCGGCTGCGATTGGTCGAGCTCAAATCCAGAGTCTTGTGTCATCTAACGCATGGCTATTGATAGCCATTGCTCTGGTCAATGTTGCAGTCGTTGTGGCTCTAGTGCGGATGTTGCGCTCTAACCCTTCAGTCAAGCGCGGATTGCCTACGGCATCCGATTACCTCAAACGTTAGGCATTCCACAATGAGACAAATCATTGCATCGATACTTTGTTTGCTTCTCTTGGGCGCATGTACGCACTCCCCCAATAACCCGCCGTTGGCCGGGGACGTGTTCCGACGCGCTACTGGCAAGTGGGACATGGTGGGCAATAGCGATTTTTGCAAGGCTGGAACGGATATCGAAGTTATATCGTTCTCTCCCGACAATCGAACCGCATATTTTGAGCGCCCGATACCGCCACTAGACGACGAAGGAAAACCGGTAAAGAACTACAGTTACCAAGTTTTATATAACGATGAAAACTCGATCACCATGATCGTGAATGGAGAAAAGCGAATTACTCCGAATGGGGATCGATTTGTATGGGTACTCATCATGAAAGACCCCGACAGCTTTAGCTGGAGAGCGACTCACTGGGAAAAGAATGCTAGAACGAAACTAACAATGGGCAGGTGTAAATGATTCCTAAAACTCAGGTCAAGCGGGACGCTGCACCGGCAAACCTGCTCCGCGCCCCTTATCTCAAACGTAGGGTTCACTGGAGGCTTATGAAAACTTACCTTTTATTCGCAACTTTCTCAGTTTTTCTACTTGGCGGCTGTGCAAATCCGTTGAATCGTATGACGTCAGATAGATATGCTGAAACGTGTTCTATCGCTGAAAACAATAGAAATCTAAGCGTTGCAGAGGAGGCATGTTACCGAGCGCTTGTGAATGTTGACATTGGCAATCTTGGGCCTGAACTTAAATCACAGAAGCTCTACAACTTGGGGCGAGTCAAACGGCAATCAGCGAAATTTTGGGAAGCCGAGCAACTTTTCAAGGAGTCTCTATCAATCGAGGAAAAGCTTTCCGGCCCAACCGATCCGAAAATCGGTCGCCGTCTTGTTGAGCTTTCAGTAAGTCTTGCTGCTCAAAATAAGTGGAGTGAAGGAGCTCAGTTTCTGGATCGTGCGTTCCCAACCGCGGAGTTTTTTTCTGGAAGAGAGCGCGCTTATTTTGCTGAAGCCCTCGAAATTTATGCTGAACAGTTTCGTAAAGAAAATCAATTGCAGTTGGCTGAGCGATTTGAGTCCAAGGCGAAGGCAATGAAATAATCCCTACCCTAACGTTCGAGGTGTGCTGCGCGAAAAGACGCGCAGGCGCATCAACTACACGTTAGGCATCACCACACAATCACCGCGCCATGCTCCGAGACGTTCGCACGATGGTCACTACCTAGCCGTTTGTGGTCAGCGTCCTAGTACTTCTCGTGAACGACGCATGGCTCAAGCCCACTTACCCGGGGCTTGTATCCGGAAACAAATACTGGGCTGTTGGTTTCTACGAAGATCAGACAACTTATGCCCATCGTTGGCAATCTTTTCTAGTCCGACTCGATGGCAAAGGGATTTTGGTAGACGATGTGGCAACGGGAGACTACCTTGGAATTCTCAAGTGGCGGGAAAAAGAAAAGCCAATGGAAAGAGTTCGTGAAACAAAAGAACCCTGATTGAGACAAGCCCTCTTCCGCCTGTTCGAAACCAACAAGATGCAAACCCCATCATCACCTCCAGCCCAGCCACGCAACCCCTTGCACGGCCTGACGCTGGAGGCCATCCTGACGGCGCTGGTGGCGCAGTACGGCTGGGCCGGCCTGGCGGAGCGCATTCCGGTGCGCTGTTTCAGTCATGAGCCCAGCATCAACTCCAGCCTGAAATTCCTGCGCAAGACGCCGTGGGCGCGCGACAAGGTGGAGGGGCTTTATCTCTTCATGCTGCGCGACATGAAGCGAATGGATGCGAAGGGGCCATCAAGGCCGTGATGACCAAGGGCCACCGGCCATGCCGCACTACCAGCGCAACAGTCGCGGCCCCAGCAACGCGCCGGCAAGCGTCGGCATCGCGATGCCCAGCACGTACCAGATACCGATGAAGGGCACAGCCGACTCCGGGCAGTGCAGCGCATAGACCAGCGCACTCAATGCCCCGGCCAACAGACCGGCGCCGGCGCCGGCCAGCGTCAGACGGGTCGGGGCCAGCCCCTTCATGGTCCAGAGCGTCGCCGCAAACAGCGGCAGCGAGATCAGCGCGATGTTGAAAGGACAGGTCTTCCAGGTCGTCCCGAAAATGAGGTCGGCGCGTTGCGCCGGCTCCGCTTCGAGCAGCACCGCTGCCGCAGCCAGCCACAACAGCAATACCGGCGCAGCCAATGCCATCCAGATGCCGTCCAGCCGCATGCCAGGTCGGCCCAGCCGTTCGGTTGCGACGAAACCGGCCAGCGCGAGACTGCCCGCAAAGACCAGCTTCATCCAGAACAGCCATCCCCCCATAGCCTGCGCCAAGTCATGGCGGATGCCGAACGTGACGGCCATCACCAAGGCTGCGGCCGGGACACTCCAGCCCAGGGCCACGGCGAAGCGCCGGCCCACCGCGTTCACGGGCACCGGCTCGGCACCGGCCGCCAGCAGCGAAACAAGTTCATCGGTCTTCATGCAATTCCCCTGATTTTGGCCGCCAGCGCCTTCAGGCCCCGGTGCACGCCGATCTTGATGGCCGACTCCGACATGCCCGTGAGCTGTGCCGCCTCCACCACCG
>MGPC01000007.1:0-224911 GCA_001797315.1 Curvibacter sp. GWA2_64_110
ATCTTCTGCACGCTGTTCGTGCTCAGCCTGGGGGCCGAGCTGATCTCCAACGACAAGCCGCTGCTGGCGCGCTACAACGGCCAGTGGTATGCACCGATCCTGAGCAACGTGCCGGAGACCACCTTCGGTGGCGATTTCGCGACGCCGACCGACTACCTCGACCCCTTCATCCAGCAGCAGTTCGCCAAGCCCGGCAACTGGGCGCTCTATCCGCTCAACCCCTACCACCACAGCACCATCAACTACTTCGCCAAGGAGCCCAACCCGAGCGAACCCTCAAGCGACAACTGGCTGGGCACCGACGACCGCGGGCGTGATGTGGTGGCGCGGTTGCTCTACGGCTTTCGCATCTCGGTACTGTTCGCGCTGGCGCTGACGCTCATTGGCGTGTTGCTGGGCGTGGTCACCGGGGCGCTGCAGGGCTTTTTCGGCGGCAAGACCGACCTGCTGTTCCAGCGCTTCATCGAGATCTGGGGCTCCATGCCCGAGCTCTACCTGCTGATCATCTTCTCCGCCATGTTCGACCCCAGCGTGGCGCTGCTGCTGATCCTGCTCAGCCTGTTCGGCTGGATGGGGCTGTCCGACTACGTGCGCGCCGAGTTCCTGCGCAACCGCCAGCTCGACTACGTGCGCGCGGCACGGGCGCTGGGCCTGTCGAACTGGCAGATCATCTGGCGCCACATCCTGCCCAACAGCCTGACGCCGGTGGTGACCTTCCTGCCGTTTCGCATGAGCGCGGCCATCCTGGCGCTGACCTCGCTCGATTTCCTCGGCCTGGGCGTGCCGCCCGGCACGCCTTCGCTGGGCGAGCTGCTGGCGCAGGGCAAGAACAACATCGACGCCTGGTGGATTTCGCTTTCCACCTTCGGTGTGCTGGTGGTCACGCTGCTGCTGCTGACCTTCATGGGCGATGCGCTGCGCGACGCGCTCGACCCGCGGAAGGTTGAAAAATGACCCGTGCTCTGTTGGACGTAAAAAACCTGCGCGTTGCTTTCACCGGCAAAGAAGTCGTGCACGGCCTCGATTTCCAGATTGCGCCGGGGGAAAAAGTCGCGCTGGTCGGGGAGTCCGGCTCGGGCAAGACCGTCACCGCCTTGAGCCTGCTGCGCCTGGTGCAAAACGCCGACATCGCCGGCGTTGCAAGCTTTTTGGGCACCCAGGCCGCACCGGATATGCGCGACCTGCTATCAATTCAGGAGCGAGAGTTGCGCGGCATCCGCGGCCGCGACATCGCCATGATCTTCCAGGAGCCGATGACGGCGCTCAACCCGCTGTTCACCGTGGGCGAGCAGATTGCCGAGGTGCTGGAGCTCAAGCTCGGCCTGGCCCGGGCGCAGGCGGTAGCGCAGGCCGTGCAACTGCTGGCCGACACCGGCATCCCGGAACCCGAGCGGCGTGCCAGGTCCTTCCCTCACCAGTTGAGCGGTGGCCAGCGCCAGCGCGCCATGATCGCCATGGCGCTGGCCTGCCAGCCGCGGCTGCTGCTGGCCGACGAGCCGACCACGGCGCTGGACGTCACCCTGCGCAGTCAGATCCTCGACCTGCTCACCGGCCTGCAGCAGAAGAACGGCATGGCCGTGCTGCTGATCACGCACGACCTGAACCTGGTGCGCCGCTTCGCCGACCGCGTGATCGTGATGGAAAACGGCCACATCGTCGAGCAGGGGCGGGTGGCCGAGGTCTTTGCCAACCCGCAGCACAGCTACACCCGGCGCCTGATCGACAGCAAGCCGGTGCGCGAGGTGCAGGAGGTGCCCGTTGTTGCCGACGCGGCGCCGGTGATGCAGGCCCGTGGCTTGCGCGTGGGCTACCCGACGCCCTTGCCCGGCTTGCGCGGCTGGTTCCAGCGGGGCGAGTTCGTGGCGGTGCACGATGCGACCTTCACCATTGCGCCTGGCCGCACCCTGGGCGTGATCGGCGAATCCGGCTCCGGCAAGTCGACTCTGGCCCTGGCCGCGCTCGGCCTGTTGCCCTTCAGCGGTGATCTGCGGGTGGCCGGCCAGGCCTGGGGCGAGCAGCAGGCGCACAACCGGACCCTGCGCGAGGTGGTGCAGGTGGTGTTCCAGGACCCGTTTTCCTCCCTGTCGCCGCGCCTGACGGTGGAGGAAATCGTGGGCGAGGGCCTGCTCGTCCATGCGCCGGAGTTATCCAAAGCGGAGCGCCGCCAGCGGGTGCTGCGGGCGCTGGAAGAGGTGGGTCTGGGGGAGGTCCAGTTCCCGGGCCTGCTGCAGCGCTACCCGCACGAGTTTTCCGGCGGCCAGCGCCAACGGCTGGCGATCGCCCGGGCGCTGATCGTCGAGCCGCGCCTGCTGGTGCTGGACGAGCCGACCAGCGCGCTGGATGTGACGATCCAGAAGCAGGTGCTGCAGCTGCTGCAGCGCCTGCAGCGCGAACACGGCTTGAGCTATCTGCTGATCACCCACGACGTGGACGTGATCCGGGCCATGGCACACGAGGTCATCGTCATGAAAGACGGGGGCATCGTCGAATCCGGCACCGTTTCGGCGGTGCTGGATGCGCCCAGTCATCCGTATACCCGCGTGCTGGTCCGCTCCGCAGGCTAGGGCCTGTTCACACTCATTTCACAAGATGCGTTGCGGATCAAAAAGGCCATGCGCAAGGCGCGAAACGCAGCCGGGGTCGCTCCCCGGCAAGGCTTCGCAACGCCGCGCATGGCCTTTTTGGCCGCAACCCGAAGGGAATGAGGAGAAAACCGCGCCACTCGTTGTTGCACTCCTAGCCCAGACAGCCAGTCTGGGCGTCGTCGTGCGCCTAGATTGGCGCGGTTTTCTCCTCGTTCGCACTTGTGAAATGAGTGTGAACAGGCCCTGAATCGCCTTGAAAATCAAGGCATTAGGCCAGTTTTTCGGCTACAATTCGACAATTCTCGACCAAACGGGCGGATAACCAACCGCCCGTTTTTTTTGGTCGAACGGTTTTGATGGGGCAACAGGACACACGTGGCATTACAGGACATCGTCGAACAAACCGTGACCGGACTCGGTTATGACCTGGTGGAGATCGAACGCTCTGCCGGGGGTTTGCTGCGCGTGACGATCGATCTGCCATGGGATCCGCAAGCCGCCGAGCAGTTCGTCAACGTTGAGGACTGCGAGAAAGTCACGCGCCAGCTGCAGTTTGCGCTGGAAGTCGATGGCATCGAGTACAAGCGGCTCGAAGTGTCCTCGCCGGGCATCGACCGCCCGTTGCGCAACGACAAGGATTTCGAGCGTTTTGCCGGCCAGGTGATCGACATCACGCTCAAGGCGCCCATGGGGGCGGCTGCGGCCGGCCAGGTCAGCGCCAACCGCAAGAAGTTTCGCGGCACGCTGGAGCGTGCCGAAGGCGGCCAGGGCTGGCAGATCGTCTGGAGCGACGAGCCGCCGGTGAAGCCGGGCCAGAAGGTCAGCAAGAAGCGGCCGCCTGCACCGGTGCAGGCGCTGGGTTTCACGCTCGATGAGTTGCGTGAAGCACGGCTGGCGCCGATCGTCAGTTTCAAGGGCCGCGGCGCGGCCAGTACGGATTGAGGGCGCACCGGCCTGGGCCACAGCCCGGGCCGGTGCGGTGAATTTGTTTTTAAGTTATGAGTTCGAGCGGGTGTGGGGCAGGGCCTCGCGCTCATCCGGTTATGGAGGTTAAAGGCATGAATCGCGAACTGTTGATGCTGGTGGAAGCCATTTCACGCGAAAAGAACGTTGAGCGTGACCTGGTGTTTGGTGCGGTCGAGGCTGCGCTGGCGCAGGCCACGAAGAAGCTCTATGAGGGCGATGTGGACATCCGTGTCGCCATCGACCGCGACACTGGCAACTACGAAACGTTCCGCCGCTGGCACGTCGTCCCCGACGAGGCCGGCCTGCAGCTGCCCGACCAGGAAATCCTGCTGTTCGAAGCCAAGGAGCAGATTCCCGACATCGAGGTCGACGAGTACATCGAGGAAGCCGTGGATTCGGTTCCGATCGGCCGCATCGGCGCCATGGCGGCCAAGCAGGTCATTCTGCAGAAGATCCGTGATGCCGAGCGCGAGATGCTGCTCAACGACTTCATGTCGCGCGGCGACAAGATCTTCGTCGGCACCGTCAAGCGCATGGACAAGGGCGACATCATCGTGGAAAGCGGCCGTGTCGAAGGCCGCCTGCGCCGCGGCGAGATGATCCCGAAGGAAAACCTGCGCACCGGCGACCGCGTGCGCGCCATGATCATGGAAGTGGATCTGACGCTGCGCGGCGCCCCCATCATCCTGTCGCGCTCGGCCCCCGAGTTCATGATCGAGCTGTTCCGCCAGGAAGTGCCCGAGATCGAGCAGGGCCTGCTGGAGATCAAGTCCTGCGCCCGCGATGCCGGCTCGCGCGCCAAGATCGCCGTGCTGTCGCACGACAAGCGCGTCGACCCGATCGGCACCTGTGTCGGCGTGCGTGGCACGCGCGTCAATGCCGTCACCAACGAGCTCGCCGGCGAGCGCGTTGACATCGTGCTGTGGAGCGAGGACCCGGCCCAGTTCGTGATTGGTGCCCTGGCGCCGGCCAATGTGCAGTCCATCGTGGTCGATGAAGAGAAGCACGCCATGGATGTGGTGGTGGACGAAGAGAACCTCGCCATTGCCATTGGCCGCGGCGGCCAGAACGTGCGCCTGGCTTCCGACCTGACCGGCTGGAAGATCAACATCATGGACGCGGCCGAATCGGCCCAGAAGCAGGCCGATGAAACCGGCTCGCTGCGCAAGCTGTTCATGGAAAAACTTGATGTGGACGAGGAAATCGCCGACATCCTGATCGTCGAGGGTTTCACCAGCCTGGAAGAAGTGGCCTATGTGCCGCTGCAGGAAATGCTGGAGATCGAGAGCTTCGACGAAGACACGGTCAACGAGCTGCGTGCCCGCGCCAAGGACGCGCTGCTGACGATGGAAATCGCACGCGAGGAAAGCGTCGAGGAAGTGTCGCAGGACCTGCGCGATCTCGAAGGCCTGACGCCCGAGCTGATTGCAAAACTCGCCGAGAGCAACGTCCACACGCTGGATGATCTGGCGGATCTTGCCGTGGACGAACTCACTGATATCACCGGCCAGTCTGCGGATGAAGCCAAGGCCCTGATCATGAAGGCGCGCGAACATTGGTTTACCAATGACGCCGCTTCTCAAGAGTAACGGTCATGAAAGGTTACACAACAAATGTCCAGTACGACCGTCGCCGAGTTTGCAACCGAACTCAAGAAATCCACTGAAACGCTGATCGAGCAGCTCAAGGCTGCCGGCGTGTCCAAGGCATCTGCCTCCGACACCCTGACCGATGCCGACAAGCACCGCCTGCTGAGCCATCTGCAGGCCAGCCACGGCACGGCCACGCCCGAGCGCAAGAAGATCACCCTGGTCAAGAAATCGACTACCGAAATCAAACAGGCCGATGCCACCGGCAAGGCGCGCACCATCCAGGTCGAGGTGCGCAAGAAGCGCACCTTTGTGCGCCGCGACGATGGGTCCGAATTGGCCGCCGAGGCATCGGCTGCCGCGATGGAAGAGCCGGCTGAAGTGTCGGCCGCTCCGGTGATCGACAACGCCGAACTGGCCCGCCGCGAAGAAGAGGCACGCCGCCAGGCCGAACTGATCCGCCGCCAGGAGGAAGAGCTGGCCGAGCGCCGCCGCCAGCGCGAAGAACAGGAAGCCCGTGAGCGCGAAGCCGCTGAGAGGGCTGCCGCCGAGGCGGCAGCGGCGCAAAAGGCGCAGGCCACCAGCCAGCCGAGCGAGCAGGAGGCTGCCGAGGTGAGCGCCCGTGCAGAAGCCCAGGCCCAGGCCGCCGAAGCGGCGCGCGCCAGCGCCCAGGCAGCGGCCAAGGCGCGTGCCGACGAAGAATCCGCACGCGCTGCCGATCTCAATGACCGCCGCCGCAAGGCCGAGGCCGAAGCCGCTGCCATCCGTTCCATGATGGCCACGCCGGCCAAGAAGGTGCTGGTCGCCAAGAAGGAAGAACCCAAGGCTGCCGAGGCGGCCAAGGCTGCCATGAAGGGCACGCTGCACAAGCCGGCAACGGGCAGCACCACCGCCAGGCCGGCACCCGCCGCCGGGGCCGGCGCGGGCGCTGGTGCCGGCAAGGAAGTCAAGTCGGCCAAGCTGTCGTCCAGCTGGGCCGGGGATCCGGCCAAGAAGAAGGCCATTCCCACCCGAGGCGATACCAGTGGCGGCGTCGGCCGCGGCAGCTGGCGCAGCGGCCCGAAAGGGCGTCGCGGCCATGAGCGCGATCGCGACGAGCAGCACGTGCAAGCCGCGCCGGTCGAGGCCCGCGTCATCGAGGTCCATGTGCCGGAAACCATCACCGTGGCCGAACTGGCCCACAAGATGGCCGTCAAGGCATCCGAGGTCATCAAGCACCTCATGAAGCTGGGCCAGATGGTGACCATCAACCAGCCGCTGGACCAGGACACCGCCATGATCGTGGTGGAAGAAATGGGCCACAAGGCCATCGTCGCCGCGCTGGACGACCCGGAAGCCTTTACCGAAGAGGAGGCCTCGGCGCACCATGCCGAAGCCCTGCCGCGCGCCCCGGTGGTGACCGTCATGGGTCACGTCGACCACGGCAAGACCTCGCTGCTGGACTACATCCGCCGCGCCAAGGTCGCGGCGGGCGAGGCCGGAGGCATCACGCAGCACATCGGTGCCTACCACGTGGAAACCCCGCGCGGCATGGTGTCCTTCCTCGATACCCCGGGCCACGAGGCGTTTACCGCCATGCGTGCCCGTGGCGCCCAGGCGACCGACATCGTGATCCTGGTGGTGGCAGCCGATGACGGCGTCATGCCGCAGACCAAGGAAGCCATCAAGCACGCCAAGGCGGCCGGCGTCCCGATCGTCGTGGCCATCACCAAGTCGGACAAGCCCGAAGCCAACCCCGAACGTGTCAAGCAGGAGCTGGTGGTTGAGGAAGTGGTGCCCGAAGAATACGGCGGCGACTCACCCTTCGTGCCCGTGTCCTCCAAGACCGGCCAGGGCATCGATACCCTGCTGGAGCAGGTGCTGCTGCAGGCCGAAGTGCTGGAACTCAAGGCGCCGGTGGATGCCATGGCCAAGGGCCTGGTGATCGAGGCGCGTCTCGACAAGGGCCGCGGCCCGGTGGCGACTGTTCTGGTGCAATCCGGCACGCTCAACACCGGCGACGTGGTGCTGGCCGGCCAGACCTACGGCCGCGTGCGTGCCATGCTCGACGAGACCGGCCGCCCGGTCAAATCGGCAGGTCCTTCCATTCCGGTGGAAATCCAGGGCCTGACCGAAGTGCCGCAGGCCGGCGACGAATTCATGGTGCTGACCGACGAGCGCCGCGCGCGTGAGATCGCCACCTACCGCGCCGGCAAGTTCCGCCATACCAAGCTGGCCAAGCAGCAGGCCGCCAAGCTGGAGAACATGTTCTCCGACATGACAGCCGGCGAAGTCAAGACACTGCCCATCATCGTCAAGGCCGACGTGCAGGGTTCGCAGGAAGCGCTGGCCGCCTCGCTGCTCAAGCTCTCGACCGACGAGGTCAAGGTGCAACTGGTCTATGCCGCCGTCGGCGGCATCAGCGAGTCCGATATCAACCTGGCCATTGCCTCCAAGGCCGTGATCATCGGTTTCAACACGCGCGCCGACGCCGGTGCGCGTAAGCTGGCCGAGAGCAATGATGTCGACATCCGTTACTACAACATCATCTACGATGCCGTGGATGATCTGAAGGCGGCCATGTCGGGCATGCTGACGCCGGAGAAGCGGGAAGAAGTCATCGGCATGGCCGAGATCCGCACCGTGTTTGTGGCCTCCAAGATCGGCACGGTGGCGGGCTGTATGGTGACATCCGGCTTCGTCAACCGCAGCGCGCATTTCCGCCTGCTGCGCGACAACGTCGTGATCTACACCGGCGAGCTCGATTCGCTCAAGCGCTTGAAGGACGACGTCAAGGAAGTCAAGGAAGGCTTCGAGTGCGGTATCAAGCTCAAGAACTTCAATGACATCAAGGAAGGTGATCAGCTGGAGTTCTTCGAAGTCAAGGAAATTGCCCGAACCCTGTAAGCCATGGCAGCGAAGAAACCGTCAGCTCCGAACCGCGCCTTCAAGGTGGCCGATCAGATCCAGCGCGATCTGACGGAGTTGATCGCGCGCGAGCTGAAAGACCCGCGCGTGGGCATGGTGACGTTGCAAAGTGTGGAGGTCACGCCCGACTACGCCCATGCCAAGGTCTTCTTCAGTCTGCTGGTGGGCGACCCCCAGCAGACCGAAGAGGCGCTGAACCAGGCGGCCGGCTTCCTGCGCAACGGTCTGTTCAAGCGTCTGCACATTCACACGGTGCCGACGCTGCATTTCCTGTTCGACCGCACCACGGAACGGGCGGCTGACATGAATGCGCTGATCGCGCAGGCGGTCGCTTCGCGTTCCAAGAACGAGGATTGACGTGAGCACCGCCGGGCCGCCCCAAGGTGGGAAAGCCCCCTTGGGGGGCAGCGACGCACACGTAGTGGGCAAGCGTGGGGGCGCAGTCTCCGCGCCACGCACCAGGGTGCAACGGCGCCCTGTGCATGGGGTGCTGTTGCTGGATAAACCGCTCGGACTGTCGAGCAACAATGCCTTGCAGAAAGCCAAGTGGCTGCTGCGCGCCGAGAAGGCCGGCCATACCGGCACGCTCGACCCGCTGGCCACCGGCGTGTTGCCGATCTGCTTCGGCGCCGCGACCAAGTTCAGCCAGCTGCACCTGGACGCCGACAAGACCTACGAGACCACGGTGCGGCTGGGTATTCGCACCAGCACGGCCGATGCCGAGGGTGAGGTGATCGAAACCCGCCCGGTTGCCTGTACCTTGGGCCAGGTGGTCGAGGTGCTGGACCGGTTCATGGGGCCGATCCGCCAGGTACCGCCCATGCACAGCGCCCTCAAGAAGGACGGCAAGGCCCTGTACGAATATGCCCGCGAGGGCGAAACCGTCGAGCGCGAGGCGCGCGACGTGGTGATCCATGAACTGGAGCTGCTCGAAGCACAGCTTCAAGGCGAGGCGCCGATCCTGCGGCTGCGCGTGAAATGCAGCAAGGGCACCTACATCCGGACCCTGGGTGAAGACATCGGCGAGGCGCTGGGCTGTGGCGGGCACCTGGTGGCCTTGCGGCGCATCGCCACCGGGCCGTTCGAGGTGTCGCAGTGCGTCACGCTGACCCAATTGGAGGCCTTGGAAGAGGCTGAGCGCTGCACGCGGCTGAAACCGGTCGAATCGCTGCTGGAAGGTCATGCCGCCGTCACGCTCGACGGCGAGAATGCAGGACGTTTCCTGAGCGGCTTGCGCCGGCGCGGCTCCTGGCCGGATGCGGCGCAGGTGGCCGTGTATGGCGAAGAACCGCATGCCCTGCTGGGCACAGCCCACGTCAATGCTGGTGAACTGATTCCCGGGCGCCTGTTGAGCCCAATAGAGATACAACAGATTTTGGAGAGTGAAACATGAGTCAAAAACAGATCCGTAACATTGCCATCATTGCCCACGTGGACCATGGCAAGACCACCATGGTCGACCAATTGCTGCGCCAGTCCGGCACCTTTGCCGAGCATGAGAAGGTGGTCGATACCGTGATGGACAACAACGCCATCGAAAAAGAACGTGGCATCACGATTCTGGCCAAGAACTGCGCCGTGAGCTGGCAAGGCACGCACATCAACATCGTCGACACCCCCGGCCACGCCGACTTCGGCGGTGAAGTGGAGCGTGCCCTGTCCATGGTGGACGGCGTGGTGCTGCTGATCGACGCGCAGGAAGGCCCGATGCCGCAGACCCGTTTCGTGACCAAGAAGGCGCTGGCCCTGGGCCTCAAGCCCATCGTGGTGGTCAACAAGGTGGACAAGCCCGGTGCCAACCCCGACAAGGTCGTCAACGCCGCGTTCGACCTGTTCGACAAGCTCGGCGCCAACGATGAACAACTGGACTTCCCCGTGGTCTACGCCTCGGGCATCAACGGCTGGTCCTCGCTGGAAGAGGGAGAGCCGGGTGAGCAGTGGGGTCCCGACATGTCGGCCCTGTTCAACACCATCCTGAAGCATGTGCCGGCCCAGCAGGGTGATCCGGCCGCGCCGCTGCAACTGCAAATCTCTGCCCTCGACTTCTCGAGCTTCGTCGGCCGCATCGGCGTCGGCCGCATCAGCCAGGGCACCATCAAGCCCAGCATGGACGTGCTGGTGATGGAAGGCCCGGACGGCAAGAGCATCAAGGGCCGTATCAACCAGGTGCTGACTTTCCAGGGTCTGGATCGCGTGCAGACCTCGGAAGCCGGTCCCGGCGAAATCGTGCTGATCAACGGCATTGCCGACATCGGCATCGGCGTGACCATCACCGACCCGACCAATCCGGCACCGCTGCCCATGCTCAAGGTGGACGAGCCGACCCTGACCATGAACTTCTGCGTCAACACCAGCCCGCTGGCCGGCCGCGAAGGCAAGTTCGTGACCAGCCGCCAGATCTGGGACCGGCTGCAAAAAGAACTGCAACACAACGTGGCCCTGCGGGTCAAGGAAACCGACGAAGAAGGTATCTTCGAAGTCATGGGGCGCGGTGAATTGCACCTGACCATCCTGCTGGAAAACATGCGCCGCGAAGGCTATGAGCTGGCCGTCTCCAAGCCGCGTGTGGTGTTCCGCGACATCAATGGCGAAAAACATGAGCCGATCGAGCTGGTGACAGCCGACATCGAGGAGCAGCACCAGGGCGCCGTGATGCAGGCACTGGGCGAGCGCAAGGGCGAACTGGTGAACATGGAGCCGGACGGCCGCGGCCGCGTACGCCTGGAATACCGCATTCCAGCGCGTGGCCTGATCGGCTTCTCCAACGAATTCCTGAACCTGACGCGCGGCTCCGGTCTGATCTCCAACATCTTCGACAGCTACGAGCCGCACAAGGGCGACATCGGCGGGCGCAAGAACGGCGTGCTGATCTCCATGGACGATGGCGAAATCTTCACCTACGCCCTGGGCAAGCTGGACGACCGCGGCCGCATGTTCGTCAAGGCCGGCGACCCGGTGTACGAGGGCATGATCGTCGGCATCCACAGCCGCGACAACGACCTGGTGGTGAATGCCACGCGCACCAAGCAGCTGACCAACTTCCGCGTCTCCGGCAAGGAAGACGCGATCAAGATCACGCCGCCGATCGAACTCAACCTGGAATACGGCGTGGAGTTCATCGAGGACGACGAACTGGTGGAAATCACGCCCAAGAGCGTTCGCCTGCGCAAGCGCTTCCTGAAAGAGAACGAGCGCAAGCGCGCGTTACGGGATTAACCCCCCGAAGCGGCCTGCGGGCCGCCTCCCCCATGGGGGCGATACCAGCGGCCCGGCCAAGCCGGTTCCGCGGTATCTCTGGTAGAAGATCTGCGCGCCAATGCAACCTTGTCCATGAAACTCACGCACCAGAGGGCCGTGTTCCTGATGGTGGCGGTGACCCTGATGTGGTCGATCGCCGGCGTCGTCACGCGCCATCTGGAAGCGGCGCGCAGCTTCGAGGTGACCTTCTGGCGCAGCTTCTTCACGGCGCTGTCGCTGCTGGTGGTTCTGCCGCTGTGGCGGGGCGCCGCAACCTGGCAGGCCTTGCGCCGCGGCCATGCGGCGCTGTGGTGGTCCGGCTTGTGCTGGAGCGCGATGTTCACCTCCTTCATGCTGGCGCTGACCATGACCAGCGTGGCCCATGTGCTGGTGATTTCGGCGCTGGGTCCGCTGTTCACGGCCTTGCTGGCACGCGCCTTTTTGCATCACCGCATCGCCGCGCATACCTGGCTAGCGATCGCCGTGGCGGGCATCGGCATGGCCTGGATGTTCGGTGCGCAGGCGGTGGACGGCGACTGGCTGGGCTCGGTGGTCGCGCTCTGCGTGCCCCTGACTGCCGCCATCAACTGGACCGTGGTCCAGCATGCCCATGCCAAAGGCGAGGATGTGGACCTCATCCCCTCCGTGCTGATCGGTGCGCTGATCTCATCGGCGGCCACGCTGCCGCTGGCCTTGCCGTTGCAGGCTACCGCGCATGACCTGGGCCTGCTGGCGCTGCTCGGCCTGGTACAACTGGCGATTCCCTGCACGCTGCTGGTGCTGTGCGCCCGGGTGCTCAAGGCGCCAGAGATTTCGCTGCTGGCGCAGCTCGAAGTGCTGTTCGGCATCCTCCTGGCCTGGATTGGGGCCGGCGAGGCGCCGGGCAGCGCGGTACTGCAGGGCGGCCTGCTGGTGCTCGCCGCACTGGCAGCCAACGAACTCCTGGGATGGAAACAAAGCAGATGACGACTCCGACCTACACCTGTCCTGAAATCGCAACCGAAGTCCGTGGCCGCGTCGGCTTCATCACCCTGAACCGGCCGCGCGCGCTCAATGCGCTCTCGCTGCCCATGATCCGCGCGCTGGCTGCTGCGTTGCTGGCCTGGCGCGAGGATCCGCAGGTGGAGGCGGTGGCCGTTCGCGGCATGGGCAAGGAGGGACCCTTTGGTGCCTTCTGCGCCGGCGGCGACATCCGCTTTTTCCACCAGGCCGTGGTCCGGGCTGACGGCGAACTGGAAGACTTCTTCACCGAGGAATACGCGCTCAACCACCTGATCCATCACTATCCCAAGCCCTACCTCGCCTTCATGGACGGCATCGTCATGGGGGGCGGCATGGGCATCTCGCAGGGCGCTTCGCTGCGCATCGTCACCCCGCGCACCAGGATGGCCATGCCGGAAACGAACATCGGCCTGTTCCCGGACGTCGGCGGCGGCTGGTTTCTCGCCCGTTGCCCGCGCCATGGCGGCGAATGGCTGGCCCTGACCAGCGAGGTGGTCGGCGCTGGCGATGCGCTGGCGCTGCAACTGGCCGACACCTGCTTTGATCCGGACCGCCTCGCCGAGGCCTGGGAGGCACTGGCGGCGCTGCCGCAGTTCGACGCCGCCAGCCTGCAGCGTTGGCAGCAACGCTATGTGACGGCCGCGCCGGCGGCGACGCTGCCGCTGGACACCATCGCGCGCTGCTTCGAGCAGCCCGACGTGCTGCGCATCGTGCAGGCGCTTGAAAAAGAAACCGGTGAGTGGGCTGCGGCCGCTGTCAAAGCCCTGCGTACGCATTCGCCACTGATGCTGCAGGTCACGCTGGAGCTGATCCGCCGCGGCGCCGGCATGACGCTGGCCGACGAACTGCGCCTGGAGCGCGACCTGGTGCGTCACTGCTTCAACACGCGCCATCTGGACCGTTTCATGGCCGCCACCGACACCATGGAAGGCATCCGCGCCCTGGTGATCGACAAGGACCGCAATCCGAAGTGGAACCCGCCGCGGCTGGAGGACGTCACGCCCGAGATGGTGGCCGGCTTCTTCGTCTCGCCCTGGCCGGCGCACGCGCATCCGCTGCGCGACCTCGCCTGAACAATCACTTCAGAGCTGGTGGTAGACCGCCTGCGCCAGTTGCAACAGCTGCTGGCGCGTCAGTGTGCCCGACAGGGCATAAGCGAAACCTTCATCCACCCAGTAGAAGCCGGGCACCGGCCCGTCGACGCTGTAGCGGAATTCGGTGCTGCCTTGGCCGCCCACATTGTCCGGCGTGCTGCCAAGGTACAGCGTCACGCGTTCGCCGCGCGCATTCTGGTACATGAACTGGGCCCGTGCGCCTTCGTCGCCGGGCAACAGGCGGCCACCGACCAGCTCATAGCCCTGTTCATTCAGGTGGGGCAGCTTGAGCGGACGGCCCAGGCGCTTGGACAGCCACTGCACCAGATGCTCTTCCTGCGCCGAACCTACTTCCACCGGATGGCGGACTTCCGGCGCATAGACCGCATGGGCCAACGCGGCCTGGTGCACGAACTCGCGCACCGGCTGCTGGCGTGCCAGCAGCGCGCCCGATGAGGGGCTCTGCAACTGCCCGTGCATGAACCAGCCCAGGCCGAAAGCCAGTGCCACGCCGGCCGCCATGCCGCCCCAGCGCCACCCTTGCTGCACCTGCTGGTGGGCGTGCTGCGCTTGACCTGCTGCGGCCAGCAAGGCGACGGGAACCGGTTCGGCGAGCACCTCGTCGTGCAAGCTGCGCAAGGCCTCGCGCTGGCGTTGCCAGGCCTGCAGCGTGGCACTGGCCGCCGGATCCTGTACCAGTCGTTGTTCGAGTGCGGCACGTTCGGCGGCATCAAGCCGGCCATCCAGCAGGGTGTGCAGTTCTTCTTCGCGGAGGAGGGGGGCGGGACGCTTATCCATGGCAGTCTTCAGTTCCTCATTTCAGGCGCCGCAGGGGCGGCGTAGCGGATTCGGCTGCGGCACGGGCCGGGCTGGCTGCAGAAGCCTCCATCAGTTCCTGCAGGCGGCTGCGTGCGCGCGACAGGCGCGACATGACGGTCCCGGTTGGCACGCCCGTGATGCGGGCGACCTCGGCATAGGAGAGGTCTTCCAGTGTGACCAGCAGCAACACCACGCGTTGCTCTTCGGGCAGGCGCAGCAGGCAGCGCTGCAGGTCGATGGCACTGTCCACACAGGCCGCCGGTGCCGCGGGTTCCTGCGTCAGCCCGGCCAGATCCACTGGACTGGCCAGGTCGCCCTGGCGCACGCGGTGGCGGACCTGGCTCACGAACAGGTTGTGCATGATCGTGAACAGCCAGGCCCGCAGGTCCGAGCCCGCCAGCCACAGCCGCCATTTGGAACAGGCCCGCTCCAGCGTGTCCTGCACCAGATCATCGGCCGCCCAGGCATCCCCGGTCAGTGCGCGCGCGTAGCGGCGCAAGGCGGGAATCTGGTCGATCAGCGGCTGTCGGTTCATGGCGGCTGGCTGTTTATAGCGCAGCCTCAGGGACGCGCCAGCTGCCAGACCTTGTTGAAGCCGTCGCCGGTTTTGTCCCCGGGTTTCATGTCCTTGGCCCAAAAGTACAGCGGCTTGCCCTTGAAAGCCCATTGCTTCTTGCCGTCATCGCGGGTGATGACGGTGTAGTCGCCCGTGGCCTTGTCCGTGTCGCTGGCCATCAGGGGCGGCCAGTTGGTGGCACAGGGCCCATTGCAGGTGGATTTCCCGCTGCCGGCGGCATCCTTGTCAAACGTGTAAAGCGTCATGCCGTTCGGTCCTGTCAGCACGCCATCAGCGGCTTTGGTGGGCGCATCCGACATGGATGCGCAGCCGCCCAGGATGGCGGCAAACAAAGCTATGGCCAAGGTTGTTCGGTAGGCACGGCGAGCGGTCAATTGCATGGTGATTCTCCAGTTGGGCGCAGCACAAAAGCGTGTGCAAGTGGATAAACGCCGCGCAGGGTGGGTTTATTCCATGCCGGAGAAAATTATTAGCGGTTGCGGCCCTTCATGGCACGCTCCACCTCGCGCTTGCCTTCGCGCTCCTTGATGGTGTCGCGCTTGTCGTGCTCGGCCTTGCCCTTGGCCAGCGCGATCTCGCATTTGACGCGGCCGTTCTTCCAGTGCAGATTCAGTGGCACCAGGGTGTAGCCTTTTTGTTCGACCTTGCCGATCAGGCGGCGGATCTCGTCCTTCTTCAGCAACAGCTTCTTGGTGCGCACGGCGTCGGGGGTGACGTGGGTCGATGCGCTCTTAAGCGGGTTGATCTGGCAGCCGATGATGTACATCTCGCCATCGCGGATCACGACATAGCCGTCGGTCAGCTGCACCTTGCCCTCACGCACGGCCTTCACCTCCCAGCCCTCGAGCACCATGCCGGCCTCGAAGCGCTCCTCAATGAAGTAGTTGAAGACGGCCTTCTTGTTGTCGGCAATGCGGGAAGAGGTATCGGGTTTTTTGGCCATGGGGTTCAGATGGGGGCACACCGCAAACTTACAATTGCCGGTGGTTTGGCGTGTGCCAACCCTGCATTCTATGAAAACTGTCCACAAGTCCGTCCTCATCTGGTACAGCCCGCAGGAAATGTATGAGCTGGTCACCGCTGTGGCCGACTACCCCAAGTTCCTGCCCTGGTGCGACCATGCCAAGGTGCTGGAGGCGCACGCCAGCGGCGTGACGGCCGAAGTCGGCATCGCCTTCAGCGGCATCCGCCAGACCTTCACCACGCGCAACGAGCATGTACCGGGGCGCGAAGTCACCATGCACCTGGTCAACGGCCCGTTTTCCAAGCTGGAGGGCCGCTGGACTTTTGCCCCGGTAGGCGAGGGCGGTCAGCGTGCCTGCAAGGTAGAACTGAACTTGCATTACGGGTTTTCCAATGCCCTGCTGGGCAAGCTGGTGGGGCCGGTGTTCGACAAGATTGCGGCCAGTCTGGTCGATGCCTTCGTCAAACGCGCCGAGCAGGTGTACGGGGCTTGACATGCACATCGAGGTGACCGTCGCCTATTCGCCAGCGCCGCGCGAGGTATGCGAAATCGCACTGCGTCTGCTTCCGGGCGCAACGGTGGCGCAGGCCTTGCAGCAAAGCGGGCTGCAGTCCCTTTACCCCGAACTGGATTTGCCGACGGCGGCGCTCGGCATCTGGGGGCGCAAGGCGGCACTGGCGCAGGTGTTGCGCGACAAAGACCGGGTGGAAATCTACCGCCCCCTGCGGGTCGACCCCAAGGTGGCGCGGCGCGAGCGCTTTGCCAAGCAAGGCGCCCGTACAACCGGTCTGTTCGCCAGGCAACGGGCCGGGGCCAAGACCGGCTACTGAATCCGCCTTATTTGCAGTTCTCGTCAATGATGCCCTGCAGGCGCTGGGCCTCTGCGGCACGGCCGGCATCGTCCAGGAACTCCCGCTCGCCTTTTTCGTTGATGCGTGACAGCCGTATACCAGCATCCACGCCGGCCTTGGCCTGGCGCGCCCGGTTGCAGTTGTCGGCCTGGGCCCTGGCGATTCTTTCCTCTTCCTGCCGGCGTTTGGCCGTTTCTGCGTCCGCGGCCTGCTTTTTCTTTTCCGCCAGCGCCTTGTCCTCTCCCGCCGGTTGGACCGCCGTACCGGGCGCGGCTGCGGCGGGTGCACTGTTTGCAGGGGGGGCGGCTATCTTGAGCGGCGAGCCGGGCTGTTTGAGGATATTTTTCTCCGGGACATCGCTTGATGGCGGCCGGTCGCTGAACACCTTGCGACCATCCTTGTCGATCCACTGCCACTGGGCCGTGGCTGACAGGGAGATGGCAAGGAGCGTGGCAGCAATGAGAGGCGGGAAGAGCTTCATGCGGGCAGTGTAGCCGTCCACCCGGGCTTTGGCGCTGGTCTGCGTTGCCATCAGGCGGCCCGGTCCGCCCGCTTGTCGCCCCGGCTGCCGTGAAAAATGCCGGCGAGGCGGGTACAATCCGTTTTTTGGAGCTTACACATGCGCCTTCTCGGTAAAGCGCTCACCTTCGACGATGTGTTGCTGGTGCCAGCGTTCTCCCAGGTCCTTCCCAAGGACACCTCTCTTGCGACCCGTTTCTCCCGCAATATCGCCCTGAACCTGCCCCTGGTGTCCGCCGCCATGGACACGGTGACGGAGGCTCGCCTGGCGATCGCCATCGCCCAGGAAGGCGGTATCGGCATCATCCACAAGAATCTCACGCCGCAGGACCAGGCCGCTCACGTGGCCAAGGTCAAGCGCTATGAGTCCGGCGTGCTGCGCGACCCGGTGGTCATCACTCCCGAGCACACGGTGCTGCAGGTGCTGCAGTTGTCGGAGCAGTTGGGCATCTCGGGTTTCCCGGTGTGCGACGGCGGCAAGGTGGTGGGCATCGTGACGGGGCGCGACCTGCGCTTTGAAACCCGTTACGACGTCAAGGTGCACCAGATCATGACGCCGCGCGAGAAGCTCATCACGGTCAACGAGAAGGAAGGCACCACCCCCGCCGAGGCCAAGGCTTTGCTGAACAAGCACAAGCTGGAACGCATTCTGGTGGTCAATGACGCTTTCGAGCTCAAGGGCCTGATCACGGTGAAGGACATCACCAAGCAGACCAGTTTCCCGAACGCCGCACGCGACGCCTCGGGCCGCCTGCGCGTCGGTGCGGCCGTTGGTGTGGGCGAAGGCACGGAAGAACGCGTCGAAGCCCTGGTCAAGGCCGGTGTCGACGCCATCGTGGTCGATACCGCCCACGGCCACAGCAAGGGCGTGATCGAGCGCGTGCGCTGGGTCAAGCAGAACTACCCGCAGGTGGACGTGATCGGCGGCAACATCGCCACCGGCGCCGCCGCGCTGGCGCTGGCCGAGGCGGGCGCCGACGCCGTGAAGGTCGGCATCGGCCCCGGCTCCATCTGCACCACCCGCATCGTGGCCGGTGTGGGCGTGCCGCAGATCATGGCCATCGACAATGTGGCCACGGCGCTCAAGGGCAGCGGCGTGCCGCTGATTGCCGACGGCGGCATCCGCTACAGCGGTGACATCGCCAAGGCCCTGGCCGCCGGCGCCAGCACCATCATGATGGGCGGCATGTTTGCCGGTACCGAAGAAGCGCCCGGCGAGGTCATCCTGTACCAGGGCCGCAGCTACAAGAGCTACCGCGGCATGGGCAGCATTGGCGCCATGCAGCAAGGCAGTGCCGACCGTTACTTCCAGGAGTCGAGCACCGGCAACCCGAATGCAGACAAGCTGGTGCCCGAGGGCATTGAAGGCCGCGTGCCCTACAAGGGCTCGATGGTCTCCATCGTGTTCCAGATGGCCGGCGGCGTGCGTGCGGCCATGGGTTATTGCGGTTGCGCGACGATCGAAGAGATGAACAACAAGGCCGAGTTCGTCGAGATCACCACCGCCGGCATCCGCGAAAGCCACGTGCACGACGTGCAGATCACCAAGGAAGCGCCCAACTACCGGGCGGATTAAAGGCACACCCCCAGGCTGCGCGCACTACGTGTCGCTGCGCCACCCCCTTGCAGGGGGCAACACCAGCGGCCCGGCAGAGCCGGTTCCGCGGTGTTCCTGGGTTAAGACACGCGGTCTGGCAATAAGCTTTTATGCAACACCAAAAGATCCTCATTCTTGATTTCGGCTCTCAAGTCACCCAGCTGATCGCGCGCCGTGTGCGTGAAGCCCATGTGTACTGCGAGGTTCATCCCTGCGACGTGAGCGACGAGTGGGTTCGTCAGTTCGCGGCCGACGGCCAGCTCAAGGGCGTGATTCTCTCCGGCAGCCACGCCAGTGTCTACGAGGAAACGACCGACAAGGCGCCGCAGGCGGTGTTCGAGCTCGGCGTGCCGGTGCTGGGCATCTGCTATGGCATGCAGACCATGGCACAACAGCTTGGCGGCAAGGTGGAAAGCGGCCATCAGCGCGAGTTCGGTTATGCCGAGGTGCGGGCGCACGGCCACACCGCGCTGCTCAAGGACATCGCAGACTTCACCACGGCCGACGGCCACGGCATGCTCAAGGTCTGGATGAGCCATGGCGACAAGGTCACCGAATTCCCGCCCGGTTTCAAGCTCATGGCATCCACCCCGAGCTGTCCGATTGCCGGCATGGCCGACGAGCAACGCCGTTTCTATGCCGTCCAGTTCCATCCCGAGGTCACGCACACGGTGCAGGGCCGGGCGATTCTGGAGCGCTTCGTACTGGACATCTGCGCCGTCACCCCGGACTGGGTCATGCGCGACCACGTGGCGGAAGCAGTCGAAAAAATCCGGGCCCAAGTCGGTAATGAAGAAGTGATTCTCGGCCTCTCGGGCGGCGTTGATTCCTCCGTGGCCGCGGCCCTGATCCATCGTGCCATTGGCGACCAGCTGACCTGCGTCTTCGTCGACCACGGCCTGCTGCGCCTCAACGAAGGCGACATGGTGATGGAGATGTTCGCCGGCAAGCTGCACGCCAAGGTGATCCGCGTCGATGCCAGCGAACTGTTCCTGGGCAAGCTCGCGGGCGTGAGCGATCCGGAGCAGAAGCGCAAGATCATCGGCGGCCTGTTCGTCGATGTGTTCAAGGCGGAAGCCGCCAAGCTGACAGCCTCGGGCGCCAGCAAAAAAGGAGCGACCTTCCTGGCGCAGGGCACGATCTACCCGGACGTCATCGAGTCCGGCGGTGCCAAGAGCAAGAAGGCTGTCACCATCAAGAGCCACCACAACGTGGGCGGCTTGCCGGAACAGTTGGGCCTGAAACTGCTGGAGCCGCTGCGTGACCTGTTCAAGGACGAGGTGCGCGAACTCGGCGTTGCCTTGGGCCTGCCGCACGACATGGTGTACCGTCACCCGTTCCCGGGCCCCGGCCTGGGGGTGCGTATTCTGGGTGAAGTCAAAAAGGACTACGCCGATTTGTTGCGTCGCGCAGACGCCATCTTCATCGAGGAATTGCGTTCCACCATCGAGCCGAACTCCGGCAAGACCTGGTACGACCTGACCAGCCAGGCCTTCACCGTCTTCCTGCCGGTCAAGAGCGTGGGCGTGATGGGCGATGGCCGCACCTACGACTACGTGGTGGCCTTGCGCGCCGTGCAGACCAGCGACTTCATGACCGCTGACTGGGCCGAGCTGCCCTATGCGCTGCTCAAGAAGGTATCGGGCCGCATCATCAACGAGGTGCGAGGCATCAACCGCGTCACTTATGACGTCAGTAGCAAGCCGCCGGCCACCATTGAGTGGGAGTGAGTTGCCAACGGCCTTTCGAGGCCGTTTTTTCTAGACCGATCGCTCAAAACGGACGCCAGCGACAGGCAATGTGTTGTCTAACGTCTACAGGTATTCACCCGAAGGCCGTGCTGTTTCCATGGACCTGATCGAGGCCGCCGTGCCCAAGGGGGCGGGCGGTACATCGGCATGGCACCGGAGCAGCTGACACGCGTCAGTGATCGGTTTGCCGGCCGATAACCCGGGAAAGATTTTTGGTACGGGGCTTGGCATGAGCCATGTCAAGGAAATCATCGAACGGCATGACGGCGGAATGACGCGGGAAAGCCGGTTGGATGCCGGCAGCACAGTCACCTGATGGGTTCCGGTCGACTGAATAGACCTTGCCCGATGGCATTCCGGTCATGCAAAATGAATCCATGCATTACTTGAATGCCATCGAATCAACTGGCGATGCAGACGAACTGCTGTTTGCGGAAGATGAGCGCCAGGACGATCTGAGTCCCACCCGTCCCGCCTGGCGGCTACTCATCGTCGACGATGAGCCTGATGTACACCGGGCCACGACTTTCGCGCTTTCCGGCGTGATCATCATGGATCGGTCGCTGGAGTTTCTTCATGCCTACTCGGCTGCACAAGCCATCGAAATCCTCAAACAGGAAAAGGATATCGCAGTGGTGCTGCTCGACGTGGTCATGGAACGCGAACACGCCGGCCTCGATCTGGTCAAGACCATCCGCGAAGAACTCCACCTGCCTGAGGTGCGCATCATTCTGCGGACCGGGCAGCCGGGGCAAGCACCGGAAATCGAGACCATCCACGATTACGACATCAACGATTACAAGACCAAATCAGAGCTCACCCGTACCAAGCTCTTCGCCACGATCACCTCGGCCCTGCGTGCCTACCGGCAGATCCGGGCACTCGATGAACTGGCTTTTTATGACCCGCTCTCGCGCCTGCCCAACCGCAACCGCTTCATCAAGCTGATCGATGAGCAATTGCACCATCAGAAGATCGGCGACCAGATGATTGCCATCCTCGACATCGATGACTTTGCCGAAGTCAACGATGCACTCGGACACCAGCAGGGAGACCGTTTGCTGCAAGCCGTTGCCGAGCGGCTGCGAAGCAACTTGGGGAGTGACGCCGTCCTGGCGCGCATCGGCGGCGACACCTTCGGTTTGATGGACAAGCTGGACGCTCTCGATCCGGCCGGCATCCTCGACCTGTTCCGTGACCCCTTCGCCGTTCTGGACGACAGCATGGTCGTTTCCGCCACTCTCGGTCTGGTGCGCCTGAGCGATGTCAGGGGCGATGGGCTGGACGCCCTGAAGGACGCGAACATCGCGCTCAAGCGGGCAAAGAGAAAGCGTCGCGGCGGCCACGTCGTGTTCTCCAATGAAATGGGCTTCGACATCCGCGAGCGGGTACGTTTGCTGCGCGGTCTGCGTACCGCAGCGGACAACGATCAGCTTCTCATCGTCTACCAGCCACAGATACGTCTCGATACCGGTCGCGTCGTCGGCATGGAAGCCCTGTTGCGCTGGCGTGACGGCGAGGGCAGTTTCGTCCCCCCGGATCAGTTCATCCCGCTGGCCGAAACCTCCGGGCTGATCGTGGGCTTGGGGGACTGGGTGCTGCGCACAGCCTGCCAGGAACTCGGCCGGCTGCAGGCGCTGGGCTGGGCTGATCTGCGCATGTCGGTCAACGTGTCGCTGATCCAGTTCCGCCACCCGGGCTTTCTCGACAAGCTCCGTTCGGCCCTGCAGGATACGGGCATCGAGCCGGCCAGACTCGAACTGGAGATCACCGAATCGGTGGCCATGGAGGATGCCGACTTCATCCTGGAGACGCTGACGGCCATCAAGGCGCTGGGGGTGTCGATTGCCATCGACGACTTCGGTACCGGCTACTCATCGCTCAGCCAGCTGCGTCAGCTGCCGGTGGACCGGCTCAAGATCGACCGCGTGTTTGTGCGGGAGCTCAGCCGCCAGATCCAGGGTGGCCACATCGCTGCCATGGTGGTGGAGCTGGGTCGCAGCCTGGGCATGACCGTCATTGCCGAAGGGGTCGAGGACGAGCAGCAGGCGCAGACCCTGCAGGCAATGGGTTGCCATGAAGCGCAGGGCTTTCTTTACGCCCACGCCCTGCCTGCCACGGAACTCCAGGACTGGCTGCTGGCGCGCGAGAAGCCGGCGCTGCACTAGGGCCTGCGCACACTCATTGTGGGGCTACACTCGCTCCACCATGTACCTGCCGCCTCAATTCAAATCTGATGATCGCAGCCACGCACTGGCACTGATGCGCGACCATCCGCTGGCCAGTCTGATCAGCACCGATGATGCCAGCTGCCCCTATGTGACGCATCTGCCGCTGCATGTGGAAGAGCAGGGCAATGACCTGGTGCTGCTCGGCCATGTGGCCAAACCCAACCCCCACTGGCGCTACCTGCAGGCCCGGCCACAGGCGCTGGTGACCTTTCTCGGCCCCCATGCCTACCTGTCACCCGCCGTTTATCCTGACCTGAAGCGGGTGCCGACCTGGAACTATCTGGCCGTGCATTGCAAGGTGGAGGCCCGCTTGATCGAGGAGGCCGATGCCAAGGACCGGCTGCTGAAAAAGCTCATCGGCGACCATGAGCCGGCCTACGCCGCGCAATGGCGCAGCCTGGGCGAGGACTATGCGCACAAGATGCTGGCCGGCATCATGGCCTTCGAGCTGCGCGTGACGGAGCTGCAATGCAAGCTCAAGCTCAACCAGCACCGTCCCGAGGCACACGCCGCAATGCGCCAGGCCTATGCGACCGGAAACCAGGATGAGCGCGCGCTGGGCGAATGGATGGACCGCCTCGGCATTGGCGAAAAATCATAAGAAAAATGGCTTTTGACCTTACAGATAAAGCGCAATCAGCTATTGATTTGATAGCAATTGAGGTGATTCCAGGATGACGGACCCGCAGTTCATGGCGCTCGCGCTGCAACAGGCGCATCTGGCAGGGCAGGCCGGCGAAGTGCCGGTTGGGGCCGTGGTGGTGCGGCACGGGCAGGTCATCGGCGTTGGTCACAACGCGCCGATTGGCGGCCATGACCCGAGCGCGCATGCCGAAATCATGGCCCTGCGTGCGGCCGCGGCGGCGCTGGGCAACTACCGGCTCGACGGCTGCGAACTGTTTGTCACCCTGGAGCCCTGTGCCATGTGCGCCGGCGCCATGCTGCATGCGCGGCTACAGCGCGTGGTGTACGGTGCCGCCGATCCCAAGACCGGGGCGGCCGGCTCGGTCGTCAATCTCTTTGCGCAAACGGAACTCAACCACCAGACCCGGGTGGAGGGGGGGGTGATGGCCGGGGAGTGCAGTGCCCTGCTGCAGGCGTTCTTCCAGCACAAGCGCGGCCAGGCACGAGGTGCCAGTCAGCCGCTGCGCGAGGATGCCCTGCGCACCCCTGAATCGCGCTTCAGCCAGCTGCCGGGTTATCCCTGGCCGGCTTGCTACCTCAACGATCTGCCGGCGCTGGCCGGCTTGCGCCTGCACTACCTGGACGAAGGCCCGGCCGATGCCAGCCTGACCTGGCTGTGCCTGCACGGCAACCCGAGCTGGAGCTATTCCTTCCGCAAGATGATCCCTGTCTTTCTGGCTGCGGGGCACCGTGTGGTGGCTCCGGACCTGATCGGCTTCGGCAAGAGCGACAAGCCGAAGAAGGAGTCTGCCCACAGCTTCAGCTGGCACCGCCAGGTGCTGCTCGAATTCGTGCAGCGGCTGGACCTTGAGAACATCGTGCTGGTGGTGCAGGACTGGGGCGGCCTGCTCGGCCTGACCTTGCCCATGGCCGACCCGGGTCGCTACCGCGGCCTGCTGGTGATGAACACGCTGCTGGTCACCGGCGACGCCCCCTTGTCGCCCGGCTTTCTTGCCTGGCGCGAGATGTGCGCAAAGAAGCCGGACTTCGATGTCGGCCGTCTGTTGCAGCGTGGCAATCCGCACCTGACAGAAGCGGAATGCGAGGCCTACAACGCCCCCTTTCCCGACCGCGGCCACCGCGCTGCCTTGCGCGCCTTCCCGCCCATGGTGCCGGAGACCGAAGACGCCGACGGTGCTGCGATTTCGCGCCAAGCCCGCGAGTTCTGGCGCCACGCGTGGCAGGGCCGCAGCCTGATGGCCGTAGGACTGCAGGACCCGGTGCTGGGGCTGCCGGTCATGCGCGCGCTGCAGGCCACCATTCGCAACTGCCCCGAGCCGCTGCTGCTGGAGCATGCCGGCCATTTTGTGCAGGAGCAGGGTGAACCGGTTGCACAGGCGGCCGTGCGCCACTTCACGCGCTGACCATCGAACCCCGACCTTGATCGATTTATGCAGAAACACATCTACATCTATTCCCCCTCCGGCGCCGTGCGCGACAAGGCCGCCTTTCGCCGCGGCGTGAAACGGCTGCAGGCTCTGGGCCATGAGGTCGAGGTCGATGAAGCAGCGCTGTCCTCGTTCCAGCGCTTTGCCGGCGACGATGCCACCCGCCTGGCCGCCATCCAGCGCGCCGCTGCCAGTGGCGCCGATGTGGCCATGATTTCGCGCGGCGGTTACGGGCTGACGCGCATCCTCGGCCACCTTCCCTACAAAGCCGTGGCCAAGGCCATCGAGCGCGGTACCAAGTTCGTCGGCCTGAGTGATTTCACCGCTTTCCAGCTGGCCGTACTGGCCCGCACCGGCAGTCCCACCTGGGCCGGGCCGTCGCTGTGCGAAGGCTTCGGCATGAACGACCAGGCAGACGGTGCCGACGGTCACGGCCATGGCGACGAGGGGCGCCCGGATGAAATCATGGAAGCCTGTTTCGACGACATGATCCAGGACCAGGGGGAGGGCACCGGCTGGCGCCAGCCGCGCGAGCCCCGGCCGACCGCTATGAACAATGAAGCATTTCACGCCCGCCGTATGGGCGATGAGGCCTCATTTGCCGTCAAGGATGGCGTACTGTGGGGCGGCAACCTGGCGGTGCTGTGCGCGCTGGTCGGCACGCCGTACTTTCCGCAGATCCAGGGCGGGATCCTGTTCCTGGAGGATGTGGCCGAGCATCCCTACCGCATCGAGCGCATGCTCAGCCAGCTCCTGCATGCCGGCGTGCTGGCCCGGCAGAAGGCCATCGTGCTGGGCCAGTTCACCGAATTCAAGCTGGTGCCGCACGACAAGGGCTTCAAGCTGCAAAGCGTGGTGAACTGGCTGCGCAGCCAGCTCAAGGTCCCGGTGCTGACCAATCTGCCGTTCGGACACGTGCCGACCAAGGTGCTGCTGCCGGTCGGGGCGAAGACGGATCTGGTCGTCCAGGGGCGCGATGTCCTGCTGCTCTGGGGCCACCAGCACTGAGCAAGGGGGAACAGGGCGAGAAAACTCAGTGCCTGCGTGGCGTTGGGCGGGAAAACATGTTTTTGGGCAGCAAGCCCTCAAACATGCTGGTGATGTCCTGGAGGCTATGGCGAGCCGTGAACTCGCCTTGCAGTGAGGAGAGGGCGGCCATCAGGTCACTACGCAGGTACCACAGGCTTTGCAGGTCAGCGGCCAGCAGAATGCGGCTCTCGAGCTGAGGGAACGACGCTGAAGGGCTGCGGCTGCCGAGGCTCTCCAGCATGGTTTGCCGTATGAGCTCGATCTGTGCAGCGCAGCGCTCCTCCTCGAGTTGAGGCCCCTCGAGCCAGCTTTGCATGCTGCTGATGATGTTGACGGCCATCCAATGCATATGCTTTTCTGAATTGACGCCCCGTAGCCAAAGGCAGACCTTACGTCAGCACCTCGTCGTCACGCACTAGGGTTTACCCCGTGATGCGAACTGGAATCGGCATAGAAATCAGCAAGTTAACAGGGACAGATCAAGTAGTATCTGAAACAGAAATTTCCGTCCTCAACGAAACAGTCTCTGCATGCAAGCCTTCAACGCCCACTACATTGCCGGCCAATGGGTCCCGGCCCAGTCCAAGGAAACCTTTCTTGTCCACGATTCGAGCACCGAAGAGGTGATGGCCAGCGTGCCGGCCGGCACGGCGGCGGAGGCGACCGCCGCCGTGATGGCAGCGCGGGCCGCCTTCGAGGGCTGGGCCGGCCTGCCGGCGCAGGCGCGGGCGGACTACCTGGACAAGATCTCGGCCGGTCTCAAGGCCCGCATGGACGACGTGGCCACGGCCATTGCCCGTGAAGTCGGCATGCCGCTCAAGCTGGCGCGCAATGTGCAGGTGGGCGCCCCGGTGTGGAACTGGGCCAACTTTGCCAAGGTCACGCGCGCTTTCGAATGGGAAGAGAAGGTGGGCAACTCGCTGGTGGTGCGCGAGCCGATCGGGGTGGTGGGCTGCATCACGCCCTGGAACTTCCCGCTCAACCAGATCACGCTCAAGGTGGCTGCGGCACTGGGCGCCGGCTGCACCGTGGTGCTCAAACCGAGCGAAATCGCCCCGGTCAATGCCATGCTGCTGGCCGAAATCATCCACGAAGCCGGGCTGCCGGCCGGCGTCTTCAACCTCGTCAATGGCGCAGGACCCGTGGTGGGCGAGGTACTGGCCAGCCACCCGGAAGTCGACATGGTGAGCTTCACCGGATCCACCCGCGCCGGCAAGCGGGTGGCCGAACTGGCCAGCCAGAGCGTCAAGAAAGTGGCGCTGGAACTGGGCGGCAAATCGGCCAGCATCATTCTTGACGACGCCGACTTCGAAGCCGCCGTCAAGGGCACGCTGTCGGCCTGCCTGCTCAACAGCGGCCAGACCTGCTCGGCCCATACCCGCATGCTGGTGCCGGAACACCGGCTGGAGGAAGTCAAGGCGCTGGCCCAGGCCAACATCGCCAAGTACAGCATCGGCCCCAGCCTGGACGAGGCCAGCCGGCTCGGGCCGCTGGTGAGCGCCGCCCAGCGCGACCGCGTGCGGGGTTTTATCGAGCAGGGCATCAAGGAGGGGGCCGAGGTGATCGCCGGCGGCCCGGCGCGCCCGGCCTTCGACAAGGGCTATTTCGTGCAACCTACCATCCTGCGCGTGCAGCCCGGCGACACGCTGGCGCGCGAGGAGATTTTCGGCCCGGTGCTGGTGGTCATTACCTACCGCGACGAGGACGAGGCGGTGCGCATCGCCAACAACACCATCTATGGCCTGGGTGGCGGCGTCTGGAGCCGCGACGAAGCCCATGCCGTGGCGGTGGCGCGGCGTGTTCGCACCGGCCAGGTCGACATCAATGGCGGCCCGTTCAATTCCAATGCACCCTTTGGCGGCTACAAGCAGTCAGGCATCGGCCGGGAAAACGGCAAATACGGCTTCGAGGAATTCCTCGAGTACAAAGCGCTCCAGTTCAAGCCGTCCTGAGGCGGTTTCTGGTCTATGCCCTAAACTCCCAATCTGAACAGGAAACAGAAGTCCAGCGCATGGGTGTCCAGACGACCGTCGTATTCACAGATTTGATAGGCAGCACGGCAGTCTTTGAACTGCTGGGAAATGCCAAGGCCACGCAGGCTGTCACCCAACTCACGCGCTGGATCAGCGAGGTTTTCGCCGCCCACGGTGGGCGCGTCGTCAAAACGCTGGGCGACGGCGTGTTGGCCGTATTTCCCAATGCCTCCAGTGCCGTCGATGCCGTGGTGGACATGCAGCGCGCGCACCAGAAACGCTTGGCGCAGCAATCACCGGCCGTGCGCATGCCGATCCGTGTCGGCGTTGCCACCGGGGAGGTGGAAACCGTTGATGGCGACTGCTACGGTGATGCGGTCAACGTGGCGTCGCGCCTCAACGATCTATGCGGCGCGCATGAAATCTGGGTCAACAGTGCCGAACTCGACTATTCCGACCGCCTCGATGGCGTGCGTTTTCGCCTGCTGGGGCCGATCACCGTGCGCGGCCGGGCCGAACCATGCACCGTTTACCGGGTGGAGTGGCAGGACGAGGACAGCAGCGAGTTCCTGACGCGCCAGGCCGAGGTGGACCCGGCGGAGTTGGCTGCAATGGGGGATGCACTGGGCGGCCAGATCGAACTGTTCCGCCTGGAGCAAAGGAAGACCCTCAAGTCGTTTGAGCTGCCGGCCCACATCGGCCGCATCCGCCATTCCGAGTTTGTCGTCAATGACCCGCGGGTTTCCAGAACGCATGCACGCCTCGAATGGCGCAACGGTAGCATCCTCCTGGTCGATGTCAGCAGCTACGGCACCTGGGTCCGCTTTGAAGGCGCCGGGACCGATGTTCAGCTCCGACGCGAGGAATGCGTGCTGCACGGGCGGGGAGAGATTGCACTGGGGGCCTCATTTGCCGACGCCTCCGTCCCGGTGGTGACGTTCAGCGTTTCCTGACGTCCCAAATCGACCTGCTGGTTGGCTGGGACGATAGGCCCATCTCCGGGCCTGATCAGGATGCGGCCAACCCCAGAAATGCGCCGGTGTCAGCAGCCCCCATCTGCCAGGGACTCTTGGACACGGCACGAGATGACCAGGCGTCACGGGCTTCGACAACTTCGCAGGCAAATTCGTGAAGCTCAACGAGTTCCGCATTCGTCAAATTGAAGAGTTCGCAGCCGTCCGCCATGGCGGCGCGCACGCCGTAGCAGATGCAGGCGGGGTCTTCGATATGGGCACGGGCGTAAGCTTTGGCGAGCTGAAGTTTGTTTTGCATGGCAGGCTCCTTCATTCGACTTGTTTGTACCCAAACGCGGGCAGTTCAAACTTCGCAATAAGGCGGGGAAATCGGGCCTGTTTATCCTGAACCGGGCGCGTCACCATGCCTGTCCAGACATCGAAGGGAAGTCCAAGCCTGGCCATCCTGGGGCGAATGAGCGACTGCAGAGAAATTGGTCAGACGCCCATCCATTGATTTTTCAATGAAATCAACAAGTTAGGGCCTCCTTCAGACGGGGTGCTGGTCATATTCGCTCACCGCGCCACGGCCAAGCCAGTGACCAGCAGTTAACCACTGGCACGGATTCTAGCCAGTAGTTCTCCAAGAGTGAACGGCGGTGACCAGCAATTCTCCGCAGCTTTGACTTTACATGCTTGTGCGAGCCTAACTGATTAGATCGCGTGAGCCCAGGCCATCCCAAATTGATCGAGCCTGCTGGGGTGTCACTACAACAGGCACAGCTGAAACAACATGAGAGACGGGTACTGCCCACGTTTTCACCCGCGGTTGCTCAAGCAACAAGCGCTCCAAATCCAGGACGCAACGCCCAACGGGATATCTCCCTGGTTTCATCTTTATTTTCTTTTTCAGAATTTGCTTCCAAGCCCCAGGAGCAGGGTAGCTATCCACGTAATTTTGGGGGTCACAGACCTTCCGCAAAGCTGGCTTTTTCAGCCTTAGCAAGACACAGGCCATCAGGTATCGCCTCACTCCCCAACTAACTTCGACCTTTGTAGATTTGCAATGGGCAGCCAACGGCAGCGTGTTCAACAAAGCCGAAGCGCGCGCCAAACAGATTGGCTGAACATTGATACCACCAATCGGCAGAATATGTTCGCAGCAGTAGTTGAACATTGCCGCTCCAATGCCGCGAGCTTGAAACTCTGGGCCCAACATGATCAAAAGATTGCAAACTGTTCTCGCGACTAGTTTTGCAAAATCCGTCTTACCCTGCTCGGCAAACTCTCTCATAAGCACGATACAACTGGCTAGGTACTCCCAACTCGCGAACCCCGGCGTGACACACTCGGAAAAAGCCTCAGGCAATCCAGCGATCAAATTCTTTCGTTCGATCAGGAGCGAATCCTCGCCGCCCTTTTCGTGTGCGCAATACAAGCGTATGGCCACACCAGAAATCGGCTCCATCAACAAGGCTCGCCAGAGGGCCTGGTTGTAGTCGATGTCGATCCGATTTTCGTACTCATCACCTGCTTCATATGACCTCGATGTCATCGGATCTCCAACTGGACAAAGCTTGGCAAGCTGTTGATTGAAGACAATCAAAGTCGCTGGATTTGGCGGATTCCGGCCCTTAAGCTTCTTCTGCACGTGCCCGCAGTCCTTGAATCTGCCATGCCAGACATCGCAGTCTTTGTCCGCCAGACGCTCGGGACTCACCCCCTTGCGTCGAGCCAGCTCGCAAAGGCGCTGCATCGTGCTGATGAGTTGCATTCGTTGAACTTGCTCGTGGGGTTCTGACTTAGGTTGAACTGGTGCCTCACAGGCCGCAACCAGTTCGTCAACCGTCTTTAAAGTGTGGTCAAAACTTCTTGCTACCACAAAAGATGCAGGTTGAGAAGTGGGTAACGCTTGTTCGAGCGTTACCCCATATCGCGCGGATTTGGACTTTTTTACCATCCGCCGATGACCTCAAAACGCTTGGCGAAGAGCGACGCCACACATGAAAACGAGCAGCAACTTGCCGCTCAACTTGAGGCCGAGCTTCTCAACCGGTACGGCCCGATGATGGGCGGAAAGGACCTTCATCGCGCCCTGGGATACCGGTCCGCGGTCGGTTTCCGGTCGGCGTTGAGCAGGCAGCAAGTTTTCGTGACTGTTTTCAACCTCGCCCACAGGCGCGGGAAATTCGCCCTCACCAAAGACATCGCTGTGTGGCTGGCTAAACAGCCGCAAGGCGCGTCTCAACCCGAACAGAAAGGAGCACCACCTATGAAACCCTAGCGCAGATTTTGGCGGCGCCAAAACACAAAGGCCCACGTGCGCAAACACGGGGCCTTTGGGCCGTCTGTTTAAGAACAACCAGAACAGCGAACTAACACTTTGATTGTCCATGTTCTTCTGCAGATGTCAAGCCGCCAAGCGACGAAACAGCCCTGTCACGCCGTCGACGCGGCAGCCAGAGTCACCTTTGACGAACCAATGAGGAATCAAGATTATGGACAATCATTCGCTGCAACGCGTAGCAACGCGGGGCAACACTTGCCCCAACAATCCCGGTTTGTGGGCTTTGCGCGACACCCGGTTTGGTGGTTTGAACCATCGCTACACCGGAAAACACCTTAAACTGCTCCGCACGGTTGACCCGTTCCGTGCGTCCGGGGTCGAGTTCAAGAGCCCACTCCATCTGGATAACTGGCTCCTGCGGAATTTCACGCCTATGGTCACCGAGTGCGACACCAAGTGCGAAGGCCTCAAGTTCATCGAGGGTGGCAAGAGCCGCACCGTCAGCGCAGACTTGCTCACCACCTTCAAAGATGGCATCCGTGTTGTCGACCTAGTGATTCCCGCGTCTCGCTGCGCGGCACCATCAGAGTGGTACCGACTCGAACAAGTAGCCGTTGCCTTCGGGATCGTGCCAGCATTGCGGACCAAGGAGGAAATCCGCAGCAACCCGATTCTGCTGCAGAACCTGGACCGCTGGTGTCAGCACGGCCTGGTCAACATGGTGATTGATCTCAATTTCCAAGACGAAGTGCTCAAGGTGGTGCCGGCGGCTGGTGCGATGACTGTCGCCGATATCCTCAAAGAACTCAAAGCCAGCAGGAACCCCCACGTAACACAAGGGCATCTGGACAGCGCGCTCATTTGCCTCTACCGCTCGGGCGAGCTTCGCATGAACATCGCGGACGCCAGCTACGGCGCCGAGACGATAGTGCAAAGCGCATAGCACGCAAACGCCTGGTTGCCGTCCAGACGGACGTATGACCGGTAATTTTCGCTGCTCTACCAGGGCCAGCGCGCAGGCGCAGCCTTGGCTTCAACCACAAGTTCAGCAGAACTCGGTTGAGCCTTATTTCCTGATTTCGCGCACGGGGTCCTCCGCCTCGCCAGCGCCACCCGCTCGTATTTTCATACTGCTGGAGAGTGCAATGACCCACCCGAAAAACGAACCCGATGAACCTGCACTGCAGGAGCGTCTGCGGCGCTCGAATCTGCCCGAATGGAGCAAGGACATGTCGCTATGGCCAAGCTTTGACGACTCGCTTCTGACAGGCAAAGACAAGAGTCGCTACCGTAACCTGCGCGATGGCACGGCCCTGTATCTACGTGGCAGCCCAATGACAGAAGTAACCGCTACGGCAGGGGTCGGTGAGCGGCGCTTTCACCGTATTTTCAAGCGCTGCTTCATGCGCGACAGCACCGGGAAAATTCTTGGCTGCCGGGCTTTCGCGCGCGGCGTGCACATTGCGCCACCCAAGGTGACCAACTTGAAGACTCCGACCGCAGGCGGTCGTGGCGGCTTCTATGGGGCGTTCCGGTTGATCCTTCGCGACTACCCGGGCGTTCCCAGCAAGTTGGTCACTTATCTCAATGGCTACGGCATTGAGGGCTTGCGGCCGAACAAGATACTGTTTCGTCAGCTCCGTCGCAAGTTCCTGGAAATTTGCAAAGAGGAGCAGGTGCCTACCGATGGCTACCCTTTCAACACAAAGGAGGGTGGCCGTCGTGCCTTGCGCAAGTGGGTCGACACCGACTACATGCCGAGCTACGCGCGCCGCTTCATCACTCTGGAGCACGGCAAGGATGCTGGCGACTTGATCGGCTACGGCGAAGGTAATGGTTCTTCGGCGCGGGATGTCGGCGGTACTGGCATTTGGATCTTGGATGCCAACACCATCGATGTGAATGCGCGTTACGAAATTCCCACGCCGGCCGGTGACTGGCAGAGCCTTGTGCTACGCCGCTTTCAGCAGTTACGGGTCATCCACAAGAGGACCTCGGCGAACCTGGCCTGCACCCAGGTCTACGCTGCGCAAGCTTCCGCGCAGGATGTGGCCATTCTCTTGTGGGATGCCCTGAACGGCCCGCCAGCTGTCCAGGAGGTTGTTCCTGGTCTGACAGCCGAGCCTGGTGCAGCGTACCCGGCGAACGCGATCCTCGAGATGAAGTTCGCAGTGCCTACCGTTGTCGAGCTCGACAACGCGCTGGCTCATTTGGCGGACGATGTCCAGCACATCGTGGCCCATCTGTTCGGTGCGCGGGTTGTCCTCGGTGCGCCGAAGACGCCCCATGAGCGCGCCGCCATCGAGAGCAAGTTTGCCGCGCAAGCTCGTCGTGTGCTTCACCAGCTTCCAGGCACCACGGGCACCGGGCCCAAGGATCCGATGCGCAAGACTCATGCCGTCGAACCGGAAAACATGATCCGAGCAAACGAGTTGGAGCATGTGCTGGACGTCTATGTCCGCAACGAAAACGCGCTGGTAAATTCGGGGGCACTCGGTGTGCCACCATTGGTCCGCTTGAAACGGCTGCTGGAAACCGGCGTTATCAAGCCGACCTACCTGCCTGCCGACAAACGAAAAGCGTACTTTTTCTGCCGACCGCACAAGGTCACCGTGCGTGTTGACAAGGAGTCCGGACGGGCGCCTTTTATTAACTTTTTGTATGCCCGCTACTCCAGCGCAAGTCTGAGCAAGCGCTTTGACCTAAAAGGTCAAACCATGTACGTTCGTGCGGACCCGCGCAATATTCGCACGGTCATGCTCTTCACCGAGGCAGGCGCGGAGTTCGGACCTGTCCAGGCGCTCGGTGGCTGGGGCGGCTTTCCGCATGACCTGCGCTTTCGCCGAATTTTCGGCAAGCTCAAGCGTGATGGCGAACTGGGCCCCCGCGCCGACGATCGCCCGTTGGAGAGCCTGTTTACGCATTTGCGCAACAAGGCGCCACGTGACTCGACGAAGGCGTTGCAACTGACTTCCATTGTGGAGTACCTGCAGCGCAACGATTTCGTGATGGCGCCCGCCATGACGCAATCCGCCCGTGACTGGAAGCAGGTGGCCAAGATGGCGGAAACCATCGCGATAGTGCCAGTAGCCATTGTCACCTCCGAGAAGCCGGCAATGGCCCCCCCAAGTGCGCCGGCTGGCAAGGACAAGGTGCACACCCGTTGGAAGCTGCCCATGCGCTCCATGCGCACTCGCTAAACGTCAACCACTGCACTCGATCAATGAAAGGACTCTCATGATCTCCAATGAAACCCTGCCAAGCACGATGGCCGAGCCGGTTGGCCTGTTGCCTAATCTAACTGTTTGGACCCCTGAAATCGACCGCCTATGTTCTGTCGTTGCACGCTGGATTCGTCTGGACCTGCCTGGGGCCACCGTGTACGGTCAACAGCGCAACGGCAAAACCCGCGCCGCAAAATACCTAGCCGGGGCACTGCCGACGCTACTGGGCTACGAAGTCGCCGTTTTGCACTGGATTATCCCAGAACAGCAGCACGCCAAGCAGACGGAGCGCGAATTTGTCCAGGAGATGATCCAGCAGTCCGGCTCAGTCCGTGTGCAGAGCCGCGACTTGGCGGTGTTGCGCCGGCGCTGTCACACCCACCTGGTTGACTTGGCGCGTGAGGCGGGCTCCAAGCGCCTGGTGGTCATCGTCGACGAGGCCCAGAACCTGAGCAAAGCCCAGTTTGGCTACCTGATCTACTGCTTCAATGCGCTGGAAGGCCTAGGCATCTACCCGTTCTTCCTTTTGATCGGCCAACCCGAGTTGGAAAACACGCCCACAGCCTGGGCGGAGGCGGGTGGCATGCAGGTGACCGGCCGCTTCTTTGCGCGGGAGCATATCTATCGCGGCGTGCGCATCGACCACATTGAGAATGTGCTGATCGCGTTTGACACGCCCCCCGAGGACAACGCACCGTCCCCCTTAGCGCTGGCCTTTCCCGCTGCCTACGCGTCCGGCTGGGGCCTCTCCGCTCTGGCGCCCCAGTACCGCGAGGCAATGGAGCTGGTGATGAAGAAGCACAATATTCCCTCAGGCTTGCGCTTGCCCATGCAGTACCTGCGCGCCTCGCTGCTGGGTTTGTTGTACCGCGTCATGGACAAGAAATTGGATCTTGGCCAGATTAACTCGGCGATGGTTTTCCGGGCGCTCAAGGAGACCGAATTCTTCAAGGTTCTGGTGTACTACGTGGATGACGTTGTCGACACCGATGACGACAAAGACGATGACGGCGAGGTCGTCGCCGTGGAGGCGACCCTGGCATGAGTACGTCTGTAACCAACTCGCCGACGCAAGGCCTGAAAGGGCAGGTACGTGGCCTACAGCATGAGTCGCTTTATGCGGCCTGGACGACACACTGCCTGCTTCATGACATTGAGCCGAAAGAGGTACTGCCGAGCGTGCTGCTGAAGCGCTCAGTGTTCGAGCCCATGAGGAGTCCGGAAGAGGACGTGCCGCTCTTTGCGGAGCTGATGAATACGACGGTTCGCCACATCCGTCAGATGTGCGGGCATGACATCAGCGGGGTGATCGGCCTGAAGGCGCCCTTGCTGTATAGGAGCATGCGGTACTGTAAGGAATGTATGCAGATGGGCTACCACAGCATAATGTTCCAGCACATCGGGCTGGCTGAATGCCCCCTGCACGGCGCGCGTCTGCAGGATACATGCTACGAATGTGGCAGCCCGATGGAGCCCACCTTTGGCTCGGTAATGGAGCACCAGTTCGAGTGCCCGCGGTGCAATGCGCCGCTTGTGCGCTTCACCCTCAAGCAGGATGGTGCAAAGCTGGCAAACCTCATCGACCAGATGCTTGGGGCTCGCCGCCCCGTGCTTGTACGCGGGGTGGACGTGGCCCACCAGGCGCATCGGTTACGAAACCTGGACTACGGGCTGCGGTCGCCCATGAACCCGGTGGCTTCCCGGCACTTTCAGCGCGTCAGCATCTGGCCCTTGCCTGGGGATACGCAGTGGAGGACCTTTGTCGAGACAAAGGTGCCCATTTTGGAACCGCACGGTCGGGAGCAGACAAATGCGGCGCGGGAACTCCACATTGCAACTGACCGCTTCCTGTTGTCCGCGCTAGCCAAGTGCAAAGGGCACGAATTGGCGACCATCCGCCTGCTCGGTCGCTTGGGCCGATACCCGCGCGGGCTGCGGCTCAACGCTCATACTAGCGTCATTAGCGTGGCGCTGTACAAGATTGCTGCGGCCTACGACCTGCTGCCTCGGCTGAGGATGATCGTGGAGAACAAGGACACGCAACCGCTGCGGCGCAGTTTTCCGGAGTTCTGGGCGCGGCCACCGGTTCGGCACGGCGACGGCTGCCCGGAGTATCCGCAGCTTGATGCGCATCTGCTCGAACAAGAGATGTGGGGTATGTTCGCCAAGCTGTTGGTGGCACACCAGACCGACAGCTACCTGCAGGAGGTGAGCTGGCTGTCGTACCCGCATGCGCTGGAGTTTGCCCCAAGCTGGCGCATCGAGAAGAGTAACGATGAGGCCTACGCCCGTGTGCGCACGCGGGCATGCGAGGCGACCATTTCGCGATTGATTCAACGGCGTCGCAATGATGTTCTGCTTTTTCGCGACTATGACCCTATCGGCGACGATGGTCTGTGGACCCACAACTTTCTTGACTCTCTGTGGCACGAAAATGAAGCTGGCAAAAAGTCAGCTGGCTCGACACCTTCCACCTGGCGTTCCCGAGCTACTCGCGCCAGGAACGAAGACTTTATCCGTCTGGCGCAACGCAACTGAGTGTTGAGCCTTGGGCGCGGTTTGGACGTTGTGTCGGGTCAGCCTCCGGATACTCGAGATCACTAGGTCAACTTTTGGCAGTACATGTATAACTGCTTCGAAGGAGTCTCTGTGCATGAAGTGCTTGGATTCATGGCAGAACTCAGGATGTAAGACCCCATCAAAATCCAAAAACAGTGTTTGAACGGTAGTGAACAGGGTCGCAGGGCCTTTGAAGTCCATGGCAGCTCGGAAGAGCAAGTGCTTCAGCCAAGTTTATCAAGGGCATTTTGCGATCATGCAGCCCTGATTGGGCCAGTACCTGGCTCGATTTGAACTATTTGAGTTCGGCCATTTCGCTAGCGACCATATCTAACAATCGCTCCGCTGCGGTGGAGTCAGTCGTACGCAGATAGGACATGGCCAGCAGGGTTAAGGGATGCACGCCCAGTACTTCCGCCAAATCATCGACTTTGCTCAGTGTGGGAGATTTCAGATTTCTCTCCAATGTACTGACGTAGGTGCGGCTGGACGAAAGACTGAAAGCTTCTTGGCTCAACCCCTTGGATTTACGAACCAATCTGAGCGCTTTAGCAAAATTGTTTTGTGACTTGGTGGCGTAGGACATGCCCTCCGATTAATTGGCAACGACCTCTATAGGACTACAATCTATAGTGTTCATTTTTGGTTCTTATGTTTATCACCAGCGACTCATTTCGATCCCCCGTGTCGGCCTTCTTTTGCGAACCTGGCAATACCGGTTGGATCGCCGCCGAACTGGGGTTGCAGCAGAGTTGGTTCCTGGCCTACTTCGAACAGGCTGAGACGGCCGAAGGTGACGATGAATTTTCGTGCGAGCGCACCATGCTGTTCACTGATTTTCGGAGTGTTGAGCAACTGATAGACGCAGGACCTGAGCGCGGTATTCGCCTGAAATCAGTACATATCCTCACCCCGGGGCATGTGAACGGCACTGATACTTGGAAGATGGACCAAATTAGGTCAGTTTGGCTCGGCCGTGAACCCCACTCCGAATACATCCCTATGAATGTTTTTGAAACCATCTCTGGTGAGAAATATTCCGCGTCCTTCATTGGACTCACCGCTGACGAACTACAAATTGAATCATTGAAATTCAATTTCATCGATCGGCCACAACAGCATTTTTCAATTACGCCCATAGTAGGACCACGCCAACCAGAATACACAGTGGGGCAAGAAACTGCAGAGATTTCAGTCGAGCAGTCAGGCTCCGCCTCTGACTCGCCTCGCCGATTTAAGCGGGAAACCGAGTGATGATCAAGAAGCGAAAACAGTTAATAGAGATCGTGACCTTAGTGGTGGGAGTCCTGGACATCAGCAGCGCTGAGCATTTGCCATGCTTGTTGCCGATTCGATGCAAAATCAATCTAGACGCGATTAGGATGGCAGCATGACGAAGATCAAAAATCAAGATCAAGCGGAGTCAAAATTCTGTCAATTATTTTTTGAGGCGGGGCAGGCGCTCAATGTTCCTACATACGGTGAATCTGCCAATGGTGGTGCGAGATCTGACTTGAGTACAGACGTCATCAGCGCGATGCATCAGTGCGAGTTCTACGATCCGCATTTCATTGGCGGCCCAGGCGCTTTCAGCCATGCCAAATCGCGCACAGCGGTAGAGCGAATTTTCGCCAGAGCCGAGCCGATTGCTGCAGAACTTTGCACAGCATTAGAAGCATCTAATCCAACAAAGGCGCTTGAATTTCGCGCTAGACTCACGGAAATAAACGCTTGGATGCTACAAGTGGTCGAGTAGAACTCGGCTAATTTGTGCGTGTATCCCCCATGGGGGTGGCTGACTGCTAAAGGGGAAATTCTTGGCCGGCTGCTCCTGACCAATAGTTGCCTGACCCAGCCCACGATGTACCGGAAGTACACGTCGATCACGAAGGCCACGTGCAGCCATGTCGCTTGAACCATAACTGTGCCGCATTGAGCACTTTGGGATACGTGACTTATGGCGACGGCTGCTCCACCTTCTTGCTGCGTCTGGCCCGCTGACGTGGCTTCTTGGCCTTGAGCATCTGCATCGGGCTGATAGTGACTTCTGGCTGTAAGCCGACAAGCCAATCTTCGATGCGCAGGGATCTGATCACCCGAACCAGGGTAGTAACGGTCGCGCCCTTGCCAGCCTCGAGGTTTCTCAGGGATCCCAGTGCAATGCCGGCATTTGCGGCTAGGTCTGCTTGGCTCAAGTTGCGCCGCAGCCTTGCGGCACGCAACTGGGCGCCTAGTTCACCTTCAAGCTCTTCAGTGGTGATTGATTTGAACATTTCAATCAAATATATGACGATTATCTTAACTTTTCAAGATAAATGTCATTTTTTTGATTGTTATAAGCGATAGGGGACTCAGTCCAAACATCTTGTGTTGGCGCACGAGATCGGCCATCAATTCGCTGGTGGCCGGCACCAGGCGCGTTTTGCTCCTTTGCCCGTGTTTCCAGTCAGCAGCGCTCGTGCCCATCCGTGCTGCGCCGGCTGAAAAAGCTCCCCATGCTCGTCTCGCAAATTTCCGAAAGCCGCAGCTCACCGATGTACAGCTACGAAAAATTCATCGGCAGAGTGAAGCATGCCGCTTGTCGCGCTCAGCACAAGAAAGCACTTTTAGATCACAGGAGAAATGACTAGCTAGTCGCTCGGGACAAAGAATTGCGTCTGTTAGGCGCCACGGCTGAACGCCCCCCTTGGGAGCTAGTGAGCGAACATCTGGATTGCTCATTAGCCGCCGATGTAGCTCATTTCAGGCCTGTTCCGGGCAATGGGGGTGGCGAGGTACTCGGGAATCGCTCCCCGAATTTCGGAGTAGCGGTCTGTGCGGTTACGCCAGACCGCTCTGATCGTGCTGGAAATCTGTTCATCGGAGATGGGTTCTCCGGAACGCATCAGGCTGCGAAGGTCGAGCGCCGCGGAACCGAAGAGGCATTGGAATAATCGCCCATCGGTTGAAAGCCGAGCCCTGTTGCATTCTCCGCAGAAGGCTTGGGTGACACTGCAGATGACGCCGATTTCCCCTAGCGCCGAATCATGGCGACCGTCAGGGCCGGCATATCCCCACCGATCGGATGTTTCTCCCGGAATCGTGGGCGCAAGCTGAACAAGAGGATGCTGCGCGTTGATGTGGTTCACGACCTGAGACCCAGGCAGAACCTCATCCATCCGCCACTGGTTTGTCGAGCCGACATCCATGTACTCGATAAAGCGCAAGCTGATTCCGGATCCCATGAAGTGACGAGCCATGGGCAGAATCTCATGGTCGTTCGTGCCCTTCTTGACGACCATATTGACCTTGATATGGGAAAAGCCAACGGCCTGGGCAGTCTCAATCCCCTCCAGGACCTTGCTGACCGGGTAGTCGACATCGTTCATCTGCCGGAATACCGCATCGTCCAGCGCATCCAGGCTGACCGTGATGCGTTTGAGACCTGCGTCCTTCAGGGACTGCGCTTTACGAGACAACAACGACCCGTTGGTCGTAAGGGTCAGATCAAGCTCATCACCCTCCGGGGTTCTGAGGGTCGCCAACCCTTCAATCAATCGCTCCAGATTCTTTCGCAACAAGGGCTCGCCGCCCGTGAGGCGTATCTTTCTGACGCCCAAGGTCACGAACTGACTGGCCAGACGGAATATTTCCTCGAAGCTGAGGAGGTCTGATTGAGGCAGAAAGCGGTGGTCCCGGTCGAAGACTGCCTTCGGCATGCAATAAGCACAGCGGAAATTACAGCGGTCTGTGACGCTGATGCGCAGGTCGCGCAGTGGGCGACCGAGGCGATCTAAAAGGGGGCCAGTCCGTACAGGCACGTCATCCAGAACCGCCATGTAAGGAACTGCCAGCTCGTCTCGGACAATCGGTATGACTCTCATGGACGAGGTCGATCAGAGTTGGCTGACAAAGGACGAAGGCTCGGGATGAACCCGTCCGACCTTTCTTTTCGACACGGTGCCAACGTTGATGAAGCAGACAGCCTCTTCTCCCTCTTTTAGCTCGAAAAGCTTGCGCATTCTTGGCGAGCGCATGGCTTGCCCGCTGGTCAGGCTGCTGCCATACGCCATGCTGTGTGCGCTTAGCAGCATGTTCTGCACGGCGCATCCAACGGAAACCATGCGTTCCAGGGCGGGGATTGCTGGTTCGCAGTCTCCCAGCTTCGCAACGACGAGCATGAGCAGCGGCGCCCGGTAGGCCTTTTCGCGTGCGGCTTCAATCTGCTCCAGGCTGGCCCCCGGGTCCCGGTCGATTAACGCGAGCGCAAAAGTGTTTGCCAGTGCACTGCGCCGCTCTGGGGGAACAATCACAAAGCGCCAAGGCACCAGCAGGCCATGGTCGGGTGCGGCGGCAGCGGCGCGATAGAGTCGCACCTGCTCCTCTGGGTTAGGGCCGGGCTCAACCAGTCTTTTGGGCGAAATGTTCTGACGGGATGTGATCAGTGCTTCGGCAAAGCCTGATTCCGCTGATGACAGTCCGCCGAGGTCTCGTAATCCAGGGCTCTGAATGCCGTGAGAATGCTCCGTCTGCGTGCTTCCCATAGTGTCTCCTCGTTGTTGACGTGTCGACTGGCGCACGTCAATCCTTGTTCTTACTTGGCTATCGACAGGATCCACTTCGCCAAAGTCTTGGCATCGGCGTCACTCAGGGTGGTCTGTGCTGGCATTGGTACGGCGCCCCATTTACCGCTACCGCCTTTCTTGATGTTGGCGATCAGTGTGGCCTCGGCATTTTTCTGTCCCTTATATTTCTTTGCCACATCGGCGTAGGCCGGGCCAACCAGTTTCGTGTCCACGGCATGACAGGCTGTGCAGGCGTGCTTCTGGGCCAGGGCGAGGTTGGCCAAGCTCGGAATGGGTGCCATGGCAAGTGCCATAAGCGGGATCGCAAAGAGATGTTGCTTCATTTCTATCCTTGAAAAGGGGCGGCCTGTAGGCCGCCCCGATACTTACGCGTAACGACGATCCTTGAAGGAGATCGTCTGCTTGTAGTCATCGACGCTGCCAACGCGGCGGATGCTGCCCCAGGTGCCCTTGTAGTAGGGCACCACGTTGCGGTCCACCCAGTTGGTCACCACGTCGCCGTGCACACCCTTGATGTAGCCGAACAGCATGAAGGTTTGGCCTGCCTTGATTGACTTCAGCGGGTAGGCCATGGCGTAGGTGCTGCCATAGTCATTGAAGACCTCGATCACATCGCCGGCATTGACGCCCAGTTGGCGCGCATCTTCCGTGTTCATCTCGATGAAGGCCATCGGGATGCGGTCGCGCACAAAGCTGTTGTACTGGTCGTGGTAAGCCGTCTGCCAGACTTCGTTGGCGCGGCCGCTGTTGATCCAGTATTTGTGCTTGGCCTTCTGTTCGGCGACAGGCTTGGGCAGACCGTTCCAGGGGGCCGGTTTGAACTCGGCACGTCCGTCCTTGGTGTCAAACTTGCCATCGTCGTAGTGCATTGCAGTGCCGATGAGCTTGTCGCCCTCGACACGCTTGATCGGCAGCTGGACACCGTTGTTGCCCGCCTTGCGCAGGAGGGCGTAGGTGGCCAGGTAGCCGGTATCGCCGCCCTGGCTGTCGATGGGACCGACCCCTGGACGGCCCGCGCGGCGGAAACCGTCGTTGAAGGCATCCTCCTCGGTCTTCCATTCGAAGCCTTCGAAACGTTTGGCCATCTCGGGCTTGCCGTCACGCAGGTACATGGCCTTGAGCGTATTAGCGATTTCCGCTGCAATCAGGCAGTCCGGTTTCGCAGAACCCGGGGCATCCATGAATTTTTCCGACAGACGCAAGCGGCGTTCGCCGTTCATGGAGGTCAGGTTCATCTCGCCAGGATGCGTCGCAGGCAGGAGCAGATGTGCCTCTTCGGAAATCACCGTGGGGTAGAGGTTCATGGCCGCGATGAACATGCCGCCCTTGTTCTTGCAGGCGTCATAGATCACGTCGATCAACTGCTCGACGCTTGCACCGCGTGCTTTCGCAATCGCCTCGTTGACGATCTTGGCGCGCCGACTCAAGACCAGCCGGTGCTGCTCTGCGTTGAGCGTGGTCTGGAAGGGATTGGTGCCCCACAGGGTGTACATCAAACCCTTGCCATTGATGACTTCCTGATCGATGTAGATCTTCTTGTCACCGGGATAGGGCGGACGGGTGTAGCCTTCTTGGTGACCACCCAGGCGGCAGACGCCTGTACCGCGACGACCGACGTTCTGCGTTGCCAGCACCAGGCTGACCAGCGCGCTCTGGATCACGTAGTTGTCATTGCCCCAGATGATGCCCTTCTCATAGGGGTGGAAGGTGCGCGGGCGGTGGCCGGACGCCTTCGGCTTGTAGGCCCACTCAGCCGCCTGGATGAGCTTGGCAACCGGGATGCCCGTCGCCTTGGCGCCTTCTTCCAGACTCATGCGGTTGGTCTTGACGGCGTCTTCAAAACCGCGCGTGTGCTTGGCGATGAACTCCTTGTCGTGCCAGCCTTTGTCCACCACATACGTGAACAAGGTGTTGAACAGTGCCGTATCGGAGCCGGGTTCGATATCCAAATGCAGCACATTTTCTTTGCCGGCGACCTGTTCGCAGATGGCAACGGTGGCGGTGCGGCGCGGGTCGACGATGATGACCTTGGCGGCGGCAGCCGACTCGCCCGGGAACCATTTCTTCTTCTTGTCCACCGTCGAGCCCGACAGGTTCGGTACCCAATGGTTCAGGAAGTAGTTGGACTGGGTCTCGTAGGGATTGGCGCCGGTGCAGAAAATCGTGTCGGCGACCTGAGCATCTTCATAGCTGTTGTTCAGCTCACCGACCCCCATCTCGCGCGTGGCGTGGCACTCTGAGTTGTAGGCCGGACGGTTATGGATGCGGACCATTGGCGTCTGCAGCGCACTGAACATCAGCTTGCCGGTACCCCAGGTGTTCTCGAAACCGCCACCGGCACCACCGTGGTCGAAGCAGTCGTAGAACAAGCCCGACGGACCATCGTTGTCCAGGATCTTCTTGGTCAGGCCGGCATAGAGTGCCATGGCGTTGTCCCAACCGGTGTCCAGCCATTGGTCGCCGCGGAAAACGCGCGGATTCTTGAGACGTTCCTTGCCGATGCCGTCGTGGGCATACATGTAGCTGGCCATCTTGCCGCCGCGGGTGGACGACAGGCCGCTGTTGACCACGCATTCCTTGTCGGGAACGATCATGATGTTCCAGCGCTTGCCGGATTTGTCGGTGATCGTGTTGGTCATCGCCTTGGTCATGGTGATGCCCATGGGCGGCACCTGCTTGGTGAAGTCCACACCCAGGGCGTTCTGGCTTGCCGGGCGGCCGCCTTCCCTGTTGGCATCCCACTTGTAGACGTTGTAGCCACATCCGACGATGCAGAAATGGCAGGTCATGTTGCTCTTTTGCGCGTCCTTCGGAGGAAGCGCGATGCGGTCATTGATATTGGTCGACATGGTTCACGCTCCTCACAGAATGTTGGACTGGCGGCCGTAGATCAGGCCATCGACACCGACGGCATGAACCGAATCGGTCTTGGCGTCGTATTCCAGCTTGATTCGCGGCAGGTCTTCGGTGGCTTGGCCGGTCACCATCTGGCCCAGGTTTTCCGGGTCGAAGATCGAAAAGTGGCAGCCGCACTTGAAGGTCCGGGTGCTACCGTCATAGGCGACAGGGCAGCCCATGTGCGTGCAATAGGAGCTATAGGCGACGATGTCTCCGTTGGGGCCAACGCCACCAGGCACGGCCGAGCCCATGCGAATCGCATAGCAGGCGGAGCTGGCGTCCGGGTAGGTAAAGCTCACCACCTGGTTGATCGGCATGCCGCCCGCTTTGCCGACTGCCTTCTTCGGATAGGGCAGGGCCGTGGTGGCCTGAGCAGCAGGGGCTGCGGCATTGGCGTTGTGAATCGGGATGACTGTGCCCCCGGCAACCGCTGCGGCGGCACCACCTGACTTCAGAAAGAAGCGGCGGCCAATTTTCAGATCTTCCATGTTGTCTCCTGTTGATGAAACTGACGCAGGTCAATTGCAATTGGTGTGCCATGGAAAAAATTGAATCAAATCAACAGCTTACGGAAAACAACCAACATTAATGGGAAGTTTTGGTAACATTCTTTGAAAAATTGCGTTACTAAAAAGTAACCACAGGAGACAAGACTATGGATCGAAGGAACTGCATGCAGCTCATGGCGGGCGCGGGTTGTGGTGCCCTCGGGTTCCCTGTTTGCGCGGGAAGCAGCGAGCGGCTGAGGATTGGACTGACAGCCGTCATCCTGGCTGACCAAGTGGCTTTCCTGTCCCGCTGCGGGCGTTACCTTTCCGAGCGGGTTGGCTGCGAAGTCAGCTTTGTGGCACGAGAGTCATACCAGTCGATCCTGGAGCTGCTTGCTTCAGATCAAATTGACGTGGCCTGGATATGCGGCTATCCCTATGTGCGTGACGAAGCCAACCTGTCCTTGTTTGCCGTTCCTCTTTATCAGGACAAGCCTGAATACCAGTCCTATCTGATCAGGGCCAAGGCGTCGAAAGTACCCATCAAGGGATGGACTGATCTGCGAGGAAGGGTCTTGGTGTATTCCGACCCGCTTTCAAACTCCGGATGGCTGGTAGCGCAGGCGCAGCTTGCCAAGGTTCATTTACGTCCGCGCGACCTCAAACGTACCTTCTTTGCACATGGCCACCGGAACGTCGCCGAGGCGGTGGCCGCTCGGCTGGCGGATGCCGGCGCTATCGATGGCTACGTGTGGGAAACAATGCGGCTGCAAGGCATGGCGGCGGTTGCTCAGACCGAAGTCGTCTGGAAATCAGATTTCTACGGATTCCCTCCTTTGGTTACCAAGAAGGGCTCAAACCATCCCAAGGTCCCGGGCCTGCAGGCCGCATTGCTGACCATGCATCAGGATGAAGTCGGGCGTGAGTTGCTGCAAGCGTTGAATCTCACCGGGTTTACCAAGGGTGCGCCGGCCCTTTTTGATTCGATCCGGCGTCAGGCCTTGACGATTCCAGGAAGTGGTGTGGTGTCCTGATGCTCAGGCGTCTGCCTTATCGCATTCAGATTCCGCTAGGTTTGTCGCTGGCGGTTCTAATCACCGCTTTGCTGGTCACCGCTGTTGCCGCACGGATCTCGGCGCGTACAGCCCGTGAAGAAACGCTAGCTACATTGGACCGGGCAATCGTGCTTCTGATCGCACAAGCTCGTCCGATGCTGGCTGGCGACGACACATGGCGGGTCTATTCCTTACTGCGCGATACGGCTGCGCTGATTCCTGGGGCCGAGAGCAAACATGCCCGGGGAGCGGTACTGGATGCCGATGGGCGCGTTTTTGCTGCGTCCGACCCGGTTACCCTGGAAACAGGCAAGCCAATCCTTGGCGAGCAGATTCATGAATTGACTCTTGCTCGTGCTTCATTGATTACAGGACGCATGCAGCTCGATCAGAGCAACGGGGCTGTTGTCTTGATCGATCCTATACGAAGCGAGGATGGTCAAACCATGGGATTCGTCTTCATGGAAGTTGACTCTCCGGTGTTTGAACCCGACTGGGCTGCCATTGCGAAACCGGCATTGATAGGCGTACTCATGGCAGTAATGTTTCTGCTCCCCTTCGGCTGGTGGGTGGGAAAACAAATGACAAGACCAGTCGCCCGGATCGTCCGAGCGATCGAACGGATTGGCACCGCTGATGCCGACAGTCTGCACACCGAAGTCCCCAAGACCGCGGATCCGGAACTGACTCGGATCGGAGATGCGGTTCATCAACTCATAGGTGAACTGCAAGAACGCAAAAATGCCGAAGAGCGCGCCCTTTCGGCCGAGCGCCTGGCAGCAGTCGGCCGGATGACGGCGGCTGTCGCGCATGAAATCAACAATCCTCTGGCAGGCTTGCTGACGGCCACGCAGACGCTACGCCTTCATGGCGACAACCCAAATATCCGCCAGCGCACAGTTGAATTGCTGGAGAGGGGATTGCAGCAGATACGGACCACGGTTGCGGCATTGCTACCGCAAGCCAGGGTGGAGGATCGGCCGCTGGTGCCAGATGATCTGGAAGACGTCATCACCCTGGTTCATGCTTCGGCGACGCGACCAGACGTTCAGTTGACGGCCAAGGCCGATATTGAATCAGCACTCCGTGTGCCCTCATCCGTCATGCGACAGGTGATGCTCAACCTGCTTCTCAACGCAGTGAAGGCCGCCGGTGCAGAGGGAAAGGTGGATGCCTTGCTGAAGGCGGACGGTGAGCGAGTTCAGTTCTGTGTGGCCAACACGGGCAGCCCGATGTCAGCCGAGCAGTTCTCGGAGATCCTGACTGCCGAACGTGGCCGAGATCCCCGTGGATTCGGATTGTGGGTCTGCCACGAATTTGCGAATCATTATGGTGGGAAATTTGAGCTGGATGCGACCTATGAAGCCGGTACGAGGCTTGTGTTTTCGATCCCCAATCGGGATCGTCGGGAGATTGAGGCGTGAAGAGCATCTTGTTGATTGAAGACGACGCCATCATGGGCGAGTCGCTCCAGCAGCGGCTGGAGCTGGAAGGGTTGAGCGTTCGGTGGTGTCGGCGCCTGGATGAGGCGGAGGGTGAACTGTCCAAGGGACACGCGGCCGTAGTCAGTGACGTCCGACTTCCGGATGGTCTTGCAACACATTGGTTCGTCGAGCTGCCGGCCGCTGTCAGGGCGATACCGTGGTTCTTCCTGACGGGTTATGGCAGCGTGAATGATGCGGTCGCGGCCGTGCGCGCGGGCGCCCGTGAGTACTTGACCAAACCTTTTGATATCGAGCGTCTGGTCAGTCTCGTCAAGGAAGCAGTGTCCAGCGTGAAGGCCGATGAGGAGGAAGCCGTCCTTGGTATCTCGCCAGCCATGCGGCAGGTGGAATCAATGATCCGCAAACTGGCCCAGCAGAAAGTCTCGGTGTTGTTGACGGGGGAGTCCGGCGTGGGCAAGGAGGTGGCAGCACAACTGATCCATGGCCTGGATGGCCGGGCCGACAAGGGCGAGTTTGTGGCGGTGAACTGTGCTGCGATACCCGAGACGATGCTGGAGGCCGAGTTTTTCGGGTACGAGAAAGGCGCCTTCTCCGGTGCCCTGCGTTCCCACCGGGGTTATCTTGAGCGTGCCGACAAGGGAACGCTGTTCCTGGATGAGGTGGGCGATCTGCCCGCCAGCATGCAAGCCAAGCTGCTGAGAGCGCTCCAGGAGCGCTGCTTCTTCCGGCTGGGGGCCGAGCGCACGATCAAGAGCGACTTTCGCATCATCGCGGCGACCAACCGGGATCTCTATGCCGACATGAATGCCGGCTCGTTCCGGGAGGACCTCTTTTACCGCTTGGCCGTCATCCGGATATCGCTGTCACCGTTGCGGGAACGTCCAGAGGATATTCGCTGGTTGACCGAGCGACTCTTGGCTGCGATGGCATTGGAACAGGGGCGGCCCTTGGCGATGTCCGAGACCTTCCTTCGGGATGTGATGGCGCGCAATTGGCGTGGCAACGTACGGGAATTGCGTTCCTACCTGGAGCAGGCCGTCGTGCTGAGCGAGGCGGGCATTCTGGATGAGCCGCTGCAGGAGGCCGGTCTGAGAACAGCAAAGGCCGGGCAGGATCACGGTGAGATTGCCCCCCTGCACTTGATGGTGGAAGATGCCGAGAGAAAGCATATCCGGCGGGCACTCAGCCGTTGCGAAGGCAGTGTCACCAGAACTGCCGAACTGCTGGGCATCAGCCGCAAGACCCTCTGGGAAAAGATGAAGCGACTCGATGTCACGGCGTGACCGCACGAAACCATAGGATTCCACCCATGAACTGCCTGACGACAGCCTGGTCTCAGCATCAGCGTGAACTTGGAAACTGGTCACGCCACAAGCTTCGTAACCAAGCGGATGTAGATGACTTTCTGCAGTCTTGTTTCTGAAAGTCCTGCGCCAGGGTAACCGGTTCTGCTCCGTTCAGAACGCTCGCGCCTGGCTATTCGAGGTGGCACGCAATGCCCTGGCTGGTCAAGTAAACCGGAATACGCATCCTTCCAGAGTGAATCGAAGGGGACTCAATCAATACAACTTTGCGTCAGGTCATCCAGGGATACTTGGGGCAAACAAAAGTGCATAGATCCAGAGCCCAGAGAATCCGACAGGAAGTACTAGCGGAGTAATACGGACCAGTGCGTGAATCTGTCCCCCGATCACCCGCCCAGCAGGATTCTGTCGATTGGCGACCATGGTTCGCTCGTAAACTTCGATCGCTATCTTCTCCGAGTCTGACAATTGAAACTTCGATTTCAGCTGAAACACAAGAGATTGCTGCTCACGAAGGTAGACATCCTGTGCCCAAGTCGCCGCGTAGATCGAGGCAAATATCACCGCTGACAGAACAAGCGCCGCAAGTGGAACGACATGGTGGAAAAAAGCTTGCCAGCGGAAACTATCACTCCAGGACGTCGCATAGGCTGTAAGCAGGAACGCCTGAGAGGTGACATACCAAGTCACCCGGCTCGCAATCAAGGTATTTTCTGCTTGTATGTCCTCGCGCAATGCCATCAGCATTTCTGCGACAGAAAGCGATTCTTTATCCATAGAGTCACAACCAATGTGGGGCGGAAGCTTAAGAGTGGCGCTGGAAAGCGGGGTAAGTCGATGGTAAAAAGATCAGGTGAGGGGCGCTATCTTGGGAAGAAACATCTGAAAGTCAGTAACCCCCTCTCTAGATGAGGCGGCAATAGTTCCGCCATGCGCTTCGATGATTGATTTGACGATGGGGAGTCCGAGCCCAGCGCCGTCTCCGCCATGCTGGCGCGACGTGTCAACTCGATAGAACCTGTCAAAGAGTCTCGGCAAATGTTCAGCAGAAATCGTCTCGCCCGTGTTTGTGATCTTCAACAGAACTTGGGTGCCTCCCGGAGAGCTGATATCAACAACGATTTCCCCGTTCAAGGGCGTGTGCCTTATTGCATTTGATAGCAAATTGCTGATTGCGCGTCGTAACATTAACTTGTCCCCGCTGATAAAGGCATGCCCGTGACAAGTCGCCGAAATTTCCTTTTCTTCGAGTACGACCTCGTAAAACTCAAGCAAACCACGGACTTCTTGAGCGAGATCTACTTGCTCTTGGTGAGGGATCAATAGATGGTTTTCGGCCTTGGCAAGAAACAGCATGTCGGCAACCGTGCGCGACAGCCGCTCGAGCTCTTCTGCATTCGAGGCCAGTACGTCCCGATATTCCTCGGTAGATCTCGGCTTGGAGAGAATCACCTGAGTCTGAGTCAAGAGATTGCTGACAGGTGTGCGCAATTCGTGTGCAAGGTCTGAGGAAAAGTCCGATAGCCTATGGAAGGAATCCTGCAAGCGCGCCAGCATCCCGTTGAGGGTCTCGGCGACTTCAGCGAGTTCCACGGGAATTGAGGCCACCGAGAGGCGCTGATCTAGGCGATTAGCGGTGATGTCTGCGGCCCGCTGTCGCATTTCCTTTAGTGGCGCTAGGCCACGCCGCACTGCGACCCATCCCAAAAAACTGGTAAGTATTGCTGCAGTCCCAACCGCAATCCACAAGGCCATCTGAAAGGACGCCATGAAGGTTTCATGTCGAGTCAAATCAATGGCGACAGCAACGATAAGGTAGGGATCTTCACGGATCTTTGTCGGAGCCAGGACAGACATCCCGCGAAACGGGCTTCCATCCGAGTCGTTCCAGGCAATGAGGGCGGCCGCCTCGGACCCGAGCAATGTCGTCGGAAACTGGGCTTCACCACTGGCGAAAATGAGCTTTCCCTGCGCGGTTTTAACGGAAACCGAAAGGCCGAGGTGGCCTACGAGCGCCTCCTGCAGCTCCTTGGTAACGGTCTCCAGCGCGGGATATGAGTCAACTTTGCCGAGCGCATTTTGAAGCAGCTCCAATTTTCCATGCAGCAAATCCCGGTCGAGTTCCTCAAAATGGTGCTCCGCCATTTCGCCGATCAACAGTCCGAGCAGCAGGAGTACGACCGTTGAGATGGATGCAAAGAGGAGGGTCAGTCGGGTCGTCAACGCATGACGCTTGCCCATGATCACTCCTGACTCTCCAAGACGTAGCCCATGCCGCGTACGGTATGAATCAGCGTGCGCTCGAACCCGTCGTCGACCTTTGCGCGCAGGCGACGAATCGCCACTTCGATCACATTGGTGTCGCTGTCGAAATTCATATCCCAGACTTGCGAGGCAATCAGTGACCTTGGCAGCACCTCACCTTGCCGGCGCAGAAACAACTCAAGCAAAGCGAACTCCTTGGCAGTCAAATCAACACGCTTTCCTGAACGAGTCACTCTCCTACGAATAAGGTCAAGCTCCAGATCGGCCACGCGTAGAACTTCGGCCTCCTTATTTGAGCGACCGCGACGCAAGAGCGTCCTGACTCTGGCCAGCAATTCCGCAAAGGCAAATGGCTTGACCAGATAGTCATCGGCGCCGGTTTCCAGCCCTTTGACCCGATCCTCAATGGAGTCCTTGGCCGTCAGAAAGAGAACCGGAATCTCTTTGCCGGCCTTCCGGATGCCCTGGAGCACTTGCCAACCATCGATGCCGGGCAACATAACGTCCAGGATGGCAAGGTCATACGTATCGGTCAACGCCTGGTGCAGACCATCGTGACCGTCCCGGGCCAGATCAACAACAAACCCAGCCTCGGCAAGTCCCTGTCGCAGGTAGTCGCCAGTCTTTGGTTCGTCTTCGACCACAAGAATTTTCATTGGTTGGTGTGCTTCCTGTATGCAGGTGTGTATTGTGCCGCTCGCTCTGAGATAGTGCATAGGCATTACATAAATGTAATCCGTGCGTCATCTACGAGAAAGCGGCACCTTCTTACGCTACGAACCATTCCACCGAGGTTGGTCCTATCGGATCTGGCTAGCGCGGTAGTGGAAGGCGTATCAGAAGGAACAATAGATGAACATGTTTGTCCCGCATGTGTTGAACGTGCCACTGGGGTTGTCCCGCCGGCGCTTTGTCCAAGGCCTTGCTGCGGGCGGCGTGATGCTCGGGGCAGCGGCCGCCTCAAGACCTGCTTGGGCATCGGAGGCGCCTCAGCGTGTTGCCGCGGCACCGGTTCTGCATGGGACGGAGTTCGATCTGGTCATCGCAGAATCGCCGGTGAACTTCACGGGGCAGCCCGGCACGGCTACGACAATCAATGGCTCGTTGCCAGCGCCTACCTTGCGCTGGCGCGAGGGTGATACTGTCACCATCCGCGTCACCAACAAGTTGCGCGAACATACGTCGATTCACTGGCACGGGATCATCCTGCCATACCAGATGGATGGCGTTCCTGGCATCAGTTTCGCCGGCATCGCCCCGGGTGAGACCTTCACCTATCGCTTCAAGGTTGAGCAGAGCGGAACCTACTGGTACCACTCGCATTCCGGCTTCCAGGAGTTGACCGGCATGTACGGTGCCATCGTCATCGATCCGGCCGATGGAGAGACGATCAAAGTCCAGCGCGATCATGTGATCCATTTGTCCGACTGGACCGACGAGGATCCGATGCGGGTCTTTGCCAAGTTGAAAGTCCAGAGCGGCTATTACAACTACAACCAGCCCACGGCACCACAGTTTCTGCGCGACGCGGCGCGCGATGGCATGAAAGCCGCACTTGACAAGCGGGCCATGTGGAACCAGATGCGCATGAATCCGACCGACTTGTCGGATCTTTCGGCCACCACGCTGACCTTCCTGATGAATGGCGTCACGCCGGCGGGCAATTGGACCGGTCTGTTCAAACCGGGCGAGCGTGTACGGCTGCGCTTCATCAACGGTGCCGGCAACACTTTCTACGACGTCCGCATCCCGGGGCTCAAACTCAAGGTGGTACAGGTCGACGGCGTCAATATCGAGTCTGTCAGCGTGGATGAGTTTCGCTTCGGACCCGGCGAAACCTACGACGTGGTGGTCGAACCTCGTGATGACGCCTATACCGTCTTCGCGCAAACGATGGACCGAACCGGCTATGCCCGCGGCACCCTGGCGACGCGGCCGGGCCTGAGCGCGCCGGTGCCGGCGGTGGATGCTCCGGTTTGGTTGTCCATGAGCGACATGATGGGCGCAATGGGCAATAGCATGGCCGGCATGGATCACGGTTCGCCGTCTGGCCATGGAGGCCACGGCGGCGGGGCGGGGATGGCCGGAATGCCGGGAATGATGCCGGGAGGCATGGCGATGAACCATGGTGGGCACACCATGCCGAACATGCCGGCGACCAATCCGTTGGCCGTGCCCAGTACCCGGGCGCGCCATGCCCGTACCGAATATGGTCGCAGCACCGATGCGCGTGTCGACATGGCTCGCACCAATCTGGACGATCCTGGAGTGGGCTTACGCGGCAATGGCCGGCGCGTCTTGACGCTGTCGGATCTGCACACGATCGGTGGTCCGATTGACGACCGCGGCCCCGAGCGAGAGATCGAGTTGCATCTGACCGGCAACATGGAGCGCTACACCTGGTCGCTCGACGGCCTGGAATTTGGCCAGTCCACGCCGGTGTTCATGAAATACGGTGAGCGCGTACGAGTCATCCTGCACAACGACACCATGATGACCCATCCCATGCACTTGCACGGCATGTGGAGCGAACTGGAAAACCCGGACGGAAGCTTCTTGGCCCGCAGGCACACGATTTCGGTGCAGCCGGCCCAACGCATCAGTTTTCTGGTCACGGCTGATGCTCTGGGGCGCTGGGCTTGGCACTGTCACCTGATGTTCCATATGGACGCCGGCATGTTCCGTGAAGTGGTGGTGGCTTGACCCTTGGATGAACAGAAGAGAAGCGACAAAATGAAATTCAAACTGAACAAGATTGCACTAGCGACGGCACTGATCGGTCTGGCGCCGCTCGTCTGGGCCCAGTCCATGGGCAGCGAGCATCAGGGGCATGGCCGTGCAGGCATGGTGTCGGCCCTGCCTGCCGGCGCGGATTCCATGAGCGCCATGGCATCGACCTCCACGGAAACAGGGGCGAGGCCGGCCATGGAAGGAATGGATCATGGCAACATGGGAGACGCTCAGGGCGGAACGCCGCCCGACGACGCCCGTGACCCCCATGGATACTCGGGCGGTTATAGCCTGGGTGTTGGCAAGTACGCCCTGTCAGAAACCCGGCAGCTCAAGCTGGCCGACGAACACAACTTCGGATCTTTGCTGGCAAATCGTTTCGAACGAGTCAACAGCAGCTACGGCAACAGCTTTTCCTACGAAGCGCAAGCCTGGTTTGGCCGGGATTACGACCGACTGGTGATCAAGGCAGAAGGGGATCTCGCAGAGGGCAAAGTTCCGCAGGCGCGAACCGAGGCTCTATGGGGACATGCGTTCGCCCCTTTCTGGGATACCCAACTGGGTCTTCGCAGCGACAGCGGCGGGGGACCGGAGCGGCGCTGGCTGGCGGCAGGTGTCCAAGGTCTGGCACCGTACTGGTTTGATGTCGACGTGACAGCGTATCTCGGCGAGGGTGGCAGAACCGCTTTGCGTCTGAGCGCGGACTACGACATCCTGCTGACGCAGAGACTGATTCTCCAGCCGAGGGTAGAGGTCAATCTGTACGGCCAAGAGGACAAAGAGAGGGGCATTGGCAGCAGCCTGTCCAGCAGCTCGGCCGGTTTGCGCCTGCGCTACGAGTTCAGCCGCCAGATTGCCCCGTACATCGGCGTCGAATGGAAGGGGAAATATGGTGCAACGGCTGACCTGGCTCGCTCAGCGGGTGAGCCAACAGAGGAGTCCCAGTGGGTCGCGGGCGTGCGTTTCTGGTTTTGATGGACCGCCTCTCATCTGAGCACTATTAATTTTTCAATTTACATAGGAAATTCATCATGAACAAGACACTCCTTGCGCTGATTTTTGGTCTGGTCCCGCTCGTTGCTGCAGCTGGGGGCAATCATGCCGGTCACGACATGCAACATTCCGGCATGGCCGGCATGCATTCCGAGGGGCACGCCTCTGCGGCCGGTCAGCCCGGCGAGCAGGCCAAGGTGAATCGAACCATCGAAGTCACGATGGATGACAACATGCGTTTCAATCCGGGCCTGATCACGGTAAAGGCGGGCGAGACGATCCGCTTCTTCGTCAAGAACGTTGGTAAGACTCAGCATGAGATGGTGATTGGCACTGCGGATGAGCTCAAGGAGCACGCCGAGATGATGCGCAAGATGCCTGGCATGCAGCATGCCGAGCCTAATATGGTGACGCTTGCCCCTGGTAAGCGCGGTGGCGTCGTTTGGCAATTCTCCAAAGCCGGGCAGGTCGATTTTGCCTGTCTGATCCCGGGTCATATGGAGGCGGGCATGAAGGGGCTGATCACAGTGGAGTGAGCATGTCTGTGCCTTCATCGACACCTGGAATTGAACGGAAAGGAAAATGAAAATGCGGAAATTTCAAATTTGCTTGACGGCTGCGCTCGTGTCGCTGCCCGTCTATTCGGTCTTGGCACAGCAACCCGGACAGGACCCCTCGCTGCCCAAGGGCGTACAGACGCCGAACCCCGGTTTCGAGTGCGCGAAGGATATCGGCGCCCGTCATGATCACGGTTTGGAAAAGGGAACCGGCCCTGCCGGCAAGAGGTCATGCACAGATGGCCTGTCTTCCAAGGCTGCAAGCGTTGGGGAGCCGATTCAACCGCCGATACGAGGGCATGATCACGGCAAGTTTCACAAGGGGCAATAAACCCCGGGCGGCGCCATCAAAAGATTACAAAAATGTAATCTTGGCGTCATCTCTGGGCAAGCGAGAAGCGCTTACCCTGCTGAAGTGCTGGTGTTATCGCTTTAATCAGATCGCTTCTGGGTAACCAAGAGCTGATGCCCAGTCAACCCGCTCATAGACGAAAAGTAATGAACAACCTCAAATCGATTCCCCGAATTGTTCCCCTTGCCCTGGTCATGCTGATGCCAGTCTTCGCTCATGCGCAGATGAACCACGCGATGCAACCCGGCATGAATATGGCTAGTGATACATCGATGACAGAGGGTGAGATCCGCAAGATAGACAAGGAGCTTGGCAAAGTCACGATCAAGCATGGTCCGATCAGGAATCTGGACATGGCGGCCATGACGATGGTCTTCAACGTCAAAGACAGAAGCCTTCTGGATAAGGTCAAGGCCGGGGACAAGGTCCGCTTCGTCGTTGTCATGGACGCTGGCAAGATGGTTATCACCGATCTCCAGCCGGTTGAGTGACGCCCTCACGGTTCACTGCATCTTCAAAGTAACGGGGGAATCTCGATGTACTTTGGCGATGGTTACTACATGGTCGGCATGCATACCTTCTGGTGGATTTTCTGGGTAATCATCGTCATTGTGTTCTTGTTCGGCCCCCGGCGCCGTAGCAGTGGGCGAGATGGTGGCTATCGGGAGACACCGCATCAGATCTTGCGAAACCGACTGGCCAAGGGTGAGATCAAGCCGGAGGAGTACGAACAACTCAAGCAGTTGCTCGACAAGGATAAGTTGAGCAATTCGCTGAAATAAGGGATGCCCGTGAAGCTGACATTTCTCGGTGCCGCTGGCACGGTGACCGGCTCCAAATACCTGCTGGAGCATGCCGGACGTCAGGTATTGGTTGATTGCGGTCTCTTCCAAGGCTACAAGCATCTGCGAGAGATGAACTGGGAGCCTTTCCCCGTGGACGTCTCGCGCCTGAACTGTGTCGTCCTGACCCATGCGCATCTGGATCACTCCGGTGCCTTACCTCTGCTGCTTCGGAACGGGTATCGCGGCCCCATCTACACCACGCCAGGATCCATTGACCTCTGTCATCTGCTCCTGCCAGACAGTGGGCGGCTGCAGGAGGAAGAAGCTGAATACCTGAACCGCCACCATGCCAGTAAGCACAAGCCGGCTCTTCCTCTCTACACCGAAGAGGATGCGCGACACGCTTTGCGCTATATGCAGGCTGTGCCATTCAATGAAACCATCGAAATGGTGCCTGGCATACAGCTGTCACTTCGACCAGCGGGCCATATTCTTGGTGCGGCCAGCGCAAAAATTCATGCGGGCGGCCTTACCATCGTCTTTTCAGGAGATGTTGGGCGGGATGACGATCCGATCATGCGGCCGCCGACACCGCTTGGGAAGGTGGACTACCTGGTCATCGAGTCCACCTATGGCGATCGGCTGCACCAACCGGAGGATAACGAGACGCTCCTAGCCGAGATCATCCAGAGAACGGCGGGTCGCGGCGGTAGTGTGGTGATACCGGCCTTCGCGGTGGGGCGCGCGCAGGCGTTGCTGTTTCTGCTCTCGCGCCTCAAGGCACGACATGCAATCCCGGACCTGCCCGTGTTCCTCGACAGTCCGATGGCCATCGACATGACCGAGATCTACCATCGGCACCGTGCTGAACATCGACTGAGTCCGGAGGAGTGCAAAGGTTTATGCCAAGTGGCCACCATGGTGCGATCCACCGATGACTCACGAGCTTTGAACGCAGTTCGGTATCCCTCCGTCATCATCTCGGCCAGCGGAATGGCGACAGGCGGGCGGGTTCTTCATCACCTCAAAAGACTGGCGCCGGACCGGCGCAATACCATTGTCTTGGCCGGTTATCAGTCCGGCGGCACACGAGGTGCACGTATTGCCGCTGGCGAGAAATCAGTCCGGATCTTTGGTGAGGATGTCCCCATCAATGCAGAGGTGGCATTGCTGCGTGGTATGTCGGCGCACGCCGATGCGGGGCAACTCTTGCGCTGGATGGGCACTGCGCCCAAATCACCCAAGAAAGTTTTCCTCACCCACGGCGAACCTGGTCCAGCAGATACTCTGCGCTTGAGGGTAGAGACTGAGCTGGGATGGCCGGCGGCCGTGCCGCGCATGGCTCAAACGGTGGAGTTGACGTCATGAGCGAGGTGATGGATTCCGGAGGACACGAGACGCATTCGTCGCTACGGTACCGGACGCTGGGGATCGACACGCAGCAGGAGTATGTGATCTACATGCGACGCGACTGCCATGTCTGCCGCGCCGAAGGATTCCAATCCCGGACCCGACTACGCATCGATCTGAATGATCGGCACATCATCGCGACCCTGAACGTGATCGATTCGGACTTGCTGGCGCCTGGCGAGGTCGGCCTGTCAAGGGGCGCAGCCCAGGCACTCGCCGCGAATGAAGAGAGCCTGTTGAAGATTTCCCATGCGCCGACGCTGGACTCCGACAGTGCGCTACGGGCCAAAATCTACGGACATCGTCTCGGAGCACTCGAATACAAAAGCATCATGGCTGACGTTTCGCGGGGCCACTATTCGGACATTCACTTGGCGGCGTTCCTGAGCGCCTGTGCCGGAGGGCGCATGGATCTGCAGGAGACCATCGACCTGACACGCGCCATGGTTGAGGTAGGCGAAACGATCGACTGGGGCCGGACGCCGATTGCGGACAAGCACTGCGTTGGTGGCCTGCCTGGCAACCGGACCACGCCGATCGTCGTGGCCATCATTGCAGCAGCAGGCCTGACCATGCCGAAGACGTCATCGCGCGCCATTACCTCGCCTGCGGGAACTGCTGATGTGATGGAGACCCTCACGAACGTCACATTGAATTTGGCCACGATGCGGCGGGTGGTTGAACAAGAGGGTGGCTGTCTGGCCTGGGGGGGCGCGCTGTCGCTGAGCCCGGCCGACGACATACTGATCCGGGTAGAACGGCCGCTGGATCTGGACAGCGATGCCCAGCTGGTTGCCTCCGTACTATCGAAGAAAATCGCCGCGGGTGCGACGCACGTCGTACTGGACATCCCCGTCGGGCCGACGGCCAAGGTGCGCAGTGAAGAAGATGCTCACCGGCTGACCGCCATGCTGCAGCAGGTCGGCGAAGCCTGTGGTCTCCAACTGAAGATTCGGCATTCGCGCGGAAGTCAACCTGTAGGCAGAGGGATTGGACCGGCACTCGAGGCCCGTGATGTTCTGGCTGTACTTCGTGGTGCAGCACATGCACCGATGGACTTGCGAACACGCGCCCTCAACCTAGCCGGGGATCTGCTTGAATTTTGCGGCAAGTCGCTTCCCGGTACTGGCCATTCATTGGCATGGCGACTGCTGGACTCGGGTGCAGCCTGGCAGAAATTCCAAGGCATCTGCGAGGCGCAAGGCGGTCTGCGCGAGCCACCTGTGGCCTGCATCACGGAACCCGTGTCGGCGCTCTCCGCCGGGCACATCTCGCACATCGACAACCGTCGCTTGTCACGCCTTGCGAAGCTGCTGGGGGCGCCAACAACCCCGGCAGCTGGTTTGGACATGCATGTCGAACTGGGAGACCGGGTACAACAGGGGCAGCCCTTGTTCACCCTGCATGCCAATGCTCCAGGGGAATTGACTTATGCGAAAGAGTATCTGGAATCCCATCCAATCTTGATCGTCTCTGAATGAGGCAGAAATTCGTTACGTTTCTCGTGTGCAACTTGGTCTTTTTCACTATTAGGAGGTTCCTATGAAAGCCGTACGTTCCCTGATCACTGCGTCCTTGATGGCCTGTCTGGCGACTTTGAGCCTAGCCGCGCAGCCGGATTCGCAAGACCATGACGCGCATCACCCCGCAGACGCGGCGTCCGCCCCCAAGAAGTCCAAAGCCCCGGCGGCGAAACCTCCAGCGACAAAGCCCTCAGCTTCCAAGCCTTCCGCGGAGACGACGCAAAAGATGGATCAGATGGACAAGCAAATGACGGTGATGAGCGAGATGCATCAAAAAATGATGGGGGCCAAGACGCCCGAGGAGCGTAGTGCTTTGATGGGTGAGCACATGAAAGTGATGCAGGATGGCATGTCCATGATGAACATGATGAAGGGCTCTGGCACGGCCGGCGCAGGTATGGGATGGGGTGGAATGGGCGGCTCGGGGATGAGCGGTGCGCAAGACAACAAGAGCATGCCTGGCAACATGGAAGATCGTCAGCAAATGACGGAGAAGCGCATGGACATGATGCAAATGATGATGCAGATGATGATGGATACGCAGTCGGCACCCGCCACGAAATGAGCGGGTACTGCCATGAATCACGATCATCAGCGCCATGAGCCACCTCCACCATTCTGGGGGTCTCGTTATTCGCTAGGACTACTCGTCATCGGGGCGGTTGCCGGCTATTTCCTGGTGACAGAGCATCTGGCGCATGTCGTCGGAGCGCTGCCCTTCCTGTTGCTGTTGGCTTGTCCCATCATGCATGTCTTCATGCACGGTGGTCACGGCCACCACCATGGAGGAGGTGGTACCACGGACAATCAGCCAAAAACGAATCAAACCAAACCGGGAGAAGCGCCGTGAACCATTCTCAGCCTGCCTACGGACTTTGGGTGCTGGTCGTATTGAACTCTGCCATCTTCATCATGTTCGCGTTCAGCTTCTTCAAGCCAGCTACTCCAAGGGATTGGAGAACCTTTGGGGCATTCGCAGCATTCATTGTTGCTCTGTTCGTCGAAATGTATGGCTTTCCGCTGACGATCTACTTGATGTCAGGCTGGTTGCAGACCAAATATCCGAATCTTGACATCTTGTCCCACGATACTGGCCATCTATGGGCTACTCTGCTCGGAGAGAAGGGGGATCCGCATTTCGGTGTCTTGCATATCGCCAGTTATATCTTCCTGGGCTACGGGTTCTACCTGCTGTCTACAGCCTGGAATGTTCTCTACCATGCGCAACGCAGTCATTCACTGGCGACGACAGGTCCGTATGCGCGGATTCGGCACCCGCAATACGTGGCATTTGTCCTGGTTCTCCTGGGTTTTCTGCTGCAGTGGCCAACACTCCTGACATTGCTCATGTTTCCGATCCTGTTGGTGATGTACGGCCGGCTCGCCATTACGGAGGAGGCGGAAATGCGGGCGCAGTTCGGTGAGGAATTCGAACGCTACACGCTAAAAACGCCTAGGTTTTTCCCTCGACTGCGTTAGACCATCGTGGCAGCCGATATCACCGCTTGATCCATGTGTTTTTCGATGAATGCCAGTCTTGCTGCCGGAGGATTCCTGCTCGGCGTAGGCACGATGACCGTGAAAGCGGCACGACGTCCGTCCGAGATTCCTTTTGCTGCAATACCGCTGCTCTTTGCCATTCAGCAACTGAGCGAAGGTATCGTCTGGTGGACCTTTGCCCACAATGCGCCGGGGCTCAATGTCGTCATGACCCAGGTTTTCTCGTTTTTCTCGCACGTGCTTTGGCCGGCCTATGTGCCTCTGGCCGTGTTCTTGCTGGAGCCTCCAGGCTGGCGGCGCAGGCTGCTGAAATTGGCCACCATTGCGGGATTGATGGTCGGCCTGTATCTGCTGTATTCGATGTTCGAATATCCCATCATATCCCGGCCTACGGGGAATCACGTCGAATACGTATCCCCCCACTTCTTTGCCGCGGTGACGATGGCGGGTTACCTGTTCGCGACAACCGTCAGTCCGCTGCTGTCGAGTGAGGGCAGCGTCAAGTTCTTCGGGGCTCTCGCCTTGGCCTCATTTGTGCTGGCCTATCTGATCTTTGCGAGATGGTTCATTTCCGTTTGGTGTTTCTTCGCGGCAATTTTGAGCGTGGTCGTTGCGCTTAAGTTCTTTGGGCAAAAAAGGCCTCTCACGCTTGTTTGATAGTTCAATCAGCAACTTATTTCAGAGGTCATTTTCAGAAGCGAATCATGGGGGTTTCTATGCAGATGGGCTTGCCAACTGAACTGGAGAGCATCCGAGATTTTGTGGCCAAGAATGCGCATCTGAGCCCGTTGCTGCGCTTGGAGGATGCCAAGACCCATGTCGAGGCGCTGACCTGGCCCATCCAGGAGGCCGGCTATCCATCCCAACCGCAAGGGGGTTCGCAATGACCGCTGTCGTACTGGAGTCGACGCTGACCTGCCCTGTGTGCGGCCACAGCAAGCTGGAAACGATGCCGACTGACGCCTGTCAGTGGTTTTACGAATGCGAGCAGTGCCACACCGTGCTCCACCCCAAGTCAGGCGACTGCTGCGTCTACTGTTCCTACGGCAGCGTGGCTTGCCCACCGATTCAGGAGCGTGGCAAGAATGACGGGTGCTGCAGCTGACGGTCCAACCGCCATGCAGATCCTTTTAGATTACAAAAATGTAATGAACCTGTCAGGCGTCTGTCGGCCTACAGCGCTGATACTGACACTCAGCGTCCGGTCAACCTCAGGCTGACCGCACAAATAGACTCTCGGGACCATGATGGGTATATGAAGACGAGCCTCCGGTTTTTCCTTTGTGTAATTGCCTCGTTGCCGTTGCTGGGTTCCCCGGTTGCCGCCCAGGAAACCAACCTTGGCGCGACGCTCAATGGCTTGCTGGACTATGCACACAAAGGCAATCCCGAGTATGCCGCGATGCGGGCCGAGGTAGACGCGACGACCCAGCGTATCGAGTCGGCCGGGGCCTTGCCAGACCCGCGTTTCCGTGCCGAACTTCGGGACGTGACCCGCCAGGGGGAGCAATCCCCCATGCTGCTCCCCGGTCAGGTGGGCAGCACCCGATACCTCCTGATGCAGGAGTTTCCATGGTCCGGCAAGAGGGATCTGAAGCGAAACATTGCCGAGCAGGACGTCGAAGCAGCCCGGGGACGCAGCCAAGGGACCTGGATCGAGATTTCAAGTCGCATCAAGGCTACCTATGCTCGACTCTATCTCCTGTATCGCAGCGAAAAAATCACACGCGAAATCATTGATTTGATGGCGCGTCTGGAGGGCGTGGCACAGGCCCGTTACGCCGGTGGCCTGGCGGCCCAGCAGGACGTGATTCGGGCCCAGCTAGAGCAGTCTGCCTTGCGCAATGAACTGATCGCGGTGGAGGTGGAACGGCGACAGCTACAGGCACGTCTGAATGGCTTGTTGGCCAGGCCCGCCGGAGCCCCACTGGCCATGCCGGTGGCACTGCGGCCCGTGCCATCGCCAGAGCAATTGAACCTCCCCGGACTGGAGGAGCGTGCCCTGGCCCGCAATCCGCAACTCAGTACCGAGGCGTCGCGCATCCGTGCTGCCCAACTGAGCAGGGACCTTGTTCTGAAGAATCGCTACCCCGACATCACGTTGGGTGTTTCTCCCATTCAGTACCAAGGGACTGTGAAGGAATGGGAGCTGATGATCGAAATGAATATACCGCTGCAGCAGTCATCCCGTCGAGCTCAGGAGAGGGAATCTGAAGCCATGTTGCAGGCAGCCCAAGCGCGTAAGGAGTCTGCCACTTGGCAACTGCTATCTGATCTCTCGGAGAAAGTGGATGCGATCGATGCCGCCCGTCGTACGGAGAGCCTCGTGGTAACCCAATTACTTCCCCAGTCGGAAGTTACTTATCAGGCGGCCTTGGTGGGATATGAGAACGGCAAGGTGGACTTTGCGACGCTGCTGGATGCCCAGCGGCAGATCCGCAAGGCTAGACAGAGTCAGCTGGATTCACAGGTGGAGGCGCAACTCCGGCTGGCTGAAATCGAACGAATTATTGGAGAAGATATATGAGTGTCAGGTCCAAATGGCTGTTCGCCGCCCTGGCCGTCAGTGTTGTGGTCCTCATTGCGCTCGAAGTCCGGTATGGCTTCTTGTACCGAGGTCACAAGCAGCAGCCGGCTGCCGCGGCGAGTGGGGCAGAAATGCCGAATGCCTCGATGTCCAAGCCCGCCCGCAAACTCCTCTTTTACCGCAATCCGATGGGCTTGCCAGATACCTCTCCCGTGCCGAAGAAGGATCCCATGGGCATGGACTACATCCCCGTCTATGAGGGGGATGATCAGGAAGACAGTTCGGGTCAGGCGGGTCTGATCAGGATCAGCACGGAAAAAATCCAGAAGCTAGGCGTGCGGACAGAGGCGGCGCGTGTCCAAAGGTTGGAACGAACGGTTCGTGCGGCGGGACGGGTCGAACCCGACGAGCGCCGGATCTACACCATCGCACCTAAATTCGAGGGTTATGTGGAGCGCCTGCACGTGAACGTGACTGGGCAGACAGTGGCCAAGGGTCAGGTGCTCTTAGAGGTCTACAGTCCAGAGCTGATCTCGGCGCAGCGTGAGTACCAGATCGCCTTGCAAGGCTTGCAGTCGTCGCAAGGATCTGCGGATTCGGTCCAATCGGGCATGCGTCGCCTAGCCGATTCCAGCCTACAGCGCTTGCGCAACTGGGATATCTCGGAAGAACAGATATCCCGCTTGACGCAATCAGGAGAAGTCCGTCGCACGCTGGCATTTCGTTCCCCGGTCCAGGGATTAGTGACGGAGAAAAAGGCCGTGCAAGGCATGCGTTTCATGCCGGGCGAAGCGCTGTACCAAGTCACCGACCTCGGCGCTGTCTGGGTAGTGGCCGATGTGTTCGAACAGGACATCGGTCTCGTGAATGCGGGCGCTAAAGTCAAGGTGACGATCAATGCCTATCCTGACAAGGCGTTTTCGGGGACTGTCTCCTATGTCTACCCCACGCTCAATCCGGAGACGCGCACGATCCCCGTGCGCATTGAGCTGTCCAACCCCGGCATGCTACTCAAGCCGGCTATGTTTGCGCAAATCGAACTATCGGTCGGGACACGCACACAGACAGTGACGGTGCCCAATTCGGCCGTCATCGACAGCGGAACGCGTCAGATCGTGCTTGTCCAAGTCGGGGAAGGGCGCTTCGAGCCGAGGGAGGTACGTCTCGGCCGGCGCGCCAGCAATGAGGTGGAGGTTTTGGAAGGTGTGCGCAGTGGCGAATCCGTCGTCGTCTCTGCCAACTTCCTGATTGATGCCGAGAGTAATCTCAAGGCAGCTGTCAGCGGTTTTGGCCACGCGGGCCATGGTGCCAGTACAGAACCTGGGCAGAAGCCATCGAGCGAGATGCCGAAAGCGGCAACGACAGGTCACCGGGCAGAGGGGGCAATCGAGGCCATCGATCTGAAGAGTGGTACGGTCGAAATCAGCCATGGTCCGGTGCCCAGCCTCAAATGGCCGGCCATGTCGATGGAATTCGCACTCGCCCATGGCGCCTTGCTGCAGGGCTACAAGGTAGGGGACATGGTCTCGTTCGAGTTTGTCGAGCGCAAGCCGGGCGAATGGGTGGTAACGGCCGTCCAGCGCGCCTCGCCCGCGCACGACGCCGCCAGGCACAAGAGCTACTGAAGAGACAAGAACAATGCTCGCCAGAATCATCGATTGGTCGGGGCGTAACCGCTTCCTGATCCTTCTTGCAACCCTGTTCGTCGTCGCGGCCGGCATCTTTGCGGTGATCCGCACACCGTTGGATGCCCTGCCTGACCTGTCCGACGTGCAGGTCATCGTCTATACAGAGTATCCAGGACAGGCACCGCAGGTGGTCGAGGATCAGGTTACCTACCCTTTGACAACAGCTATGTTGTCGGTGCCCCGATCCAAGGTGGTGCGGGGGTTCTCCTTTTTCGGCGCCTCTTTCGTTTACATCATCTTTGAGGACGGAACCGACATCTACTGGGCGCGCTCGCGCGTCTTGGAATACCTCAACTTCGCCGCCGGACGCATGCCCAAGGGCGTGACCCCGCAGATCGGCCCCGACGCGACCGGCGTGGGATGGGTGTATCAATATGCGTTACTGGCAAAAGACCGTAGCTTGGCCGAATTGCGCAGCCTGCAGGATTGGTACTTGCGTTATCAGCTGACCAAGGCTCACGGTGTCTCCGAAGTCGCCTCCATCGGAGGCTTCGTTCAGACCTATCAGGTCACGGTCGACCCGGTAAAGCTACGCGCCTACGGCATACCTCTAAGTCGGATGTCCCAGGTGATCCGCGATTCCAATCGGGACGTGGGCGGACGGGTCATTGAGATGGCAGAGACCGAGTACATGGTGCGCGGCAAGGGCTATCTGCGCGGCGTATCTGATATCGAAACCCTGGCGCTACGCAGCGAGAAGGGAACGCCGGTGCTGGTGCGCGACGTCGCACGGGTGGAACTGGTACCCGACGAGCGACGCGGCCTGACCGAACTCAACGGCGAAGGTGAGGTGGTTTCCGGCATCGCCATGGCGCGCTACGGCCAGAACGCCCTGGAGGTTATCCACAACCTGAAGGAAAAAGTCGCCGAGGTCTCTTCCGGCCTGCCCGCAGGGGTGACGATCGAAGCGGTCTACGACCGCTCCGACCTGATCCACCGGGCCATCGACACCCTAAAGCGAACCCTGCTGGAGGAGTCGCTCATCGTCGCCTTGGTGTGCGTGGTGTTCCTGTTGCACATGCGCTCGGCGCTGGTGGCCATCCTCATGTTGCCAGTCGGCGTCCTGATCGCCTTCATCGCCATGCGTCTGCTGGGCATGAACTCGAATCTGATGAGTCTGGGTGGGATTGCGATTGCCATCGGCGCCATGGTCGATGCCGCCATCGTGATGATCGAGAACGCTCACAAACACCTGGAGCGTCTGCCGCCCGAGCATACGGCCGCCCAGCGTGCCGATGCCATGCTGGTCGCCTGCAAAGAGGTTGGACCGGCCTTGTTCTTTTCGCTGCTCATCATCACCGTCTCGTTCCTGCCGGTCTTCACCCTGGAATCGCAGGAAGGACGGCTGTTCTCGCCTTTGGCTTACACCAAGACATTTGCCATGGCCGGGGCCGCACTGTTGTCCGTGACGCTGGTTCCGGTCCTGATGATGTTGTTCATCCGCGGCAAAATCATTCCGGAGGCCAAGAATCCGATAAACCGGTTCCTGATCTGGCTGTACCGTCCCATCATTGCCTGGGTGATGGTATGGAAGAAGCTGACGATTGGCCTTGCGCTTCTGGTGTTGGGTATCACCCTCTATCCGGCATCCAGACTCGGTTCCGAATTCATGCCGACGCTCGACGAGGGTACGCTCTTGTACATGCCGTCCTCGCTGCCCGGCATGTCGATAACAAAGGCAGCCGAGCTGCTGCAGACCCAGAACAAGATCATCAAGAGCTTCCCGGAAGTGGCCTCCGTGTACGGCAAGGCCGGCCGCGCCAACACGGCGACCGACCCGGCGCCCACCGAGATGTTTGAGACGGTGATCAATCTCAAGCCGTCTTCCGAATGGCGAGTGGGCCTGACGACCGACAAGCTCATCGCTGAGATGGACAAAGCACTGCAGTTCCCTGGCGTCTCCAATGCTTGGACCATGCCGATCAAGGCGCGCATTGACATGCTTTCGACCGGCATACGCACGCCGATCGGTATCAAGGTGTTCGGCAAGGACCTGGCCGAGATGGAGCGTTTGGCCAAGGAGATTGAAGCGGTCGTCAAGACCGTACCCGGAACCAGTTCGGCATTCGCCGAACGCATCACCGGTGGCTACTACCTGAATATCGAGCCTGATCGTCAGCAGCTGGCACGCTACGGCCTCAATGTGGGCGAGCTGCAGGAAGTCATCGGCACGGCGCTGGGCGGCGAAATGGTGACTACCACGGTCGAAGGGCGTGAGCGCTTCGGCGTCACCGTGCGCTATCCGCGTGAGCTGCGCAACGATCCGCAGCAGATCGCGACACAGGTGCTGGTGCCGACGCCGGGCGGCGCCATGGTGCCGCTGGGGCAGGTGGCGACCCTTTCAATAGCCAAGGGTGCTCCTGGCATTCGGACGGAGAACGCTTTGCTGTCCGCGTATATCTATGTGGATATCCGGGATCGGGACATCGGCGGCTATGTGGCCGATGCCAAGAAGGCTGTGGCCGAACGGGTCAAATTCCCGCCGGGGTATTACGCAACCTGGAGCGGCCAGTTCGAGTCCATGGAACGGGCCATCCAGAAAATGAAGGTGGTCATCCCCGTGACGCTGGCGCTGATCTTCCTGTTGCTGTACCTGAACTTCAGGCGTCTCACCGAAACCCTAATCGTGATGCTTTCCGTGCCGTTTGCCTTGGTCGGCGGCATCTGGTTGATGTGGCTGCTGGGCTACAACCTGTCAGTTGCCGTGGCCGTGGGCTTCATCGCTCTGGCCGGGGTGGCGGCAGAGACTGGGGTGGTCATGCTGATCTACCTGGATCATGCTTGGGAAGAGTTGAAGGCTCGGCGCCACGCGGAGGGCAAGACCCCAGGGGCGGCCGACCTCTATGCGGCGGTGATGGATGGTGCCGTCGAGCGAGTGCGGCCCAAGATGATGACTGTGGTGGCCATCATGGCGGGTTTATTGCCCATCATGTGGGGCAGCGGCACCGGGTCCGAGGTCATGAGCCGTATCGCAGCACCCATGGTGGGCGGCATGGTCTCCTCGACCATCCTCACGCTGGCCGTCATCCCGGCCATCTATGCCCTGGTGAAGCAGTGGCAACTGCGCCGCGAAATGGATGGTGTATTACCGCTGGAGATAAAGCTGAAATGAGACGGGGGGGTGTCAATCGTTGGCAATAGTGCTTGACATTGACACGATGGGAAGGTTTACCTTATTGCTTGCGTCAATAAGGACGCCTAACTGGAGAAACTTATGAGCTCGATTGAACTGGCAGTAGAAGGTATGACCTGCGGCTCTTGCGCCAACGCGGTGCGCAAAGCGCTGACCCGGGTTCCTGGTGTCGGTCATGTCGATGTGGATCTCGCGCGAGGACGGGCGACGGTCGCGTCTCTGGATGCAGGGAGCCATCTGCAGGATCTGCTGGACGCGCTGACTGAAGCAGGCTACAAGGGGAAACCCTTTTCGGGCTCGCCAGCACCCTTGAGCGAAGAATCATCGGGCCCCAGCTCGGGGCATTGCGCCAGCACCAAAGCCAAGCAACGTCAAGGTGGCTGCTGCTGCGGCCATTGAGTGATCTGTCGCGGCGGCGGAATTGTTTTACGACTGAAAGGAAGTTGAAGCCATGGACGAACATGCTCATCACGGACACCATCCTCATGGTGAGGGGGGTAGGCTTGCCTCGACTTCAACGGCACAGACAGCAGGTTTGAAAGATCCGGTCTGCGGCATGGCCGTCACTGCAAAGTCGGAACACCACCTCAGCCACAAGGGGCAGAACTACTTCTTCTGCAGTGCGAAGTGCCAAGGCAAGTTCACCGCGGATCCAGAGCGCTACGCAGCGCCGGCCACCACCACCACGGTGGCAGCCCCGACGCCCACAGGCACGATCTATACCTGTCCCATGCACCCGGAAATTCGGCAGGATCACCCAGGTTCATGTCCGAAGTGCGGCATGACTCTTGAACCTTTGCTGCCCGAGCTGGAAGAGGAAGAAAACCCGGAGCTCAAGGATTTCCAGCGGCGCTTCTGGTGGACGCTTCCCCTGACGGTGGTCGTGACGGTGTTGGCCATGTTCGGTCACCAGCTCAATTGGTTCGACATGGCGCGCCAGAGCTGGATCGAACTGGCCCTGTCCCTGCCTATCGTGCTGTGGGCGGGTTGGCCGTTTTTTGAGCGCGGTTGGCAGTCCGTGCTCAACCGCAGCCCGAACATGTGGACGTTGATCGGCCTAGGCACCGGTGCTGCCTTTCTCTACAGCTTGGTCGCCACCATTGCGCCTGAAGTGTTCCCAGCGTCCTTCGTCGCCATGGGGCGCGTAGCCGTCTATTACGAGGCCACCGCGGTCATCATCTCGCTCACGCTGTTGGGGCAGGTACTCGAATTGAAGGCCCGGTCCCAGACCTCGGCCGCCATCAAGTCGCTCCTGGGACTGGCGCCGAAGACTGCGCGACGTATCCGTGCCGATGGCTCTGAAGAGGATGTCCCCCTGACCCATGTGCACGTGGGCGACCGGCTGCGCATCCGTCCCGGAGAAAAGGTGCCGGTGGACGGCGTGGTGGTGGAGGGGAGCAGCGCGGTTGACGAATCAATGCTCACCGGAGAGCCGGTGCCAGTGACAAAGCGGGTCGGCGACAAGGTGATCGGCGCCACCATGAATACTAACGGCGCCCTGGTCATGACCTCCGAAAAAGTCGGCTCATCGACCATGTTGGCACAGATCGTCCAGATGGTGGCTCAGGCCCAGCGTTCCAAGGCACCGATGCAGCGCATGGCCGACGTCGTGGCCGGTTATTTCGTACTCATGGTCGTTGCCATTGCGCTGCTGACCTTCTTTGTCTGGGGGTTCTTCGGGCCTCAGCCCAGCTGGGTCTATGCGCTGATCAATTCGGTTGCCGTCCTGATCATCGCCTGTCCCTGTGCGCTCGGACTGGCGACGCCCATGTCCATCATGGTGGCGACCGGCAAGGGTGCCACCCGCGGCGTGCTATTCCGCGACGCAGCGGCCATCGAACACATGCGCCGGATCGACACGCTGATCATCGACAAGACCGGCACGCTGACGGAAGGCCGACCGGCCTTCGACCGCGCGGTTGCGGCGCCTGGTTTCGAGGAAAACGAGGTGTTGCGACTGGCGGCCAGCCTGGATCAGGGCAGCGAGCACCCATTGGCCGACGCCATCGTGCGTGCCGCCCGCGAGCGGGGCCTTTCTCTGGACAAGCCGGAGCAGTTCGAATCCGGATCCGGCATTGGCGTGCGCGGACTCGTTGGTGGACGACAGCTGGCGCTTGGGAATACAACCCTGATGCAGCAGATGGGCGTCTCGGTCGATTCACTGGTTCCCCAGGCCGAGGCACTTCGTGCGGAAGGCGCCAGCGTCATGCATTTGGCGGTTGACGGCCGCCTTGCTGGCCTGTTGGCTGTCTCTGATCCCATCAAGGCCAGCACGCCCGAGGCACTGGCGACCTTGAAGGCAGCCGGCATGCGCATCGTGATGGCCACCGGCGATGGCCTGACGACGGCCAAGGCGGTCGGTGCCCGCCTGGGGATAGACGAGGTGCATGGTGAAGTCAAACCGGCAGACAAGCTCATTCTCGTGGAGAAGCTGCAACGCGAGGGCCGGATCGTTGCCATGGCGGGCGACGGCATCAACGACGCGCCGGCGCTAGCAAAGGCGGATGTCGGTGTCGCCATGGGAACCGGTACCGACGTGGCGATGAACAGCGCGCAGATCACGCTGGTCAAGGGCGATCTGCGCGGGATTGCGGTGGCACGAACCCTGTCGGAAGACACCGTGCGCAACATGAAGCAGAACCTGATGTTTGCCTTTCTGTACAACGCGTTGGGTATTCCAGTGGCCGCCGGCGTCCTGTATCCGATAACCGGATGGTTGCTCTCGCCCTTGATTGCCGCGCTGGCCATGAGCTTCAGCTCGGCGTCCGTGATCGGCAATGCCTTGCGCCTTCGGCGATGAGACAACAGCGAGAGAGACATGCCGATGCGATGGCGCTGATTCATGCGACGCCTGAGCAGATTTTTGCCAGGCTGGACGACCAACGCCGGCTGGCGGCACACATGACCAAAGCGTCGTGGATGACCTTGGGCTCGAAATTCAATTGCGAGCTGGATGAGTTTCAGGGGCGTCGTATCGGCTCGATCATCCGAATGAACGGACGCATCGCTGGCATTGAACTCGGGCTGGACGAGATCGTGAATGCATATGAGCCGCCTTTGCGCAAGGCGTGGGCTACGCTCGGCGAGCCGCGCCTGCTTGTCATCGGAGCCTATCGCATGGGCTTTAACCTGGCAGCAGAAGGCAAAGGCGCGCGCTTGCAGGTCTGGATTGACTACCAACTTCCCAGCCGGGCCGCCCTGAGATGGCTGGGATGGCTGCTGGGCGCAGCCTACGCAGGATGGTGCGTGCGAAAAATGGTTGAAGACGCAAGACGAGGTTTTTGAGATGGACGCTTTCTATCATCGATTCTCTGAGCTATTCGCCCAGCTTGGCCTCTCGCGCGATCCGACCGATATACGTGACTTCATCGAACGGCACTCGCCATTGCCTGCAGAGAGGCGATTGGAGGATGCAGCGTTCTGGAGCGCCGCCCAGGCGGCTCTTCTCCGCGAGAAGCTGCTGGATGATGCGGACTGGGCAGAAGTCGTGGACCAACTGAATGCCGCGCTCCGCCTGGCAGATGCGAGGGCTACGGAACCCATCGTCAGGGTTGTCTGCCTATGCGCGTCGTGGTGTGGTGTCTGTCGAGATTTCGTGTCTCAGTACCAGGACACGATGCGAGCCACGCCAAGTGTTGTTTTTGACTGGTACGACATTGAAGACGACGTTGAGCGACTAGGTGATGTCGATGTCGAGAGTTTTCCATGCATTTTGATCGGGGTGCAAGGAGAACCGGTATTCTTCGGTCCGATTACGCCAAACCGAGGCAGTTTGGAACTGCTGATACAGCGGGCACCGCATATGGCGCAGCTGCCGCAAAGCCATTTGGATCGAGATCGACTCGCGACTATCCTGCGTATCGAGTGAGTCAGTCAAAGAAACGATCAAGCAAGGCCTTGGCGCCCCCAGTTTTCCGGACGGTTTGCATAGCCCTTGCCTTCTTCTAACTGGAACAGGCAGGAAGTCTATCCAGATGTTGGTGAGGTCAGCTGGAGGCAACGCAGTAGCCCCGGAGGCGGTCACGCCAGCAAGCGCAATACGTTGGCGCTGGTCGTGGCAGTGGCGCGGAAATACCCCAGCACCGTGGCCAGGCTGTGGTGTCCGGTGAGCGCCATGGTCTCGCCCAGCGGCACGTTCTGGCGTCCGGCCTCGGTCACAAAGCCTGAGCGCAGCGAATGCGCCGAAAACTCCCCCTCAATGCCGGCAAGGGCACAGCGCGCCTGCACGATGTCACGCACGGCCGCCGGCGACAGCGCCTCGCCCAGATGGCCGCCCTTGCGGATGCGCCGAAAAATCGCCCCTGCCGTGATCCCGCTGGCTTGCAACCAGGCCTCCAGTGCCTGCGCGGCGCGACCGACCACCGGCTTGTGGTTCTCCGGCCGGTCCAGGCCGGCCTGGTTGGTCTTGGAGTAAGCCAGGGTGTAGACATATTCACCCGGGCCCAACCGGTGCAGATGGGCCAGGTCGGCACGCGCCACCTCCGAGCGTCGGCGGCCGCCGCTGGCCCAGGCAAAAAGGAGGAGGGCGCGATCGCGTCGACCGCGCAGGCTGTCGTCGCAGGTGGCCAGCAGTGCCTCCAGCGGATCGCGGGTGAGAGCGGCTTTCTTGCGCGGCAAGGCGCCGCGCCGGGCGTAGGCCTTGCGGGTGCGCGACAGGAGCTCGCGCACTTGCGGATCCTGGCACGGGTTCTTCAGTTCACGCGCCTGGTGCGCCTTGGACAGGACGGCAACCCGATGCACCAGGGTGTTGAGCGCCAGCACGCCGGCCTTGCCCTTGTAGCCAGCGGCCACCAGAGCCTGGTCGATCTCGGCCGGCAATTCCGACACCAAGCCTTGTTCGGCGCTGCGCTGGGCGTGGTCGACGATGAACTGCAGCACACAGGCCGCTGGCAATGGCAGCGCGATCTGGCGGCCGTAGCGCAGGCCGTACCAGGCGGCCCAGTAACGCAGGGCGCTGCGGTAGCTGGCCTGGGTGTTGGGTGATTCGCCTTCACGCAGCAGTTCCAGCACTGCACGCTGGGTCACGGCGGACAGCTCCGTGGGTTGCAGGGCGGGGGTGGAGCGCAGGGCGGGCAGACGCATGTCGGAGCGGCGGTGTGTTTTTTTGAAAATTACATATGTGATATGTATGATCTATCACAAAATAGATCGATAGATCACGATAACAATCATTTATCGATGGTAAATATAACCGCTGGAGTAGGGTGATGCAATTGAAAAGTACGAGGGGTGTCCAGCAGGACGATGTGTGGGCCGCCGCCGATGCGCTGATTGCGGAAGGCCTGCGTCCTACCATTGAGCGGGTCCGGCAGAAAATCGGCCGGGGCTCGCCCAATACCGTCAGCCCAATGCTGGAAGCTTGGTTCGCAACTCTTGGGCCCCGTTTGGGCGTGGGCGGCACGAAGGAAGTGGAGGGGGATCTGCCGGCGCCAGGGCGACAGGCCGTGGTCAAGTTGTGGGAGACCGCGCTGCTGTCAACCCGGCAAGTAGCTGTGCAGGCCATGGAACAGGCACAGCAAACATTGGCCACAGATCGCGCTGCCCTCGAACTCCGGGAAGTCGACTTGGCGCGCCAAGAACAAGTTCTAACGGAACGGCAGGTTGCCGCTGATGAAGCACTGCAGGTCGCCCGCAGTCAAATTGCTGACTTGGCCACTCGCCTGGACGAATCTCATGTCCTACTGGGCCGGCGCGACAGCGAAATCGACGATCTTCGTTCCAGGCTGGAGGTTTTTGAGAGGCAGCGTGATGCAGATCGGCGACAACGCGACGAGGAATCCAGAAGCAATGCCGATGAGCGGCACCGACTGGAGGAGCGAGCTGCGGCCAGCGAACGGCGGTTACTCGAGGAAGTAGACCGGGGAAGGCAGGAGGCCAAACAGGCCAAGGCGGATCTGGGTGAGACGGAACGTCGTGCGGAAGCGTCGCGTTTGAGGTTGGAGGCGGCCAACAAGGTCCTAGGCGATAAGCTGCAGGAGACGGAGTTCGAACTCCGGTCAGTACGTCAGGCGCTGACATCAGCTAATGATCATTCGTCTGAGCTTCGCAGCTTGTTGGACGAACAACGTGCAGCTACAGGCGTGGCCTTGGAGCAGCTCAATCGACTTTTAGCGAACGCGGTGGCTCACAAAAGATCCGCGGCAGCCGGCGCCAAGCGCAAGACTACGCCGGCCCGTAACGGCTGATGGATGCGGCCACTCGCCTGGCCAAAGATCAGTCATAGTCTTCGACTGTGGTGCGCAAGGCAATAACTTCTGCCGCAATGTACCCCGATCGAGGAGGAAAGCCCCCCCAATGGACTTTACTGGTGCCTTGTGTAGCTGCTACACGTGCTCCACGCCGGGTAAATGCATTCAAGACAATTGATCGAGGATGCTTTGCATCATCTGCCGGAGCAGATACAAAAGCAGTCCAAGTTTGTGTGCCATCTGGCTGGATCGGGCCTATCAACTCATTCAGGATTGATGGTCCAACATTGCGACGACTGCCGTGATGCGGGATTTGCACGAAGCTAAACTGCTGAAGCACAAAGCCTTGTTTTGTTGCATAGTTCTTTGCCCATTGAAGTGCGTTGATACCTGCATCTCCTGTTAGAAGCAGTCGTTGATTATTACCAATGTCAGCGTATAGAACGACACTACTTTCGTTACTGGCCGACGTGGATCCGCCATCTTTTAATCGTTCATTGGTCCAGCTTTCCGGGATCCATTTCTGTACTGTTTCAGTGAGTGCGGTTAAAAGATTGGAAAGACCGCTCGGGGCCGCCTTACCGATCCAAATGCCCGCTGCTTCGAGCGCATCTTGATCGGGTTCAGGGGTTTTCTCAAACTGGGGCAAAAGATGGAGATAGGTGGCTCTTTTGGGAGATAACACCGTAAATGGCCCGATCGCTGAACCTTGAAACGGGTAATAGACCTTGCAGTCCGTCGCCCATGCCAAATCCAGGATCTCACTCAAAATATCGTACTCGTCCTTGACCGCCTTAGTAAGGCCGTCTTTGGTCCATTTTTTATTCTTGAAGAGATGAATCGCCTCCTCGGCTAAGAGCCAAGGAATATGCATCCACAGATTCTCAACGGGAATCTCCTTGAACAGCTCACGTAAACCTGAAGCATGATCTACATCTGAGTGGGTCAAGACAACATGCTCTATACGCACGTTCGAACCAAACTGCCTCTTGAGATGAGCTACCAAGGCTTCGCCCGTTGCGGCGGTCCCACCATCCACGACCATCAGCTTGTAGTTATCGACTTCGCCATAGCGCACGACGATGCAATCACCGGCACGACTGGCATCGCCAACAGCAAGAAACTCAACTTCGCAATTCATGGCCCAGGCCTCCTTCAGTTGCGCTAAGCGCCAGTGCGTTTCCGTTTGGCTGGCAATGTGTTGCCGCCGACCGAAAACTGACCACCTAGCCGCATAAGTGCCGATCCAAAATTGACCAGGGTGTTCCACTGGCCTGCTGAAAGATTCAGCAGGAGAGACAGAGGTGATCACCATGGACTTGATAGGCAAGGTCAGGCGCATGAAGTTGCGCGACCAACTCTCCAACAGCGAAATCGCAAAGCGCACGGGACTCTCGCGCAACACGGTCAAGAAATGGCTGAAGGCGCCCGGCGATGTCATTCCCCGGTACCGACGGCAAAGCAGCGACGGCAAGCTCACCCCGTTTGAGGGCACCCTGGAGCAGGCGCTCAAGGCCGATGCCCGGCGGCCCAAACATGCCAGGCGCAGCGGTCGTGCCCTGTTTGCCCAGATCCAGGCTCAGGGTTACCGAGGCGGCTACAGCCGGGTGACCGACTTCATCCGGGCCTGGCGACAGGAGTTTGCCAAGAACCCTGCCAAGGCATTCGTTCCGATGAGCTTTGAGCTCGGGGAGGCGTTCCAGTTCGACTGGAGCGAAGAAGGCTTGCTCATCGGTGGCGTGTACCACCACATGCAAGTGGCACACCTCAAACTGTGTGCCAGTCGGGCCTTCTGGCTGGTGGCCTATCCCAGCCAGGGCCACGAGATGCTGTTCGATGCCCATACGCGCAGCTTCCATGCGCTGGGCGGTGTCACGCGCCGCGGCATCTACGACAACATGAAGACTGCCGTGGACAAGGTCAAGAAGGGCAAGGGGCGCATTGTCAACGCCCGCTTCAACGCCATGTGCAGCCACTATCTGTTTGATGCGGACTTCTGCAACGTAGCTTCTGGCTGGGAGAAAGGCGTGGTGGAGAAAAACGTGCAGGACAGCCGCCGGCGCATCTGGATCGAGGCTGGCACCAAGCGCTTCGGCACCTTCACCGAACTCAATGCCTGGCTGGGCGAACGCTGCCGCGCCATCTGGGCCGATACCGAACACCCCGAGCAAAAGCAGTTCACGGTCGCCGAGATGCTGGAGTTGGAGCGAGACCACCTCATGAGCATGCCCGAGCCCTTCGATGGCTATGTGGAGAAACCGGCTCGCGTGAGCAGCACCTGCCTGGTGGCGGTGGCGCGCAACCGCTACTCGGTGCCTTGCGAGTGGGCCGGGCACATGGTGAGCACCCGTCTGTATCCGAATCGCGTGGACGTGGTGGCGCAAGACGCGGTGGTTGCCAGTCACACCCGGCTGTACACCCGTGGACAGACCAACTACGACTGGCAGCACTACATCGAGCTGGTGCAACGCAAGCCAGGGGCACTGCGCAATGGCACACCGTTCCTGGATCTGCCCACGCCACTGCTGCGCTTGCGCCAGTCGCTGTTGCGTCATGTGGGTGGAGACAGAGTCATGGCCCAGGTCTTGGCCGTGGTGCCGCAGGCTGGTCTGGAGTCGGTGCTGGTGGCCGTGGAGTTGGTGCTCGAAGGGGCGTCCCCGAGTGGGGCCATCAGCGTGGAGCATGTGCGCAATGTGCTGGCCCGGCTCAATAGCCCGCAAGCACCCGAGCAGGCCGAGACAGCACTGCAACTTACACATGTACCGGTGGCCAACACCGCACGCTATGACCGGCTGCGCCCGACCAACTTGGACGGCATGGGGGTGAGCCATGCGTGATGCACAGAGAGATGTACTGACAGAACTCAAGTCCTTGCGGCTGCACGGCATGGCCAGCGCCTGGGCTGATCTGGTTGAGCAAGGCGGTGGCGGCAAAGAGTTGGAATCCTCGCGCTGGCTGGTGGAGCACCTGCTGCAAGCCGAAGATGTGGATCGGCACCTGCGCTCCATTGCCCACCAGACCAAGGCGGCCCGCTTCCCCATCCACCGGGACCTGGCGGGGTTCGACTTCGAGGTGTCGCCGGTGGACAAGGCGCTGATCCAGCGATTGGCCGACCTGTCGTTTACCGACGATGCGCAGAACGTGGTGTTGATTGGTGGGCCGGGGACTGGCAAGACGCACCTAGCCACGGCACTGGGCATCTCCGGTCTGACGCATCACCGAAAGCGGGTGCGGTTCTACTCCACGGTTGATCTGGTCAATGCCCTGGAGCAGGAGAAAGTCAAGGGCAAAGCGGGAGGGATCTGCTTGGGATTGATGCGCATGGATCTGGTGATCCTGGACGAGCTGGGCTACTTGCCCTTCAGTCAGGCTGGTGGGGCCTTGCTGTTCCATCTGCTGTCCAAGCTGTACGAGCACACCAGCGTCTTGATCACGACCAACCTGACGTTTGCAGAGTGGTCCAGTGTGTTCGGGGACGCCAAGATGACCACGGCATTGCTGGATCGTCTGACCCATCACTGCCACATCGTGGAGACGGGCAATGAGTCCTACCGGTTCCGGCACAGCACCCATGAAGCCAAGGGACGGATCAAGACCAGGGAGCAGAGCAGAAAAAGCGTGCCCCGGCAGAACAACCTGGGCAGCGATTCAGAGCAGTCATGAAGACTGACACAACTACCAACAAGGAGACCGAAATACCAGCTTGAGGCTTATAGTTATACACAGTCAGCGTTCAAACCGCTGGCATTAGCCCCTGGTCAAAATTGGATCGGCACAGGTGGTCAGTATTGAATCGGCGCCGACAGACAGCATGGGCTATCTGCACTACATCGGCACATGGCACAGCCACCCAATGGGCGGTCCGCATTCGCCACTGGACCGCGAAACACTCAGCGCGATTGCTGGCTTTGCCCCCGGTCTACCCATTGTGTCGTTGGTCTGGAAACCGGACGGCTTGGTATGCGAAGTAGATCGCCGCAGATGATGATGCGTCTGACGAATTTCGACAATGGACATTGAACTTATGCAACTCCAACACTTACTGCCTCAAATCACACCGCTTGCCATCGAATGGGCCCAGGCAAGATCAGCTGAGATCCTGGCGGTCGGTGAATCCCTGACCCCCGCAGAGATTGAACTCGCCCGTCAGATGGGTGTAAATCGACCCGAGCTGGTACGACTGCTGATGGTCGACCGGCTGCCAATGCCTGAATCCCCGATGCTTGCCCAGGCCGCTATGGGCACCGGTCTGCTGGGACCTGGAATCGTTGGTCTGACCCTTGGCTACGGCATCTACATTTGCCGAGGCCACCGGACCACTCAGCTCGTGTCCCACGAATGCAGACACGTTTATCAGTACGAGCAAGCCGGCTCGATCGGAGCTTTCCTGGGTGTCTATCTGCAGCAGATCGCTCAGCACGGCTATGCCCAGGCTCCGTTGGAAATTGACGCTTACAGCCACCAAATCACAGCCTGATCCTGGGTGACGAACTTGATTAATCTTGGCTGAGCGGCCTGGGTTTCATATCGGAGGATGGCACAAAGATTACTTAAGCTTCCTATGGCCGAGTCCCATCTTTATTCGTTCGAGGGGAACTCACCTCCATGTACCTCGGGACGAAATGACGCGAGCTGGGCGTCCAATGACGTCTGGGCATGCGTCACCCTAAGCCAAGTGCCCAGGGTGTCACGCAAACAAGGTTCGCACAAATCCAGGTCGACCCGATTGCCATCACCAAAAATTGAGTCATAACCGGCATTGAAGCCGATCGATGTCATTCTGTGGAAGTCGAATCCGCCACGCTCAGCCATGCTGCCACATCGATCGCACTTGATCTGATGGACCACGCTCACCGTTTCAATGGTCTTGAGTTGCATTTGTCTTCCTCGCAAGTAACTCTTCATATCATCCGCCATCTTGTGAGTAGCTTGGAGAATTTTGCTTTGAAGAGTTGCCTTTTACCTGGTCAAAAAATGAGAGAAGACCGTACAGAAGGTTGTGACACAAACGTATAGAAGTTTATTAAGGCTGCTTTTCTTGCAGGGGGCCTGATCGGACATTTTCCCTTCACAGAATGGGACATTTTCCCTTCGCCGGATGCTGAGAGCAACGACACTGGTCGTTCAGTCATCCGGTCAATATTTCCCAAGGCCTATATCGCCCATGTCCGTGTGTTGCGTTGTACGGCAATTGCAATGGCGGATATGACTTGGTTTGATGACTACTACAACATCGCCAAGCCTGAATTCATCAAGAACTACTGGATGGGCAAGGCTCACCCAACAACGCCTCGACCCGAGGTCCTGGTAAACGGAGTGATCGAATTCACCGATCCCGAACAACTCATGCATATCAGGAAACACGGGGCAAGACTCGGGCAAGGCTAAGTTACGCAGGATCCAGCCAGTCGATCACTGGCTTGGCCGGACAATTCCTTCGTTGGAGGGCCGTTTCCCTATAGTTGTCTAAACGAGAAGGGGGGGCATTTTCCCTTCGCCGGATGCTTGCGGTCCTGAGAGGTATTTCAAAATCCTACAGGGGGAAGACCGCCATGAAACATCGGCATCCCGAAAGCTCTAGCCTGGCCTGCGGAAAGCGCCACGCATCTGACCAACACCTTCGACCAAGGCTCCGGCTTTGACCAAAAGCCGACATGCGTCTAGGACGTCCCATGGTATCTCACTCAGAGCGTCGGCCGCGTCGGGAAACCGAACGAACCCGGTCAGCGGCCAACGCGAGATCAACTCCTGAGCCAAGGCGGTCAGTTCTCGGGCTTCATATGGCGAAGCAATGTCTTCTTCAACCTTGCCAAAGAGATAGATCTGATTGCGGCGAAGAATAAAGTGGCTTTCGCAGCCGGTGTCTCTCCATACCGATGGAAACAAAGAAGTTCCTGTCTTCGCATCCTGGTAAAGGCGCCAAGCCTTTCCAGCTCGGGCATCTAGATTGACTGGAATGTCTTCACCGCATCCGCAAGGGCAACGAATCAGCAACCAGCGCGGCACTCCGCGCGCGATCAGCATTCCTTCGCCGGGTTTGGTCAGCATGCTGGCGACCGCCGCGCGATTCTCGACGACGCCCTTCTGAATGAACGGAATAACTTTCATCCTCGATACAGGTTACGCCTCTTTCGAGAGCGATTCAAAAATTCTTTCCGCCAGGACCATGGCCATAGCCCGAAGGTCTTCACGAGTGAGTCGCCCTTCGATAGTGACCTTGTCTTTGAGAACTTCAGGGTTGCAGGCTTTCTTGGCAAGAATACATGCAAGAGTCCATGCATACTGATGGGGACGTTGCTCCATCGGCTGCGCGTGCAGCCGGATTTGCCGAACGCAATCAAAGTACCAACTCGATCCATCTCTGGGATGGCAGGATAGCAGCTCTCCGTTGAGCGCCTTCGACGAGTAAAGTCCACCGACCGACTCCAATACCCTTTCGGCGCTTCGCCGATCACCGACGAAGCCGTCAACAAAAAGTCCAGCTTCGAGAGATGCCGCATCAAACACCACTGGCTTGTCCGTCTCAATTTTCTCAAAGTCAATAATGATGGCATCGGTGCCGCGGACGAGCACGTTGGTCGCATGCATGTCGCCGTGAACCACCCCCATCAGCACAGGGCGTGAATCGAGAGCATTAAATTTCTCGTGAAGCTCTTCAAGATTCAGCACGGCCCCGAACCGTAACATTCTGTCGCGGCGGTGTTTAGGGACTTCAGCAGGGAAGATCAGGCCGAGTGTATCTGGGAGGTTCCGCTGTTCGACTCTGGCGCCACTGCGCCACGAGGCGATGGTCGTACTGAATAGATTACCGACGGCTGCTGCTGCGCGGCCGTCGCGGGCACAATCTCTCAACGCCTCGGCACCAATGACGTAGTCACTGACGAGTATGCCCATCTTGTGGCCCAAGGCGCACCGATCGAGCTTGAGTCGTGGGCCGAGATGAAAAGGAATATGACCCAATGCCGATTCCCGATAATTGCTGTACTCTTTCACGATGTCTTTTCGCTCTCCGAGCTTCACAAAGTACATGTAGGGCCATTGCGTCGGAATCACATTGCCCCGTAATTCGGCTAGTACGCGATACGTTCCAGCACCCGACATGCCGTTGCTGAGAGGAATGAGATCGACCTTTTTGCAGTCGTGAAATGCCCTCTGCACCAATAGTTCGCCTTCGGCGGTGAGTGGAATATCTTCGTCGCTTTCGAGAAGCATTTCTACTTTGGTATCGACATTGGGAGCGAATCCTGCAGGGTTGTTCTTGATCGTGTTGGCCATGCCGCGCCAATCGCATGGATTTTCTACGACGTAAACAAAGGGGCTATATGTGAAATTGTCAAATGACGTTCTCGCGCCGACGAACTCACTGCGCTCTGCTTCGTTCAGCGAATATTCGTGGACGGGGAGGTTCAGTTCCTTAATCGCATTGACAACATAACGGCGCCTGTAGTTTCCATCCACACTAGGTAGTTGAGGCAGATGCTGCACATAGACCCGACAGTCATGAGCCAACAAGGTGCTCGCAAATCTTTCGAGCACACTATAAATTTGTGTTGGCTTGTCTTCCGCTTGAAAGAAAAGAACCGAGTCGATCTGCTGTAGGACGCCAGGCTCCAGCAGTCGCGATTCGTCAAGTGGCTCGACCGTAAAGCCTCGAGATTCAAACTCTCCGCTGATGCCTTGGGGAAGCGGCCCCACATACGAAATCTTCGCTCGGATCGGCGGCGGAACGAAAGTGGAGATTGTCACGGCTCAATCCTGTCTCGCAAACAGGGGCTGCCGATCGCCGCGGGCGAGGGCTCCCTTGAGGGAACAGATGAAGCAATCTGGGCTAGATTTGACCGCTACCGACCGCAACTTGGGGCCCTTCGCGTCATAGACCAAGTGCCTTGCCTCCCCAGGGACCTCGGTGACAATGTTAAGAAGCATCGTCACAGCCATGGAGACCATGGTGCTGTTCAGGGAGATAACGGATGGGGCGGGCTCGCGAGCGCCTGGAATGTAGGGATCCAGCTTCCGCTCCTGCTCGCTCATCATGTCGCGACGGATCTCCTCAGGGTTCAGGAGACCGCTGCACCATAGACACCCATGGCCTGGACTCAATAGCTGGACCCGTCCATAGATCCCGGTGACTGCCCCCTCTGAAGAGGTAATGGTAGATCCCATGTCGATACAGGGAATCAGGTATTGATACGCGACTTGTTGAAATACCGAGCGGCTGCCGTGCGAATCTGTGCAGCCAAAAATGATGTCCACAGTGGTTAGCTGTTTCGCAATTGCAGAGCGACAGACATCGCCGACAATCGTTTGCACGCGAACTTGGCTTGAAAAGTCCTGCATGTAACGGCGTGCGATCTCGACCTTGGGAGTACCGATATCCGATTCACGGGCTGCGACGACACGATTAAGGTTCGTCTGCTCCAGCGTATCAGGGTCGAGCAGCAAAAAGTCACGGACTCCGAGGTGCACCAGTTGTTGTGCCAAGACGGATCCAGTACCGCCAAGGCCGACAATGGCAACACGGAGTTTTTGAATCGCTTGCTGACCTGCAAGTCCGAACGCGCGGATCTGCCTGTCATATTGCTCGATCTGAGTATCGCATGAGGTGGACGGATCGAACTCTACGACGCGGCGATTACCAACAGAGACGACACGCATCTCCCGGGACGATCCCAACTCTCGAGCGTGTAGTCCCCCTGGACTGAGAACCAGCGCCCCATGCGCACCGGTAAGCCCCCGCCTTGACAAGAAGTCAGCCAAGACACGCTCGCCCTCGTCATCCGTGGCAGAAAACTCTGGGGGGTAAGGGGCGAGATGGCTATGAACAAATACCAGCTGTAGCTTCTCGTTACGAGCCTTCTTGGTCACTCGGGCGACATACGCCGGCGAAAGTTGAGCAAATGTTTTTGTTTGAGAGAGATAGTCCTCGAGCTCGGGCAGGTGAATTTCTCGCACAACAAGACTGGAGGAATCACCACGCCCGAGGGCTGGTGCCGCAAGCAATATAGCGCAGCGCTCGACGTCATATCCGACGAGGTTAGTCCGCAGGACCTCCAGGTCATTAACTGTGATGCGAATTTCGCTCATCGGGCAGGCATTAGGCGACGCATGATCACGTTGAAGTACGTGATCAAAGCGTCCTTGTTCGGATTCCAGCTTTGAAGGTGCCACGAAAACCAGGTCGTGGAGCGGCCGGGCTTCACATCGCTAGGAATCGGATTTGAGTCATTTGAAGCCTGCGGAGTACTACCATTTGCGAGACGTAGGCCCGCTGGTTCGACCCAAAAGCAATCAGGCTGTGCAGCAGGGTAACCAGGCGGCGCAAAGAAGATGACTTTCGCGTTATCGCGATTCCATCCCTGCTCCTTGAGGTCGACGTTTTCGACCTCAACGAGGATCCCCCCATTTCCTAGAGGCGTGAAGGTCGGATTTGCGTACCCTGCGTCTTTGCAGAATTTGATGAATTCGTCCTGATGCGCTTGCATCATTTGCTCCCGAAGGTTGCTGGCGGCACGGCGTAGAAGTGGTGGGGAGGGGTGCCAATAGTGATGGACTCCCCGTCGGAGATCATTCGATCGGGATCATTGCCGTGGGCTTCAAGAAACAGCTGGTAGTTCGCCGGAACTTGAGCGATGACCTTGATTTCGCCTCCGTTCAAGCTCGTTTTTTCCGTTTCGTACTTCTTGTTGTCGACGAAGAAGTGGTTGGGGTGTGGCTTGGCATTGCTCATGACGTAGCACCTTTCTCGTTGGGGGGGACTATTGATTTCGACACAGGGATCTTCCGGGCGGCGTCGAGGACTTCGCTGAGGCCTTCACGATTAACCAGCGCCAGTGGCTGGGCCGCTGGAGGTTCATTTGTCTCGCGGTCAAGCTGCAGCTGACGCAACAGATAGAAGACAAGGGCCTTGCGGCAAGTCAGATTCAATCGGCCAGACGACATCCCGAAGTCCACCTCGATGGCGGCCCGTTGCTCAGGTGTGAGGCCGTCCCTGGGCTTGACGATGACATCAACGGTGGAGTGCCACCATTGGTCGGTGGCTGGGTCAACCGTCGCGGGTCTAGTCGCCACAACGCGTTGAATGCGGGAGAAGACGAAGTCTCTGAAGTCTTGGTTCTCTGAACACCAAGCCCGAACGTGCCACCTAAACCCGTCAAATGCGATTGCGTGTGGGGCAATCCAGCGAACGGTCGCGGTCGGACGACGCATTGATTGGTATTGAAGCTCAACCTCTTCGCGGTCGCGGATGGCCCAGAGTATGCGGATCAGTGTCTCGGTGGGAATCGGGCGCGTTGGATAACGAACCAAGTCATAGGGCGGCATCCAGCCGAGGAACGAAGCTGACGCAGCGATGGTTCCGGACGCTAAGCCGGACAACTGGTTCAGATACGCATGTGCATCTGCTCGTGTCATAGCCGGCTTGAAACCAGCGCGTACGCGGTATGTCTTTTGGTTCTTGTCGTATTCGAGGTTGTCCGGCGCCAAGTCGATATACCTAGCCAAGTCTGCCGACGCCTGCTGGGTCGAGATTCCGAAGAAATCAACCAACTCACCACGATTAACCGTGCCTTCCCACAACAACCGGAAGTCGATGAACTCAAGGCGGCGTTCAGCACCCCAACGAGTGGAGGGTTGTTTTGCTGTCGTCGCTTCGGATTTCACAATGAGTCCAATAAGTAGATCAATCTAGTTTATGGACATATGGTAAACCATTTCGGACGCTGGTGCAAGCGAGTCGGCTTTGGCGCAGATCGGCCTGTACGCCAGGTTAATCGCAACCGGTGCTTTTAGAACCCAAAAACCCCTTCATAAGACAGCCAAGGCAGCCTTATGAAGGGGTTTTTGCGGAGAGTGCGGGATTCGAACCCGCGAAGGGCCTAAACCCTCGGCAGCTTATCAAGCTGCTGTCATAAGCCACTCGACCAACCCTGGAAATCGGACATTTTCCCTTCGCCGGATGATTAGTGACCACCTGTCAGGAACTCTATTTGTACTGAATTTTGAACAGGATTGCCAGCATTGCAGCTGTCAGTTGACCATCAACCGTTCAATTTGGAATTGGCGCTGGCCATGCTTCATCCAAAGCTGCCAAGAAATGGCCATTGGTCAGCCATAGGCGTGCGGCGCTAACCAGGAGTTCTATGTCCAGAAGGGGCCGTGACCATGAGTTGCCGACGGGTACAAGTCCGTGACCATGGCTCAACCATACGTCCTGGTCTGGAGGGGGAATGGCCAGCGCCACACCTAGTTGCTGGTCAAATCCAGTGTAGTCGGCCAGCGAACCGGTTTTCCGCACACCGGCTAGGGGGCTGGTTTTTTCTTCAGTATTGAACTTGACATAATATACATCGTATAAATTAATGTACAAATCGTGGGCACCAAAAAATCACGACAACCGCGCACCCCGCACGGGCTGGCAAGATGCCGCTCCAGACCGTGCCTACCACTGCCCACGCGGCTGGCGGGCGCGGACGAAGGCAGCAATGATGTCGGCCGATTCCTGGCGGTTGGCGCGCTGGGCGAAGTCGATCGCCGTCAGGCCGAGATCGTTCTTCAGCAAAGGGTCGGCGCCGGCCTCCAGCAGCAGTTTGACGGCCGACGGCGTGCCGTACATGGCGGCCATCATCAAGGGCGTGCTGCCGTTGGGCGACGCGGCGTCGATGTAGGCATGGTGTTCCAGCAGCAGGTTCATGATCTGCAGATGGCCGGCGGTGGCGGCGTAATGCAGCGGCGTCCAGCCCGATTTGTTGACATCGGCATCCTTGTCCAGCAACTGGCTGACGATCTCGGTCATGCCCTTGATCGAGGCAATCATCAAGGGACTTTCATCCTGCCGGTTGCGCACCTCGACATTGGTCTTGGGCCAGGCCAGCAAGACGGCAATGACCTTCGGTGCTGGACTGCGCAATGCCAGCATCAGGCCATGCTCGCCTGCGGGATTGGGCGTATTGGGATCAAAACCGCGCTGCAACAGGCTGCTCACGGCCGGTGCGTCATCGCGGGCGACTGCCGTGAAAAAATCCTCATAAGAGCCTGCATTTGAAATTGAATATCCAATAAAAACAATTAGATAAACAATATTTTTAAAGTAATTTCTCATTGAAATTCAGGGCGAAACAGGGTGTCGAAATTGCGGCTGGTGGCCTCGGCGATGGTTTCCAGCGGGCACTGCCGCAGTTCTGCCAGCTGCCGTGCCACATACGGTACGTAGGCCGGGTTGTTGGTCTTGCCGCGGTACGGTACGGGCGCCAAGTAGGGGCTGTCGGTCTCGATCAGCATACGGTCCAACGGCACGAACGCCGCCACATCGCGCAGGTCCTGCGCGCTTTTGAACGTCAGGATACCGGAAAACGAGATGTAGAAACCCAGATCCAGCGCCGCCCGCGCCACCTCGGCGGTTTCGGTAAAGCAGTGGAAGACACCGCCGGCACTGCCGGCTGAGCCGTCCTCCCCCTCCTCCTTCAGGATGTCCAGCGTATCGGCCGAGGCGCTGCGGGTGTGGATCACCAGCGGCTTGGCGAGTTGCCGTGCGGCATGGATGTGGGTACGAAAACGCTCGCGCTGCCAGGCCATGTCTGCCACCGTGCGTTCGCCCAGGCGGTAGTAGTCCAGCCCGGTTTCACCGATGCCGATCACGCGCGGCAGGGCACCGCGGCCGATCAGGTCCTCCAGCGACGGCTCGGTCACGCCTTCGTTGTCGGGGTGCACGCCCACGGTAGACCAGAAGTTGTCGTATTCCAGCGCCAGCGCATGGACGTCGGGAAACTCCTCCAGCGTGGTGCAGATGCACAGGGCGCGCGTCACCTGGGCCTCGGCCATGGCCTGCCGGATTTGCGGCAACTCGGCACGCAGTTCGGGAAACGTCAGGTGGCAGTGGGAATCGGTAAACATGAATAATCAGTCAATAACAAGGACGTGGGCACCGCTGCCGAGTGATATCAGCGTCTGGGGCCCGCCGTCGGACAGAACACGCAGGCTCCGCATGGCGTCGATCTTGCGCTTCAAGATGCCGCCCTTCCTTGATCGCCAGGTGGGTGACGCAGGGACAGAAAGAGGCCGGTGCTTCACGCCTGGGCCGCACTCAGGGCTTTGAGTTTAGGGCGATTCTCGCCCGGCTCACAAGGTCTTCCAGCATCAGGCCGCTGTTGAACGGATGCTCCGCCGTGCGGCTGGCCGCCGCCAGTTCCTGCGCCCAGGCGCTCAGGGCCGCCAGCGAGCTGGCCTGCGGCAGCTCAGCGACGTCAAAAAACCGCGGTGCTGCACCGGACTGGCGCGCCAGCAGGTCATGACAGAGCTTGTGCAAGGCATCGATCAGCTGGGGTGGCGTCCAGTCCTTGAGTGCCCCCACCTCGCCGCGCGCCACGGCACGCGGCAGGGCGCTCCAGCTTTTCGGGTCGCGCCCCGAAGCGGCAAAACGCAGCGCGTCTTCCGGCCGCCCACCGGCGGCGCGCAGCAGGATAGGCGCACCCTGGTCCGGCACACCCTGCGCCTGCAGCCAGGCCTGTGATGCCGCCGCATCGGGCCAGTGCATGGTGTGCCCCAGGCAGCGGCTGCGGATGGTCGGCAGCAACAGGTGAGCGGCTTCGCTCGCCAGCACGAAACGCACATCGCCGGCCGGCTCCTCCAGCGTCTTGAGCAGCGCATTGGCGGTGACGTTGTTCATGCGTTCGGCCGGGAACACCAGCACCGCCTTGCCGCGCCCGCGCGCGCTGGTGCGCTGGGCGAACTCGATCGCGTCGCGCATGGCTTCGATGCGGATTTCCTTGCTCGGCTTGCGCTTTTTCTCGTCCAGCTCGGCCTGCACCTTTTCGTCCAGCGGCCAGCCCAACTCGAGCATGGCCACTTCAGGCATCAGCACACAGAGGTCGGCATGGGTGTGCACGTCGATGGCGTGGCAACTCGGGCAATGGCCACAAGCCCCCTCCTCGCTGGGGTTTTCGCACAGCCAGGCCCGCACCAGGGACAAGGCCAACTCGTACTGTCCCAGGCCGGACGGGCCTTGCAGCAGCCAGGCATGGCCACGCTGCGCCAGCAACTGGCGGCTTTGCCGGGCGATCCAGGGAGCCGGCGTGCTCATGACAACCAGCCTCGCGACTGGACGGTCGCCAGCACGTCCTGCCAGACCGCATCCCTGCTCTGGTTGGCCTCGATACGGGCAAAGCGCTGCGGCGCGGCGGTTTGCCGCTGGGCATAGCCGGCGGCAACGCGGCGGAAAAACTCGACCGGCTGCGCCTCGAACTTGTCCGGCACCCGGGCCGAAACCAGACGCTGGGCCGCAATAGTGGGGTCCAGGTCGAACCAGAGCGTCAGATCGGGCTCGCGCAGCAAGGGCGCGCCCGCCGGCGTCACGGTCTGCACCCAGCGTTCCAGTTGGGCCAGCACGACCAGATCGAAGCCGCGGCCGCCACCCTGGTAGGCAAAGGTGGCGTCGGTGAAGCGGTCGCACAGCACCACCTCGCCGCGCGCCAGCGCCGGCTCGATCAGCTGTTGCAGATGGTCGCGCCGGGCAGCAAAGACCAGCAGAGCCTCGGTCATGGCGTCCATCGGGTCGTTGAGAACCATGGTGCGCAGCTTCTCGGCCAGCGGCGTGCCACCGGGCTCGCGCGTGAGCGTGACGCGGCGGCCCTGGGCGCGCAAAGCCTGCGCCAGGCCTTCGATATGGGTCGATTTGCCGGCGCCGTCGATGCCTTCGAAACTGATGAAGATGCCGCCTTGGCCGCTGCTCATGCCGGTGTTCATGCTTCTATTGTCCACGTTGGTACTTGTTGACGGCGCGGTTGTGCTCATCCAGTGTGGCACTGAACTGGCTGCTGCCGTCGCCGCGTGCCACAAAGTAGAGTGCCTTGCTCTGTGCCGGCTGCACCGCGGCCAGCAGTGCGGCCTTGCCCGGCATGGCGATCGGGGTGGGTGGCAGGCCGGCGCGGGTGTAGGTGTTCCAGGGCGTGTCGGTCAGCAGGTCGCGCCGGCGCAGGTTGCCGTCGAATTGCGTCCCCAGACCGTAGATCACTGTCGGGTCGGTCTGCAGCATCATGCCGATGCGCAAGCGGTTGCTGAAGACGGCCGAAATCATGGCACGGTCGCTCGGGCGCCCGGTTTCCTTCTCGACGATGCTGGCCAGGGTCAGGGCCTCGGCCGGGCTGCGCAGCGGCACGTCGGCGGCGCGCTGGCGCCAGGCCGCATCCAGTTGCCGGTCCATGGCCCGCAGGGCGCGCTGCAGCACGGCCAGATCGCTGCTGCCCTTGGCGTAGGTGTAGGTGTCGGGAAAGAAGCGCCCTTCCGGGTGCAGCCCCGGGCGACCCAGCTTTTGCATGATCAAATCATCGCTCAGACCCCGTGTTTCCTGCCGGAGCTGCTCTGCTTTTGAGAGCGCCTCGCGCACTTGGAGGAAACTCCAGCCTTCCACCAGCGTGAGGGCGCGCAGGGCTTCTTCGCCGCGCACCAGTTTGCGCAGCAGGCTGCGCGGCGTCGTGCCGGCGTTGATTTCATAACTGCCGGCGCGGATTTCGCGCGCATGGCCGGACAGGCGAAACCACCAGTACAGCAGCGTCGGGTCGGCCTGCACGCCGGCATCCACCGCGGCCTGCGCCACACCGCGCGCCGAGGTGCCGGGTTCGATGGCCAGATCGACCGGGTCGCCGGACAGGCCCAGCGGCTGATTCAACCACCAGGCAGCGCTACCAGCGAACACACCGGCCGCGACAAGCAGCCCCACAAACCAGATACGCACAGCCCTACTTCCTCCACGAGATTGATGGACGATGATAATTCAGCCCATGAGCGATTCACTGAACGGTTCCCTGCAAGGTGTTGCCCCCTTGCCCCATCTCGGCGTCATCCGCGCCGAAGGCGAAGACGCCGCCAAGTTCCTGCATGGCCAGCTGACGCAGGACTTTGCCCTGCTCGGCCTGTCCGAAGCGCGGCTGGCCGCCTTCTGCTCGGCCAAGGGCCGCATGCAGGCCAGCTTCATCGGCTTCAAGCGCAGCCACAGCGAAATCCTGCTGCTTTGCAGCCGCGACCTGCTGACGCCAACCCTCAAGCGCCTCTCCATGTTCGTGCTGCGCGCCAAGGTCAGACTCAGCGATGCCAGCGCTGATTTCGCCCTTTATGGCCTGGCGGGCAATGCTATTAAAAATGTAGCACCCGTCGCACCATCGGCGTGGTCCAAGACCGATTCAGGCACCATAACGCTGGTTCGCCTGTACCCGGCCGACGGCGTGCCGCGCGCGCTGTGGGTCGCCCCGGCAACCGAGGTGCCCCCCGCCGGCAACACCTTGAGCCTGGACGCCTGGCTCTGGAGCGAGGTGCGCAGCGGCGTAGCCACCGTGACGGCGCCGATTGCCGAAGCCTTTGTGCCGCAGATGCTCAATTACGAGTCGGTCGGCGGCGTCAACTTCAAGAAGGGCTGCTATCCGGGCCAGGAGATCGTGGCGCGCAGCCAGTTTCGCGGCACACTGAAACGCCGAGCCTACCTGGCGCACTGTACGGCCCCGCTGCAAACCGGCGCCGAGGTGTTCGACCTTGCCGATACCACCCAGCCCTGCGGCACCGTGGCACAGGCGGCAGCGGCACCCGGCGGCGGCTTTGATGCCATCGTCTCGCTGCAAATCAGTGCGGCGGTCGGCCCGGGGCTGCGGCTGGGCCAGGCCGATGGCCCGGCCATCGAGCTGCTGCCCCTGCCCTACCCCTTGCTGGAGGACATCTGACGCCTCCGGGCAGATTCGGCTAGCGGAGTTTCGACTGATAGGGTTGCGGAATGGCTTGCCGCACCTGCTCCCTGAACGGTACAGGCGTCGCATCCAGTGCCAACTGGAAAGCCTGTTGTGCCCGGGCCTCATCGTGCAGCTCGGGGCGGGCATACAGCTGGCCGAGCTTGTACCAGCTGTCCACCGCCAGCTTCGGCCAGCGGCGGCCGCGCTGCTGCAGCGCCTCGATCGCCAGATCCCAGTCCCGGGTGCGCAAGCCCAGCAGGTAGGCATTGTTGACCAGGTCAAGTTCTACCTGCGCCAGTTGCAGATAGGTACGGCTCAGCTGGGCTGCCTGGACTTCCTGCCCGCTTCGTGCCAGCAGCAGTACCTCGAGTGAGCGCACGACCGGCGCCTGCGGCTGGATGGCCCGGGCCCGCTCGTAATAAGCCCGGGCCTTGTCCAGCTCACCGGTCTGTGCATAAGCCATCGACACATTGGCCAGCAATGCCGCCACCTGCGGCCGCGATGCCACGACGGACTCCCAGATCCAGCGCGCATTGCGCCAGTCGCCCCAGCGCACCAGCTCATCGGCCACCATCGGCGTGATCTTGCGGTAGTGCGGATTGATGGCGATGCCCTCACGCACCAGCCGCAGTATCTCGGCTTTGCGAACCTCATGCCGCGGGTTCATCGGGTCGCCGGACTGGTTGATGCCGATCGCGAGCTTGAGTGCCCCCACCAGGCGCGACTCGCAGGCTGCGGCCTGTAGCGAGATCCAGACCGTCAGTGCCATGCAGGTTGTCAGCAGCACCAGCATGACTTGGACCAAGCGCGGCCGCCACGGCAGGCTTGGGGTCCATGAATGGCGTTGCCCCTGTGCAAGCCGCAGATCCGACACCCCCAGAATGGCCAGGCACAGGGCAAACAACGCGCCGGTGCTGGCCAGGCGCCAGGGAAAACCGGCATTGCTCACCAGCAGGAAGGCCAGCAAGGCGGCCAGCGTCATGGCACGCCAAGGCGCTTCCTGGCCGCCTGGATCGCGCCGGCCAAGGCGCCAGGTCACCCAGGCGGCACGCAGCAGATAGCCCGCCAGGGCCAGCAGAAACACCCAGCCGACCAGGCCGTATTCGGCCAGCAGCTGGAGGATTTCGTTATGGGCGTAGTAATCGGTTTCAAGCTGGGTGCCCTGGGTCTGGTAGGGCGGAATCGCCACTTCCCACGCACCCGCACCGACCCCGATGAGCGGGTGGTCGGCCATGAGGCGGCCGGTCGCCTGCCACATGGCCAGACGGAAGCTGGCGGAGCCGGAGGTGTACTCGCTCCACTGCCCTAACGACCGAAGACGCATCAGCGACCGTTCGGGCCCCGTGTCCCCCAAACGTTCCGCCAGCAGTGCGGGATTGCGGGTCTCGATCGAGCCCAGCCCGAACACCGTTCCCAGCAGGATCAGCACTGCCAGCAGTTTCTGGAAACGACGCCATCCAGGGAATTCAAAGCAGTCGCGGTAAAGAAACAGGATGACCGGCAATACCAGTAGCAACAGCAAGGCCGCAACCAGAGCGGAACGGGTGCCCGTCATCAGAACCGCCAGCAGGTTGAAGGCGGTGGTGAAGACCCGCAGCGCAACCTGCTCGGTGCCACGCGCCTGAGCCGCCAGCAGCACCGAAAACGGCAGGGTGCTGACGACGAACTCGGCAAAAAAATTCCGGTTGACGAATGTGGAAGCCGGGATCGCAGCCTGGGGGAAGAGGCGGAAATCGAACCAGAATTGCAGCGCAACCCAGAGCGAGGCCAGCACGGCTCCCCAATGGATGCCTGTCGCCAGCAGGGGCAGACGCTCCAGGCTCAAGGTATTCAGTCCGACCCACAGCAGCAGGGCAAACACAAACCAGCGCACCGCCTCCACGGCAGCCAGGTAGGTATGCGCCCAGGCCATGCTGCCCAGGGAATACACCATCAACAGCAGCGGCAACCAGAGCAGGCCGTGCCATTGCATGGCCTCGTTGCGTTGCCGGTGCTGCCACAGCAGCAGCCAGGCCGCGCCCAGCGTACCCAGCGCCACCATCATGGACTTCAAGGTGTCCTGCAGGATGTACTCATGTGGCACGCCCACGGCCGGCACCAGCAGCATCAGGGCCGCCAGCAGCAAGACCACACCATCGCCCGGACGCAGCGGCAAGGACGCATGAAAGGCGCCCCAACCAGACCTCCGGACGCTGGCCGGAGATTCTTGGGTGGTTTCGCTCATGCCATCTGCCCCGCCAGGGGCTTGACCATCTCGATATGGGGAATGCCCGCCTCGTCGAACGGCGCCCCCCGCGGCACAAAACCTTCGCCGGCGTAGAACCCTTCGGCACTGCGCTGGGCATGCAGCATCACATCCCGATCGCCGCGCTGTTCGGCGGCCTTCAGCAATACCTGCAGGATGTCCCGTCCCAGTCCGGCACCGCGCAGCACACGGCTGACCGCCATGCGGCCGATCCGGCCCACGCCGGGTGCGTGCAGCAGCAGCCGGCCGGTGGCCAGCGGCATGCCCAGGCGGTTGTAGGCCACCGCGTGGACAGCGCTCGCGTCGGCTTCGTCCCACTCCAGCTCGACCGGGACGCGCTGCTCCTGCAGAAAGACTTCGGTGCGCACTTGCCGCGCGCCCTCCGCCAGCTCGGACCAGGCACCGAGCCGGATGTCGACCATGGTCTCACCCGCCTCAAAGCCGCTCAGTACATCTCTCAAGGCCGATGGCACCGGCTTGGAGGTCTGCGTCGCCGGATCGGCGAACACATAAAGCAGTTCGCCCGCGACCAGCAGTTGCTCGCCCAGAAAGACGCCGCCGGTGAACTGGATCGACGAGTTGCCGATGCGTGCACAGGTCAGGCCGATGTCGAGCAGGTCGTCGTAACGGGCCGAAGCGTGGTATTCCAGGGTCGACTTCTTCACATACAGATCACCGCCGAGCCGCTGCATGGACGCCTCATACGGCAAGGCCAGCGCACGCCAGTAGTCGCTGATGGCCGTGTCGAAATACATCAGGTAGTGGGCGTTGAAAACGATCTTCTGCATGTCCACCTCGGCCCAGCGCACGCGCAGGCGGTGGATGAAACGGAAGTCGGCACGGGTTGGCAGAGTCTTGTGCATGGTCAATGGGTCCCGAAGGCGTGTTTCAAGGCGCGCGCCGCATCGGCATGCGCCTGCAAGGCTTGCGGAATGGCACGTCCCATCTTGATGAACTCGTGCACCACGCCGCGGTAGATCTCCAGGTCGACCGGCACGCCGGCCAGCCGCAGCCGGTCGGCGTACATCACGCCCTCGTCCACCAGCGGATCGCATTCGGCCAGCCCGACCCAGGCCGGTGCCACGCCGTCGACGTCCGGCGCGTTGAGTGGCGAAAAACGCCAGTCATCGCGGTCGGCCGGCGAGTTGATGTAGTGGTTGAAGAAATAGGTGATATGCGGCTCCTCCAGCACGAAACCTTTCTCGAAGGTCTTGTGCGAAGGCGTGTCCTGGTGCGCGGCGCAACCCGGGTAGAACAGCAGCTGCAGCGCCAGCGGCAGGCCGGCATCGCGCGCCAGCAGCGCACAGACGATGGCCAGCGTGCCGCCGGCGCTGTCGCCACCGACAGCCAGCCGCCGGCTGTCCACCTTCAGTGACTTGCCCTGGCCGGCCAGCCACTGCACGGCATCCCAGGCGTCATGCGCGGCGGTCGGGAACTTGTGTTCCGGCGCCAGGCGGTAGTCCACCGACACCACCGCGCATTGAGCCAGGTGGCTCAGGTGCCGGCACAGGCTGTCGTGCGTGGCCACGCTGCCCACCGTGAAGCCGCCACCATGGAAATAGACCAGCAAAGGCAACTGCACGTGATCCGGTGCGTACAAGCGGGCGGCGATGGTGCTGCCGTCGCGCACCGGAATGGCCAAGTCTTCGACCCGCGCCAGCTTGTGCGGCGGGATGTCCAACACGCTGGCGCCGGCCTCGTAGGCGGCCCGGGCTTGCTGGGCCGTCAGGGCATGCATCGGCACATGGTTGGCGCGCGCCATACGCTCCAGCACGTGGTGCATGGCTGGCGTGAGCAAGGCACGCGGGTTGCGTTGGTGACTCATGGAAGGCGAATTGCTTGCTAAAGTGGCAGGACAAGAATTTTTGATCGTACACCGAGGAGACAAGGCCCCATGGCACTCATCTACTACATCACCCAGGTCCAGTTCGATTTTGGCGCCGTCCAGCTGCTGAAACAGGAGTGCGAGCGCAGCGGCATCAGCCGTCCGCTGATCGTGACGGACGCCGGCGTGCGCGCCGCCGGCCTGCTGCAAAAGGCGCTCGATGCCCTGCCCGGCATGAACGCCGCCGTGTTCGACCAGACCCCGTCCAACCCGACCGAGGCCGCCGTGCGCGCTGCCGTGGCTGTTTACCAGGCGAACCAGTGCGACGGCCTGATCGCGCTGGGCGGTGGCAGCTCGATCGACTGCGCCAAGGGCGTGGCGATTGCCGCCACGCACGACGGTCCGCTCAAGACCTACGCCACCATCGAGGGCGGCTCACCGAAGATCAGCGAGCGCGTGGCGCCGCTGATCGCCGTCCCAACCACGGCCGGCACCGGCAGCGAGGTGGCGCGCGGCGCCATCCTCATCGTGGACGACGGCCGCAAGCTCGGCTTCCACTCCTGGCACCTGGTGCCTAAGACCGCCATCTGCGACCCCGAACTCACATTGGGCCTGCCGCCGAAGCTGACCGCCGCCACCGGCATGGATGCCATCGCCCACTGCATGGAAACCTTCATGGCCGCGCCCTTCAACCCGCCGGCCGACGGCATTGCGCTGGACGGGCTGCAACGGGCCTGGGCCCACATCGAACGCGCCACGAAAGACGGCAGCGACCGCGAGGCGCGCCTGAACCTGATGAGTGCCTCCATGCAGGGCGCCATGGCGTTCCAGAAGGGGCTGGGCTGCGTGCATTCCCTGAGCCACAGCCTGGGCGGGGTCGACCCGCGCCTGCACCATGGCACGCTCAACGCCATGTTCCTGCCGGCGGTGATCGCCTTCAATGCCGGAGCTGAATCGGTGCAGAAGGAAAACCGCCTGTTCCGCATGGCCCAGGCCATGAACCTCGACTCCGCAGGCGACATCGGCGACGCAATCAAGGACATGAACGCCCGCCTCGGCCTGCCCAGCGGCTTGCGCGACATGGGTGTGACGGAGAGCCTGTTCGACAAGGTCATAACCGGCGCCCTGGCCGACCACTGCCACAAGACCAATCCACGCCTGGCCAGCGAGGCCGACTACCGCAACATGCTGCAGCAAGCCATGTGATGTGAACCGCTCCCGGCCTGGAGCGGGTTCAGGCCCGGTTTACTTCAACAGGCAGTGCTTGGCGTAGTCGGCCGCTTCATTGGCCGTCCAGTCGCCCTTGGGCTTTTCCTGCATATTGGTACACCACTGTTTGCTGCCAACCTCGGGCGCGCAGGCGGCCAGGAAGGTGATGGCAATCAGACCTGTCAGCAGTTTTTTCATGGGTAGCTCCTCGTTCACATCACAAAGCTTGCACCTGCCCCAGGTCCGGCTTGGCCAGCCAGGCCTGGAACTCATCCGCCAGCTGCTGGCTCATCTGCACCGCTGTACCCCAGGCCTTGACGCGGCCGGCCAGATCGTTGCCGTAGTGCGTGAAGTCATTGCGGTCGGGCAGCTTGCCGTTGGGCAGGGTCTTGATCCATTGCGGGTCGGGTGCCAGCAGCACCATGGTATCCAGGTGGTGCGTGGCATGGTGGCGCCATGTCAGGCCTTTGTCGAGCCAGCCCGGCACCACTGCCTGCTGGAAGTGCGGGTATAGAACCAAGCCTTTTTGGCCTCCAGCCCTTTCCCCATCTGCGCCGGCAGCTTCCAAATTGATAGCATTCGGTGCCGCTGCGTAATTGAGATGCAGGTGGTAATCGGTGATGCCGCCATCCCAGTAGGCGCCGGGCGGGGCGCCGGCAATGTGTTGCACCGCCCTCAGCACGAAAGGAATGGAACAGCTGGCCTGCAAGGCGGCCATGAAGTTGGCTTCGCTCAAGGCGACCCGGCGCGTGCGGTAGTCGCCGGTGGCGAATGGCAACTCGGCGCCCGGCGTGGAAAACACCACGCGCTCCAGCCAGGCCCCCATGGCCTTGCGGTGGACCGTGTTGCTGAGAAAGGCGCCGAGATAGCCCAGCGGCGTGCGCAGCCCGTGCTCGCGCCCGAGCAGGTGGCGGCCGCGCGAGGTGAGGATGTGCAGCCGATAGCGCGGGTGGTTCAGGACTTCCTGCACACGCCCGCCGTAGAAGGCCTGCAGGTTCTGGCCAAACTGCTCGCTGACCCGTTCGGGCGGCGGGCGCTTCTGCCCCGGCTGCAACTCGTAGTGCTGGTGGATGTAGTCATGCTCCAGGCGCTCGAAGGCGGCCACCGGCTCCTGCAGACAGGCGGTGGCCATGCGCCAGGCACCGATCGAGGCGCCCACCAGATCAACGGGATGCGTCGTCGAGGCCAGCCAGTTGCCGAAAATGAACCGGTCGAGCGCGCCCAGGATCAGGCCCTTGGGGCCACCGGCCGCGGCCGGAATGGTCGTCACATCGCGGGCCTGCAGGCCCTGCTGTTCCAGGTGCCGCCGGGCCTGCGGGCCGGCGTAGATGCGAAGCGCTTTCATGGGGACGATCGGAAAAAGAAGGCTGGCGCCAGGCATCAGGAATAGGCCGACCAGTCGAACGGATCCTGCTGCAGCACCATGTCGATGTCCAGCCCCAGCACATCGCCCACTTCGCCGGGAAAGGTCACGGCCATGGCCCGTTCGCTGAGGTTTGCCTCGCGGGCGCGGGTACGCCAGGTGGCCAGGTGGATGACGCCGGCCAACGGCTCGTAGACATGGCTTTCAAACGGCGCGTACTGGTGCTCCAGCGCATCGACGATGGGCAGCGGAAACTGCCAGCGCCGGACATAGGCGGCCCCGACCTGGGCATAGCTGTAGCCGAACTGCTTGAACTCGGCGCGGGCGCGCTTGATGTCCAGCGGCGGCACCTCCTTGTCCAGCGGCGCAATCTCGGCCGGCATGCCGAGATGCATGACCAGCTCGCCCACCGCGTGGATCAGGCCACAGGTGAAGGCCGCACCCTGGTTCTGCCGCACCACGCCGGCCAGCGAACGCGACAGCTTGGCCACATTCAGGCTGTAGGCCCAGAACTGCTGCAAATGGATGCCCGGTACCGCCTTGAGTGAGGCGGCTGTTGCGGCCTCCGCCGCCATGGCGCGGATATGGGGCAGGCCCAGAATGGCCAGCGCCTCGGGCACGCTGTTGACCTTGCCGGAAAGCTTGAAAAGCGGCGTGTTGGCCGCCTGCAGCAGGCGCGTGGTCAGGGCCAGGTCGGTACTGATGAGCTGGGAGACCTTGCGCAGGTCGGGCTCCTCGCGGTCGAGTTCGCCGAGCAGCAGCGCAATGATCCGGGGAATGCTGGGCAGCACGATGGACTGCGCCAGCAAGGCGCTCAGCTCCATGACGACCCTCCCCGTTGATTGTTGTTCCTGCGCATGGCGCAATTATGGCCTGCCGACCATCCCGGGGCAGGCCCCGCCTCCGCCCGCCGGCTTCAGCGTTTGAGCTTGGCGAAGGCGGACGCCATGGCCGACTGCGGCGCCGGCTCATTGGCGCGGCGCGGCTGCTGACCCCGCCCGGCCCCTTCGAACCGATTCTCGCGCGGTCCATCGCGCCGCGCCGGTGCGGCATCCAGCTTCATGGTCAGGCTGATGCGCTTGCGCGCCACATCGACCTCCAGCACTTTCACCTTGACGATGTCGCCGGTCTTCACCACTTCGCGCGCATCGTTGACGAACTTGTTCGACAGTTGGCTCACATGCACCAAACCGTCCTGGTGCACGCCCAGGTCGACAAAGGCACCGAACTGGGCCACGTTGCTGACCGTGCCTTCCAGCACCATGCCCTCCTGGAGATCCTTGATGTCGTCCACGCCCTCGTTGAAGCGCGCCACCTTGAAGTCCGGACGCGGATCGCGCCCCGGCTTTTCCAGTTCGCCCAGGATGTCCTTGACCGTGATGACGCCGAACTGCGCGTTGGCAAACAGCTCGGGCTTGAGCGTCTTGAGCATGTCGGCGCGCCCCATCAGCTCGGCCACCGGCTTGCCGGTCCTGGCCATGATCTGCTCCACCACCGGATAGGTTTCCGGGTGCACGCCGGTCATGTCCAGCGGGTTGTCGCCGTCGCGGATGCGCAGGAAACCGGCGCTCTGCTCGAAGGTCTTGGCACCCAGGCCGGTGACCTTGAGCAGGTCCTGCCGGCTCTTGAAGGCGCCATTCGATTCGCGCCAGCGCACCACCGCCTTGGCCACGCCCCCTGACAGACCCGACACGCGCGACAGCAGCGGCACGCTGGCGGTGTTGAGATCAACGCCGACCGAGTTCACGCAGTCTTCCACCACGGCGTCCAGCGTGCGCGCCAGCTCGCTCTGGTTGACGTCATGCTGGTACTGGCCGACGCCGATCGATTTGGGGTCGATCTTCACCAGTTCGGCCAGCGGGTCCTGCAGCCGGCGCGCAATGCTGGCGGCACCGCGCAGGCTCACATCCACATCGGGCATTTCCTGCGACGCGAATTCGCTGGCGGAATAGACCGAAGCACCGGCTTCGCTCACCACCACCTTCTCGATCGGGCGCTCGGCCTTGGCCGCGAGCTTGATCAGGTCGGCCGCCAGCTTGTCGGTCTCGCGGCTGGCGGTGCCGTTGCCAATCGCAATCAGGTTCACCCCATGCTTCTCGCACAGCTTGGCCAGCGTGTACAGGGAACCCTCCCAGTCGCGTTTGGGTTCATGCGGGTAGACGGTGGCGGTTTCCACCAGCTTGCCGGTGGCATCGACCACCGCCACCTTGACGCCGGTGCGGATGCCCGGGTCCAGGCCCATCACCACACGTGGGCCGGCAGGCGCCGCCAGCAGCAGGTCGCGCAGGTTGTCGGCAAACACCTTGATGGCCACCTTCTCGGCCTCCTCGCGCAGGCGGGCGAAGAGGTCGCGCTCGGTCGACAGATTGAGCTTGACGCGCCAGGTCCAGGCCACACACTTGCGCAGCAGGTCGTCGGCCGGCCGCCCCTGGTGGCTCCAGCCCAGATGCAGGGCGATCTTGCCCTCGGCCAATGACGGCTTGCCGGGCTCCGGTTCCACCGGCAATACCAGCTTGGCATCGAGAATGTCTTGCGCGCGGCCGCGGAACACGGCCAGTGCGCGGTGCGACGGCACGCGTCCGATCGGCTCGTCGTAGTCGAAATAGTCGCGAAACTTGGCCACGTCGGGGTTGTTTTCGTCTTTGCCGTCCATCAGGCGGCTCTTGAACAGGCCTTCGCTCCACAGCCACTCGCGCAGCCCCTGCACCAGCGCGGCATCTTCGGCCCAGCGTTCCGACAGGATGTCGCGCACGCCGTCGAGCACGGCGGCTACGGTGGTGAAGTCGTCGCCGGCCTCGGTCGTCTCGGGCTTGACGAAGGCCTCGGCTTCTTGCGCCGGGTTGAGCGTCGGATCGGCAAACAGCTTGTCGGCCAAGGGCTCGATGCCGGCTTCGCGCGCGATCTGCCCTTTGGTACGGCGCTTGGGCTTGAAGGGCAGGTACAGGTCTTCCAGCTCCTGCTTGGTGGCGGCGGCATGCAGGGCCGCTTGCAGTTCGGGCGTGAGCTTGCCCTGCTCTTCGATGCTCTTGAGAATGGCTTCGCGCCGCTCGGTCAGCTCGCGCAGATAACCCAGGCGGTATTCGAGTTCACGCAACTGCGTGTCGTCCAGCCCTTCGGTGGCTTCCTTGCGGTAGCGGGCGATGAAGGGGACGGTGGCTCCTCCGTCGAGCAAGGCCACGGCGGCCGCAACCTGTCTGTCCAGTACCCGGAGTTCCTGCGCGATCTGCGCGATGATTTTCTGCATGACTCTACGAACCGCCGGTCAGTTGCCGGCTCATCAAAACGAAACGAAGTCCGCGAGTGTGCCACAGAGCGGCAAGGCCGATTCCGGGCCAGTTGCCCTGGCGCGCAGAGAGAGAACGGCAGCAGGACGCCTGGGGCTTAGAAGCAGATCCGGCCGTCGTCCTGTCGGCGTGCCGACTGGCGCCGGTCAATACCGTCCCAGTGGCGGCGCCGGTCGGCGGCAGCCGGATTGCCGCGCCGATCCACTGCCACGTTGATTTGGAGTTCCAGAACCACCTCCGGTTTGCGGGCTGGCCGCGCCCGCCCGCCGACGGCAAAGCGGAAGGGAGCAAAACCCGTGTCGTCGCTGGCGCGGGTACTGCGCCGTTCACCCAAGTGGGACTGCCCATAGGCGGCCACCGCCTCGATCCAGGCCTGATCGGCACGCTGAATGATCTGCGCCAGTTCAGGCACGTCATTCAGGAGGAAAAAGTGGTGATAGCCCGTGGTGTCGATACTGCGGGCCAGGTCCTGCCGGTTGCGATCCGGGACGTACATGCGCTCGCTCCAGGCTTTGAAATTCATGCCGGCCAGCATCCGAGGCGAACGATGGGCATTCAGCAGCAGCGGCTTGCAGATGTTCTGGATGAAGGCCTGGTAGGCCTGATCAAAACCGCGCGCCACAAGATCGAACGCCTGGCCGGTGCTTCCCAGTTCGGCAGACAGTTCCCGATAGGCCGACAGCATGAGCGCGCACATGCCCAATGCCGTGTAGGACTGCGAATCGGGCAGTGCATGGCATTGCGCATTGAACAGCGCTTGGGCTGTCTGGCAGACCCGTGGCATGAGTCGCCGAGCGTCGGCCTCACGGCGCTGGTCGAGTTCGGCATTCAGTGAACGCAAAAAACTCCCGGCCCACGCATTGGCGGTTGAACTTTGAAATGACACCTTGACAGCTGGCAGCGCTGGCAATTCTTCGCAGGCAGACGTGTTCATAGGTAATGCCCTCAGCTGATGTGTTGAGCCAGGACGGGCTGTCACATTCTTTTACATATTTCAAGTCACGCTCTGCAGCTTGTCAATACGTCTTGCCGATTGCCGGCCAGTCAGGCCTCATAACCGTTCACCTATTTTCAGTTTTGCAGGATTCGCCGGTTGTGTCAGTGAAATTCCTACACGAGATTCAGACAAATTCCGACTTAAGTTTGTAGGACAAAAACCTACAGTGGCTGTGGATTTATCCAGGATGCAGGCCCTTCGCCTGTTGTGTTCAACCTAAATCATCAGCAGCCATCATGAAACACCCGACCAAGCTTACCGCGCCATCATCACAGTACGCTGACCAACAGACACCTCATTTAGCAGGCACTGGCCTTGCCTCACGCCAGACCACAGAATACCTGCCCTTCATCATTCGACCGATACGCGATCAGGGAGACTTGCGAAAAGCCCTTGAAGTCCGGCATGCCGCGTATGCGCGTCACATGCCATTGTTTGCGGATGCCCTCCGATCACCGGAAGCCGACGATTTGGAGGACGACGTCATGATCTTGCTGGCGGAGTCCAAATTGGATGGATCGTCATTAGGGTCGGCACGTATTCAAAACAACCTGCACAGACCGCTGAATTTGGAGCAATCTGTGGATCTGCCGCCCTGGTTGAAGGAGAAAAGGCTTGCGGAAGCGCGCCGCTTGAGCGTTGCCCCCGGTAGTCCGGGCCGACTGGTCAAGATGGCCCTCATCAAGGCCTGCTTGATGTATAGCTTTGCGAACCAACTTCAATGGTCCGTGCTGGCGGCAAGGCCACCGCTTGATCGATCCTATGAAAAACTGTTGTTCCGCGATCTGCTGGAAGGCGAGACTTTCATTCCCTTGCCCCGAGAAAACAACGTTCCCCATCGGGTACTCGGATTGGACATGGAAAACCTCGAGGCCGCTTATACGCAAGCCCAGCATCCTTTGCTGGGGTTCTTCTGCCATACACGCCACCCTGACATCCATGTCGGCAACGGGCAGGCCATCAAGGCTGAGCCGTCGATCGCGCCATCGACATACACGATGACGAAGCCATCCATGCGCGCCTGGGCTTGATACAAGCCGGCCTAGCCCCCGCTTGGCGCTGGATCGCGTTATCCTACGGCACCGACGGGGGTGGTATTCGCCACGAGAAAAACAGCAGGCCCCAAACAAAGAATCACGGCGCATAGAGGAATCATTTTTTTGAGTCGAATCACCCCGATACGCAAGCTCCGGACAGGATTGCTTCAAGACGCCCTGAAATGGGTGCCAGATGCCCTTGCGTTTTTTGCCATTCCTCTTGCAATCACCCTGCTCTCTCTGGCAGCCCTGCTGTTCTGGGAGGATCTCTATACCACCAAAGCCGACAAGTCGTTGGAACTGCATGTACTGATCCAGACAGACGGTGAGATGACGATCCTGCAAGCTCAGCAGAAGCTACCGCAGGCACCCGTCACAAGGTACTTCAATCCACATCTTTCTGAGCGTCCGGTGTGGTTCAGTTTTGATCTGCCCCCGGCTGGAGGCACTTTATCCACCGTTGAGTTTCCTTCGCGTCATGCCGTTGATATGACCTGCTGGAATGCCGCCACGCTGGAACCACTTGGTTCCTCAAAAAGCCTGAATCCACACGAAAGCCTGTACCGCGTCAAAGCCGGCTACGGCTTGAAGTTGGACGGGCAGGAACGGCAAGTTATTTGCCGAAGCTCATTCAGTGGCCCCGCTCGCTTGAGCGCAAACCTATGGTCCACCGACCAACTGGACATCGCCAGTCGAGACTTCCATCGAAAATCAGGGTTGCTCGATGGCGGCATGCTGGTCCTGGTGGTGTTCGTCGTCATCACCGCCTTGATCTATCGCCAACCCCTGAACATCATCTTCGCAGCCTGGTTGATCGTGACCCTGAGGGTCAGCGCCACCTCTGCCGGATGGGATGAGCAATGGCTCAACCATGCGATCCCTGACGAGTGGCTATCGACCGGGCGATCCCTGACGCGTGCTGCCTGGGGGCTTTTGACCATCACCCTGTTCAAGAACCTGTTTCGAACACACCTCGCCAACCCGTACGCCAAGATGGCCGTTCTCATCGGGCAATGGCTATGCATCGGCTTGTTTGTCGCCGCCATCGTGCTGCCCCGCAGCACTTTTCTGACAGCGATGTGGATGATCGGCGGGCTCTTGTTGCCACTGATGCTCCTGGGTTTGCTGGCCATCGTCTACAAGACGCGATCAAGGGCGGCGTTCCTGTATGGGGCATCCTTGGCGGTAACCCTCCTATCCAGCTTGTTCGAGATCGTTGCCGCAGCCTATGGCACCAAAGGTATAGACAACTCTGCCAACAGCGTCGCCGTGGCATTTGCATCCAGCCTGCTGGCCTCACTTGCCATTTCGGAGCAAATCCGGCAGGAACACCAGCAACGCCTGGCCGCCCAGGCGAAATTGCAGCACACCTACGATGTCATGCCGATCGGGCTGTTCACGCTGGATCTGCAGGGCAACTTCATGAGTGCGAATCCGGCCATGCACAAGATGCTGGGACGTTATGTGCTTCGAAGAGGCCACAATTCGTGGGAGCAGTATTTCAACAACGGCTCCTGGATGGCCCTGTACCAGTTGCTCAAGCAGCAGCGGGAGGGTGAAATCGAGGTCCGCAGTGCAGACCGGCCACCTCAAGAAAAAAACCGGCGCTATCTGGTCAAGGCCACGCTGGTGCACGACAAGATCGAAGGCTCGCTGCAAGATGTGACGGAGAAATCGCTGGCCGCCGACGAGCTGGGTTTCCTGGCCAACAACGATTCACTGACCAAGGCGCTGAACCGGCGTGGCATTGAGGAAGTGTTCAACCATGCCATTGCCTCGTTGGATGAAAACCAGTCGCTGGCCATGGCCTATCTGGACCTGGACCGTTTCAAGCTCATCAACGACCTTTACGGCCACAACACAGGCGATGAAATCCTGCGCCAGGTCTGTCAGCGCGTCATGGGTCTGCTGTCGGGCGGCATGCGCATGGGCCGCATCGGTGGCGACGAATTCGTCGTCCTGCTGCCCGATACCAAGATGCCACTGGCTCCCGTGATTTGCCGCGGCATTGTGGACCGCATCGACAACACGCCCTACCGGGTCGGCGACAAGGCGTTTCATGTCCGGGGGTCCATCGGACTGATCGAAGTCTCCCGTGGCACCCCGCTCAAGGATGCCATTTCCACCGCAGATCGCGCCTGCCGCGAGGCCAAGGCCGGCCACGGCAAGGGGCTGGTGGTCTACGAACTCGACGCCCCGGCGTTCCTGGAACATCAGGCCGAAATCCGCCTGGTCGAACGCCTGTCGGGCAGCAATGCGCTGGAGGGACTGTTTGTCGAGATGCAGCCCATCATGTCGCTGACACGCCCGAATGATTCGCTGAATTTCGAGGTGCTGTTGCGCATGCGTGACCGGGTCGGCAAGCTGATTCCGGTCAACCGCCTGATTGCGGCGGCTGAACACAGCGGACGCATGAGCATGATCGACCGCTGGGTGCTTTCCACGACGCTGGCCTGGCTCGACCAGCACCGCGCGCGCCTGCAGAAAACGCAGTTTGTGTGCGTCAACCTCAGCGGCTCCTCACTGAACGACGAGGAGTTCATGCAGGAAGTGTTCGACATGCTGCGCCACAACAGCCATGTGGTCGGGTTCCTCAGCATCGAAATCACCGAAAGCGTGGCCCTGCACGACCTGAGCAATACGCGCCGCTTCATCGACAAGGTGCGCGGTTATGGCGCCCGGGTGGCGCTCGACGATTTTGGCGCCGGTTACACCTCGTTCTCCTACATCAAGGAACTGCCGGCCGACCTGCTCAAGATCGACGGCAGCTTCATCGTCAACATGAACCAGCATCCGGCCAATGTCTCGATCGTGGAGGCCATCGTCAATCTGGCGCGCAACCTGGGCATGAAGACCGTCGCCGAATGGGCCGAGGATGCCGCTACGGTCGAGACGCTGGCCGAGATCGGGGTGGACTATGTGCAGGGCTTTGTGGTCGCCCGCCCGCAGCCTCCGGAACGGCTGCTGGAGGCGGCTTCAGCCGCCAGCTTCATCCAGGATGAGAAACTGCTGCAACTGCTTCAGTTGATGGGACAGCCCGGTGATCCGCTGGGCAGGGTTGACCTGATCCTGGAAGACACCGACGTCCCGCGCCGAAAGGTGCACTGACTCTTGCGCCGTCGAAGGCGCATCGACTTCAGGCCGCACGCAAGGCGCGGCGCAATTCCTCGCCCAGTTCAGGCTTGTGCGCAAACGGGTCGGTCGGGTTGCGCGCCTGCACGATGTCTTCCAGCCGCGTCTGCACCGCGCCGATGGCCTTGGGGTGGCTGTAGATGTAGAACTGGTTGGCGGCGATGGCATCGAATACCTTGTGCGCCACCTCGGTCGCCGTCACCTTGCCGGAACTCACGGCCTTGTCACTCATGGCCTGGCCGATCAGCTGGCTGCGCGTCGGCTTGGCGGCGGACAGATCCCCTGGGCGATTGCGCTCGCTCTGATGGATGCCCGTCGGCACGAAGTACGGGCACAACACCGAGGCGCCGATCTGATCGGTCACCAGTGCCAGATCCTGGTACAGGGTTTCGCTCAAGCTCACCACCGCGTGCTTGCTCACGTTGTAGACGCCCATATTGGGTGCGTTGAGCAGACCGGCCATGCTGGCCGTATTGACGATGTGTCCCTGGTAAGCCGGGTCTTTTTTGGCGGCTTCGAGCATCATGGGCGTGAACAGGCGCACGCCGTGGATCACGCCCCAGAGGTTGACGCCCAGCACCCAGCGCCAGTCCTGCACCGAGTTTTCCCACACCAGGCCGCCAGCGCCGACGCCCGCGTTGTTGAAGACGAAATGCGGCGCACCGAAACGCTCCTGCACCCGCTGCGCCAGATGCTCCATCTGGGTCGCATCCGATACATCGACCTGCAAGGCCAGCACCTCGACGCCGGCGGCCGTCATCTCGGCCGCGGCCTGGTTGAGCGCGTCCTGTTGCACGTCCGCCAACACCAGCTTCATGCCCAGGCGTGCACCGATACGGGCGCACTCCAGGCCGAAGCCGGAACCGGCGCCGGTCAGCACGGCGGTCTTGTTTTTGAAATCACTGATCATCTTGTCGTCCTCGTTGTCATGCAGGCAGGGCGCGCTGCAAAATCTTGTCGAAAGCCGTATCGGCGCCCAGACTGCCGAAGGTATGGCCCCAGTTGCCTGCCAGGCGCGAATCGCAGAAGGCAGCAAACACCTCGGCCGGCGCACTTTGTGCCAGCAGTGCCGCCTGCACCGCCAACGCCACGTCCTGTGCCAGGCGCCGCGCTTCGATCTCGCTGGCCATCGCCTCCACTCGCTGCGGCAGGCTCTGCGCCAGGCGGTCGAGCGCCGCGTGCATGCCCTTGGCGGGCAACAGTTCTGCCGCCAAGGCGTTGGCAACATCGCCCTTGCGCAAAGCCCGCAGCAGGTCCAGCGCCATGATGTTGCCGGCGCCTTCCCAGATCGAGTTGACCGGCATCTCGCGGTAGATGCGCGCCATGACGCCCTCGCCACCCTCCTCCACATAGCCGTTGCCGCCCAGGCATTCCATTGCCTCCTGGGCAAAGTAGCTGCCGCGCTTGCAGATCCAGAACTTGGCGATCGGCGTCAGCAGGCGTGCCATGAGTTGCTCATGCGCCTCGTTCTGATGGTCAAATGCACGCGCAAGCCTTATGGATAAAGCGCAAGCCGCTTCACTTTCGATAGCAAGATCGGTCAGCACATTGCGCATCAGGTCATGCTCGACCAGGCGCTTGCCGAAGGCCTGGCGCTGGCGCGTGTGATGCAGCGCCAGAGTCAGCGCCTGGCGCATCAACCCGCTGGTGCCCAGGGCGCAGTCCAGCCGCGTCATGGTGCCCATCTCCAGAATCTGCGGCACGCCACGCCCTTCCTCGCCCACCAGCCAGGCAGTGGCCTGCACGAACTCCACCTCGGAGCTGGCATTGGCCTTGTTGCCCAGCTTGTCCTTCAGGCGCTGAATGTACAGCGGGTTGAGCGACCCATCGGGCAGCACACGCGGCAGGAAGAAGCAGCTCAGGCCCGCCGGCGCCTGCGCCAACACCAGAAAGGCATCGCACATCGGTGCCGAGAAAAACCACTTGTGTCCGGTCAACCGGTAGCGCTGGCCCCAGGCATCGCTGCCGTCCGGCACGGCCTGCGTGGTATTGGTGCGTACGTCCGAGCCGCCCTGCTTCTCCGTCATGCCCATGCCCATGGTCACGCCCAGCTTCTGGCCATACGGCTTGAGTACCGGGTCATAGGCGCGGCTGGTCAGGCGCGGGCCCCATTCCGCATAGATCGCCTCGTTACGACGCAGCGCCGGTGTCGCGGCGTAGGTCATGGAGATCGGGCACAGGATGGACGGCTCCAGCTCGGTGAACAGCATGAAGCCCGCCGCCCGCAGCATGTGGGGCGAACCACTCTGGCCTGCCCAGGGTGTGCCATGCAGGCCGGCATCCACCGCTGCACTCATCAACGCGTGGTAGCTCGGGTGGAACTCCACCTGGTCGATGCGCCGGCCGAAGCGGTCATGGCTGCGCAGCTGTGGCGTGTGCACATTGGCCAGCCGCGCATGGGTCTGCATGGCCGGCGCTCCCAGTTCTGCCCCCAGCGCCTGCAGCGCGGCCGTGTTCAGTTGCGGTGCGTTGAGCCTCAACGCATCCTTCAGCGGCGGGTTGGTCTCGAACAGGTTGTAGCCCACCAGCGGTTCAGGCTGGTTGAAGACTTCATGGGTGGCGTGCATGGTGACCTCCTTGCCGCACCTGGGGCGCTCAGATCAGCTTGACCAGTTGCTTGCCGAAGTTCTTGCCTTTAAGCAGGCCCAGGAAAGCTTCGGGGGCCGCCTCGATGCCTTGAGCAACCGACTCGCGCGGCCGCAGCTTGCCGGTGGCGACCAGCGTGCCCAGTTCCTTGAGCGCCTCCGGCCAGACTTCCATGTGCTCGCTGACGATGAAACCCTGCACCTTGAGCCGGTTGACCAGGATCAACGCCGGGTTGGCCAGCGGCAGCGGCTGGCCGTCATAGCCGGCGATCATGCCGCACACCGCGATGCGGCCATGCGCATTCATGCGCAGCAGCACGGCGTCGAGCACCATGCCGCCGACGTTCTCGAAGTAGCCGTCGATGCCGTTCGGGCAGGCCTGCTTGAGCGCTTTCGCCAGCGAGTAGGCGTCCTTGTGCTCCTTGTAGTCGATGCAGGCATCGAAGCCGAGCTCGTTCACCACATAGTCGCACTTGTCCTTGCCACCGGCGATGCCGACCGCGCGGCAGCCGCGCGCCTTGGCCAGCGCACCGTAGGCGCTGCCCACCGCGCCGGCGGCGGCGCTCACCACCACGGTATCGCCCGCCTTGGGGTCGATGATCTTCACCAGGCCGTACCAGGCCGTCACGCCGGGCATGCCTACCGCGCCGAGGTAATGGCTCAGCGGCACGTGCGTGGTGTCGACCTTGCGCAAGGCGCCGGGTTGCGAGGCATCGACCACGCTGTACTCCTGCCAGCCGCCCATGCCGACCACCTGGTCGCCGACGCTGAACTTCGGATGGCGGCTTTCCACCACCTCGCCGACGGTGCCACCGATCATCACCTCGCCCAGGGGCTGCGGCTGGGCGTAGCTCTTGCTCTCGTTCATGCGGCCGCGCATGTAGGGATCCAGGCTCAGGTAGTGGTGGCGCACCAGCACCTGGCCGTCCTGCAGCGCAGGCGTCTCGGCGCTGACAAACTTGAAGTTGCTGGTGCTGGCTTCGCCTTGCGGGCGGTTGTCGAGCAGGATCTGGCGATTGGTAGGCATGGTATTTCTCTCTTTATCAATCAGTCGGTGGAAATGACGTTCAGCGCGTTGCTGCCCTTGGGGCCGGTGGGCAGGCGCTTGACGTACTTGAAGGTGCCGGTGGCATGGGCGCAGGCCTTGCCCTCGGCGTCATAAATCGTGGCCTCGGTGAAGGCCAGGGTGGCGGTGCGGTGAATCAGACGTCCCTTGCCGGTGAGCTTGCCGCGCGCGGCCTGCATGAAGCTGGTCTTCATCTCGATGGTGACCACCCCCATGTCGGGCTGCACGCTGCGCGCTGCCGTGGCCATGGTGACGTCCATCAGCGTCATGCTGGCGCCGCCATGCGTGACGGCAAAGGAGTTCAGGTGCTCGGGCTGGGGCTCGTAATGAAGCTCGGACTGCCCATCCTCAAAACGCTCCAGGGTGAAACCCAGATGCTCGACGAAGGGAATGCGGACGCCAAAAGGAATACTCATATCAAACCATCTGCATGTCACCGAAAAGGTGGCACGCGTGCAAAAGAACAAACCGGGGAACGCCGCAGAACCGGCTTCGCCGGGCCGCTGGCGTTGCCCCCTTGAGGGGGGAGGCGGCCACACGAAGTGGGCCCGCAACGGGGGGGAGCATGCTCTACCCTCCAGTCACGCAGCTCACGCCACCGTCAACGGCCAGCCACTGGCCGGTGATGTGCTTGCCGGCATCCGAAGCAAAAAGCACACACAGGCCCTTGAGGTCCTCGTCATCGCCCAGCCGGCGCAATGGTGCATGCTCCTTGAGCTTGTCCTCGCCCCAGGCCTCCAGCGTGCCGGCCGTCATCTTGCTTGGGAAAAAGCCCGGGCAGATGGCGTTGACGTTGATGCTGTACTTGCCCCACTCCGCCGCCAGCGCGCGGGTGAAGTTGATCACCGCGCCCTTGGAAGTGTTGTAGGCAATGGTGGTCATCTGCGGCGGGTTGCCGCCCAGGCCGGCAATCGAGGCCACGTTGATGATGCGGCCCGACTTACGGGCAATCATGCTCTTCTTGCCGATCACCTGGCTCAACAGAAAATAGCCGCGGATGTTGAGGTTCATCACCTTGTCCCAGGCCTCGATCGGGTGGTCTTCGGCTGGCGCACCCCAGGCGGCGCCGGCGTTGTTGACCAGGATGTCCACGTCGCCCATGCGCTGCATCGTCTCATCGGCCAGACGGTGGATGTCGGCTTCCTTGGCACAGTCGGCCGCAACCCAGCGCGCATCGATACCGGCGGCCTGCAGGTCGGCCACGGCCACCTCCAGTTCGTCCGCCTTGCGGGCACTCAGCATGATGCGGGCGCCGGCCTCGCCCAGGGCATGGGCCATCTGCAGCCCCAGGCCACGTGAGCCGCCGGTCACCAGGGCCGTCTTGCCCTTCAGGTCAAACAATTGTTGGATGGTTCGTGTCATGGTTTGTCTCGCTCTTTAGTTTCGGTTGTTCGGTGTTTCGTTCAGTCGTGAGCGCACATAGATCAGCAGCACGCCGATGGCGACGAAGACGCCGCCCACGCTCTGGATGCTGCCGGCCAGTTCTGCATCCGTGCGAGCCAGAAAGATGCCGAGCACAATGGCCAGCAGGCCGCCGTAGATGCAGATCCATACCAGCCGCTGTATCCACATCAAGGTGGATTTCGATGCCATCAGAACGCTTCCTCCGGGAAATCGGCGCAGGTCAGATCGCGCGCCTGCACCACATTAAGCCAGGCGTCGATTTTCGGCAATTCGTAACGGAAGAAAAAGCGGGCGACGAGCAGGCGGCCCTGATTGGCCAGGTCTGATGCTGCGCCGAGTGCCGTCAGTGCCACGTCCAGCCAGATCCAGGCCAGCACGGTGTGGCCAAAGGCCTGCATGTAGGGCACGGCATTGGCCAGCGCCTCGGTCGGATTCCCTGTGGACCAGGCCGCACGCGTGGCCGCACCCACCTGTTGCAGCGCCTGCTCCAGTTGGTCGGCAAACGCCAGCAGCTCCGGATGCTTGCGGGCCCGATCGATGGTGGTACCGATGCGGTCGGCCAGCAAGGCCAGGCCGCTGCCGTTTTCCATCAGCACCTTGCGCCCCAGCAGATCCAGCGCCTGGATGCCGTGCGTACCCTCATGGATCATGTTCAGCCGGTTGTCGCGCCAGTACTGCTCGACCGGGAAGTCGCGCGTGTAACCATAACCGCCGTGGATCTGGATCGCCAGCGAGTTGGCCTCCAGGCACCACTCGCTGGGCCAGCTCTTGGCGATCGGCGTCAGCACCTCCAGCAGCAGGCGGGCTTCGTCGGCCGCTTGCACCGGACCGGTGTGCTGCTCATCCACCAGGCGGGCGCAATACAAGTTCAACGCCAGCGCGCCTTCGCAATACGCCTTCTGAGCCAGCAGCATGCGCTTGACGTCGGCGTGCTCGATGATGCGGATCTGCCCCTGGGTCGCGTCCTTGCCTGCAGGGCCGATGGGTCGCCCCTGCGGCCGGTTCTTCGCGTAATCAAGGCTGGCGTGGTAGCCGGCCATGCCCAGCATGGTGGCTGCCATGCCGATGCCGATACGTGCCTCGTTCATCATGTGGAACATGCAGCGCAGGCCCTGGCCGGGCTCGCCGACCAGATAGCCGATGGCCCCCGAAGTACCACGCACCGGGTACTTGCCCTCGCCGAAGTTCAGCAGCGTGTTGGTGGTGCCGCGCCAGCCGCATTTGTGGTTCAGGCCGGCCAGCGCCACGTCGTTGCGCTCGCCCGTCAGATGCCCTTGCGCGTCCACCAGCTTCTTTGGCACGATGAAGAGCGAAATGCCGCGCGTACCGGGAATCGTCTTGCCGTCCGGCCCGGGAATCTTGGCCAGCACCAGGTGGATGATGTTTTCAGTCAGCTCATGTTCGCCGGCCGAAATCCACATCTTGTTGCCCTTGAGGCGATAACGCGGCCCGAGCGGATCGGATGCGAAATCATCGCCGTCCGGCACCGCGCGCGTGGCGATGTCGCTCAGGGACGAGCCGGCCTGCGGCTCGGAGAGGCACATGGTGCCGGAGAAGCGGCCGGCAAATTCGTGCTTCGCGAACACGTCTTTTTGCAATGGCGTGCCGTGCGCCATCAGGAGGTTGGCATTGCCGGCCGTCAACAGACCGGAGCCGATGCTGACCGAGGCCATGGCAAAAAAGGAGTTGGCCGCCGCCTCCACCGTGTAGGGCAGTTGCATGCCGCCCATCTCGTAGTCCTGCGCGGCGCTCAGCATGCCCGAAGCGGCATAGGCCTTCTGCGCCTCGTAGGTGGCCTGCGGCAGGATGACCTGCTCACCGTCGAAGCGCGGCTCCTCGGTGTCGACGATGCGGTTGAACGGTGCGTACTTCTCACGTGCAATACGCTCGCAGGTTTCCAGCACGGCGTCGAAGGTCTCGCGCGAGTGATCGGCAAAACGGGTGCGCTGGTCCAGCGCTGCGGCATCAAGCCACTGGTAAAGCAGGAACTCAAGTGTCTGGCGATAGCTCATGTCGTCATTCCGTTGTCGCTTGCGGCAATGCTGCGATCGTGCCCTGCGCCACGGCACAGAGTTTTTCTACCCCGTCCTTCAGCACGAAGACGTCGCAGCGGCACACCGCCTGACTCTTGCCATGGTGGACCGCATGGGCGCGCGCAATGAGACGTTCACCCACGGCAGGGCGCACATAGTTGATCTTGAATTCGGAGGTCACCACCGGCACCCGCATGGCGGTACCGCCGGCATAGGTCAGCGCGTTGTCGGCCGCGTAACTGACCACGCCGCCATGCACAAAACCGTGCTGCTGACGGATCGAGTCGCTGACCGGCACGTGCAGTTCGCACCGGCCCGGCGAGAGCGCCTGCAACTCGGCGCCGATCAGCACGCTAAAGGCCTGCCTGGCCAGCACCTCGCGCCCCATCGCCAGAAAGGTTTCGGGTGAAACCGTCGGCGACCACGGGACGTCCGGGCTGTTCATGGCAAGCTCAGAGCACCTCGAACACGCCGGCCGCGCCCATGCCGCCGCCGATGCACATGGTGACCACAACGCGCTTGGCTTTGCGGCGCTTGCCTTCGATCAGTGCATGGCCAGTCAGGCGCTGGCCGCTTACGCCATAGGGGTGACCCAGGGCGATGGCGCCGCCGTTGACGTTGAGACGATCGGCCGGGATGCCCAGCTTGTCACGGCAGTACAGCACCTGCACGGCAAAGGCTTCGTTGAGTTCCCACAGGTCGATGTCACCGACCTTCAGGCCCAGCTTGGACAGCACTTTCGGAATGGCGAACACCGGGCCGATCCCCATTTCATCGGGCTCACAGCCTGCAACGGCAAAGCCGAGGAAACGGCCCAGCGGTTGGAGACCGCGCTTGGAAGCCAGCTCTTCGCTCATCACCACGCAGGCGCCGGCACCATCGGAGAACTGGCTGGCGTTGCCGGCCGTGATCAGGCCGCCCGGCAGCGCCGAGCGCAAGCCGCTGATGTTGTCCTTGGTCGTACCTTCACGCGTGCCCTCATCCTTGGACACCGTCACCTCCTTGGTGATCAGGCCCAGCGTCTTGTCGGCAATGCCGGCGGTCACGGTGATCGGCGCAATCTCGGCGTCAAACAGACCGCCAGCCTGGGCGGCGCAGGCTTTCTGCTGGCTGGCCGCACCGTATTCGTCCATGGCGTCGCGGCTGATGTTGTAGCGCTTGGCCACCATCTCGGCCGTCTCCAGCATGGACCAGTAGATCTCGGGCTTGGTCTTGGCCAGCGAAGGATCGCGCAGCATGTGCTGGTTCATCTCCTGCTGCACGCAGGAAATGCTCTCCACGCCACCGGCCACATAAACATCGCCCTCGCCGGCAATGATGCGCTGGGCCGCCAGCGCAATGGTCTGCAAACCGGAGGAGCAAAAGCGGTTGACCGTCATGCCGGAGACGGTGACCGGGCAGCCGGCCTTGAGCGCAATCTGGCGTGCGATGTTGGCCCCCGTAGCGCCCTCGGGGTTGGCACAGCCCATGAGCACGTCCTCGACCTCGGCAGCCTCGATGCCGGCACGCGCAATGGCGTGCTGCACGGCATGGCCACCCAGGGTGGCGCCATGGGTCATGTTGAAGGCGCCCTTCCAGCTCTTGGCCAGGGGGGTGCGTGCGGTGGAAACGATAACGGCGTTCGTCATTTCAAATTCTCCAGGTCTGCGGCTCAGCCGTTGAATGTCTTGCCTTCAGCCACGAGACGGGCCAAAAGCGGTGCGGGTTGCCAGAATTGGGCATCGTCGAGCGGGTTCTGCGCAAAACGCTTCATGCTCTGCGCCACGTTGAACAGACCCACGGTGTCGGCGTACTGCATCGGGCCACCGCGGTGGATCGGGAAGCCGTAGCCGGTGAGATAGACCATGTCGATGTCGCTGGCGCGGGAAGCAATGCCTTCTTCCAGAATGTGAGCGGCTTCATTGACCAGCGAGTACACCAGGCGCTGCACGATCTCTTCATCGGAAATCTTGCGCGGCGTGATACCCATCTCCTTGCGGTGCTTCTCGACCATGTCCACCACCAGCTGGCTGGGGATGGCGTCGCGCTTGCCCGGCTTGTAGTCGTACCAGCCGGCACCGGTCTTCTGGCCAAAGCGGCCCAGCTCGCACAGCAGGTCGGCCGTCTTGCTGTATTTCATGCCCGGCTTTTCCTGGTAGCGGCGCTTACGGATGGCCCAGCCAATGTCGTTGCCGGCCAGGTCGCCCATGCGGAACGGGCCCATGGCAAAACCGAACTTCTCGATCGCCTTGTCGACCTGGGCCGGGGTGCAGCCCTCCTCCAGCAGGAAACCGGCCTGGCGGCTGTACTGCTCGATCATGCGGTTGCCGATGAAACCGTCACAGACGCCGGAGACGACCGCCGTCTTCTTGATGGTCTTGGCCACCGACATGACCGTGGCCAGCACGTCCTTGGCGGTCTTGGCGCCACGCACCACTTCCAGCAGCTTCATCACATTGGCAGGACTGAAAAAGTGCAGGCCGACCACGTCCTGCGGCCGCTTGGTGAAGGAAGCAATCTTGTTGACGTCCAGCGTCGAGGTGTTGGAGGCCAGGATGGCACCGGGCTTCATGACCTCGTCCAGCTTCTTGAACACGGCTTCCTTGACGCCCATTTCCTCGAATACGGCCTCGATCACGAGGTCGGCGTCCTTGAGGTCGTCGTAGTTCAGCGTGGTCGACAGCAACGCCATGCGCTGCTCATACTTGTCTTGCTTGAGCTTGCCCTTGCCGACCTGCGCTTCGTAGTTCTTGCGGATGGTGGCGATGCCGCGGTCCAGCGCCTCCTGCTTCATCTCCAGCATCTTGACCGGGATGCCAGCATTGAGGAAGTTCATGGTGATGCCGCCACCCATGGTGCCGGCACCGATCACGGCAACCGACTTGATCTCGCGTTTCGGCGTGTCTTCCGGCACGTCCGGGATCTTGGAGGCGGCGCGCTCGGCCGCGAAGAGGTGGCGCAGCGCCCGGCACTCGGGCGTCCACATCAGGTTGATGAAGATCTCTCGCTCGAACACCATGCCGTCGTCAAACTTCTTCTTGGTGGCGGCTTCCACCGCGTCGACGCACTTGGCCGGGGCCGGGAAGTTCTTCGCCATGCCCTTGACCATGTTGCGCGCGAACTGGAAGTAGGCATCGCCCTGCGGGTGCTTGGCGGGCAGGTTGCGCACCAGCGGCAGCGGACGGATGTCGGCTTTCTCGCGCGCCAATGCCAGCGCCTCGTCCAGCAAGGTCTCGGCCGACTTGGCCATCTTGTCGAACAGCTTCTGTCCCGGCACCATGGCCAGCATTTCGCTGGGTACGGGCTCGCCGCTGACGATCATGTTCAGCGCGGGCTCCACACCCAGCGCGCGCGGCAGACGCTGCGTGCCGCCGGCACCCGGAATCAGGCCCAGCTTCACTTCCGGCAACGCGATCTTGCAGCCGGGAGCGGCAATGCGGTAGTGGCAACCCAGCGGCAGCTCCAGGCCACCGCCCATGGCGATGGTGTGCATGGCCGCCACGACGGGCTTGGCAGAATTCTCGACCGCCAGGATCACGCTCAACAGATTGGGTTCCTGCAAGGCCTTCGGCGTGCCGAACTCCTTGATGTCGGCGCCACCGGAGAACGCCTTGCCGGCGCCGGTGATGACGATGGCCTTGATGGCGGCGTCGGCATTGGCACGTTCCAGGCCATCGGTGATGCCTTTGCGGGTGTCGTAACCCAAGCCATTGACGGGGGGATTGTTCAGCGTGATCACGGCCACATCGCCGTGTACTTGGTATTCAGCGCTCATGCTTGCGTTCCTCGGGTTTCTGAAAATAGAACGGTCGTTCGATTTTGGATTTTAAGAGCTTTGTGTTGCAGCGCAATACACACTTGTCGCGGGAGGGACAAACCTGTCGGAGCAGGCCTGCCTCAGACCTCCAGCCACTCCTTGCGCGTGTAGGCATCGTTGCGCAGGCTCTCGGGCGTGCCTTCGAACACGATGCAGCCGTGCCCCATGACCAGGGTGCGGTCGGAAATCGCCATCGCGATGGTGAGCTTCTGTTCGATCAGCAGCACGGAGATCCCGCGTGCCTTGAGCTTCTTGAGGTACTCGCCCACCAGTTCCACGATCTTGGGTGCCAGGCCTTCGGTCGGCTCGTCGATGATGACCAGATCCGGGTCGCCCATGAGGGTGCGGCACAGCGTCAGCATCTGCTGCTCGCCGCCCGACAGCACGCCTGCTTCGGTGTGCTGCCGCTCCTTCAGGCGCGGAAACATGGCGTACATGTCGTCGAAGCTCCAGCGGCCGCTCTTGCCTGCCCTCTTCTGGCCCAGCAGCAGGTTCTGCTGCACGGTCAGCTTCGGGAAGATGTCGCGGTTCTCCGGCACGTAGCCCAGCCCGAGGTGGGCAATCTCGAAGGTCTTGCGGCCCTGAATGTCCTGCCCTTTCCACCGCACGCTGCCTTCGCAGTCCACCAGACCCATGATGGCCTTGGCCGTGGTGGAGCGTCCCGAACCGTTGCGTCCCAGCAGGGCAACGATCTCGCCGGGCTGGACACCAAAGTTCACGCCATGCAGCACATGGCTCTTGCCGTAGAAGGCATGCAGATTTTCTACCTGTAGCATCCTCAATGTCCTCCGGCCTGGGCATCGGCAACCGCCGAGCCGAGATAGGCCTCTTGCACCTTGGCATTGGCACGCACGGCCTCGGGGGTGTCGAAGGCAATCACTTCGCCATAGACCACCACCGCGATCTTGTCGGCCAGGCCGAACACCACCCCCATGTCGTGCTCCACCGTCAGCAGGGTCTTGCCTTCTGTCACTTCGCGGATCAGATGGATGAAACGCGAAGTTTCGCTCCTGCTCATGCCGGCGGTGGGCTCGTCGAGCAGGATCACGCTGGCGCCGCCGGCAATGGTGACCCCAATCTCCAGTGCGCGCTGTTCGGCATAGGTCAGATTCACGGCCAGCACGTCGCGTTTCTTGTCGAGCCGGATCATTTCCATCAGTTGCTCGGTGCGGTCGTTGGCGTCTTCCAGATCGGCCAGAAACTTGAAGAAAGTGTAGCGGTAGCCCAGGCTCCACAGCACCGCACAGCGCAGGTTCTCGAACACACTGAGCTTGGGGAAGATGTTGGTGATCTGGAAGCTGCGCGACAAGCCCATGCGGTTGATTTCGTAGGGTTTCCTGCCGTCGATACGCTGACCGTGCAGCAGCACCTCTCCGCTGCTGGGGCCAAAGCGGCCGCTGATGAGGTTGAACAGCGTGGACTTGCCGGCGCCATTGGGGCCGATCACGGCCACCCGCTCGCCGGCCTGCACTGCCAGGTTGACGCCACGGATGATTTCGGTCTTGCCGAAGCTCTTGCGGACATCCTTGAGCTCCAGGGCCATGGTTCGAGAATCGCTCATAGCGTCTCCCTCCGCTTGATTTCTTTCTCGATGTCTTCCTGAACCTCACCCCACTCGCGCACGAACTGGCGGCGGCACAGTTCGAACAGTCCCAGGCCGGTCAGCAGGACAAAGACAGCACCGAACCAGTGGTCCAGGCTGCTGGTGTTGAACTCGATCCCGACGAACCTGAGCGTCGACCCCATGGCGGCATTGAGTTGCAGGTGATAGACCATCTCGATCATCACGGCCGCCCCCAGCAGCACCACCAGCGCCGACACGCCAAGCGCCAGATAGCTCACCCACAATCGCCGCAACAGCCCGAAGGACGCCACGCGCAGGTTCATCATGATCAGGCTGGCGATGCCGCCCGGTGCGTACATCACCATGAAGAGGAAGATCAGCCCCAGGTACAGCAGCCAGGCCTTGGTGAACTCCGACAGCAGCACGAAGGCAATCACCATCAGAATGCCGCCCAGGATGGGACCGAAGAAGAAGGTGGCACCGCCCAGGAAGGTGAACAGCAGGTAGGCCCCGGAACGGCCCGTCCCCACCACCTCGGCCGTGACGATCTCGAACAGCAGACTGCCCAGACCGCCGGCGATACCGGCAAAGAAGCCGGAGATGATGAACGCCAGGTAGCGCACACGCTGCGTGCTGTAGCCGATGAACTCCACCCGTTCCGGGTTGTCGCGCACGGCATTCAGGATGCGGCCCAGCGGCGTACGCGTGAAAGCGAACATCAAGGCCACGCAAACGAAGGTGTAGACCGCGATCAGGTAATAGATCTGCGTGGCCGGTCCGAACGTGATGCCGAAGAACGGCTGCCCGGTCACCCGGTTGCCCGACACCCCGGCCTCGCCGCCGAAGAACTCGGAGAACATGAGCGACATGGCAAACACCAGTTCGGCCACGCCCAGCGTGATCATGGCAAAGGGCGTGCCGGATTTGCGTGTCGTGACATAACCGAACAGCACGGCAAAGGCCAGGCCGGCAAAGCCGCCGATGATGGGCAGCAGGCTCACGGGAATCGGCAGCGCCCCCTGGCTAACCAGGTTCAGCGCGTGGATGGCCATGTAGGAGCCCAGGCCGGAGTACACCGCATGGCCGAAGCTCAGCATGCCGCCCTGCCCCAGCAGCATGTTGTAGGACAGGCAGGCAATGATGGCAATGCCCATCTGCGACAGCATGGTCACCGACAGGCTGCTGGTGAAGACCTTCGGTGCCAGCAGCAGGATCAGGGCAAACAGGCCCCAGATGATCCAGCGTCCGACGTTGTAGGGTTTGAATTCGTAATACTGCTTCACTTTGCGATTTCCATTGCACACTGTTCCAGCAAAGACGGTTGCATGACACGATGCAAACCAAGAGCTACCGCGGAACCGGCTTTGCCGGGCCGCTGGTAGCGCCCCCTTGAGGGGGTAGCGCCGAAGGCGCCTCGGGGGTGTTTCATGTTCATTCCTCCCGCGTACCCAGCAAACCCTTGGGCCGGAAGATCAGAATCAGGACCAGGAACAGATAAGGCAGGATGGGCGCCACCTGCGACAGCGTCAGCTTGATGACCGAGTTGGCCTTGAGCGCATCACTGAGCTCGATGCCCGTCTGCTGCGCCAGCGTGATCAAGGAATAGTCGAAGGCCACGGCAAAGGTCTGGATCACGCCGATCAGCACCGAGGCCAGGAAAGCGCCCGACAGCGATCCCAGACCGCCCACCACCACGACCACGAAGATGACCGAGCCGACCGTGCCCGCCATGGCGGGTTCGGTCACGAAGGTGCTGCCGCCGATCACGCCGCCCAGGCCGGCCAACGCGGCACCAGCACCGAACACCAGCATGAAGACCCGCGGCACGTTGTGCCCCAGGGCCTCGGTCATTTCCGGGTGCGTCAGCGCCGCCTGGATCACCAGGCCGATACGGCTGCGCGTCAGCAGCAGCCACAACGCCACCAGCATGCACAGTGCTACCGTCATCATGAAGCCACGCGTGGCTGGAAACGGCGAGCACACCACCTGGACCGCGGCATCGGCCGCCTGGCACATCTCCGCCGGTGCGCCCCCCCAGACCAGGCTCAGGCCCTGCAGGGAATGGTGAATCAGGGTGAACATCGGCCCCTGCAGCATGTCGGGCGGACGGAACTCCACCGCGGTGCGCCCCCAGACCAGCTGCACCAGCTCCAGGATGATGTAGGACAGGCCGAAGGTGATCAGCAGCTCGGGCACATGGCCGAACTTGTGCACCTTGCGCAGGGCCAGCCGCTCGAACATGGCCCCCAGTGCTCCGACCACCAGCGGCGCGACCACCAGGCCAGGCCAGAAACCGACCAGACCGGCCACCGAATAACCGATATAGGCGCCCAGCATGTAGAAGCTGGCGTGGGCAAAATTGAGCACACCCATCATGCTGAAAATCAGCGTGAGTCCGGAACTGAGCATGAACAGCAGCAGCCCGTAGCTCAAGCCGTTGAGCATGGAGATGATGAAGAACTCCATTTGGAAAAACCTTCTGTGTCTGCGATGCAGACGTCAATACATGTCCACCGGGATTGTCAACGCCCTCCCGGGCAGGCAAAAACAAGGGCCCGACCGCCTTGCACCAATCGGGCCCTTACGCTTGTCGCTCCCGTTCAGATTCAGGGGCGCTTCATCTGGCAGCTGGTCGGCGTGCTGGCGATGTAGGCCGGGAATTCCTTCACCAGGGCCAGCGTCATGCCGGTGTTCTCCGGGCTATAAGGGAACTTCTTGTCCGCCTTTTGCCAGACCGTCAGGTACAGCGGCTGCTGCAGCTGGTGGTCGGTCTTGCGCATCTCGACTTCGCCGTTGTAGCTCTTGAACTTCAGGCCTTCCAGCGCGGCCGCCACCTTGAGCGGATCGGTCGACTTGGCCTTGGCCATCGATTCACCCAGCGCCGTGAGGATGTGGATCACCGAACCGGTGTAGAAGTCGTCCTTGAACTTGGCCTTGTACTCGGCCTGCCACTTGCCCATGTCGCCACCCATGTTGTAGTGGTTGTAGGACACCTGGAACACCCGGCCGGCACCGCCCGTGCCCAACGCCGTCGGCGTGCCGGACACGCCGGTGTAGTAGGTGAAGAACTTGCCGGTATAGCCGCCTTCGTTGGCCGCCTTGATCAGCAGCGCCAGGTCGGAACCCCAGTTGCCGGTGATCACGGTGTCGGCGCCGGAAGCCTTGATCTTGGCGATGTAGGGTGCGAAATCGCGCACCTGGGCCAGCGGGTGCAGGTCTTCGCCGACGATTTGCACATCCGGGCGCTTGCGTGCCAGGTTTTCCTTGGCGAACTTGGCCACCTGATGGCCGTGCGAATAGTTCTGGTTGAGCAGATAGACTTTCTTGACGTCCTTCTGGTCCTTCATGAAGGTGGTCAAGGCTTCCATCTTCATGGAGGTGTCGGCATCAAAGCGGAAGTGCCAGTAGCTGCACTTGCTGTTGGTGAAGTCCGGGTCCACGGCCGAGTGGTTCAGGTAGATCACTTCCTTGCCGGGGTTGCGCTCATTGTGCTTGTTGACCGCATCGATCAGGGCGCCGGCGACGGAGGATCCGTTGCCTTGCGTGATGTAGCGCACACCCTGGTCGATCGCCGCCTTGAGCTGGTTCAGGCTTTCGGCCGGGCTGAGCTTGTTGTCCAAGGCAACGATTTCGAATTTCACGCCGGCCGGGTTGCCCGCACCGCTGAACTTGTCGGCAAAGAACTGGAAGCTCTTGACCTGGTTGGAGCCGACCGGCGCCATCAGGCCGGACAGCGGATCGATCCAGGCGATCTTGACGGTCTCGCCCTTCTGGGCAAAAGCGGCGCCGGCGAAGGCCAGGGCAGCCGAGGCTGCGACGATTTTCACGGTGAACTTCATCAAATGTCTCCTCGTTGTCAAAACAGGGCCAGCGTACAGGGATTCGCGCCGCCAGTCGCTAGGGATTGCCCTAAAGAGCTATCGCATTTGCGACTCGCGGCCCGTGTTGTCCCCACCCGCCATTCAGGTATTGGGCAGCTTGTAGTCCTTGAGCACTTCGCGCAGCTTGGCCTTGAGCATCTTGCCGGTGGCGCCCAGCGGGATCGCATCGACAAAGACCACGTCGTCCGGGATCTGCCACTTGGCGGTCTTGCCCTCATAGAACTTGAGCAACTCCTCGCGCGCCACCTCGGCGCCGGGCTTCTTGACCACCACCACCACCGGGCGTTCGTCCCATTTCGGGTGCTTGACGCCGATGCAGGCCGCCATGGCCACCGCCGGGTGGGCCACCGCGATGTTCTCGACGTCGATCGAGCTGATCCACTCGCCACCGGACTTGATCACGTCCTTGCTGCGGTCGGTGATCTGCATGTAGCCGTCGGCGTCGATGGTGGCCACGTCGCCGGTCGGAAACCAGCCATGGCCCTGGGCATCCTTGATCAGCGGATCGCCGCCCTCGCCCTTGAAGTACTCGCCCAGGATCCACGGTCCGCGCACCAGCAGGTCGCCATAGGCCTTGCCGTCCCAGGGCAACTCCTGGCCGTCGCCGTCGACGATCTTCATGTCGACCCCGAAGATGGCGCGCCCCTGCTTGAGACGGATCTTCATCTGCTCGCTCTCGGGCATCGTCAGGTGCTTGTTCTTCAGCGTACAGAGCGTACCCAGCGGGGACATCTCGGTCATGCCCCAGGCATGCAGCACCTCCACGCCGTAGTCCTCGCGGAAAGCCGCGATCATGGCCGGCGGGCAGGCCGAGCCGCCGATCACCGTGCGCTTGAGAGTGGAGAACTTCAAGCCGCCCGGCTTCATGTGGCCCAGCAGCATCTGCCAGATGGTCGGCACGCCGGCAGCGTAGCTCACGCGTTCGGCCTCGATCAGCTCGTAGATCGACTTGCCGTCCAGCGCCGGGCCGGGGAACACCAGCTTGCAGCCGGTAAGCGCCGCGGAGTACGGAATGCCCCAGGCGTTGACGTGGAACATGGGCACCACCGGCAGCACCGAGTCGCGGGCGCTCAGGCACATGACGTCCGGCAGCGCGGCCGCGTAGGCGTGCAGGATGGTGGAACGGTGGCTGTAGAGCGCCGCTTTCGGGTTGCCCGTGGTGCCGCTGGTGTAGCACATGCTGGAGGCGGAGTTCTCGTCGAACTCGGGCCAGTGGTACTGCTCGGACTGGGCGCCGATCCAGGCCTCGTAGCTCTTGAGGCCGGGAATGCCGGTGTCGGCCGGCAGCTTGTCGGCATCGCACAGTGCCACCCAATGCTTCACGGTGCTGCACTTGGCATGCACCGCCTGGATGAGCGGCAGGAAAGTCATGTCGAAGCACAGCACCTGGTCTTCGGCATGGTTGGCGATCCAGGCAATCTGCTCCGGGTGCAGGCGCGGGTTGATGGTGTGCAGCACACGGCCGGAGCCGCTGACGCCGAAATACAGTTCCAGGTGGCGGTAGCCGTTCCACGCCAGCGTGGCGACGCGGTCACTGAACTGCAGCTTGAGCGCATCCAGCGCATTGGCCACCCGGCGCGCACGCGCCGCAACGTCCCGGTAGGTGTAGCGGTGGATATCGCCCTCGACCCGGCGCGACACGACTTCGGCATCGCCGTGGTGCCGCTCGGCAAATTCGATGAGGGAAGAAATCAGCAGGGGTTGGTTTTGCATCAGTCCCAACATGGACACATCTCCTGGTTGTCAAACTCGTCTTCATTTCGGGCATGGCTGGCGAGCGCATCCCTTGGCCGGAGTATCGCTCCGGTTGCGACGCCGAATATGGCATCGACGCAGCTTGCGCGCAATCTCTGTCGCCCGGCTGACACCTTCTTGGTAGAAACCCCTAATTCACGCGCGGACTGCAGCACAATCGCACCATGCTTTGCGATGCACGACTCCTGGCCCGGCACTTCCTGGCCACCCAACCCTGGTTCAACGCGCTCGACGCTGCCAGTCAGGCGCAGCTGACACAGCGGGTCGAAGTGCTCCAGGCCGGCAAAGGGCAGACCGTGCTGGGCGCCGGCGAGCCGGTACAGGGCTGGTACGCCGTGCTGAGCGGCCTGGTCAAGCTGCAGACCGAGGCAGCCGATGGCCGCCGCTCGGCCTTCATCGGCGTGCCCGACGGCGAATGGTTCGGCGAGGGCTCGGTGCTCAAGGAAGAACGGCGGCGCTATGCCGTGGTGGCCCTGCGCGACAGCTGGCTGATGTGCCTGCCGCGCGATGTCTTTACCGAACTGCAGCAGGGCAACCTGCGTTTCAACCAGTACCTGGTGCAGCACTTCAACATGCGGCTGGGACAGGCCATGACGCTGATCGAAGCCAGCCGCATCCGTGCCCCCGAGCACCGCGTGGCGCTGTACCTGAGCCGCCTGTTCTGGCGCAGCACCCGCCGCCTGTACCTGACGCAGGAAGAACTTGGCACCCTGGTCGGCCTGTCGCGCCAGACCGTCAACCGCGTATTGCGCCAGCTCGCCGAGCGCGGCATTGTCTCCAGCGACCTCGGCCGGGTTGTCATCCTCGACGATGCGGCACTGGGCCGCTACCTTGAGGAAACCGCCTCGACCTGAAGCCGGCCACGATAGCCCTTCAGGCGACAGGCCCGAAGGCTCTGCGGGACAATGCCGGCATGACTGTTGAGACTCCCGCCGCGCCGCAGGTGACCAGCGGGCTGCGCTGGCACCACCGCTTTGCCGCCCTGGGACCGGATTTCCATACCCGGCTCATGCCCACGCCCCTGCCCGCCCCCTACTGGGTCGGACGCAGCAACGCCGTGGCCGGCGCGCTGGGCCTGTCGCCAGACTGGCTCGCTTCCGACGCCGCCTTGGCGGTCTTCACGGGCAATCAAGGGCTCGAAGGCAGCGTGCCACTGGCCACGGTCTACAGCGGCCACCAGTTCGGCGTCTGGGCTGGCCAGCTCGGCGACGGCCGTGCCCTGCTGCTGGGCGAAACCGAAGGCGGACTGGAAGTGCAGCTCAAGGGGGCAGGACGCACGCCCTACTCACGCATGGGCGACGGCCGCGCCGTGCTGCGCTCCAGCATCCGCGAATTTCTGGCCAGCGAGGCCATGCACGCGCTGGGCGTTCCGACCACGCGCGCGCTGTGCGTCACGGGCTCGGACGCGCCGATCCGCCGCGAGACCATCGAAACCGCCGCCGTGGTGACACGGGTGGCGCCGAGCTTCATCCGCTTCGGCCATTTCGAGCATTTCGCCTACAGCGGCCAGCACGAACAGTTGCGCCAGCTGGCCGATTTCGTCATCGACAGCTTCTACCCCGCCTGCCGCCCTACGGACAAGTTCGCGGGCAATCCCTATGCCGCCCTGCTGGAAGCGGTGAGCGAGCGCACTGCCGCCATGGTGGCGCAGTGGCAGGCGGTGGGCTTCTGCCACGGCGTGATGAACACCGACAACATGAGCATCCTGGGCCTGACGATCGACTACGGCCCGTTCCAGTTTCTGGACGCCTTCGACCCGGCCCACATCTGCAACCACTCCGACACCCAGGGCCGCTATGCCTATAACCGGCAGCCCAACATCGCCTACTGGAACCTGTTCTGCCTGGGGCAGGCGCTGCTGCCGCTGATCGGCGAGCAGGAACTGGCACTGGCGGCACTGGAGTCCTACAAGACCGTGTTCCCGGCCGAGCTGGAAACACGCATGCGCGCCAAGCTGGGGCTGCAGCAGGCCCAGCCGGCAGACCGCGCCCTGATCGATGGCATCCTCAAGCTGCTGGCGCAGGACCGGGTCGACTACACCATTTTCTGGCGCCGCCTGAGCCATTTCGCCGCCGATGGCAAGGCCGCACCGGTGCGCGACCTGTTCCTGGATCGACCCGGTTTCGACGCCTGGTTGCTACAATATTCGGAGCGGCTGGCGCAGGAGAGGAAAGGCCAAAGTGCCAATTTGATGCTCAATACCAACCCCAAGTTCGTGCTGCGCAACCACCTGGGTGAACTGGCGATCCGGCAAGCGCGCGAGAAGAACTTTGCCGGTATCGACACACTGCTGACCCTGCTGGAAAGCCCCTTCGACGAACACCCGGGCTTCGACGCCCAGGCGTCTTTCCCGCCCGACTGGGCCGCAACCATTGAAATCAGCTGTTCATCATGATGAAAAAAACCGATGCCGAATGGAAAGCCCTTCTGGCCGAGAAAGGCGCCGAACCGGCGGCCTTCGAGGTCACGCGCCACGCCGCCACCGAGCGCCCCTTCACCGGCCGCTATGAAGACCACTGGCAGCCGGGCAGCTACAGCTGCATCTGCTGCGGTGCCAAGCTGTTCGATTCCAATACCAAGTTCGACGCCGGCTGCGGCTGGCCCAGCTTCTGGCAGGCCGCCCTGCCCGGCGCGATTGAGGAACGGCGCGACGTCAGCCACGGCATGGTCCGCGTTGAAACCCTGTGCGCCAACTGCGGCGCCCATCTGGGCCATGTGTTCGAGGACGGCCCGGCCCCCACCGGCCTGCGCTACTGCATGAACTCGGCTTCCCTCGAGTTCAAGCCCTGATAATCGGCGCATGAAAATCCTGATCGACTTCTTCCCCATCCTGCTGTTCTTCGGGGCCTACAAGTTCTACGACATCTATGTCGCCACCGGCGTGCTGATGGTGGCCACGGTGCTGCAAATGGCGCTGATCTATGCCATCGACCGCAAGCTGCAGGCCATGCACAAGATCACGCTGGCGCTGATCCTGGTCTTCGGCGCCCTGACCCTGCTGCTGCACGACGAACGCTTCATCAAGTGGAAGCCGACCGTGCTGTACGCCGCCATGGCCATCGGGCTGGCGGTGGCGCTGTGGGGCATGAAAAAGAACTTTCTCCAGTTGCTGCTGGGCAGCCAGCTGGAACTCCCCCATGCCGTGTGGATGCGACTGAACCAGGCCTGGATCGTCTATTGCGCCTTCATGGCCGTGCTCAACGGCTATGTGGCCGCGCTCTACAGCACCGAGACCTGGGTCAACTTCAAGCTCTGGGGCTATGCCATTCCGCTGGCTTTCATCGTGGCCCAGGGTTTCTACATCGCCCGCCACCTCAAAACCGACAAGACCGACAGCCCATGACGGCCGATCTGTCCCGACTCGCTGCGCAGATGACGCAGCGCCTGCAAGCAGCCCTGCAGCCCACCATGCTGGAGGTGCTCGACGAAAGCGCCGCCCATGCCGGCCATGCCGGCGCCAACGGCAGCGGTTTTGGCACCCATTTCAGGGTCCGTATCGCCTCGCCATTGTTCGAAGGCAAGACGCGCGTCGCCCGCCACCGCCTTGTGTATGATGCGCTGCAGGATTTCATCGCCCAAGGCGTGCATGCAATCGCCATTGAAACCCAATGAGCGCATGTGAATACCCCGGCCGATTCCCTTGTTTTTGTTTCCGTACCTCGTAGGACCCATGATGAAGAAGCAGATTTTTTCGGCCCTCGCCACCGCGACCCTGTTGAGCGCCCTGGCGGTGCCGGCCGCAGCCCAGAATGTCGCCATCGTCAACGGCAAACCGGTGCCGATGGCGCGCGTCGATGCGCTGGCCCAGCAGTTGGCGCGCGCCGGCCGCCCGGTGACGCCAGAAATGATGGGCCAGATCAAGGACGAGGTCATCGCCCGTGAACTGTTCATGCAGGAAGCACAGAAGCTCGGCCTGGACGCCAGCGAAGACTTCAAGGCCCAGATGGAGCTGACGCGCCAGGCCATCCTGATCCGCGAGTTGTTTGCCACCTTCCAGAAGAACAACCCCGTGACCGACGCCGAGATCAAGGCCGAGTACGACAAGTTCGCCGCCGCCAACAGCGGCAAGGAATACCGTGCCCGCCACATCCTGGTGGAAAAGGAAGATCAGGCCAAGGCCATCATCGCCTCGCTCAAGAAAGGCGCCAAGTTCGAGGACATCGCCAAGAAGCAGTCCAAGGATCCGGGCTCCGGCGCCAATGGCGGCGACCTCGACTGGGCCAGCGCCGGCAGCTATGTGAAGGAATTCTCCGAGGCCATGGTCAAGCTGGGCAAGGGCAAGACCACCGAGACCCCGGTCAAGAGCCAGTTCGGCTACCACATCATCCGCCTGGACGACGTGCGCGACGCCCAGCTGCCCAAGCTGGAAGACGTCAAGCCGCAGATCGCCCAGCAACTGGGTCAGCAAAAGCTGATGAAGTACCAGGAAGAGCTGCGCGCCAAGGCCAAGATCGAATAAGGCCCTGTCGGCATCCCGGCATCAACGCGGCTTCGGCCGCGTTTTTTCATGGTGGCTGGCAAGATGCGGGAAGCCGCTCTTGACGCTGGCGTCGCGCCTGGGTTCAATCGACGGCCACGATTTCATAAGGAGACCTCCGTGCCAACCAGCCTCCCCACCCTCATCAAGGCCCTCTTCAAGGGCGTCCTGGCCGCCTCCGTTCTGCTCGGCGCTCTCGGCGCCACTGCACAAAACGGCAAGACCGAAGTGCTCTGGCTCGGCCAGGCCGCCACCCGCATCACCACGCCCGGCGGCAAGGTCATCGTCATCGACCCCTGGCTGCGCACCAACCCCAAGACCCCGGCCGGCTTCAAGAGCCTGGAAGCTCTGGGCAAGGTGGACCTGATTTTGGTGACCCACGCCCACTTCGACCACTTTGCCGATGCGCCGGAGCTGGCCAAGATGCACAAGATCCCGATGTACGGCCCGGCCGGCATGAACCAGACCGTGGCCACGCTGGGCATCCTGCCGGTCGAGCAGGCACCGCGCTTCGGCAAGGGCGGCACCATCGAGCCCTTCGGCCCGAAAAGCGTGAAGATCACCGCCACCCATGCCGAGCACTCCTCGGAGCTGGCCTGGAAGAACCCGGCGACCAACAAGGACGAGGTGCACGTCGGCGGCGAGCCGGTGGGCTTCATCATCGAACTGGAGAACGGCTTCAAGATCTACCACATGGGCGACACCGGCCTGTTTGGCGACATGAAGTTCATCGGCGAGTACTACAAACCCGACCTGCTGCTGATCCCGATCGGCGGCCACTTCGTCATGAGCCCGGCCGATGCCGCCTACGCAGTGAAGAACTACCTCAAGCCCAAGTACGCCCTGCCCATCCACTACGGCACCATTCCCCAGCTCAAGGGCACCACCGCCGAGTTCTCCGCCGCCCTGGGCTCGGAGTCCGGCAAGATGCTGGTGGTCAACCCGGGCGAGAAGGTCGAGTTCTGAGTATCCAGCGCCGGGGATAGCGCCTTTTCAGGCAAAAAATCGTTCGGGCGGGGATAATTGCAGGCTATGTCCCTGCCCGAACACCAGCTCGAACTCCTGTCGCCGGCGCGCAGCGCCGACATCGGCATCGAGGCCATCAACCACGGCGCCGATGCCATCTACATCGGCGGTCCGTCCTTCGGCGCGCGCAGCAGCGCCGACAACTCGGTACAGGACATTGCACGGCTGGTGAAGCACGCGCACCGTTTCAACAGCCGCATCTTCGTCACGCTCAACACCATCCTGCGCGACGACGAGCTGGAGCCGGCGCGCAAGCTGGCCTGGCAGTTCCATGACGCCGGGGTGGATGCCCTGATCATCCAGGACATGGGCCTGCTGGAGATTGACCTGCCGCCGATCCAGTTGCACGCCAGCACCCAGACCGACATCCGCACGCCCGAGAAGGCGCGCTTTCTGCAGGACGCCGGCCTGTCCCAGATCGTGCTGGCGCGCGAGCTGACGCTGGAGCAGATCAAGGCCATCCGGGCCGAGACGCAGTGCACGCTGGAGTTCTTCGTCCATGGCGCGCTGTGCGTCGCCTACAGCGGCCAGTGCTACATCAGCCATGCCCACACCGGGCGCAGCGCCAACCGCGGCGACTGCTCGCAGGCCTGCCGCCTGCCCTACCAGGTGGTGGACAGCCAGGGCCGCTTCGTTGCGCACGACAAGCATGTGCTCTCCATGAAGGACAACAACCAGAGCGCCAACCTGGCGGCCCTGGTGGATGCCGGCATCCGCAGCTTCAAGATCGAAGGCCGCTACAAAGACCTGGCCTACGTCAAGAACATCACGGCCCACTATCGCAAGCTGTTCGATGAACTGCTGGAGCAGCGGCCGGAACTGGCGCGCGCCTCCAGCGGCCACACCACCTTCACCTTCACGCCGGACCCGGACCAGAACTTCAACCGCGAGTTCACCGACTATTTCGTGCAGGGGCGACAACAGGACATCGGCGCCTTCGACACGCCCAAGAACCCGGGCCGCCACCTGGGCTACGTCACCAAGGTCGGTCCGGACTGGGTGGAACTGACCACCAGCGAGCCCGGCACCGTGCTGCACAACGGCGACGGCCTGTGCTACTACGACCTGCAGAAAGAGCTGGTCGGCATGGCGATCAACCGCGCCGAGCCGGCTTCTCCCATGGCGGTGGACCAGTGGCGCGTCTACCCGAAAGACCCGGTGGCTGGCTTCAAGGACTTGCGCCGTGGCACCGAGATCAACCGCAACCGCGACATGAACTGGGTGCGTTTGCTGGAGAAGAAGTCCAGCGATCGCCGCATCGGCGTCTGGGCCAAGCTGGAAGAAACACAGAATGGTTTTGCCCTGCAACTGACCGACGAGGACGGCCACAGCGCCAGCGCCCGCGTGGCAGCAAACAAGGAGCCGGCCAAAAACGCGGCGCAGGCCGAAGCCAGCCTGCGCGAGCAGTTGGGCCGCTTCGGTGCCACCCTGTTCGAGCCGATCGACATCGCATTGGACTTGAGCGCACCCTGGTTCATTCCTGCCTCCACGCTCAATGCCCTGCGCCGCGATGTGGTGGAAGCACTGGAAGCGGCCCGGGCCGCTGCCTACCAGCGCCCGCCGCGCGCCAAACCGGTGGCGCCGCCGGTGCCTTACCCGGAAGACACCCTCACCTACCTGGCCAATGTGTACAACGAGAAGGCGCGCAACTTCTACGCCAAACACGGCGTGAAAGTGATTGCCGCCGCCTACGAAAGCCAGGAAGAGGAAGGCGAGGTCAGCCTGATGATCACCAAGCACTGCGTGCGCTACTCGCTCAGCCTGTGCCCCAAGCAGGCCAAGGGCGTGACCGGCGTGCAGGGCACGGTGCGCGCCGAGCCGCTGACACTGATCAACGGCAAGGAGAAGCTGACCTTGCGCTTCGACTGCAAACCGTGCGAGATGCACGTGGTTGGCAAGATCAAGAAATCGGTGCTCAACCAGGCAGCCCGTGACGCTGAAGCTGTGCCGCTGAAGTTCTACCGCTCACGACTGACCACCGCCGTGCACTGAACGACTTCCCGGCCGTCCCATGAAAATGGGATGGTCGGCGCCGCGCAGGCTCCTCACAATCCGGACTCGCACCGTCAAGGAGGACCCCATGCCCGCCCACAGACTCATCACGCTCACAGCCATCGTGCTCATTGCCATCGCCCTGCTGGCCATCCCGGCGCTGGCCGGCCCGGCGCCCTGGTACCAGTGGCGCAGCAAGCTCGACGGCCGGCTCTTCTGCGCCCAGACGTCGCCCGGCGAGGGCTGGACGCGCGACAGCGGCCCCTACAAGGACGCACGCTGCGAACAGCCTGGCACCCGTTGACGCCCGTGCGCCTCAGCGCAGCTGGACACCGAGTGGCGACAACGGCGCATCGAACCATGCAGTCCAGGTCTGGCCCGGCTGCACTGGCCAGGCATCGGTCCAGGTGCCGGTGGTCACCACATCGCCGGCCTGCAGGTCCGGCGCGCCGGGGCACTGGCGCAATGCCTGCAGGAAGTAATGCAGGGCGTGCAGCGGGCCTTCGAGCACGTTGGCGCCCTGCCCCTGCTCGACTTCATGGCCCTCCCGGCGCAGCGAGACCGCCGCGGCCGTGAGTTGCTGTTCCAGCTCGGGGGCCGAGCCGGCCACCTCACGCGCCGGTATCCGGCACCCCACCAGCAGGCGGGCGTGCAGGCCGCCATCGGCCACGGTGTCACCGGCCGTGAACTTCCAATCCGGCAAATGCGACTGCACCACCTCGAAGCCGGGGGCCACCCAGTCCAGGCTGTCGAACAGCTGTTCCAGCGTCGCGTTGGCCGGCGGTGTGGCGCGCAGGCCGAACACCACTTCCGGCTCCAGCCGTGGCTGGCAGGTACCGTTCAGGTCCAGAGTGGCATTTCCGTCGCAGAACTGCAGGGTGTTGTCCCACACCGTGCCCCAGATCGGCGCGAACACCTGATAGCGCGGCCAGATGCTGCGGTTGGTAAAGCCGATCTTGTAGCCGCGCGGCACCTCGCCGCGCTGTTCACGCAAGCGGCGCACCGCCAGCGCACCCTGGTAGGCTGCCGCCACATCCAGGCCCGAGCCCTGCCCCCACAGACGACCGTTGTCGTAATGGGCCAGCAGCGCCTGCGGGCTCATCATGGCAGGCCTGTCAACCGACCCACTTGCGCGCATTGCGCCACAACTGCATCCACGGGCTGGCGGCACTCGCATCGAGGCGGGTCCAGCTCATCTGGATGTTGCGGAACACGCGCTCGGGGTGCGGCATCATGGCAGTGAAGCGGCCGTCCGCCGTGGTCACCGAGGTCAGGCCCGCCGGGCTGCCGTTCGGGTTGAACGGGTAGGCCTCGGTCGCCGCACCGCTGTTGTCGACGAAGCGCATGGCGGCAATCGCTTTGGCCGCGTTGCCGCGGTAGGCGAAGTTGGCATAGCCCTCGCCGTGCGCCACGGCGATCGGCAGGCGGCTGCCGGCCATGCCGGCGAAGAACAGCGAAGGCGATTCCAGCACCTCCACCATCGACAGGCGCGCCTCGAAGCGCTCGCTGCGGTTGGTGGTGAAGCGCGGCCAGTCTTGCGCGCCGGGAATGATATCGGCCAGCTCGGCAAACATCTGGCAGCCGTTGCACACGCCCAGGCCGAAAGTGTCGGTACGCCCGAAGAAGGCCTTGAACTGCTCGGCCAGCACCGGGTTGAAGGTGATGGAGCGCGCCCAGCCGATGCCGGCGCCCAGCGTGTCGCCGTAGGAGAAACCGCCGCAGGCGACGATGCCCTTGAAGTCCTGCAGCTTGGCGCGGCCGCTCTGCAGGTCGGTCATGTGCACGTCATGGGCCTCGAAGCCGGCCTCGTTGAAGGCATAGGCCATCTCGACGTGCGAATTCACCCCCTGCTCGCGCAGCACGGCCACCTTGGGGCGGCTGGTCAGCAAGGCGGGTGCGAGCTGCTGCGCCGGGTCGAACGTCAGGTGCACGTGCATGCCCGGGTCATTGGGCGCACCGGCCGCGGCGTGCTCGGCATCGGCGCAGGTGGTGTTGTCGCGCTGCTGGCAAATCTTCCAGCTCACGCTGTCCCACACCTGGTGCAGATCTGCCAGTTGAGCACTGAAGACGGCCTTGGCATCGCGCCAGACCTGCACTTCGCCCACACCGGCGGTCACCGCACCCCCTGCCGGGCGGGTCTTGCCGATGACATGGCTGAACCTGGACAGGCCATGCTCTCGCAGCACCTGCAGCACCGCATCGCGCTCGGCCGTGCGCACCTGCAGCAGCACGCCCAGTTCTTCGTTGAACAGGGCCTTGAGCGTCAGTTCCTCGCGCCGGGCCTGGACCTGGGTCGCCCAGTTCTTGCTGTCGCCGGCGTCCATGCGGCTGTCGGAAATGCCGTCGCCCTCGGTGACCAGCAGGTCCACATTGAGCGCCACCCCGACATGGCCGGCAAAGGCCATCTCGGCCGCAGCGGCGAACAGGCCACCGTCACTGCGGTCGTGGTAGGCCAGGATCTTGCCCTGCGCGCGCAGTGCGTTGACGGCCTTGACCAGGTTGATCAGGTCTTGTGGGTCGTCCAGGTCCGGCACCGTGTCGCCAGATTGATTCAGCGTCTGCGCCAGGATGGAGCCGCCCATGCGGTTGCGGCCCTTGCCCAGATCGACCAGCAGCAGCGTGCTGTCGGCCTCGCTGGCGTCCAGCTGCGGCGTGAGCGTGCCGCGCACATCCGGCAGCGTGGCGAAAGCGCTGACGATCAGCGATACCGGCGAGGTGACCTTCTTCGCTTCGCTGCCCTCTTTCCATTGCGTTCGCATCGACAGACTGTCCTTGCCGACCGGAATGGAAATGCCGAGCGCCGGGCACAGTTCCATGCCGACAGCCTGCACGGTGGCGTACAGCGCCGCGTCTTCACCGGGCTCGCCACAGGCGGCCATCCAGTTGGCCGAGAGTTTGATACGTGACAGTTCGATCGGCGCGGCCAGCAGATTGGTGATGGCCTCGGCCACCGCCATGCGGCCCGAGGCCGGGGCGTCGAGTGCGGCCAGCGGCGTGCGCTCGCCCATGCTCATGGCCTCGCCGGCAAAACCGGCGTAGTCGGCCAGCGTCACGGCGACGTCAGCCACCGGCACCTGCCAGGGGCCGACCATCTGGTCGCGGTGCGTCAGGCCACCCACGGTGCGGTCGCCGATGGTGATGAGAAAGCGCTTGGAGGCCACGGTGGGGTGGCTCAGCACGTCAATCACGGCCTTCTGCAACTCGACACCGGTCAGGTCCAGCGGCTTGAAGCGGCGTGCAATGGTCTGGACGTCGCGGTGCATCTTGGGCGGCTTGCCCAGCAGCACGTTCATCGGCATGTCGACTGGTGCCCCCACGCTCGTCGCTTCGCGTACTTCGCTGCCCCCCGAGGGGGCTGTGCTTGCTTGGGACGGCCCGGCGCTGCGCACGGCGTCTTCGAACGCCACCACCAACTGACGCTCTTCGGTGGCCACGCCAACCACGGCAAACGGGCAGCGCTCGCGCTCGCAGAAGGCCTTGAACTGTTCCAGCGATTCGGGCGCGATGGCCATCACGTAGCGTTCCTGGCTCTCGTTGCACCAGATTTCCTTCGGCGCCAGGCCGGACTCCTCCAGCGGCACGGCACGCAAATCAAAGCGTGCGCCGCGGCCGGCGTCGTTGGTCAGCTCGGGGAAGGCGTTCGACAGGCCACCGGCACCGACATCGTGGATCGCCAGGATCGGGTTCTTGTCACCCTGCGCCCAGCAGTGGTTGATGACCTCCTGCGCCCGGCGCTCGATCTCCGGGTTGCCGCGCTGCACCGAGTCGAAATCGAGTTCGGCCGCATTGGCGCCGGTGGCCATGGAGCTGGCGGCACCGCCGCCCATGCCGATGCGCATGCCCGGGCCGCCGAGCTGGATCAGCAGCGTGCCGGCTGGGAATTCGATCTTCTTCGTCAGTTTGGCATCGATGACGCCGACACCGCCGGCGATCATGATGGGCTTGTGGTAGCCGCGCTGCTGGGTGTCGACATCGCTGGCGACGGTCTGCTCGTACTCGCGGAAATAACCGGTCAGGTTGGGGCGGCCGAATTCATTGTTGAAGGCGGCGCCGCCCAGCGGGCCCTCGATCATGATCTGCAGTGGGCTGGCAATGTGCTCGGGCTTGCCGCCTTTTTCAGCGGACCAGCCACCCCACAGCTTGGACACCGTGAAGCCGGTCAGGCCGGCCTTGGGCTTGGAGCCGCGGCCGGTGGCGCCCTCGTCGCGGATTTCACCGCCGGCGCCGGTGGAAGCACCGGGGAACGGAGAAATCGCGGTCGGGTGGTTGTGGGTTTCCACCTTCATCAGAACGTGGTTGAGAGCGCTCTCTTTTTGATAGCTGTTGGCGCTGTAACCGGAAGGGCTGGAGGCCATTTTTGCCACGAACCGCTCGACCGGGACGCCTTCCATGATGGAGGCATTGTCGGAATAGGCCACCACCGTGTGCTGCGGGCTGGTCTGGTGCGTGTGGCGGATCATGCCGAACATGCTGCGCTCCTGGCGCACACCGTCGATGGTGAAGTCGGCATTGAAGATCTTGTGGCGGCAGTGTTCGCTGTTGGCCTGGGCGAACATCATCAGCTCGACGTCGGTCGGGTTGCGCTTCAGGTCGGTGAAGGCCTTGACCAGGTAGTCGATCTCGTCGTCGGCCAGCGCCAGGCCGAACTGCACGTTGGCCTTTTCCAGTGCCGCACGGCCGCCGCCCAGGATGTCCACGTGCGCCATCGGCGCCGGGTGCAGCTCGGTGAACAGCTCGCAGGCCTGCTCGCGCGTGGTCATGGCGCTTTCCGTCATGCGGTCATGCAGGAGCGCCGCCACCTGGCCCAGTTGCTTGGGCGTCAGGCTGGCCTTGCCCAGCAAGGGCGACTTGAGCGTCAGGCGGTACTCGACGATGCGCTCCACCCGGTGCACGGCCAGGCCGCAGTTGTGGGCGATGTCGGTGGCCTTGGAGGCCCAGGGTGAAACGGTACCGAAGCGCGGCGACACCACGATCAGCGGGCCCTCCGTGGGGCCGGCATAGGGGTCGCCGTAAGTCAGCAAGGCCCCCAGCTGCTGCTTGAGTTCGGCGCTCGGGGCCGTATCGCTGGCAACGAGGTGCACGAAACGCGCGGCGATGCCGCTGATCTTGTCATGGATGGCCTGCAGGCCGGGCAGAAGTTGCTGGACGCGGAAAGCGCTGAGCGCGCTGCCGCCTTCGAAAGAGCTGATATGCAGGGTCACTGTGGTGGCCTTGATGAGGGTGGCGGACGAAGGTCCGTGGAAACCGCTAATTTTACCTCCGACATCACAAACCCTCCGGGCTATTGGGAGTCTGCGTCCCACGGGCTTTACCCGCTTCTTCTGCGGGGAAGCGCCACCAATGGGATAATTCCTCCCCATGACGATCACCTACAAAGACGAAGCCGGCATCGCCGGCATGCGCGTGGCGGGCAAACTGGCCGCCGAAGTGCTGGATTTCCTCGCGCCCCATGTCAAGCCCGGCGTTACCACCAACGAGCTCGACATGCTGGCCCACGGCTACATCGTGGATGTGCAGGGTGCCATTCCCGCCCCCCTGAACTATGCCCCCTCGGGCTACAACCCCTATCCGAAGTCGATCTGCACCTCGATCAACCACCAGGTCTGCCACGGCATTCCGAACGACAAGCCGCTCAAGAAGGGCGACATCGTCAACATCGACATCACCATCATCAAGGACGGCTGGCACGGCGACACCAGCCGCATGTTCCAGGTCGGCGAGACCTCGATCGCGGCCAAACGCCTGTGCGCCATGACCTACGACGCCATGTGGCACGGCATCATGCAGGTCAAGCCGGGCGCACATCTGGGCGACATCGGCTGGACGATCCAGAAATTCGCCGAAAGCAACGGTTTTTCCGTGGTGCGCGAGTTCTGCGGCCACGGCATCGGCCTGGGCTTCCATGAGGAACCGCAGGTGCTGCACTACGGCAAGCCCGGCACGCTGGAGGAGCTCAAGCCCGGCATGACCTTCACCATCGAGCCCATGATCAACGCCGGCAAGCGCGACATCAAGGAGATGGGCGACGGCTGGACCATTGTCACCAAGGATCACTCGCTCTCGGCCCAGTGGGAACACACCATTCTGGTCACCCCCACCGGCTACGAGGTGCTGACGCTGTCGGCCGGCAGCCCGCCGATACCGGCCTTCGTGCACGCCGCCACGCAAGCCTGACCGCCGCCTGGTCTGGCCTGATTCCTGCTTCAGCCTGGTGATGCAAACCATCCAGTCCCTGAAAGAGCAGTACCGCGCCAGAAAGGCAGAACTGCTGCAGCCTGTCGCCACCAGCGGCACTTCCACACGCCATGTGCGCAGCACGCTGCGCCATCTCTCCCGTTTGGCCGATGCCACGCTGAAGACCCTGTGGCAACAGGCCGGCTTTGGCCAGCCCTTTGCCCTGGTGGCGGTCGGCGGCTTCGGCCGCGGCGAGCTGTTCCCGCACTCCGATATCGACGTGCTGCTGCTCATGCCGGCCGGCCAGTCGCCCGACGGCGACGAGGCCCTGCGCCAGCGCATCGAATCCTTCATCAGCAGTTGCTGGGACGCCGGACTGGAAATCGGCTCCAGTGTGCGCACCGTGGCCGAATGCCTGGCCGAGGCGGCCAAGGACGTGACGGTGCAGACGGCGCTGCTGGAGTCGCGCCTGATCACCGGCAATGCCGAACTGTTCAAGACCTTTCACTGGCAATTCCGCCAGGTCATCGATGCGCGCGCCTTCTTCGTCGCCAAGACGCTGGAAATGCAGCAGCGCCACAGCAAGTTCGAAGACACGCCCTACGCGCTCGAACCCAACTGCAAGGAATCGCCCGGCGGCCTGCGCGACCTGCAGATCATCCTCTGGGTGGCGCAGGCGGCCAGCTACGGCAAGTCCTGGGACGAGCTGGCCCGCTCCGGCCTGGCCACCCTCTTCGAGGTGAAGCAGCTCAAGCGCTTTGAAGCCATGCTGCAACTCATCCGCATGCGCCTGCACATGATTGCCAACCGGCGCGAGGACCGGCTGGTGTTCGACACGCAGACCGCAGTGGCCGAGTCCTTCGGCTATAGCGCAGAGCTTGCCGAAGGCAAGCTCAAGATACGCCCCAGCGAAGCGCTGATGCGCCACTACTACTGGGCCGCCAAGGCGGTGACCCAGCTCAACCAGATCCTGCTGCTCAACATCGAGGAGCGTCTCAACCCGTCGTCGCAGACGCCGATTCCGATCAACGAGCGCTTCGCCGACAAGGCCGGCCTGATCGAGGTGCGCAGTGACGACCTCTACCTGCGCGAGCCGCACGCCATCCTGGAAACCTTTCTGGTCTACCAGACCACCGAAGGCGCCAAGGGCCTGTCGGCGCGAACCTTGCGTGCCCTGTACAACGCACGCGGCCTGATGAACGGCCAGTTCCGCCAGGACCCGGTGAACCAGCAGACCTTCATGCGCATCCTGCAACAGCCCGAGGGCATCACGCACGCGATCCGCCTGATGAACCAGACCTCGGTGCTGGGGCGCTACCTCTGGAGCTTTCGCCGCATCGTCGGCCAGATGCAGCACGACCTGTTCCACGTCTACACCGTGGACCAGCACATCCTGATGGTGCTGCGCAATGTGCGGCGCTTTTTCATGGCCGAGCACGCGCACGAATACCCGTTCTGCTCCCAATTGGCCGCCGGTTGGGAACAACCCTGGATCCTGTATGCGGCCGCGCTGTTCCATGACATCGCCAAGGGCCGCGGCGGCGACCATTCCGAGCTGGGCGCAATCGAGGTACGGCGCTTTTGCCGCCAGCACGGCATCGCACACGAGGATGCCCGGCTGATCGAGTTCCTGGTCAAGGAACACCTGTCGATGAGCCGCATCGCGCAGAAGTCCGACCTGAGCGACCCCGACGTCATTGCCGCTTTTGCCAAGCAGGTCGGCAGCGAGCGCAACCTGACCGCGCTCTACCTGCTGACGGTGGCCGACATCCGCGGCACCAGCCCCAAGGTGTGGAACGCCTGGAAAGGCAAGCTACTGGAGGACCTGTACCGCTACACGCTGCGCGCCCTTGGCGGCCACGTGCCCTCGCCCGATGCCGAGGTCGAGGGGCGCAAGCGCGAGGCGCTGGTCCAGCTGGCGCTGCACTCCCTGCCTTTCGAGGCCCACAAACCGCTGTGGGACACGCTGGACGTGAGCTACTTCATGCGCCACGAAGCAGACGACATCGCCTGGCACACGCGCCAGATCTCGCGCTTCGTCGGCACCGACAAGCCCATCGTACGGGCACGCCGCTCACCGGTGGGCGAAGGGCTGCAGGTGCTGGTCTACACCAAGGACCAGCCCGACCTGTTTGCCCGCATCTGCGGCTACTTCGACCATGGTGGCTTCAGCATCCTGGACGCACGCATCCACACTGCGCGCAACGGCTACGCGCTCGACACCTTCCAAGTGGTGACGCCGGAACTGCCTGAGCATTACCGCGAGCTCACCAGCATGGTGGAGGTGGAACTGTCGCGCGCCATCAGCGAGGCCGGTCCGCTCCCCGCGCCCAGCCGCGGCCGCGTATCGCGCCGCGTCAAGAGTTTCCCCATCACACCGCGCGTGACACTCAAACCCGATGAAAAGGCCCAGCGCTGGCTGCTCGGCATCTCGGCCAGCGACCAGGCCGGCCTGCTCTACAACGTGGCGCGCGTGCTGGCGCGGCACCAGATCAACCTGCAGCTGGCCAAGGTCAACACCCTGGGCGAGCGCGTGGACGACACCTTCCTGATCTGCGGCGCGGCGCTGCAGAACAACCGGGCGCAGCTGGAAATCGAGACCGAGCTGCTGGACGTGCTGGGGTCCTGAGCCTTTCAGTCGTCCTGCCCGGCATCGAGCCCGGGGAACAGCACCTCGGTGAAGCCGAATTTCGTGAAGTCGCGCACCCGCATCGGGTACAGCTTGCCGATCAGGTGGTCGCATTCGTGCTGCACCACCCGGGCGTGAAACCCCTCCACCGTGCGGTCGATCGGGTCGCCGTAGGGGTCGAAGCCGGTGTAGCGGATGCGTTGCCAGCGCGGCACCGCGGCACGCAGTCCGGGCACCGACAGACAGCCTTCCCAGCCCTCTTCCTCGGCCTCGCCCAGCGGCGTGATCACCGGGTTGCACAGCACGGTGCGCGGCACCATGGGCGCGTCGGGGTAGCGCGGATTGACGGCACCACTGCCGAAGATCACCACCTGCAGATCGACACCGATCTGCGGTGCCGCCAGCCCGGCGCCGTTGGCAGCGATCATGGTGTCAAGCAGATCGGTCACCAGCAGGTGCAACGCATCGCTGTCGAACTCGGTCACAGGCTGGGCCACGCGCAGCAGGCGCGGATCACCCATTTTGAGAATATCGCGAACAGTCATCAGAAGCACCAAGCCATGTCGGCGATCAGGCCGTCCAGCGCTCTCCGGTCAGCAGCCGCCATGCATTGCCATAGGCCACCTGATGGCGGCTGGGCTCGCTGAGCACGTCCAGGATCAGTGTGCGCTGGCGCAGAATGTTGTCCCTGTACTGTTGCTCGACCGGGGGGCGGTAGTCGCTCGCAGCAAGGAAGCGGTCCGGATGCCGCTCAATGACCGCCTGCCAACGCCCGTCGAGTCGGCCATTACTGAACAGCGTTGAGTCGCGCTCGCCGGAGGGCTTGTAGACATGCGCGGGGTCGGGAATGGCAAGGTCAAAATGCAAGCCGCCAAAACGCTCGAGCAGGCCACGGACATAGTCCGGGGTATAGCTGCTGGCGCGCTGCGGATAACGGACCATGGCCGTGTGACACCAGATCAGCCTGGCCTTGGGGTAACGCGCCAGCATCGTTTCCAAGGCCGGCAGCAGCCGATCCTCGATTTCGTAATGCAGCTGGAAAACCAGGCCTGTGTCCTCGCTCAGCCGGAACAGGGCCTCGCCAGCCGGGCCGTCCAGCGGGATCGTGATGTCCCTGACCGTCTGCCCGGCTGCCACCTGTTCGGGCGATGGGTAGTGGCGAAACTCATGCTCTCCCATCAGGTAGTACTGACCAGTCGTCAGTTCCCGGCGGACCCCCGCCAGAAAGGCGATGGGATCATTCCACCAGCGTGGAAATTCACCACTGTTACTGGTCGGGATAAAGTACTCGGGGTACTCCCGATGCAGGTCCAGCGCCTGCTGGCTGGTCGCGGCATTGGCTGGTGCGAACGCAATCTGCGCCACTTCCAGCTCGTTCATCTGGTCGATCATGTAGGCGATGTTGGTCCTGCCCGCCACGTACGTTGCTTCGACGTCGATGATGGGCAGACGCTTGCGCTCAAGGATCTGCCGGATCCGGCGGCGCCAGCCCGCGAGCGAGGCCTCACGCGACGATAGATCACCGGCCTGCCCCCACGCCAGTCCGGGCCACCAGGGGGACAGGCTGCCGAAGGCGGCTCCGGCCGCACGCAACATCCATCTGCGTCGAATATTCATGGCATGCATTTTCCCCTCTAGATGGGCCGTCAAGTCCGACGGCCCAAGCATACCTTGCCAGCCGGCGGGGACTGAGTCGACCGACGTCTAGGCCAGGCGGAACGCCGCCACAATGCCGGCCAGACGCTGTGCCTGGCCCTTCAGGCTCTCGGCCGCGGCGGCCGACTCTTCCACCAGTGCTGCGTTCTGCTGAGTCATCTTGTCGAGTTCGTTGACGGCCGCGTTCATCTGGCCGATACCCTGATGCTGCTCCGTCGAGGCTGCACTGATGCCGGCAATCATGTCGGTCACGCGCTGCACGCTGGCAACGATGTCCTCCATCGTGCTGCCCGCATCGCGCACCAGACGGGCGCCAGCCTCGACCTTGCCCACGCTGGCATCGATCAGGCTCTTGATTTCCCGTGCCGCTTCGGCGGAACGCTGGGCCAGGCTGCGCACTTCGGCGGCCACCACGGCGAAACCGCGCCCCTGTTCGCCAGCCCGCGCCGCCTCGACTGCCGCATTGAGGGCCAGGATGTTGGTCTGGAAGGCAATGCTGTCGATCACGCCAATGATGCTGGCGATCTGGCTGGAACTCTGGTTGATTTCGTCCATGGTGGCCACCACCTGGCCGACCACCTGGCCGCCGCGCTGAGCCACCTGGGTCGCCGAGGCGGCCAGTTCGTTGGCCGTGCGCGCCGAGTCGGCCGATTGCCTGACGGTGCCGGTGAGCTGCTCCATGGAAGAAGCCGTTTCCTGCAGGCTGCTGGCAGCCTGTTCGGTACGCTGGGACAGATCGGCATTGCCGCTGGCTACCTCCGAGCTGGCATGGCCGATCTGCTCGGTTGCCTGGCTGATGTCGGAAAACGCCGCACGCAGCTTCTGCTGCATCAGGGACAGGCGACGCAGCATGGAACCGATTTCATCCGGGCGCTCGGTTTCGAAGTTATGGCTCAGATCGCCATGCGCAATGTATTCCGCAATCGCCACCGCATCGCGCATCGGCCCGGTGATGGCACGTGTCGTCAACCAGGCGATCACGGCCCCAAGCGCCACGGCCACAGCGCAAATGAGGATCAGGATCTGACGCGCCTGGCCAACCGTTGCTGCCAGTTGCTCCGTGGCCGTGGTGCTGCGGGATTTGAGGTTCAGCACCAGTTCGTCCAGCGATTTGAGCAGAGACTGCGCCAACGGCACCAGTTCAGCGTCAATGCGCTTGCTGCCCTCGCCCATCTGGATGTCGTCGCGGACCTGAGCCCGGATGCTGACGAAACGCGTGCGTGCCTGATTGATCTTCTCCACCATGGCGGCAATGGCCGGCTCGTCGGTGACATCGGTCACCTTTTTCTGCAAGCCGACGGTGGCGTTGGCCGTGGCGGCCATGTCCTCGTTGAGCCGGTTGAGCACGCTGCCCATGGTGCTTCGAATGGTTTCGTCATCGCCGATGGCTGCATCCAGGCGCGTGGCCGTCAAGGCGCGGTCCAGGTTGGTACGGACCAGGGCGGACCACTCCTGCACCAGCACCAGGCGATCCGTATGCCGTACGTTGTCAGCATTGTGCGACTGGATGCGCCAGAGCTGGATGCCTGCCGCCAGCAGCATGAACAGCATCAAGGCCAGTACCACGCCAAAGCCCATACCCAGCCGGGCTCCGATCCGTTTGAACGCCAGACGCTTGAAGAAACTCATGCCGACTCCCTTGTTGGTATTGCCCAAAAGCCTGATCCAGACCAGGCAGTTTAGCCGGCAGCCCGACTAAGAATCGCCTTTCATAAGCCTGAAAAGCCCCGCTTCATCCAGGACCGCAACCCCCAGGGCCATTGCTTTCTCCAGCTTGCTGCCGGCTTCCTCGCCGGCCACCACATAGTCGGTCTTCTTGCTGACCGAACCCGCCACCTTGGCGCCCGCGGCCTCCAGCATGGCCTTGGCGTCCTCGCGGCTCAGGGTCGGCAACGTGCCGGTCAGCACAAAGGTCTTGCCGGCCAGCGGCAAGGCTTCAATCACCACCGGCTCGCCCTCCTCCCACGTCACGCCGCACCCGTCAGGCACAGGTTTTCGCAGCTGCTCCACCACCTCGCGGTTGTGCGGCTGCTCGAAAAAGGTGCGGATGCTCTGCGCCACCACCGGGCCGACGTCGGCCACCTGCAGCAGCTGTTCCTCGCTGGCGTCCATGATGGCGTCGAGCTTGCCGAAGTGGCGCGCCAGCGCCTTGGCCGTGGCCTCGCCCACATGGCGGATGCCCAGACCGAACAGGAAGCGCGGCAGCGTGGTCTGCTTGGACTTTTCCAGCGCATCAATGATGTTCTGTGCCGACTTGTCGGCCATGCGCTCCAGACTGGCCAGGGCCGTCAAGCCCAAGCGGTACAAGTCCGGCAAGGTGTTGACCATGCCGCTGTCCACCAGCTGATCCACCAGCTTGTCGCCCAGACCCTCGATCTCGACCGCACGACGGTGGGAAAAATGCAGGATGGCCTGCTTGCGCTGGGCACTGCAGAACAGGCCGCCGGTGCAGCGGTAGTCGGCCTCACCCTCCTCGCGCACTGCGGCCGAGCCGCACACCGGGCAGGTATGCGGCATGGTGAACATCTCGGCACCGGCTTGCCGCTTCTCCGGCAGCACGGCCACCACTTCAGGAATCACGTCACCGGCACGGCGCACGATCACAGTGTCGCCCACGCGAACGTCCTTGCGCCGCGCCTCGTCCTCGTTGTGCAGCGTGGCGTTGGTGACCGTCACGCCACCGACAAACACCGGTGCCAGCTTGGCCACCGGTGTCAGCTTGCCGGTACGACCAACCTGGATCTCGATCGCCTGCACCGTGGTCAGCATCTCCTGTGCCGGGTACTTGTGCGCCACCGCCCAGCGCGGTTCGCGCGTGACGAAGCCGAGCTGCAACTGCCGATCCAGGCGGTTGACCTTGTAGACCACGCCGTCGATGTCATAGGGCAGGCTGTCGCGCAGCGCCCCCATGCGGCGATGAAATGCTATTAAATCAGGAGCGCCTTGCGCAATAACCACGTGCTCGCAAACCGGAAAACCCCATGATTTGAGCGCCTGCAGCCAGGCGAAGTGGGTCTTGAATTCCGTTGTTGCGGACACTTCGCCCAGGCCGTAGGCAAAAAAGCTCAGCGGCCGCTGGGCGGCAATCGCCGGGTCAAGCTGGCGCACCGCACCGGCCGCAGCATTGCGCGGGTTGACGAAGGTCTTTTCACCCTTCTCGCGCTGCCGTTCATTGAGGGCATTGAAGTCGTCGCGCCGCAGGTAGACCTCGCCACGGACTTCCAGGACCGCCGGCACAGGCGGACAGGTTTCGCCACCGGGCCGTCCCAAGGCGAAACGCGCCCCCTCGGGGAGCAGCAAGGACACGTCAGTGCCGAGCGTGGGGGCACCAATTCTCAATGGGATCTGGCCGATGGTGCGGATGTTCTGCGTCACGTCCTCGCCCACCTCGCCGTCACCGCGCGTGGCGGCCTGCACCAGCACACCCTGCTCGTAACGCAGGTTGATGGCCAGGCCGTCGAACTTGGGTTCAGCCACATACTCGACGGGAAGATCAGCTTCCGTCAGCCCCAACTCGCGCCGTACGCGGGCATCGAAGGCCTCGGCACCACTGGCCTCGGTATCGGTCTCGGTGCGGATACTCAGCATCGGCACGGCGTGGCGCACGCTGGCGAAATGGTCCAGCGGCTTGCCGCCAACCCGTTGCGTCGGTGAATCCGGCGTCAGCAACTCCGGGTGCGCGGCCTCGAGGTCCTGCAGCTCACGGAACAGCCGGTCGTACTCGGCATCCGGGATTTCCGGCTCGTCGAGCACGTAGTAGCGATGAGCGTGATGATGCAGCAGGCGATGCAATTCCTGCACGCGTTGCCTGTCCGGTCCGGCCGGCGTCGCACCAGCAGAAAACAAATCGAGCGTAGCCATGCCGAACTCTACAAAACCAAATGCCAGGGCTCCCGCGGAACTGGCCTCGCCAGGCCGCTGGGAGCGCCCCCTTCGCGCAGCAGAAGGGGGGGGGCGGAGCGACCGCAGGGAGCGCAGCCTGGGGGTTGTCTCATCACGAAAACAGCCGGCGCGCCAGGATCGAGCCGGCAGACAGCTCATGCGCGTCCAGGGTGTCGTAGAGTTTCTCGAGCTCGGCGCCGATCTGGTCGAGTGCCTCGGTGCTCAGTGCATGGCCGTTGTCGTCGGTCAGCAGGCCGTCCATGGTCTGGGCCAGCGCCACGGCCGCCTCGCGCATGCGGGCAAAGGGCCGCTCGCTGCGGTCCACCTGCGCCACGTCCAGGCTCAGGCTGAGCTCGCGCAGGGCCGATTGGTCCAGGTCTTCGGCCAGCGCGGCTTGCGAATCGAACGCCAGTCCCAGCAAGGGTGGCTGGCCCGGCATGGAGGCCGGCAGCACCATGCGGCCGGGAATCGCACCCGGCACGAAACCCAGCCGTGCCGCGCACTGGTGTACATAACCCGGGCTCCAGGCTGCGTTGCGTGCGCGCAGCGTAACGCCGAGCTGGGCATCGTGCGCACCGGCAAAGTTGTCGAGTTCGCGCGCACGCGCCACTTCGTCGCGCATCTCGGGAAATTCGGGCGTGCCGCCCACGGCATCGGCAAAGGCCTGGGCGGTAACGACAAATTCGGAATACTCGATCTCGTTGAGTGCGCCCGCGCGGTTGGCCAACTGGATGCCGGCCTGCAGCGCGCCATAGCGCTGGCCGATCTGCGGCAGTTCCCACTGCTGGTTTTTCTCGTTCAGCCCTTCAACGGCAAACGGTTTGCTGCCGACCCGGCGCGTGGCTGGCAAGGCGGCCAGCACGGCATCGCCGGAGACCGGGCCGTCGAGCGTGATGGGGGCAATGACGTCGATCAGCGAATCCATCAGCGGCCGTTTCTCGACCGCGGGCAAGGACATCGCCGCATCGTCGGCATCAAAACCCGGTGCAAAGCTCGGCTCGACCGACCCCAGCCCCGGTTCGACACGCGGCGCCTGCGGATCGGCCTGACGCGGCTGGCTGCGGCGCGAGGTCCAGGCGCCATGCGCCACCACACCGGCCAGCACCAAGCCGCCCGCGATTGCCAGTCCGATCTGCAGCGTGCTCATGAAACTAGGCTGCCTCGGCCATGGAAACAGCGGACTCCATGTCGACCGCCACGATGCGCGAGACGCCCTGCTCCTGCATGGTCACGCCGATCAACTGCTCGGCCATCTCCATGGCGATCTTGTTGTGGCTGATGAAGAGGAACTGGGTGCCTTTGCTCATGCTGGAGACCAGCTTGGCATAGCGCTCGGTGTTGGCGTCGTCCAGCGGCGCGTCCACCTCGTCCAGCAGACAGAACGGCGCCGGGTTGAGCTGGAAGATGGCGAACACCAGCGCGATGGCGGTCAGCGCCTTCTCGCCACCGGAGAGCAGGTGGATGGTCTGGTTCTTCTTGCCCGGCGGCTGCGCCATGACCTGCACGCCGGAATCCAGGATTTCGTCGCCGGTCATGATCAATCTGGCCTGGCCGCCACCGAACAGCTCGGGGAACATCTTGCCGAAGTGTTCGTTGACGGTCTTGAAGGTGCCGCCCAAGAGTTCACGCGTTTCACCGTCGATCTTGCGGATGGCGTCTTCCAGCGTGTTCATGGCGTCGGTCAGGTCGGCCGACTGGGCGTCGAGGAACTGCTTGCGCTCACGGGCGTGGGCCAGTTCATCCAGTGCGGCCAGATTGACGGCCCCCAGGGCGGCGATCTCGCGGTTGAGGCGGTCGATCTCGCCTTGCAGGCCGGTCAGGCGCACGTTGCCGTCCACTATCGATTTCGCCACCGCCTCCAGGTCGGCCTGGGCGTCCGTCAGCAACTGGGCGTACTGCTCGAAGCCCAGCCGTGCCGCCTGCTCCTTGAGCTGGAAATCGGTGATGCGCTGGCGCAGCGGCTCGAGTTCGCGCTCGAGCTGCAGGCGGCGCTCGTCGCTGGCGCGCAGCTTGGTCGTCAGGTCATCGTATTCGCTGCGTTTGGCGGCCAGCACCTGCTCGCGCTCCAGCTTCAGCGCCAGTGCGTTCTGCAGGCCGGCCTGCGCGGCGGCATCGGTCAGACGCGCCAGTTCGTCACGGGCGCGTTGCTCCTCGGCCACCAGCGAGGTGGCCTGCTGTTCGGCGGTTTCGATGGCGCGCGACAACTCGGCCTTGCGGGCGTCGAGCGTACGCAGCGAGAACGTGGCTTCCTGCGCCTGGCGTTCCAGGCTGCGTTGCTGTTCGCGGCAGGCATTGAGTTTGCGCTCGGCCTCCAGCACGCGTTCGTCGAACTGGGCATGGCGCTCCTGGCTGTCGGCCAGTTGCATGTCGAGTTCCTCGAAGCGGGCTTCGGCAGCGATGCGGCGCTCCTGCAGCTCTTCCAGCTGGGCGTCGACCTCGGCCATGTCGCCGGTTATCTGCTCGCTGCGGGCCCGGGTCTGCTCGGCCAGCTGCGTCAGGCGCAGGGTCTCGACCTGCAGTTCATGCGCACGGCTCTGGCTCTCGCTGGCTTCACGGCGTGCCGTCACCAGGCGCTGCGAGGCATCGGCATAAGCCGCTTCGGCGCGGATCAGCGCGCTGCGCGCCTCATCAACGATGAAGGACTGGGCACGCAGCTGCTTTTCCAGGTTCTCGATTTCCTGGGCACGCGCCAGCAGGCCGGCCTGCTCGGAATCCTGCGCATAAAAGCTGACGCCGTGCGCGCTGACGGCGTGGCCACTCTTCACATACAGGGTCTCGCCCGGCTGCAGCTGGGCGCGCTGGGCCAGGGCTTCCTCGAAGCTCTGCGCCACATAACAACCCTGCAGCCAGTCAACCAGCACAGCCTTGAGGCCGGCGTCGTTGACGCGCAGCAGGTCGGACAGGCGCGGCAAGCTGCCCGCCTTCTCCGGTGCAGCGGCCTGCGGCGCGCTGTAGAAGGCCAGCTTGGCCGGCGGCGCATCGGCACCGAAAGCACGCACCATGTCGAGACGGCTGACCTCCAGCGCGCCCATGCGTTCGCGCAACGCGGCTTCCAGTGCGTTTTCCCAGCCCTGCTCGATGTGCAGCTTGGTCCACAAGGCCTGCAGATCAGCCAGGCCGTGCTTGGCCAGCCAGGGCTGCAGCTTGCCGTCGGTCTTGACCTTTTCCTGCAGCGCCTTGAGCGCTTCCATGCGCGCCGACAGGTCGGCCTGGCGGGCCGATTCGGTGTTGACGGCCTGTTGCTGCTCGCGCCGTGCGTCGTCCAGTTGCGGCACCTGTTCCTGCAGCTCGTGCAGACGGGCCTCGTTCACACTGGCCGCTTCGGTGGCTTCCGCCAACTGGCCTTGCAGGTTTTGCAGGCGCGCTTCGTCGGGTGCGGCCAGCGCATTGCGGTCGGCGCTCAGGCGTTCGCGCCGCTGCTGCAGCTGGCGCGACTGCTCTTCAATATTGCGCTGCTCGGCCGCCAGCACCTGGATCTGCTGCTGTACCTGGGTCACGCTGCCGCGCTGTTCGTTGGCACGGCTCTGGGCCTGGCGCAGCGCCTCTTCCAGATCGGGCAGGGCCTGCGCCTGCTCTTCCAACTGGGCGGCCAGCAACTCGTTCTTTTCCTCGCCCACCAGCGCCAGTTCGGCCAGCCGTTCGATCTCGGCGGCAGCATCTTCCTTGCGGGTCGCCCACTGGGCCGTCTGTTCTTTCAGCGTGATCAGGCGTTCCTCGACGCGCTGGCGGCCCTCGACCACGAAGCGGATCTCGGCTTCCAGCCGCCCCACTTCGGTGCTGGCCTCGTACAGCAGGCCCTGCGCCTGATTGACCTGATCGCCGGCGGCGTAGTGCGCCTGGCGGATGGTTTCCAGATCGGCCTCGATGTGGCGCAGGTCGGCCACGCGCGATTCGAGCTCGATCACCGCCTTCTCGCCGTCCTGGCGGATCTTGGACTGGTCAGCCTCGGCCTCGGTGCGGCGCAGGTACCAGAGCTGGTGCTGCTTGAGCGTGACGTCCGACTGCAGCGCGTTGTACTTCTGCGCCACCTCGGCCTGGCGCTCCAGCTTGTCCAGGTTGGCGTTGAGTTCGCGCAGGATGTCCTCGACGCGGGTCAGGTTCTCGCGCGTGTCCGACAGGCGGTTTTCGGTCTCACGGCGGCGCTCCTTGTACTTGGAAACGCCCGCGGCCTCTTCCAGGAACAGGCGCAGCTCCTCCGGCTTGGACTCGATGATGCGGCTGATGGTGCCCTGGCCGATGATGGCGTAGGCGCGCGGACCGAGGCCGGTGCCGAGGAACACGTCCTGCACGTCGCGCCGGCGCACCGGCTGGTTGTTGATGTAATAGCTGCTGGTGCCGTCGCGCGTCAGCACACGCTTGACCGCCACCTCGGCGTACTGGCCCCACTGGCCGCCGGCACGGTGGTCGGCGTTGTCGAACACCAGCTCCACGCTGGCACGGCTGGCCGGCTTGCGGGTGTTAGTGCCGTTGAAGATGACGTCCTGCATGGACTCGCCGCGCAGTTCGCTGGCGCGGCTCTCGCCCAGCACCCAGCGCACTGCGTCCATGATGTTGGACTTGCCGCAACCGTTGGGGCCGACCACGCCCACCAGTTGGCCCGGCAGCATGAAGTTGGTGGGTTCGGCGAACGACTTGAACCCGGACAGCTTGATGGAGTTAAGACGCACAGCGAGTCTAAGTAATTGATTGGATTGGACTTTTTATCCACCACACGGGTAGACGAAGCCTTGATGATACCGTGTGCGCCGCGCCCACTCCCGAATGGCCGTACCCCGGGGCCGGGCCTGCCATCCACAGGATAATGACACCCCATGAATCCGAATCTTTCCCGCCTGCAGCCCTACCCTTTCGAACGGCTCAAGCAACTCTTCGCCGGCGTCACGCCCAACCCGAACTACCGCCCCATCAGCCTGGGCATCGGCGAGCCGCGCCATGCGACCCCCAAGCTGATCACCGATGCGCTGACCGCCAACCTCAGCGGCCTGGCCAGCTACCCGGCCACCGCCGGCGAGCCGGCCCTGCGTGAAGCGGCCGCCGGCTGGCTGCAGCGGCGTTATGGTGTGGCCGTCAACCCGGCCACCCAGGTGCTGCCGGTCAACGGCTCGCGTGAAGCGCTGTTCGCGCTGACGCAGACCGTGGTGGACGGCGCCAAACCCGGCGCCACCGTGCTCTGCCCGAATCCGTTCTATCAGATCTACGAGGGCGCCACCCTCTTGGCCGGCGCCCAGCCCTACTACGTGCCGAGCGACCCGGCGCGCAACTTCGCGGTGGACTGGGACCGCGTGCCGGCCGAGGTCTGGGCCCGCACCCAGATGATCTTCACCTGCTCGCCCGGCAACCCGACCGGCGCCGTGATGCCGCTGGACGAATGGAAAAAGCTGTTCGAGCTGAGCGACCGCTACGGCTTCGTCATCGCCTCCGACGAGTGCTACAGCGAGATCTATTTCCGCGACGAGCCGCCACTGGGCGGCCTGGAAGCGGCCGTCCGCCTCGGCCGCAGCGACTTCAGGAACCTGATCGCCCTGACCAGCCTGTCCAAGCGCAGCAATGTGCCGGGCATGCGCAGCGGCTTTGTCGCCGGCGACGCGGCGCTGATCAAGCCCTTCCTGCTCTACCGCACCTACCACGGCAGCGCCATGAGCACCGTGGTGCAGGCCGCCAGCGTGGCCGCCTGGAACGACGAGCAGCACGTGATCGAGAACCGCAACCTGTACCGCGAGAAATTCGCCCGGGTCACGCCCCTCTTGAGCCAGGTGCTGGACGTCGCCCTGCCCGATGCCGCCTTCTACCTGTGGGCCGGCGTCAAAGGATCCGACACCGATTTCGCGCGCGAGCTGCTCGCTCTTTACAATGTGACTGTTTTGCCCGGCAGCTACCTCGCCCGCGAAGCCCACGGCTTCAACCCCGGCGCCGGGCGCATCCGCATGGCGCTGGTGGCCGAGACCGCCGAGTGCGTGGAAGCCGCCGAGCGCATCGTCAAGTTTGTCCAATCCAGAACCTAAAAGCCTGAGAAAAACCATGAGCCAACAACTGCAACAGATCATCGACGCCGCGTGGGAAGACCGCGCCAACATCTCCCCCAAGTCCACCCCGAAGGACGTGGCCGATGCGGTCGAGCACGTCATCACCGAACTCAACGGTGGCCGCCTGCGCGTGGCCAGCCGCCAGGGCGTGGGCCAGTGGACCGTGCACCAGTGGATCAAGAAGGCCGTGCTGCTCTCGTTCCGCCTGAAGGACAACGAAGTCATCAAGGCCGGCGACCTCGGTTTCTACGACAAGGTGCAGACCAAGTTCGCCCACCTGACGGAAGAAGAGATGAAGGCCAGCGGCGTGCGCGTGGTGCCGCCGGCCGTGGCACGCCGCGGCAGCTTCATTGCCAAGGGCGCCATCCTGATGCCGTCCTACATCAACATCGGCGCCTACGTCGATGAAGGCACCATGGTCGACACCTGGGCCACCGTCGGCTCCTGCGCGCAGGTCGGCAAGAACGTCCACCTGTCCGGCGGCGTCGGCCTGGGCGGCGTGCTGGAGCCGCTGCAAGCCAACCCGACCATCATCGAAGACAACTGCTTCATCGGTGCGCGCTCCGAGATCGTCGAAGGCGTGATCGTGGAAGAGAACTCGGTCATCTCCATGGGTGTCTACATCGGCCAGAGCACCCCGATCTATGACCGCAGCACCGGAGAGGTGAGCTACGGCCGCGTGCCGGCCGGCTCCGTGGTCATCAGCGGCAGCCTGCCCAAGGACGGCGGCAAGTACAGCCTTTATGCCGCCATCATCGTCAAGCGTGTCGACGCGCAGACCCGCGCCAAGACCAGCCTGAACGACCTGTTGCGCGACTGATCCGCCCGAAGCAGATCACAACTAAAAACGCTGTTGAACGGGAGCTGAACGCATGAGCACGATGGGCACCATGGAGCGGATCCTGCGGCTGATGGCCGAGAAGAAGGCTTCGGACGTCTACCTCTCGGCGTTCGCGCCGGCGCTCATCCGTATCAACGGCCAGTGCGTGCCGATCAACAGCCAGCCACTGACGCCCGAGGCGCCGCGCAGCCTGCTCGCCGAGCTGCTGCCGGCCGAACGCCTGAGCGAACTCGACCGCACCGGCGAACTCAACATGGGTTTTCCGCTCGCCGGCGTGGGGCGTTTCCGCCTGAGCGCCATGCGCCAGCGCGGTTCGGTGGCAGCAGTGATCCGTTTCATCGCCAACGAAGTGCCGCCGCTGGCTTCGCTGTCGTTGCCGCCCATCCTGGCCGACCTGATCATGGAAAAGCGCGGCCTGCTGCTGATGGTGGGCGCCACCGGCATGGGCAAGAGCACCTCGCTAGCCTCGATGATCGACCACCGCAACGAGAACGCCTCCGGCCACATCCTGACCATCGAGGACCCGATCGAGTTCCTGTTCAAGAACAAGCGCTCGGTGGTCAACCAGCGCGAGATCGGCTCCGACACTGCCTCGCTGGGCGTGGCGCTGCAGAACGCGCTGCGCCAGGCGCCGGACGTGATCCTGATCGGCGAGATCCGCGACCGCGAGACCATGTCGGCGGCCATCGCCTACGCGCAGTCCGGCCACCTGTGCCTGGCCACCATGCACGCCAACAACAGCTACCAGGCGCTCAACCGCATCCTGAGCTTCTACCCGGTGGAAGTGCGCCAGGCCATGCTGGGCGACCTGTCCAGCGCGCTCAAGGCCATCGTCTCGCAGCGCCTGCTGCGCACCACCGCCGGTGGGCGCACGCCGGCGGTCGAGGTCATGCTCAACACCAAGCTGGTGTCGGAGCTGATCGAGAAAGGCGACTTTTCCGCCGTCAAGGAAGCGCTGGAAAAAGCCATGGCCGAAGGCTCGCAGAACTTCGAGCAGGACATCGCACGCCTGATCGCGGAGGGCATTGTCGACCGCAAGGAAGGCCTGGCCAACTCCGACTCGCCCACCAACCTGATGTGGCGGCTGCAGAACGACTTCAGCAAGACGGCCCAGCCGCAGGCGCCGGCCGAAGACCTCGACGACCAGCCGTCGTTCACCGAAATCACCCTGGATGTGAAGCATTAAGGCGCACTGCGCCTGAGAGTTTCCTGCCGCCATGACCCGTACCCTGCAACTGACCGAACAGCTGATCTCGCTGCCCTCCATCACGCCGACGGATGCCGGCTGCCAGGCGCTCATTGCCGCGCGCCTGCAGCCGCTGGGCTTTGTCTGCGAGACCCTGGAGAGCGGCCCGGCCGATTTCCGCGTCACCAATTTATGGGCAAAACGGGCTGCAACCCATACGAATGCCGCGCAAGGCGCTCCTAAAACAATAGCATTCGCCGGCCACACCGATGTCGTACCGACCGGTCCGGTGGCGCAGTGGACGAGCGACCCGTTCGCCCCGACCCACCGCGACGGCAAACTGTTTGGTCGCGGCGCCAGCGACATGAAGACCTCGCTCGCCGCCTTCGTGGTCGCGATCGAGGAATTTCTCGCCGTCCGGCCGCAGGCCCATCTCAACATCGCCCTGCTGCTGACCAGCGACGAGGAAGGCCCGGCCGTCGATGGCACGGTGATGGTGTGCCGCGAACTGCAAAAGCGCGGTGAAACGCTGGACTTCTGCATCGTCGGCGAGCCGACCTCGGTGCAGCGCACCGGCGACATGATCAAGAACGGCCGGCGCGGCACCATGAGCGGCAAGCTCACCGTCAAGGGCCTGCAGGGCCACATCGCCTACCCGCAGCTGGCGAAGAACCCGATCCACCTGTTCGCCCCGGCCATGGCCGAGCTGGCGAGCATCGAATGGGACCGCGGCAACGACTTCTTTCCGCCCACCAGCTGGCAGGTCAGCAACATCCATGGCGGCACCGGCGCCAGCAACGTGATCCCCGGCACGCTGGTGGTCGATTTCAATTTCCGTTTTTCCACCGAGTCCACGCCCGAGAGTCTGCAGCAGCGCCTGAGCGCCGTGCTCGACCGGCACGACCTCGAATACGAGCTGGCCTGGACCATCGGCGGCCTGCCCTTCCTCACCACGCCCGGCACCCTGGTCAACGCGGTGCGCGAGGCCATCCGCGAGGAAACCGGCATCGAGACCGAGCTCTCCACCAGCGGCGGCACCAGCGATGGCCGCTTCATCGCCCAGATCTGCCCCCAGGTGATCGAGCTCGGGCCGACCAATGCCACCATCCACAAGATCGACGAGCACATTCCGGTGGCCGACATCGAGCCGCTGAAGAACATCTACCGGCGCGTGCTGGAAAAGCTGGTCGCATGACGCAGACACTGACTGAACAGCCGACGGTCATCGAACTGGTCGTCGCCGGCGCCAAACAACTCACCGACGCCGGCGTTGCTTTCGGCCACGGTACGAACAATGCCTTTGACGAAGCCACCTGGCTGGTACTGTGGCAGCTCGGGCTGCCGCTGGACGACCTGGATTCCGTGGCAAATCGGCCCGTAGCCCCCGCCGATCAAGTGCGGGTAGCTACACTTTTGGAAGCGCGCATCGGCACGCGCAAGCCCGCCGCCTACCTGACGCACGAGGCCTGGCTACAGGGCGTGCCGTTCTACGTGGACGAGCGCGCCATCGTGCCGCGCTCCTTCATCGCCGAACTGCTGGCCGATGGCAGCATCGACCCCTGGCTGGGCGAGCACACGAAGAAGGTTCTGGACCTGTGCACCGGCAATGGCAGCCTGGCCGTGCTGGCGGCCCTGGCCTACCCGGACGTGACGGTGGACGGCGCCGACCTCTCGCTCGATGCGCTGGCCGTGGCGCGCATGAATGTCGAGAAGCATGGGCTGGAAGACCGCATCACGCTGCTGCAGTCCGATGGTCTCGCCGATGTTCGTGGCCCCTACGACCTGATCCTGTGCAACCCGCCCTACGTCAACGCGCAGAGCATGGCCGCCCTGCCGGCCGAGTACCGCGCCGAGCCTGAACTGGCACTGGCCGGCGGCGCCGACGGCATGGATTTCATCCGCCGACTGCTGCAAGAGGCACCGGCCCACATGAACGAACAGGCCGTGCTGGTGCTGGAAATCGGCAACGAACGCGACCACTTTGAAGCCGCCTTTCCGATGCTGGAAGTGGTGTGGCTGGAAACCAGCGCTGGCGATGACCAGGTATTGCTGGTCACGCAAGAGTCCCTACTGAAACAATGATCACACTGAAAAATGTCACCCTGCGCCGCGGCGCCAGGGTGTTGCTCGATGGCGCCTCCGTGACCATCAACCCCGGCGAAAAAGTCGGTCTGGTCGGGCGCAACGGCGCCGGCAAATCGACGCTGTTCGCGCTGCTCAACGGCACGCTGCATGAGGACAATGGCGACTACACCATCCCCGCCCAGTGGCGCCTGGCCCAGGTGGCGCAGGACATGCCGGAAACCGCCGAGAGTGCCACCGACTTCGTGATCGCCGGCGACACGCGGCTGGCGGCCGCGCAGGCCGAGGTGCAAGCGTCGGAGGCCACCGAAGACGGCGAGCGCATGGCCCACGCCTACATGGAACTGCACGACGCCGGCGCCCACGACGCCCCGGCCCGTGCCCAGGCCCTGATCCTCGGCCTGGGCTTCAAGACCACCGAACTCGACAAGCCGGTCAACAGCTTCTCCGGTGGCTGGCGCATGCGCCTGCAGCTGGCGCGCGCGCTGATGTGCCCGTCCGACCTGCTGCTGCTGGACGAACCCACCAACCACCTGGACCTGGATGCCCTGGTCTGGCTGGAGGCCTGGCTGCAGCGCTACCAGGGCACGATGATCGTCATCAGCCACGACCGCGAATTCCTCGACGCCGTGACCCAGGTCACGGTGCACATCGAGAACGCCAAGCTCAACCGCTATGGCGGCAACTACAGCAAGTTCGAGGACATGCGTGCCGAGCAGATGGAACTGCAGCAGGCCTCCTACGCCAAGCAGCAGGAAAAGATCGCCCACCTGCAGAAGTTCATCGACCGCTTCAAGGCCAAGGCCAGCAAGGCCAAGCAGGCGCAGAGCCGGGTCAAGGCGCTGGGCCGCATGGAGCGCATTGCGCCGCTGCTGGCCGAGGCCGATTTCACCTTCGAGTTCAAGGAGCCGGCCAACCTGCCCAACCCGATGCTGGCCATGCAGAACGTGAGCTTCGGCTACCCGCCGCCGGACGATGCCCCGGCCGGTACGCCGCCCACGGTGATCGTGAAGAACGTCAGCAAGTCGGTGCTGGCCGGCCAGCGCATCGGCATCCTGGGTGCCAACGGCCAGGGCAAGTCCACCGTGGTGAAGACCATCGCGCGCGCGCTGGCACCGATCAGCGGCGAGATCACCGAAGGCAAGGGCCTGGCGATCGGCTACTTCGCCCAGCAGGAACTCGACGTGCTGCGCCCGCAGGACACGCCGCTGGAACACATGATCCGGTTGGTCAAGGACACCACCGCGCGCGGCCAGCTCAGTGGCCAGCCCACGCGCGAGCAGGACCTGCGCAGCTTTCTGGGCAGCTTCAACTTCACCGGCGACCAGGTCAAACAGACCGTAGGCAGCATGAGCGGCGGCGAAAAGGCGCGCCTGGTGCTGTGCATGCTGGTGTGGCAGCGCCCCAACCTGCTGCTGCTCGACGAGCCGACCAACCACCTGGATCTGGCCACGCGCGAAGCGCTGGGCATGGCGCTCAACGAATTCGAAGGCACGGTGATGCTGGTCAGCCACGACCGCGCGCTGCTGCGCACGGTGTGCGACGAGTTCTGGCTGGTGTCGCACGGCGGCGTCGATCCCTTCGACGGCGATCTGGACGACTACCAGCGCTACCTGCTGGACGAAGCCAAACGCCAGCGCGAGGCCATCAAGGAATCCGCCAAGGAGGCCGCCGCGGCGGCCAGCGCCAAGCCGGCCACCCCGGCACCAGCCGCCAAGCCGGCGCGGGAGGACAACCGCACGCGCCAGCTCAGGCGCGAACTGGAAAAAGCGGAGGCCCGCCTGGCGGAGCTCAACCAGCAGAAAACGGCGCTCGAAGCCAAGCTGGCAGGTCACCCCAGCGTGGCCGAAATCACCGAGCTGGGGTTGCAGCTGCAACAGGTGCAAAACGAGCTGGACACGCTGGAAGAGCGCTGGCTGGAACTCTCAGGCCAGCTCGAAATCTCGGGCTGAGCGGCGGCTTCAGAGCTGCAACTGCGACACTTCGCCGCCGCGCGCCGAGTACTTGACGCCGGCGTGCAGCTTCTCCAGTTGCACGCGTGCCGAGCGGCCGCCATAGACCGCCGAGCGCAGCCACTCGCACTCGCCCTGCAGGGCCGCCTCGTCCGCCAGCCGGGTGTGCCAGACACGCTGCTCGGCGTTCCAGCGATAACCACGCACCTTGAGCAGATCCTTGGCCTCGAACGGTGCCGCGGTGGCCTGCAGCCGATAGGCGGTCTGCGTGCCCGCCAGCAGCAGGCGCGCCAGGCCGGTCTGCTGCGCCTGCGGCAAGGTCTGCCCCAGCACGGCGAGCAGGGCATGGCAATCCATTTCGGCGCGGTGGGCGTCGTAGAACCAGCCGTTTGAAAGTGCCAGACTTTCCAGCTTGGCCGAAGACTGGCCTTCGCTCTTCCAGTCGATGTCGGCAAACGAACAGGCCCAGGGCAGTTGCGCGAAGACCGGCAGGCGCGCTTCGACAAAGGGGCGATCGAAGGCGGCGTTGTGGGCAATGATCAGGTCGGCACCCGCCAGCAGCTCCGCCACACGCGCTTCGTCGAGCCGCTGGCCGCGCACCATGTCGTTGCTGATGCCGGTCAGTGCTTCGATCTCGGGCAAGATCGGCATGCCCGGGTCTTCCAGCCCGTCGTACACCTGCACGGCGCCGCAAGGCCGGCCGCTCCCGGCATCGACCTCGACGCGCAGCAAGGCCAGTTCAATGATCTTCTCGCGGCTGGCATCGAGCCCGGTGGTTTCGGTGTCGAGCAACACGACATGACGCACCGCGCCTTGTGCCGGTTCAAATTGCAGGCAGGGCTGCAGTCGGCGCAGCACGCGGAAATCGGGATGGCTTTCCAGCTGGCGTGCCAGGGCTTCCGGGCTCGCAGCGTCCGCAAGCGGTGCGGGGGCGGGAATAACCGCTCGAGGAGCACTCTTCCTGGTGCGCGCCTTGCCTTTGGCCGTGGGCGCCAGCGGCACCACCGGCCCCTCGAATCCGAAATCGAGCTGCGGGTCGCTCACCGCTCCACCGTGAGTGCGGCGCGGGCCGGCACGTTGGCCAGCTGTTTCATCTCGCGCCGCAGGGCCACGGCATCCTGCGTGTGCAGGACATCGGCCTGGCTGAGTCGGAACACGCGCATGGCATCGGCCACGCCGCTTGCCTGCTGCTCCAGCGCGGCACCTGAACGGGCCAGGTCATGGACCAGCTGGTTGTTCTGCTGGGTCATCTCGTCCATGTGCACCATGGCCTCGTTGACCTGCTCGATGCCCAGATGCTGCTCATCCACCGCCGTGTGGATCTCGGCGATCAAGGCATTGACCTGACGCGCGGCAGTGACCGCCTCTTCCATGGTGCGGCGGGCGTTGTCGCTGAGCTTGGTGCCGGCCACCACCTTGGCAGAAGACTCCTGGATCAGCTGCGCAATTTCGCGTGCCGCGCCCGAACTGCGCGTGGCCAGTTGTCGCACTTCGGCCGCCACCACCGCAAAGCCGCGCCCCTGCTCGCCGGCACGGGCGGCTTCCACCGCGGCGTTGAGTGCCAGCAGGTTGGTCTGGAAGGCGATGCTGTCGATCACCTGCACGATTTCGCCGATGCGGCTGGACGACTCGTTGATCGCCTGCATGTTCTGCGTTACTTCCTGCACCGCCTGGCCGCTGCGTTCGGTGACGCCGGTCGCCTGCGCCGCCAGGCCCGCCGCCTGACGGGCCGCCTCGGCGGTCTGCTTGACGTTGCCGCTGATCTGCTCCATCGAAGCAGCCGTTTCCTCCAGCCGCGCGCCCTGGGACTGGGTGCGCTCGGACAATTCGCGGTTGCCGTTGGCCAGGCCATGCGTCTCGCTGCCCATGCGGTCCACTTCGGTACGGGCATCGCTGACGATGGAGCGGACATTGACGTTGAGCTGGTTCAGGGCGCGCTCCAGCCGGCCCATGGTGCCGCCGTTCTGGCTGTCCAGCGTGCGGGTCAGGTCGCCTGCGGCCATGCGGTTGGCAAAGCCGAGCAGGCGCTGCAACGGGCTGATGGTCAGGGCATGCAGGCGCCAGGCGCCCAGCAGGGCCAGCACGGCCATCAGCGCAAAGCCGCCGCCGAGCGTAGCCGGCGAAGCCGAGTCCCAGCCGCCGGCGGCCAGCACGCCGGTGCCCATGCCCAGCATGGCCAGCACGAGCGCCATGGTCACGGTCTGGGCTTCAGCCGTGGGTCGCAGCAGGCGCGCCAGACGTCCCGTCCAGGTATCGCGGTACAGCGCGCCATGGCGCAGGCGATGCACCAGCCGGCCGGCCTGCGCTTCTGCCCGCATGACGGCATACAGGCCTTCGGCCGCTTCGATCTGCTCGCGCGTGGGTTCGGTGCGCACCGACAGATAGGCCACCGGCCGGTCGCCCTCCATCAGCGGCGTGGCATTCGCCACTACCCAGTAATGGTCGCCGTCCTTGCGCCGGTTCTTGACGATGCCGGTCCAGGGCAGGCCTTGCTCCAGCGTCGCCCACAGGTCACGGAATGCCTCTTCCGGCACGTCCGGATGGCGCACCAGATTGTGCGGCTGGCCCAGCAATTCCTCCTTGGAGAAACCGCTGAGCTGGATGAACACCTCATTGCAATAGGTGATGCGGCCTTTCAGGTCAGTAATCGAAACCACTGTCTGACCGGACGGGAAAGGATGCTCGCGTTGGGAAACGGGAAGATTGGTACGCACGTGATCTTCAACAGTGATAACGGCCGGGCGCCCTGGAGCGCCCGGCCGATGCCTAAAAAGGATGGCCACCCTAAGGCAGCCCAGAACGCGTAACTCTACCTGATTTACATCAAGAAGAATTGCATCCGGAAACCGATCAGAAAGATTCCCAGTCGTCCGTCTCCTGCACAGGGGCTGGTTTGACTGCCACCGATGCGGCCGGCAGCGCCTTGACGTTGGCTGCAGGGGCTTTGCTGGCGGCGGGGGCGACCGTCACGGGCTGGGGAGGAGGCGCTGCGCGCAAAACCGGTTCGGCGGTCCGCTGCAGGTGGCTGTCAACCTTGAACACCGCCACCGTCTGCACCAGATCCTGCGCCTGGGCCCTGAGGCTGGAGGCGGCGGCCGCCATTTCCTCCACCAGCGCCGCGTTCTGCTGCGTCGCCTGGTCCATCTGTGTCACGGCCTCGCCCACCTGAGCCACGCCAGCGCTCTGCTCGGAGCTGGCAGCGCTGATCTCGCCCATGATGTCGGTCACGCGGCGGATGCTGCTCACCACCTCGGTCATGGTGGTGCCGGCCTGATCGACCAGCACGCTGCCCTGCTCAACGCGCTGCACGCTCTCGTCGATGAGTGTCTTGATTTCCTTGGCGGCTTCGGCACTGCGGCCCGCCAGCGAACGGACTTCGCTGGCAACCACGGCAAAACCGCGGCCCTGTTCGCCGGCACGCGCGGCTTCCACCGCGGCATTGAGCGCCAGGATGTTGGTCTGGAAGGCGATGCCGTCAATGACGCTGATGATGTCGGCAATCCGCTTGCTCGAGTCATTGATACCCTTCATGGTGTCAACGACCTGGGCGACCACCTCGCCGCCTTGTACGGCCACGGTAGACGCGCTTTGGGCCAGCTGGTTGGCCTGACGCGCGTTGTCGGCGTTCTGTTTGACGGTGGAGCCGAGTTCTTCCATGCTGGCAGCGGTTTCTTCCAAGGCGCTGGCCTGGGACTCTGTGCGAGCCGAGAGGTCGGAATTGCCCTGGGCGATTTCGCTGGAGGCGGTCGCAACCGACTCACTGCCCTGGCGCACGCGGGTGACCACCTGGGCCAAGTTGGACTGCATGGTTGCAAGCGCCTGCACCAGTTGACCGAGTTCATCCTTGCTGGAAACCGTCAGACGCTGGCTCAGATCGCCCTCACCGATACGGTGGGCTGCAGCCCGAGCCGTCTCCACGCCACGGGAAATGCTGCGCGAAAGATTCCAGCTGACCAGCGCCGCAAAAACCATCACCGCCAGCAGCATCAGCCCCGCCAACAGGTAGAGCTGATGAAACAGTTCCTTGATTTCATTGGCTGTGGCATGCGAATCGGCCACCAAGCCGTCAACCAGCACCTGCGTGGCACGAACGTAGTCATCGGTAACAGGAACGAATTTGCTTTTCACCGACTCACGAGCACTGACCTCTTCCCCTGCCGCCTTCAGCGCATTGACCAGATCGCGCGCAGTCAGCCAGGCCTTGCGCACTTCGCCCACGTTCTCGGCACGTTTGCGCGTGGCCTCATCGGTGACCTTGGCCAGGAACGCCTTCTGGGTCTCGGTCGTACCCTTCGTCGTGTTCACCATGGCCTCCTTGAAAAAGTCCAGCATGGCGCCGCCTTCGGAATAGCCAACCGCCAAGGAGCGAGCCGAGTTCTGCCGGACATCGCCCTGCCAGAGACCGGCCAGAGCCAGCAACTCGACCTGCTGCTCCATCCGGGCGGAGGCGTCGGAAACTTTCTCGATCCGCCAGGCCGTGACGGCAGCCAGCAGCAGAAACACCACCATGATCACGGCAAAACCGAGATTCAGACGTGTCGAAATTTTGAAGTTGTTCATCAGGGTCTCCAGAGTCGGTCAATGCACGGCTTCGGCCATCAGCCCCATCTCGGCACTGCTCATCAGTTTTTCGATATCGAGCAGAATCAGCATGCGCTCATCCAGCGAGCCGATCGCCAGCAGGTGGTCGCTGCCGATGGCAGAGGAAAATTCGGGCACCGGGCGCAGTTGCTGCGGCGTCAGCGTGATGACGTCCGACACGCTGTCAACGACCATGCCCACCACCTGCTGACCGATATTGAGCACGATCACCACCGTGAAACCGTCGTAGTTGGCCTCATCCAGGTTGAACTTCAGCCGCATGTCGACAATCGGGACGATCACGCCACGCAGGTTGATCACGCCCTTGATGAAATCCGGCGCATTGGCCATGCGGGTGGGCTCTTCGTAGGAGCGGATTTCCTGCACACGCAGAATGTCGACACCGTACTCTTCCTTGCCCAGCTTGAAGGCCAGAAACTCACGGACCGAGGTCATCGCATCCGCCGCTCTGGGCGCTTTTTGACTGTTGCCGACTGCCGCTGTCTGCTGTTCCATAAAAGCCTTTCATATCAGGACATCCGCCCGAAATTCGCACCGCAGGTGCAGTGAAGGTGAACCGCCTCCGGGCCGGCGCGAACCGCGTGCGCGTTGGACGCGGCTTGATCTCGGCTCCCGATGGCGCTGGCACCCTGGGGCCAGACCTGCTCACGAGAGGCCGAATTCTAGCCAGCGCGGTACGCCCGACAACGGTTTCGCACCGGGTCGTCGCCCGAATCGGCCATTTTTCAGCTTTGACCAAAAGTTACCTAAAGTTCTGAAGCCCTAAAGGATCAGCCTCAATTCGCGCGCAGCCTCCAGCATCAGGGGCAATAAATCGTGCCGCATGGTGTCCGGGGCCAAGCGCGCGGTCGACGCCACCACATTGAGCGCCGCCACGGTCTGCCCCTGCAGGTTGCGCAAGGGCACGGCCAGGGCATGCACCCCCAATTCATGCTCTTCGCTGCTGAGACAGAAATCATCGCGGCGCACCTGCTCGACCACCCGGCGCAGTTGCGGTGCCGCGGTGACGGTGTGCACCGTCAGCCGCGCCAGCTGATGCTGTTTCAGCCAGTCATTGAAGGCGGCCTTCGGCATGGCTGCCAGCAGAACGCGCCCGGTGGAGGTGGCATGGACCGGCAGGCGCGCCCCCAGGTGCAGGCCATAGGCCAGGACCTGGGACAACCCATCGCTGCCGCCCTGCCGGATATTGCCGCTGCGCGCCACGATCACGACTTCATCGCCGTTGAGCACGACGGCGGAAAAGGACTCGTGCGTCTGGGCGGCGAGCCGCTCCAGCGTGGGTTGCAGCACGCGCGGCAGCCGGGCCGAGGCCAGGTAGCTGCCGGAAAAACGCAGCACCTTGCTGGAAAGCCAGAAGTAGCGGCCGTCGCTTTCCAGGTAGCCCAGATGGGCCAGCGTCAGCAGGTGCCGGCGGGCCGCCGCGCGCGTGATGCCGGCCTTTTGCGCTGCCAGCGTGGCGTTGAGCCGCTGGCGCTCGGTATCGAAACTCTCCAGCACGGCCATGCCCTTGACCATGCCTTCGATGAGATCGGGTTTTGCAATCATGAGTTTCTTTCCTCGGGCGGTGCCTCCCGGCAGCGGCGAACCAGCCCCATTGGGTGCGCGATGATCGCACACGGGAGGCGATGATCGCACAATTGATCTGGAGCAAGGAAGATTTTCTGACCGGTGTCACCTAAGCTTGTCGCACTGTTGTTCAAGGAGTTCCACATGCGCACCCAGGTCGCCATCATTGGTGCAGGTCCCTCTGGCCTGTTGCTCGGTCAGTTGCTTCACAAGGCCGGCATCGATGCCGTCATCCTCGAGCGCCAGACCGGCGACTATGTCCTCTCACGCATCCGCGCCGGCATTCTGGAGCAGGTCTGCATTGACCTGATGGACGAAGCCGGGGTGGGACAACGCATGCACCAGGAAGGCCTGGTTCACGGCGGGTTCGACCTGCTGTTCAAGGGTGAGCGCCACCGCATCGACATGAACAAGCTGACCGGCGGCAAGAATGTCATGGTCTATGGCCAGACCGAACTGACCAAGGACCTGATGGAGGCCCGCGCCGCCGCCGGCCTGACCACGGTGTATGAAGCGGCCAACGTGGCCGTGCACGATTTCGACAGCGCCAAGCCGCGCGTCACCTACGAAAAGGACGGCAAGAAATTCGAGATCGAGTGCGACTTCATCGCCGGCTGCGACGGTTTCCATGGCGTCTGCCGCGCCAGCGCCCCGCGCAGCGCCATCAAGGAATTCGAGAAGGTCTACCCCTTCGGCTGGCTGGGCGTGCTGTCGGATACGCCGCCGGTACACGACGAGCTCATTTACGTCAACAGCCCGCGCGGTTTTGCCCTGTGTTCGCAGCGCAGCCACACCCGCAGCCGCTACTACCTGCAGGTGCCGCTGAGCGACAAGGTGGAGCAGTGGTCCGACCAGGCGTTCTGGGACGAGTTGAAACTGCGCCTCGACCCGCAAGCCCGCGCCAACCTGGTCACCGGCCCCTCGATCGAAAAGAGCATCGCCCCCCTGCGCAGCTTCGTCACCGAGCCGCTACGCTTCGGCCGCATGTTCCTGGCCGGTGATGCCGGCCATATCGTGCCGCCCACCGGTGCCAAGGGCCTGAACCTGGCCGCCACCGACGTGAAATACCTCTCCAGTGCCATCATCGAGTTCTACCAGGACAGGAGCGAAGCCGGCATCGACAGCTATTCCGAGCGCTGCCTCAAGCGCATCTGGAAAGCCGAGCGCTTTTCCTGGTGGTTCACCAGCCTGATGCACCGTTTCCCGGACGAAGGCGAGATCGCGCAGAAATTTCAGGAAGCCGAGCTGGACTACCTGATCCACAGTGAATCGGGCGCTCGCACCATTGCAGAAAACTACGTCGGTCTGCCGCTGGATTTTGGCCAGCAAGCCTGAACGGCTGCACGGCAGCAACGGCCGTGCAGCTGTTGAAAATGGCGTCAGGCGTTTGCCGCCTGTGCGGCTTGCAGACGGCGGGCGATGGTTTCGATTTCCGCGAAAGGCAGCGGCTTGCGGAACACCCAAGTCCCCTCGGGCAAGCCGCCTCGGCCGGCAATATCGTCCTTGCTCAACGCCGTGACAACGATGAGGCAGAGATCCTCATGACCGGAATCCGACTGCTTGAGTGAACGCACCATCTGGAAACCGTCCATGCCGGGCATGTCGAGGTCGGTCACCACCATGTCGGGATGAAGCTGCCCGATGCGCAGCAGCCCTTCGAAACCATTGACCGCGGTCCGGATCTCCACCGGGAAATCCCAGTCATCGACCACCATGCTGAAAAGATTCAACAGATCGGCGTCGTCGCCCATCACCAGCAAGCGGAGTGCTCTGACCTGCGATGCGGGCGCCTCGTTCTGGGCGACAGGCAGTGAAATCACCTGCGATCGTTCGGCCATGAGCTTGTCAACCGCGCTGCGCGCAATGCGCCGGTGCCCGCCTGCCGTGCGCCATGCCGGTAACACGCCGGACTCCACCCACAGCTGCACCGTACGAACAGCCACGCCCAGGGCCTCGCCAGCCTCTCGGGTCGTCATCAACTCATCGTTGGCCGGTGTTTTTCGCATAGGGGGGTAAGCCTTGCAAGGCTGGCGCGATTCTATCGACTCCACCGCCGAACTCATACGGAAATCCGCCTTGCGTCCTCTGCATGGCAGTGGTACGGCATGCCGGCCTTGATCGGCACCAACGTATAGTGGCAGCACAGACGCTTTGCCCAGACCGGCAGGGCGAAAATCGACAGACCTCAGATCATTGGCGCTATTTCAATCGCATTTATTGACTCAACGTAAAAATGAAAACAGCAAAGTCGCTTCAAGGCATCCGCATCCTCAGCCTGAGCCTGAATCTGCCGGGCCCGGCAGCACTGCTGCGTTGCCGTCACATGGGGGCGCACTGCATCAAACTGGAGCCGCCATCCGGCGATCCGATGCGCCACTACCAGCGCAAGGCCTACGACGAGCTGCATCAAGGCATCCGCGTGCAGACGGCTGACCTCAAGACAAGCAGCGGACAAAACCGCCTGCAGCAGGAACTGGCCAAAGCCGACGTCCTGCTCACCTCGTTTCGCCCCTCGGCCCTGGCCAAACTGGGCTTGGGCTGGAAAGGGCTGCACAGGCTCTACCCGGCCCTGAGCCAGGTCGCCATAGTCGGCTCCGGCGGAGAACGTGCCGAAGAGCCCGGCCATGACCTCACCTACCTGGCCGAGCAGGGCCTGGTCACCGGCCTGGACCTGCCGGCCACGCTTTACGCCGACATGGGGGGCTCCCTGCTGGCCAGCGAAGCCGTGCTGCAGGCCGTCATGCATCAGCAGCGCCATGGCAAAGGTATTTTTCTGGAAGTAGCCCTGTCCGACGCCGCCGCCTGGCTGGCCGCGCCCCGGCGCTGGGGCCTGACGCAAACCACCGGCGCGGTGGGCGGAGCCCATGCCGGCTATCGCGTTTATCCCTGCAAGGATGGCCGCGTGGCCGTGGCAGCACTTGAGCCGCATTTCGCGGCCGCCCTGTGCCAGGCGGCCGGCGTGGCTGTCAGCGACATGCGCAGCATGCTGGCCCCGGCCACGCAGCAGGCGGTTGCCGCCTTTTTGCTCACCCAAACCCGCCGCCAGCTCAACCGGTTGGCGGCAGTACAGGACATCCCGCTGCACACGCTATCAAAACAATAGCTGCTTGCGCTTATCCATCAAGGTCTCGCGCCCGGATGAATACCTGAAACAAAAAGAACGACAGCTCAGCGCGACTTGCGGACAGACTTCGTGGGGCGTGATGCGCTACCGGTGTCGCGTGGCGGCAGACCGGTGTGCTGGGTCAGGATGCGGCCTTTGACCGGCGCTTTCGCCTGGGTGGCGCCGGATGGTTTGGCTGCCACCGGTGTGCTGTTCTTGCGCCGCGCGCTGCTGTAACCGCCGTCCGTCAGCGGCTGCCAGGTCGGAATCAGGTGCTGCTTGCCGTTGCCGATCAGATCGGCCCGACCCATGACCTTGAGCGCCTCGCGCAGCAGCGGCCAGTTGTTGGGGTCGTGGTAGCGCAAAAAAGCCTTGTGCAGGCGGCGGCGTTTCTCGCCACGCACGATGTCCACGCCCTCGCCGCGCGCATCGCGGTGGATGCCCTTGAGCGTGTTCAGACCGGTGTGGTACATGGCGGTGGCCGTGGCCATGGGGCTGGGGTAGAAGGTCTGCACCTGGTCGGCACGGAAGCCGTTCTTCTTCAACCACAGGGCGAGGTTCATCATGTCCTCGTCGCTGGTGCCCGGGTGGGCGGCGATGAAGTAGGGAATCAGGAACTGCTTCTTGCCCGCCTCGGCGCTGTACTTTTCGAACATCTGCTTGAAGCGGTCGTAGGTGCCGATGCCCGGTTTCATCATCTTGGACAGCGGCCCCTGTTCGGTGTGTTCGGGTGCGATCTTCAGGTAGCCGCCCACGTGGTGCGTCACCAGTTCCTTGACGTACTCAGGCGACTGCACCGCCAAGTCGTAGCGCAGGCCGGAGCCGATCAGGATCTTCTTGACACCTTTGAGTGCACGCGCCCGGCGGTACATGTGGATCAGCGCGCTGTGGTCGGTGTTGAGGTTCTGGCAGATACCAGGGTAGACACAGCTGGGTTTGCGACAGGCGGACTCGATTTCAGGCGACTTGCAGCCGATGCGGTACATGTTGGCGGTCGGGCCGCCCAGGTCGGAAATCACGCCGGTGAAGCCCTTCACCTTGTCCCGGATCTCCTCCACTTCGTGGATGACGGAATCCTCCGAGCGGCTCTGGATGATGCGGCCCTCATGCTCGGTGATGGAGCAGAAGGTGCAACCGCCAAAACAGCCGCGCATGATGTTGACCGAAAAGCGGATCATCTCCCAGGCCGGGATCTTGGTGGCACCGTCATGGCTGCCGTTCTCGTCGGCATAAGCCGGGTGCGGGCTGCGCGCATACGGCAGGCCGAACACGTAGTCCATCTCGGCCGTGGTCAGCGGGATCGGCGGCGGGTTGAGCCAGACGTCGCGCGCCGTCGTGCCTTCGCCATGCGCCTGCACCAGTGCACGCGCATTGCCCGGGTTGGTTTCCAGGTGCAGCACGCGGTTGGCGTGCGCATAGAGCACGGCATCCGACCTGACCTGCTCGTAGCTCGGCAGGCGGATCACGGTACGCTCGCGCGGCGGGCGCCGGGTTTTGCCTTGCAGTGCCGGGTTGGCGACGAAGGTCAGCGGCTGGATGGCCGGATTGACCACCGGCTCATCGCCGGCCTCCTTCGCGCACGTTCCACCCTTGGCCGCCGCCTGCTCGGCCGTGGTCAGGTACGGGTTGATGTGGTCTTCGACATGGCCCGGGGTATCGACCTCGGTCGAATCGATCTCGAACCACTCGGTGTCGCCCCCATGGGGAGACTCACGCCGCACGAAAGCCGTGCCGCGCACATCGGTGATCTGCTGCACCGGCACCTTGGCCGCCAGCCGGTGCGCCACCTCCACCAAGGCACGCTCGGCATTGCCGTAGAGCAGCAGGTCACATTTGCTGTCAACCACGATGGAGCGGCGCACCTTGTCGCTCCAGTAGTCGTAATGCGCAATGCGGCGCAGGGATCCTTCGATGCCGCCCAGAACGATCGGCACCTCGGAGTAGGCCTCGCGGCAACGCTGGCTGTAGACGATGGCGGCGCGGTCCGGCCGCCGGCCACCGACGTCACCCGGCGTGTAGGCATCATCGCTGCGGATCTTGCGGTCCGCGGTGTAGCGGTTGATCATCGAGTCCATGTTGCCGGCCGTCACGCCCCAGAACAGGTTCGGCTTGCCAAGCACCTTGAAGGGCTCGGCGCTCTGCCAGTCCGGCTGGGCAATGATGCCGACCCGAAACCCTTGTGCTTCCAGCACGCGGCCGATCACCGCCATGCCGAAGCTCGGATGATCGACGTAGGCATCGCCCGTGACGAGAACAATGTCGCAGCTGTCCCAGCCGAGCTGCTCCATCTCGGCGCGGCTCATCGGCAGGAACGGGGCCGTGCCGAAACGCGCCGCCCAGTACTTGCGGTAGCTGGTCAGCGGCTTGGCGGCGCGCGGGAAAAAGGAGACGTCGACAGGGGCGTTCATGGGACCTCGGGGCAACCTGCTAGTGTAAGGTTTTACGCCTTTTCGCGCCTGCCTGAGGGCTTCTACCGATCCGCCCCGGTTTGAGCCGGCGGCAAATCCGCCCATAATGGCCGCGGCCCTTCACTGCCACGGGATGCCCGTCCATGCCCTCCTTGCAAACGCTCTCAAGTTTCTGGTCCGCCCCGGTGGTCGCGACCAATATGCTGGTCCTCCTCAACCTGCTGGGCGCCCTGCTGCTGGGCCTGCTGGTCGGCTACGAGCGCTCCTACCACGGCCGTGCTGCCGGCATGCGCACCTACGGCCTGGTCTGCATGGCATCGGCGGCGCTCACCGTCATCGGCGGCTATTCGCCGGACTGGTTCGGCGGTCACAACCCGCTGGTCACCGGCGGTGACACCACCCGCGTGATCCAGGGCATCGTCACCGGCATCGGCTTCCTGTGCGCCGGCGTCATCATGCGCGAGGGCTTCAACATCAGCGGCTTGACCACGGCGGCCTCCCTGTGGGCCTCCTCGGTCATCGGCATCCTGGTCGGCGTCGGCTTCTATGCCGCTGCCATGGCATTGGCGCTGCTCTCGGCCATCTGCATGATGTGGATTTCCCGGCTCGAGGAGTGGCTGCCGTCACGCCAGGCGGTCGCCATCACCCTGCGCTTTCGCACCGGCTTCGAGCCGGTCGAGAGCGTTCTGCGCAACATGGCCAGCGCCCGTGGTTATGAGATTGCCGGCGGCAGCATCGCCATTGCGCTCAAGGACGGGCACCTGGAGTGGCGTTTCGTCGCTGTGGCGCAAAGCCGGCAAAAAATGGTGACGATTTCCGAACTGGCCCAGGAGATGTCACGCTTCGATGGCGTCATCGGCTTCAACCTTTCCTACGCACGCAACTGAGCTGCGCGCTGTACGCTTTACCTGCAGTGCCTGCCCGTACACATTGAGCACATCCTAGAATCCTTGGGGTGACATCCAGGGAGTCAACCATGTCAAACCCAGCCCATGCCGACCTTGCCACGCTGTTCCAGGCGCAGCAGGCTGCCTTTGCCCGCGAACGTTTCCCCAGTCTGGCCGTCCGGCTCGACCGCCTGGAAAGACTGCATCGCTTGCTGACGCAAAACGAGGAGCGTATCGCCGATGCGATCTCAGCCGACTTCGGCAACCGCTCCCGGCATGAAACCGCCATGGCTGAAGTCTTCATCGTGCTGGGCGCGATTACCCACACGCGCAAGCACCTCAAGCGCTGGATGACCAAGCGTCGTGTCGCCACCTCGTTTCACTCCCTGCCGGGGTCGAGCTGGATCACTCCCCAGCCGCTGGGCGTGGTCGGCATCGTCAGTCCCTGGAACTACCCGTTGCAACTGGCCCTGGCACCTGCCGTCGAGGCCCTGGCCGCGGGCAACCGGGTGATGATCAAGCCGAGCGAGCTCACCCCGCGCTTCTCGGAACTGCTGGCCCAGTTGATCGGCCAGCACTATGCCACCGACGAATGCACGGTCGTGACCGGCGAGGCCGACCTGGCCCGGGAATTCGTGCGCCTGCCCTTCGACCACCTGTTCTTCACTGGCTCCACCGCGGTCGGGCGCCAGGTCGGCGTGGCGGCCGCAGCCAACCTGACGCCGGTGACGCTCGAGTTGGGCGGCAAGTCGCCGGTGATCATCGACGTGGACTGCGATCTGGAAGAAGCCGCCCGGAAGATCGCCGCCGGCAAGCTGCTCAATGCCGGGCAGACCTGCATCGCCCCTGACTATGCACTGGTCCCCACCGTCCAACTCGACGCTTTTGCGCAAGCCTTCGTGCAAGCGGCACGCAGGCTCTACCCCACGCTGGCCCATAACAACGACTACACCAGCATCGTCAACCCGCGCCATCAGGCACGCCTGCAGGGCCTGGTCGAGAATGCCCGCGCGCTCGGTGCCCGCGTCCTGCCCACCCATGCGGACGAAGTGGCGCTGGCGCAGACCCGCAAGCTGCCCCCGCAACTGCTGCTTGACGTGACGGACGAGATGAGCGTCATGCAGGAGGAGATTTTCGGCCCGCTGCTGCCGCTGCTGCCCTACCAGAAGCTGGAGGATGCCATCGGCTACATCAACGCGCACCCGCGCCCGCTGGCCCTCTACTGGTTCGGCCACAACCTGTCGCACCGCGACCAGGTATTGCTTGAGACCACCTCCGGCGGCGTCACCCTCAACGACACCCTGCTGCACGTGGCACAGGAGAATCTGCCCTTCGGCGGCGTGGGACCCAGCGGCAGTGGCGCCTACCATAGGGAAACCGGGTTTCGTCTCTTCTCCCACAACAAGCCGGTGTTCGCGCAATCGCGCTTCTCGGGCACCCGCTTGCTGTGGCCGCCCTATGGCAAGCTCGCCGACAACATGATCCGGCTGCTCAAGAAATTCGCCTGATCCGAATGCCTTGAGGGCTCGCCCCGCTTCGCAGCAGCAAGGCCGGCGAAGCAGGATAATCACCCCATGCAAAACCCTCCGGCGACGCAGCGAACGCAACCCCAATCCCTGACCGACCTGTTTGTTTCCTTCACCGTGCTGGCCCTGCAGGGCTTTGGCGGCGTGCTCGCCGTGGCGCAGCGTGAACTGGTGGAGCACAAGCGCTGGATGACGAACGAGGAGTTCGTCGAAGAATGGGCGGTGGCGCAGATCATGCCCGGCCCCAACATCATCAACCTGTGCATCATGATCGGCGGGCGCTACTTCGGCCTGCGCGGCGCACTGGCGGCGCTGGCCGGCATGCTGCTGGTGCCCATGCTCATCGTGCTGCTGCTGGCGCTGGTCTACGCGCATTTCGCCACGCACCCCGGCGTGATCGGCGCTCTGCGCGGCATGGGGGCGGTGGCGGCCGGCCTCATCGTGGCCACCGGGCTCAAGCTGTTCCCGGCCTTGAAGAAGAATGCCCTCGGTCTCGCCACCTGCATCGGGTTTGGCGTCCTGTGCTTTGTCGCCGTGGCCCTGCTGCGCTGGCCGCTGGCTTATGTATTGCTGGGGCTGGGCTCGATTGCCTGCGTCATGACCTACCGCAGGCTGGCCCCATGAACGAAGCACTGCATCTGGCCTGGAGCGACTGGCTCCAGTTGTTTACCCACTACCTGTCCCTGTCACTGCTGGCCGTCGGCGGCGCCATCACCACGGCGCCAGACATGCACCGCTACCTGGTGGAGCAGCAAGGCTGGCTCAGCGACAGCCAGTTCAATGCCTCGATCGCCATCGCCCAGGCCGCGCCCGGCCCCAATGTGCTGTTCGTCGCGCTCATGGGCTGGCATGTCGGTCTGAACGCCGGCGGTCTGTTGCCGGCCTTGTTCGGTGTTCTGGTGTCGATGCTGGGCGTGATGCTGCCCAGTTCCTCGCTGACCTACTTCACCTCACGCTGGAGCCATGCCAACCGCGAGCTGCGTGCGGTGCGCGCCTTCAAGCAGGGCATGGCGCCGATCGTCATCGCCCTCCTGATTGCCACCGGCTGGATTCTGGCCAGCGCGCATGGCGCGCCGGCGCAGGACTGGCCGCTGTGGCTGACCACCGCGGTCACCACCGTCATGGTCTGGCGCACCCGGCTGCACCTGTTGTGGCTGCTGGCAGCCGGCGGCCTGCTGGGCTGGTTCGGGCTGGTTTAGGGCCTGTTCACACTGTTTTTGCAAGATGCGTTGCGGATCAAAAAAGTCATGCGCCAGGCGCGAAACGCAGCCGGAGTCTTCCTCCGGCAAGGCTTCGCAACGCCGCGCACGGCTTTTTTGGCCGCAACCCGGAGGGAACGTGGTGAAAACCGCGCCATTCGTTGTTGCACTCCTAGCCCAGGTGGCCAGCCTGGGCGTCGTCGCGCGCCTAGATTGGCACGGTTTTCACCACGTTCGCACTTGCAAAAACAGTGTGAACAGGCCCTAACGCCATGCGCACGCTCAACCTGGTGGGATGCGGCAGGGTCGGCAAGACCCTGGGCTACCTGTGGCACCAGCATGAAACGCTGCAGATTCAGGATGTACTGACCACCACGCCAGAGAGCGCACAGGCAGCCGTGGCTTTCATCGGCGCGGGCCATGCTGTCGAATCACTGGCGCAGATGCGGCCGGCTGACCTCTGGCTGATGGCCGTACCAGACCGGCAGATTGCCGAGAGCGCCCGCGAGATGGCGCAAGTCCTGGCCGGCATGGCGCCCGCCACCGTCTTTCACGCCAGCGGCGCGCTGAGTTCGGCCGTGCTGGCCCCCCTGCGCGATCGCGGCTGGCAAACCGCCAGCGCGCATTGCATCCTGAGCTTTGCTGCGCCGGCAGCGGCTGTGCAGCAGTTCGCCGGGACGCCTTGTGGCCTCGAAGGCAATGTCTCGGTCCGTGAAGCACTGCGACCGATCTTTGCCGCCATCGGTGCTGCGTGCTTCACCGTGGAAGCCGACAAGAAAGTGCTCTACCACGCCGCCGCCGTGTTCGGAACCAACTTCCTGCCGGTGCTGCAAGCCTTGGCAGAGGACTTGTGGCACGACAGCGGCGTGCCCCCCGAATTGCTGCCACGGCTGCGCGCCTCGTTGCTGCGCAACGCGGTGGACAACGTGCTGGCGCTCGGGCCGGCTGGTGCCCTCACCGGCCCGGCCGCGCGCGGCGACATCGCCCTTGTGCAACACCAAGGCCAGGCCGTGAGCCAATGGGATCCGGCCGCGGGTGAGGCCTATCGGTCCTTGAGCGAACTGGCCCTGCGCCTGGCACGTGAAGGCAGCATCCGCCAGGACTGAGCGCGAAAGCCCCCGACCCCAGGCTGATCAGGACTTGGGTTTGCCGAAATTGAGAATGCGCGTCGCCATCCAGGTTTCGGCCAGGAAGCAGGACAGCGCCAGCATGAAGCAGAACACGCCGAACAGAAAGCTCACGATAGCCCAGCTTTCACCCTGGAAGGCCGTCGTCTCGCCGAGAAACAGCAGGATGATGGTCAGGCCGATCATGAAGGCGCACAGGGTAAGAAAACCGATGGCGCCATTGGCCAGCAGGCCGCGTCGACGCAGCCGGACCAACTCAGCATAGGCGCCCTTGATGAACTCGGTATCAGCCGAATCCCTGAGTCGCTCTTCCAGCACCCGGGCCCGGTCGATGATGCGCGCCAGACGGCCGGCGACTGCGCCAATCATGCCGGAGACTGCCGTCAACAGAAACACGGGGGCGACCGCCAGCTGGATGCCGTGGGTCACGGTACTCGGATCAACAAAAAAACTCATGGCTGGATTCTATTTGCGTAGTGGCGCAAGCAGCGATGACAGCCCATTGTGGTCAATCTCGTGCATCAACGCCAGCAGGCGGCCAATATCGCCCGGCGGGAAACCCTCCCGAGCGAACCAGTTGAGGTAGTTGCCGGGCAAGTCGGCAATCAGGTGCCCTTTGTATTTGCCGTAGGGCATCTGGGTCGTCACCAGACGCTGCAGCTGATGGACGTCCATGTTCTTCAGCCACCCGCGCGCTTGACCGTCCAGCCTTGCGTCTGAAGCACAGCCATGACCTTGTCGCAATGGTCACCTTGGACTTCGATCACGCCATCCTTCACCGTGCCGCCGGAACCACAAGCCGCCTTGAGCTTCTTGCCCAGTTCGGTGAGCGCCGGCGCATCGAGCGCCAGCCCGGTGACAACCGTTACCGCCTTGCCGCCACGGCCCTTGGTCTGGCGCGAAACGCGCACGATGCCATCACCGGCAGGGGTGGGCTTGTTCAAGTGGCACTGGCACTGGGCCACCGGCTGGCGGCAATCCGGGCACATGCGCCCGCTGTCGGTGGAATAGACCAGACCACCTGTGCTGCGATGGTTTTTCATCATCTCAGTCCGGCACGAATCTGGCGTTGAAAGTGGCGACATCCGCCTCGTCTTCGAAGGTCACCAGTTGCCCCTGCTTCATGTCAGCCAGCCGGCAGGCGGCAAACAGGCTGTACCGGCCCTTGAGGTGCATGCTGGGCAGGTCGATCAAGGCATAAGGGTAAGGGACGAAGACTTCGTGCTCGAAAACCACGCGGTGCACGTTGCGCGGCGAGGGGAAAAGCTTGTAGGTGTCAGTGGTGATCGCAAGTGAAGACATCGGGTTTCGTGCGCCGGCTGATGGCAGAACCCATGATTGGAGCACGAATTGTCAGGGTCTTACGCACCAAATGGGGTTGTGAACCGAGCCAAAGCCATTGAATCCTCGGCATCCCTGTGATGATGGCTGGCGGTTGGCAATTCGGCATGGAGCAGTTCGATTTTCAGCCGCGCCTGATGTAAAAGCTCGTTCAGCTCGCGGGCGCCGTCATGTGCGGCACCATGCGACGTGTTGGCAATAAGCTGCCCCATCTGCTGAACCATAAGGAACAGATGGAACAGTTCCCTGATGGTTTCATGACGTTCTATTTGGTTTGTCTGCATGGAATCACCTCCAACGACCAAGTGGTGAGATGCCCGGGCGCGGTGACAACCAACGCCTTATCGGCAAATTTCATCGCAATCTCTGGCGAATTTCCGCGGTGCACCCTATAGTCAGCGTCAATGCTAAATAAAGCCAGATTCGTTAGCTATCCCCCAAATGGGGGATCACGACTCAGTACTTGAAGTAGCCGTCAGTGCGATAAGATTTCCCTGACCGTCACTCCCTTGCGTCAGGGGGCAGCGCCCATGCGTGTCATGGGCACAACGTCAGCAGGGGGGCGTGGACTCAGACGAGAGGGAATGTCATGCATCTTGAAGAATTCCTGCTGCATTCGACCGGCATTGTTCTTGCTGTTGCGGCTGCGTTATGGGCGCTACGGCTCATCCGGCTGACGGGCAAGACGAAAGCCTGGTTGTTCATGGCCGCAGGTCTTGTCTTGCTGGCCGCGTCAAGTTTGGGACAACTTCTTGTTCACCGCGGCGTGACAGTCGGACTGTTTACCCATCTGGCCCTTATCGATGCCGTGCCGGTATTCGCTTATGCACTCCTGCTGGCAGGCGTCGTCTTCAGCGGCACCATCTTCCGTGAGCGCAAGGCAGGACTGGAACTGCTTGAAGAGCAGCTTCAGCGGTTGCGGCTGGCGCCACCTGAAGTCGAGATGGGAATGACCGCCAGTGAACGCGCCACCCGGCACGCGCTCATCAAGGCAGGAAAAAATGGCGTATCAATCCTGACGGCATTGGAATATCTGAAACATGAGGAACGGCGAATCGCCCGGATGCTCCAGGAATGGCAGGCCACTTTTGATGCGATCACCATTCCAGTTTTTGTGTATGACCGGACGTACCGCCTGATCCGGGCCAATCGCGCCTACCTCGAACGCGCCGGCAGGACCGCGAAAGACATCGTAGGTAAGCCCTATTTTGAAATCTTTCCCAAACTGGGCAGTCCGATCATCGACCTTGCTCAAAACCCAGAGAAAAGCACGCCCAACAGTGAAGTCCGCTTGGCCACGGGCGAGATTTTTCTATCCAAGAATTATCCAATCTACAGCGAAAGCAACGAATACCGCTACACCCTGCACACGCTCCAAGAGGTCACGCTGGTCAAACAGGCGGAAAAGTCGATAAGAAGGATCCGGCTGGCGCTGAAGGTCGTCGCCGGTTGCACCCACGAAATGTTACGGGCAGGCGATGAAACGCACATGCTGCAAACCGTCTGCAGAGTGGTTGTGAACAGTGGCCTGTATCGTGTTGCATGGATCGGCAATGCCGAGCATGACAAGGACAAATCCCTGCGACTGCTGGCGTTTCATGGACCGTCCCAAGATGCCGGGCAATTACCGAACTCCACCTGGGCCAACACCGAAGACAGCCGCTCCCCGATTGGGGAGGCCATCAACACCGGCAAGACCTGTGTCGTACCGGACTTGATCCACGATCCGAAGTTCAGAAATTGCCAGCGCTATGCGGTAAAGAACCATCTGGCATCGGCAGTCGGTCTGCCGCTCTACCAGGGTGCGGACGTTTGGGGCGGCCTGGTTTTATATTCCGACGAACCTTTCGCCTTTTCAGACGAAGAAATCGACGTCCTTGAGATTCTGAGCGCAAGTATCTCTTTCGGTATCACTGCACTTCACAGCACGCCCGGTGACAAACCGGGCTTGCAACCGATGGTGCTCAAGCGCGATGAAACAAGAGCCAATCTCGAAAAAATCATCATTACACTGGAAACCGTCATCGAAGCGCGCCATCCTTATCCTTCGCCCCATCAGCGACTGGTCGGTGACATCGGCATGGCCATCGCGCTGGAAATGGGGCTGCCGGATGAACAGGCCTACGGCATTCGCCTTGCCGGAATTTTGCACGACGTCGGGGAAATCAAAGTCCCCGAGGAAATACTCCGGAAAACCGGTGGTTTGACGGAGGACGAGCGCGAGCAGCTCCAACGTCATACACAGGAAGGCTACGAGATCTTGCGTGAACTTGATCTGCCCTGGCCGTTGGCGCAAACCGCCTTGCAACACCATGAGCGGTTGGACGGATCTGGCTATCCGAACGGCCTGACCGGGGAGAAAATCGTGCTGGAGGCCAAGATCATCGCGGTAGCTGACACCATCGAGGCAGTTTCTCACCAGCGCCAGAGCCATCCCCGCCTGGGCATCCCTGCCGCCTTGGCCGAAGTGGAAAAAGGCAAGGGAACCTTGTTTGATCCTGCCGTGGTCGAGGCGGCTCTCAGGCTTTTCCGGGAAAAAGGTTACCAAGTCCCGTAAAGCGCCCGGCTCCTTCGTACGGTACCCAACGCATTGCCCATCGCCCGAAAAATGACCACAGATCCTTTCATGCAAGCCGCTATCGACGAGGCCATGCTCGGCCTGGCCGAAGGCGGCATCCCGATCGGCTCCGTCATCGTGCACCAGGGCCGCATCATCGGCCGCGGGCACAACCGGCGCGTGCAGCGCGGCAGCGCCATCCTGCACGGCGAGATGGACGCTTTCGAAAATGCCGGTCGCCAGCCCGCCAGCGTCTACCGCGAATCCGTGCTCTACACCACGCTCTCTCCTTGCAGCATGTGCAGCGGTGCCATCCTGCTCTACGGCATCCCCAAGGTCATCATCGGGGAGAACCAGACCTTCCTGGGCGAGGAAACCCTGCTGCGCTCGCGCGGTGTGCAGGTGGAGGTGGTACAGGATGCCGCTTGCGTGGAGCTGATGCGCGGCTTCATCGCCAGCCGGCCCGAGTTGTGGAACGAGGACATTGGCGTGGATAAGGCCTCACACTAAGCGCATGCACAGCACTCCACCCATTCCCAGCAGAGAGCAGATTGCCCTGCTTGATCCCTTCGAACGCCTCGGACTCGATCGCATCGCCCTGGTCACCTCGCCCAGCCAAGCCGAAAAGGCCTGCGAAGAACTCGCCGCCAGCGCCCACTGGGGCTTCGACACCGAATCCAAACCCACCTTCCGCAAGGACGAACTGTCCGAAGGGCCGCACATCGTGCAACTCGCCACCCTCGACAAAGCCTGGGTGTTCCAGCTGCATGACAGCGCCTGCCGCGCCATGGTGGCCGAACTGCTGGCCCTGCGCGGCGTCACCAAGGCCGGCTTCGGCCTGGGCGATGACCGCAAGCGCATCACCTCCAAACTGGGCGTAGAGCCGGCCGATGTGCTGGAACTCAATACCGTGTTCCGCCAGCAGGGTTACCGCAAGGAAACGGGCGTCAAGGGTGCCGTGGCGGTGCTGTTCAACCAGCGCTTCATCAAATCCAAGAAAGCTACCACCTCCAACTGGGCCAATCCGCGCCTGAGCGAAGCGCAGCTGATCTACGCCGCCAATGACGCCTATGCCGCCATCCGCGTCTTCCACGCGCTGGGGCTGGGCTGAACCAAGCGTTCCGGCTAGATGCCGATCTCGTACATCGCATCGCCCATGTAGCGGTGCGGCCCGAACACCGCTGCCACCGCCGCCGTCTCGGCCGCCTGCCATTGCTCAAAGATCGCGCGCTCGGCATCGGTCAGCGTATCGGGCGATGGCGCTTCCCCGTAGGTTGCCACGATGCGCAGATAGGCGGTGTAGACCGGCGCCACCAGGCTGGCGTCGCCCAGCGTCTCTTCCAGTACCTGGCGAAAGCGTTGCTCGGCCGCGCGCCGCTGTGCATCGGAAACGCCATCGGCATCAAACAGGGTCAGGGTGTAATTCATGGAGCGGCCAAGCTTAACCGCCTTCACAAAGGCTGTCATAGCGAGGTACGGTTGTGTACAGTGAGGGCCTTGTGATACACGAGAGGTGAACCCATGGCAAAAACGAGCGAATGGCCCGGCAAGGTATTTGCGCTGCTCAAGGTCGGCAACACGGCGGCCGCCATTGCCCAGATCAAGGTGGCGCCCAGCGTCAGAGACCTCAAGCAGCTGCAGGCTGCCATCGCCGCCGCCAAGGTCACCGGCCGCTGGCGCGACGTGGACGTGGCCATTGAGGAAAACCTCGCCCTGCTCTCGGCGCCACGACTGCACCGCTCGCCCTGAGCCAATCCGCCATTTACCCCAGGGAGGACCGCATGACCAACACACCCACCACAATCCCCAAGCGCAACATCTGGCCGCGCGCCTTGTTGATGCTCCTGATGGGCATCGGCTTCCAACTGGCGGCCACCTTGCTGGGTATTCTGGCCGTCGTGCAGTTCGTTCTGGCGCTCATCACCGATGCGCCCAACGCCCGCCTGTGCAGCTTTGGCCACAGTCTTGGGCAGTACCTGCGGCAGATTGCCGACTTCGTGAGCTTCGCGACGGAAGAGGTGCCGTTTCCGTTCAGCGACTGGCCCTGAGCTTCTGAGAACATCTCCCTTGCCGACCTTGTGGGACACCGGCATTCCGGCTGGCGTCGTGTCCGAACCGGCGCAGCTGACATCGCGCCAGATAGACGTCTGGACATCACCGTTCAAGGCAGTCGTGCCGATTGCAAGGCCTCGGTAATCACTGGGAGTAGTTCGTCCAGTTTTTCCGGATCAGGCCCTTGCCCATCCACAGTGCCACTTGTTCGAATCAAAGCCAATACCCGAGGCCCCACCTCCCTTGGCGCCCGCACAAACTGAACTCCTAGCTTCCAGTGAATGAAGCGGTGCTCGAATGTCAGAACAGCCCATTGCAAGCCATCATCTTTTTCCAGACGGGCAGAGTCCAGACCTTTGGCCTTGAAAGCCGCGGGCACCTTGTCGCGGAAGCGGCCCAGCAATTGATCCACGGTCGGAGTGCCCTGATCAAGCGTGAACTCGCCAATGGCCTTGTATCTGGATAATAGCAAATCCGAATACTCAGTTGCCATTTTCTTCTCCACCATACAGCCTGAGAGTAACAAGAGTGAACAGATAACTGCCAGCGAGTACTTCATCATGCTCCCTCACACTTCTTTTTCCGGTTTGCCAATCTATAGTCCACAGCCTCTTGGACAGAACTGAAAGGTGTTTCCAGCTTGAAGCACTGACTGATCGCACGCAACAGGAAAAACTGATCTTCGACGCCGATCTGCAGCTTGAACTTGTCATCCTGCAAGCGACGAAGAATATCGTCGACGTCGGCATCATTGCGGTAGCGATTCAGTTTCTCACCCTTGGTAAACGCCTCCACACTGGCCGCAAGCCTTTTCGCCGTGTCATCGATCTGCTCGACCGTCGATTTCGTTCCATTTGAAGCAAGCAATGCCGTCAATGCAGCCGAACGCTCCATGACGATGGTCGGGACGACACTTTCGAACGTACCCACAGTGATCAATGCGGTGGGTACGTTGACCCGCTCGCTACCCGTCAAGAGTGCGTGCGACTCCGGCTCGAAGAAGAATTTTTTCTTCCAGAAGTCACGAGATTCATGCAAGGGGCGACCCACAACAATATAAGAACCTCGCTTCAGGACACCCAGCTCGCCACTTCCGGCCTGTCCAGCAGCCGCTGATGAGTAAAGCTGAACAGTGTAGTCAAGCACCATGCGATTCTGTCGATTCGCAAAAACAAGCTCTGCCGCGGTGAACGCGATGCCGATGAAAGGCGACACCAGCGGACTGGCGGCAACGGCACCAACCGAACCCGCAAGATTGTGCGCACGCTCCAGCGCACGGCGTGTCTCTGCATTGCGCTCAGTGCTGACATCCATCACACGGATGCGGAAATAGGGCGCGACTCGCTCATCCCACCTCGGCTCGTAATAGACGAGAAGGTTGGAGAAATTCAGCGACTGGTCTGGCTGCACGCCGCGCTGGTACCAGACCACGATCGATCGCGTCGACCCATCGGCATTCGTTCCGATGTCGAGAATAACGGCGTAGTCCGCGGCTTCCGTGATCGCACCTTCTTGCGTACCGCCCTGTCCGTTGCTTTCTTTGGCTGCCGGTATTTCGATTGCACGCAGCAGGACAGACAGCGGAGAGTTTCGACGCACAACCTCGTCCTTGGGCTGAGCTTTTGTCGAACCCAGCGCTTCCAGGGCCTGCGTCTGCGAGGCAGCATCACGTGGCTTGAGGTAATACACGCGGTTATCCGCAAAGATCGGCGTAAAAACCGTGAATCGGTCGTCAATACGTGGCCCAATGTCGGCACATGCCACGAGACCAGCCAAACAGATCAGACTGCTCGCCAGTCTGAACAGCGTATCGGTAACTTTCATCTTCATGCCCTTTCGTTCCAGCCTCACAGCGCACGCGTTGCCCGGCTCCAGTCGCAGTTGCCGACGGCGTCGCGGCACCATTTGGGATTCTGGTCGACCGGCTCGCCATCGTCCACCCAGACGACATAGCCCAGACGCTCGCCAGCAAGGAGGGGATTGGCTCAAGACCTCTCGCAGCGACCTCGCCAGACCAGCCGAACAATAGGCGCACTGGCGCAGATTGCCATCCCACAAATGGGGGATGGTTTTATCGACAGATTGCAGGCGCGCGCCTAGAGCTTCGCCGCCAGCCGCGCCGCCTGGTCGATAGCGCGCTTGGCATCGAGCTCGCCGGCTTCCAGCGCCCCGCCGATCAGGTGCACGGTTTTGCCCTGGGCCTGCAGTTCATCCGCCAGCGTGCGCAGCGGCAGTTGGCCGGCGCACAGCACTACGGTGTCGCAGGGTAGCCAGGTCGGGTTCTCGCGCTGCTCGCCGTACGACACCAGCAGCCCTTCGTCGCCAATGCGCTCGTAGTTCACGCCGCCGATCATCTTCACCTGCTTCATCTTCAACGCGGCGCGGTGAATCCAGCCGGTGGTCTTGCCCAAACCATCGCCCAGCTTGCCGGCCTTGCGCTGCAGCAGCGTCACCTGGCGTGCCGGCGGGCTCACCTGCGGGCCGTCCGGACGCAAGCCGCCGCGGGCCTGGGCCGGGTCGGTCACGCCCCACTCCGCCTGCCAGGCCGGCAGGTCGAGCGTGGTGGAATGGCCTTCACTCACCAGAAACTCCGCCACGTCAAAGCCGATGCCGCCGGCACCGACGATGGCCACGCGCTGGCCCACCGGCTTCTTGTGCCGCAGCACGTCGATGTAGCTCAGTACCTTGGCGTGGTCCTGGCCCGCAATCTTCGGGTCGCGCGGTGTCACGCCAGTGGCCACCACCACCTCGTCAAAGCCCTGCAGGTCCTGCGCCTGCACGGCCTGGTTCAAGTGCAACTGCACGCCGGTGGCCTCCACGCGCCGCGCCAGGTAGCGCAGCATCTCGAGGAACTCCTCCTTGCCTGGCACCACCTTGGCCATGTTGAGCTGGCCGCCGATCTCGGCCGCAGCGTCATACAGATGCACCTCGTGCCCGCGCTCGGCCGCCACGGTGGCGGCCGTCAGGCCAGCCGGGCCGGCGCCCACCACGGCAATGCGTTTGCGCTGCGGCGTGAGGCGGTACACCAGCTCAGTCTCGTGGCAGGCACGCGGGTTCACCAGGCAGCTGGTGAGCTGGTTCTTGAAGATATGGTCCAGGCAGGCCTGGTTGCAGGCAATGCAGGTGTTGATCTGGTCCGCCTGGCCCAGCGCGGCCTTCTTCACAAAGGCCGGGTCGGCCAGCAGCGGGCGCGCCATCGACACCATGTCGGCACAGTCCTCGGCCAATACCTGCTCGGCCACCTCGGGCGTGTTGATGCGGTTGGATGTGACCAGCGGCGTGCCGATGCCGGCGGCCGCAAACTCGGCCTTCATCTTCTGCGTCACCCAGGCAAAGGCCGCACGCGGCACGCTGGTGGCAATGGTCGGCACCCGGGCCTCGTGCCAGCCGATGCCGGTGTTGACGATGCTGGCACCGCCCTGCGCCACCGCCTTGCCCAGCGTCACGATCTCGTCCCAGGCGCTGCCGCCGGGCACCAGGTCGATCATCGAGAGGCGGTAGATCAGGATGAAGTCCGGCCCCACCGCCTCGCGCGTGCGCGCCAGAATCTCGATGGGCAGGCGCATGCGGTGGCTGTAGCCGCCGCCCCATTCGTCGTCGCGCTGATTGGTGTGTGCGGCGAGGAACTGGTTGATGAAATAGCCCTCGGAGCCCATGATCTCCACCCCGTCGTAGCCGGCCTCGCGCGCTTTGACCGCACAGTTGACGAAAGCACGGATCTGCCGCTCCACGCCGCGGGCCGACAGCTCGAACGGCTTGAAGGGAGAGATGGGCGACTTCAGCGCCGATGGCGCCACCGCCAGCGGGTGGTAGGCATAACGCCCGGTGTGCAGGATCTGCAGCGCAATCTTGCCACCGGCCTCGTGCACCGCGCGCGTCACCACCTGGTGCCGCCGCGCCGCACCCGAGGTGGCCAGCGTGCCGGCAAAGGGCTTGGCCCAGCCGGCGATGTTGGGCGCAAAACCGCCGGTCACGATCAGGCCCACATCGCCTTCGGCGCGCTCGCGGCAGTAGGCAGCCAGCTTGTTCAGGTCACGCCCGTCTTCCAGCCCGGTGTGCATGGAGCCCATCAGCACGCGGTTCTTGAGCCGGGTGAAGCCCAGGTCCAGCGGTGCCAGCAGGTGCGGGTACAGGGCTTGGCCGGGCTGAGACGCTTGAGTGAAAGACATTTGGGGCAACTCGCTTGATAGAGATCGAATTGCCGCGATCATAGGCACAAGCCCATGCCGCCAGCGTCACCTAGGCGGCATGCCGAAAGGCTTACGGCGCACGCACCATCACATTCGCATTGCCGCGCACGGTGGTGTACAGGCCAATGGCGTCGGAACCGATGTGCAGGTCCGAGAAGTTGAATGACTTGATGACCGCATTCAAGGCCACGCCCTCTGCCACACGGAAATTCTGCAGCCCGCCCTCCACCTGCTTGCGTACCGGATCGATCCGGCCGGACAAATCGAACGACAAGGCTGCCTGCACCTTCTGGGCAATCGGCTCATGAAGCAACCAGTCCGCACTCTGGAGCAACAGGTTTTTGGTATTGAGCTCATAGTCCAGCGACGAAACCCATAGCCGGCGGCTTGTGTCGTCGTAATGCGGTTCCCCCACGAGGTACAGCCAGCCGGACACGCCTGAGAAAGGCGACTTCGACGCCTTGGCCGAAAAGTCCGCGCGGACCAGCAGCTTTTTACCCAGCGGCTGTATGCCGAGCGCCTTGATCGTGATGGACTTGTCACCCCCCAAGGGAAATGTCTGGCCCGCAAGCCGCTCCTGCGCCAGCCTGTTCAGTTCGCCATAGGGCGCATCGGCGCGCAGGACCAGGGCAAACTCGTCCCGCCCCAGTGTTCCGGTATTGCCAGGCAAAGGCTTGAGCGGCGACGCCTGCGCGGGCTGGCCGGCATAGGCGCGCAGCTTGGCCACCAGGGTCGGCCGGATCACCAGTTCGCGCCCCTCGCTGGTCGTCGGCCCCAGGCCCAAGGAAACCGGCTCCACCTCCAGCGCCAACGCGGGCTCCTTGCTCAGCTGCTGGGGCTTCTGCAGCGACACCCAGGCACGCTCCAGGGATGCGCGCAACGGCACTTTCGCCACAATCGCCCGTGCCTTCTCCATCAGCGCAGGCAATTTTTCACGAATCTTCGGTTCGATACGGCTGGCCACATCCACCTTGATGTGCCCCAGCGGTGGATTGATGTCGATCCAGGCACGCTCGGTCCATTGGAAATCTGGCGATACCGTGGCATCGAGCTGCCAGTCGGCGCCCACGCTGACGCAGGCGCGCACCGTGACCTGCGCGCCGCCGCCAAAGTCAAAATGCTTCTTGACCTTGATGAAACCGACTTTCTCACTCCAATCGATGCGGCCACTGTTGACGGCCAGAGGAACCTTGAAAACCAGACAACCGTTTTCGCTGCTGACCTGGGCCTCACCGCTACGGTGCACCCCGAACTGGATCGTTGCATTGCCTGAAATCGGCTCACCACTGGTCCAGTAAAGGCTCTGCGGCCCCTGCCCTTGCCCCAGGCGTTCGTTGATCTCTTGCTGCAAGGCGCCGCTGTCCAGGCGAATCGGCAAGGTGATGGACGAATTGGGTGCCGTTGGCAGGGGTGCTTCTTTTTCCTGTTCCGGCTGCGGCGGCTTGATGCTGCCGCAAGCTGCCATGCCGAGCACCGCGACCGCCACCCAGGCGAAGCGCCATGCAAAAGCAAACTTGTGATGACCCATGTGAAGTCTCCCTTGGTGGATTCCATTTGGCAGAAACCCGTGAACCCGTGCTCGAACCGGAGCACAGGCTGAACCATAGAGACCATTTGAAAGACCCGCCATCCCACAAACACGGGAGGAGGTGGTACGCCGCTTAGCAGGTTCGCCAGCCCGCCGTCAGAGCTTGGCGAACTCCAGCACCTCTTGCCCCATCAGCGTGCAACTGCCGCCCATGGGCGCATAGATCAGCCGCATGCGGTAGCGCGCCTTGTAGATGTAGCCCCAGACCTCCAGCACCTGGAAGCGTTGCTGCGTGTCGGCGGGATTCTTGAGCGAGGGCAGCTCCTTGACCTTATCGTCGATGGCGATGCGGTCATCCCCGTCGGCATGGAAGCTCAGCAGTTTGCGGGCTTGGGCGATGGCGGGAACGGAGCACTCGGGGGATTTGGCGGAGGCGATGCCTGCGAGGCCCAAGAGGACACAGGTGATGACAATGTGGCTTGTTTTCTTCATTGCTGGCTATTACTAAAACACCTCAACCTATCGGTTTTTTCGAGCCTTAAATGACTTCCCGAAACGGTTGATTCTGAGAACTGGAATTTAGTTATTTTGATCGGATAACCGGCTGCTTGGTGCCCATGACTGACGTTCGGCCTACCAAAATGCCATCCCGACACCCGTCATTCGCAACGGCATCTGTTCTGGATAAATTACTGATTGGTCTGGCTCTTGAACGAGCGAGCTAAGCTTGGCAACAGCTTCTTGGCTCGTGCAAGCTCCTTGCTGGTCAGCGTGCACTGCGGGCAGTCCGTGAGGCGTTCGACAGCTAGGTCGACGAACGCCCGGGCGCGAGCTGGCTGCGACTTTCTGCTGCCGAAGTACACAAAATAGCTGGCGATGTCCGGCATGTGGTCCAGCAGGATGGGCACCAACTGACCTGTACGAATGTAGGGAGCAGCCGTGGACCCCGCCAATTGCCCCAGCACTTTGCCGGCCACCACAGCATGCAATTCCAGCACCTCGTCGTTGCTGATGATGGCCGGCACCACCGGTTGTTCGACCAGATGCCCGTCCAGCTTTACATGCCATGGTGCGAGCCTTCCGGTCGCCGGATGGCGAAACACGCTGCAGCGATGGGTGGACAAGGCCGCCAGCGAGTCCGGCACACCGTAGCGCTCGAAATAGGCGGGCGCTCCACACACCACCAATTGCAGCGGAAACAGCCGTCGCGCAATCACTCCGTCGTCCGGCGAAGGCCCGAGCCGGAAGCCCACATCGACCCGGTCCTCCACCCAGTTGCCAACACGATCCTCCAGCAGCACATCGGGCTGGATGCCGGGATAACGCTCACAGAACTCATCGATCAAGGACCAGAGGATGGGTTGAAACGTGGTGCGTGGGCCTGCGATACGCAGTGGACCGGCAAACTCGTCCCTGGTGGTCCTGGCCTTCTGCAGGGCGCGCTGCACCCCGAGCAAGGCCGGTTCCACATCTTCGAGCAGGCGTTGACCCGCATCGGTCAAAGACATGACTCGAGTGGTGCGGTGAAACAGCCGCACCTCGAGGTGCTTTTCCAGTTGCGCCAAGGCCTTGCTGGCGGCCTGGGGGCTGATGTTCAGTTCCAGTGCGGCCCGACGCAAACTGCCCAACTCGGCAGCTTTGATGAAGGTGGACACGGACCTGATTTCATTGATGGCCATAGATGGCTGACCTCCTGCGGATCATTATCCCTTTTCAGATGTCAATTTAACAATGGTTTTGTCTCTATTCAGATGTGAGTTGCCTGCTTACAGTCGAAGCCTATACAAGCCAAACAGGACCACCATGGAACAAGTCACTTTGAATAACGGTACCCAAATGCCCATCCTGGGCTTTGGTGTCTTCCAGATCGAAAATGCGCAGGAGTGCGAGCGCAGCGTGATCGGCGCTATCCAAACTGGCTACCGCCTGATCGACACCGCCGCCTCGTACATGAACGAAGAGGCTGTGGGCAAGGGCATCCGCCAAAGCGGTGTTGCTCGAGAAGAGCTATTCATTACCACCAAGCTGTGGGTGCAGGATGCAGGCTTTGAGCGCACCCGCCAGGCCATCGACAAATCGCTGCGCCGCCTGCAACTCGACTACCTGGACCTGTACCTGATCCACCAGCCCTATGGCGATGTGCACGGTGCATGGCGTGCCATGGAGGAGGCCCACCGCCAGGGCAAGTTGCGCGCCATTGGCGTGAGCAACTTCCACCCGGACCGCCTCATGGACATCAAGGTCTTCAACGAGATTGCCCCCGCCGTCAACCAGGTGGAGGTGAATCCTTTTCAGCAGCAGATCGAAAGCGCTGCCTTCATGAAAGAGCTGGGCGTGCAGGCGCAGGCCTGGGCCCCGTTCGCCGAAGGGCGCAACAACCTGTTTCAAAACGAGGTGCTGGTCGACATCGGCGCGCGCCATGGCAAGTCGGTGGGTCAGGTGGTTCTGCGCTGGCTGATCCAGCGAGGTATCGCCGCGCTGGCCAAGTCGGTGCACAAGGAACGCATGACGGAGAACATCGCTGTCTTTGACTTTGCGCTCGACGAGGCGGACATGGCACGCATCACCACACTGGACACAGCCACCAGCAGTTTCTTTTCGCACCGCGATCCGGCCATGGTGAAGTGGATGAGCGAGCGTCGGCTGGACAACTGACCGCCTCCTGTCTTCCATGGTCTGAAGCAACAACCTACATCCCCAACCAGGAATATTCGCCATGTCTATCAGCGAAACGTCCCCATCCAATGAACACCACGGCCTGCAGCGCCGACAACTGCTGGCCACCGCCACCAGCTTGGGGCTCTCGCCCTGGCTGCTGTCTGCCTGCGCCAGTCAGTCCGGTGCCGCAGCCAAGGTGGCGAGAGATTCTGTGCTCCGCCAACACACCGCAGGGCAACGGCGCACACTGGGCTCCTTCGAGGTCTTTCCGGTCGGCTTGGGCTGCCAGTGGCATCCCGGCGCAGCCCAAGGATCGGTCGTTGACATGTACCACAGCGCCTTCGACCGCCAAGCGGCAGTCAGGCTCATTCGACGCGCCGTGGATCGGGGCGTCACGCTGATCGATACCGCCGAGGTGTATGGACCATTCCTTTCGGAAGAGATTGTGGGTGAGGCGCTTCAAGGGATCCGTGACAAGCTTGTCCTGGAAACCAAATTCGGTATGGATATCGATCCGAAGACCGGCCAGCGCCTCGGTGGACTCAACAGCCGGCCTGAACACATCAAACAGGTGGTCGAAGCGCAATTGCGGCGACTCAAAACCGACCGTATCGACATATTGATCCAGCACCGGGTGGATCCGCAGGTGCCCATTGAGGATGTTGCCGGTACGGTGAAGGACTTGGTCGCCGCAGGAAAGGTGCTGCACTTCGGGCTCTCAGAACCGGGTGTGCAGACGATTCGCCGCGCGCATGCCGTGCTGCCGCTTGCCGTGATCCAGAACGAATACTCCATGCTGTGGCGGGGACCGGAGGCCCAAGTGCTTTCCCTGTGTGAGGAGCTGGGCATAGGCTTCGTCTGCTGGAGTCCGCTGGGAATGGGATTCCTCACAGGTTCGGTCAAGGCCGATACACGCTTCGAAACAAGTCCGAACATGGATTTTCGCTCTGTGGTTCCGCGCTTCGCACCTGAAGCCCTGCCTGCCAACATGGCACTGGTCGATGTAGTCAAGACCTGGGCAGCGCGCAAGAGCGCAACGCCCGCCCAACTGGCTTTGGCGTGGCTGCTGGCACAGAAGCCGTGGATTGTTCCCATTCCGGGCACCACCAATGTGGCTCACATGGAAGAAAACCTGGGGGCGGCCTCAATCTCCTTTACGGCTGACGAATTGAGGCAACTCAACGCGGACGTGGCCGCAGTCAAGATCCGCGGCGAGCGACTGCCCCCGGCTGTGCTGCAGATGTCGGGCGTGGAAGCGCCGCCCAAGAGCTGAACGTCAGCCACCTGCGTGCGGGTCGCTCATCGCCCTGCTCGCAGGGATTCGTACGCGGGGCATCTCTGCCTGCAAATAAAGCACTACCTTCTGATGGCCATGCGCATGGCTTCAGAAGTAAGCCTTCTCGAGGATTTCGGGGCGAGCTTTCAACTCGCTGGCCAGGCCCGAATACTGAACCTTTCCCGTTCTCATCACAGTGACCGAAGTCGCCACAGACAACGCGACCTCGGTAAATTGCTCAACCAGCAAGATGCCGGTGTCCTTTTCCAAAAGATGGGAAATGGCTTTCACCAGCCGTTTGATGATCAGTGGCGCCAGACCCAGCGACATTTCATCAATCAAAAGGTAGCGCGGACGCGCCATCAGCGCGTGTCCGATGGCCAGCATCTGCTGTTGCCCCCCTGACATGGTGCCTGCCAACTGGCGTTTGCGTTCAGCCAGCTCAGGGAACAGTGCGTAGGTTTCGGCCATTGTGCGGCCCAGTTTGGCCCCACTGAGCATCGAACCCGCCACGCGAAGGTTGTCATCGACCGAAAGGCGCGACAGGACCCGATGCCCTTCTGGTACCGCTGCCACACCAGCGAGGCGAACGGTGTCTGGCGTGCACCCTTGAATAGGGTGCCCGTCAACCGTGATGTTTCCTCGAGCGATTGGCAACATACCGGCAATGGCCAGGACAAGCTCAGACTTACCGGCGCCGTTTGCACCGAGCACTGCCGTCACTTTCCCTGGATCGACAGTGAGAGACGCGCCCTTGACCAATTCCCTCCCGTTGGTGGAAACGCAAATGTCTTCCATCACCAGTGCCATCAGCTCACCTCCTCAATACCAAGATACGCCGCTTGGACTTTGGCATCAGCCAGTACTTCCCTCGTCTGGCCCAGGGCAATGCGTTTGCCAAAGTCGAGCACGAGTGTTTGCTCGCAAATGCGGGAGATCAAGTCCACGTCGTGGTCAATCAGCAGGGTCGATGCACCCGTGATCGGGTGAATTTTCAAGATCAGGTCACCCAGGTGTTGGGTCTCTTCCTGAGTGAGCCCGCCTGCCGGTTCATCGAGCATGACGATCTTCGGACTGCCCACGAGGCATCGAGCCACGTCCGTCAGTCGTCGCTCGTAGGTGTTCAGAGAGGCGGCCAATGTATGGGCTCGAGCGTGCAATCCACAAACGCTCAGAGCCATCTCAGCATCCGCCTTCTTGTGGCTCCTACTGCCGGGCAATGTGTCAAGCATCACCCGCAGGTTGTCGATCACGCTCAGGTCATCTGCAATCTGTTCACGCTGGAATGACCGCCTCAATCCCCACCGGGCACGCTGGTGCGGCGATTGGCGCGAAATGTCTTCGCCGTTGTAGAGAATGCTTCCCCCGGCTGGCAGAAAACCGGAGACCACATTCATGGTCGTGGTTTTGCCGGCACCATTGGGCCCGATGATGCCGGAGACGGGCGCAGTGAACACAGCCGAGACCGCGTCCAACGCCGTCACACCTCCGAAACGGACCGTAAGGTCTTTGAGTTCAATCACGATCCTTGACCCCCTCGCCCGCGTAGCAGACCGTGTATCTGTCCAGCAATGCCATCGGGCGCAGTCATCAGGGCGTGCAACAGCGCGGCGCCAAAGAAGACCAGCGTCAAGTCCGCATCCCATCCCCAGTTGTTGAACAATCCAGGCAGCACACGGTAAAGCATCCCGGCGAGCACTGCACCAAGCCAGAAACGGGCACCACCCACCACCGCCAGCGCAAACAGCATGATTGACTCCGATGCTCGAAAGGTGGCCGGATCGAGCAGGCCCAAGGCACCCGCCAGCAATCCACCGGCTGTGCCTGCGAGCAGCCCTGACAGGCCGAAGGCCCATGCCTTGTAATACACCACATTCACGCCTGATGCCATGGCGGCAGCCTCGGAGCGCCGGATCATAGCCCAGGCACGCCCAGGTGCCGAACGTCGATGAGCCTCGATCACAGCAAAGCCCAGCATCAACATACCCATGACATAGCGCAAGTAATCGGCGTCGTTTTGAGCCAGCTGCGGGCGCCGAAAAGGTGCAGCCACAGACGGCAGCACGCCCCAGAAGCCTTCTCCCCCGTTGGGGAACCGGAAGGTTGAAAAGACAATTTCGAGACCGCTAGCGGCCATGAGCGTGATGAGCGCCAGGTACAGACCACGCATTCGCAAAGCCGGGAGCGCAAGTACCCAGCCAAACACGGTCGTGACTGCTGCGGCAATGGCCAGGTTGATTTCAAATGGCCAATCAAATCCGTGGTTGAGCCGAAGTACCACCCATCCACCCACGCCCATCAAGCCAACTTGGGCTAGTGACACCATGCCCAGCCGGGCATACATGAATCCGGCCCCCGCTGCGGCAATGGAAAAGCACACGGCTGAGGTCAGGATCTTGATCCACTGCCCTCCGACAAACATGGGAAGTAACACCACGATCGCCACAGAACCCATCAGTAGCATCACGCCGCCCGGCGTCAAACGCTGCTTCATTCGTCTCTCCCAAAAAGAAGCCGGTTCCCGCTTTGCAGCAGGACAAGCATCGCGATGGCCACGACAAAAGGTGCCACAGTTCGCACCGATTTCAGCGTCGGCGACAACGTCAATACGGACTCGAGAACGCCGATGGACAGGCCGCCAATCAGCACCATGCTTAGGCTGTCCAGGCGACCGCAGATCGCTGCGGCAATAGACGGTATGACGACGAAGGTGATGATGCTGGGTTCCAGGCGCACCAGGTCGCCAAACATCAATCCGGTGAAGCCGGCGATGAAACCGGTCATGCCCCAGGCGATGGTCTCTACGTGCAGGATTCGCACACCGATCAACGAAGAAATTTCACGATCGTTGGCAAGAGCTCGCATTTGTAAGCCCATGCGCGTGCGTTCCAAATAGATCCAGATACCAATGACCAGTACTACTGTGGTGAGAAACACGATCAGCCGCGTCAGTGTGACGCGCAGTCCCAGCAGACGAAACGCCATCTGGTCGCTGGGCAGCGTGAATGATCGAACATCGTCATCCCAGACAAACGATGTTGCACCGAGAACAATGAGTGCAAAGCCCAGCGTGGCGATGGCCTTGACCACGGTGTCTCTCGATGCCAAGCGTGGGGCGATCAAACGACCGTAGAGCAATGAGAGGCAGGTGGCGAGCGCGAGGCCAGCGATCCATGTCAACGGCTCATACCAACCCCACTGGCCCAGTTGCCAGGCCAGCATGACCCCCGCGGCCCCCATTGCACCACTGGAGAAATTGAGCACGCCAGTGGTTCGGTACAGCACTACCAGGCCGACACCACCCAGCGCATACAACGAACCGACGGCCAGACCGGAAACGACAAATAGGCTAACGACCGACAGCGGCTTGCTCCATGCCACGAAGGTGCAAGCCATTGCCATGGCCAAGATGAAGGTGGCCAATATGGCCTGTTTGGATTTCATAATTCCTCACAACCGCGGCACACCGTCATCATTGGTATGCCCGCCGAGCAGCATGCCGTGGTTTTGGGTCAGCGCAGGTTGAGCGCTTTCTCGGCGGCGATCAACGGCTTGAAGTAAGGCCCCTCGTACTCGTAGCAGCTGCGAACGACCTTGAAAGAACCCTCCTTGACGACGACCATGGTCCCGGCATGGTTGGGCATGTGTTGCTTGCTATCGCCAACGTAGTAGGGGCCACAGGTCAAGTCGGAGCGATAACCGGAAATTTTCTTGATGGCTGTGCTCACAGCGGCACGATCGTCCAGTTTGGCGGGATCCATAGCTTGCAAAGTCTGGGTGAAGTACTTGGCTGACAGATAGCCTGACTGGCTGAAGGTGTCGCGCGGACTTTTATTCTTGGCGTAGGCATTCATCACGCTCCTCCAGTGCTGGTTGTCAGCACCTTTGCCATCCAGAGGCGTCAGTTCGGCGTTGATGAACATCTTGCCGTCCCAGTACTTGCCTAATGCCGCTGGCACAGACTCGTCGTACAACGGCGTCGACGAAGTCCATTTGTAGTTGTCGCGCAGATCTTGCTCCTGAGCGGCTCGCAGGAACGCGATGGCGAGACCTGCTGGCAGATTGACCAAGATGGCATCTGCGCCGGATGCCACGGCTTCCAGCAAACCGGCATTCACGTCTGGCGCGCCGGGGTTGAGCAGAACCGATGATCCCTTGAGACCTTTGGACGCCATGTATTTCTCCACTGCGCCGCACGACCAGTTGCCCACTGAGGGAATGGCCAGTCCAATACACGCCACCTGCTTGGCCTTTTGTGTTTCAACCGCGTACATGGCCGCGCCGATCGAGGAAGCCAGCGGACCTTGGTTGGTCGAGACGATGTTCGAGCTTTCGAAGCATTCGGACACAGCACAGGCCGAGGCCATGGCCATCACGTTTTGCTTGGCATAAAACGGTGCATTGACACTCATCTCAACGAAGGAACCATTGCCCACAAGAGCAATCACCTTCTCGTCTTGCACCAGCTTGGACGCTGCCTGGCCCGCCAACTCGGGATTCCACTGGTCGTTCTCCACCATGTATTGCACCGGTCGGCCATGAATCCCACCGGACGCGTTGACACAGGCGAAGTAGGCCGCCGCCGCGTCAGTGGATGAGGAGAAATCGCCAGGGGCAGCGTTGCCATGTATGCCACCCACCTTGATGGGTTTGCCTGTGGCGGGTTTGCCCTTGCCGGTCCCGCAGGTGACCTTGGCTTCGCTAGCCGCCATTGCCCATCCCGGTAGCGCCAGAAAGGCCAGCGCGATGATACTTGTTTGAATTTGTTTCCGCATTTTGTGCTCCTAGTTGTTGGGGTGATTGGAAAACCGGCTCACCTGTGTCCGGCAATAAACCTTGCGGCGCGCTCCGCGATCATCATGGTCGGGGCATTGGTGTTGCCCGAAATCAGGGTGGGCATGACAGACGCGTCGGCCACGCGCAGCCCTTGCGTGCCATACACCCGCAGCTGTTGATCCACTACAGCCAGGCGGTCAGACTGCAGGCCCATCTTGGCGGTGCCCACCGGATGGAAAACAGTCTTGGCCGTCTGGCGCACGTAGTTGCGAAGCGCGGCTTCGTCTTTCTCGATACCAGCTTGCGGCAGCACGCGGCGCTTAATGAGTCGGGTCAGCGAAGGCGCCTCAAGAATTTCGATGGCTTTGCGAACGCCCTTGACGAGCACAGTCACATCGTCTTCGTGGGTAAGGCTGCCCGCGTCAAACAACGCCGCATCCTTCGGATCAGCCGACCGCAGCCGCACCGATCCGCGTGACTTGGGTCTCAGAAAACACGGTCCGATGGCAATGCCATGCTCCTGAATCGGCTCACGATCGACCCAACCCACCAAGGAAGGCAACACATGGAACTGAAGGTCTGGTCTGCCGGCATTCGACACATCAATGAAGCCACCACTCTCCACCACGTTGGAGGTCAACATGCCAGCGCGGTACATCAGGTACTGCGCCATGTGCATAGCGGCCTTGAGCCCTTTGTCTTCCTTGAACAGCGAAATTGGATCCCGCGTCACCGCCTGAACGGTTGTTTCTAGGTGATCTTGATAATTTTGACCAACGCCGGGCAAGTCCGAGACCACCCCAATACCTAACGACTGGAGATGTTGAGCGTCACCAACACCCGAGAGCTGCAGCAGCCGCGGCGTTTCAATCGCACCGGCACACAAGACCACTTCAGCAAGCGCCTTGATCTGTATGCCGTTTTCCAGCGCCACGCCGACAGCGCACTTGCCTTCGAACAGCACCCGGGCAACCCGCGTGTCGGTCATGATCTGCAAGTTGGGCCGCCCTTCGGCCTTGCGCAGAAATGCCTCAGCGGCAGACCAACGACGACCGTTGTGCGTGGTGGTCTGGTAGAAGCCTGTGCCTTCCTGCTGGGAGCCGTTGAAGTCTGGGTTGTAGGGTATGCCTGCCTCCTGAGCGGCGCGGATGAAAGCACGACTCAGCGGATGGTGGTAGCCGGTCTCTGAGACATGCAGCTCGCCTTCGGTACCGTGGAACCCGTCAGCCAGTTCCATGTTGTTCTCAAGGTCCTTGAACACCGGCAAGACGTCTTGGTAGCTCCAGCCCGGATTGCCTGCACGCTCCCAGCTGTCGTAGTCTTCCGCTTGACCCCGCACGTAGAGCATGGCGTTCACCGACGAACCTCCGCCGATCACTTTTCCCTGGATCACCACTGAGGGGCGCCCGTTGAGATGTGCGGTGGGCTCGCCCACGTACGCGACGATGTCTTGCCCCTTTTCGATCACCTTGAAGAAGGTGGCTGGAATCTTGATGTAGCGCGCGTCGTCCCGACGCCCATCCTCAATCAGTAGAACCTTGTTCTTCGGGTTCTCGCTCAATCGTGATGCCATAACGCATCCGGAGGAGCCGCCACCAACAACGATGTAGTCAAACTGTTTCATTTGGAGACTTTCAGTTGAAAACGACTTGGATGTCGGTGTATTCGGCCAAGCCTTCCTCACCAAACTCGACACCGCAGCCTGACGACTTCACACCGCCGAATGGGGCATTGGGTTGAATGGCGCCGTGCTTGTTGATCCACACTGAACCACATTCCAGTCGACTCGCCACCTCTTTGGCTTTGACGATGTCCTTGGACCAGACCGACCCCCCCAGCCCGTTGGGACTGTCATTGGCTTGTGCGATAGCGTCTTCCAGATCGCTGTATTTGATAATGGGCAGCGCCGGGCCAAACTGTTCTTCGAAGACCAGCGGATCGTCGGCGACCAGGTCCGCGATCAGTGTTGGCGGGAAAAACAAACCTTTGCCCGGTTCACCACCCAGCAAGACACGTCCCCTCTGCTTGCCAGCATCGACCAGGCGCTTCACCTTGTCGAATTGCATCTGGTTGGCAATCGGTCCCAGGATGGAGGTCTCGTCCTGGCCATCGCCGACAGGAATGTTCCGTGCATAGTCGGTGAGCGCACGACACACATCGTCGTAGACGCTTTCATGCACATACAGGCGCTTCATCGCAGCGCAGGTTTGCCCGTTGTTGATGAAGGCACCCCAGAACAGCCCCTCAGCAATCGCTGCGGGATCAACGTCGGGCAAAACGATGGCAGCGTCATTACCCCCGAGTTCCAACGTCAGTCGCTTGACCGTCTCGGCGGCCGAGGCCATCACCTTCTTACCGGTGTTGATCGATCCCGTGAAGACGATTTTCCGGATTTCCGGGTGAGACGACATCGCGCTGCCGATGCTCACCAGATGGTCGTCTGAAGTCACGACGTTGACCACACCCGCAGGCAAGACTTCGTTCATGAGCTCCACCAGTCGGATCGTCGACAAAGGGGTGAACGGCGAAGGCTTGATGACCACCGTGTTGCCAGTTCGCACCGCAGGCAAGATGTGCCAGACAGCAATCATTACCGGCCAGTTCCATGGCGTGATCGATCCCACCACACCCATGGATTTTCGATGCAGTTCAATCCGTCCCTGCTCGTTATCCTGAAGAGTTTTGACAGACAGTGACAAACTGGCCGTGTGCGCTGCCCAGACCTGCGCGCCCCCCAGCTCAAAGCGGGAACCCAAGCCATTGAGGGGCTTGCCCTGTTCTTTGGTCAGCAATTGCGCGAGTTCTTCTGCGTGTTCGCCAATCTTCTGCGCGATGTCCGAACATGCCTTCGAGCGATCTGCATCGGATTGTTTGGACCAACTTTCATACGCCAAAGCTGCTGCGGCAACAGCGCGATCCAGATCGGCGGCGCTCGCGTTGGGAGCCTTGCCAACCAGCTCTCCGGTGGACGGGTTGGTCACATCAAATTCTGAAGCGGAACGCACACGCTCGCCACCAATGATCATTGCAAATTCAGTCATGTCTGCTCCGGTAATACCTTGATTTGGGTGACGGATAGTAGGGTTGGGGTGTCGCATGGGTCTTGGCCTGAAGCGACATGAGACGTGGACAATTGCGACAACGACCTTGCTCGGTTTGTGCACATCAAAATGGTTGCGGGTTTCCACCAATGGCAATCTTTCCAGGGTCGACCAAAGAATCAGGCATGCTCACTAGAATTCCCGAGACGCGCCTTCCGGTCGATCAGTTTCAGAGCGATTTGCGGTCCATCTGTGGGTCATTTCAGGTGCTCCCTGTCGCTGGTCAGTCCACCTTGCGAGGCGGCATCGGCACAGAGGCGCGCTGCGGATTTCAGTTTGCCCACGTCGCAAAAAATCTCCAGAGCATCCGCCGTACCAAACGCAACGTGGTTCAGGATGACGCCGAGCATTTCTTTCTGATCCTCCAAGAAGAAGGAAGAGCTTTGATGAGCCAGCGCGACACGGTCAGCCTTTTGCGACCTGGCGATTTAATATTGATCGACAGCACGGAACCCTCTGAATTCACCTTTTTCGGCGACTACAGCCGACAACTGTCGGTGCACCTGCCACGGGCCGAGTTGCATCAACGATTTAGCGACGTGTTGCGAGGTGGACTGTTCCTGCCCAGAACCGATCACACAGCGCATGCCATTTGCGCAGTTCTGGCCAAAGCGTTTGAACCAAACAGCAATCAGAGCCAGTCCAACTACCTTGGAGAAGCCATGTATGGCTTGCTCGGCGCCATGTTGCACGCGGGCGGCGAGGGTACGGACTCGAGATACATCGATGCAGACGTGGGTAGCGCCCAGTTGCTGGAGCGTGCATTGAACTATTTCGAAACCAAGTTCTATGACAGCGACCTTTCGATCAAGCGCATGGCCACCGACCTCAACGTGTCCACCCGGCAATTGCAACGTGCTTTTCTCTCCATGAACACCACGCCCACGGACTACCTGGTGCAAAAACGACTGGCGCTGGCCTGCCAATCCTTGAAGCATCGGCAAACGGCAATGTGCAAACCACTCATCTCAACGATCGCCTACAACTGCGGCTTTAATGATTTGTCGTATTTCAATCGACTGTTTCGCAGCACGTTCGGATGTACGCCCACCCAATATGCCAATTCCACGGACGTCGAAGACACCTGAAATCGTAAGTGACATGCTTTTTAACAACTACTATCGTCGGCGGCCCGACGTTGAGCACCGAGGCAGCGATATTGGTCTCACACACGGCATTGACGACCTCGACCTCCTCACAGGCGAGTTCATCGCAACCGAACCGACTAAGCCAAAGCTGCGCGAGATTCGCCAATAACTCGTATTTCCTCTGTGCATCACGGCCCCCGTGCACGCCAGAACGAATGTCACAGCACAACTGCTGCCTGAACTGCGGCGAATGCCAGCAGTAAGGTCCTCTTGGAGCTCCTCCTTCTATGAAGGCCCAACCAGCGTATCAGTTCAACTTGGCTAGGTAGTCCGGTCCGAAGGGGTCACTCCAAACAAATAGCAATATTTGATTGCAACTGATGCGAGCTTTGACCATCTATCCAGTTGACGGTGACCGCCCACAATTCCAGTCCTCTGAACCAAGTATTAGGCTTGCTTTGCTGTGCCAAGCGCCTACACCGACGGTTCACATTTGGGCAACTCAGCCTTGCGACATTCCCCCGGATAGGGGAATCCAAAACAAAATGGGCGCCATAAGTGCGCCCATTACTGTCTTGATTTAGCTCCCCGCCCCAAGCTCGAAAGCCCTGGCGCAAAGCCAATCTAGCAACCTCCAAATCGTCAATTAAATCGCCTGCCCCAAGCGCCCCACCCCCTCCTCAATCTTGGCCACATCCGCAGTAGCAAAGGAGAGGCGCAAGGTCGCGTGATCCGGGTTGCTGGCAAAAAATGGCGCCCCCGGCACAAAGGCCACCCCCTTCTCGATGGCGCGCTTGGCCAGTTCACCGGCATCTTTCAGCTTGCCGTTCGCACCCGTTAGGCGGGCCCAGAAGAACAGGCCGCCGCCGGGTTGGGTGAATTCAATCGCATCGCCCAGTTCGCGTTTCAGGCTCTCGCCCATCACGCGCGCACGCTCGGCGTAGACCTGGCGCACATGGGCCAGGGTGGCGGGCATGCGGCCGGCTTTCAGGTATTGGGCGGCAGTGGCCTGGGCAAAGGTGCTGGTGTGGGCGTCGCTGAACTGCTTGCACATGGTGGCTTTGGCCAGCAACGCTGGCGGGGCAATCATCCAGCCCACGCGCAGACCCGGTGACAGCACCTTGCTCAACGAGCCGCAGTGCACCAGCCAGTCTCGGCTGCCGGGCACTTGCGCGCTCAGGGCCAGCAGGCTGGGCGGCGGCGCTTCGCCGAAGTAGAGGTCGCCATAGGGGTCGTCCTCGATCACCACCGTTTTCGTACGCACCGCCATCGCCAGCACCTGCTTGCGGCGCTCAAGACTCAGCGTGGCGCCGCTGGGGTTGCCGAAAGTGGGGATGAGGTAGACGAACTTCGGCTTGTGCTCAGCCACCAGCTGTTCCAGTTCGTCGGCCTTCACGCCATGCGCGTCGATGGGTGCGGCGATGACCTCTGCGCCATAGAGGCGGAAGCACTGGATGGTGGCGAGGAAGGTGGGGCCTTCCACGATGACCTTGTCGCCCGGGTTGATGAGGGTCTTGCCGATCAGGTCGAGCGCCTGCTGGCTGCCGGTGGTGACGATCAGGCCCTCCGCCGTCACATCCTTGGCGCCCTTGCTGGCCATGAAGGCGGCCAGTTGTTCGCGCAGCGGGTTGTAGCCCTCGGTGGCGCCGTACTGCAGCGCGCCGCCGGCTTCTTCGGTCAGCGCCAGGTTGACGGCTTCGCGGATGCCGTCGACGTCGAACATGGCACTGTCGGGGAAACCGCCGGCAAACGAGATAATGCCGGGCTTGCCCAGCAGCTTGAAGAGTTCGCGGATGGCGGAGGTTTCAACGTTGTTCAGGCGGTCGGCGAATTGCATGGTTTTCTTCAAATACGAAACAAAGGTCTGGCACCAATGGTAGCCAAAGCCGGCAGGCAGGCAGCGAGGCCGCCTCAAATGCTATCAATTCAATAGCTATTGGCGTTTATTTAATGAGGCCTAGAGGCCAATTTGGCATCAATTCGGCAGCGGTAGCGGCTGGCCTTCGGCGGCAGCCGGCACGGCCACCCCGAGCCAACGCGCCACGGTGGGCGCGATGTCGGCCACACCGACGCGGGCTTCCACGCGGCCGGGTTTCACCCAGCGCGGGCCCCAGGCCAGGATGGGCACATGGGTGTCGTATTCGTAGGGCGAGCCATGGGTGGACGTGGTGGTGCCGAACATCCAGTACGGTTTGAGGATGTACTGCACGTCGCCCGAGACCTGCGGGTGCCAGGACTTGCGCATCGGCTCGAAGTACGGCGCGCCGGCCTGGCTGCCGCTTTCCAGTTCGCGCCGGGTGTAGGCGGCGGCAAAGCCGGGCTCGGCCAGCAGCAGGCGGCGAGCCTCCTCGGCCACGGCATTGGCATCAGCCCGCGTCTGCGCCAGCAGCTGTTTGCTGATCAGCAGCGACGAGCCGGAGAAGCTGGCCCAGTTGCCAGGGCCAAAACGTTTTTGCAAACCCTCGTTGACGCGCGCCAGCACCTGGCCGCCGTTGACGCGGCCGGCGTCCCGGCCCTGCGTCTTGCTGTATTCCGGCGCCGGCATGAAGCCGTGGTCGGCGGTGAGCATGGCGATGTAGTTGTCACGGCCCACCGTGGCGTCCAGGTCGGCAAAAAAGGCCTGCAGCAGACGGTCGAGCTGCAGCAGGTGGTCGTGCGACAGGCGCGACTCAGGGCTGTAAAGGTGGTTCACGTAGTCGTGGCCCGACAGGCTGATGGCGAGAATGTCGGGCACCTCGTCCTGCCCCAGCCCTTCGCCGGCGATGGCCGCGCGCGCGAATTCAAGCGACATGGCGTCAACAAACGGGCTGCGCAGCAGCTGGCTGTAGAAGGCCGGGCCGGGTGCCTCGTCGGCCGGGGCGCCCATCATCATCGGCAGCGCGCCGCCGCGCGGGCCGTACCAGGGCTGGTTGTCGGGCAGCGAACGGGCGTAAGCGGCATCGTCCAGCAGCGGCTTCCACTGCGTCTTGAAATAACCGTCGGCCAACTTGCGGCCGTTGAAGCGGTTGACCCAGGCCGGGTGCTGCTGCATGTAATACGTGCTGGAAGCGAACTGGCCGCTTTGCGCCATATACATGTAGGCGGTGCCGCGCTTGCCGGCCGGCAGGATGGCGCCGCGGTCCTTGCCGGAAACGGCAATCACCTTGGCGCGCGGGTCGGTGGCGCGCAACACGTCGCCCACGGTTTCCACCTTCAGGTTTTTCGGGCTGGTGCCGTCCAGCGGCTGGGTCTTGTGGCCGATGTAGCTGTACGCGGTGTCGCCGGTGCAGTATTCGCGCTCGCCGGTCTGCGCGTCGCGCCATTCATTGCCGATGATGCCGTTGCGGTGCGTGTAGGCGCCGCTGAGCACGGTGGCGTGGCCGGCGCCGGTGACGGTGAAGGCGTGACCGTAATGCGCCTCGGCGTACCAGGCGCCACGCTCCAGAAAGCGCGCCAGCCCGTCGGGTGCCAGCTGGTCGCGGTAGCCGGTGATCTGGCGCTGCGGCAGGCCGTCCACCACCAGGAACACCAGCAGCTTCGGCTTGGCCGCAGGCTCGGTGGCGGGTCCGGTGGCACAGCCCGCAAGGGCCGCCACCAGCAGCAGGGCCGCCGAGAAACGCAGGGAAGGCAGGAAATGGGATGAAAACAGGGGTTTCATGGCGGTAACAGCTGTCGGACTGGCGGCGATCATCCCATGAAAACAATCGCTTTCAAAGAATGCCGCTTGATACGTCGGCGGCGGCATTTTTGTAGGCCAAAATAGGCACCGTCCATCTTGCCCCGCGCCCCCGGGCAGACCCACCGGAAATCTGTATCAGCGTCCGCTACCACTGAAAATTTCATGTCCGATCTGTCCGTCTTCTTTCAGTCCGTCAAGCTGCCCGTGATGCCCGAGGTGGCGCATGCCCTCATCCGCACCCTGCACGAAGAAGACATCGTGCTGGGCGATGTGCGCAACATCGTGGCCAAGGACCCCACCCTCACCGCCAAGGTGCTGCGCGCAGCCAACAGCGCGGGCATGGGCCTGCGGCGCGAGGTCGGCACGCTGGATGCCGCCATTGCCATGATCGGCATGGCCCAGGTGCGCACGCTGGCGCTCACCGCCTGCATGAATGTGGCCTTCCCCGTCGTGGCGGGGCTCAAGCGCAGCGAGTTCTGGGCCAACAGCATGGCCTGTGCCGGTTATGCCCAATGGCTGGCCGGTGGCGCCGGGCTGGACACCCAGGAGGCCTGGCTCGCCGGCATGATGGTGCGGCTGGGCGAACTGATCATCGTGCAGACCGCGCCCGACACCCTGGAGGAACTCGAACAGGAGCCGCACCTGCCGGGCAAGCGCTGGCAGATCGAGCAGCGCCTGCTGGGCTTCACCGAGGCCCAGGTCACGGCCGAGCTGGCGCGGCGCTGGCGCTTTCCGGCCAGCATCGTGCGCGGGCTCGATACCGCGTCCGACCCGCTGGCCGCGCCGCCCTTCTGCCCGCTGGGCGGCGTGCTGCACCTGGCCGGCTGGCTGGCCGACATGGCCTTCAGCACGCCGGAGATCGTCGACGCGCTGCCGGACGAGGTGATCGCCAAGCTGAACCTCGACCACGACTGGATGCGCAGCCACATGCCGCCACCCGAGTCCTTCTTCGACATCTCGTCGCTGTAAGATTCGTCGCAGGGGCAGGCCATCCGGGCGCCCACATTTCTTGCCACGCGCTCCATGAAACCGCCCGCCATTGCCGCCTTCTTCGCCACCCTCCAGGCCGCCAATCCGCAACCCGTCACCGAACTCGAATACACCTCGGTGTTCGAGTTGCTCACCGCCGTGCTGCTGTCGGCGCAGGCCACCGATGTGGGCGTCAACAAGGCCACGCGCAAGCTGTTTCCGGTGGCCAACACGCCGCAGCAGATCCTGGCCCTCGGGCTGGAGGGGCTGGAGCACTACATCAAGACCATCGGCCTGTACCGCAGCAAGGCAAAGCACCTGATGCAGACCTGCCGCATCCTGGTGGACAAGCACGGCGGCCAGGTGCCGCGCAGCCGCGAGGCGCTGGAGGCGCTGCCCGGCGTGGGGCGCAAGACCGCCAACGTGGTTCTGAACTCGGCCTTCGGTGAACCCACCATGGCGGTGGACACGCACATCTTCCGCGTCGGCAACCGTACCGGCCTGGCGCCGGGCAAGACGCCGTATGAAGTGGAGATGCAGCTGATCAAGCGCGTGCCCACGGAATACCTGATCGACGCCCACCACTGGCTGATCCTGCACGGCCGTTATGTCTGCCAGGCGCGCAAGCCGCAGTGCTGGCGCTGCGGCGTGGCCACGTACTGCGACTTCACGCCCAAGACACCGGCTCCCTGAGGGGTGCGTCCACGGCCTCTCCTGCACGGAGGCCACATAACAACAAGACAGATCAGGGCCTGTTCACACTATTTTTGCAAGATGCGTTGCGGATCAAAAAAGTCATGCGCAAGGCGCGAAACGCAGCCGGAGTCTTCCTCCGGCAAGGCTTCGCAACGCCGCGCATGGCCTTTTTGGCCGCAACCCGAAGGGAACGTGGTGAAAACCGCGCCACTCGTTGTTGCACTCCTAGCCCAGACGGCCAGTCTGGGCGTCGTCGCGCGCCTAGATTGGCGCGGTTTTCACCACGTTCGCACTTGCAAAAATAGTGTGAACAGGCCCTAACTGCGCACTGATCCCCGAACCATCATTTTTCTGAGCGGCGTGATGGCTGGCCTGATGTCACTGGTGCTTTTCTTCCTGCAGCGCAACTTCCCGCCCTCGATCAAGGGCCTGGGCGAATGGGCGGTCTCGCCGCTCCTGCTGCTCGGGGCCGCATTCCTGAGCGGCATGCACAACCATCTGCCCCCGCTGGTGACGGTGGTCATTCCCTTCGTGCTGGCGGTGGCCTGCGTCTCTGCGGCCTACCTCGGCAGCCAGCGCTTTTTCGGCCTCACGCCGGCCCGGCGCCGCTGGCTCATCCTGCTGCCCCTCAGTGCCGCGGCGGCCTACTGGTCGACCCTGGTGGAGCCCGACTTCCGGGTTCGGGCCATGCTGCTGACGCTGCTGCTGGGCAGCATCTATGCCCTGCATGCTCGCCTCGTCTACCGGCACGGCCCGCGCACCTTCTCGACCTGGTTGTGCCTGTTCACCCTGCTCTGCGCCATCCTGATCCAGGCCCTGCGCTTCGCCGCGGCGTGGGACAGCCCCCGCGACACCAGCATCTTCGACCCGACCTCGGCTCATCTGGTGTTTCTTGCACCCGCTGCCATCGTGTTCCAGCTGCTCTGCATCAGCCTGATCCTGATGGCTTCGGAGCGGCTGCGTCTGGAGTTCCAGCATCTGGCCACGCACGATCCCCTGACCAATGCCTTCACCCGCCGGCACATGGACGAGGTCGTCGAACAGGAACTGGTGCGCTGTCGCCGGCATGGCCGCGCCATGTCCCTCCTGATCATGGACCTCGACCATTTCAAGCACGTCAACGACGTCCATGGCCATCAGGTCGGCGACCAGGTGCTGGTGCAGTTCGTGGCCCAGGTCAAGACGCTGCTGCGCCAGCCGGACCAGCTGGGCCGCTTCGGCGGCGAGGAATTCCTGCTGCTGCTGCCCGAGACATCGTTGGAGGCTGCACTGCAGGCGGCCGAGCGCATCCGGGCCGCGCTGGCGCAGAGCCCCGGGGAGCCACGCTGCACCCTCAGCATCGGCGTGACCACCCACCGGCACGACAACGACACGCTGGGCACGCTGCTGGCCCGCGCCGACAAGGCGCTGTACCGGGCCAAGGAGAACGGCCGCAACCGGGTCGAGTTCGCCTGAGGTCGCCTGCACTCGCTCAGAGCGATAGCTGGCGCCACGCCCCAAAGTCCGGCGCGTGGTGCGGCCATTGCTCGGCGCGCGCCAGACGCTCGACACCTTGCGCCAGCAGGTCCATGGCGCGGATCACGCCGGCGTGGGTGATCCACACTGCGTCCCGTCCCTGCTGTGCCGTCTCGGCGCGCACCGCCGCCACACGCTGCAGCAACGCATCCACGCTTTCGCGCCCCCCGAATGGATGGGCGCCGAAGTCGGCCATCCAGGCATCGAAGGCGGCGGGCGGAATCGCGTCCCAGCGCTGGCCTTCCCAGCAGCCGAAGTCCATCTCGGCCAGGCGTGCATCGCATTTGAGCATCAAATCGGGCCGCAGCCCTTGTATTTGCTGCGCCAGGCGCTCACATCTTTGTAGCGGTGAGGTGACGAGGTGGAGGCCCTGCGGCAGCACGTGCGCCAGCTGCACGGCGCAGGCCCGGGTGGCGCCATCATCGGCCGCCACGTCGCTGGCGCCGTAGCAGACCCCTGGCTCGACCAGCGGCTGCGCGTGGCGCACCAGCCAGAGTTTCATAGGCTGATCGCCAGACCCAGGTAGAAAGCCAGCTCGCACACCTGTTGCGTGGCGCCCAGGCAGTCGCCGGTGTAACCCTGCAAACGACGCGCCAGCCAGGCCCACATCAGCAGCCAGGCCAGGAAAGCCCCGAGCAGGCCCGACACCCAGACGATGTCGGGGTAGGCCACTTGCAGCAGGACCAGCGCCGCCGCCAGCCAGAGCGCCGCCACCACCAGGCTGGCCGTGTCGATCTGCCCGGCCAGCGAGGCGGACTTGGCGCGCGCCGCTTCGCTGACATAGGGCAGCAGGCGAATGAGGCCGAGCGGGAAGAAGCGCGACACCACGTGGGCACCGAACAGGCTGGCGCAGGCCAGTCCCCAGTCGATATCGCCCAGCAAGGCCAGCAGCGCCACCTTGGCCAGCAGCGCCAGCACCAGAGCCAGCACGCCGAAGGCACCGACGCGCGAATCCTTCATGATCTCCAGCGCCCGCTCGCGCGTGTGGCCGCCGCCCAGGCCGTCGGCCACGTCGGACAGGCCGTCTTCATGCAGGCCGCCGGTGAGCAGCACCGTCAGCACCGTGCTGAGCACGGCGGCCAGCAGCGGCGTGAACGTGCTGTCGGGCAGCAGCAGGCCCAGCACGGCATAGCCGAATGCCGCCACCGCCCCCACCAGCCAGCCGATGCCGGGAAAGTGCGCGGCGCTGGCGCGCAGCAGCTCGGGGCTGTAGCCGACCCAGGCCGCCAGCCGCCCCGTCACCGGAATGCGGGTGAAGAACTGGACAGCCAGCAGGATGTGGCGGATGAAGTTCATGCGCGTGTTTTAACTCAGGTCGACTTTTCCGACACGCCGGCCGATTCGAAGCTCGCCATCTCGCGCAGCATGGCGCAGGCCGAGGCCAGCAGCGGCCAGGCCAGCGCCGCCCCCGAGCCCTCGCCCAGGCGCAGGCCGAGGTCGAGCAGCGGCTGCGCGCCCAGCTGCGCCAGCATCAGCGCATGGCCACGCTCGCCCGAGCGGTGCGCGAACACGCAGCGCTGCAGCACCTGCGGCACCAGCCGGCTGGCCACCAGCACGGCCGAGCTGGCAATGAAGCCGTCGACCACAATGACGCGCCGCTCGGCCGCGGCCTGCAGCACCGCACCAGCCATGGTGGCGATCTCGAAGCCGCCGAAGGCCGCCAGCACCTCCAGCGGGGCGTGCACATCGGGGTGCTTGAGCAGCACTTCGCGCAGCACCGTGACCTTGCGCGCAATGGCCGCATCGTCCAGCCCGGTGCCGGCGCCGGTGCAGTCGGCGATGTCCAGGTTGGCCAGGCGCGACAGCAGCAACGAGGCGGCCGAGGTGTTGCCGATGCCCATCTCGCCGAGCAGCAGCGCATTGCCCGGCAGGCCCTTGACGAGCTCGACGCCGTTGGCCAGCGCCTGGTTGCACTGCGCGGCCGTCATGGCCGGGCCGGCGGCCGAATCGGCCGTGCCGGGCGCGACCTTGCGCACAAGCAGACCCTCGCGCGGCGCGAAGTCGTGGCGCACGCCGCAGTCCACCACGGTGAGCGCGATGCCGTGCTGGCGCGCCAGCACGCTCACACACGCGCCGCCGGCGAGGAAGTTCTCCACCATCTGCCAGGTGACGTCGCTCGGGTAGGCCGAGACACCGCGCGCAGCCAGCCCGTGGTCGCCGGCGAACACCACCATCTGCGGCGCGTGCAGCGCCGGTGTTTCACTGCCCAGGACCAGGCCGAGTTCCAGCGCCAGCGATTCGAGGCGGCCGAGCGAGCCCAGCGGCTTGGTCTTGTTGTCGATCTTGTGCTGCAGGCGCTGCACGAGCGCGGTGTCGGCGATATCAGGAATGGCGGGGAGCGTGAAAGTCATGGTCAAGTTCTCGTTTGAAAAATCGTTCAGCGTTGGATCAGCGCGTCCAGCACGCCCGCCTCAAAATGCTCGTCAATGAAGTCGGCCATGCGCTCGAACACCGCGTCGAGCGTGGGAACCTGCAGCCCCGGGCGGCCGAACAGCGCCTGCAACGCAGCCGGGTCTTCGAACAGGCCATGCAGATACAGGCCCAGCACATTGCCGCCCCCGTTCTGCCAGGCCAGGCCAGGCATCAGCTCACAAGCGACGTCGCCCTTGGCCGCCATGGCCGGGTGCTGCGCCGTCTGGCCGTGATGGATCTCGTAGCCCTGCACCGTGATGCCCGACAGCGGTGACCACGGCCCGGCCACAGGTGCAAAAGTCGCGCCCGTGCGCTGCACCGTCTTGGCCGGCTCGAAGGCGGTCACCAGCGGCAGCAGGCCCAGGCCGGGGGCGTTGCCGTCGATGCCGTGCGGGTCCACCAAGGCCTCGCCCAGCATCTGCAGCCCGCCGCAGACGCCCAGCACCGCCCCGCCCTGCTGGGCATGGGCGGCAATGGCGCGGTCCAGCCCTTGCGCGCGCAGCCAGGCCAGGTCGCCGCTGGTGTGCTTGGAGCCGGGCAGGATGATCCAATCGGCGCCCTGCACTTCGGCCGCGCTGCGCACCCATTTGAGATGCACGCCGGGAATGTTCTTCAGCGGCTGGAACTCGTCAAGGTTGCTGATGCGCGGGTAGACCACGACGGCAATGGTTTTCATCGGCGTGAGCGCCGCCGGGCCGTCCCAAGGCGCGAGGGCCCCCTCGGGGGGCAGCGAGGACACGCCAGTGCCGAGCGTGGGGGCCATATCAAACACGCCATCTTCTTCCGGCAGGCCGTGCTGCTGCCACATCGGCAGCGTGGCCACGGTCGGCACGCCGGTTTTGGCTTGCAGCATCTCGGGTGCCGGTGCCAGCAGAGCGGCATCACCGCGGAACTTGTTGAGCACGAAGCCCTTGAGCAGCGCCCGGTCGGCCTCCGGCATCAAAGCCCAGGTGCCGTAGAGATGGGCGAAAGCGCCGCCGCGGTCGATGTCGGTCACCAGCAGGCAGGCGGCATTGGCGTGGCGTGCCACCCGCAGGTTGACGATGTCGCTGCTGCTGAGGTTGATCTCGGCCGGCGAGCCGGCGCCTTCGATCACCACCACGTCGTTCTCGGCCATCAACGCGTCCAGCGCCTGTGCCACCGTGGGCCATACCTGCTCGCTGCGGCCACGCCAGTCCATGCGCGTCAGCGCCTCGTCCACCTGGCCAAGCAGCACCACCTGGCTGTGGGTGTCGCGCTCGGGCTTGAGCAGCAGCGGGTTCATGCGCACCTCGGGCTCGGCCTTGGCAGCCAGGGCCTGGAAGTACTGCGCGGAGCCGATTTCACCTCCGGCCACCACCCGGGCGTTGTTGCTCATGTTCTGCGCCTTGAACGGGGCAGCTTTCAGGCCCTGACGCGCGTAGTAACGGCACAAGGCCGTGGCCAGCCAGCTCTTGCCGGCGCCACTGGTGGTACCCAGCACCATGACTGCTTTGGCTGTCATGTGCTTGCCCTTTCCTGCGCGCGCACGCTCATCCAGGCCTGCTGCAGTTCGTCCTGCGCCTGCGGTGCCAGCACGCCCAGGCGCACGTGGCCGGGCAGACCAAACGAGGTCGCATCGCGCAGCTTGATGCCCTGCGCCCGCAAGACTGCCAGGGCCTGCACCAGCGCCTCGCCTTGCAGGTCGGGGCGGGCGCAGAAGTAATTGGCGTTGCTGGGCAGGCAGGTCCAGCCCAGCGCTTCGCACACGGCCAGCTGGCGTGCCTTCCATTCGCGCAGCGTGGCCAGGCTTTGCTGCAGCCAGGCTTGCACCTCGGGTTTCGTCCAAGCCTGCAGCAGCGCCACGCCGTGCGCGCCCACAGGCCAGGACGGTGCCAAGCGCTCCAGTTGCGCCACCGCCTCCAGCGCGCCGAGCGGTGCGATCACATAGGCGGCGCGCACGCCGGTCAGGCCGAGCGCCTTGTTCGGCGTCCACAACTGCCAGACACGCAGCAACTGCTCCTGCGTCAGGGCCAGCGCAGCGCTCAGGCGCAGCGGCTCGTAGGCGCGGTCCAGCACCACCACGGGGGCAGTCGCCACCAGCTCGGCCAAGCCGCCCTGCGCCTGCCCCAGCGGGCTGGACGGATCGCAGGCCCAGGCCAGTTGAGCGTCCTGCGCCTGTACCACGCAGGTCAGCCCCCAGGCCTGCGCGGCGCTGGCGTAATCGCCATAGTGTTGCGGCGGTAGCCAAACGCTGCGACCTCCCTGCCGCGCGACCCAGGCACTGATACGGGAAATGAATTCACTGGCACTGCCGGCCAGCAGCACACGCTCGGGCGCCACGCCGTGAAAAGCAGCCAGCTGCGCGCGCAACTCGGTGTAGGCCGCATCCGGGTAGTGCGTGGCATCGGCCGCCTGCACGGCCGCCAGTGCCTGCGGGCATGAACCGCAGGCATTGCTGTTGGTCGAGAAGTCATGCAGCGGCACGCCCCGGGCATCCGGTCCGCCGTGGACACGCACCTCGTTCATGGCCACACCTCCCGCGCTGAAAATGCTATCAAAACAATAGCTGCCGCCACAATAAATGAAAGGGCCAGAACCACTTTTGACCCCAAGACTACGGCGCGCACTGTGTCGCCGGCCTGCGGCGCCCGACCTGCGGCGTGCAACACATACACCCCGGGCTTGCGCAGGCTGACATCCAGCGCCAGCGCCATCGCCGCCATCGGCCAGCCGCTGTTGGGGGACGGCGTACGGCCGGCTTCCCAGCGCAAGGCGCGCAGCGACAAGCCACCGTTTACCAGCGCCAGCAGCAAGGCCGTCAGCCGCGCCGGCAGCCAGGACAGCACATCATCGGCCCGCGCCGCCCACTTGCCGGCCCAGGCCCAGTCGCGCCCCTGGTAGAGGCCGCGGTAGCCCCACATGGCGTCGGCCGTGTTGGCAAAACGGTAGAGCGCGGCGCCGGGCAGGCCCAGCAGCACGAACCAGAAGATCGGCGCCACCACCGAGTCGTTCAGGTTCTCGGCCAGCGACTCGATGGCGCTCTCGCGCACCTCGGCCGCGCTCAAGGCCTGCACATCGCGGCTGACCAGCCAGGCCAGGCGCGCACGCCCGGCCGGCAGCGATTCGGCCAAGGCCGCCTCCACCGCCAGCACCTCGCCGCGCAACATGCGCCAGGCCAGCAGCGGCTTGAGCAGCAGGCCCAGCAACAGCAGGCCGAGCAGCGCCGGCAGTTGCTGCGCCGTTTGCTGCAGCAGCAAGGCCACTATCAAAACCAGAGCACCTCCCGCAAGCCAGGCCAGGGCACCGAGCCCCAAACGCTTGTAATCGGCAGCACCCGTCTGTGCGCGCTGCGGCGCAATGAAAGCGCCGACCCAGCCCAGGTAAAACCCCATCCACACCACCGGGTGCCAGCGCGCGGCGGGCTCGCCCAGCCAACGGTCGATGGCCAGTGCCAGCCAGAGAGCGCCGACGAGCAGCAGCGTCGCAGACAGGGAAAGGTCAACCATGGACAGCATCACGGTGCCTCTTCTGCGAACAGGCTGGCACCCTGGCCCCAGCGGTCGTCGAACACCAACCCGGCCAGCGCCTCGCGCTGCGCCCACTTGTCCTGGCTCAGCATCGGTTCGCTGTAATAGCCCTGCACGGGCCCCAGGCACAGCAGCGCAATCGGCTCGGCCCCGGGCGGCAGGCCCAGCAGTTGCGCCACCGCCTGCGGCTCGAACAGCGAGACCCAGCCCATGCCCAGCCCTTCGGCCCGCGCGGCCAGCCAGAGGTTCTGGATGGCGCAGGCGGCCGAGGCCAGGTCCATCTGCGGCAGCGTGCGGCGGCCGAACACATGGCGCTCGCGCCCGTCGGCCAGCGCCACGGCAAACACTTCGGCCGCTTCCAGCAAGCCTTCTACCTTGAGTTTCATGAACGCGTCTTCACGCTCGCCCAGGGCGCGTGCCGTCTGCACCCGCTCCTGCTCCACCAGCGCATGCAACTGCTGGCGCAAGGCGGGCTGCGTGATGCGGATGAAGCGCCACGGCTGCATGAAGCCGACGCTGGGCGCATGGTGCGCCGCCTGCAGCAGACGCCGCAACACCTCGGGCGCCACCTGGCCACCGGCGAAGTGGCGCATGTCACGCCGCTCGAAGATGGCGCGGTACACCGCCGCCGCGTCAGCCGTGCTGAACGGTTCGGCGGACACCAGGGTCGCAGGGTCGCGTGACATAGCAGTGTTCAGTCTTCAATACCACGCTGGGCCGGAATGCCGGCCTTGAACGCGTGCTTGATCAGCGTCATCTCGGTCACCGTGTCGGCCAGTTCAATGATCTCGGGCGGGCAGCGGCGGCCGGTCAGCACCACGTGCACGTGCTTGGGTCGCTCGCGCAGGGTCTGCAGCACGTCATCGAGCGGCAGCCAGCCGTAGATCAGCGGGTAGGTGATCTCGTCGAGCGTGACCATGAAAAACTCGCCGCCCAGGATGCTGGCCTTGGCGCGCGCCCAGCCGTCGCGCGCCAGTTGCGCCGAGTGTTCCAGGTCCTGGCTCTTCCAGGAAAAGCCATCGCCCAATCCTTCGATCGGGATGCCGAGCTGCTCGAACATGCGATGTTCGCCGAAGCGCGCGCTCGGCACCTTCATGAACTGGTAGATCTTGACCGCCTTGCCGCGGCCGTGCGCGCGCAACGCCAGGCCGAAGGCGGCTGTGCTCTTGCCTTTGCCGTCGCCGGTGTTGACGATGACAAGGCCGCGGCGTTCGCCCTCGGCCTTCTCGTAGCGCTTTTCGGTGGGGGGGGATTCGATCTGCATGGTGGATTCGTTCAGAGTTTGGGCAGCGAGAGCCATTGCCCTGCCACCTGTTGGATGTGGATACGGTTGTCGAACACCTGCTCGAGCGCGCGGTGGGTGGCAGCGTCAGCGCAGGCGCCGTGGTGTGTCACACAGCCGGCGGCCATGATGACCAGCTCGTCGGCCTGCAGCGCCAGCGACAGCTCGTGCAGAACGCTGACCACGGTCTTGCCGCGCGCCACGAGTTCGCGCACCAGCAGCAGCCAGTCCACCTGGTGCGGCGGGTCGAGGTTGGCCAGCGGCTCGTCCATCAGCAGCACTTCGGCCTGCACCGCCAGCGCACGCGCCAGCAGCACGCGCTGGCGCTCGCCGCCGGAGAGATGGCTCAAGGGGCGCTCGCGCCAGTCCCAGGCCTGGGTGGCACGCAGCGCCTGCTCCACCGCGGCATGGTCGGCCGCGCTGGGCGGCGCCAGCCAGGGCTGGTGCGGCAGTCGGCCCAGCAGCGCGACGTCGTAGGCGGTCAGGTCGTCGGCGCTGCTTTCGTTCTGGCCCAGCCAGGCCAGGTGCCGGGCTTTTTGGCGGCCACGGAAATGACCTGGCGGGCAGCCCAACAGCGACACATCGCCCTCATGCGGCAGCAGCCCGGCCAAGGCCTTGAGCAGGGTCGATTTGCCGGCGCCGTTGGGGCCGACGATGCTGGTCCAGCGGCCCACGGGCAAGTCGAGGTCGATGCCGTGCAGCACCTCGGTCTGGCCCAGGCGGGCGCGGATGGCTTGCGCGCAAATGGCACTTCGGTTCATAACATCCGTCCCTGCCGGTTTTGCCGGTGCATCAGCCACAGCAGGTAGCCGCCGCCCAGCACGGCGGTCAGCACGCCCACCGGCAACTCGGCCGGCGCGATCAACCAACGTGCCAGCAGATCGGCCGCCATCAGCAGCACGCCGCCCATCAGGCTGGCCAGGAAGGTGAGGCGGCCGTGTGTGGTCTTGACCAGCGAGCGCACCAGGTGCGGCGCGGCCAGGCCGACGAAGGCGATCAGGCCGGTCTGCGCCACGGCGGTGCCGGTGGCCAGCGCCATCACGGCAATCAGCGCGGCGCGCAGCGGTGCTAGCGAGAGCCCCAGGCTGGCGGCGGTGGCCTCGCCCAGTGTCAGGCCGTCGAGCACGCGGCTCAGGCTCCAGGCCGCCAGCATGCACAGACCACAGACGGCGGCCATCAGCACGCAGGCGCTCCAGCCGACATAACCGGTGCTGCCGAGCAGAAAGGCCTGCATGGCCTGCAGCACCTCGGGCACCAGCAGCATGGTGAGCGAACTCAAGGCACCCAGCACCACGCCGACGATGACACCCGCCAGCAGCAGGCGCAAGGTGTGCTGCACGCCGCGCGCCAGCAGCAGCGTGAGCAGCACGGCCGCCACGGCACCGACGAAGGCGGCGCCGGTCAGGCCCAGGCGCACCAGCCAGTGCGTGGCCAGCGGCGAGACGCCGAACAGGGCCAGTGCCACCGCCACGCCGAGCGAGGCCCCGGAGGCACTGCCCAGCAGATACGGATCGGCCAGCGGGTTGCGGAACAGCCCTTGTGCCACCGCACCGGCCAGGCCCAGCAGCGCGCCGGCCAGCCAGGCACCGAGGGTGCGCGGCAGCCGGATGTCCCAGACGATCTGCCAGGCGACCGGGTCGGTCGCGGCGCGCAGCACATTCTCGAAGCCGGTGCTGCCGACGCCAGCGCCGAGCAGCACCATGGTGGCCGCCAGCAGCGCCAGCACGAGGCCCCACAGGGTGGCGCGGCGCTCTTGCAGCGACGGGCCGGCGCTCATTGTCGCCCTCCCTTGTCGGCCAGGCACTGGGCCATCAGGCGCGCCGCCTCGGCCATGCGCGGGCCGGGACGGATCAGCACGTCGGCCTGTTCGGTGGGAAAGATGCAGATGCGCTGCTCGCGCACGGCGCGGATGCTGCCCCAGCCGGGGCGTTGCAGCAGGCCGGGGACGTTGCGCTGGCTGATCATGATCACATCCGGGTTGGCACGCACCACGTACTCGGGGTTGAGCTTGGGGAAGGGCCCCAGGCTGGTCGGCACGATGTTCTTCACGCCCAGGCGCGTCAGCGTCTCGCCAATGAAGGACGACTCGCCGGCGGCATAGGGGCCACGGTTGACTTCGAAATAGACACGCAGGTTCTTCGCCGACACCGGCAACGACTGCGCCGCCGCCGCCACGCCGGCGTCGGTGTAGCGCCAGACGCGCTGCGCATCGTTGACGACCAGCAGCTGGCCGACCTTCTCCAGCACGCGCCGCACGTCGGCATGGCTCTTGGTCTCCAGTGCCGCCACCTTCAGGCCCAGCGCTTCCAGCCGCTCGCTGGCGCGCGAGGACACCGACATCAGCACCAAGTCGGGCTTGAGCGCCACGATGGCCTCAATGTTCGGGTCAAGCCCGCCGCCGACCTGCGGCAAGGTGCGCACGCTGGCCGGGTAGTTGGAATAACGGTCGACGCCCACCAGACGCTGGCATTGGCCGAGTTCACACACGGTTTCGGTCAGCGACGGCAGCAGGCTGACGATGCGCTGCGGCGGCTTCGGCAACGTGACCTGGGTGCCGCGGTCGTCGGTGATCTGCAAGGCCAGGGCCGGCAGGCAGAGCCACGTCAATAGGCAGACCAGAAGATGTTTCATGCTGCCCCCTTCAATGTCAGCGGCAGGCCGGCTGCCATCAGCGTGACACGCTCACAGGTCTGCGCCACGTCCTGGTTCAGCCGGCCCAGCGCATCGACGAAGGTGCGCACCTCACGCCCGAGCGGAATCACGCCCAGGCCGATCTCGTTGCCCACCAGCACCAGCGGCCCCAGGGCATTGCGGATTGCTCCTAAAAGCATAGCTATCGGCGCAGACATATCGGGGGCTGAAAACCGATTTGATTCATGACTCTCAGCAGCAGCCTCGAACGGCATCAACCAGTTGGTCAGCCACAGCGTCAGGCAGTCCACCACCAGCAGGGTGTCGCTCCGGCTGTGGGTGGCAATCGCCTCGGCCAGTAACCGTGGTTCTTCCACCGTCTGCAGCCCCGGCACGCGCTCGGCACGCTCGCGCTGGTGACGGGTGATGCGTTGGCGCATCTCGGCGTCCCAGGCCTGGCCGGTGGCGATCAGCGTGGCCTTGTGCTGCGGCGACGCGGCCAGCCACGTCTTCGCCAGCAATTCGGCGCGGCGCGACTTGCCGCTCTTCTGGCCGCCGAGGACCAGTTCGCTACGGGCAATGGTCAGTGCATCAACCATAGGTCTGGCTCCATTGCGTGATGATGCGATGCAACTGCGCCACGCCGTCGGTCAGCGCGGCCGGGCCGGGCTGCAGGATGTCGGCCGACTTGATCTCGAACAGCTGGCCGTGCTTCACCGCGCTGACGTCCTGCCAGCCGGCGCGTGCTGCCACCTTCTCGGCGCGGAATTTCTTGCCGCACCAGGAGCCGATGATGATGTCCGGGTTGCGGCGCACGATCTCGGCTGCGTCGGCAATGATGCGCTGCTTGCCCATCGGCTCGGCCGCCAGTTCCGGAAAGATGTCGTCACCACCGGCCAGGCCCATGAGCTCCGACACCCAGCGGATGGCGCTGATGTGCGGCTCGTCCCATTCCTCGAAGTAGATGCGCGGGCGGCGCGGCAGCTGGGCGGCGGCCTGCTGAATGGCGTCCAGCCTGGCCTGCATCTCCGTCATCAGCTGCAGCCCGCGCTCGGCAGCGCCCACCATGGCCGCCACCTGGTACAGCATGGACAGGATCTCGCTCACGCTGCGCTGGTTGAACACCGTGATGGGGATGCCGCGGCGGATCAGCTCGGTCGCAATGTCGGCCTGCAGGTCGGAAAAGCCGAACACGCAATCGGGCTTGAGCGCCACGATGGATTCGATCCGGGCGTTCAGGAAGGCGCTGACCTTGGGTTTTTCCTCGCGCGCGCGGCGCGGCCGCACGGTGTAGCCCGAGATGCCGACGATGCGACGCTCCTCACCCAGCAGGTAGAGCCACTCCGTCGTCTCCTCCGTCAGGCAGACGATGCGTTGCGGGCCGAGCGTGCGGGCGTCCATCGGATTCATGCCATCTGCGCCTGCGTGACGGGCTGCAGGCCCTGGCTGAACAGGCGCGCCACCAGCGCCGGGCTGGACGGGAACCAGGCGTGGAAGTAGCTCGCCCCGACCGGCCCCTGCACGTAGACCGCTTCGCCGTCCTGCGACGTGGCATTGCCTTCGGGCCGTGTGGTGCGCGCCAAGGGCCGCAGCGGCGTGTCGCTGGTGGAATAGTGGAAGGTGTGGCCGCGCAGCTGCTCGCCGTCGATCAGCAGCTGTTGCGATCCCAGGCCGGCCAGCCGGTTCTGCATGGTGACCTTCCCCGGCAGCAGGCCCCACATGGCGTGGTGCTGGCCTTCCTTGTCCACCAGTTCATCAAAGAGCACCATCATGCCGCCGCACTCGGCCCACACGGGTTTGTTCTGTGCCGCATGAGCGCGCAGGCTGTCACGCAGCGCGTGGTTGGCGCTCAGACGCTGGGCATGCAGCTCGGGGTAGCCGCCGGGCAGCCAGACCGCATCGCAGGGCGGCAAGGCGCTGTCGGTCAGCGGCAAGAAAGTCACCACCGTGGCACCGAGTTGCTGCAGACATTCGATGTTGGCGGCGTAGATGAAACAGAACGCGGCATCCTGCGCCACCGCCACCGTCTTGCCGCGCAGCGGTTGGCCGAGCGACACGGCATCCGCCGCGGGGAAGTCCACCGCCCAGCGCTGCAGCTCGGCCGTGCCCATGCGGCCCAGCGGTGTGTCAGCCAGCGCATCGGCGGCGGCGTCGAGCCGCTCCATCGCATCACTGAGTTCGGTGGCGGCCACCAGGCCCAGATGGCGCTCGGGCAGCGTCAGCGCCAGGTTGCGCATCAGTGCGCCGAGCCACTGGTCCGGCTCTTTCAGGCTGGTCTGCAACATGCCGGCATGGCGTTCGCTGGCCACGCGGTTGGCCAGCACGCCGGCCATGCGCAGGCCCGCCTGGTAATGCTGCAGGCCATAGGCCAGCGCGCCGAAGGTACCCGCCATGGCAGAGGCATCGACCACCGCCAGCACCGGCAGGCCAAAGCGCTGCGCCAGATCGGCTGCGCTGGGCTCGCCGTCGAACAGGCCCATGACGCCTTCAACGATGATGAGATCGGCCGCCTGCGCCGCCGCATGCAGGCGGGTGCGGCAATCGGCTTCGCCGGTCATCCACAGGTCGAGCTGGTGTACCGGCGCGCCGCTGGCCAGGGTGTGCCAGAACGGGTCGAGGAAGTCCGGCCCGCACTTGAACACGCGCACGCGCCGCCCCTGGCGCGCATGCAGCCGCGCCAGCGCGGCCGTCACGGTGGTCTTGCCCTGGCCGGAGGCCGGGGCGGCGATAAGAACGGCGGGGCAGGAAATGGCGTCAGACATAGGCTTCATTTTCTTCGGGATTACTGCGGTGCCCACTTCAGGGCCACATACAGGCTGCGGCCGGGTGTAGCGTAGTCCTTCACCAGCTGGTAGCGGCTGTCACCCAGGTTGTCGATGCGCGCCAGCAGGCTCCAGTCCTTGTCGATGCGCCGGCTGGCGTGCAGGTTGAACAGGCTGTAGCCCGGCAGCACCACGGTGTTGGCATCCTCGTCGTAGCGCGCGCCCGAGAGCTGGACACCGGCCCCCACCAGCCAGGTGCCGGCACGGGTGTCGGCCGCCAGGTTGGCATGGTGGCTGGCGCGGCGCTTGAGCAGCTTGCCGCTCACGCTGTCGCGCGGCTCCTGCACGTCCAGCGAGGCCTGCAGGTTGACCTCACCCAGCCGTTGCCGCGCTGACAGCGTGACGCCGGTGAATTCGGCCTGGGCGGTGTTGGCATAACAGCCGGTGGCCGAGGCGCAGGGGCCGGGCGAGGAGAAGGTGATCAGGTTGCTGACCCGGTTGCGGTAGGTCACCAGGCTCCACTGGCTGCTGCCCTGCGCATAACGCAGGCCCAACTCCTGGTTGACGCTGGTCTCCGCCTGCAGGGTCGAAACACCATAGGCGCTGAAGCGGTGGTACAGCGTCGGCGCGCGAAAGGCCGAGCCGACTGAGGCGGTGGCGCGCCACTGCGGCGTCAGCGCGAAACCGTAGGCGGCGCTGCCGGTGTCCTGGCCGCCGAACTCGCTGTCCTGGTCGTGGCGCAGGTTCATCTGCAGCGAATGCCGGTTGCTGCGCCAGCCATAACCCAGGGCCAGGGCGTCCTGCGCGCGCTCGCGGTTGATCGGGTTGGTCGGACGGTTCTCCAGAAAATCGACCTTGCGCTCCAGCGCCGCCGTCAGCAGATGGGCACCGAGGCGGAACTCGTTCTGGAACAGGTAGCCGTTGAGGCGGGTCATCGTCAGGTAGACCGAGGGCTTGGTTTCGTACTGCGCGCGCGACTCGGTGACGCTGAGCTGCGTGCTGTAGCTGTCGCTCCATTTGCCACGCCAGTTCAAGCCCTTGGTCTGCAGCAGGTGCATGGCATGGTCGTCCTTGGTCGCCGACGTGTCGTACTGTGCATCCAGGTTGCTGGAGAGCATGCTGGCCTCCAGCCGGTGCGCGGCATTGAGCTGCCAGCCCAGCCGGCCGCTGAGCGACTCGCTGACATAACCGTCATCGTCGGGGTTCTGGGTCGAGACCGGACGGGCGTTGAAACCGCTGCTGGCCTCGCGCGCCACGCCCAGCGCGTAATCGAATTGGCCCTCGGCACCGCTGAAGCCGGCCTCCCATTTGCGCGTGCCGTAGCTGCCCAGGCCGATGCCGGCATAAGGTGCCAACGGCCCCTGACCCTTGCGCGTGAAGATCTGGATCACGCCGCCCAGCGCATCCGAGCCATAGACGGCGCCAGCGGGGCCACGCACGATTTCAAGCCGCTCGATCTGGGCCAGCGGAATGGCCTCCCAGGGCGCGCCGCCCGTGGACTGGGAATCCACGCGCACGCCGTCGACGAAAACGGCGGTAAAGCGCGTTTCGGCGCCACGAATGTAGACATCGGTCCGGTTGCCCGGACCGCCGTTACGGATCATTTCAATGCCAGGCACGCGCACCAGCACGTCGGCCAGGCCGGTGGCACCACCGCGCTCGATCTCGCTGCGATCGATCACGGTGACATCGGCCACCAGGTCGGCCAGCGGCTGCTCGGTGCGGGTGGCCGTCACCATGGTTTCCGCCAGCGTGCTGCTGCGGGTCTGTGAATACGAAATGAGCGAAGAAAATGCGGCGGATGCAGCCAGCGCCAGCCAGGCGAGCCGCTTAGCAATGAGAACAGTTGTCATGAGAGAGGAAGAACATGGATGCCCTCCCCGGCTTCCCCGCCAGGGCATGGACGTCACGGCTGCACGCAGGCGTGCAACCACCGTGTTGGCCGGTATCCGGGCTGGTGGAAACAACCTTCATCGCCTTCCCGGACACTTGATTCACATGTCCAGTGGCTGTTTGATGAAAGCGGAATCGCGAGCGATTCGTCCACTTACCGTTGCGGGGGCAGCGCAGGTTAGGTTTGCCGGGTTCGGCTCGCCCTCCTGCTTCCCGTTGAACTGCGGCGTGTGAACCACACCGCAAGCACCAACGGTTCAGATTTTACGACTGAAAAGCTTTCGCTAACCCTACAATGCGGGGTCTATGTCGAACCCGACCCAAATCGAGCAGCTGATCGAGCGCGTGGAGCGTCTGCTGGTGCGCTACGAGGAATTGCAACGCACCAACGCCCTGCTGGCCGAACAGCTGGAAACCCTGACCAGCGAGCGTGACTCGCTCAAGTCGCGCCTGAGCGCCGCGCGCGCGCGCGTCGACGCCCTGCTGGAGCGCCTGACGGAAACCGCCGGCGCCGATTCAAACAAGGGTGGCGCATGAAGCAACTCGAAGTCCAGATCATGGGCCAGAGCTATCTGCTCGGCTGCCCCGAAGGCGGCGAAACCCGCCTGCTCGATGCCGTCGAGCGCGTCGACTCCGCCATGTGCAAGATCCGCGACGGCGGCAAGGTCAAGGCACGCGACCGCATTGCCGTGCTGGCCTCGCTGAACCTGGCGTTCGACCTGTCGGATCGCCCGGCGGCCGCCCCCGCCGCACCGGCAGCGCCCGCCATGGCCGCGTCGTCCACGCCAGCCAGCACGGCCGGACAGGAGGGCGCCATTGCCGCCCTGCTGCAGCGCCTGGACACCGCGCTGGGCGAAGACGGCCGCCTGATCTGAAACACCCCCAGGCTGCGCGCACTTCGTGTCGCTGCGCCCCCCCCTTGCAGGGGGCAACACCAGTGGCCCGGCATAGCCGGCTCCACGGCGTTTCACGGTTGAATTCATTCTTGGAAAACGCTACCGGCTTGTGCCAGTCGAACTACAATTCACTCTGTCTGCAATGCCGCCGGGCTTTATATTTCCTTGAACCAATGCTCATTGAGCCCGGGCTTGGAATATCGCCTGGCAGGTGTGATCATCTCGCGTCAGATGAACCCGAAGCCTACGCTGACCTCGCCCACCTGAACCCCGGTTCAGGATGCCGGTCCGGTGGCACTTGCAGACACCTTTACCCAGATCCTTCGCTTTTCCCAGTCCCTGAACACGTCCCGGGCCGGGGTGCCTGAGCCCCGGCGGCGTGCTGGCGGCTTGTGCCCGACCCGGACACAAGTAGCCAGAGCACCGCATGATGTTTCTCGAACCGCAACTGATTCTCGAACTGGCCCTGATGGGTATCTGCGCCGGGTTCCTGGCCGGCCTGCTGGGCATCGGCGGCGGCATGATCATGGTGCCGTTCATGACCATCATCCTGGAGGCCAAGGGCTTCCCGGCGGACTACGTGGTCAAGATGGCGGTGGCCACCTCGCTGGCCACCATCTGCTTCACGTCGCTTTCTTCGGTGCGCGCGCACCACAAGCGCGGCGCCGTACTCTGGCCGGTGGCGCGCGTGCTGGCGCCCGGCATCCTGGTCGGCTCGCTCGTCGGCGCGCAGATCGCGGTGGCCCTGCCGACCCAGATCCTGAGCGTGGTGTTCTCGCTCTTCATCGCCTTCTCGGCCACGCAGATGTTCCTCGACCGCAAGCCCAAGCCGACGCGCACCCTGCCCGGCACCGCCGGCATGTTCGGCATGGGCAGCGTGATCGGCCTGCTGTCGTCGGTGGTGGGTGCCGGCGGCGCCTTCGTCTCCGTGCCCTTCATGACCTGGTGCAACATCAAGATCCACCAAGCGGTGGCCACCTCGGCCGCCTTGGGCTTTCCCATCGCCCTGGCCGGCACGCTGGGCTACATCCTGGCCGGCCGGGCCATGCCCGACATGCCGCCCGGCGCCTTCGGCTACGTCTATGTACCCGGCCTGGTGGTGATCGCCATCGCCAGCATCAGCACCGCCCCGCTGGGCGCACGCACGGCGCACAGCATGGACATCCGTCCGCTCAAGCGCGCCTTCGCCGTCGTGCTCTACATGCTGGCGGCCTACTTCCTGATGCGTTGAACACGGCCGGCTGATGGGTGGCCGCTGTAAGCCACGCATAATCCGCCACAAATAAGCTCGCACTGAATTTATCGAGGGGACAGTACTCATGCGTATCGCAATCATCGGCCAGCAGGACTTTGGCAAGGCCGCCCTGGAGGCCTTTGTGGCGCGCGGCGACCAGATCGTCGGCGTGTTCTGCAAACCGGAAAAGCCGGGCGAAAAACCGGACGCCCTGCGCGCCGCCGCCGAAGGCCTCGGCCTCAAGGTATTCCAGTTCGCCAGCCTCAAGAGCGCTGAGGCCGAGCAGGCCATGCGCGACCTGGATGTGGACATCGGCGTCATGGCCTACGTGCTGCAGTTCGCACCGCAGTCCTTCGTGAACATCCCGAAGCACGGCACCATCCAGTACCACCCCTCGCTGCTGCCCAAGTACCGCGGCCCGTCGTCCATCAACTGGCCGATCGCCCGCGGCGACAGCGAGACCGGCCTGACCATCTTCCGCCCCACCGACGGCCTGGACGAAGGCCCGGTCATCCTGCAAAAGACCTGCCCCATCGGCCCCGATGCCACGCTGGGCGACGTGTATTTCAATTCGCTGTTCCCGCTCGGCGTGGCTGCTCTGCTGGAAGCCGCCGACCTGGTGATGGAGGGCAAGCATCAGGAAGTGGCACAGGACGAATCGCAAGCCAGCTACGAGGGCTGGTTCAAGGCCGAGGAATCGAAGATCAACTGGGCCAACCACGTGGACCAGGTCTACAACCTGATCCGCGCCTGCAACCCGGCGCCCGGCGCCTGGTGCGAACTGGGCGGCGTGAAGGTCTCGATCTTCGACTGCCGCAAGCACCCGATCCGCCGCTTTGCCGAGGTGATCGGCAAACCTGGTGAGGTCGTCAAAATCACGGAGACATCGATCTTCATCAACGCCCAGGGCGGCCAGATCGAGGTGCTCAAATTGCGTCCCGATGGCGGCAAGAAGATGGAAGCTGGCGAGTTCGCCCGCAGCTGCGGCCTGCAGTCCGAAAAGAAGAGCAGCGACTGAAGGCGGCCTCGCACCCTGTTTCCGCAACACACGGGCAGCCAGCGGCTGCCTGTTTTGTTTGCGGCTGCGTCAACGACAGACATAAGAGGCCATTGATGCATAGGACTGTGAAAGTTAATGTTCAAAGTCCGGGCGCAGGAGTAGCATGCAAGGCTTGCGTGCGACAGACAGGGTGCATCGAAAAACATGCTGGAGCAGACCGCAACAGCGCTGCGCGCGTACGCAATATCCCCACTCGTAGAAACCCTAGGGACCGCGAAAAATCATGAAAAGTTGACCGCAATCAAGAGCAAATTCGCGAGAAAATTTCACAGTAGCAGACGTCGATTGCAGCAAAGTGGTCGAGAGGCTAGCGTCGAGTGATCTGAATCGGCAAACGTTCCATCAACAGGAGACAAGAAGATGAAGAGCTATCAAGCCAAACTGAAAACCAGAGTAGTGGCCGCGGCCGCCACCGTCATCGCTGCGGCCGGGCTGAGCGCCTCGCTGCCAGCCATGGCGTGGGAGCCGACCAAGCCGGTCGAGTTCGTGGTTCCGGCCGGTACCGGCGGCGGTGCCGACCAGATGGCCCGACTGATGCAAGGCATCATCGTCAAGCACAAGCTGATGAACCAGTCCATGATCGTCGTGAACAAGTCGGGCGGTGCCGGCGCCGAGGGCTTCCTCTCGGTCAAGGAAGCCAAGGGCGATCCGCACAAGATCATCATCACCCTGTCCAACCTGTTCACCACGCCCCTGGCCACTGGTGTTCCCTTCAACTGGAAGGAAATGACGCCCGTCTCCATGATGGCGCTCGACCAGTTCGTGCTGTGGGTCAATGCCGAAAAGCCGTACAAGACAGCCAAGGAATACATCGACGCAGTAAAGGCCGCTGGCCCGAACAAGATGAAGATGGGCGGTACCGGCTCCAAGCAGGAAGACCAGATCCTGACCGTTGGTCTGGAAAAGGCCACTGGCACCAAGTTCATCTACGTGCCCTTCAAAGGCGGCGGCGAGGTGGCAGTGCAACTGGTCGGCGGTCACGTCGACTCCAGCGTGAACAACCCGGCCGAAGCCGTGGCCCAGTGGCGCGCCGGCAAGCTGCGCGCCCTGTGCGTGTTCGACGACACCCGTCTGCCCTACAAGGCCAAGGTGACCGACACCCAGTCCTGGAACGACATCCCGACCTGCAAGGAAGCCGGCGTACCGACCGACTACGTCATGCTGCGCGGCATCTTCGCCGCCCCCGGCATCAGCGCCGACCAGCTGAAGTACTACATCGACCTGATGCAGAAGATCCGTGCCACTCCGGACTGGAAGGAGTACATGGAAAAGGGCGCCTTCAACCAGACCTTCATGACCGGCGCTGACTTCAGCAAGTGGCTCACTACCGCTGAAGACAACCACCGCAACCTCATGAAGGAAGCCGGTTTCCTGGCCAAGTAAAACAACATCAGCGGGGCCAGGAAACCGGCTTCCTTCATGAGGTTGCGGTGGTT
>MGPC01000007.1:224918-229618 GCA_001797315.1 Curvibacter sp. GWA2_64_110
GCGTAGCCACCAACATCATCGATGCGATCGTCGCGATCCTGGTAATCATCATGGGCAGCACCGTCATCTATGGCAGCCGCAAGCTGGGCTCCGAATGGACCAGCGACGGCCCCGGTGCTGGCTATTTCCCCTTCTACATCGGCCTGATTCTGGTGATCTCCGGTGTCGGTGTGCTTTATCAAGCCCTGGCCGGCAAAGTCAAGAATACCGAAGTCTTCGTCGACCGTGAATCGCTGGGTCGCGTGCTGTCGGTGCTCGTCCCGGCCGCCGTCTACGTGGCCGCCATCCAGTTCATCGGTATCTACGTGGCCTCGGCCATCTATATCGCCCTCTTCATGATCATCCTGGGCAAGTACAGCTGGCTCAAGAGCGTCATCATCGCCCTGGCCGTCAACACCGTGTTCTTCATGATGTTTGAAGTCTGGTTCAAGGTGCCGCTGCACAAGGGCACCTACGACATGCTCAGCTTCCTGGGTTATTGAAAAAAGCGCCAGGAAATTACGGAGACTTAAGAAAATGGAAGAACTCAACGCACTGTTCCAGGGCTTCGCCGTCGTGATGACGCCCATGAACTTTCTGCTCATGGTGGTGGGCATCGTCCTCGGCGTTCTGATCGGCGTGCTACCCGGCTTGGGCGGCGCCAACGGCGTGGCCATCCTGCTGCCGCTGACCTTCAGCATGAACCCGACCTCGGCCATCATCATGCTGTCCTGCATCTACTGGGGGGCCCTCTTCGGCGGCGCCATCACCTCGGTGCTGTTCAACATCCCCGGTGAGCCGTGGTCCGTGGCAACCACCTTTGACGGCTACCCCATGGCCCAGAAGGGGCACGCCGGTGAAGCGCTGACCGGTGCCTTCACCTCCTCCTTCGTCGGTGCCTTCGTGGCGGTGGTGATGATCACCTTCCTGGCGCCGCTGGTGGCCAAGTTCGCGCTCAAGTTCGGCCCGCCCGAGTTCTTCTCGGTCTACCTGCTGACCTTCTGCAGCTTCGTGGGCATGGGCAAGGGTTCGCCCTTCAAGATCCTCGCCTCCATGACCATCGGCTTTGCCCTGGCATCGGTCGGCATGGACACCGTGACCGGCCAGTTGCGCCTGACCTTCGGCTTCCATGAGCTGATGCGCGGTTTCGACTTCCTGATCGCGGTGATCGGCCTGTTCGGTATCGGCGAGATCCTGCTGTCCATGGAAGAGGGCTTGGCATTCTCCGGCAAGAGTGCCAAGATCGACCCCAAGGTCGTCTTGCAGACCTGGAAGAAGCTGCCCGCCTACTGGGCCACTTCGATCCGTGCCTCGCTGATCGGTATCTGGATGGGCATCACCCCCGGTGGCGCTACCCCAGCTTCCTTCATGAGCTACGGTATTGCCAAGAAGTTGTCCAAGACCGGCTCCAAGTTCGGCACCGGTGAACTCGAAGGCGTGGTGGCGCCGGAAACCGCGGCCCACGCTGCCGGCACGGCTGCCCTGCTGCCCATGCTGGCCCTGGGCATCCCCGGTTCGCCGACCGCCGCCGTGCTGCTGGGTGGCCTGCTGATCTGGGGCCTGCAACCCGGCCCGCTGCTCTTCGTCGAGCAGAAGGACTTCGTCTGGGGTCTGATCGCCTCCATGTACCTGGGCAACCTGGTCGGCCTGATGGTGGTGCTCACCACCGTGCCGCTGTTCGCCTCGATCCTGCGCATTCCCTTCTCGATCATCGCGCCAGTGATCATCGTGATCTGCGCCATCGGTGCCTACACGGTGCACAACGCCATGCTCGACATCTGGTTCATGCTGCTGTTCGGCCTCGTCGGCTACGTGTTCAAGAAGCTCGACTACCCACTTGCCCCCCTGGTGCTGGCTCTGGTGCTGGGCGACAAAGCGGAAGACTCCTTCCGTCAGGCCATGCTGGTCTCGCAGGGTGAGATGTCGATCATGTTCTCCAACCCGCTGGTGGGCACAATCACCACGCTGGCCTTGATACTGCTGCTGTGGCCGCTGATCTCCAAGCTGATTGCGCTGGTCAAGCCGCCAAAGCAGGATGAATTCGCCGCTGAGCGGCCCGTGGATTGAAAGAGGAGATGACCATGCCTGTTATCGCAATGACCCAGGAGATGGGCTCACTCGCCAAGGACGTCGCCATGGAACTGGCGACCAGCATGAATCTTGCTGTGATGCGCCACGAGGTGGTGGACCATGTCGCCGGCAAGATGCATGTCTCCAGCAGCTTGATCAACCGATTGCGCGAGGGCCGGGCCGGCATCATCGAGCGCGTCACCACCGACACCGAGCGCGTCGCGCTCTACAGTGCCGAGGAAGTGTTCGAACTGGCTAACAAAGGGGGCGTCGTTCTGCGCGGCTGGGGAGCCACTTGCCTGCTGCGCCCGGTGCCGCATGTGATATGCGTACGCATCACGCGCTCGTTCAGCAAGCGTGTCGAATGGCTGATGAACCATCTGGAAACCGATGACCGCGAATTCGCCGAACATGAAATCCGGCGCAGCGACCATGCGCACGCCAGCCGCATGCACCAGCAGTTCGGCGTCACCTGGGGCGACCCGGTGCTGTACGACCTGGTACTCAACACCGACCGGCTCTCGGTTCATAGCTGTGTCGAGCAGATCCGCCAGCTCACCACGCGTCCGGAATTCCAGGAATCGGAAGAGTCGCGCAAGCTGCTGGCCAACATGACGTTGGGAGCACGGGTCCGCGCAGCGCTCAAGGCCCACGAACCGACTCAGGAGGTGAGCATCACCATTGAGGCGCGCAACGGCCACCTCGTGCTGAGTGGCATCCTTCTCAACCCGATGGAGAAAACCGAAGTGGAGAAAGTCGCCTCGCAAGTAACGGGTGTCAGCAGCGTGGAGAGCAAGCTCCGCCTGATGTCGCCATCACGCACCTTCACCTACTCCAAGACTTGAAGATCCGGCGCATCGAGCCCTGGCCCTGCTGACGCAGGGCCAGGGCTTTTTCTTTCATATCTTGCCGCGCTGCTTGAGGCGACTGAGCGTCTCGGCCGACAGATTCAGGTAAGCGGCCAGTTCCTTCTTGGGAATGCGGTCGAACAGTTCCGGGTGTTTGCGGACAAAACGATGCACCCGTCCCGGCGCATCGAGCAAATGCAGCGTGATGGTGTGCGCCATGATCTCGCTCATCAGGTTCATGACGTAGTACTCGAAGGGTTTTTTCACCGCCGGATGCTGCTCCATGAAGGCGATCCACTGCGGCATCGGCAACTTGGCTACACGCGCCTTGGTCACCGAGACGATGCTGTACGGCGTCGGCGTTTTCAGACACCAGGCGGCGTAACTCGTTTCCATGTCCCGCTCGGCAGCGAAGCGCAAGATCATCTCCTTGGCCTGCTGGTTGGTCACCACACGCTTGAGGATGCCGTCGAGGATGAAATACTGCTCCATCTCGTGCACACCCTGATGCAGCAGGTAATCGCCCTTGTGGCACTCCACAATCGACAGCAGGGGCTCCAGTTCGGCACTGGCGCTCTCACTCATTTCCTTGAGCACGACGTTCTGCCTGAGCTGAACCCGAATGATGTTTTTTTCCGGATGACTTTCAACTGACGACATGGAGGCAATAAACGCAAGTAAATAGGTACGGTACGTGAACTTTGCTCGCTGGCGTGACCCAAAAATCAGAAAATTGACCCGGGTCAATGGCATAAGCCAAATCGATTCCTATCATAACTCTCGCGGTGAAAGAAACCCGTCTGGGCAGACGAGCGAGGCGGCCGATTCCATCGTCGGCGGTCCTGATTCAGGACCCCTGATTTTTCTGGAGCCGCCCGATACAGCCAGCCGCGTTGTTCAACTTTTATCGAAGTCAAACAAAGAGACATTCCATCATGACAAACGACACACAATCTCCCGAACTGACCGACGGCTTTCATCTGGTCATCGATGCCCTGAAGCTCAACGGGATCACCAACATCTACGGCCTGCCGGGCATTCCGGTCACGGACCTGACCCGCATGATGCAAGAAGAAGGCATGCGCGTGATTTCGTTCCGCCATGAGCAGAATGCCGGCAACGCTGCCGCCATCGCCGGCTTCATGACTGGCAAGCCCGGTGTCTGCCTGACGGTGTCCGCTCCCGGCTTCCTGAACGGTCTGACCGCGCTGGCCAATGCCACCACCAACTGCTTCCCGATGATCCTGATCAGCGGCTCCAGCGAGCGCGAGATCGTCGACCTGCAGCAGGGCGACTACGAGGAGATGGACCAGCTGGCCATCGCCAAGCCCCTGTGCAAGGCCGCCTTCCGCGTGCTCAACGCCGAGGACATCGGCGTGGGCATCGCCCGCGCCATCCGTTCCGCTGTCTCCGGCCGCCCGGGCGGTGTCTACCTGGACCTGCCCGCCAAGCTGTTCGGCCAGGCCATGGACGCTGCCGCCGGCAAGGCGTCGCTGATCAAGGTGGTCGATCCCGCGCCGCGCCAGATCCCCGCCCCGGACGCCGTCAAGCGCGCGCTGGACCTGCTCAAGAGCGCCAAGAAACCCCTGATCCTGCTGGGCAAGGGCGCCGCCTATGCCCAGGCCGATGCCGACATCAAGACCCTGGTCGAGAAGTCCGGCATCCCCTACCTGCCCATGTCCATGGCCAAAGGCATCCTGCCCGATACTCATGAGCAGTGCGCCTCGGCCGCCCGCTCCTTCGTGCTGCCGGAAGCCGACGTGGTGCTGCTGGTCGGTGCGCGCCTGAACTGGCTGCTCTCGC
>MGPC01000008.1 GCA_001797315.1 Curvibacter sp. GWA2_64_110
AGCGAGCCGGTGAAGAAGGCGCCGATGAAGGCGGCCGGAAAACCGGTGACGATGGGGATCAGCGCATTGCGCATCACATGGCGCCACAGCACGCGCCGCTCGGTCAGCCCCTTGGCGCGCGCCGTCAGCACGTATTGCTTGCGGATTTCCTCCAGGAAGGCGTTCTTGGTCAGCATGGTGGTGACGGCAAAGGCGCCCAGCACGCTGGCCGTGATCGGCAGCGTGATGTGCCACAGGTAGTCCACCACCTTGGCACCCCAGCTCAAACTTTCCCAGTTGCTGGAGGTCAGGCCGCGCAAGGGAAACCACTGCAGCTGGCCGCCGAAGATCACCAGCAGCGCCACACCGAGCACGAAACCCGGAATGGCGTAGCCGATCAGCACCACCAGGCTGGTCAGGGTGTCGAAGCGGCTGCCGGCGCGCACCGCCTTGGCGATGCCCAGCGGCACCGAGATCAGGTAACTCAGGAAGAAGGTCCACAGGCCGAGGCTGATCGAGACCGGCAGCTTGTCCTTCACCAGTTCCCACACGCTCTTGGGGTAGAAAAAGCTTTTGCCCAGGTCGAAGCGGACGTACTGCTTCAGCATCTGCCAGAAGCGCTCATGCGCCGGCTTGTCAAAGCCGTAGAAGGCGCGGATTTCGGCAATGCGTGCCGCATCCACGCCCTGGCGGCCGCGGTAGCCCGCACCCGACGCGGCAGCGCCCTCCCCGCCGCTGTCGCGCCCTTGCAGTTGCGCCACCATCTGCTCCACCGGCCCACCCGGCACGAACTGGATGACGACAAAGGTCAGCAGCAGGATGCCGAACAGGGTCGGGATCATCAACAACAGGCGTTTGAGGATGTAGGCCAGCATGCTCACCTCGCTTCTTGGGCCTCTTGGGCAGCCTGCGCCCGGTTGGAGGCAGAAGCCCACCAGACAGACGTGACCCAGCCCTCGGGCTGGTAATAACGCGGCGTCACCGTCGGCTGCTCAAAGCGCCCGGCGCGCCAGGCCACCCGGTGCACGCTGCCGTACCAGTGCGGCACGGCGTAGTGGCCGTGGCGCAGCACGCGGTCGAGCGCGCGCAGCCGGGCCACCAATTGGGGCCGGGTCTGGGCCGAGATCACCTGGTCCAGCAGCGCATCGACCGCCGGGCTCTTGATGCCGATGAAGTTGCTCGACCCTTCGGCATCTGCGGCTTTCGAGCCATAGCGTTCAAGTAGCTCGGTGCCCGGTGCCTCGCTACCGAGGAGACGATAACTGATGAGATCGAAATCGAATACATCCATCCGCTTTTGCAGCAGGGCGCTATCGATCGTTTTGTAGGTTACCGCAATGCCAAGTTTTTGGAGGTTTCGGGCATACGGCGTCACCACCCGTCCCATAGTGCCCTGATTGTCGAGAAACTCGATGGTAAAGGCCGCATCTTTGTCATTGCGTAGCGCCCCGTCGCGGTAGGTCCAACCGGCTTGGGTCAGCAGGTCGCGCGCGCGGCGCAGGTTGTCGCGCAGCGTATGGCCGGAAGCCTGATCCAGGCTGGTCGTGGGTGGCAACGGCACCTCGTCGGTGAAGACTTCGGGCGGCAACTGGCGGTGCAGCGGCGCTAATACGGCCAGTTCTTCCGGGCCCGGTTTGCCTTTGGCCTCGAAGTCGCTGCCCGTGAAATAACCTCTGACACGGGTATAGGCGTTATAGAACAGTTGACGGTTCATCCATTCGTAGTCCATCGCCAGCTCGATGGCTTCACGTACCCGCACGTCCTTGAATTTGTCTCGCCGCAGATTGAACAAAAAGCCCTGGAAATCGCTGGCGTTACCGTGCTTCAGTTCTTGCTTGATAAGTTGCCCCTTGTCAAAGGCCTTGCCTTTGTAAGCCCGGGCCCATTCGCGCGCAATGAAGGCTTGAATGAAATCGAACTCGCCGGCCTTGAAGGCCTCCAATCTAGCTGTGCTGTCCTTGTAGATCTTGTAGGTGATGCGGTCGAAGTTGAACAGGCCGCGCCGCACATTGAGGTCGTGCGCCCAGTAGGTCGGGTCACGCTCGTACGTGATGTCCTTGCCGAAGTTGACCTTGCCGATGCGGTACGGGCCGCTGCCGATGGGGGTGTCGGTCACGATCTGGTCCAGCGGCTTGACCTTGCCGTTGTCCATGCCCCACTTGCGGCTGAACACCGGCAGGCTGCCGGCAATCAGCGGCAACTCGGCGTTGACGCGCCGGAAGTCAAAGCGCACCACCCGCTCGCCCAGCACCGTCACGCCCCGGATCTCGCCGAAGTAGGTACGATATTGCGGCGCGGCCTCTTTCGAGGTCAGCTGATCGAAGGAGTGCTTGACATCGGCCGCCAGCACCGGCTCGCCATTGTGAAAGCGGGCCAGCGGGTTGAGCGTGAAGATGGCCGAGAGCTTGTCGGGCGCCACCGTGACGTCCTGCGCCAGCAGGCCGTAAGCGGTGGTCGGCTCGTCCAATGTGCTGGTCAGCAGGCTCTCAAACACCAGACTGCTCAGCCCGGGCGGCGGGGTTCCTTTAAGCGTAAACGGGTTGTACTTGTCATATTGAGTCTGCGCTGTGGGAGGAACCAGAGAGATTTCCCCACCCTTGGGCGCTGCGGGGTTGACATAATCGAAGTGGTTGAAACCCGCGGAATACTTGATGTCACCGAACTGGGCATAGGCGTGACCGGCCCAGGCCGGCACGGCACAAATCAGTGAAATAAGGGAAACCAGAAAACAGCAAATCCGCATGCGACAATTCTGCACAGATTTTTTACCGAGAAAATTATGGGATTCCTGACTGGCAAGAAATTTTTGATCACCGGCTTGTTGAGCAACCGCTCCATCGCCTACGGCATCGCCCAGGCCTGCCACCGCGAAGGCGCCGAGCTGGCCTTCAGCTACGTCGGCGAGCGCTTCAAGGACCGCATCACCGAATTCGCTGCCGAGTTCAACTCCAAGCTGATCTTCGACTGCGACGTCGGCGATGACGCACAGATCGAGAACATGTTCAAGGACCTGTCGGCGCACTGGCCCACCTACGACGGCTTCGTGCACAGCATCGGCTTCGCGCCGCGCGAGGCGATCACCGGCAACTTCCTGGACGGCCTGTCGCGCGAGAACTACCGTATTGCGCATGACATCAGCGCCTACAGCTTCCCGGCTATGGCCAAGGCGGCCCTGCCCTACCTCAACGACAAGTCGGCCCTGCTGACGCTGAGCTACCTGGGCGCCGTGCGCGCCATTCCGAACTACAACACCATGGGCCTGGCCAAGGCCAGCCTGGAAGCCTCCGTGCGTTACCTGGCTGAAGCCGTCGGCCACCTGCCCGATGGCCGCAGCATCCGCGTCAACGGCCTGAGCGCCGGCCCGATCAAGACCCTGGCTGCCAGCGGCATCAAGGACTTCGGCAAGCTGCTCAGCATCGCGGCCAATGGCTCGCCGCTGCGCCGCAACGTGACCATCGAGGACGTTGGTAACGTGGCGGCTTTCCTGCTGAGCGACCTGGCTTCTGGCGTGACCGCCGAGATCAGCTATGTGGACGGTGGTTTCAGCCATAACGCCGTGGCCGTGGTCGAAGCCTGATTTCAATGAAAAAACAGCCGTTCGCGCCGTCATGGCTACGCCAACAGCTATGAATTAGATAGCAAAACGCCCCGCATCGCGGGGCGTTTTTCATTGGGGCAGCAGTTCCTCAGGCCTTGACGCAGTCGGCGTAGTAGTGCTTTTTGCCGTCTTCGCCCACCACCTCCACCAGGCCGTGAATGTCGGTCTCAAAACCCGGGCACTGGGCGTTGAACTCGCGCGAGAACTTGAGGTAGTCGACGATCTTCTTGTTGAACACCTCGCCCGGGATCAAGAGCGGAATGCCAGGCGGGTACGGCGTCACCAGTCCCACGGTGACACGGCCTTCCAGCTTGTCGATCTCCACGCGCTCGGTCGTGCGGTGCGCAATATGGGCGTAGGCGTCACTCGGCTTCATGGCCGGTGTCAGGTCGCTCAGGTACATCTCGGTCGTCAGGCGCGCGATGTCGTACTTGGCGTAGAGCGTGTGGATGTGCTGGCACATGTCCTGCAGGCCCATGCGTTCATAGCGTGAGTGCTTCTGGCAGAACTCCGGCATGATGCGCCACATCGGCTGGTTCTTGTCGTAGTCGTCCTTGAACTGCTGCAGCGCCGTCAGCAGCGTGTTCCAGCGGCCCTTGGTGATGCCGATGGTGAACATGATGAAAAAGCTGTACAGGCCGGTCTTCTCCACCACCACACCGTGCTCGGCCAGGTACTTGGTCACGATCGACGCCGGGATGCCCGTCTTGTCGAACTTGCCGTCCAGGTTCAGGCCCGGGGTGACAATGGTGGCCTTGATCGGGTCCAGCATGTTGAAGCCGTCGGCCAGCTGGCCGAAGCCGTGCCACTTGCTGCCGTTCTTGGCGCTGCGGCCGTCGCTGCGGATGATCCATTCCTCGGCGCGGCCGACGCCCTCGGCCACCAGTTTGTCCGGCCCCCAGACCTTGAACCACCAGTCCTTGCCGTATTCCTTTTCCACCTTGCGCATGGCTCGGCGGAAGTTGAGCGACTCGGCAATGCTTTCCTCCACCAGCGCGGTGCCGCCGGGCGGCTCCATCATGGCCGCGGCCACGTCGCAACTGGCGATGATGCTGTACTGCGGGCTGGTGCTGGTGTGCATCAGGTAGGCCTCGTTGAAGAGGTGATGGTCCAGCTTGGTGTTCTGCGAGTCCTGCACCAGCACATGGCTGGCCTGGCTGATACCGGCCAGCAGCTTGTGGATGGACTGGGTGGCATAAACCACCGAGTTCTTCGGCCGCGCGCGCTTCTTGCCCATGGCGTGGTAGGCGCCGTAGAACGGGTGGAAGGCGGCGTGCGGCAGCCAGGCCTCGTCGAAATGCAGGTTGTCGACATAACCGTCGAGCATGCCCTTGATGGTTTCGGTGTTGTAGAGCACGCCGTCGTAGGTCGACTGCGTCAGCGTCAGGATGCGCGGCTTGACCTTTTTGGCATCCACGCCCTTGAGCAGCGGGTTGGCCTTGATCTTGGCCTGGATCGCCGACGGCTCGAACTCGCTTTGCGGGATCGGGCCGATGATGCCGAAATGGTTGCGCGTGGGCTTGAGGAAGACCGGCACCGCCCCCGTCATGATGATGGCGTGCAGGATCGACTTGTGGCAGTTGCGGTCCACCACCACCACGTCGCCCGGCGCCACCGTGTGGTGCCACACCATCTTGTTGGAGGTGCTGGTGCCGTTGGTGACGAAATAACAATGGTCGGCGTTGAAGATGCGCGCGGCATTGCGCTCGCTCTCGCCGATGGCGCCGTTGTGGTCGAGCAGCTGACCGAGTTCCTCCACCGCGTTGCAGACGTCGGCGCGCAGCATGTTCTCGCCGTAGAACTGGTGGTACATCTGGCCCACCGGGCTTTTCAGGAACGCCACGCCGCCGGAGTGGCCCGGGCAGTGCCAGGAGTAAGAGCCGTCTTCGGCGTAATCCAGCAGCGCCTTGAAGAACGGCGGTTGCAGGCCTTCCAGGTAGCTCTTGGCCTCGCGGATGATGTGGCGCGCCACGAACTCCGGCGTGTCCTCGAACATGTGGATGAAGCCATGCAGCTCGCGCAGGATGTCGTTGGGCAGGTGGTGGCTGGTCTTGGTCTCGCCGTAGATGTAGAGCGGCACGTCGGCGTTCTTGAAGCGCACTTCCTCGATGAAGGTACGCAGGTTCAGCACGGCGGGGTCGAGGTCGGGGCCGGGCGTGAACTCCTCGTCGTCAATGGAGAGAATGAAGGCGCTGGCCCGGCTCTGCTGCTGGGCAAACTGGCTCAGGTCGCCGTAGCTGGTGACGCCCAGCACCTCGAAGCCCTCGGCCTCGATGGCCTGCGCCAGCGCGCGAATCCCCAGGCCCGAAGTGTTTTCGGAGCGGAAGTCTTCGTCGATGATGACGATGGGGAAGCGAAATTTCATGAAAACACTCCAGCCGGCGCGGAAAAAAAGAAAAACAGGCGCGAAGTGTACGGACTTATTGCCTTCCCGCCCCGGCCTGCTCCGTCTTTTGCCGCAAAATGTGGCAATTGCAACACATCCCACGATAGGAGCGCCATGGCTGAATCGACCGTCTGGTGGCTGATCACCGGCTGCGTGGTGGCCGCCGAACTGCTGAGCGGCACCTTCTACCTGCTGATGCTGGCCATCGGCCTGGCCGCCGCCGCGCTGGCCGCCCATGCCGGTCTGGCGCTGGCGGTACAGATCGGCACGGCGGCCGTGATTGGCGGTGGGGCCGTGATCGCCTGGCACCTGCTGCGCCCAGCGTCCGCCGCTGCGCGTGCCAGCGCCAACCGCGACGTCAACCTCGACATCGGCGAGACCGTGCATGTCGACGCCTGGCAGCCCGACGGCAGCACCAGCGTGAAATACCGCGGCGCCCAGTGGACGGCAGTCCACGCCGCCGGTACCCTGCCCTCCACCGGCGCCCACCGCATCGTCGAGGTGCGCGGCAGCCAGCTCGTCATCGAAAAATTCGAACCCTGACCGGACCTCCCGGAGAAAGCCACCATGGAAATCGCCATCCTCCTGCTCGTCATCGCCGTCATCTTCATCACGCGCTCGATCAAGGTCGTTCCGCAACAGCACGCCTGGGTGGTGGAGCGGCTGGGCAAATACCACGCCACCCTCACGCCGGGCCTGAACATCCTGGTGCCCTTCATCGACAAGGTTGCCTACAAGCACGTCTTGAAGGAGATCCCGCTCGACATTCCCAGCCAGGTCTGCATCACGCGTGACAACACGCAGCTGCAAGTCGACGGCATTCTTTATTTCCAGGTGACAGATGCCATGCGTGCCAGCTATGGCTCGTCCAACTTCATCATCGCCATCACCCAACTGGCCCAGACCTCGCTGCGCAGCGTGATCGGCAAGCTCGAACTCGACAAGACCTTCGAAGAGCGCGACATCATCAATGCCCAGGTGGTCCAGGCCATCGACGAAGCCGCGCTCAACTGGGGCGTCAAGGTGCTGCGCTACGAGATCAAGGACCTGACGCCGCCGAAGGAAATCCTGCATGCCATGCAGGCGCAGATCACGGCCGAACGCGAAAAGCGCGCCCTGATTGCCGCCTCGGAGGGCCGCCGCCAGGAGCAGATCAACATCGCCACCGGTGAACGCGAAGCCTTCATCGCTCGTTCGGAAGGTGAGAAACAGGCCGCCATCAATCAGGCGCAGGGCGAGGCCGAAGCCATCAAGGCCGTGGCCTCCGCCACCGCCGAAGCCATCGAGCGCGTGGCCGCGGCCATCCGCCAGCCCGGCGGCGAGCAGGCGGTGCAACTCAAGGTGGCGGAAAAAGCGGTCGAGGCCTACGGCAAGGTGGCCGCCGATGCCACGACCACGTTGATCGTGCCGGGCAATATGAGCGAAGTCTCGGCGCTGATCGGTTCGGCCATGGCGTTGGTGAAACAAAGCAAGGCCTGATGGCGCTTCAGAGCGAATCCGGGCGGGATTACTCGAAATTCGTCTGACGCGAATTTCTCGGGGCTGCGCCCCCGCGCTACGCGCGTCCAGAAACAGTCCCCCGGACTGTTTCTGACCAAACCCGGGCGCGGTTTCTCACCCGTCCAGACCCGCAAAAAACAAAACCCCCGCAATTGCTTGCGAGGGTTTTCTTTTTTGGCGGAGAGGGCGGGATTCGAACCCGCGGTGAGTTTTACCCCACGCACGCTTTCCAGGCGTGTGACTTAAACCGCTCATCCACCTCTCCGGAAGCCCGCTATTCTAACCGAGACGGAATGGACTTTCAGGGGAAGTCGCGGCAAAAGCACAAAAAAGAAGGACCCGAGGGCCCTTCTGGGTCTGGCCGAGCGAAGCTCAGCGGATCACGGCGAGCTGGACGCGCTGGCCACCCTTGTAGGTGTACAGGGTCAGAGCGCCGTTCTTGATATCGCCCTTCTCGTCGAAGCTGATCGGCCCGGTCACGCCCTTGTAGTCGGCCGTGGCGGCCAGCACCGGCAGATACTTGGCCGGATCGGCCGAATTGGCCTTGACCATGGCGGCCACCAGCACCTTGGTCGCGTCGTACACGTAGGGCGCGTAGAGCTTCACATCCTCGTTGAACTTGGCCTTGAACTTGGCGCGGAACTCGTCCATGCCGACCTTGGCCTCGCCCTCGACACCACCGGCCTCGGCGCAGAACACCTGCTCCTCGCCGATCGCGTCACCGGCGAGCTTGGGCATTTCGGCCGTGCAGGCGCCGTCGCCGCCCATGAACTTGGCCTTGATGCCCAGCGACTTCATCTGCTTGAGCATGGGGCCGGCCACGGCGTCCATGCCGCCGAAGAACACCACATCGGGCTTCTTGCCCTTGATGCTGGTCAGGATGGCATTGAAGTCGGTCGCCTTGTCGGTGGTGAATTCCTTGGCCACGATCTTGGCGCCGGCCGCCTCGGCCGCCTTGGTGAACTCCTCGGCCACGCCCTGGCCATAGGCGGTGCGGTCGTCGATCACGGCCACGTTCTTGGCCTTGAGGGTGTCGACGGCGTACTTGCCCAGCGTGCTGCCCAGGTGCACGTCATCCGCCACCACGCGGAAGGTGGTCTTGAAGCCCTGGCGGGTGTACTTCGGATTGGTGGCAGAGGGGGAAATCTGCGCAATGCCGGCATCGCTGTAGAGCTTGGAGGCCGGGATGGTGGTGCCGGAATTCAGGTGACCGATGACGCCGGCGACCTTGGCATCCACCAGCTTTTGCGCCACGGCCGTGCCCTGCTTGGGATCGGCAGCATCGTCCTCGGCCACCAGCTCCAGCTTGACCTTCTTGCCGTCGATCGTCACGCCGGCCGCATTGAGCTCCTCGATCGCCATGCGGGCACCGAATTCGTTGTCCTTGCCCAGGTGGGCGATGGCACCGCTCATCGGGGCCACGTGGCCGATCTTGACCACGGGGTCGGCGGCTGGCGCCGGTGCCGCTGCGGGTGCTGCGGCCTCCTCTTTCTGGCCGCAGGCGGTCAGAAGAACGGCGGCCACCAGAGTCAGGGCCGAAGTAAGGTGCTTGACGTGCATGAACTCCTCCAAGTGATGTAAGAGAAAACCGGGAATCGAAACAAAAATCGGAACCAAGCGTGACATTAACGCAATTCTTCCCCGCTGGCGCCAGCAAACCGGCAGTCTGTGGGTATTTCGTGGCGCTCAGCGTCGCGCCAGCGCATCAAGTTCCTGCGCCACCGCCGCCGACACCTGCTGACGCAAGGCCTGATCAACTTCCTGCCAGAGATAGGGCTCCAGCGCGCTCATCTGCTCCTGCACCAGGGCCGTCACGACCTCGCGCAAGCGGATTTCCAGCGTCGGCGTCAGTCGCTGCATCACCCGTTCAACGAGTTCCTCTGCAGACGGCATGGGGCCTGCCGCGTCAGTGCCGGCCGTTGCGAACGCAGCGGCATCGCCCGGCTGCACCACCTCGGTCAGGGTCGGCAGGAAACGCGGCAGGTTCTTCTGGGAGGTGGACATCAGTGCGCGCCTTTCAGGGCCAGGTCGTGGCGGACGATGGTATGGCCACCGTCGGCGTAATGTTTCCAGCGGCCGCGCGCCAGCTGGCGGTCTTCGTCGTCCAGGCTCACGACCTCGATCAGGCGCTCGAACTGCTCGAAACCGGCCGGCACCTGATCACCCAGATTGAGCAGCACCTGCTGGTGCGGCAGCCCGGCCAGCGATTCAGCAAGCATCACCGGCGAGGCGGCCTGCACATGGGCCGGGTCGCTGGCCGTGGCGTGCGGGATGAAATCGAGCTGGGAGAAGGTCCACAGCAGACTGTTGAGGCGCGCCAGCACATCGGCCGGCGCCGTCACCACCACACGCGCCCCGCTGCCCACGGCCTTGCGCAGCAGCCGGCAGGCATAAGCCAGCTTGTCGGGCGCATTGAAATGGAAGGCAACCTCGGTCATGGCGTCAGGCCCATCAGGCGGTCCGGCTGCGCTGGCGGGTCTTGGTCGCCGTCGGCTTGGCCCCATGGCTGGTCAGCAGGAAGTCCAGCAGCAGGCCCACCGGGCGCCCGGTGGCACCCTTGGCTGCGCCGCTCTTCCAGGCCGAGCCGGCAATGTCCAGGTGGGCCCAGGGGTACTTGCCGGCAAAACGCTGCAGGAACTTGGCCGCCGTGATGGCGCCGCCGGCACGGCCGCCGACGTTGGCCACATCGGCAAAGTTGGTCTTCAGGCCGTCGGCGTAGTCGTCATCGAGCGGCAGGCGCCAGCACAGGTCCTGCGCCGCTTCGCCGGCGGCCATCAGCTGGTTGGCCAACTCGTCGGTGGAGGCAAACAGGCCGCTGCGCACGCTGCCCAGGGCGATCATGCAGGCGCCGGTGAGCGTGGCAATGTCCACCACGGCGCGCGGCTTGAAGCGCTCGGCATAGGTCAGCGCGTCGCACAGGATCAGCCGGCCTTCGGCATCGGTGTTGAGGATCTCGATGGTCTGGCCGCTCATGCTCGTCACCACGTCGCCAGGCTTGATGGCGCGGCCGTCGGGCATGTTCTCGCAGCTCGGAATCAGGCCCACCACGTTGAGCGCCGGCTTGAGTTCGCCCAGGGCCCGGAACACGCCCAGCACGCTCGCCGCGCCCGCCATGTCGAATTTCATCTCGTCCATCTCGGCGGCCGGCTTCATGGAAATGCCGCCGCTGTCGAAAGAAATGCCCTTGCCCACCAGCACCGTCGGCGCCTGCGCCTTGGCCGCCCCGTTGTACTGCAGCACGATGAAGCGCAGCGGCTGTTCGGAACCCTGGGCCACGGCCATGAAGGAACCCATGCCCAACTTGGCCACTTCACGCGGTCCCAGTACCTGGCAGCTGATCTTGGGCAGGCGCGATAACGACCGGGCGGCTTGCGCCAGCAGCGTCGGAGTGGCGTGGTTGCCCGGCCGGTTGGCCCATTCCTTGGCCATCTCGATGCCGGCCACGGTCGCCACAGCCTGCGCAAACTCAGCCTTGCCGGCCGCCGCCAGCGGCAGACCGACGATGACACGGGCGAGGGTACGGCCCTCGGGCTTGGACTTGGTGGTGGTGTAGACGTAGCTGGCATCGGCCACCGCGGTCACGGCAGCGCGCACCGCGCCGCTGCTGGCGGGAGCGGCAAAACACAGGGCCAGCTTCTTCACGCCCTGCGTACCGGCACGCAGGGTGCCCACGGCCGCCGTCACGGCCTGGCGCACCTGTTTGGCGGAACCGTCGCCGGCGCCCACCAGCACGACCCGGCTGCACTTGGCCTGCGCCGGCCGGTACAGGGGCAGCAGCTTGCCGGGCTTGCTTTCCAGGTCACCAGCCTTGAGCGCCTGGGCCACCAGGGCCGACAAGGCATCCTTGCCGGGCTTGAAACCGGCGGGCACCAGCACCACCAGCGCATCGCATGGCAAGGCCGCCGCCGCAGCGAGGTCGAGGGACTTCAGTTCAAAGTTCATAATTGCGGTTTTCCTTCTGACCAATGTTATTCCATTCCTCCATCCGCAAGGAGCTGGCGCGCAGTTTCGGCGCCACGCTGATCGTCCTGGTGACGGTGGTCATGACCATGACGCTGATCCGCACACTGGGCCAGGCCTCGCGCGGCAGCTTCAATCCGTCCGATGTGATGCTGGTGATGGGCTACAACGTGCTGGCTTTTCTGCCCAACATCATGACCATGGGCCTGTTCGTGGCCACGGTCGGCACCCTGTCGCGCCTGTACCGCGACAGCGAAATGGTGATCTGGTTTTCCAGCGGCGTCGGGCTTGGGGACCTGCTGGCGCCGCTGCTGCGCTTTGCCTGGCCGATCCTGCTGGCGGTGGCCACGCTGGCGCTGTTCGTGCTGCCCTGGTCGAACAAGCAGGTCGAGGACATGCGTGCCCACTACGAGAACCGTGGCGACCTGGACCGTGTGCAGCCAGGCCAGTTCCAGGAGTCGGCCGGCGGTACCCGTGTGTTTTTTGTCGAGAAAAGCCTGCTGAGCCAGCATTCGGCCAGCAACGTGTTCATTGCCACCATCGAAAAAGGCAAGGAAACCGTGACCTCGGCGCGTAGCGGCCGCATCGAACTGATCGGCGAGGAGCGCTTCCTCGTCCTGGGCAACGGCCAGCGCCTGGAAAACAGCGTCGGCAAGTCGGACTTCAAGCTCAGTGAGTTCGAGCGCTACAGCATTCAGGTGACGCAGGACCAGCTGGGCGGCCAGGCCGAGATTCCGCTCAACACGATCTCCACGCTGGAGCTCATGCGTCAGCCGACGCCGCACCACCTGGGCGAAATCGCCTGGCGCATGGGCTTTGCCCTGGCGGCGCTGAACCTGATGATCGTGGCGGTGGCAACCTCGCGCGTCAACCCGCGCCTGGGACGATCGGGCAACCTGGTGTTCTCGCTGTTGCTGTTTCAGGTCTACCTGAACCTGCTCAATCTCGGCCAGGCCTGGATCAGCACCAACAAGATCGGCTTTCTGCCCTTCATGGTGTTGCTGCATGGTGGCGTGCTGGCTGCTTCCCTGCTGTGGCTGGCCGCGCGGCACCACAACTGGAGCTGGCGCCGCCTGCTGGCCAGCCGGGCCGCAGCCCGGGACAAGGCGGCCGCATGAAAACCATCCGCCGCCTTCTGCACGCCGAGGTGTTGACCGCCGTGACCTTCGTCACGCTGGCCTTTCTCGCGCTGTTCAGCTTCTTCGACTTCGTCGACCAGTTGCCGTCCATCGGCCGTCCCGGTGTCGGCGCCGGCTACCAGCTGCCGCAGGCCCTGAGTTATGTGGCGCTGCAGGTTCCCAACCACCTGTACGAGTTGTTGCCGATCACGGTGCTGATCGGCACCATCTATGTCATGACCCGCATGGCGCAGAGCTCGGAGTTCACCATCCTGCGCACCAGCGGCCTGGAGCCCTGGCGTGCCCTGCGCACCCTGATGACCGTGGGCGTCGTTTTCGTCGTCCTGACGTTTGTCATTGGCGACTTCCTGGCGCCCTGGGCCGACCGTACCGCCCAGTTGCTCAAGGCACGTTACCAGGGCAACATCACGGTCGGCCAGACCGGTGCCTGGCTGCGCGAAAAACAGGCCTACGGCCAGTTCGCCGTCAACGTCAACGCCCTGGCGTCCGACGGCGGCATGCGCGGCGTGCGCGTCTTCGAATTCGACAACAAGGGGCTCCTGGTGTCCATGACCCGCGCTCCCACCGCACAGTTCGAGAGCGATGAAGCCTGGCAGCTCGAGCAGGCCGAACGCATCGAATTCACCTCGCGCGGCACCGAAGCCTCGCGTATCGAGCGCACGCGGATTGCGAACTTCCGCTGGCCGACCCAGATCACCTCCGAAATGGTGTCTGCCGCCGTGCTGCGGCCCGACCGCATGAGCACGCTTGACCTGTTCCAGTACATCCGCCACCTCAATGCCAACAACCAGTCGGCCGAGCGCTACGAGATCGAGTTCTGGAAGAAGGTGTTCTACCCCCTGAGCTGCCTGGTCATGGTGGTGCTGGCCCTGCCCTTTGCCTACCTGCACTTCCGTAACGAAGGTATCTCGGTCTACGTGTTCGGCGGCGTCATGGCCGGCATCAGCTTCTTCTTCCTCAACAACGTGTTCGGTTACGTCGGCGAACTGCGGCACTGGCAGCCCTGGCTGACGGCCGCGCTACCGGGCATGCTCTATTCGTTGCTGTCGCTGGGCGCCTTCAGCTGGCTGGTGCTACGGAGGTAGACGCATGGTTACTTCGGCAGCCCCGCAGCGCGGCATCATCCTGTTCGCCCACGGCTCGCGCGACCCGCAATGGCACCTGCCGATGGAGGCGGTCGCTGCGCGCGTGCGCCAGCTCGACGCGCAAGCCCTGGTGCGTTGCGCCTACCTTGAACTCAGCAGCCCGGATTTACCGGCCTGCGCCGCCGGACTCGTGGCTGCGGGCGTGTCCGCCATCACCGTCGTGCCGATGTTCCTGGGCGTCGGCAAGCATGCGCGCGAAGACCTGCCGCGTCTGGTGGCGGAGTTGCAAACCCGCCACCCCGGCATTGCCTGGCAGTTGCAGGGCGCCATCGGGGAGGACCCGCGCGTGACCGACCTGCTCGCCCGCATCGCCCTGGATGCCCCATCGGCTTCCTGAAACCGCCGATCGGCCTTCATAGCGTCCGTACAATCGGGCGCTTATCCATGTCCAAGCCGCCACTCCCATCCCGCACCGTCTTTCTGCTCCTGCTCGGCAGCTCGCTGGCCGTGTCCATGCTGCCCGTTCTGTGGCCGCAGCTCGACATTGCCGTGGCAGCCTATTTCCTGCAGCCGGCCCCGCCGATCAACCCGGCGCAGTGGAAGTGGGTCGAGCTCGTCAACGAATACCTGCCGGATCTGTTCCGTACGGTGGCGCTGCTGTGCATCGCGGCATGGATCGTCGTCAGCCTGTTGCGCCGCTGGCGCCGCACCGGCATCGCCCTGGCCTTCGTCGGCATTTCGCTGTTGCTCGGCCCCGGTTTCGTCACCTGGGCGGTGAAGGAACACACCCTGCGGGCACGCCCTTTCGACGTGGTCGAGTTCGGCGGCGAGCGCCAGTTCACCCCCGCACTGGTACAGGCCGACCAGTGCAGCGACAACTGCGCCTTCGTCAGTGGCCACGTGGCGTGCGGCTTCTTCTTCGCCTCGCTCATGCTGCTCGACCCGCGCCGCCGCGGGCGCTGGATTGCCACCGGCCTGTTGGCTGGCGCGCTGGTCAGCGTGGCGCGCATGTCGGTCGGGGCGCACTGGCTCAGCGATGCGCTGTGGGCCTTGCCCATCACCTTGCTGACCAGTTGGGGGGTCTGGACGGTGCTGACCTTCTTCTACAAGCACGGGCCGCAGACCGGTCGGGACTGACGTCATGAACACCCTTCGCCAACTGCTCGTCCTGATGCGGCCCCACCAGTGGCTCAAAAACGTCTTTGTCTTCGCCGGCCTGCTATTTGGCCATGCCTGGCACGAGGGGCCGCTGGTGCTGCGCGCCGCGCTGGCCTTTGCCGCCTTCTGCTGCATGTCCAGCCTGGTCTACATCCTCAACGACTGGCGCGACCGCGCCAGTGACGCGCTGCACCCGGACAAACGCCACCGGCCGCTGGCCAGCGGCGCCGTCGGCGTGCCGGCCGCCCTCGCCCTGGCCGCCCTGCTGGGTCTGGCTGGCGTGGCTTTCGCTTTTGACAACCGCGTGCTGCTGCTGTTGCTGGCACTCTATGTCGCGCTCAACCTGGCCTATTCCTGGCGGCTCAAGCACGTGCCGGTGGTGGACGTGTCCATCATCGCCACCGGCTTCATGCTGCGCCTGCTGGCCGGCACCTCGGCCGTCGGCATACCGCCTTCGCGCTGGCTGCTGCTCACCGGCCTGTTCATTGCCCTGTTCCTGGGCTTTTCCAAGCGCAAGGCCGAGACCTTCCACAACCCCGAGCAGCAG
>MGPC01000009.1 GCA_001797315.1 Curvibacter sp. GWA2_64_110
AACGTGGTGCGCGACATCATCAAGGCCAACCCGGATGCCATGCTGGTCAACGAAGGCGCCAATGCGCTGGACTTCACCCGCTCCATCGTCGACATGTACAAGCCGCGCAAGCGTCTGGACGTCGGCACCTGGGGCGTGATGGGCATCGGCATGGGCTTTGCCGTGGCAGCAGCCGTCGAATCGGGCCAGCCGGTCATCGCCATCGAAGGTGACAGCGCCTTCGGTTTCAGCGGCATGGAAGTCGAAACCATCTGCCGCTACAACCTGCCGGTCTGCATCGTGATCATGAACAACAACGGTGTCTACCGCGGTGACGAGCTGCCGCGCGGCGGCTCCAGCGATCCCTCGCCCCTGGTGTTCGTCAAGGGCGCGCGCTACGACAAGCTGATGGAAGCCTTCGGCGGCGTCGGCGTGCAGGCCACCACCCCGGCTGAGCTGCGCCGCGCCATGGAAGAAGCCATCAAGTCGCGCAAGCCCACCCTGATCAACGCCGTCATCGACGAAGGCGCTGGTACTGAAAGTGGCCGCATCACCAGTCTGAACCCGACCAGCGCGGCGAAGAAGAAGTAATTTCACTCGAGCAACCCACAAGGAGATATGAACATGTCTGGAAACAAACCGCTTAGCGGCATCAAGATCATCGACTTCACGCACGTGCAAGCCGGCCCGGCCTGCACCCAGCTGCTGGCCTGGTTCGGCGCTGACGTGATCAAGGTCGAGCGCCCCGGTTCCGGCGACGTCACCCGCAGCCAGCTGCGCGACATCCCCGATGCCGACGCGCTGTACTTCACCATGCTCAACAGCAACAAGCGCGGCCTGACCCTGGACACCAAGACCGCCGAAGGCAAGGAAGTGCTGGAGAAGCTGATCAAGACATCCGACGTGATGGTCGAGAACTTCGGTCCCGGCGCGCTGGACCGCATGGGCTTCACCTGGGAGTACATCCAGAAGCTCAACCCCAAGATGATCCTGGCTTCGGTGAAGGGCTTCAGCGAAGGCCACCACTACGAAGACCTGAAGGTCTACGAAAACGTGGCCCAGTGCGCCGGCGGCGCCGCCTCGACCACCGGCTGGTGGAAAGGCGAGAACTCCGAGCCCACGATTTCCGCTGCGGCCCTGGGTGACACCAACACCGGCATGCACCTGGCCATCGGCATTCTGACCGCCATCATCGGCCGCCAGCAGACCGGCAAGGGCCAGAAGGTGGCCGTGGCCATGCAGGACGCCGTGCTCAACCTGTGCCGCGTGAAAATGCGCGACCAGCAGCGCCTGGAGAAGGTCGGCTACCTGGAAGAGTATCCCCAGTACCCGCATGAGATGGAGGCATTCAAGGACAAGGTGACGCCGCGCGGCGGCAATGCCGGCGGTGGCGGCCAGCCGGGCTGGATCCTGAAGTGCAAGGGCTGGGAAACCGACCCCAATGCCTACATCTATTTCACGGTGCAGGGCCACGCCTGGGAGCCGATCTGCGACGCGCTGGGCAAACCCGAGTGGAAGACCGATCCGGCCTACAACACGCCCAAGGGTCGCCAGCCGCACATCATGGACATCTTCGCCACCATCGAAGACTTCATCAAGGACAAGACCAAGTTCGAAGCGGTCGACATCTTCCGCAAGTTCGACATTCCTTGCGCCCCGGTGCTGTCCATGAAGGAACTGCTGCGTGACGAGTCGCTGCGCAAGAGCGGCTCCATCGTGGAAGTGCCGCACAAGGTGCGCGGCAGCTACTGGACCATCGGCAGCCCGATCAAGTTCTCCGATCTCAAGCCCGAGATCAAGGCCTCCCCGCTGCTGGGTGAACACACCGACGAAGTGCTGGCCGAGCTGGGTTACAGCAAAGACCAGATCGCGGCCATGCACGCAAAGAAAGCTGTCTGAACCAGTCCTTTCTGATGAAAAAAACGGCGCCTGCGGGCGCCGTTTTTTTTTGACAACAGAGCGGCTCCGGGCATGCCCTCTGCCGCAGGCTTGGCGGCCCTGGCGCATGTATCAGCGGCCACCCTGTGCCGCATAAAAAACGACAATGCTTCAACGAAAGCAAACTCTATAAAATGCAAGTCATATACAAGACCCGTCCGGTCCATTCATAAAAGATTTTTATCATTGAAACCAGGAGATCGTTAATGAGCAAGGCACTCGAAGGAGTTCGCATCCTCGACTTCACACACGTGCAGTCGGGTCCCACCTGCACGCAGTTGCTGGCGTGGTTCGGGGCGGATGTGATCAAGGTGGAAAAGGCCGGTGAGGGTGACGCGACCCGCGGTCAGTTGCGGGACATTCCCGACGCGGACAGCCTGTACTTCACCATGCTGAACCACAACAAGCGTTCCATCACGCTGGACACCAAGAATCCGAAAGGCAAGGAAGTCCTGGTTACGCTGATCAAGCAGTGCGACGTGATGGTCGAGAACTTTGCCCCCGGCGCGCTGGACCGCATGGGCTTCAGCTGGGAACGCATCCAGGAGATCAATCCGCGCATCATTCTGGCCTCCGTCAAAGGTTTCGGCCCCGGCCCTTATGTGGACTGCAAGGTCTATGAGAACGTTGCCCAGTGTGCTGGCGGTGCGGCCTCCACCACCGGCTTCGACGACGGCCCGCCGATGGTCACCGGTGCCCAGATCGGCGACAGCGGCACCGGCCTGCACCTGGCCCTGGGCATCGTCACGGCCCTGTTCCAGCGCGAGAAGACCGGCCGCGGCCAGAAGGTGCTGGCGGCCATGCAGGACGCCGTCTTGAACCTGTGCCGCGTCAAGTTGCGCGATCAGCAGCGACTGGAACGCACCGGTGAACTGAAGGAATATCCGCAGTACCCGGAGATCGGCTTCGGCGAAGCGGTACCGCGCGCCGGCAATTCGTCCGGGGGCGGCCAGCCGGGCTCGATCCTCAAGTGCAAGGGCTGGCAAAAGGACCCCAACGCCTACATCTACTTCATCACGCAGGCGGCGGTGTGGCCCGCCATCTGCAAGGTCATCGACGAGGAAGGCTGGATCACCGACCCGCACTTTGCCACGCCAACGGCGCGCTTGCCGCACCTGAAGATGATCTTCGACCGCATCGAGGAATGGACCAAGACCAAGACCAAGTTCGAGGCGATGGACATCCTCAACAAATTCGATATTCCCTGCGGCCCCATCCTCTCCATGAAGGAAATCGCCGAGGACGAGTCGTTGCGGGCGACGGGCACGGTGGTGGAGGTGGAGCACCCCACGCGCGGCAAGTACCTCACCGTGGGCAATCCCATCAAATTGTCGGACAGTCCCACGGACGTCACCCGCTCGCCGCTGCTGGGAGAGCACACGGTTGAAGTGATGGCGCAAATGGGCTACAACGACGAGCAGATCGCCCAACTGCGGGCTGAGCGCGTCATCTGATGACACTCACCACCCATGCCAGCAGGCGTGGGTGGTGGCATCACGCCGGCTGCTGCAGGTCTGCGGCAGACCCGGCTTGCTCAAAGAAGTAAGCGATGCGTTGGCGTGGCATCAGATAGTCCTGCGCCTCGTTGGGCAAGCTGGCAGGCTTCATACTCCGCCGGATGCCGACCTCCGGTGCCCGCTCCAGGTCAAGGATCAAAGCCTCATGCTGGGGAATGGCGGAATCATGCACGATCACGCGCGGCTTCAGCGGACGCGAGGAGTTCACCGACACCACCAAGGCATAGCGGCCATCCACCAACTGGATGATCGAGCCGGGCGGGTAGACCCCCATCATGCGGATGAAGGCGCTGAGCACCACGCCGTCGTAACGATGCTTCAACTGTGCAAAGATGAACGACAAAGCTTCGTGCGGCGTCATCCCTGTGGCGGGCCAGCCGGGATTGCACAGGTCATCGTAGCGGTTGACCAGGGCCAGTATCTTTGATGGCAGAGGCTGAACGTCACCTTTGCAGCGGGAGGGAAACCCGCTGCCATCGACCATCTCATGGTGTTGCGCGATGGCCAGCATGATGCCCGCCGGGAGCTCCATGCGTCTGGCCAGTTGGACGCCTTCGGCCACGTGCTCCTGAAACAGCTTGTACTCGGCCGTGGTGAAGTTTTCCTCAAACCAGCGAACGCGCTCGGGCAGTTGCAACTTGCCGATGTCATGCAAAAAAGCTGCCACACCGAGATCGACCATGTCTTTTTGCGACAGCCCCATCGCCTTGCCCAGCAGCAGCGACAGGATGGTGACGTTCACCGGATGCATGGCAGTGCGATCGCCGATACCCTCCGAAAGAAGGCGGATGGCAATGTCGCCCTCGCAGCAGATCTCGGCAACGTACTTCTGGATCAGATCGCGGCATTGCTGTGCGACATCCTTAGGTTGGCTCATGACCTTGTCAACTATGTGGCGGTAGCAGCGGACCGCCTCGGCAAAACGCCGCTCGCAGGCACGCAGTCCTCGCCGCTGGTCGGCAATCTGGTCTGAGCGCCGCTGACGTTCACGCAAGGCTTCTGCCCTGGCCTGCTCCAGTGCCAGCAGTTCCTCTTCGCTCATGGCCGGGTACTTGGACGGCGAAACCTCCAGCAGTGTCGCAATGGATGGTGTACTGCGGCTCGGAACGTAGCGGACCTGCTCCAGCCCGAGACTGCAGATGGCCTCGATCTGCTTTTCCGAAGAAATCTTGAAATTGCCCTTGAGAAAGGGGTGCGCCATCCATTCGATGTCGAGCTCTACGAACATGCCTATTCGCAGTTGGTTCACATCGATGAATTCGGACTGGTTCTCTTGCATACGCCTAGCACTCCTGGACCGCCAGGAGGCAGACACGGAAAATTGACACGGAAAACACCCGTATTTTATTCAATCGAAAAAACACGCGACTGTTACAATTCGCGCCCCGTGCAAAACCACGTTCAGCGTGCCTGCAAAACCACATCGCGCCTCAGCCGCTCGACATCGGTCGCCTGGCACAGGCCGGTCCCCGAACCCAGCAAGGCCGCCGACGCTGCGGCCACCCCGCGGCCAAAGGCCTCGCGCAACACGGCCCCGCCGGCCAACGCTTGCACCATGCCACCCACAAAGCTGTCACCCGCCCCTACTGTCGTCGACACCGGCACCGGCAAGGCCGGAGCAAACAGCGCCTCCTGCCGCGACACCATCAAGGCGCCCTGTTTGCCGAGCGACAGCGCCACCACTTCGGCCCGACCCGAGTCCACCAACTGCTTCGCTGCGGCACGCCATTGCGCTTCATTCTCCAGCGTTTGGCCCGAGAGTTCGCGCAACTCGCGCAGGCTGGGCTTGACGAGATAGACCCCCGCCTGCAGCGCAGCGGCCAGTGCCGGCCCGGAAGCGTCGAGCACCAGGCGGCTGCCGCGCTCGTGCATCAGGTCAACCACACGGGCATAAAAATCGACCGGCACACCAGGCGGCAGACTGCCGCTGAGCACCAGATAGCGCGGCGCCACCGCCAGATCCCTCAGGCGCTGCAGACAGTCCTGCCACTCGTGTGTCGCCAATTCTGGCCCCGGCATGACGAAACGGTAATCTTCCGAGGCGCTCCGGTCGCGCACATGCAGGCTTTCGCGCGTGTCGCCGGCAATCGGAACCGCCATGGCCGGCACCTGTTCATCCGCCAGCAGGCTCAGCAGCTGGGCGCCACTGGCACCGCCGACCGGAAACAGCGCGGCACAGGACGCGCCCAAGCGGTGCACGACACGCGCCACATTGATGCCGCCACCGCCAGGCTCACGCCGCGGTGCTTCGCAGCGCAACTTGTGCTCGGGCTCCACCTTGGCCGTCGATGTCGAGACATCGACACAGGGATTCATGGTCACGGTCAGGATGTCGGTCATGGTTGGACGATAGCATGTGGCATCGACGCCCGAGCACACCTTCACGCCACGGCTTGGCACGCCAGCACGAGGTCGAGGTAATCCCTTGCAAAAAGGCAACCGGATACGCCATCTAACCGGCCAGTCCCGGCGCCTGCGCCAGGGCCTGCCGCAGGTGCGCGGCCAGTTCCTGCGGCAACAGCGGCCGGCCGCTCAACTCCGCACACGACACGGTCGCCTGATGCAGGCTGGCCGCATCCTGCGGGCGGCCCATCACAGCGCACAACAGCGGCCAGTCTGGCGGCATGACCAGGGTTCCGGCTACCAACAGCACGCCGCTCTGTCGCCGGCGCTGCGCCAGCCCCACCAGCTTGCGCCCCTGTGCGTCCACCACCTCCCACGGTGACAGGCTGCCAAAGCAGGCCCAATCCACCGAGCCACGTTCGTGCCAGCCAGATCTCACATCGTCCGGCGGTACGGCCTGGGCAGTGATGCCGAACGATTGCAGTGCCTGCGCATGCAACTCGCCGAGCGCGCGATAACTCGGCAGCAAGCCGCCTGCGAGCCACGGATGCCCCAGCGGCAAGACAACCGAGGCACTGACCAGCCAGGGACCGGTCAGGACGGCACCGCCGCCCGACTCGCGCACCAGCAAGTCGGCCTGCCCCTCCAGCCTCTGCTGGGCTGGTGCCTGCAACGCGCGCTGCGAACAGCCGAGCACGATGGTCGGTGCGGCATAGGTCCAGACACGCCATTGCGGCGCCGTCACGGCCTGCGCCAGCTGCCGGCTGTTCCAGGCCTGTTCTGCGGCGGCGGTATCTACGCGGCCTCCTGCAGCACGGCAATCGGTTTGCCGCGGGCAAAAGTGCCGCCAACCGGCACCAGGATCTGCACGATGCGGCCGCTGGCCGGCGCGGCGATCTCCAGGCTGGACTTCACCAGCACCACATTGGCAAGCACCTGGCCGGCCTGCACGGCATCGCCCTCTTTCACCAGCCACTTGTCGACCAGTGCCTCCACCGCCGCATCAACTCCCTGCCACGCCTCGCCATTCAGCGTCACCTCGGTCATGCAGCCACCCCTTCGGCCACACGGCCCTTCATCAGCGCCTGCGCGGCATCCACAATGCCTTTGACCTGCGGGATGACGAACTGCTCCAGCGGCCGGCTGTAGGGAATCGGCACATTCGGTACCGCCAGCCGCCTGACCGGCGCCTTCAGTGCCACCGTGTCCAGGTTCTCGGCCACAATGGCCGCGATCTCACCAGTCAGGCCGAAACCCAGGTAGTCCTCGTCGGCCACCAGCAGCCGGCCGGTCTTGCCCACCGACTTGAGCACCGCCTTGCGGTCCAGCGGCACCAGGGTGCGCAGGTCGATCACTTCGGCACTGATGCCCTGTTTGGCCAACTCGTCAGCGGCCAACAGCGACTTCTGCACCATCTGGCTCAGGGTGACGATGGTGAGGTCCCCACCCTCGCGCACCACCTTGGCCTGGCCGAACGGGATGGTGTAGGCTGCCTCCGGCACCTCGTTGCTGCTGCCCTCGTAGAACGCCATCCACGGCAGGCCCATGATGCCCTTGTGGTACATGAACATGACCGGGTTGTCGTCGCGGATGGCCTGGATCATCAGGCCCTTGGCATCGTAGGCATTGGACGGCACCACCACCTTGAGGCCCGGCATGTGGGCAAAGGTGGCGTACAGGCACTGCGAGTGCTGCGCCGCATCGCTGTAGCCGCCGCCGATAGCGGTGGTCAGCACCACCGGCAGCTTGATGTGGCCGCCGGCCATGTAGGTGTTCTTGGCCAGGTGGTTGTAGATCTGGTCCATGCAGACGCCGAAGAAGTCGACGAACATCAGCTCGGCAATCGGCCGCATGCCGGCCGCCGCCGCGCCGGTGGCAGTGCCGATGAAGGCGGTCTCGGAGATCGGCGTGTCCATGATGCGATCCGGGCCAAACTTGTCGAGCAGGCCGCCGGTGGCACCGAAGATGCCGCCGTACTTGCCGATGTCCTCGCCCATGACGAAGACCGTCTTGTCGCGCTCCATTTCCTGGCCGATGCCCTCGGCAATTGCCTGTGCCATGGTGAGTTTGCGGGTAGTGCTCATGATGTGCTCCTCGTTTCTGTTGCGCCGGGCTCAGGCAAACACATCCTGCAGGGCATCCTGCGGGACCGGATAGGCGCTCTCGCGCGCAAAGGCAAAGGCATCCGCCACGCGCTGCTTGGCACGCGCCACAATGGCGGCCTCCTCCGCGTCCGTCATCTGGCCGCCGTTCTTCAACTGCGCCGCCAGTTTCGGAATCGGGTCGTTCTTGCGCAGGTTGGCCACCTCGTCCTTGGGCCGGTAGACCTCGGGGTCGCCCTGGAAGTGCCCCAGGTAACGGTCGGTCTTGACCTCGATCAGGCTCGGCCCCTGGCCGCGCCGGGCGCGTTCGATGGCCGGCGCCACGGCCGCGTACACCTCCTGCGCGTCGTTGTGGGCCACCTTGATGCCAGGCATGCCGTAGGCAGGGGCGCGATCGGCCACCCAGTCGATGGAGGTGGCGCTGGTCTTGGGCACCGAGATCGCCCACTTGTTGTCTTCACAGACAAAAATCACCGGCAGGCTCCACAGCGCCGCCAGATTCAGCGACTCGTGCACCGAACCCTGGTTGGCCGCACCTTCACCAAAGAAGGCCACCGCCACCCAGTCCTTGCCCATCTTCTTGGCGGCCAGGCCGGCGCCGCAGGCCGGTGGCAGGCTGGCGCCGATGATGCCGCTGCAACTGAACTTGTGCACCGGGTCGAACAGGTGCATGTGGCCGCCCTTGCCTTTGCCCAGACCGCTGGCCTTGCCGAACATCTCGGCCGTCATCGCGTTCAGCGGCACGCCCTTGGCAATGGCGAAGTGGTGCGGCCGGTGCGTGCCGACCACCGTGTCCTCCTGTTTGAGATGGGCGCAGATGCCCACCGCCACCGGTTCCTGACCGGCCGCCAGGTGCATCTCGCCCGGTACCGGGCCGGAACCGATGTCGAAGGCCAGGCCCTTCTGGATGGCCGGCGGCAGCTTGCCTTCGAGGTAGACATTGGCCATGGTCTCCTCGTAGTGCCGGATCTCGACCATCTTCTCGTACATCCAGAGCAATTTGTTCTTGTCAGCTTGCATGTCTGCCTCCTCTTTGAAATTGAGTGGTGGGCCGATGCCGAGAATCCGAGAGCCGCGGGCACCGGAAAAACTCAGAATAGACAGCGAGACCTGAAATTTGTTGATGCAGGTCAAGGTCGAGACAAGTAGAAGCGTAAAGCCCGGACCGCCAGCGCCTTCTGTCCGGCAGACACACGGCGGTAATATCGCCGCACGCAGCCCCCAAGTGCAGCGAAAGGATGGCCGATGCCTGTCAGCCCCGAGAACAGCCCGCCCTGGTGGGCGTCCAGCCTGACCGATGCCCTGCGCACGCAGGAGAGCAGCGCGGAGGGCCTGAGCAGCCGTGAAGCTGCCGCGCGCTTGTAGCGCCACGGCCCCAACCTGCTGCAGGGCCGGCAGGCCCAGACCGTGCTGGCCCTGCTGCTGCGCCAGCTTGGTTCACCCATCGTGCTGATCCTGATCGCCGCGGCGCTGCTGTCATTTGCCATGCGCGACGCCACCGACGGCGTCATCATCCTCGCCATTGTTGGCACCAGCAGCCTGCTCGGCTTCTGGCAGGAATACCGCGCTGCCAGCGCCGTGGCACGCCTGCAGCAGATGGTGGAAGTGCGCGCCGAGGTACTGCGCAACGGCCAGGCGATCACCGTGCCCGTGGCGCAGGTGGTGCCCGGCGACGTGGTGCTGCTCTCGGCCGGCGCCAGCGTGCCAGCCGACTGCCGGCTGCTGGAAGAACGTGACCTTTTCACCAACGAAGCCACGCTGACCGGCGAGACCTTTCCAGTGGAAAAAAACGTGGGCGAGCTGCCGGCCGATACACCGCTGGCGCGCCGCAGCAATGCGCTGTTCATGGGCACGCATGTGGTGAGCGGCACGGGGCGTGCGCTGGTCATGCGCACCGGCAACGCCACCCAGTTCGGCGCCATTGCGCAGCGCCTGCGCATCCAGCCGGAAGAAACCGATTTCGAGCGCGGGGTACGTTCCTTCGGCAACCTGCTGATCCGCATCACGCTGGTACTGGTGATGCTGATCTTCGCCTTCAACGTCTTCCTGCAGCGGCCGGTGCTGGACTCTTTCCTGTTTGCGCTGGCGCTGGCCGTCGGCCTGACGCCGGAACTGCTGCCCGCCATCATCAGCGTGAACCTGGCCAGCGGCGCGCGGCGCATGGCCGCGCAGAAGGTCATCGTCAAACGCCTGGTGGCGATCGAAAACTTCGGCAGCATGGACGTCCTCTGCGCCGACAAGACCGGCACCCTGACCGAAGGCACCGTGCAGTTGCACGGTGCCCTGGACATCCATGGCACGCCCAGTGAGCTGACCCTGCGCCTGGCGGCCATCAACGCCGCCTTCCAGACCGGCTACCGCAACCCGATCGATAGTGCCATTACCGCCGCCGCTCAGCCACTGGCAGCCGATGTGCTGCGCCTGGACGAACTGCCCTACGACTTCACGCGCAAGCGCCTGAGCGTGCTGGCCAACGTGGACGGCGAGCCGCTGCTCATCACCAAGGGCGATCTGACGCAGGTGCTGGAGGCCTGCAGCACGGCGGCCTTGCCCAGCGGCGAGATACACCCGCTGGCCGAGCAGGTATCACGCATCCACGAACAGCATGCCGCCTTCAGTGCCCGCGGCTTGCGCACCCTCGGCCTGGCCTGCAAACCCCTGCCCGGACGCAGCACGGTGAAGAACGACGATGAGACCGGCCTCGTCTTCCTGGGCTTTCTGGTCTTTGCCGACCCGCCCAAGGCCGGCATTGCCGACACCATCCGGCAACTGCAAGGGCAGGGCATCGCACTCAAGGTGATCACCGGCGACAACGTGCTGGTAGCGCGGGAAGTGGCCCGGCAGATCGGCCTGCGCGATGTGCGCATCGTCAGCGGTTCGGAGTTGCGCGGCGTGAGCGACGCAGCATTGCCCCAGCTGGCGAGCAAGACCCATGTCTTTGCCGAGGTGGAACCGACGCAGAAGGAACGCATCATCCGTGCACTGCGCCTGGCCGGCCATGTGGTAGGTTACATGGGCGACGGCATCAACGACGCACCAGCGCTGCATGCCGCCGACGTCGGCATCTCGGTGCAGGGGGCGGCCGACGTGGCCAAGGACGCGGCCGACATCGTGCTGCTGGAGCGCGACCTGGACGTGCTGGCCAGCGGCATCCGCGAGGGGCGTACCACCTTTGCCAACACGCTCAAGTACGTGTTCATGGCCACCAGCGCCAACTTCGGCAACATGTTCAGCATGGCGGGCGCCTCGCTGCTGCTGCCCTTTCTGCCGCTGCTGCCGAAGCAGATCTTGCTGACCAACCTGCTGACCGACCTGCCGGAGATGGCGATTGCCACCGACCGGGTGGACATCTCGGCCATCGAGCGCCCGCGGCGCTGGGACGTGAAGTTCATCCGCAACTTCATGCTCTATTTCGGCTTGCTGAGTTCGGTGTTCGACTTCCTGACCTTCGGCGTGCTGTACTTCATGCTGCAGGCCTCGCCTGCTCTGTTTCGCAGCGGCTGGTTCGTCGAGTCGGTGGTGTCGGCCTCGCTGGTGGTACTGGTCATCCGCACGCGCGGCCCGTTCTGGCGCAGCCGGCCTTCCCAGGCATTGACGCTGGCGACCCTGCTAGTGGTTGGCACCACCGTGGCTCTGCCCTACACGCCGTTGGGCCAGGTCTTCGGTTTTGCGCCGCTGCCGGGATATTTTTCAGGGCTGATGGCATTGATCGTGCTGGCCTATATCGGCTGCGCAGAAGGGCTCAAGCACGTTTTCTACCGCCGGCACCGCCTGTCTGGAGGCCGACACGATCGGCGCATCTGACCACGCCAGAATACGCTGCAAGCCAGCGACCTGGATGGCAGCCGTATAGGTCGACTCTGGCATTTTTGCCTGCGCCACATCGTGACCCAGCTCGCCGCCATGATTCTGGTCGGCCGCACAGGACGCACATGATGTGCGGACTTTGAAGAAACTTTTCCCGCTAACCTGCTGATTGGACTAAAGTTTCTTCATGAAAGATGCCTCACTGATCCAGATTTTGGGCGCCGTTCTGTTTGCACTGGCCGTCCTGCACACGTTCTCGACCAAGTTCTTTGAACACCTGGCCCACACCCAGCCGCGCCATGCCGGCATCTGGCATCTGCTGGGTGAAGTGGAAGTGGTGTTCGGCCTCTGGGCCATGGTGCTGATGCTGTTCATGTTTGCCATCAGCGGCAAGCCGGAAGCAACCCATTACCTCGACAGCCGCAACTTCACCGAGCCGATGTTCGTATTTGCGATCATGGTGATCGCCGGCACCCGCGCCATCCTGCAATTCGCCGGAACGGCGGTGCATTTTGTTGCCAACTTCATGCCACTGCCGCGCGGCATGGCCCTGTACTTCCTAGTGCTGGCCTTCGTGCCGCTGCTGGGTTCCTTCATCACCGAGCCGGCCGCCATGACGCTGGCCGCGCTGATGCTGCGCGACACCCTCTTCTCGCAGCCCGTGTCGAACAAGTTGAAGTACATCACGGTAGGCGTGCTGTTCGTCAACGTGTCCATCGGCGGTACGCTCACCCCTTTTGCCGCGCCACCGGTGCTGATGGTGGCCGGCACCTGGGGCTGGGACATCTGGTTCATGATTGCCACCTTCGGCTGGAAGGCGGCCATCGCGGTGCTGATCAACGCCGGCTCGACCATGCTGCTGTTTCGCTGTGAACTCGGCCACATGGCCCGAAAGCCCAGCAACGAAGCGCAGCCGGTGCCGTTTTCCGTGGTGCTGCTACACCTGATGTTCATGGTGCTGGTGGTGGTGTTCGCGCACCATCCGGCCGTGTTCATGGGTCTGTTCCTGTTTTTCATGGGCTTTGCCAGCGCCTACCAGCGGCACCAGGACCGCCTCATCCTGCGCGAGGCGTTGCTGGTGGCCTTTTTCCTGGCCGGTCTGGTGGTGCTGGGGGGGCTGCAGCAATGGTGGCTGCAGCCGGTCCTGATGGGCATGGACGCTACGGCCGTGTACTTCGGCGCCACTGCACTTACAGCCATTACCGACAACGCTGCGTTGACGTATCTCGGTTCGCAGGTCGAAGGACTGAGCCATGAATTCAAGGTGGCATTGGTTGCCGGCGCCGTCACCGGCGGCGGCCTGACCGTGATCGCCAACGCCCCGAATCCGGCCGGCGTAGCCATCCTGCGTGGCCAGTTCGAAGACAACACCATCCACCCGCTGGGCCTGCTGATTGCCGCCTTGCCACCGACCATCGTGGCGGTGTTGGCATTTCGCGTACTGTAAAGCTCAGAGGCCGGACTTCAGCCGCCGTGCCGGTACTGGATGAAGGCATTGAACAGATAGAGCTGCAGCAACACAATGCTGGCCCAGCTGGCGGTATGCCATACCCGCGACACCGGGCGATAGATCAGGGTCACGATGACCGCGCCGCTCATCAGGCAGGCGGTCAGGGCCGACACGGCATGGACCGGTGACACCTGTGCGTAGATCGGCCCGGAGAAATAGGCCAGGTCGTCGAGACTGAGAATCAGGACATCGAAAAGATTGCTGCCCAGCAGCGTGCCGAAAGCCATGTCGATCGCGCCGATGCGCACGGCGCCCCAAGTGGTCGCCAGTTCGGGCACCGAGGTGGCGAAGGCCACGAAGAGCGTCCCGACAAAGGAGTTGGACCAGCCCATCACCCGGGCCAGCTCCACGCCAATCAATGGCAACCAGATGCCCGCGGCGACGATCACGGCCGAGCTGACCCCGTAGCCCATCAAGGCTGCCTTGAGCGTCATGCCAGGACGCTCTGCCGCCACCGCGCCGCTCGCGCGCTGCTCGGTGAGATAGATCGCACGCATGGCCACGAGGTACATGCCGAGAATGGCCAGACTGGCTAGGCTGACATGCCCCACCGCAGGCATGTGCCCCTGGCCGGTCAGCAAGACCGCCAGGGTAACTGACGCCAGCAGAATGACACCAAAACCCGCCGACATCACATGCCCCGGACCGACCAAGGCGTAGACAGCGCCCCGGCGATACAGCAGATCGATCATGGCCAGAATCGCCAGGTTGAACACGCAGCTGCCCAAGGCGTCCCCCACGGCAATGTCGGGGGCGGCGGCCACCGTCACCGCACTCAAACCCGTCACCAGCTCCGGCAGTGACGTGACCGTTGCCACCAGAATCAGGCCGATCCAGTTACGCGACAAACCGGTCAAGGCCGCGATGGCATCGCCGTAACGGCTCAGCCGCACGCCCGCATAGCCGATCACCGCAGCGCACAGTGTAAATTGCAGCCAGATGGAGACGCTGGAACTCATGACAAATCGTGGATGGCGCCGCAGCGCGGTTAAACAAAAATAACTGACGTTCGCCATCGCGCCGGCCCGGGCAGAACGACCACGACGCAGACGCGGCGTCGACAGCGCCCAGCTTAGCCCATAATCATCCCGTCTCACACTTCCTCATCCGGCCATGGAAAGCCCCCGCTCCGACCGCATTCTTGCTGTGATCGCCTTAGCGTTGCTGGCGGCCGGTTGCGTGCTGGTGCTGTGGCCCTTTCTCACCGCACTGATCTGGGCCGCCATCCTGGCCTCAACCAGTTGGCCGGTGTTTCTGTGGCTCAACCGCAGGGTGGGCAATCGGCGTACCCTGACCGCCGCACTGATGACGGTACTGGGCACCGTGGCGCTGCTGGGGCCCATCGTGGCCGTGGCCCTGGCCCAGGTTGACAACGTGGCCGAACTGACCCGCGCCGCCGCCGCCATCAGCAAGGAAGGCCTGCCGGACGCACCGCTCTGGCTGGCCAACCTGCCCTTGGTGGGACCGACGCTGCACAGCTACTGGCAGCAGTTCGCCCACGACGGCCATCGCCTGATCGACGAACTGAGCAAGCCCGCCCAGGCCGCCGCCCTGACGGGCGGGCGCGTGCTGGGCCGGGGCGTGGTGGACATGGGGCTGGCGGTGTTCCTCACCTTCTTCTTCTTTATCTACGGCGAAACGCTGAGCGCGCGCCTGCGCATCGCCATGGAGCGGCTCACCGGTGCGCGGGCCAGTTACCTGCTGGAAATCGCGCACGGCACGGTGAGCGGCGTGATTTACGGCGTGCTCGGCACGGCGCTGGCACAGGGGGTGCTCGCCGCCATCGGTTTTGCCATTGCCGGTGTGCCCGGCGCGGTGCTGCTGGGCGCGGTCACCTTCTTCCTCTCGGTGGTGCCGATCGGGCCGCCGCTGGTCTGGGGTGGTGCGGCGATCTGGCTGTTCCGGCAAGACCAGCCCGGCTGGGCGATGTTCGTGATCGCCTGGGGCTTCTTCCTGGTCAGCACCGTGGACAACATCATCAAGCCCTTCATCATCAGCCGCGGCGCCAGCCTGCCGTTTGCCATCGTTTTCCTGGGCGTGCTGGGGGGCGTGCTGGCCTTCGGCGTCATCGGCGCCTTCCTCGGACCGACCTTGCTGGCGGTGGGCTACCGCCTGATGCTGGAATGGACGGCAGTCAAAGTGGATTCGCCGGCCGACCCCGGCTAGCCGCAGCCGACAAATCCCAACAACAAACCCCGCCGCAGCGGGGTTTGTTGTTGGAGGACACGCTGCCTTCAGCCCATATGCAGACCGCCGTTGACCGAGAAGTCCGCACCGGTGGAGTAGCCACCCTCCTCCGACGCCAGCCAGGCGATGATGGAAGCGATCTCGCTCGGCTGGCCCAGGCGCTTGACGGGGATGGTGGCAACGATCTTCTCCAGCACGTCCGGGCGAATCGCCTTCACCATGTCGGTCCCGATGTAGCCCGGGCTCACGGTGTTCACCGTCACGCCCTTGGACGCCAGTTCCTGCGCCAGCGCCATGGTGAAGCCGTGCATGCCGGCCTTGGCGGCCGAGTAGTTGGTCTGGCCGGCCTGCCCCTTTTCGCCGTTCACCGACGAGATGTTGATAATGCGGCCCCAACCGCGCTCCACCATGTCGCCCACCACCTGTTTGGTGACGTTGAACATGGAGTTGAGGTTGGTTTCAATCACCGCGTCCCAGTCCTCACGTGTCATCTTCAAGAACATGCGGTCGCGCGTGATGCCGGCGTTGTTGACCAGCACGTCGATACGGCCATGCTCCGCCTTGGCCTTGCCGAAGGCTTCCACCGTCGACTCCCACAAGCCGACGTTGCCGACCGAGGCGTAGAAGGTATAACCCTGTGCTTTCTGCTCATCCAGCCATTTGCTGAAGTCACGCGTCGGGCCGCAGCCGGCGATGACCTTGAAGCCTTCCTGGTGCAGGCGCTGGCAGATGGCGGTACCGATACCGCCCATGCCGCCGGTGACGTAGGCTACTTTCTGGCTCATGATGCTCTCCTCGTTGTAAAAATGCTATCAATTCAATAGCTGCTCGCGCATGACCTACAAGGCCCAGCAGCCTAAAACATACTCAAACGCCAACACGCACAGTTCAGCGCTCGATCGTCAGCGCCACCCCCATGCCGCCACCGATGCACAGGCTGGCAATGCCCTTCTTCGCATTGCGCCGCTGCATCTCGTGCAGCAGCGTCACCAGGATGCGACAACCGGAAGCACCGATCGGGTGACCAATGGCAATGGCACCACCGTTCACATTCACTTTGCTCGTATCCCAGCCCATCTGCTGGTTGACGGCACAGGCCTGGGCAGCAAAGGCTTCGTTGATCTCCAGCAGGTCGAGGTCGGCCGCCTTCCAGCCGGCGCGGGCCAGCGCCTTGGTGGAGGCCGGCACCGGCCCCATGCCCATGGTGGCCGGGTCCAGCCCGCTGGTGGCAAAGCTGGCGATGCGGCCCAGCGGCTTCAAGCCCAGTGCAGCGGCTTTCTTGGCCGTCATCACCATCACGGCGGCAGCGCCGTCGTTGATGCCCGAGGCGTTGCCGGCCGTCACACCACCGGCCTTGTCGAAGGCCGGGCGCAGGCCGGCCAATGCGTCGGCACTGGTCTTGCGGTTGAGGAACTCGTCGTTCTCAAAAATCAGCGGGTCGCCCTTCTTCTGCGCAATGCTGACCGGCACGATCTCGTCCTTGAACTTGCCGGCATCCTGCGCGGCAGCGGCCTTCTGCTGGCTGGCCAACGCCAGCGCGTCCTGCATCTCGCGCGTGATGCCGTACTGCCTGGCCACGTTCTCGGCCGTGATGCCCATGTGGTACTGGTTGTAGACGTCCCACAGGCCGTCGACGATCATGGAGTCGACCATCTTCCAGTCGCCCATGCGCTGGCCGTCGCGCGAACCGAGCAGCACGTGCGGCGAAGCGCTCATGTTCTCCTGGCCGCCGGCAATCACGATCTCGCTGTCGCCACAGGCCACGGCCTGCGCCGCCAGCATCACGGCCTTGAGGCCGGAGCCGCAGACGGCGTTGATGGTCAACGCCGGGATTTCCTTCGGCAGGCCGCTTTTCATCAGCGCCTGACGTGCCGGGTTCTGGCCGGCACCGGCCGCCAGCACCTGGCCCATGATGACCTCGCCCACCTGGGCCGGGTCAAGCCGGCTGCGCTCCAGCAGCGCCTTGATGACGATGGACCCGAGTTCGGTGGCCGGCGTCTTGGCCAGGGTGCCGCCGAACTTGCCGACCGCGGTGCGGGCCGCCGAAACGATGACGATGTCTTCCATGCTGTTCTCCTTTATTTGGCTCGTTCCTTGACGTAGCGGCCGGGTGCCGCTTCGATCGCCTTGTACTTGCCCTTGCCGTAGGTTTTGGGTGCAGCAATTTGCTTGCCAGCCTGCGCCTTGAGCCAGGCGGCCCAGTCCGGCCACCAGCTGCCGGCGTGCTCCTGCGCTCCCTCGAGCCAGGCGTCCAGCGTCTTCGGCAGCTTGCCGTCGGGGCGCAGCCAGTGGCTGCGCTTCTTTTTCTCCGGCGGATTGATGACGCCGGCGATGTGGCCCGAAGCCCCCATGACGAAGCACTTCTTGCCCGGCAGCACCTGGGTGGAGGCGTAGGCACCACCGATGGGCACGATGTGGTCCTCGCGTGAGCCGTAGATGTAGGCCGGGATGTCGACCTGGCGCAGGTCGATCTTCTCGCCGCACACCGTGAGCTGGCCGGGCTTGACGAGGTTGTTTTCCAGGTAGGTGTTGCGCAGGTACCAGGCGTAGAACGGGCCCGGCAGGTTGGTACTGTCGCTGTTCCAGTACAGCAGGTCGAACGGCGGCGGCGTCTCGCCCTTGAGGTAGTTGCCCACCACGTAATTCCACACCAGGTCGGTAGGCCGCAGGAAGCTGAAGGTGGAGGACAGGTCGCGCCCCTTCATCAGGCCGCCCTGCCCCATCTCCTGTTCGCGGTAGCGCACCATGCCTTCGTCGATGAAGACGTCCATGACGCCGGTCTCGGCAAAGTCGAGGAAGGTGGTGAGGAAAGTGGCGCTGTGCACGGGTTTCTCACCGCGCGCCGCCAGCACCGCCAGCGCCGTGCCCAGGATGGTGCCGCCGACGCAGAAACCCAGCGCATTGATGGTTTTGGCTCCGCTGATGGCCTGCACCACGTGGATGGCCTGGATGGCCGCGTCCTCGATGTAGTCGTCCCAGGTTTTGTGCGCCAGGCTCTCGTCCGGGTTGCTCCAGCTCACCACGAAGGTGCGGTGGCCCTGCGCCACGGCGTAGCGGATCAGCGAGTTGTCGGGCTGCAAATCGAGGATGTAGTACTTGTTGATGCACGGCGGCACCAGCAGCAGCGGCCGCTCGTACACCTTGGCCGTGAGCGGCTTGTATTCGATCAGCTGGAACAGCGCGTTCTCGAACACCACCGCGCCCTCGGTGGTGGCCACATTGCGGCCGACCTCGAACTGGCTCTCATCGGTCATGCTCACATGGCCCTGCTGCAGGTCGTGCACCAGGTTGTGCATGCCTTTGGCAATGCTCTCGCCATGGGTCTCGATCGCCTTTTGCTGCGCTTCGGCGTTGAGCGCCAGGAAGTTGCTCGGCGCACTGGCCGCCACCCACTGCTCCACCGCGAAGCGGATACGGGAACGTGTCTTGGCGTCGGCCTGCACGGCGTCGGCCATCTGCAGCAATAGCCGGGCATTGAGCTGGTAGGCCGCGGCCGAGAGCGCCGCCAAGGGGTTGTCGCCCCAGGCCTTGGCGGCAAAACGCTTGTCGCCGCCAGGCACGGCTGCACTGGCGCCATGCTGCAGCAACTGCCCCAGGTCATGCAGGTACTGCTGCTGCAACTGCTGCAGCTTGTCGGGGGCAATGCAGACCGGATGTTCCGGCATCGGCATGGCGGCGGCGCTGCCTTGCCCGAGGTCAAGCCCCTGAAAGGACTGGAACATCTTCATCCAGCTGTCGCCAAAGGCCTGCTGGAACTGCCGGGCCGCTTGCGCCCAGAATTCGGGAGTATCCTGTGTCACGCTCTGTCCTTGTGCTGCTGACCATCACTGTCGCCCAGTATCTCAGGCCTAGCCCTTCGAAAACCTGACAACCGTCAATAACCCCATGTTCCCGATACTGATTGCCATCGGCTGGCTTTACGTTGCCCTGATGATGGCCGTGGCCGAAGCCACCAACACCACCGGCACCGTGCTGGGTGCGCTCATCACCTTTGTACTCTATGGCGTGGGCCCGGTGGCATTGGTGCTTTACCTGATGGGTGCACCAGGACGGCGCCAGGCACGCAAGACGCGTGAAGCCGCCGAACTGGCAGCCTGGCGTGCCGCCCAGCAGCCAACGCCACCCGAAGCGGAACCGAGCGGGACCGGCTCAGGCCAGCCAGACGCAGGCAGCCATGCGGCCGCTGACGCCGTCGCGCCGGTGCGAAAAGAACCGTGACGGGTTGCTCGCCGTGCACCAGGCGCGGCTGCCGTCATTGCCATCGACCTGGGTAATCCCCAGCGCCGCCAGCCGCTGACGTGCCAAGGCAGGCAGATCGGCCAGCCACTTGCCCGCCGCTGCGGCCGGACGGAAGCAACTGACGGCCTGCGGGTCGTGCACCTCGAAGGCGGCTTTGACTTCAGACCCGACTTCGAAGGCCTCCGGCCCGATGCAGGGGCCCAGCCACGCTATTATTTTTGTAGCTATTGGCGCAGATGGATCAAAGCCTGGAGTCGAAAAATGCTTGCAAATCGCCTCCAGAACGCCCACGCCGCCCACACCGGCCAGGCCACGCCAGCCGGCATGCGCCGCAGCCACGAAGCTGCCCTGCATGTCGGTGAACAGCACCGGCAGGCAATCGGCCACCATGATGGTGCAGGCCACGCCACGCTCGCGCGTGAAGCAGGCATCGGCCTCGGTCCCGTGGGCGGTGTGCGGGTCCAGCGCCACCACGCCGCTGCCGTGCACCTGCGACAGGAACACCGGCCGTGTCTGGATGGCCTCGTGCAGCAGGGCGCGGTTGGCGCCCACCGCCAGGATGTCGTCACCCACATGGTCACCGAGGTTGAGGCTGTCGTAAGGCGCCACCGAACGGCCGCCGGCGCGCGTAGTACAAACAGCCCGCACAGCGGCCGGCGCCGGCCACTGCGGAACCAGCCAGTCAGGGTGCATGCCGGGCTGAGCAGCCACGATCAGGCCTCGTTGTCGGGGCAGTGGGCCGGCTGGGCCTGCTGGAAGGCCAGCAGCCGCATGCAGGCGTCAAACACCGCCATGGTCAGCGGCAGGCCGTCGAGGTTCACGTCGAAGCGCTTGCCGTTGAAGATCTGCGGCACCAGGCAGCAATCGGCCAGCGTGGGCGCATCACCCCAGCAGTAGACCGAGGGCTTGAGTCCGGCCTGCCGGCGCTGCGCATCCAGCGTGACGAGTTGACGCTCGAAGCTCTCCAGCCCCACGCGCACCCAATGGCGGTACCAGGTGTTCTTGGCCTCGTCCTCCACCTTGAGTTCACGTACCAGGTACTTGAGCACACGCAGGTTGTTGAGCGGGTGGATTTCGCAGGCGATCATCTGGGCCAGCGCCCGCACCTTGGCACGGCCGAGCGCATCGGCCGGCATCAGCGGCGGCTGCGGATGGGTTTCGTCCAGGTACTCGATGATGGCCATGGACTGCGACAGGTGCTCGCCATCGACATCCAGCAGCGGCACCAGGCCATCGGCCGAAATACCGGTGTACTCCGGCAGCTTGTGGTCGCCACGCGCCAGGTGCACCGGGAGGTACTCGTAACTCAGCCCCTTGAGGGCCAACGCGATGCGCACGCGAAAAGAGGCGGAGGAACGAAAGTAGTTGTGCAGCTTCATGCGCCAAAGGATAAACCGAAACACCCGGCCGGTCGCCGTCTAGCGCGCGCAGCGCGCTAGACTTCCTCCCTTTTCAGGAGCCCCTCACATGATTCTCGAACTCGCCGACATCCGCATCCATGCCGACCAGCAGGCCGCCTTTGACGAAGCCATCCAGCGCGGACTGCAATCCGTGATCGGTCAGGCCCAAGGTTTTCGCGGCTTCAAGGTCAACAAGGGCATTGAGCACCCGGAGCGCTACGTCTTGATGATTTTCTGGGACACGCTGGAAGACCACACGGTGCACTTCCGCCAGTCGCCCGCCTTCACCGAATGGCGCGCCATTGTGGGCCCATTTTTCGCGGCCCCGCCGGTGGTGGAGCACTTCGAGCTGCTGGCGAAGTCAGCCTGAAGTGCCGGCCTCATGGCCGGAGACCAGGCGCTCGAGCAAAGCCACGAACTGGCCCCGTTCCGCCCGACCCAGCGGCCCGAGGATGCGGGTCTGCGCCCTCGCCACGGCACGCTTCATGCGCTGCACCGTCTCTTCGCCGGCTGGCGTCACCCACAGCAACTTGCGGCGTCGGTCCCGCGCGTCCGGCTCGCGCCGCACCCAGCCCTTGGCCTCCAGCCGGCCGATGACCGAGCCGGAGGTGGCGGCATCGAAAGCCACCCGCCCGGCCAGCGTCACCTGATCCACGCCGGGCGTGTCCATCAGCGCGTTGAGGATCGCAAACTGCACCGGCGTCACGTCGAACCCTGCGGTTTCCTCCATGAACACCGCATAGGCAAACTGGTGCGCGCGCCGGATCAGGTGGCCGGGGGCATGCTTGAAATCGACGCTCTTGCTCATGGCAGCAGTGTAGACGCCCGCCGATCGGGTTTTCCCGGTGGCCGAGCGCGCAAATAATATGCATGCTTAGCAAAACAGACAACCCGAGGAAACCCAGGCCATGACAACCCCAGGCCCCGACCTGCAGGCCCGGCGCCAGCAACTCTACCGCGACATGTCGCCGCTGAACCTGACGCCGCTGTGGGAGGTGCTGCATGCCCTGGTACCGCCGCAGCCGGCGTCGCCTTGCGTGCCGGCGCTGTGGCGATACGAGCAGGTCAAGCCATTCCTGCAGCGCGCCGGCGCGGCCATCACAGCCGAAGAAGCGGTGCGCCGCGTGCTGATCCTGGAGAACCCGGCGCTACGCGGCCAGTCGGCCGTGACACAGTCGCTCTACGCCGGCCTGCAGCTGATCCTGCCGGGTGAAGTGGCGCCCAGTCACCGCCACACGCAAAGCGCGTTGCGCTTCATCGTCGAAGGCAGCGGTGCCTACACCGCGGTCGACGGCGAGCGCACCACCATGCACCCGGGCGACTTCATCATCACGCCGAGCTGGACCTGGCACGACCACGGCCACCCTGGCCGCGCGCCTTCCGATCCGCATGGCAACGAGGTGGACGAACCGGTGGTCTGGCTCGACGGACTGGACATTCCGATGATCCGCTTCTTCGATGCCGGCTTCGCTGAAAACGGCAGCGTGAAATCGCAGGCCCTCACCCGGCCCGAAGGCACCAGCTTCGCGCGCTACGGCCACAACATGGCACCGGTGCGCGGCGACGCCCCCTTCGGTGCCACCTCGCCCGTCTTCAGCTATCCCTACGCGCGCAGCCGCGAGGCGTTGCACCAGCTGGAGCGCAGCGCGCCGCTCGACCCCTGGGACGGCTTCAAGCTGCGCTACGTCAATCCGGCCACCGGCGGCTCGCCGATGCCGACCATGGCCACCTTCATGCAGCACCTGCCGGCCGGCTTCGCTGGGAAAGCCTGGCGCCAGACCGACGGCGCCGTCTACAGCGTGGTGGAGGGGCGGGGAATTGCGTATATCGAGGGCCCTGCCGGTCCGGTACGATTTGACTTTGAAGCACGCGACCATTTCGTCGTACCGTCCTGGCAGGCCGTGCGCCTGCAGTCCGACACGGGCTGCGTGCTGTTCAGTTTCTCAGACCGTCCGGTGCACCTGGCCCTGGGCATCCACAAGGAAGAAAGAATTTCATGAGCTACGTCATCACGCCACCCGCACAGGTCTCCGTGCCCGTGGTCGGCAGCAAGGATCGTTTTCCGGTCAACCGGGTCTACTGCGTGGGCCGCAACTACGTAGAGCACGCCAAGGAAATGGGCTTCACCGGCCGTGAACCGCCTTTCTTCTTCATCAAGCCGGCCGACACCTGCCTGGTGCTGGAAGCCGGCCAGACCGGCACCCTGCACTACCCGAGCCTGACCAAGGACTTCCACCACGAGATCGAACTGGTGGCCTGCATCGGTGTCGGCGGCAAGAACATCAAGGCGGCAGACGCCAAGAAACACATCTACGGCTATGCCGTCGGCCTGGACATGACGCGCCGTGACCTGCAGGGCGAACAGAAGAAACTCGGCCGCCCCTGGTGCATCGGCAAGACCTTTGACGAAGCCGCTCCCATCGGCCCCATCACCCCGGTGGCTCAGGCCGGAGATGTGGAGAACGCCGAGATCTACGTGCAAGTCAACGGCCAGGACCGCCAGCGCAGCACCGTCACCAAGCTGATCTGGAACATCGGCGAGATCATCGAGCACCTGACGACCGCCTGGGAACTCAAACCCGGCGACCTGATCTACACCGGCACGCCCGAAGGCGTGGCGGCTGTGCTGCCGGGCGATACCCTGAGCGGCGGCGTGGCCGGGCTGGAGCCGATCACGCTCAAGGTGGTCTGACCCCGCCCAGCCTTCGACAATGCTGAAGATGCTTGAGAAACTGGCGCAGTTCTGCGCCATTCTGGCCGGCCTGCTGCTCACCACCATCACGCTGATGACCTGCGCCAGCGTGCTCGGCCGCAACACCACGGGCGCCACGCTGGTCGGCGACTTCGAGTTGACGGGCGTGGCCGCAGGCGCCGCCATTGCGCTGTTCATGCCCTGGTGCCAGCTCAAGCGCGGCAACATCATCGTCGACTTCTTCACCACCCGCGCCAGCGCCCGCACGACCGACGTGCTGGACCGGCTGGGCGCCTTGCTGCTGGCCCTGGCCATGGCGCTGCTGACCTGGCGCACGGCATTGGGCGGGCTGAGCGCCTACGACACGCAATCGGCCACCATGATGCTGGGTTTCCCCGAATGGATCGCCTACAGCTTCATGGTGCCGCCGCTGGCGCTGACCGCGCTGATCGGACTGTGGCAAACCCTGTGCGGCTTCGAAGCCGAGGCTCACACATGACGCCGCTGACGTTGACCCTGACGATCTTCGCCATCATGCTGCTGCTGATGGCGGTGCGCATCCCGATTGCGGTCGCCATGTTCGTCGCCGGCTGTACCGGCTATGTGGCGCAGGCCGGCTGGGGACCGCTTTCCAGCTTTCTCAATACGCAGGCCTTTGCCCGCTTCGCCAGCTACGACCTGTCGGTCATCCCGCTGTTCATCCTGATGGGGCACTTTGCCACCCAGGGCGGCATCTCCAAGGCCTTGTTCGGCTTTGCCAGCGCCCTGCTGTCGCGCCTGCGCGGCGGGTTGGCCATGGCCGCCGTCATGGCCAGTGCCGCCTTCGGTGCCATCTGCGGTTCCTCGGTCGCCACCGCCGCCACCATCACCTCGGTCGCCCTGCCCGAAATGAAACGCCACGGCTATTCAGGCCGTCTCGCCACCGGCACGCTGGCCGCCGGCGGCACGCTGGGCATCCTGATCCCGCCCTCGGTGCCGCTGGTGATCTACGCCATCCTGACCGAGCAGAACATCGCCAAACTGTTTGCTGCCGCCATGGTGCCGGGCCTGATCGCCATGGGGGGTTACATGATTGCCATTGCCGTCTATGTGCGGCTGGTGCCGGGCCAGGCGCCCGAGCACGATGTGGTGAACGAACGGCTGACGCTGCAATCGCTCGCCGGCATCCTGCCCATCGGCCTGATCTTCCTGCTGGTATTCGGCGGCATCTACGGCGGCCTGTTCACGCCCACCGAAGGCGCCGCCGTCGGCACGGCCTCGACCTTTGTCGCCGCCCTACTCAAGCGCGAGCTGACGCTGGCCAAGCTCAAGTACTGCTTCTACGCTACGGCCGAAAGCTCGGCCATGATCTTCATGATCTTCATTGGCGCCGACATGATGAACGCCGCGCTGGCGCTGACCCAGGTACCCGACCAGCTGGCCAGCCTGGTCACGAGCTGGGGCCTGTCGCCGCTGATGGTGGTATCGGCCATCCTGCTGCTGTACGTGGTGCTGGGCGCCGTGATGGACGAGCTCTCCATGATCCTGCTGACGATCCCGATCTTTTTCCCGCTGGTCATGGGGCTGGACTTCGGCCTGCCCAGCGAATCGGTGGCCATCTGGTTCGGCATCATGGTCTTGATGACGGTCGGCTTCGGCCTGCTGGCGCCACCTGTGGGGCTCAATGTCTATGTCGTCAACGGCATGGCCAAGGACGTGCCGATTGCCGAGAGCTACCGCGGCGTCCTGCCTTTCCTGGCCAGCGACGTCTTGCGCACCCTGCTGCTGCTGTTCTTCCCGGCCGCCTCGCTCTGGCTCGTGCAGTTCGTCGGATGAGGGTAAGCCCCGAAGGCAGACGGGGCGAATTCCCTTAACGTTGATGCAAACAAACTGCAGGAGACCCGCATGATCCAGCGCCGCACCCTTCTTAAATCCACCGCCGCTGCAGCCCTGGGCGCCCCGGCCCTCAGCGGCCTGGCCCAGCCGGTGGTGACGCTCAAGTTCCACACCTTCATGTCGCCCATGTCCGGCGTCTGGCTCAACATGCACAAGCCCTGGATGGACAAGGTCGAGAAGGAATCGGGCGGCCGCATCAAGTTCGAAGCCTACCCGGCCATGCAACTCGGCGGCACGCCGGTGCAACTGTACGACCAGGCGCGCGACGGCGTGGTCGACATCGTCTGGACCCTGCCCGGCAATACCGCCGGCCGCTTCCCGCGGGTCGAGGTGTTCGAGCTGCCCTTCATGATGAACAACGCCGAAGCCACGTCCAAGGCCTATTGGGAATACGTGCAGACCATGGCGCCGGACGAATTCAAGGACACCCATGTGCTGGCGCTGCATGTGCACGGCCCGGGCATGTTCCACGCCAAGACCAAGCTGATCAAGACGCCGGACGACCTCAAGGGCATGAAGGTGCGCGGCCCGACCCGCCAGGTCACCAAGATGCTGCAGGCCGTGGGCGCGATCCCGGTCGGCATGCCGCTGCCGCAGATCCCGGATGCGCTCTCCAAGGGCACCATCGACGCCTGCGTCATTCCGTGGGAGGTGGTGCCGGCGGTCAAGGTGCACGAACTGGCCCCCTTCCACAGCGAGTTCGACCCCGCCGGCGGTGCCCTCTACACCACCACTTTCGTGCTGACGATGAACAAGAAGAAGTACGAGTCGCTGCCGCCCGACCTGAAGAAGGTCATCGACAACAACTCCGGCCTGGCCACCTCGGCCTGGCTGGGCAAGGTGCAGCAGGCCAACGACATCCCCGGCCGCAAGTCCGCGGTCGATCGCAAGAACACGATCTACACCATCCCGCCGGCCGATGCCCAGGAATTCCGCCGCAAGTCCCGCCTGGTGGAAGTCGAATGGATGGATGACATGAAAAAGCGCGGCCTGGATGGCAAGAAGCTGCTGGAGACGGCACGTGCCCTGATCGAGAAGCACGGCCAGCCGGCCCCCGCCGCGGCCAAACCGGCGCCGAAGAAGAAATAAGACCGCGCCAGACTGCAGTAACCAGGGCTCCGTCATCCGGAGCCCTTTTTCTTTTATACACTCTGTCCACCATGCTTCGCAGCCCGATCAAACACTGCCGCAATTGCGGCATCGCCGTGGTCTACCGCGTCCCCGACGACGGCGACACCAAGGAACGCGCCGTCTGCCCGGCCTGCGCCACCATCCATTACGAAAATCCGCTCAACGTGGTGGGCACCGTGCCCTACTGGGGTGACAAGATCCTGCTGTGCAAGCGCAACATCGAGCCGCGCTTCGGCAAATGGACGCTACCGGCCGGTTTTCTGGAACTGGGCGAGACCACCGCCCAGGGCGCCGCACGCGAGACCCAGGAGGAAGCTGGCGCCCAGATCGAGCTGGAGGGCCTGTTCACCGTCATCAATGTGGCGCGCGTCGGCCAGGTCCACATGTTCTACCGCGCTCGCCTGCTGAGCGACCAGTTCGACCCCGGTTACGAAACCATCGAAGCACAGCTCTATGCGGAAGACGAGATCCCCTGGGACGAGATTGCCTTTCGCACCGTCAAGGAAACGCTGGAGCGATTTTTTGCCGACCGGCGCAGCGGCCGCTTCGGGGTGCACGATGTGGACATCGTGTAAGCCCTGCATTTAAGCCATTTTCACCAGCCAATTCGGTGAATCAAAATGAAACAATTTGGGTTGAAATGCGTCATGCTGGCGTGGTACCGTCTGGCATCCCCGCTGAATTGGCTATGGTTTGGAACATGAAACGGCAAGAGCACTTCTGGAACGTCGACCTCATCGAGCTGTCGCGCGATTGGCTCGCCCAGATCGGCATTTTTCTGATGACGGCCGTTGCCTTCGTCGGCATGGCGCTGCCGGTACTGATCCCGGCCTTCATCATGTGGTACCTGGCAGGATTTCCCCGTATTCCCTGGTAAAGGGCTCAGACCAGACCGCCTGAGGCCTGGCGCATCCGTCGCCAGAAAAGACAAAGGGTTGGCAGGAATTCCTGCCAACCCTTTTCATTTGTGGTCGGTGTGAAAGGATTCGAACCTTCGACCCCTTGCACCCCATGCAAGTGCGCTACCAGGCTGCGCCACACACCGATCGAGCCTTGAATTATACCCTGCAGAATGGCCGGTTTCAGTAAGGCGCGGAGAGTAAATCCCGAATTTCCGACAGCTCGCGTCGCAACTGATACAACCCGTCCGAGCTGGGCACCGCCAGTTCATCCGGCTGGCTGTCGGCGAAATCCGCCATGTCGGCGTCATTGATCTCCAGCACCTCGACGCCGTCGAGCATGACCTCGCCGTTGCGCTTCTTCTCGCGCTCGGTCTGCAGCAACTCCTGCATCTTGTTGCGCGCACCGCTGATGGTGAAGCCCTGGTCGTAGAGCAGATCACGGATGCGGCGGATCATCAGCACCTCGTGGTGCTGGTAGTAGCGGCGATTGCCGCGCCGCTTCATCGGGCGCAGTTGCGTGAATTCCTGCTCCCAATACCGTAGCACGTGCGGCTTGACGCCGCACAGGTCGCCCACCTCACCGATGGTGAAGTAGCGTTTGGCTGGAATGGGAGGAAGCGCTTTCTCCATTGAAATCAATGCTGTACGAGAGAAAGCTGCAAGGTTACTCTAAGTCAAGGCCGGATGCAAAGCCTGTTTGCACCAAATCCTGACAAACCCTGAACATTTGCCTTCTTCAGGCCGCCGGGGGCGTGCGCCCTTCGTCCTGGATCTGTTCCTTGAGCTTGTGGCTGGCATGGAACGTCACCACGCGGCGGGCTTCGATCGGAATCGCCTCGCCGGTGCGCGGGTTGCGCCCGGGGCGCGGCGCCTTGGTACGGATCTGGAAATTGCCAAAGCCGGAAATCTTGACGTCCTTGCCTTCGACCAGGCTGTCGGCCACCAGATCGAAGAAGGCATCGATCATGTCCTTCGATTCGCGCTTGTTCAGCCCGATCTGCTCGAACAGCAGTTCTGCCAGCTGCGCCTTGGTCAGCGCGGGCGTTTCCAGACTTTCAACCGTGATTTCCATGATGTCTGCCGTCTCTTGTTGCTTTTGATGTTCCAGCCCCGACTCACGCCCGCAAGCGTGCGCCCAATTGACGCGTCAACTGCCCCAGCACGGCCTGCACGGCCGCCTCGATCTGCTCCTCCGTCAGCGTCGCCTCTTCGCCATTGAGCGTGAGGCGCACGGCCAGGCTCTTCTCGCCCTCGCCCAAGCCGGCCGAGGCCGTGCCCGGCTTGGCCCGGTAAACGTCGAACAGTATCGCATCCCGCAGCAGGCCTTGCGTCGGTGCCGCCCAGATGGCCTGCATCAGGGCGGCGTGGGTAGCAGCCTCGGCCACGATGACCGCAATGTCACGCTCCACCGGCTGGTGCTTGGCCACGCCGCTGAAGGCGGCCACGCCGCGCTGCAGGACCGCATCGAGTTCCAGTTCGAACATCACCGGCACTACGGTCAAATCATAGCCCTGGCGCCAGCGCGGGTGCAGCTCGCCGACAAAGCCGATGACCCGATCACCCAGCAACACCTTGGCGCAACGGCCCGGGTGCATAGCCGGGTGCACCGCCGGCTCGAAGCTCGGCTTGAGCGGCGCCAGCAGGGTTTCGACATCGCCCTTGAGGTCATAGAAGTCGACGTTGCGCTCCTTGGCGCCCCACTGCAGCGCATCGACACCGCCGCAGGCCATGCCGGCCACGCGCATGGGCTGGTCGAAGCCTTCGACCGTGGTATCGCTGTTTTTCACCGACGCATCGCGCAGGAACACCCGGCCCAGTTCGAACACGCGCACGCGTGCCGCCTTGCGGTCCAGGTTGAACTTGAGCACCTGCAGCAGCGAGCCGAGCAACGAGGAACGCATCACGCCCATCTGGCTGGCGATCGGGTTCAGCAGCTTGATCGGATTCGGATTGCCGCCGAGCTCGTGCTCCCAGCGTTCGTCGACGAAGCTGTAGTTGATGGTTTCCTGGTAGCCCAGCGCGGCCAGCGAGCGGCGCACGGCAAAGGGGCTGCGCTGCGCCTCGGGACGGCTCTTGGCCACCACGGGGGCCTGCGGCGGCGTGTGCGGCAGGTGGTCGTAGCCCACCATGCGCGCCACTTCCTCGATCAGGTCTTCCTCGATCTGCAGGTCGAAGCGGTACAGCGGCGGCGTCACGGTGATGGTGCCCTCAGCCTGTGTCAGCGGCAGGCCCAGGCGGGCCAGTGCGTCGGCGCACTGCGCCTGGGTCAGCGGCATGCCGATGACCTTGACGGCGCGCGCCACGCGCAGCGTCACCGGCTGAGCTTGCGGCATCTTCACCTGCTGGTCATCGATCGGGCCGCACACGGTGTCGGGCGTGCCGCAGATGTCGATGATGAGCTGGGTGATGCGCTCGATGTGTTCCACCGTCAGTTGCGGATCGACGCCGCGCTCGAAGCGGTGGCCGGCGTCGGTGGCGAAGTTGTAGCGGCGCGAACGGCCGGCGATCGATCGCGGCCACCAGAAGGCCGCTTCCACGTAAACGTTTTTCGTATCGTCCGACACGGCGGTAGCGTCGCCGCCCATGATGCCGGCCAGCGATTCGACCTGCACGTCGTCGGCAATCACGCCCACTTCGCCATCGACCGTGACGGTGTTGCCGTTGAGCAGCTTGAGCTGCTCGCCTGGCTTGCCCCAGCGCACGTCCAGCGCGCCGTGGATCTTGTCCAGGTCGAAGATGTGCGACGGGCGGCCAAACTCGAACATCACGTAGTTGGAGATGTCCACCAGGGCGGTCACGCTGCGCTGGCCGCAACGGGCCAGCCGGTCCACCATCCAGGGCGGCGTCACAGCTTTCGTATTCACGTTGCGCACGATGCGGCCGGAGAAGCGGCCGCACAGGTCAGGCGCACTGACCTTCACGGCTTGCTTGTCGTTGATCTTGGCGGTCACGGGCGGGAAGCTCGGTGTCTTGAGCGGCGCACCGGTCAGCGCGGCCACTTCACGGGCCACACCGTAGACGCTCAGGCAGTGCGCCAGGTTCGGCGTCAATTTCAGCGTGAAGAGCGTGTCGTCCAGCTTCAGGTAGGTGCGAATGTCCTGGCCAACGGGCGCATCAGCGGCCAGTTCCAGCAGACCGCCATGGTCTTCGGACAGTTTGAGTTCACGGGCCGAGCACAGCATGCCCTGGCTTTCCACACCGCGCAGCTTGCCCAGCTTGATGCTGAAAGGCTTGCCGTCTTCACCCGGGGGCAGCTCGGCCCCCACCAGCGCGCAGGGCACGCGGATGCCCACGCGCGCGTTGGGCGCGCCGCAGACGATGTTGAGCAGACTGCCCTGCCCCACATCCACCTGGCACACGCGCAGGCGGTCGGCATTCGGGTGCTGCACGGCTTCCTTGATTTCGCCGACAACGATCTTGGTGAATGGCGGCGCCACCGGGCGCAGCTCCTCCACCTCGAGGCCGGCCATGGTCAGGGTGTCGGCCAGTTGCTGGGTGGAGAGCGTCGGATTGCAGAATTCGCGCAGCCAGGATTCGGGGAATTGCATGTGTAGTTCTCTGCGAGATCGTTAGCGTGTACGGGTTGCCCTGATTTCCAGACGCGGAACACCGCGGAACCGGCTTTGCCGGGCCGCTGGTGTTGCCCCCTTGAGGGGGTGACGCGCCGCGAGGCGCGGCTCAGGGGTGTGGCTCATCATTTGAATTGGCTGAGGAAGCGGATGTCGCCGTCGAAGAACAGGCGCAGGTCGTTGACGCCGTAGCGCAGCATGGTGAAGCGGTCCAGCCCCATGCCGAAGGCAAAGCCGATGTGCTTCTCGGGGTCCAGCCCCATGTTGCGTACCACGTTCGGGTGCACCTGGCCGGAACCGGCCACTTCCAGCCAGCGGCCGGCCAGAGGCCCCTGCTGGAACTGGATGTCGATCTCGGCGCTGGGCTCGGTGAAGGGGAAGAAGCTGGGGCGGAAACGCAGCACCAGGTCGTCGCGCTCGAAGAAGGTGCGGCAGAACTCGGTGAAGAGGAACTTGAGGTCCTTGAAGCTGACGTTCTCGCCGATCCACAGGCCTTCGCACTGGTGGAACATGGGCGAGTGGGTGGCGTCGCTGTCGACACGGTAGGTGCGGCCGGGAGCGATCACTCTGATTTCCGGCATGGGCTGGCCGGCGTCCATCAGCGCCTGGTGCTGCTTGACATGCTGCACCGCATGGCGCACCTGCACCGGGCTGGTGTGGGTGCGCAGCAGGTTGGGGGCCTTCTCGCTGCCGCCTTCAACGTAGAAGGTGTCGTGCATGGAACGCGCCGGATGGTCTTCGGGCGTGTTGAGCGCGGTGAAGTTGAACCAGTCGGCCTCGATTTCCGGGCCCTGCGCCACTTCGAAACCCATGGAACCGAAGATGGCCTCGAGGCGCTCCATGGTGAGCGAAACGGGGTGCAGGCCGCCGGTGCCGCGGGCGCGGCCGGGCAACGTGACATCCAGCGCCTCGGCTTGCAGTTGGGCCTGCAGCTCGGCGTCGGCCAGGGCCTGGCGCCGCTCGTTCAGGGCCGCCTCGATCGCCTGCTTGGCCACGTTGATGGCGGCGCCGCGCGTCTTCTTTTCCTCCACGGAAAGTTGAGCCATGCCCTTCATCAGCTCGGTGATGCGGCCGGCCTTGCCCAGAAAACGCGCCTTGGCGTTTTCCAGATCGACCGGGGTGGTGGCCTCGACAAAGGAGGTTTTCGCGCTGTCGACGATGGCGTCCAACTCGTTCATGTTCACATCCGCTTATGCAAAGAGATCAGGACATCGGGGTCGGCACCGGCCCACCACCATCTCCTGATCGCTTTCAAAATGACAAAGGGCTAAAGCTCTTTTAAAGCTCTAGCCCTTGTTTCTTGTGCGCGAGGCGCTATCGAAAAAATAGCACCTCTGGCGTGAAGATCAAGCAGCCAGCTTGGCCTTGACTTGCTCCACGATGCCGGCGAAGGCAGCCATGTCATGCACGGCGATATCGGACAGAACCTTGCGGTCGATCTCGATGTTCGCCTTCTTCAGGCCGTTGGCGAACTGGCTGTAGGTCATGCCGCACTGACGGGCTGCCGCATTGATACGGGCAATCCACAGCTGACGGAAGACACGCTTCTTGGTACGGCGGTCACGGTAGGCATATTGCCCGGCCTTCATCACCGCTTCTTTGGCGATGCGGAAGACGTTACCGCGGCGACCGCGGAAGCCCTTGGCGAGGGCGAGAACTTTCTTATGGCGGGCGCGAGCCGTTACACCACGTTTGACGCGAGGCATTTGATTACTCCTTGTTCGTCGTTAATTAAATACCCATGCCAGGCAGCATCTGTGCCATGTGACCCATGTTGGTCTCATGCACCGTCACTGCACCGCGCAAATGGCGTTTATTTTTGGTGGTCTTCTTGGTCAGAATGTGACGCTTGAAGGCTTGACCGCGCTTGACGGTACCACCGGGACGAACGCGGAAGCGTTTCTTCGCCGCGCTCTTGGTCTTCATCTTGGGCATTGGAATGCTCCTTTTACATTGTGCTCGTGAGGCGCCGGAAACCCATTCCGGACTTGTTGGCCCCGAGCCACTTGTGTGGCGAGTACGAAACCCACCACTTGTGTGGTGAGTTTTAAGGCTCTCCACTGGTGTGGCGAACCCTGGGATTCACCACTTTTCGGGAAAGCTCTCGCTTCCCCGGCGATTCCCGCCGGTGACCAAACCGACAGAAAACGAATCTTTACGACGCAGCAGCTTCTGCTGCCGGCTTGGGCGCAGCGCCACCAGCCTTTTTCTTGCCCGGCGCGATCATCATGATCATCTGCCGGCCTTCCAGCTTGGGGAACTGCTCGACCACGATCAGATCCGCCAAGTCATCGCGCATGCGGTTGAGCAGCGCCATGCCAATTTCCTGGTGCGTGATCTCTCGACCACGGAAGCGCAAGGTAATCTTGCACTTGTCACCTTCGTCCAAGAAGCGCTTGATGTTGCGCAACTTGATGTTGTAGTCACCATCGTCGGTACCGGGCCGGAACTTGATTTCCTTGACCTCGATGACCTTCTGCTTGGACTTCGCTTCAGCCGCCTTCTTCTGTTCCTGGTACTTGAACTTGCCGTAATCCATCAAGCGACAGACCGGCGGGTTCGCCGTGGCAGCAATTTCAACCAGATCCACATCCAGCTCGCCTGCCATGCGCAGGGCCTCTGCCAGACTCAGCACACCGAGGGGTTCATTGTCGGGGCCGGAGACACGTACCTCCGGCGCCATGATTTCCCGATTCAGACGGTGT
>MGPC01000010.1 GCA_001797315.1 Curvibacter sp. GWA2_64_110
CCGCCTGGCCCAGCAGCTCCGCCGCCGTGATCGTCCTCACCCCGTCTTCGGCCATCGCCGTCAGCGTCACCGCTCCGCTCGTGGGCGCGTCGTTCACCGACGGCACTACCTGGGGGGGCGGCTGAAAGATGGAACTGCCCGTCTGCGTCCCTGGACCGGTTTCTGTGGTTTCCGCGGCTGGATTATTGAGGCTGAGCCGGGTGATACCCGCGGTTCCTACACCCTCGACAATGCGTGAGACTCGCGTGACGTCAGCAGTTTCGCTAACGGCTTGCGTCACATCCGAAATAGCAGAAACGCCGGTGCCAACCATGATACGCGTTAGCCGCACGAAGCTATGGGCACTGGAGGCATCGGCTGCACTGGAAAGACCCGACTGCGTTGGCGCCAGGCTTTGAGACAAGTCACTGCCTTGGGCAATGATTCGTTCAATGGCCGCAGGCCCGCTGTTAAGCTGGGTAAGGGCCGCCTGGCCGGCATCCGCGGGTGCCGTCCCCAGCAGGTTTCGGTCAACAAGCAGCTCCCGGCCAGACTCAATCCTCAGCGGAGTCGAATCTGGACGAACAATTTCAAGTGCGGCACCTTCGGAAGTGACAACAACCTGTCCGACTTCAACCTTGTCGCCCAGTTGGAGTTGCCGACGCGATCCGTCAGCCGCAACGACCCAAGCCTGTCCCTGCAAGGAGGAAACGACCATGCCTTCTTCGGCGGTGATTTGTTGGGTAGCCATGAAACTCCAGGATTCAGCAGATTGACCCACCGAATGTATAGGGAGCTACCAAGGAGCGCTATTGTCCTTGAGTACAGGTCCTGCAAGACTTCCCTCAGTCGTCTAGCTACGAATGCCGTGGACCTTGAGGGCTAACTGGAGACGATCCGAAATGTGAAGTTTTTGGAAAATCGCGCTCAGATGCGCCTTGACGGTCCGCTCTGAAATCCGACACTGCACCGCAATATCGAGATTGGACGCACCGTGAGCGGCCAGAGTTGCGATCTCGGCTTCGCGATTGGTGAGGGTCGCCCGCCAATCCATGGAGGCAAGCTGAGGCACCGCCTTTGCCGCAACATGGGCCGTCTGGATCAGTTGCTGCATCAGACGCGTGCCGATCCAGACGTGACCCGCCTCAACGACCTGGGCCACCTGCCTGAGGATCTGGACATCCGCAAAGGCATGACAATACGCTGAGCATCCGGCATCGAGGGCCACAATGGCACGCACATCCTGGGGGTTGGAGTCGGCGGCCACAAAGCGAGTTTTGAGATCCCGGGTCCATCGCTGCCATTGTTCGTTCTCCCAGGGTAATTTGGTCAGCGCGCCCAAATCGACCCAGACAATGGTTTGCGCATCGAGTCCGAGGTGCGCTAAATCCTCGAATTGATTGACAACTATTGACTTGGCATTTCCGATAGAACGCTGCCAGTGAGCCAGCAGACCGGCATCATGACTCGCAAAAATCAGGCGTGGCTGGGTCATCGTTCCGTCATCGAATTGGCTTTTGCCCGCAAAATAGGCTTTAGCAAATAGTTCAGAACGGACTTCTTGCCGGTCAGGATGTCCACCTCGGCCACCATGCCGGGAATGATGGGAAGATTCTTCGCGCCGAGGCTGGTGGCTTTGGTTCGAACACGCACTAAGAAGAAGGCATTGCCCTTTTCATCCAGCACACTGTCGGCACTGATGTGCTCCAAGGTGGCTTCCAAGCCACCGTAAATGGAGAAATCGTAGGCAGTAAATTTCACCAACGCCTTCTGTCCCGGGTGGAGGAAAGCGATGTCTTTAGGCAATACCCGCGCCTCGAGCAGCAGGGCATCGTCGGAGGGCACCAACTCGATAAGGTCCTTGCCAGGTTGCACCACGCCGCCAACGGTGTTGATCTTGAGCTGCTTGACCGTTCCGTTAACCGTCGCACGGATTTCGGTTTGTTTGACCTTGTCTTCCAAGGCAGCACTTCCCTCGGACAAGGCAGCGATCTTGGCGTTGGTCTCGCTCAATTCGGTCCGGGCCAGGTTGCGGAAGGTCAGCTCTACTTCATGAATCCTCCGATTAGCCTCCGCAATGGCAAATTCGAGTCTGAGGATGTCGGCAGCAGCGCTGTCGCGTTCGCCTTTGTACCGAACCACATCACGCTCCAGACGGAGCAGTTCGACATCTGATACAGCGCCCGTCTTGATCAAAGGGCGAGTCATTTCCAGTTCACGTGCCGTGAGGTTGTGACTTTGAGTGGCCTGATCGCGTCTGGCTTTGACCGAAATCAGCTCCTGGGAGCGCTGCGAAGCCTGCTGTCGTACCACAGCCACGGTAGCCTCCAACTCAGCACGTCGGGATTCGTAGAGCGCCTGCTCCTGGGCAACAATTGCCGGCGCTTCCTTCATCACTTCCGGCGGAGGGACAAAGCGGGAACCCTCGGCAATGGCCCGCAGCCGTGCCGCCTTGGCCTGCAAGGCAAGTGACTGCGACTGGTTTTCACGCAAGGAAGAAACCATGCGTGTCGGATCCACCTTGAGCAGCAGGTCGCCAACCTTGACCGACTGCCCCTCACGTACAAGGATGTCCGATACGATGCCCCCATCCATCGTTTGCAGAACCTGTACCTGCCGTGAAGGGATGACCTTGCCTTCGCCACGGGTGACCTCATCCAGTTCAGCCCATGAGGCCCAGATGATCAAGATCACCACGGTCGCCAGACTCAATCGCACCAGAACCCGCGCACCCCGAGGCGTCTGCTCCGCAATGGTCCAGTCGACGTTAACGTCGAAGTCGCTGTCCTTTTCTGCATTGGGGCCAGCCACCCGGCTCAAAACGGCGTCGATGGCTTGCGAACACCACCCATAAAAACGACTCCACGCCCTGCGAAGCCCTTGATTTTTTCCTGCTTCGTCCATTCAGCTGGCCCTACCGATTCTGCCGTTTTGAAGTGCATCCACCACCTGGGCCTTGGGGCCGTCAGCCATGATCTGGCCGTTGTCGATCACAATCAGGCGATCTACCAATTCCAGCAAGGACGTTCGGTGCGTGACCAGGACAACCGTCTTGCCTGCTGCGAAACGGCGCAGCTTGTCTTTGAAGCTGTCCTCGCTCTGGAAATCCATGGAACTGGTAGGCTCATCCAACAGCAGAATGGGCGAGTCATTCAGCACTGCTCGCGCAATTCCTACCGCCTGACGCTGACCGCCTGAAAGCGATTCCCCTCGCTCGCCAATCAGCATGTCGAATCCTCGGGGATGCCGGTTGGCAAATTCCGTCACGCCCGCAATTTCCGAGGCAGCGATGACAGCAGCGTTATCGGCGTAGGGCGAGCCCAAGGTAATGTTCTCTTTCAGCGTGCCATAAAACAGATTGACATCCTGGGACACAAAACCCGCGGCCCGCCGCAACTCTGCCGGGTCAACTTGCCGAATGTCAATGCCATCGATGAGGATGGCACCTTCTGTAGGCTGATAGAGCCCCAGGATCAGACGCTGAATGGTGGACTTGCCCGAGCCAACGCGACCAATAAAGGCCACCTTTTCTCCGGCACTGATGCTGAACGACACCCTGTTGAGGGCCGTTTGTTGAGACCCAGGGTACTGGAAGCTGACGTTCTTGAACTCGATCATCCCCTGAAAACTGTTGCGATGCACGAAAGGTGCATCATCCGTTCGCTCAGGTTCAGCCTGCATGTGCTGATCGACCGAAGCCAGCCCGCTCTTGGCATTGTGGAACTGCATGAGCAGTCCTGCGACCTGCCCAAAAGGCGCCATAGCGCGGCCGGCCAGCATGGAGGCTGCAATGATGCCGCCCATGCTGATCTTGTTGTTGATCAGCAGATACACCCCAGCGATCACCGTTGCCACGGACACCAACTGGTTCAAGGCTTGCGCAAGACTCATGGTTGAAGAGGACAACAGCTTGAGCTTGCTGCTCGTCTTGGCCAGGAACACCGTGGCCTGTTCCCATTTGCGCTGGAAACTGCTCTCGGCAGTCGTGAACTTGATGGTCTCGATTCCCGATAGGCTCTCCACCAGCGTGGCGTTGCGCAAAGAGCTTGCGCGCTGGGTCACATCCACCAACTCTTTCATTTTCGCCTGGACCACCAACGAAATCAGCAACAGCAAGCCAATGCAGATCATCGGCGCAATCAACAACCAGGGAGATATCCAAACAATCGCAGCGAAAAAGACAAGGACAAAGGGAAGATCCACCAAGGTGGTGATCGAAGCGGAAGCCACAAAATCGCGCACGGATTCAAAAGCCCGCAAATTTGCGGCAAAAGAACCTACCGAGGCAGGCCGATCGGCCATGCGCATACCCAGAACGCGCTCCATGATCTTGGCAGAAAGCGTGACGTCAATCCGCTTGCCCGCCGTATCCAGAATATAGGCCCGGACGATTCGCAATACGGTATCAAAAGCCAATGCCAGCAAGACCCCTACGGCCAGTACCCATAGCGTTTCCTCTGCCCGGTTGGGCACCACGCGATCGTAAACCGTCATCGAAAAAAGCGGCATGACCAATGCAAACAGATTGATCAGAAAGGCTGCCAAGATTCCGTCACGGTAGAGACGCCAGTTCTGTATCACCACGCCCCAGAACCAGTGCCGAGAAGACACATCACCGGTAGCGGGAGAACGTGGGTCGAACTTGAAAAGAGGTCGGACAAAAAAGACAACGCCGGCATAGAGTTCTTGCAAGACATCACGCGGAAGGATGTCGGCAGAATCTCCCGCCTCAGGAAACTGCACCCGTGCCTGGCCGTCATCAAGCCACTCCAGCAACAAGCCGGCCTGTTTGTCTTTGAGGAGCAAGACAGCAGGCAACAAGCCCGGCCGCAGTTGATCAAGGGACCGGCGCGCCAGCTTTGCCGTCAGGCCGGCTCGGGCGGCCGCGCGGGGAAACAGCCCCGGGGTAAGACGGTTGTCCTCCAGCGGCAAGCCGGTGGACAGCGCCTCCGGCGAAGTGGAAATACCCAGCAGCTTTGCAATACCCACCAAGCTATCAAGTAGCGGGTCGTTGCGCATGCTGTTGCCCGCGATGCGCCAGGATTCATGAGGTGGAATGGCGGAACTCACAGGATGCTTCGGTCCGATTCGAGAAGTTTCAACGCCCCCGAAATTTGATTACGCAATCCTTTTCGCCGGATCAATTTTTCCTGGGCCGCAACAGGCAAATCCGTATGCCGAATGATGTTCTTGGCAATCAAGGTATCGATCAAGTCCTCGATCACCCGCACAAACTCGGCATCGGCTGCATCAAATGCTGGGCGTGATTCATTGCTGCGGAGAAAGCGCAATACCTCCGGATGCTGCTCATCCAGCGGCCGGGTTCCGGGCTGTGGCTCTCGGAATAAGGCGGAGATGGCACCATCCGATTGAAGCAAGGCGTAAAGCATGATGCATGAGTCCATGAAGGACCGGAAATTACCGCCCCCCAACGTTTCAAATTATCCCTGCTCGCTCGAATGTTAGAAATTGTAACGAGTCTAATAATCGAATTCTGAATCAAAAATGGCAGATTTCCGGAATCTCCATTAATTTTCGTTAACTTTCTGTTGCCCGGATCCCTGTGCCGTTAGCCCTGCTTCGAAAGCGCCGATCCATCCAAGAATTGGCTCGGCGTAAATGCAGCTCGAACCCTTGATGGCAAAAGAGGATGCCCGATGTCCAGTGCAAGCAGCCAGTGCACCATGCAGATCATCGGATGCAATTTCCAGCAGGGACATGGAGGGGACCACGCAAATCCCAGAAACAGAAAAAGCCCGCTGCTTTTGCATTGGGCTTTTTCCAAGTCCTTGATTTACAAGGAAAATCTGGCGGAGTGGACGGGACTCGAACCCGCGACCCCCGGCGTGACAGGCCGGTATTCTAACCAACTGAACTACCACTCCTGGTAGCGATAACGTTCGCTCTTGCGAGCCAAGTCGCCAACTCTTGCGAGCGGACTGTTACCAACTTGTGCCGTGTCATCTGACGATGAATCTGGCGACCCTACGGGGATTCGAACCCCGGTACTCACCGTGAAAGGGTGATGTCCTAGGCCTCTAGACGATAGGGTCAAAACCTGTGGACTGTTCCAGTCGATACTAATTGGTGGTGGAGGTAAACGGGATCGAACCGATGACCTCTTGCATGCCATGCAAGCGCTCTCCCAGCTGAGCTATACCCCCTCACTTCACGCCACTACTTTCGTTTTCACAAAAGCAATTTTGTTCGTATCGAGCCTTGAATTATAGACCGAAATTCAGGTCCCCTGCAAGCGGCTCAAAACTTTTTCGCGTGTCAGGAGTTCGAGCACGGCGTCGAGCGACGGCGTCTGCGGCGTGCCCAGCACCAGCACGCGCACCGGCATCGCCAGTTGCGGCATCTTGAGGCCGCAGGCACCCAGCACCTCCTTGATGGCGGCGGCAATCGAGGCCTTGTCCCAGGCACACGCCCCGAGCTTTTCCGCCAGTTGCGCCAGCGCCGGCTTGACGGCCTCCGTCACATGCTGCGCCAGCTCTTCGGCCTTCGGCGTCACGTCGGCATAGAAGGCCTGGGCCCAGTCGGCCAGCACCACCGTGGTGTCGCAGCGGTCCTTGAACAGGCCGCAGATGCGCGGCAGGCGCTCGTCCGCGGTGATACCGCGCTTGGCCAACTGCTCGGCCACCAGAACGCTGAGGGCGTCATCGGCCATGGCCTTCAGGTGCTGGGCATTGACCCAGCGCAGCTTGGCCTCGTCGAACTGCGCGGCGCTGCGGCCCAGGTGGTCGAGGTCGAACCATTGCAGGAACTGCGCACGCGTGAAGATCTCGTCGTCGCCGTGGCTCCAGCCCAGGCGCGCCAGGTAGTTGACCATGGCATCGGCCAGATAGCCTTCGTCGCGGTACTGCGTCACGGCCTTGGCGCCGTTGCGCTTGCTCATCTTCTCGCCCTGCTCGTTGAGCACCGTGGGCAGGTGGGCGTAGACCGGCGTCTCCTTGCCCAGCGCCTTGAAGATGTTGATCTGGCGCGGCGTGTTGTTGACGTGGTCGTCGCCGCGGATCACGTGCGTGATGGCCATGTCGATGTCGTCCACCACGACGCAGAAGTTGTAGGTCGGCGTGCCGTCGGGGCGCGCGATCACCAGGTCGTCAAGCTCCTCGTTGCTGATCTCGATGCGGCCCTTGACCTTGTCGTCCCAGGCAACCACACCACCCTGCGGGTTCTTGAAGCGCAGCACCGGCTTCACGCCCTCCGGGATGGGCGGCAGCACCTTGCCCGGCTCCGGTCGCCAGGTACCGTCGTAGCGCGGCTTCTGCTTGGCCGCCATCTGGCGCTCGCGCAAGGCGTCGAGCTCTTCCATGCTCATGTAGCAGGGGTAGACGTGGCCGGCAGCCTGCAGCTCGGCCAGCACCGCCTTGTAGCGCTCCATGCGCTGCATCTGGTAGAACGGGCCTTCGTCGTAGTCCAGGCCGAGCCAGGACATGCCTTCGATGATCACGTCCACCGCGGCCTGCGTCGAGCGGTCGAGGTCGGTGTCTTCGATGCGCAGGATGAAGTCGCCGCCGTTGGCGCGCGCAAAGGCCCAGGGGTAGAGCGCGGAGCGGATGTTGCCAAGGTGGATAAAACCCGTGGGAGACGGGGCGAAACGGGTACGGACGCGTTGTGTCACAGTCAAATTCAATTCAAAGTCTTGGCGGGTGGGTTTCAGGCCAGCGTATCCAGACCGCGCGCCAGGTCGGCCTGCACATCCTGCGGATGCTCCAGGCCCACGGCCACACGGATCAGGCCCTGGCCGATGCCGGCCGCCTGGCGCTGGGCTTCGGACAGCTTGCCGTGCGAGGTGCTGGCCGGGTGGGTCAGCAGGGTCTTGGTATCGCCCAGGTTGGTGCACAGCGACAAGGTCTGCAGCGCGTCCAGCACATGGAAGGCGCGTGCCCGCGCCTGCTCGGGACTCTCGGCCTTGACGTCGAACGACAGCACAGCGCCACCCAGACCGGACATCTGCTTCATCGCCAGCGCGTGCTGGGGATGCTCGGCCAGGCCCGGGTAATGCACTTTGGCCACGGCCGGATGCACGCGCAACCAGTTGGCAAGCTCCAGCGTCAAGGCGCTTTGGGCGCGCATGCGCAGGTCCAGCGTCTCCAGGCCCTTGAGCACCACCCAGGCATTGAAGGGCGACAGCACCATGCCGCCGTTCTTCTGCACCGGCAGGAATTTTTCGTTCACCATCTGCTCGCTGGCGCACAGGGCGCCGGCCATGACACGGCCCTGGCCGTCGAGGTACTTGGTGCCCGAATGCATCACGATGTCGGCGCCCATGTCGATCGGACGCTGCAGCGCGGGCGTGGCAAAGCAGTTGTCGACCGCCAGCAGCGCGCCGGCGTTGTGTGCCAGCTCGGCCAGCGCCGCGATGTCGCACACCTCGGTCAGCGGGTTGGTCGGCGTCTCGGCAAACAGCAGGCGCGTGTTGGGGCGAATGGCAGCCTTCCAGGCGGCCAGATCGGTCTGCGGCACGGCCGTGGACTCGACGCCGAAGCGCGCGAACTCCGAACCGATCAGCTTGATCGTCGAGCCGAACATGGATTGAGAGAACACCACATGGTCGCCGGCCTTCAGCAGGCTGAAGCACATCAGCAGAATAGCGGCCATACCGGAGGACGTCGCCAGGCAGGCCTCGCTGCCCTCCAGGGCGGCCAGGCGCTGCTCCATGCTGCGCACCGTCGGGTTGCCGGAGCGACCGTAGGTATCGCCCTCCTCCTCGCCGGCAAAGCGGCGCGCCTGGGACTCGGCACTGGACTGCACGTAACCGCTGGTCAGGTACAGGGCCTCGGAGTTTTCGCCGTACTGGCTGCGCTCCACCGCGGTGCGCACGGCCAGGGTTTGCAGGTGCAGGCCTTCGGGCAAGGGACGCTGGCTCATGCTCACTCTCCCTCGTGGTTGGGCAAGGCCAGGCGCGAGGTGTCGGCATCGTCCTCACTGCCCTTGACGCGGTTCGAGTTGAGGCGTTCGATGTCCTCGGCCTGGATGTCGCCGGTCACATAGACACCGTCGAAGCAGGAAGCGTCGAAACCGTCGAGCTTGTCGCTCAAGGAGCCGATGGCCTGTTTCATGGCATCGACGTCCTGGTAGATCAGCGCGTCGCAGCCGATGATCTGGCGCACCTCTTCCAGCGTGCGGCCATGGGCCACCAGCTCGCTGGAGGTCGGCATGTCGATGCCGTAGACGTTGGGGTAACGCACCGGCGGCGCGGCGCTGGCCATGTAGACCTTGTTGGCGCCGGCTTCACGCGCCATCTGCACGATCTCGCGGCTGGTGGTGCCGCGCACGATGGAGTCGTCCACCAGCAGCACGTTGCGGCCCTTGAACTCGCTGGCGATCACGTTGAGCTTCTGGCGCACGCTCTTCTTGCGCACCGCCTGGCCGGGCATGATGAAGGTGCGGCCCACATACCGGTTCTTCACGAAGCCTTCGCGGTACGGCAGGCCCAGCAACTGCGCCAGCTGCATGGCGCTGGGGCGGCTCGATTCGGGAATCGGGATCACGACGTCGATCTCGTCCGGCGGCACGGTGGAGACCACGCGCTTGGCCAGGGTCTCGCCCAGGTTCAGGCGCGCCTGGTAGACCGAAATGCCGTCCATCACCGAGTCGGGCCGTGCCAGGTAGACGAATTCGAAGATGCAGGGGTTCAGGCGCGGCGTCTCGGCACACTGCTGCGCACTGACCTGGCCCTGCAGGTCGACAAACATCGCCTCGCCGGGCTGGATGTCGCGCTCGAACACATGGCCGGTGCCTTCGAGCACCACCGACTCGCTGGCCAGCATCACGGTGCCGTCCGGGCTGCGGCCCATGCACAGCGGGCGGATGCCGTAGGGATCGCGGAAGGCCAGCACACCGTGGCCGGCAATCAGCGCAATCACGGCATAGGAGCCGCGGACGCGCTTGTGCACCTGGCGCACGGCGGCGAACACGTCGCTCACCTGCAGCGCCTTGCCGCGCGTGGCCTTGTCCAGCTCGTCGGCCACCACGTTGAGCAGCACCTCGGAGTCGCTTTCAGTGTTGATGTGGCGGTGGTCGGTGTTGAACAGCTCGGCCTTCAGCGCGTGCGCATTGGTCAGGTTGCCGTTGTGCACCAGCACGATGCCGAACGGGGCATTGACGTAGAACGGTTGCGCCTCTTCCTCGCTGAAGGCGTTGCCGGCCGTCGGGTAGCGCGCCTGGCCCAGGCCGCAGTTGCCCGGCAGCGCGCGCATGTTGCGGGTGCGGAACACGTCCTTCACCATGCCCTTGGCCTTGTGCATGAAGAACTTGCGATCCAGCTGGGTCACGATGCCCGCTGCATCCTGGCCGCGGTGCTGCAGCAGCAGCAGCGAGTCATAGATCAGCTGGTTGACGGGTGCGTTGCTGACAACGCCGACGATTCCACACATAGTTCCATCCAGTTCGGAGCCACCTCAGCCTTGCGACCGGCCGCCCCCTTGCTTCACGGGAGATACTTCCCAAACTCTTCCGGCAACATCGGCTTGAGCCCCTTGAGGGCTGCCGTCGATGCCGCTGCCCCAGCGGACTCCTGCCACCAGCCGCTGCTCTTGAACAGCGTCATCTGCATCACCACCGTCGCCGCCAGCAACAAGATCACGCCGCGCACCAGGCCGAACACGGCCCCCAGCACCCGGTCCATCGGGCGCAGGCCCACGGACTCCACCAGCTTCTTCATCAGCCAGGCCACCAGGCCGCTGGCGAATACGGTGGCGATGAACACCAGCGAGAAGCCCGCCGCATAACGGATCATCTCGGTGGCGCCGCTCATCGGCAGCCGCTGCGCCACGCCGGGCGCCAGCCACTGCGCCAGCACGAAGGCCACAATCCAGGCCAGCACCGACAGCACCTCGTACACCAAGCCGCGCCAGGCGCCCAGCAGCAGCGAGGCCAGCAGGAGCGCCACAAAAATCCAGTCCAGCGCCGGCATGCCTGCCCTTACAAGGTGAGGATGGCGGCCGGAAGATCAAGCTTCTTGATCTTGTCCGCCGCCTTGTCGGCCTCGGCCTTGCTGGCAAACGGGCCCACCCGCACGCGGATGCGGCGGCCTTCCTTGGTGTCCACCACGTGGGTATAGGTTTTCATACCGGCGCGCTCCACCTTCAGGCGCACCTCGCGCGCCTTGGTCACGTCGGCAAAGGCGCCCACTTGAACAATGTAGCGCTCATCCGCTGCCGCCGCCGTCTTGGACGGCTCCTTGGCGGGCTCTTTGACCGCTTCCTTGGGCGGCTCCTTGCCCTCAAGCAGGGCCTGGGCCTTGGCGCCGGTATCGGCTGGCGCTTTTTCGGGCGCTTTGCCGGTCGTCTTTTCAGCGGGTTTGTCTGCCGCCTTCTCGGCCGCCTTGGCCTCGACTTTCGGCTCCGCCTTCACCTCGGCCTTGGCTTCCGGCTTGGCTGCCGGCGCCACCACCGCCGGCGGTGCCGAGGCCGCCGGTTGCGCCTGCACCTGCGAAGCGGGGGGCGCTACGGTCAGCGGCTTGACCTTGTTCTTGTCGGGAATCTCGATCGGGATGTCCACCGCAATCGGGCGCGGCTGCTTGTCCACCAGCAGCGGGAAGCCGATCACGCCGGCCAGCACCAGCACCACGGCACCGATCAGACGGTGCTTGGCACGCTTGCGCATCACCTCGACGCTTTCGGGCTGCGGAACAGTGGTCGCCTGGTCGTCGCCACCCTTGCGGAACTTGAAAAAGGCCATGTCGTCGGGGCGTTAAGGGTTGAGGTGCTTGGCAGATAGGCGCGGCACGCCCTCCTGCAGGACGCCGCCGACCGTATAGAACGATCCGAAGACCACGATTCTATCAGCGGGGTCCGCCGCGGCAACGGCCGCCCGCAGCGCCTGCAGGGGGTCGGTGAAGCAGGCCGCCGTCACCTGCGGCCGCGGGTTCTGCCCCTGCCAGAAGGCCTGCAGGGCCGTCGCCGGCGCGGCGCGCGGCGTCGGCAGGTCGGTGAAATACCACTTGTCGATCAGCGGCATGACGCGCGCCAGCATCGGCGCCAGGTCCTTGTCGGCCATGGCGCCGAACACCGCGTGGGTGGTCGGGTAGTAGCCCATGGCGTCCAGGTTGGCCGTGAGGGCCGCCACCGAATGCGGGTTGTGCGCCACGTCCAGCACCAGCGTGGGCTGGCCCGGGATAATCTGGAAACGCCCCGGCAGTTCAACAAAGGCCAGGCCATTGCGCACCGCCTGCGCGGTGACCGGCAGCTGCTCGCGCAGCGCGGTGAGCGCGGCCAGCACGCCGGAGGCATTGACCAACTGGTTGGCGCCGCGCAGCGCCGGGTAGGCCAGGCCGCTGTAGCGCCGGCCGCGGCCAGCCCAGCCCCACTGCTGCTTGTCGCCGGAGAAGTTGAAATCCACACCGAAGCGCCACAGGTCGGCGCCGATTTCGGTGGCGTGGTCCAGCACGCTTTGCGGCGGCACCGGGTCGCTCACGATGACGGGCTTGCCGGTGCGCATGATGCCGGCCTTCTCGCGCCCGATGCTCTCGCGGTCGTTGCCGAGGAACTCCATGTGGTCGAGGTCGATGCTGGTGATCACCGCGCAGTCGGTGTCGATGATGTTGACGGCGTCCAGCCGCCCGCCCAGCCCCACCTCCAGAATGGCCACGTCCAGCTTGGCGCGCGCCATGCAGTCGAGGATGGCCAGCGTGGTGAACTCGAAGTAGGTCAGCGAGATTTCAGCGCCGTTTTCGGCCCTGGCCCGCTCCACCCTTGAGAAAGCAGCTATCAAATCAGTAGCACTCACCGCTTCGCCCTGCAGCCGCAGCCGCTCCTCGAAGTGCACCAGATGGGGCGAGGTGTAGACCCCGGTGCGGTAGCCGGCCTGGCCCAGGATGGCCTCCAGCATGGCGCAGGTCGAGCCCTTGCCGTTGGTGCCGGCCACCGTGATGACCGGGCAGTCGAAACGCAGGTCCATGCGCTCGGCCACGGCCCGGACCCGATCCAGGCCCAGTTCGATGTTCTTGGGGTGCAGCTGCTCGCAGTGCGCCAGCCAATCGTTCAAGGTTTTCATTCGATACCCGTCTTCATACCGGACAATTGTCGCCTATGAACACTTCCATCACCCTCTACGGCATCCCCAACTGCGACACGGTGAAAAAGGCGCGCGCCTGGCTGGCCGAACACGGTGTGGTCGTGCAGTTCCACGACTTCAAGAAGCAGGGCGTGCCGGAGCAGCCGCTCGACCACTGGCTGGCCACCGCCGGCTGGGAAAAGCTGCTGAACCGCCAGGGCACCACCTGGCGCAAGCTGGACGCCACCACCCAGGCCGCCGTGACCGACGCCGCCAGCGCCCGCGCCCTGATGCTGGCCCAGCCCAGCGTGATCAAGCGCCCGGTGGTGGAGTGGTCGGCCAGCGAGGTCACCGTCGGTTTCGATGCCGCCGGCTGGCAGGCGAGGCTGAAATAAGCGCCTGCCTTAAAATCGCAGGTTCGCCCAAGCTACACAACCTAGACGCATCATGAGCACCCAACAATTCGACAACGTGTCCGTCGCCACCAAGGCCAATGTTTACTTCGACGGCAAGTGCGTGAGCCACAGCATCACCCTGGCCGACGGCACCAAGAAATCGGTCGGCGTGGTTCTGCCCGCCACCCTGACCTTCAACACCGGCGCGCCCGAGATCATGGAATGCGTGGCCGGCTCCTGCGAGTACAAGCTCAAGGGCACGGACGCCTGGGTCAAGTCCAGCGCTGGCGAGAAGTTCAACGTGCCGGGCAACTCCAGTTTTGACATTCGCGTCACCGAGCCCTACCACTACGTCTGCCACTTCGGATAAATCCATGGCCACCATCCTGCAAAACCTCCCCATCGGCCAGAAGGTCGGCATCGCCTTCTCCGGCGGCCTGGACACCAGCGCCGCGCTGCTGTGGATGAAGCTCAAGGGCGCCGAGCCCTATGCCTACACCGCCAACCTGGGCCAGCCCGACGAGCCGGACTACGACGCCATTCCCCGCAAGGCCATGGAATACGGCGCCAAGCTGGCGCGCCTGATCGACTGCCGCCGCCAGCTGGCGCACGAAGGCATTGCCGCGCTGCAGGCCGGCGCCTTCCACATCACCACCGCCGGCGCCACCTACTTCAACACCACGCCGCTGGGCCGTGCCGTCACCGGCACCATGCTGGTGGCCGCCATGAAGGAAGACGACGTCAACATCTGGGGTGACGGCTCCACCTTCAAGGGCAACGACATCGAGCGCTTCTACCGCTACGGCCTGCTGACCAACCCGGCACTCAAGATCTACAAGCCCTGGCTCGACCAGCAGTTCATCGACGAGCTGGGCGGCCGCGCCGAGATGAGCGCCTTCATGACGCAGCACGGCTTCGGCTACAAGATGAGCGCCGAAAAGGCCTACTCGACCGACTCCAACATGCTGGGCGCCACGCACGAGGCGAAAGACCTGGAGCACCTGAACAGCGGCATGAAGATCGTCAACCCCATCATGGGCGTGGCCTTCTGGAAGGACGAAGTCGAAGTCAAGCGCGAAGAAGTGTCGGTGCGCTTCGAGGAAGGCCAGCCGGTCGCCCTGAACGGCAAGACCTTCAACGACCCGGTGGAACTGATCCTGGAAGCCAACCGCATCGGCGGCCGCCACGGCCTGGGCATGAGCGACCAGATCGAGAACCGCATCATCGAGGCTAAGAGCCGCGGCATCTACGAGGCCCCCGGCCTGGCACTGCTGCACATCGCCTACGAGCGCCTGGTGACCGGCATCCACAACGAAGACACCATCGAGCAGTACCGCGACAACGGCCGCAAGCTCGGCCGCC
>MGPC01000011.1 GCA_001797315.1 Curvibacter sp. GWA2_64_110
TGCAGTTCGTGGTCAAGGGCGCCAAGGCTGGCGACAAGATCAGCATCAGCTGGAAAGACAACAAGGGCGACAGCCGCACCGACGAAGCAACGGTGTCCTGATCGTCGGGTAGTCCCCGAGCAAAATGGAAGAGGGCTTGCCCTTTTCCATTTTTCTATTTTTTAGCAACAACCAGTCGAGGTGACAATGATGAAACGTTTGGCTCTGGCCATCGGAACCGTCGTGGTGGCGGGCAGTGCACTGGCGCAGAAATCGGCGTCAGACGGCATTGCTGAATACCGCGCCATGCTGCAAGACGGCAATCCGGCCGAACTCTTTGAAGCCAAGGGTGAAGACCTCTGGAAGCAAAAACGCGGTCCGAAAAACGCTTCATTGGAACAATGTGACCTCGGCAAAGGCCCGGGTGTGGTCAAGGGCGTGTTTGTCGAACTGCCGCGCCACTTTGCCGACACCAACAGGGTGCAGGACCTGGAGTCGCGCCTGCTGACCTGCATGGAAACCCTGCAGGGCTTCAACGCCGCCGAGATTGCCAAGACTCCGTTTGGCAAGGGCGAGCAAGCCAACGTCACCGCGCTGGCGACCTGGATCGCCGCCGAATCGCGCGGCATGAAATTCAATCTGCCGAACAGCCACGTGGCTGAGAAGACCATGTATGAAGTGGGCAAGCGCCTGTTCTTCATGCGCGGTGGTTCGCACGACTTTGCCTGTGCCACCTGCCACGGCGAAGACGGCAAACGCATCCGCCTGCAGGACCTGCCCAACCTGACCAAGAACCCGGGTGATGGCGCCGGCTTTGCCGCCTGGCCGGCCTACCGCGTCTCCAACGGCCAGATGTGGAGCATGCAGCTGCGCCTGAACGACTGCTATCGCCAACAACGTTTCCCCTACCCGCTGTTCGGCAGCGACGCCACCATTGCCTTGGGCACCTACATGGGTGTCAACGCCAAGGGCGCCGAATCCATCGCCCCGGCCATCAAGCGCTAAGAGGAGCCAGCACATGAAGAAACAGATCAAATACATCGCCCCGATCCTGGTGGCCCTGCTGGCTGGCTGCGCCATGGTGCCCAGCGGCCCGGAACTGGACAAGCTGGCGGCCGACATCGCCAAGACTTCGTTCCGTGACCAGGGTCAGGCCAAGGTCGACCGCCTGCAGCAGGACGACGCCAACCGCGAATGCGCGGCGGCCAACGTGGCGGGCAAGCCGATCGACGAGAAGCTGGCCAAGGCCATCGAGGAAAGCAACCTGAAAGCCATCAAGTGGCCCAGCGACGGCAAGTTCCTGGGCGACTGGAAAGAAGGCGAGAAGATCGCGCAAAGCGGCCGTGGCATGACCTGGACCGACAAGGAAGGCTCGGCCAACGGCGGCAACTGCTACAACTGCCACCAGATCAGCAAGCAGGAGATCTCCTTCGGCACGCTGGGCCCGAGCCTGTACAACTACGGCAAGATGCGCGGCGTGGCCAACCCGGAGGCCCCCGAGGCCAAGGCCATCGTGGAGTACACCTGGGGCAAGATCTGGAACGCGCGTGCCTACAACGCCTGCTCGCAGATGCCGCGTGCCGGCCACAAGGGCATCCTGAACGAGCAGCAGGTCAAGCACATCATGGCGCTGCTGCTGGATCCGAAATCGCCGGTCAACCAGTAAAGCGCAGGATCAACTAGTATCCGACCCGGGCCTGCCCGGGTCTTTTTTCCTCAATTATTTCAGTGGTTGCGAAACTATGAATCTAAGCAAACGCGAGTTTATGCAAGTGCTCGGCGCGGGCACCATGGCGGGTATGGGCCTGGGCACCTACGCCGAGGCCGATGCGGCCACCGCGGCCCACGGCCTGTACGACATCCCGAAGTTCGGCAATGTCTCTTTCCTGCACATGACCGACTGCCATGCGCAGCTCATGCCGATCCACTTCCGCGAGCCCAATGTCAATCTGGGCATCGGCAGCATGAAGGGCAACCTGCCGCACCTGGTGGGAGAGCACCTGCTCAAAGTGGCCAAGGTCCGCCCCGGCACCGCCGAGGCCCATGCGCTGACCTACCTCGATTTCGAGAAGGCCGCACGCCGTTACGGCAAGGTCGGCGGCTTCGCGCACCTGGCCACGCTGGTCAAGCGCCTGAAGGCCAGCCGTCCTGGTTCGCTGCTGCTCGACGGCGGTGACACCTGGCAGGGCTCGGCCACTTCGCTGTGGACCAACGCCCAGGACATGGTCGACGCCTGCAAGCTGCTGGGCGTGGACGTGATGACCGGCCACTGGGAATTCACCTATGGCATGGAGCGCGTGAAAGAAATCGTCGAGAAGGACTTCGCCGGCAAGATCGACTTCGTGGCGCAGAACGTCAAGACCAACGACTTCGGCGACCAGGTGTTCAAACCCTATGTGATCCGCGAGATGAACGGCGTGCCCTGCGCCATCATCGGACAGGCCTTCCCCTACACCCCGATCGCCAACCCGCGCTACATGGTGGCCGACTGGGCCTTTGGCATCCAGGACGAGAACATGCAGGCCATGGTCAACGAGGCGCGCGCCAAGGGCGCCCAGGTCGTGGTGGTGCTGTCGCACAACGGCATGGACGTGGACCTGAAGATGGCCAGCCGGGTCTCCGGCATCGACGCCATCATGGGCGGCCACACGCACGACGGCATGCCGGTGGCCAGCATCGTGAGCAACAAGGGCGGCAAGACGCTGGTGACCAATGCCGGCTCCAACGGCAAGTTCCTCGGTGTGCTCGACTTCGAGGTCAAGGAGAAGAAGGTCACCGACTTCCGCTACAAGCTGCTGCCGGTGTTCGCCAACATGCTGCCGGCCGACAAGGACATGGGCGCGCTCATCACCAAGATCCGCGCCCCGTATGAAGCCAAGCTGAATGAAGTGCTGGCCGTGACCGAAGGCACGCTGTACCGCCGCGGCAATTTCAACGGCACCGGCGACCAGCTGCTGCTGGATGCGCTGATCGACGTGCAGGGCGCCGACATCGCCTTCTCGCCCGGCTTCCGCTGGGGTACCAGCCTGCTGCAGGGCCAGGCCATCACGCGCGAATGGCTGATGGACATGACCGCCACCACCTACTCCTACGCCACGGTGACGCCGATGAGCGGTGCCACCATCAAGACGGTGCTGGAAGACGTGTGCGACAACCTGTTCAACCCCGACCCCTACTACCAGCAGGGCGGCGACATGGTGCGCGTGGGCGGCCTGCAGTACAGCTGCAACCCGCTGGAAAGCATGGGCAAGCGCATCAGCGACATGCGCCTGAACGGCAAGCTGATCGAAGCCGACAAGACCTACAAGGTGGCCGGCTGGGCGCCGGTGGCAGAGGAAGCCAAGAACGCCGGCGGCAAGCAGGTGTGGGAAGTGGTCGAGACCTGGCTCAAGGCCCGCGGCGGCAAGGTCACGCCGCGCAAGCTCAACATGCCCAAGATCGAGGGCGTGCTGCCCAACCCGGGCTACGCCGCCTGATCCGGCACATGGCAAACACAAACGGGGCCTGCGGGCCCCGTTTGTTTTGGGGGCTGCGGCCCTCAGCGGATCTGTTCGATGGAAAACTTTTTGTCCTGGACGATGGCGGGAATCAGCGCATAACCCTGGTTCTGCCAGTGCATCAGCTCGGTCAGGGCCGAGGGCGTGACCTCGACAAAATCGTGCAGGTCGGCCGCGGTGTAACCGTAGTCCTTCATGGCCAGCCCGCAGACCTTGAACTTCACGCCCATCTCGGCGTAGTAGCGCATGCGCTGCACCACTTCCTGGTAGCGCTCCTGGTTCTTCTTCGCCAGCGTCACGATCTCGGTGCCGTGTATCAGCACGATGATGTTCATGTCCTCGGCGAACATGCTGTACGGCGCTTCGGTCAGCGGGTTGACCAAGCCGCGCACCCAGTACAGCGCCGAAGGCAGCTTGGCCGGGTCGTCGAGGTAGATGTCGACCAGGGCCTTGGGGTTCTTGTAGGGCGTCTGCACGATCTTGGCCTGGGCCAGGGCGGGGACGGTCTGCAGGGTGCCGGTCAGCAGAATGGCCGTGCACAAGCAGCGGAACAGGCGAGGGAGTCGGGTTGGGCGCATAGGTATTCCTTTGCAGCGCCGCTGGTGCCTCCGACAGGAATCGAACCTGTATCTAGCGCTTAGGAGGCGCTCGTTCTATCCATTGAACTACGGCGGCTGGCCTGCCATTGTAAATGGCAGGCCAGCCGCCGTAAGGCCTATTTGGTCAGCAATCGCATGGCTTCCTCGATGCCCTTGATGGTCAGCGGGTACATGCGGTGGTTGGTCAGCTGCTGGATGATGCTGATGCTCTGGCGGTACTGCCAGACGCCCTGCGGCTCCGGGTTGATCCAGGCGAATTTCGGGAAGGCGTTGGTCAGGCGCTGCAGCCATTCGGCGCCGGCTTCCTCGTTGTTGTACTCCACGCTGCCGCCGGGCTGCAGGATCTCGTACGGGCTCATGGTGGCGTCGCCGACGAAGATCAGCTTGTAGTCCTTGTTGTACTTGCGGATGATGTCCCAGGTCGGGAACTTTTCGCTGTAGCGCCGCCGGTTGTTCTTCCACATGAAGTCGTAGACGCAGTTGTGGAAGTAATAGAACTCCAGGTGCTTGAACTCGGTCTTGGTGGCGCTGAACAGTTCCTCCACGCGGGCGATGTGCTCGTCCATGGTGCCGCCCACGTCCATCAGCAGCAGTACCTTCACGTTGTTGTGGCGCTCGGGCACCATCTTGATGTCCAGGTAGCCGGCGTTGGCGGCGGTGGATCGGATGGTGTCGTCCAGGTCAAGCTCCAGCTCGTGGCCCTCGCGCGCGAAGCGGCGCAGCCGGCGCAGCGCCACCTTGATGTTGCGCGTTCCCAGCTCCTGCGTGTCGTCGTAGTCCTTGTAGGCGCGCTGGTCCCACACCTTCACCGCGCTCTTGTTGCGGCTCTTGTCCTGGCCGATGCGGATGCCCTGCGGGTTGTAGCCGTTGGCGCCGAAGGGCGAGGTGCCGCCGGTGCCGATCCACTTGCTGCCGCCCTCGTGGCGCTCCTTCTGCTCCTCGAAGCGCTTCTTCAGCGTCTCCATCAGCTCGTCCCAGCCCATCTTCTCGATCGCGGCCCTCTCTTCCGGGCTCAGGTTGAGCTCCAGGTTCTTGCGCAGCCACTCCAGCGGAATGTCCTTGGTGAAGTCGGTCAGCATCTCCACGCCCTTGAAGTAGGCGGCGAAGGCGCGGTCGAACTTGTCGTAGTGCTTCTCGTCCTTTACCAGCGCGGTGCGGCTGAGGTAGTAGAAGTCGTCGATGGCATAGCCGGACGACTGCGCGGCGTCATCCGCCACCGCCTTGGGGCCGACCACGCCTTCCTTCAGCGCTTCGAGCAGGGTCAGGTATTCCTTGACCGAGACCGGCAGCTTGGCGGCGCGCAGGGTGTAGAAGAAATCGTTCAGCATGGCATCACTCCCAGCGCGTCACGCCGGCTGGCGCGGCTTATCCAGCAGGTAGAGCAGCTGGGCCCGGGCCTCGGGCCATTCGCCGCTGCGCATGCTGTACATCACGGTGTCGCGGATGGTGCCGTCGCGCCGCAGAGCGTGGCCGCGGATCACGCCGTCTTTTTTGGCGCCCAGGCGCTCGATGGCGGCTTGCGAGGCGAAGTTGAAATTGTCGGTGCGCCAGCCCACCACGTGGCAGCCCAGGGTCTCGAAGGCATGCGTCAGCATCAGCAGCTTGCAGGTGGTGTTGACGTGGGTGCGCTGCACGCTCTTGGCGTACCAGGTGTAGCCGATCTCCACCCGTTTCACCGCCGGCAGGATATCGTGGTAGCTGGTGCTGCCCAGCACGCGGCCGTTCAGTTCGTCCAGCACGGCAAAGGCAAAGCGGTTGCCCTCGGCGCGCATCTTCAGTGCGGTGTCGATGTAACCCCGGGTCTCGTCCGGCCTCGGCACCCCGGTCACGCGCAGGTTCCACAGCGCGCCGTCGGCCGCGGCGGCACGCAGGCCGTCCTCGTGCTCCGGGCCCAGCGGCACCAGCTGCACGCCACGCAGCGCCAGGGTGACAGGTTCGACGAAGGCGGTCATATCAGTCGCCGCAGGGCCGCCCCAAGGCGACGACGGTCCCCTCAGGGGGCAGCGCAGTACACGAAGTGACAAGCGTGGGGGTCATGTCAGGCGCCTCCGGCCCCGCGCTTGCGCAGCCAGCGGCGTGCCAGCTGCAGGCCCAGGCCGCCGCCCAGGCCGACCAGCGCGATGGCACCGATGCTGGCGCCGCCGTAGCCTTCGGCGAAGAGATCCCAGCCCAGCAGGCGGCCGAGCCAGTAGCCGGCCAGTGCCCCGCCGATGAAACCGATGGCGTCGGACAGGCCTTCAATCAGCAGTTTGTTCACAGCGTCACCTGCTTCAGCGGTTGCGCTGGTTCATGAACACCAGCTTTTCGAACAGGCTCACGTCCTGCTCGTTCTTCAGCAGCGCGCCCACCAGCGGCGGCACGGCCACCTTGTCGTCCTTGCTCTGCAGCGCATCGAGCGGAATGTCCTCGGCCAGCAGCAGCTTGAGCCAGTCCAGCAGCTCGCTGGTGGAGGGCTTTTTCTTCAGGCCGGGCAGGTTGCGCACGTCGAAGAAGGTCTTCATGGCCGCGCTCAGCAGTTCCTGCTTGAGGCCGGGGAAGTGCACGTCCACGATCTTCTGCATCGTTTCCGCATCGGGGAACTTGATGTAGTGGAAGAAGCAGCGGCGCAGGAAGGCGTCGGGCAGCTCCTTCTCGTTGTTGGAGGTGATGAACACCAGCGGCCGGTGCTTGGCGCGCACCAGTTCGCGCGTCTCGTAGCAGTAGAACTCCATGCGGTCGATTTCGCGCAGCAGGTCGTTGGGGAACTCGATGTCGGCCTTGTCGATCTCGTCGATCAGCAGCGCCACCGGCCGGTCGGCGGTGAAAGCCTGCCACAGCACGCCCTTGACGATGTAGTTGTGGATGTCCTTGACCTTCTCGTCACCCAGCTGGCTGTCGCGCAGGCGGCTCACGGCATCGTACTCGTACAGGCCCTGTTGCGCCTTGGTGGTGGACTTGATGTGCCACTGCAGCAGCGGCAGGTCCAGCGCGGTGGCCACTTCCTCGGCCAGCATGGTCTTGCCGGTGCCAGGCTCGCCCTTGACCAGCAGCGGGCGCTTGAGCGTGATGGCTGCATTGACCGACAGCATCAGGTCCTGGGTGGCGACGTAGTTGGAAGTACCTTGGAATTTCATGATCTGGATGGTCGGGCTTGGACTGGGGAAAACACGGAGTTGGCGGTCGATATAATGCCGAACTGATTTATATCAATCTCTGGCTATTTTTTTCAATCACAGGCTGATTGTCCTCGCAAAATGAACAAACTGTTGCTGACGCTCTCTTCCCTGCTTGTCGCTTCTGTGACGGCTGTTTCCGCCCACGCCCAGGATGCCAAGGGTGATGCCAAAGCCGGCGAGGCCAAGATCGCCATGTGCATCGGCTGCCACGGCATCCACGGCTACCAGGCCAGCTTCCCCGAGGTCTACAAGGTGCCGATGATCTCGGGCCAGGGCGCCAAGTACATCACCGCCGCGCTCAATGCCTACAAGAAGGGCGAGCGCAAGCACCCCTCCATGCGCGGCATTGCCGAGACCCTGAGCGACCAGGACATCGCCGACGTGGCCGCCTATTACGAAGCCCATGGCAAGGTTGAAGGCGCTGCCGCCCCGGCCGCCGCCCCGGCGCCCTCGGCCAAAGTGGCCGAGCTGCTGACCAAGGGCGGTTGCGTGGCCTGCCACGGCGACAACTTCAACAAGCCGATCGACCCGAGCTACCCCAAGGTGGCCGGCCAGCACGCCGACTACCTGTTCGTGGCGCTCAAGTCCTACAAGACCGAAGGCAACGCAACCTGGGGCCGTGCCAACGGCATCATGGGCGGCATCGCCAAGCAGTTCTCCAACGCCGAGTTGAAGGAACTGGCCGCTTACGTTCACTCGCTGCCGGGCGAACTCAAGACCGTGCCGCAGAAGCGCTTCCGCTGATCGCGCTGCGCACCAGTAAAAAAGCCACTCATTTGAGTGGCTTTTTTGTTGCCTGGCCCTTGCCGGAGATGCGCGAACAGCTATTGAATTGATAGCACCCAGGCGCTTCAGTCTTTCGTGGCACGTTGCTGCACGCAGTCGATGTAGGCGGCGCCGTCGGGCGGGCGGCCGGCGCGCTGGCTTTCCCACACCATGCGGCCCAGGCAGTCCATCACTTCGTGGTGGGCGTCGTGCAGCGAATTGCGCCGTGCCGTCAGCAGCTCCACCGCCTGGCGGATGCCGCGCGGCTGGTCGATGCTGCACTGCTCGCTGATGGAGAGGTGCATCGACAGGTGCAGGAAAGGGTTGACCCGCTCCGGCTCGACCTGCTGCATCTTCGCCAAGGCCCCGTCCAGGTCGGCCAGCTCGGCATGGAATTCCGGATGCTCGGCGATCCACTGGCTGGCCAGCAGCTCGATGGCTTCCATCGGCTGGCCGGCTTGGGACTTGGCATAAACGCCGCAGAAGAAGCGGCGCACATCGGCTTGGGAAGGCTGGAACATCATGGCCGGAATTATCGATTACGCCAGCCGCTGCGAAATCGTGCGTGCCGCCTGCAGCAGTGCCGGTAGCAGTTTTTCCTGCGCCACCTTGGCATTGGTCCGGTTGGCCTGGCCGCTGATGTTGAGCGCGGCAATCGTGCGGCCGGCGCGGTTGGTGATGGGGGCGGCCAGCGAGATCAGGCCTTCCTCCAACTCCTGGTTCACCAGGCTCCAGCCTTGGCGCCGCACCTGTTGCACCTTGACCAGCAGGGCGTCGAGCTCGGTCACGGTGTGTTTGGTCAGGGCCTTGGGGCGCGAGGCTTTCAGGCGCTTTAGCAACTCTTCATCGGGCAGATCGGCCAGCAGCACGCGGCCCATGCTGGTGCAGTAGGCCGGCAGGCGCGAGCCCACGCCCAGGGTGTTGCGCATGATCTTGTGGGTCGGCACGCGCAGCACGTAGACGATGTCGGTGCCGTCCAGCACGGCGGCCGAGCACGACTCCTTCACCTGCTCCACCAGCGCCTCCATCACCGGCTCGGCCAGGTTCCAGATCGGCATCGACGACAGGTAGGCAAAGCCGAGGTCGAGGATGCGCGCCGTGAGTTTGAACAGCCGGCCGTCGCTTTCCACATACCCCAGCGTCTGCAAGGTGAGCAGGATGCGGCGCGCGCCGGCGCGCGTCAGACCGGTGCGCTCGGCCACCTCGCTCAGGGTCTGCTGCGGCGCCTGCGCGCTGAAGGAGCGGATCACCTCCAGCCCGCGCGCGAAGGACTGCACGTAGCTGTCGCCGGGTTGGGGGGCTGTCGCGCGGGTGGCAGGGGGCATGGTGGGGTTTTGCGGGGATCGACTAGAATTCATTATACGAACATTTGTTCGATATGCGAACAAATGAAAACCAAATATTTGGGGTCGTCTTGCGCGGACGGCACCTTCAATGGAGACCCTGCATGATCAACAAGATCGCGGCCTCGGTGGCCGAGGCGCTGGCCGGTGTGAAGGACGGCGCCACCGTCATGATCGGCGGCTTCGGCACCGCCGGCATTCCCCTGGAGCTGATCGACGGCCTGATCGCGCAGGGTGCGAAAGACCTGACGGTGGTCAACAACAACGCCGGCAACGGCGACACCGGTCTGGCCGCGCTGCTGGCCACCGGCCGCGTGCGCAAGATCATCTGCAGCTTCCCGCGCCAGGCCGACAGCTTTGTCTTCGACGGCCTCTACCGTAGCGGCAAGCTGGAACTGGAACTGGTGCCGCAGGGCAACTTGTCCGAACGCATCCGCGCCGCCGGCGCCGGCATCGGCGGCTTCTTCACGCCCACCGGCTACGGCACCGAGCTGGCCAAAGGCAAGGAGACACGTGTGATCGACGGCAAAGGTTATGTGCTGGAACAGCCCATTCATGGCGATGTGGCACTGATCAAGGCCGAGCGTGGCGACCGCTGGGGCAACCTGACCTACCGCATGACGGCGCGCAACTTCGGCCCCTCCATGGCAATGGCCTGCCAGCAGACCATTGCCAGCGTGCACGACATCGTGGAACTCGGCGGTCTCGACCCGGAGGCCATCGTCACGCCCGCCATCTTCGTCAGCAAGATCGTGAAAATTCCCCGTCAAGCGACGCAAGCCGGCGGCTTCAAGAAGGCGGCATGACCATGAGCTATCAAAAACGAACCAAAGACCAGCTTGCCGCCCGCGTGGCGCAGGACATTCCCGAAGGCGCGGTGGTCAACCTCGGCATCGGCCAGCCGACGCTGGTGGCCAACCACATTCCCAAAGAACGCGAAGTGCTGCTGCACAGCGAGAACGGCCTGCTCGGCATGGGGCCGGCACCGGCACCGGGGCAGGAAGACTACGACCTCATCAACGCCGGCAAGCAGCCGGTGACGCTGCTGCCCGGCGGCTCCTTTTTCCACCACACCGACAGCTTCGCCATGATGCGCGTTGGCGCCAAACAGACCTGGGTCATGATGGACCTGCTGACCAAGCAGGGCGAGAGCAAGGTGGTGAAGAGTTGCAGCTACCCGCTGACCGGCATCGCCTGCGTCAAGCGCATCTACGCCGACCTCTGCACACTCGAATGCACGCCGCAGGGCCTGAAACTCATCGACCTGGTCGACGGCCTGACCCATGCCGAGCTGGAAAAGATGATCGGCCTGCCGATTGCCCACTGAAACACACCTCCAACCGAAACAAGGACACACACCATGACCCAAGCCTTCATCTGCGACGCCATCCGCACCCCCATCGGCCGCTACGGCGGTGCCTTGAGCAGCGTGCGCACCGACGACCTCGCCACCGTGCCGCTCAAGGCGTTGATGGCGCGCAACCCGAACGTGGACTGGATGAGCGTGACCGACGTCATCCTGGGCTGCGTCAACCAGGCCGGCGAGGACAACCGCAACGTGGCGCACATGGCCACGCTGCTGGCCGGCCTGCCGCTGGAGCTGCCGGGCGCCACCATCAACCGCCTGTGCGGCTCGGGGCTGGACGCCGTGGGCACCGCCGCACGCGCCATCAAGGCCGGCGAGGCCTCGCTGATGATTGCCGGCGGCGTGGAGAGCATGAGCCGCGCCCCCTTCGTCATGGCCAAGGCCGAGAGCGCCTTCAGCCGCAACGCGCAGATTTATGACACCACCATCGGCTGGCGCTTCGTCAACAAGCTGATGAAAGAGAAGTACGGCGTCGACGCCATGCCCGAGACGGCCGAGAACGTGGCCGCCGACTACAAGATCAGCCGCGAAGACCAGGACAAGATGGCGCTGGCCTCCCAGCTCAAGGCGGTGGCGGCGCAGAAGGCCGGTTTCTTCGAAGCCGAGATCACGCCGGTGACCATCCCGCAGAAGAAGGGTGATGCCATCGTCGTCAGCAAGGACGAGCACCCGCGTGAAACCTCGCTCGAAGCGCTGGCCAAGCTCAAGGGTGCGGTGCGCCCGGACGGCACCGTGACCGCCGGCAACGCCTCGGGCGTGAACGACGGCGCCTGCGCCATGCTGATCGCCAACGAGGAAGCGGCGCGCAAGAACGGCCTGACGCCGCGTGCCCGCATCGTCGGCATGGCCACCGCCGGCGTGCCGCCGCGCATCATGGGCATCGGCCCGGCCCCGGCCACCGAGAAGGTGCTGGCCCTCACCGGCCTGTCGCTGGCGCAGATGGACGTGATCGAACTCAACGAAGCCTTTGCCGCGCAAGGCCTGGCCGTGCTGCGCCTGCTCGGTCTGCAGGACGACGACCCGCGCGTCAATCCCAACGGCGGCGCCATCGCGCTGGGCCACCCGCTCGGTGCCTCCGGCGCGCGCCTGGCCACCACGGCGGTGAACCAGCTGCACCGCACCGGCGGCCGCTACGCGCTGTGCACCATGTGCATCGGCGTGGGGCAGGGCATTGCCGTGATCCTGGAGCGCGTGTGAGCATGGGGGGCGCATCGACTGAAGTCACCGTGGTCACCGGTGCCAGCAATGGCATCGGCCGCGCGGTTGCCGAAGCTTTGCTGGCCCAGGGCCGCGCCGTGGTCAACCTCGACTACGTGTTGCCCGCCTGGAGCCACCCGCTGCTCACCTCCTACCAGGGCGACCTGACCGACGAGGCCGCCACGCGCCAGCGCGCCGCCGAGATCGCGGCGAAGCACAACGTGACGGCGCTGGTGAACAACGCCGGCGCCACGCGCCCCGGCACCATCGACACGGCCACTACCGCACAGCTGGATGACGTGGTGGGCCTGCACCTGCGTGCGCCGCTCCTGCTGGTGCAGGCTTTCCTGCCCACCTTGCGTGCCAGCGGGCACGGGCGCATCGTCAACATGTCGTCGCGCGCGGCGCTGGGCAAGCCGGAGCGGGTGGTCTACTCGGCCACCAAGGCCGGCCTGATCGGCATGACCCGCACGCTGGCCATGGAACTGGGTGGCGACGGCATCACCGTCAACGCCATCGGCCCCGGGCCGATTGCCACCGAACTGTTCCGCAACAGCAACCCGGAGGGCGCGCCGCAGACGCAACGCATCATCGACAGCATCGTCGTCAAGCGCATCGGCACGCCGCAGGACGTGGCGCGCGCCGCGCTGTTTTTCCTCTCACCCGATAACGGCTTCGTTACCGGGCAGGTGCTCTACGTCTGCGGCGGCACCACGCTGGGGGTGGCCCCGGTCTGATTCTCCGGCCCTTCGGGGCATTTCCCCGCCCCGGTACGGGCTGGCGCCGCCTGCCCGCCCGTCCCCGGTGCGCCATTTCTCCATCCTGAAGAAAGACTTCATGTCTCATACCAACCGTTTCCCATCTTCCTCGCGTCGCAGCTTCGGCGCCCTGGCGGCCGCGGCCGTGCTGAGCACCGGCTTGTTGGCGGCTGCGCCTGCCGGTGCGCAGACGGCCTTCCCGAGCAAGACCCTCACCATCATCGTGCCGTTCTCGGCCGGTGGCACCACCGACATCCTGGCGCGCATCGTGGGCCAGGCGCTGAGCACCGAACTGGGCCAGCCCGTCGTCATCGACAACCGGGCGGGTGCGGGCGGCAACATCGGCGCCCAGGCGGCGGCCAAGGCCGCAGCCGACGGCCACACCCTGTTCATGGGCACGGTGGGCACCCATGCCATCAATGCCAGCCTGTACAAGAAGATGCCTTTCGACCCGATCAAGGACTTCGCGCCGCTGACCCGCGTGGCCAACGTGCCGAACCTGCTGGTGGCCAATCCCGCCCAGCCCTACAAGAGCGTGGCGGAGCTGATTGCCTATGCCAAGGCCAACCCGGGCAAGGTCAACTTCGGTTCCTCGGGCAGCGGCAGCTCCATTCACCTGTCGGGCGAGCTGTTCAAGTCCATGGCCAAGGTGGACATGGTGCACGTGCCCTACAAGGGCAGCGCGCCGGCCGTCACGGACCTGCTGGGCAACCAGATCGGCATCATGTTCGACAACATGCCGTCGGCCATCCAGCACGTGCGCTCCGGCAAGCTGCGTCCGCTGGCGGTGACCACCGCCAAGCGCTCGCCCGAGCTGCCCGACGTGCCGACGATCGCCGAAGCCGGTGTGCCCGGCTATGAAGCTACGTCGTGGTTCGGCCTCTTCGTGCCGGCCGGCACGCCGGCGGCCGTCGTCACGCGCCTGAACACGGCCATCGTCAAGGTCCTGGCCCAGCCGGACGTGAAAAAGAAGATCAGCGATCAGGGCGCTGAAGTCCACAGCGAAAAGCCGGAGCAGTTCGCCGCCTTCATCCAGAAGGAAGTCGTGAAGTGGGGCAAGGTGGTGCGCGAGTCCGGCGCCAGCCTGGACTGACGCTGTCCCGACAGGCAGGTAGGTCGGGGCGCTTGCTCAGCGCTCCACCTGCCACAGCGGCAGGCGCCAGTCGCGCCACAGCGCCAGCAGGCGCAGGCCGGCGATGATGGTCACCGTGCTGGTCAGCGCCAGCCATTCCGGCGCGGCCAGCACATCCAGGCCCAGGTAGACCCAGCCGCCGGCGAAGGCGCACAGCGCATAGGGCCGGTGGTCGCGGAAGGCGGTCGGGATCTCGTTGCAGACGATGTCGCGCAACACACCGCCGAAGACACCGGTCACCACCCCCATCAGCACCGCCACCAGCGGCGGCATGCCCACGGCCATCGCCACGTCCACGCCCACCGCGGCAAACAGGCCCAGGCCCAGCGCATCGGGCACCTGGATGGCGCGTTCGGTCGGCTCGAAATGGCGCTGGCGCATGAACAGCATGGCCGCCGTGCTCAGTGCCAGCACACCCCACAGGTATTCCACGTGGCGCACCCAGAAGAAGGGGCGCTGGTCCAGCAGCAGGTCGCGCAGCGTGCCGCCGCCGAAAGCCGCCAGAAAGGCCACGGCGTAGACGCCCACCGCGTCGAGCCGGCTGCGCGCGGCCACCATCACGCCCGACAGGGTGAAGGCCATGGTGGCGGCCACTTCGAGGGCGTGGCGTAGCCAGACGCCCCAGGTGCTGATGTTGTCCATGCCCGGATTGTGCCGTCCTGGTGCAGCAGTTCTGGGGCTTTTTTTCAGTCACCGGAAAACTGATTTCCCGTGGCTCGCTTGTACCGCCTGCCGCTTTGCCCAACACTGCGGAGCGCTTCAGAACAAGTTCACGACCGAGGAGACACACGCGATGAGCAAGAAGATAGGCTGGATCGGGCTGGGCCGCATGGGCGAAGCCATGGTGACCAAGCTGCTGAAAGCCGGCCACACCGTGCACGTGTGGAACCGCACCGCCGCCAAGGCCGTGCACCTGGCCGAGTACGGCGCCAAGATCGAGAAAAACAAGATTGACCTGGCCAGTTGCGAGGTGGTGTTCACCATGGTCTCCACCACCGACGACCTGAAGGAAGTGCTGTTCGGCCCCGGCGGCCTGACCACCGGCAGCCATCTGCCGCGCGTGGTGGTGGACAGCTCCTCCATCTCGCAGGAAGGCTCGGCCGAGATCCGCGAGCAGCTGGAAAGTCTGGGCGTGGCCTACCTGTGCTCGCCGGTCTCGGGCAACGCCAAGGTGGCCAAGGCCGGCAAGCTGCTGCAGGTGGCCTCCGGCCCCAAAGCGCTGTACGACATGGTCGAGCCCTATCTGCAGGCCATGGCGCGCAAGGTCATGTGGGTGGGCGAGGGCGAGCTGGCCCGCATCTGGAAGATCGCGCACAACACCATGTTCGGCGTCATCATCCAGAACCTGTGCGAGATCACCGTGCTGGCCGAGAAGGCCGGCATCCCGCGCCACATCTTCCTGGAAAGCATCAACGACTCGGTGCTGGGCTCCATGTACACCAAGTACAAGACGCCGATGCTGACCAACCTGACCTTCGATCAGGTCACCTTCACCCCGAAGCTGCTGCTCAAAGACATGGACCTCGGCATGAGCGCCGCCAAGGCGCACGGTGTGCCCATGCCGGCCGCCGCCGCCACGCGCGAGTCGATCGCCCGCATGGTCGGCCACGGCCTGGACCACATCGACTTCGCCGTGCTGTTGCTGGAAACCGCCAAGGACGCCGGCATCGAGCTCACGCCCGACAACGTGCCCATGAGCGATGGCCTGTCCTAAGGAGCCAGTCCATGCGCACCCTGATCCGTGGCGCCACCGTCATCACCATGGACGCGCAGGGCGACCTGCCGCGTGGTGACGTGCTGGTCACGGGCGAGCGCATCACCGAGATCGCGCCCGCCATCTCGGCCGATGATGCCAACGTGGTGGACGCCTCCGGCTGCATCGTCATCCCCGGCCTGGTCAACGCGCACATGCACACCTGGCAGACCGCGCTGCGCGGCCTGGCTGCCAACTGGACGCTGCTGGAGTACTTCCAGAAGATGCACGCCGGTCTGGCCACCGTGTTCGAGCCGGACGACCTCTACATCGCCACCCTGGTCGGCGCGATCAACCAGCTCAACTGCGGCAGCACCACGCTGGTGGACTGGTGCCACAACAACCGCACGCCGCAGCACAACGACGCCGCCATCAACGGCCTGCTCGAATCGGGCATCCGCGCCGCCTTCTTCCACGGCACGCCCAAGCCTGACCCCAAGCCCGGCGAGCGCCCGTTCTGGGAAGTGCCGCACCCGCGCGCCGAGGTCGAACGCCTGCTGAAAGCCCACCAAGGCAACCCGTTGCTGAGCGTGCACGCCGCCGTGCTCGGGCCGCACTATTCCACGCTCGACGTGGCGCTGCACGACTTCCGCATGGTCCAGGAGCTCGGCATCCTCGGCTCGCTGCACCAGGGCGGCGGCCCGGCGCGCACGCCCGACGGCTGGCAGCAGCTCGAAGCCGCCGGCCTGCTGGGGCCGCAGATCAACATCGTGCACGGCCACGCCTTGAGCGACGCGCAGTTGCAGCGCTTCTGCGAACTCGGCATGAGCTTTTCCGCCGCGGCGGAAAACGAGATGACACAGGGCCACGGCCACCCCATCACCGGCCGCCTGCGCGCTTTGGGCAAGGCGCCGTCGCTCGGTGTCGATCTGGAAAGCGTGCTCAGCGGCGACATGCTGACGCAGGCGCGCGTGGCCTTAGGGATGCAGCGCAGCCTGGACAACGCGGCCTACCGCGAAGCACACGGCAGCATTCCGCCCACCTCCACCATCCGCACGCGCGAAGCGCTCAGCTGGGTCACGGTGGAGGGCGCACGCATGCTGGGCCAGCTGGAGCGCATTGGCACCCTGGCACCGGGCAAGCAGGCCGACCTGGTGCTGATCCGCGCTGACGACCTGAACATGCAGCCGGTGCACGACCCGGTGAGCACGGTGGTGATGCAGACCACGCTGGCCAACATCGACAGCGTGATGGTGGCCGGGCGCTGGAAAAAGCGCCACGGCCGGCTGCTTGATGTCGCGCTGGCACCGAAACTGGCCGCCCTGCAGGCCTCGGGCCGCAAGATCACGACGGCGTTGGGACTATCAAAAGAATAGCGGCTCGCGCAATGGGCGTAAGGGCTGCACGGTGTTTTTATTCTCAAAATACGAGGAGACAAGCATGAAGCGTTTATCCATCGCAGCCGCCGCGCTGCTGCTGGCCGGCAGCGTGCTGGCCCAGGGCTACCCGGCCAAGCCCATCAAGTTCGTCGTGCCCTTCAGTGCCGGCAGCGCCACCGACATCGTGGCGCGCACCGTGGGCGAGGCCATGGGCAAGAGCCTGGGCCAGACCATCCTGGTTGACAACAAGCTCGGCGCCGGCGGCACCATTGCCACCGCGCAGGTGGCCAAGAGCGAGCCCGACGGCTACACCGTGCTCATCCACTCCTCCGGCCATGCGCTCAACCCCTCGCTCTACCCCAACCTGGGTTACGACACGCTGAAAGACCTCACCGGTGTCACCACGCTGGCGGCCATTCCCAACGTGCTGGTGGTCAACCCCAGCAAGGGCTGGAAGACGCAGGCCGATCTGATTGCCGCCGTCAAGGCGCAGCCCGGCAAATACAACTACGCCTCGGCCGGCATCGGCAGCGGCACCCACCTCAACGCCGAGATCTTCCGCCTGCAGTCCGACATCGACGCGCTGCACGTGCCGTACAAGGGCACGCCCGACGCCATGACCAACGTCATCGGCGGCGCCAACGACTGGTTCTTCGCGCCGCTGGCCTCGGCCCTGCCGCTCATCCGCGACGGCCGCTTGCAGGCGCTGTCGGTCAGCACCAAGACCCGCGCCTCCAACCTGCCGCAGGTGCCCACCAGCATCGAGGCCGGCCTGCCCGATTCCGACTACACGCTGTGGGTTGGCATGATCGTGCCCAGCGCCACGCCGGCCGCGGTGGTGAAGAAGCTGCACGACGAAGCGCTCAAGGCGCTGGCCACGCCCGAACTCAAGGAGCGCATGGCCAAGCTCGGTGCCGACCCCTTCACCATGAGCCCGGACGCCTTCAACGCCTACATCAAGAGCGAGATGGACGTGGCCGCCCGCATCGTCAAGGCCGCCAACCTGAAAGCGCAATGAGGATGAAAGTCCATGTCATCGGCGTCGGCAAGATGGGCTTGCCCATGGCGCGCCATCTGGCCGCAGCCGGCCACAGCGTGACGGTCAGCGACCCCAGCATGGAGCGCTGCCAGCTGGCGCGCGCCCAGGGGCTGGAGGTGAGCACCAGCCCGGCCGCCGCTATGGCCGCGGCCGAGGTGGTGTTGTCTTCCTTGCCCAACGACGCTGCCTTGCTGGCCGTGTCGGCGCAGGTGGCGGCTCATGCCCACGTCGGCGCCATCTATGTGGACACCAGCACTGTCTCGCTGCAGGCCTCGGCCGAGGCGGCGCAGGCCCTGGCGGCCAAGGGTGTGCTCTACCTGCGTTGCACCGTCTCCGGCAACAACAAGATGGCCGAGGCCGCGCAGCTCACCGTCATGGTCTCCGGCCCGCGTGCCGCCTACACCACCGTGCTGCCCTTGCTGCGCACCCTGGGCCCCAACCAGTTCTACCTGGGCGAGGCCGAGCAGGCGCGCCTGATGAAGCTGGTGGTCAACCTCATGATCGCGCAGACCAGCGCCATGCTGGCCGAGGCGCTGACGCTCGGGCGCAAGGGCGGCCTGGCCTGGCGCGACATGTGGCAGGTGCTCACCGCCAGCGCGGTGGCCTCACCCATCGTCAAGGCCAAGGCGGTGCAGCTGAGCGAGCGCGACTTCACGCCCACCTTCACCGTGGAGCAGATGATCAAGGACCTGGACCTCATCCTCAACGCCGGCGAAGCCTGCGACGTGCCGCTGATGCAGACCGCCATGACGCACCAGCTCATGTGTGCCGCCGTGGTGCAGGGTGATGCTGCTGATGACTATGCCGCCATCATTAAAGTTTTAGAACGCGGTGCCGGCATCCCAGACAGGTTGTAATCTGCTGCGCTGATTGCCCCCGGAGCGTTTCGTGAAAAATTTCGTTTACACCGCCCAGCCCGCCCGCGTCGTCTTTGGCGCCGGATCGCTCTCGCAACTGGCAAAGGAAATCGATGCGCTGGGGGCGAAAAAAGCGCTGGTGCTCTCCACCCCCGAGCAGCGCGCCTCGGCCGAGATGGTGGCCGAGCTGCTGGGCTCGCGTGCAGCCGGCGTGTTCGACCGCGCCGTCATGCACGTGCCGATCGAGACCGCCCGCGAAGCGCGTGAACTGGCCCGTAAGCTGGGCGCCGACTGTGCCGTGGCCATCGGCGGCGGCTCCACCACTGGCCTGGGCAAGGCCATTGCGCTCGACTCCGGCCTGCCCATCCTCGCCATCCCCACCACCTACGCCGGCTCGGAGATGACGCCGATCTACGGCATCACCGAAGCCGGGCTGAAGAAAACCGGGCGCGACCTGCGCGTGCTGCCGCGCACCGTGATCTACGACCCCGAGCTCACCTTGAGTTTGCCGGTGGCCTTGAGCGTCACCAGCGGCATCAACGCCATCGCCCATGCCGCCGAAGGCCTGTACGCGGTGGACAGCAACCCCATCATGGACTTGATGGCCGAAGAGGGTATAGCCGCCATCGGCCGTGCGCTGCCTGCTATCAAAAAAGAAGCAAACAACATGGCGGCCAGGTCAGACGCGCTCTACGGCGCCTGGCTCTGCGGCACCGTGCTCGGCCACGTCGGCATGGCGCTACACCACAAGCTGTGCCACACCCTGGGCGGCAGCTTCAACCTGCCCCATGCCGAAACCCACACCATCGTGCTGCCGCACGCGCTGGCCTACAACGCCAAAGAAGCGCCGCAGGCCATGCAGCGCATCGCGCGCGCGCTCGGCGGTGCCAGTGCGGCGCAAGCGGTGTACGACCTGGCGAAAAACAACGGTGCGCCGGTAGCGCTGAAAGACATCAGCATGAAAGAGGCCGACCTCGACAAGGCCTGCGACATTGCCATGCAGAACCAGTACCCCAACCCCCGGCCGCTGGAGCGGGTGGCGATCCGGCAGCTGTTTCAGGATGCGTTTGAGGGGGAGAGACCGCGGGGGTGAGGAAGAAAGGAACTGGTTGCTCTCGACCCAAAGCGGCTATCGGTCTAAATCAGAAGCGGAAGTTCAACACTTGGCACGAGTCGCAAACGTCGGCAGGACTCCGTTAGCTGTTGGTACGATGAAGTTTTATGCCTGTTTCCGAATGCTCAATTTATTGGCCTTGTTCATCGAAGAGCAGTTTTATTGTCTGCGAAGGCAACGCGTGAATAGCTGCACGAATGTTCGTTTCTAGCGTTTTCGAAAGTAATGCGACTACCATGCTATGCGTCTTCTCGGATGGGCCATTGGCCATGTCCTGTTTCCAGCTTGAGTAGATCGCAGGTATGTCTTTTCGCGTACTCACCATTCCCACAGCTTGAGGCTCACTCATTTTTCTAGACGCTACGGATATCTCAAAACTGCAAAAGGCAAAACTCTTGTTGGTGATTCCAAGCAGCCCGATCTTTGTAAGCATGGCGAGTCCATCGAATCGTTCGCCAGACACCGGCATAGGCGTGAAGACAAGCCTTGCAGCCTCTCGGTCCGAAGAGGTTACGACATCAATGTTATAGCCGCGGGCAAGAAGAGCAGACTTCACTGCGCGGTCAATGACCATAGCGAACGCACCAGAGTTCAGTGGGACATCAAGCTTTTCTCGAATGGATGCCCCGAATCCTTGGTCAATATAGGGAACTGATTCATTGAGTCTGCTTTCAACGACAAGACGTGCAGGCGGCGGCAATGTCCCGGTGGCAGTTACGGCACGCTGAGGCGTAGCGCACACAATCTGGCCAAATATTGAAGGCGCCATGCGAACTGTGTTGTTCTCCGTCCAAGGTATGAAGACTCCTTGACTAACGGGCATGAGGTACTGGCCTCCACCTTCGAGATATTCGTACTCGCCGTGCTTCAGCCCTTCGACAACTTTTGCGTCAGCGCAAAGCTCCTTCATGGCTTCCTCAAACGAGGTTTGAACGCGCTCATACGACTGCGCTGGACGCCCTCTTGCAACAAGCGTGTACCCGTAAGGAGTGATCTGCGCGTCAAAGCGGACGCCGTCCCGAGGCGTCAAGGTTGACTCAGGTGTCGCAAGTGCGTGGACACTGACCACCGAAAGCACGAACCATGCAAGCAAGTAGCGCTTCAATTGAATCCCCCCCTTTTTTGAAGAATTCTAAGGCGACAACTTCCCTCTGAATACCCCAAAAAAACAAGGGGTCGAGTGACCGCTCTCGAAAAAATCGTGGATTACTGCTTCTGGCCGACTTCAGCCCCTCGATCAATCCACCCCAAACCTCCCCGTCCACTTCTGCTCGTAGTTCATCTTCGCAAAGTGCTCAGCCATGAAGTCGATGAAGGTGCGCACCTTGGCTGACAGGTGCTTGCGGCTGGGGTAGGCCAGGTTGACGGTCAGGCGCGGCAGGTCCCAGTCGTCCAGCACCGGCACCAGGCGGCCGGCTACCATGTCGTCGTACAGGATGTAGGTGGGCTGCACCAGAATGCCCATGCCGTCCAGCGCGGCGGCGCGCAGGATCTGCCCGTCGTTCGATTCCAGCAACCCCTTCACCGACAGCGTGGTGGTCTGGCCGTCGCGCGTGAAGCGCAGCTCGTTGGGGTTGTTGGCGTGGGTGTAGATCAGCAGCTTGTGCTGCGCCAGGTCTTCCAGCGTCTTGGGCCGGCCGTGTTTGGCCAGGTAGCGCGGCGCGGCGGCCAGAATGCGGCGCGTCTGCCCCAGGCGGCGGATGGTGATGTTCGAGTCCGGCTCGAACTCGCGCGTGCGGATGGCCACGTCGATGTTGTTGTCGATGATGTCCAGGTAGCGGTTGGCGGCTTCCACGTGCACGCTCACATTCGGGTAGCGCTGGGTGTACTCGCGCAGCAGCGGCGCCACGTGATGCATGGAAAACGACAGCGAGGCGGTGATGCGCAGCGTGCCGGTGGGGTTGAGGGTGCTGGCGTTCACCGCGTCCTCGGCGTCTTTCAGGTCGGCCAGCACGGTCTTGGCGCGGCTGAAGAACTCCTTGCCGGGGTCGGTCAGGTACAGGCGGCGCGTGTTGCGCTCCACCAGGCGGGCGCCCAGCCGGTCTTCCAGCGCCGACAGGTGCCGGCTGGCCGCCGCGTTCGACAGGTCCAGCGCCTCGGCGGCGCGGCTCAGGCTGCCGGTTTCAGCCACCTGCACAAACAATTCCAGTTCCGTCCAGCGGTCCACCGCAGTCTCCTGTTTTTTCGCTGCGCGGAAAAGTCATTTACGGCAGCGGTCTTTCGCAAATTGTGGCGGACTTTTAGAGTTGCGCCAGATAGAGAGAACCCGCAGAGGAGACACACAAGATGCGCAACCTGAACCAGGACACCATCACCCAGGCCGTGATCGAGCGCTTTTCCCACACGCCCGACCCGCGCCTGAAGGAAATCATGACCAGCCTGGTGCAGCACCTGCACGCCTTCGCGCGCGAGGTGCGGCTGACGGAAGAAGAGTGGTTCCAGGGCATCCAGTTCCTCACCGACACCGGCCACATCACCGACGACAAGCGGCAGGAGTTCATTTTGCTGAGCGACACGCTGGGCCTGTCCATGCTCACCGTGGCCATGAACAACGACAAGCCGGCCGGCTGCACCGAGTCCACCGTGTTCGGCCCCTTCTTCGTGGAGGGCGCGCCTGAATACCAGAACGGCGACGACGTGGCCAACGGCGCTGCCGGCCTGCCGTGCCAGGTGCGCGGCACCGTCAAGGGGCTGGACGGCAAGCCGGTGCCCAACGCCCGCATGAACGTCTGGCAAGCCGATGCCGAAGGCAACTACGACGTGCAGTACGCCGACCTGGCCCATGCCCAGGCGCGCGGCGTGCTGCATGCCGACGAGCAGGGGCGCTTTCACTTCAAGACCATCCTGGCCGAGGCCTACCCCATTCCCAGCGACGGCCCGGTGGGCCGCATGCTCAAGGCCACCGCCAACCACCCGTGGCGGCCGGCGCACCTGCATTTCATGATCGAGGCACCGGGCTACCAGCGGCTCATCACCCACGTGTTCCGCAACCACGACCAGTACCTCGACTCCGACGTGGTGTTCGGTGTGCGCCAGTCGCTGGTGGCCGACTGGGAGCAGCAGCCCGACGGCAGCTACCTGCTGGAGTACGACTTCGTGCTCAACCCCGAGAAGTAAAGCGTTTTTGTGCCAGTAATACCTATTCCAAGGAGACAAGCATGAGCAAGCGACTGATGATGAAAACCGCCCTGGCCACTGCGCTGGGCGTAGCGCTGTCAACGGCGGCGGTGCTGCCGGCGCAGGCGCAGCAGACCTTCAAGCTGACCATCGCCTCCAGCCACCCGGTGGTGCTGCCCTGGGTGGGGCTGATGAGCACGCTGTTCGTGCCCGAGGTCAACAAGCGGGTGGCGGCGCTGAACAAGGGCTACAAGATCGAATGGCGCGAGGCCTACGGCGGCCAGCTCTACAAGATGAACGCCACCCTCACCAGCGTGGAGCAGGGCGTGACCGACATCGGCTGGGTGTTCCACAACCTGGAGGCGGCCAAGATGCCGCTGTCGCAGTTCGGCACCGTGACGCCGTTCACCACCGACGACGTGCGCATCATCCTCGACGTGGCCAACGAGATGAACGAGAAGATCCCGGCGCTGCAGAAGGAATGGGACAAGAACAACATGGTGTTCCTCGGTGCCACCGGCGTGGACACCTACCACCTGTTCACCAAGAACCCGATCGCCACCTACGCCGACCTGAAAGGTCGCAAGATCTCGGCGCCGGGTTCCATCGGCCTGTGGCTCAAGGGCTCGGGCGCGGTGCCGGTGGACGGCTCGCTCACCAGCTACTACACCGACATCCAGAGCGGCGTGAGCGAAGGCACCATCTCCATTGCCACCGGCATCCTGCCCAACAAGATCTACGAGGTGGCGCCCTACATCACCACGGTGAACATCGGCGCGCTCTACATCGGCGGCATGGCGATGAATAAGGACAGCTACGGCAAGCTGCCGCCCGAGGTGCAGAAGATCGTGAAGGACGTCGGCAAGGAATATTCCAAGGCGCTGGGCGAAACGCTGATGCAGCGCTACGAGGGCGCGCTCAAGACCATGGTGGAGCGCGGCGCCAACCAGACGCCGGCGGTGCGCCTGACCAACCTGAGCGGCGGCGAGCGCGACAAGTGGGTGCAGACCATGCCCAACCTGGCGGCCGACTGGGCCAAGGCCAATGCGAGCAAGGGCCCGGCCAAGGAGATCGTCAAGACCTACATGGATGCGCTGCGCAAGCGCGGCGTCAAACCCGCCAGAGATTGGGATCGGGAATTGAAGTAATTCATGTCGTACGAAGCGAATACCGATCTTGAAGCTGCGCCGGCACCGGCGGCGGCCAACAGCCTGTTCGGCCGGCTGGTGGACGGGCTCAATGCCGCTGGCTCGGTGGTGATTGCCATCGTCATGCTGCTGATGTGCGCCGACGTGCTGCTGCGCAACCTGCTCAACCACCCGCTGGACGGCGTGGCCGAGCTGGTGGCCACCAGCATCATCGTCATCGTGTTCCTGCAGCTGCCGGCCACGCTGCGCCACGGCCGCATGTCGCGCGCCGACCTGTTCATCGACCCCTTCATCCAGGCGCGGCCGGTGGCGGGCAAGCGGCTGCGCGCGCTGTTCTCGCTGGCCGGTGTATTTGCCTGCGGGGTGATCGCCTACGCCACCTGGCCGCTGCTGGCGCGGGCCTGGAACGACAGCGAGTTCTTCGGTATCGAGGGCGTGTTCACCTTCCCCACCTGGCCGATGCGCGCGGTGGTGCTGCTGGGTGCGGTGCTGGCGGCGCTGCAGTACGTCTTGCTGATGAAGCAGGACTGGCAGGAGTCGCTGCATGACTGACCTGCAGATCGGTGCGCTGGCCATTGTGCTGATGCTGGCCGGCATCTACTTCGGCATGCACATCGGCGTGGCGCTGATCGTCACGTCCTTCCTGAGCGTCTGGCTGGTCAAGAGCCCGGAGGTGGCAGCGCGTTTCGTGGCCGCCTCGGCCAACGACGCCATCCGCGACTACCTGTTCGGCGTCATTCCGCTCTTTGTGCTGATGGGCATGCTGGTCAGCGTGTCGGGGGTGGGGCGCGACACCTTTGATGTATTCCAGTGGCTGATGCGGCGCATCCGTGGCGGCCTGGGGCTGGCCACGGTGGCGGCCAACGCGGTGTTTGCTGCCATCACCGGCATCTCCATCGCCTCGGCCTCCGTCTTCACCAAGGTGGCGGTGCCCGAGATGATGCGCCACGGCTACACGGCGCGTTTTGCGGTGGGCGTGGTGGCCGGCTCCTCGGTGCTGGGCATGCTGATCCCGCCCTCGCTGCTGATGATCATCTACGGCGTGCTGGCCGAGGAGTCGATCGGGCGCATGTTCATGGCCGGTGTCATTCCCGGCATCATCCTGGCGCTCGGCTTCGGCATCCTGATCGTCGGCATGGCCTGCCTGCGCCCGGCCATGATCATGGTCCAGGGCGCGGCGGCCGACCGCATCGAGCTGCCGCAGGAGACCTGGGGCAGTGCCGCCCTCAAGTTCGTTCCCATCCTCATCCTCATCACGCTGGTGCTGGGCGGTCTGTATGGCGGTTTCTTCACGCCGACCGAGGCCGGTGCCGTGGGGGCGGCCGGCGCGCTGGTGATCGCGTTGCTGCGCCGCCGCCTGAATTGGCAGAAGCTGTGGAACGTGCTGGTGGAGACCGGTTATGTCTCGGTGTCGGTGCTGTTCCTCATCATCTCGGCCATGCTCTACAGCCGCATGCTGGCGCTGACCGGCATGCCGGCGGCGGTGACCGAGGGCATCACCCATCTGGGGCTGGGGTCCTGGGGTTTTATTGCTGCCTACGTGGCGATCGTGGTGGCACTGGGCTGCATCATCGACTCGGTGTCCATCATGCTGATCATGCTGCCCATCGTGCTGCCCATCGCGCGCAGCTTCGGCATGGACGTGGTGTGGTTCGGCGTGGTGACGGTGGTGGCGGTGGAGATCGGCCTGCTGACGCCGCCTTTCGGCGTCTCGGTCTACACCGTGAAGTCGGCCCTGAACGATTCGCGCATCACCATCCGCGACATCTTTGCCGGCTCCTTTCCCTTCGTGCTGATGATGGCCGCCGTGCTGCTGCTGCTCATCGCCTTTCCGTCCCTCTCCACCTGGCTGGCCTACCTGTAAGAGACGACCATGATCTTCACCTTCATCCTCATTGACAAGCCCGACAGCAGCGAGCTGCGCCAGCGCGTGCGGCCCGAGCACAAGGCCTACCTGGCCCAGGTGGCCGACCGCATGGCTTTTGCCGGCCCCCTCACGCATGACGACGGCACGACCATGCTCGGCAGCCTGTTGGCGATCGACTTCCCCTCCCGCGACGCGGCGCACGCCTGGCTGGCCAACGAGCCCTTCACCCAGGCCGGCCTGTACGCCAGCATCACGGTGCACGCCTTCGTGAACCTGTGGCCGCAAAAGGCCGGCTTCCCGCCGGCGGCGTAGAGCGGGACTGCGAATGATCCGACACATCGTGATGTGGAACGTGCGCGGCGACACGCCGGCCGAGAAGGCGCGCGGCATCGCGCAGCTGCGGCGCAGCTTCGAAGGGCTGCGCGGCCGCATCCCGGGCCTGCTGCACCTGGAGATCGGCGTCGATGTCAGTCGCGTCGACTACGCCTGTGACGTGGTGCTGTATTCCGAATTCGAGAGCCAGGCCGCGCTCGACGCCTACGGCACGCACCCCGAGCACCTGCGCGTGAAGGACGAGGTGGCCGAGCTGCGCATCGCCCGCCACCAGGTGGACTACGTGGTGCCGTGAGCCGCCGCGGTTTTTTTGATGGAACCTTGAGGAGACAAGAATGAACGACAAGCTGATGGACGAACTGCTGATCCGCCAGATGGTGGAGCGCTGGGCGGTGTGGCGCGACGCTGGCGACTGGGAACGCTTTGCCACCGTGTGGCACCCGGAGGGCGTGATGATGGCGACCTGGTTCCAGGGACCGTTTGCCGAGTTCATCCGCGTCACGAAAGAGGGTTGGGCCAAGGGCGTCAGCATCCTGCACTTCCTCGGCGGCTCGGCCATCGAGGTGGCGGGTGATCGGGCGATTGCGCAGACCAAGATGACGATCTCGCAGCGCGGCATGGTGGAGGGCGAAAACGGCCCGGTGCTGTGCGACGTGGTCTGCACCGGCCGCTTCCATGACTTCGTCGTCAGGCACAACGGTGAGTGGAAGCTGCTGCACCGCCAGCCGATCTACGAGAAGGACCGCATCGACCCGGTGGACTCCACGGCGGTACTCAAGCTCGACCAGCAGGCGCTGGCCACCTTCCCCGAGGGCTACCGCCACCTGGCCTACATCCAGACGCGCATCGGCTACACGGTCAAGATGGACATGCCCATGCTCAAGGGCCCGGTGGTGGACGAACTTTACAAGCGCGGCGCGCGCTGGCTGGCCGGTAGTGCGCTGGAGCGCTGAACCCAACAATACGAGGAGACCCGCATGAAAAAGATCGACGCGCCACCGCAGCGCCTGCTTTCGCGCCGTGCCATCGTGCAGACGCTGCCGTCCCTGGGCCTGCTCGGCCTGGCGCCCGGCGCCTGGGCGCAAGGCGCCTACCCGAACCGGCCCTTGCGCGTGATCGTGCCGCAGCCGCCGGGCGGCGGTTTCGACTTCGTGGCGCGTGCCCTGGCCGACCGGCTGGGCAAACAGATCGGCCAGAGCGTGGTGGTGGAGAACAAACCCGGCTCCGGCACGCTGGTGGGAACCGACGCCGCGGCCAAGGCCGCACCCGACGGCTACACCCTGCTGATGGGCTCGGTCTCCAACATCGCGCTCAACATGGGGCTGTACTGCAACCTGTCCTACGACAGCCTGCGCGACTTCGAGCCGGTGGGGCTGGCGGTGAGCTACAGCTACACGCTGATGGCACGCAAGGACCTGCCGTTCAATTCGCTCAAGGAGGTGGTGGCTTATGCCCGCGCCAACCCGGGCAAGCTGACCTATGCCTCGGCCGGCAACGGCTCGGGCCAGCACGTGCTGGCCGCAGCACTCTGGCACCTGGCCGGCGTGAACGTGGTGCACGTGCCTTACCGCGGCGCGCAGGCGGCCTACCAGGACCTGCTGGGCGGGCGGGTCGACCTGTTCTTCGACCTCTCGTCCACGGCGCGCGCGCAGGTGGAGGGCGGTACCGTCAAGGCGCTGGCCGTCTCGGGCGCCGAGCGTAACGCCATGCACCCGACGGTGCCGACCATCAACGAGAGTGGTGTCGCCCAGCTCGATCTGGAGTCCTGGTTCGGCTACTTCGTGCCGAGCAAGACGCCGGCCGAGGTGCAGGAGCGCCTGCGCAGCGAGCTGGCGCGCGTGATCGCCCAGCCCGAGCTGCAGGAGACCTTCCGCAAGGCCGGCGGCAAGCCCCTGAACCTGAGTGCGGCCGAGACCAAGGCCCTGGTCAAGCGCGATGTCGAGCGTTGGACTAAGCTGGTGCGCGACATCGGCATCAAGGCCGATTGATCTGGTCACCGTATTTTTTGGAAGAGGTAAGTCATGAAAGTTCTCGGCATTTCCGGCAGCCTGCGCAAGGGCTCCTACAACAGCATGGCGCTGCGCGCGGCGCAAAAGCTGGCACCGGCCGGCATGGAGATTTCCATGGCCGACATTTCGCAGATCCCGATGTACAACGACGACGTGCGCGCGGCCGGCGAGCCGGCGGCCGTGACGGCGCTCAAGGCGCAGGTGCGCGCGGCCGACGCGGTGCTCATCGTCACCCCCGAGTACAACTTCTCCATTCCCGGTGTGCTGAAGAACACGCTGGACTGGCTGTCGCGCCCGCCCGAGCCGCCGTTCGACGGCAAGACGGTGGCCATCATGGGCGCCAGCCCGGGCCCGGTGGGCACGGCGCGCGTGCAGTACCACATGCGTCAGGTGATGGTGTTCATGAACGCCTTCGTGGTGAACAAACCCGAGGTCTTCATCAGCAACTGCGCCAGCAAATTCAACGAGCAGGGCGAACTGACCGACGAGACCACGGCCAAGTTCATCGGCGAGTTGCTGGTGTCTTTGCAAAAGCTCAAGACCCGGGTGGGGTGAGACCGGTGATGCGGGCGGCGACAATCGACGGATGAACTTTCCGCTGATCACCGACTGGTATTTCTACGCCGTAGCCGTTCCCGCCGTGCTGTTGCTGGGCATCAGCAAGAGTGGTTTCGGCGCGGGCTTCGGTTCGCTCGCCGTGCCGCTGATGGCCATGGCGGTGACGGTGCCGCAGGCCGCCGCCATCCTGATGCCGGTACTGCTGGTGATGGACCTGCTGGGCATCGCGGCGCTGCGCAAGGAATTCGACAAGCGCCTGCTCAAGTTCCTGCTGCCCTTTGGCCTGCTGGGCACGGTCATCGGCGCGCTGCTGTTCAAGGTGCTGGCGGCCAACATCGTGGCCGGTATCGTGGGCGGCTTCACGCTGCTGTTCCTGGCGCAGCGCCTGCTGTTCCCGCCGCGGGCCGACAGCGCACCGCCGCCGCGCTGGCTCGGCGCCATCCTCACCGCCACCTCGGGTTTCACCAGCTTCGTGGCGCATGCCGGCGGGCCGCCGATCAGCGCCTACGTGATTCCGCTCAAGCTGCCGCCGGTGGTGTTCGCGGCCACGCTGTCCTACTTTTTCTTCTTCATCAACCTGTCGAAGTGGATTCCCTACGCCTGGCTGGGCCTGCTGGACATGCGCAACCTGGCCACCTCGCTGGTGCTGCTGCCGCTGGCGCCCGTCGGTGTGTGGAGCGGCATCTGGCTGGCGCGGCGTATCAAGCAGCAGCTGTTCTACCGCCTGATCTACCTCGGCCTGTTCCTCACCGGCGCCAAGCTGGTGTGGGATGCGTTCCGCTGAATGCTATCAATACAGGAGCATTCGGCGCCTATTTGACGGCCTGAACGGCCAGTTTTCTCAGGATTCATCCGGGGGCCGGTGGCTGGCCTGCTGCAGTTCCCGCTCGCGCGCCATCTGTTCCTCCAGTTGCTGCCGGCCCTGCTTGGCCACGGCGATCAGCTTGGCGCGGTCCTTGTGGTGCGGGTACATCTGTTCCAGCAGATCGAGGTTGTGCCGCCGGAAGCGTGTGGCCGCCTGGCGTGCCGCCTCCGGTGTGTGGCCCAGCAGTTCGAGCACCGTGCGGCCGCTGCGCAGGCTGGACTCGAAGACCTCGCGTTCCAGCCGCGTGACGCCGCGGTCGCGCAGCTGGTACCAGTGCGTCACGTCGCGGACACGGGCCACGATCTGCAACTGGGGGAAATGTTCGCGCACGAGGTCGACGATCTTGAGCGACTGTTCGGGCTCATCCACCGCCACCACCAGCACCCGTGCGGTGGCCGCACCCGAGAGGCGCAGCAGGTCCAGCCGGGTGGCGTCGCCATAGAACACCGGATAACCGAAGGCACGGGCGGCCTCGATCATTTCGGCGTCATGGTCCAGCAGGGTGCAGCGCACGCCGTGGGCGAACATCAGGCGCGCCACCATCTGGCCGTAACGGCCGAAGCCGGCGATCAGCACTGGTGCATCCTGCTGCTCGGAGATCTCTTCCAGCTGCGGACCGTTGCGTTCGGCCCAGCGCGGCAGCAGCCACTTGTCGATCAGCACCAGCAGCAGCGGGCTGAGCAGCATCGACAGGGCGACCGCGCCGGTCAGCAGCGAGGCCGTGTCCGGCGGCAGCACGCGGGCGCCGGCAGCGGCCTGGAACACGACGAAGGCGAACTCGCCGCCCTGGGCCAGCAACACGGTGAAGACCGGGCGCTCCTGCAGCGGCAGGCGCATGAGGTGGGCCAGCACGTAGATCACCAGCAGCTTGAGCAGCAGAAAACCGCCCAGGATGGCCGCCATCAACCAAGGCGACTGCCGCAGCACGCCGAAGTCGATGCCCATGCCGACGGCGACGAAGAACAGGCCGAGCAGCAGGCCCTTGAACGGCTCCAGGTCGGTCTCCAGCTCGCGCCGGTACTCGCTTTCGGCCAGCAGCACGCCGGCCAGGAAGGCGCCCAGCGCCATGCTCATGCCGGTGGCCTGCATCAGGGTGGCGATGCCCACCACCAGCAGCAGGGCGGCGGCGGTGAAGATTTCCGGCGTCTTGCTGCGCGCGATCCAGCGCAGCAGCGGGCGCACCAGCAGCCGGCCGCCAAGGATGATGGTGCCGATGATTGCTATGATTTTGATAGCTTTCAGCGCAGGGTGCATGGGCGCCAGTGCCGCATCGGACGCTGAAGCGTCGCCCAGCAGCGGCAGCAGGGCGAGGATCGGGATGGCTGCCATGTCCTGGAACAGCAGGATGGACAGGCCGGCCTGGCCGCTGCCGGTGCGCAGCAGGTTGCGTTCCTGCAGGGCCTGCAGGGCAATGGCGGTGGACGACAGGGCCAGGCCGAGGGCGGCGACCAGGGCGATTTGCCAGCGCACGTCGAAGGCCAGTGCCACGCCACCGATGGCCAGGGCGCAGCCCAGCAACTGCGCACCGCCGCCGCCGAAGATGGGCCGGCGCAAGCTCCACAGGCGGCGCGGTTCCAGTTCCAGCCCGACCAGGAACAGCATCAGCACGACGCCGAACTCGGCGAAGTGCAGGATGTTCTCCACATTCGTGACCAGGCCCAGGCCCCACGGGCCGATGGCGATGCCGGCACCGAGGTAGCCGATGATGGCGCCCAGGCCGAGGTACTTGCTCAGGGGCACCGCAATGACCGCGGCGCCGAGGTAGATGAAGGCACTGCTGAGCCAGCTGGGGATGTGTTCCATGGCCCTAAGCTAACATAGGGCCTGGTCAGACTTCAAGGAGCACGAGATGCCGGTTGTCGTGGTTGCCAATCCCAAGGGGGGAGTGGGAAAGTCCACCCTGTCCACCAATGTGGCGGGCTACTTTGCCAGCAAGGGGTACAGCGTGATGCTGGGCGATGCCGATCGCCAGCAGTCTTCGCGCTTGTGGCTGGGCCTGCGCCCGCCGACGGCGCGGCCGATTGTGGGCTGGGAGGTCGGTGAGGACCGGCTGGCCAAGTTGCCCAAGGGCACGACCCATGTGGTGCTCGATACGCCGGCCGGGCTGAAAGGCTCGCGCATGAAGGATGTGCTGCGCCACGCCGACAAGGTGATCGTGCCGCTGCAGCCCAGCATCTTCGACATCTTTGCCACCCGTGCCTTTCTGGACGAGATCAAGGCCCATGGCCATCCGGGCATGCAGGTCGGCATCGTCGGCATGCGTGTCGACGGCCGTACCCTGGCGGCCGACAAGCTGCGCGGTTTTGTCGACAGCCTGGGCCTGCCGGTGCTGGGCTACCTGCGTGACACGCAGAACTACATCCACCTGGCAGCGCACGGCCTGACCCTGTTCGACGTGGCGCCCAGCCGCGTCGAGAAGGACCTGGCGCAGTGGCAGGGCATCTGCCGCTGGCTCGACGCCTGAGAACCTGCGAATAAATCTGCTGCGCGACCCGATCGCTGCGTCGCACGCATGACAGCCAGTGCGCGGGTCTCGCCGCTACAGTAGTCGGCATGAAAACATTCCAGTCCCTCAAGGAGTTTCCGGCGCTGGTGGGCCAGGAGGTCGCGGTCAGCGACTGGCTGACCATCACGCAGGAGCAGGTCAACCAGTTTGCCCAGGCCACCGGCGACCACCAGTGGATCCACGTCGATGTGGAGAAGGCGAAGGCCGGCCCTTTCGGCGGACCGATTGCGCACGGCTTCCTCACGCTGTCGCTGCTGCCCAGGTTCTTCGAAACCACCATGGAGATCGTCGAGTCGCGCATGGGCGTGAACTACGGTCTGAACCGCGTGCGCTTCATGGCGCCGGTGCCGGTGGGCAGCCGCTTGCGCGCGCGCATGAAGCTGCTGGCGTGCGAGCCGATCGACAACCAGGGCATGCAGATGACCTGGGAAGTCACCATCGAACGCGAAGGCGCACCGAAGCCGGTGTGCGTCGCCGAGTCGATCGCCCGGCGTTATCCCTGAGCGGACTTAATCTGTCCTGAAGCCGTTCTGGCGCCAGGCTTCGAACACCGTCACCGCCACGGCGTTCGACAGGTTGAGGCTGCGCTGGCCGGCGCGCATCGGCAGCTTCAGCAGCTGAGCGGGGGCGAACGCGGCGCGCACGGCGTCTGACAGGCCGCGTGTCTCGGCACCGAACACCAGCCAGTCGCCCGGCTCGAAGTGCACCTCGTGCACCAGCCGCGTGCCGCGCGTGGTGAGGGCGAACATGCGCTCGGGCTGCGGCTGCTCGCTGGCGAGAAAAGCGTCCCAGCTGGCGTGGCGCTTGGTGGTGGCGTACTCGTGGTAGTCCAGCCCGGCACGGCGCATGTGCTTGTCGTCCATCGAAAACCCCAGCGGCTCGATCAGGTGCAAGGTGCAGCCGGTGTTGGCGGCCAGGCGGATGACGTTGCCCGTGTTGGGCGGAATCTCGGGTTCGACCAGGACGATATGGAACATGCGTCTATTGTCGCTGGCGAGCGTGGAGGCTCTGCTCTGTTTTATTCCGTGCGCGCCAGCACCAGCCCGGTGATGTGGGCGGCACCGGCATCGCGCAGGGCCTGTGCGGCGGCAAACAGCGAGGCGCCGCTGGTCATGACGTCGTCGATCAGCACCACACGCTTGCCGCGCACCTCGGTCTGGCGCAGCGGCTCGACCGCGAAGGCGCCCTGGACGTTGCGCAGGCGCTCGGCGCGCTGCAGCGAACTTTGCGGTGGTGTGTCGCGGATGCGCAGCAGCAGGCCGGGCGCGGTCTTGGCCGGTGCCAGCTGGCGTGCCAGTTCCAAGGCCTGGTTGTAGCCGCGCTGCTGCAGGCGCTGGCGCGACAGCGGCACGGGCAGCAGCAGGTCGGCCGCCTCGAGTGCCGGCTCGACCCAGGGCATGCTGCGCAGCAGGCCGGCCAGGGTGGCGGACCAGCCCGGCATGTCGCCGAACTTGTAGCGTGCGATCAGTTCACTCCAGGGGTAGGTGTAGCCGACCGCGGCCAGGCAGGCATCAAGCGGTGGCGGTGATTTGAGGCAGGCACCGCAGCGGCTGATGCCGGCCGGCACGGGCAGGGCGCAGGTCTGGCAGCGCGGCTGCGGCTGGGCGAAGCGGGTCACGCAGCTGCTGCACACCGGCTGGGCCGGCCAGGCATGGCAGACCGCACACTGGCCGGGCAGCGCACTGGACAGGCTGTCGAACAGGCGGCGGAACATGGAGTCAATATACTCGTGACGCGATTGACCCGACCATGACCACCGAACGTCCCCCCACCATCGATCCCCAGGCTGCCGCACGCTGGCAGCGGCTGCCGTTGTCCGACTCGCCCTGGCTGCACGAGGAGGTGGCGCGGCGCATGGAAGAGCGGCTGGCCTGGATCATGCGCCAGCCGCAGACCTGGGTGCACTGGGAGCCGCTGCGCGGCGGCCTGCAGGCGCAAGACTTGCTGATGCGCCGTTACCCGGGGTCTGAATGTTTTCTGGCTTTGTCGCCCGAGGATGTTGCGCGAGGTGCTATTAAAAAGATAGCTAAGCCGTGGTGGCATCCGGCGCGCTGGCGCGGCAGGCTGCAGCACGGCGCGGTGCCGCCGCGCGGCGCGGCCCAGATGCTGTGGGCCAATATGGCACTGCACATGGCGGCCGATCCGCAGGCGCTGCTGGCGCGCTGGTTTGAGGCCCTGGCGGTCGACGGTTTCCTGATGTTCTCCTGCCTCGGGCCCGACACGCTGCGCGAGTTGCGCACGCTGTACCAGGCGCTGGGCTGGCCGGCGCCGTCGCACGAGTTCACCGACATGCACGACTGGGGCGACATGCTGGTGCAGGCCGGCTTTGCCGAGCCGGTGATGGACATGGAGCGCATCGAGCTGACGTTCGAGACGCCGCAGCGCCTGCTGCAGGAGTTGCGCGAGCTCGGACGCAACTTGCATCCGCAGCGCTTCGGCGGCCTGCGCGGCCGCGGCTGGCATGAGCGGCTGGAGGCCGCCCTGATGCAACTGGCGGACCCGGCGCAGGGCGGGCGGCTCAAGCTGACCTTCGAGATCATCTACGGCCACGCCTTCAAGCCGCAACCGCGTATCCCCGTGACGACGGAGACGACATTGTCGCTGGAAGAAATGCGCGACTCTTTGAGAAAACGCAAAGGCCAAGGCGCTGCTGTTTGATCAGGGTCAACACCTGTACGGGCGGGTTTTGTGCTGGGCTACAATAAGTAGTTGCTGAATTTAAGTTTTCAACGGGGACATCGCTGCCTGCCGTTTTTTTTGGTGGTGGTCGCATGGGTCAAAAGCCGCATGTCTGGCAAGCCTGGGCAGTCTTGGATTAATTAAGACATTGAAGAAGTGAACATGATGAAGAGCATTTCTAATAAATTGACTTCACTGCTGCTCGCGGCAAGTGCATGGGCTGGCACGGCGGCCTTCACCGTAGCCCACGCGGTTAACGATCTGCCTGGCGGCCCGGCCGTCAACCAGCTCAATCTGCCCCAGCCGGCAACCAAGATCGCCGAAGGCGTGTACTGGTTGCACTGGTTCATGCTGATTCTGTGCGCCGTCATCTTCGTCGGCGTCTTCAGCGTCATGTTCTATTCGATCTGGAAGCACCGCAAGTCGGTGGGCCACAAGGCGGCCAATTTCCATGAGTCCGTCACGGTGGAAATCGTCTGGACGGTGGTGCCTTTCCTCATCGTGATCCTGATGGCGCTGCCGGCGACCAAGATGGTGGTGGCCATGAAGGACACCAGCAACGCCGACCTGACCATCAAGGCCACCGGCTACCAGTGGAAGTGGGGTTACGACTACCTCAAGGGCGAAGGCGAAGGCATCGGCTTCCTGTCCACGCTGGATTCGACCCATCGCGCCATGTCCGAGTCGGGCCATCCGCCGCCCACCGACGACTACCTGCTGAAGGTCGACAACCCGCTGGTGGTGCCGGTGGACAAGAAGGTCCGCATCATCACCACCGCCAACGACGTGATCCACGCCTTCATGGTTCCGGCCTTCGGTATCAAGCAGGACGCCATCCCCGGCTTCGTGCGCGACACCTGGTTCCGTGCCGAGAAGACCGGCGACTTCTACGGCCAGTGCGCCGAGCTGTGCGGCAAGGAGCACGCCTACATGCCCATCCACGTGAAGGTGCTGTCGGCCGAGGACTATTCCAAGTGGGTGGACGGCGAGAAGAAGAAGCTGGCTGCCAAGGCGGACGATCCGAACAAGGTCTGGACGCTGGACGAACTGGCCAAACGCGGCGAGAAGGTCTATGCCGCCAACTGCGCGGCCTGCCACCAGGCCAATGGCAAGGGCGCTGGCCCGATCAAGCCGCTGGATGGTTCGGCAGTCGTGCTGGATGCTGACAAGAGCAAGCAGATCGCTGTTGTGCTCAACGGCCAGAACAACGGCACCATGCCGGCCTGGAAGCAACTCAGCGACACCGAAATTGCTGCTGTGGTGACTTACACCAAGAACAACTGGTCCAACAAGACCGGCCAGCTGGTTCAGCCGGCTGAAGTCAAGACTGCCCGCAAATAACCAGTCGTCACACGCATAGAAGTATTGAGAAGGAAATCAGGATGAGTGCCGTTCTAGACCATCACGATCACGCCCATGACGACCATCACCACGCCCCCACGGGCTGGCGGCGTTGGGTGTTTGCGACCAACCACAAGGACATCGGTACCCTGTACCTGCTGTTCAGCTTCACGATGCTGATGCTGGGCGGCGTGCTGGCCCTGCTGATCCGTGCCGAGCTGTTCCAGCCCGGCCTGCAGCTGGTCAACCCCGAGCTGTTCAACCAGCTGACCACCATGCACGGCGTGATCATGGTGTTCGGTGCCATCATGCCGGCCTTCGTCGGCTTCGCCAACTGGATGATCCCGCTGCAGATCGGCGCCTCCGACATGGCGTTTGCCCGCATGAACAACTTCAGCTTCTGGCTGTTGATTCCTGCTGGCATCATGGTGGCAAGTTCGTTCTTCATGCCGGGCGGCGCACCTGCTGCCGGCTGGACCTTCTACGCACCGCTGACGCTGCAGATGGGCCCCTCGATGGACGCCGGCATTTTTGCCCTGCACATCATGGGCGCCTCGTCCATCATGGGTTCGATCAACATCATCGTGACCATCCTGAACATGCGCGCGCCCGGCATGACGCTGATGAAGATGCCGATGTTCTGCTGGACCTGGCTCATCACCGCCTACCTGCTGATCGCCGTGATGCCGGTGCTGGCCGGCGCCATCACCATGACGCTGACGGACCGCCACTTCGGCACCAGCTTCTTCAACCCCGCCGGCGGCGGTGACCCGGTGATGTTCCAGCACATCTTCTGGTTCTTCGGCCACCCCGAGGTGTACATCATGATCTTGCCGGCCTTCGGCATCATCAGCCAGATCGTGCCGGCTTTCGCCCGCAAGAAGCTGTTCGGCTACGCCTCCATGGTGTATGCCACCTCGTCGATCGCCATCCTGTCCTTCATCGTCTGGGCGCACCACATGTTCACCACCGGCATGCCGGTGACGGGCCAGCTGTTCTTCATGTACGCCACCATGCTGATTGCGGTGCCGACGGCCGTGAAGATCTTCAACTGGCTGGCCACCATGTGGCGCGGTTCGATGACCTTCGAAACCCCGATGCTGTTCGCCATCGGCTTCATCTTCGTGTTCACCATGGGCGGCTTCACCGGTCTGATGCCGGCCGTGGCCCCGATCGACATCCAGATCCAGGACACCTACTACATCGTGGCCCACTTCCACTACGTGCTGGTGGCCGGTTCGCTGTTCACCCTGTTCGCCGGCTTCTACTACTGGAGCCCGAAGTGGACCGGCGTGATGTACAACGAAGGCCGCGGCAAGCTGCACTTCTGGTGGTCGCTGATCTCCTTCAACATCACCTTCTTCCCGATGCACTTCCTGGGCCTGGCCGGCATGCCGCGCCGTTACGCCGACTACCCGATGCAGTTCGCCGACTTCAATGCGGTGGCTTCCGTGGGTGCGTTCCTGTTCGGCTTCGCCCAGGTGTATTTCTTCTTCTTCATCGTGCTGCCGGTCATGCGTGGCCAGGGCGCGAAGGCGGTGCAAAAGCCGTGGGAAGCGGCTGAAGGCCTGGAGTGGGAAGTGCCGTCGCCGGCTCCTTTCCACACCTATGAGACACCTCCGAAGCTGGATGCCACGGCAACCCGCGTGATCGGCTGATCTGGTCGCTGTCTGGAAATCGAGTCATGAAGCCCGAAGAACAAAAGAAAGCCAATGTCCGGATGGGGCTGATTCTGCTGTCCGTGGTCTTGGTGTTCTTCTTCGGTTTCATGGCCAAGATGGTCTTGCTCGGCAAGTAAGAAGCGCGCATGAGCCTGCGGACCGAAAACGTCAAGATGGTGAGCAAGCTGGCCGTGGTTGCGGCCGGCATGTTCGGCTTCGGCTATGCATTGGTCCCGATCTACAAGCACATCTGCGAGTTCACGGGGATCAACATCCTGGCGTTGGGCGAGCGTGACATTCGCGGTGGCCGGGCCACCCTGCCGGTGAATTCGCAGGTCGACCTGAGCCGCACCATCACGGTGGAGTTCGACGCCAACGCACGCGGCCCCTGGAGTTTCCGGCCGGCCAAGCGTTCGCTGCAGGTCCATCCGGGCGAGCTCGCCACCGTCATGTACGAGTTCCAGAACGTGCAGGACCGCCGCATGTCGGCGCAGGCCATTCCGAGTTATGCGCCGAGGCAGGCATCGGCCCACTTCAACAAGCTGGAATGCTTCTGCTTCAACGAGTACACGCTGGAGCCCGGTGAAAAGAAAGAGTGGCCAGTCGTTTTCGTGATCGATCCCAAGCTGTCCAAGGACGTGAGCACCATCACCTTGTCCTACACCTTCTTTGAAGTGGGCAGCAAGACCCCGCCGGCCCCCGGATTGCCGATTGGCAAGACGGCGGCCCGGGTCATTTCGGGAGTGGGGGCATGAGCGGCGATAAACCGGCCATGCCCAAGGGTTCGTTTGGACACACGATCAAGGCCGTGGCCTGGTCGTTTCTCGGCATCCGCAAGAGCAGCGAATTCCAGGAAGACATTGGTCGCCTGAATCCGTTCCACCTCATTGCGGTGGGGATTGTCGGGGCATTGATTTTTGTAGTGAGTTTGATCGCATTGGTGAACTGGATCGTGGCCAAGTGAGTCAGGGCCCGGTTGACCGGAAAAATTGAAGAGAACCGGAAGGAATGGAGCAAAAATGAGTTCGACAACACACGGCAGCACCCCGTATTACTTCGTGCCCGGCCCGTCACGCCATCCCGTCATGGCGGCGATCGGTCTGTTCTTCGTCTTCTTCGGTGCCGGTCAGTGGATCAATGGCGCCGAGTGGGGCAAGTACTCCCTGTTCGTGGGCCTGGCCTGGTGGCTGGCTGTGCTTTACCAGTGGTTCCGTGACGCCGTGGGCGAAAGCGAAGGCGGCCAGTACGGTCACAAGATCGACCTGTCCTACCGCTGGAGCATGACCTGGTTCATCTTCTCCGAAGTGATGTTCTTCGGTGCTTTCTTCACCGCCCTGTGGTGGGCCCGTGCCCATTCCGTGCCGGCCCTGGGCAGTCTTGACAACGCGCTGCTCTGGCCCGACTTCAAGGCGGTCTGGCCGACCCTGGCCGCTGGTGCAACGGCTTCGCCGGCCGGCACCATCGAGCCGTTCGAGACCATGACGCCGTTCTGGCTGCCCACGATCAACACCGCCCTGCTGCTGAGCTCGGGCGTGACGCTGACCATCGCCCACCATGCCCTGCGTGACGGCAACCGCAGCAAGACCATCGGCTTCATGTGGACCACTGTGCTGCTGGGCATCGTCTTCCTGTTCGTGCAAGGCTACGAGTACTTCCATGCCTACCATGAGATGAACCTCAAGCTGTCGTCCGGCGTGTATGGCTCCACCTTCTTCATGCTGACCGGCTTCCACGGTTTCCACGTGTTCGTCGGCATGCTGATGCTGCTGTTCATCACCCTGCGTCTGCAAAAGGGTCACTTCACGGCCGAGCGCCACTTCGGTTTCGAAGGTGCCGCCTGGTACTGGCACTTTGTGGACGTGGTGTGGCTGGGCCTGTACATCCTCGTCTACTGGCTCTGATCGCGGCTACTGCGCGGGCTTGATCCGTCGGGAAGTCCTCACGTACCTTCAAGTACGTTCCGGTTTCCCGCCACCCGCGCCTAGGCTGAAGCCCGCTCGCTGCGCCGCTTGGCGGGCGAGCCGATAAAAACAAAAGCCGCTCCACGCGGCTTTTGTTTTTGTTTGAGATGAAGATCTACTTGCCGGCCGGGATGCCGGTGGGGTGGAGGTAGCCGAGCTTCCAGCCGATCAGGATGCAGGCGAACACCAGGATGGAGAAGCCGACCCGGAAAGCCAGGGCGCGGGCCATGTTGCTGCTTTTGGGTTTGCCGTCGCGACCGTCCTTCATCATGAAGAACAGGGCCGAACCCAGGCTGGCGAGGATGGCCAGGAAGGCAAGAGCAATCAGGTATTTCATGGATGGGATTATCGCGTGACTGCACGGATGAGTGAGCGCACCAGGTTCTGGCTGATCACGGTCGCCGCCCTGCTGGCGATGGCGGCCACGGCGTCGCTCGGGCGCTGGCAGCTATCGCGTGCCGCGACCAAGGAGGCCTTGCAGGCGAGCATCGACGCACGCGCCGCTGAGCCCGTGCTGGATGGTGCCAGCCTGCGCAGCGAGCTTGATGCGGATGTGCTGCTCCATCGCCGTGTTGTCGCACGCGGCCAATGGCTGGCCGAGCGGACGGTGTTGCTGGACAACCGGCAGATGAACGGGCGCGTCGGCTTCTTCGTGGTCACGCCGCTGCAGCTGGAGAGCGGCGCGACGGTCGTTCTGGTGCAGCGCGGCTGGGTGCCGCGCAACTTCGAGGACCGCAGCCGCGTGCCCACGGTCGAGACGCCGACCGGGCTGGTGCGGCTTGAGGGCCGGATTGCCCCGCCGCCGGGCAAGCTCTATGCGATGGGCGCAGCCGAGACGGGGCCGATCCGGCAGAATCTCGATCTGGCGCAGTTCAAGATGGAGACGGGCTTGCCGCTGGCCGCGGTTTCCATCCAGCAGACGGATGCCGCCGCCGACGGGCTGGGGCGCGACTGGCCGCAGGGCAATACCGGCGTCGACAAGCACTACGGCTACGCATTTCAATGGTTCGGGCTCAGCGCCCTGATTGCAGTTCTTTATGTCTGGTTCCAAATTGTCAGAAGATTCATCCAACGCAAGCCGGCCTGACGCCGCGGGCGACCACCTGCTCGGGCTCACCGTGTATGCCATGCCCGAGCCGGGGCAGGCCATGGCGCAGGAGGTGCGGCGCACCCGCATGGGCCGCTGGAAGATGATCGCGGTGATGCTGGTGTGTGCCGCGCCGGTGATCGCTTCCTACTTCACCTATTACGTGATCCGGCCGGAAGGGCGGCGCAATTTCGGCGAACTGATCGACCCGCAGCGCCCGTTGCCCGACCAGGCCGCCACGGATCTGGCCGGCAAGACCGCCAACCTGCGCGAACTCAAGGGCCAGTGGCTGCTGGTGAGCGTGGGCAGCGGTGCCTGCAACGACGCCTGTGTGCAGCAGCTTTACCTGCAGCGCCAGCTGCGCGAGAGCCTGGGCAAGGACAAGGACCGGCTGGACCGGGTCTGGCTCGTCGACGACGAACAGCCGGTTGCCGCGGATTTGCTGCCGGGACTGAAGGAGGCCACCGTGCTGCGCGTGCCGCAAGCCGACCTGGATCGCTGGCTGGCACCGGCGGCTGGGCATGGGCTGGCCGAACACCTGTATCTGGTCGATCCGCTGGGCAACTGGATGCTGCGTTTTCCGGCCAATCTGGACCTGGCCACGGCAGCCAAGGCCAAGCGTGATCTGGAGCGGCTGATGCGTGCCTCCAGTTCGTGGGACCAGGCCGGAAGGTAAGCCTGCATGAATGCCCCTGCACTTTACGATCTGTCGCCTGCCATCCGGCTGATGCTGATGGGCCTGACGCTGGCTCTCGGCCCCTTGGCCTGGGTCTGGCTGCGCAACCGCCAGGCTTCGACCGCGCGGCGGCTGCAGGCGCTCACCGTGCTGACCTTGTTCCTGACCTTCGACCTGGTGTTGTTCGGCTCCTTCACGCGCCTGACCGATTCCGGCCTCGGCTGCCCGGACTGGCCCGGCTGCTACGGCAACGCCAGTCCGGTGGGGGCGCAGGCCGAAATCGCGGCCGCGCAGCAAGCCATGCCCACCGGCCCGGTGACCCATGGCAAGGCCTGGGTCGAGATGGTCCATCGCTACCTGGCCACGAGCGTGGGCGTGCTGATCCTGGTGCTGGCGGCGGTGAGCTGGTTCGAGCGCACACGCCAGGACGGGCCGGCTGCAGAACGGGACGGTATGAGCCCCTGGTGGTCCACGTTGACCTTGCTCTGGGTCTGTGTCCAGGGTGCCTTCGGTGCGCTGACGGTCACCATGAAGCTGTTTCCCGCCATCGTCACCCTGCACCTGCTCGGCGGTCTGCTGCTGCTGGCCCTGCTGTGCGTGCAGGCAGTGCGTTATGCGCAGCTGCATGACGCAACAATGACCGTCACCGTGCGTCCGTCGCTGCGCCGGCTGCTGATGCTGGGCCTGGGCCTGCTGTGGCTGCAGATTGCACTGGGCGGCTGGGTCAGCACCAACTATGCCGTGCTGGCCTGTGCCGAGTTCCCGACCTGCCAGGCCAGCTGGTGGCCGGCGATGAACTTTGCCCAGGGTTTCGAGCTCTGGCGCGCACTGGGCCTGACGGGTGACGGCCAGCACATCAGCTTTGCCGCGCTCACCGCCATCCACTACGTGCACCGCCTGGTGGCCTATGTCGTACTGGCCTTGCTGGCGCTGCTGGCCTGGCGCATGCGCGTCGTCTCCGGCTGGCAGCAGGCTGCGCGCTGGCTGGCTGCTCTTCTGGTGCTGCAGTTCCTCACCGGCCTGAGCAATGTGGTGCTGGACTGGCCGCTGCTGGCGGCCGTGCTGCACACCGGCGGTGCCGCTGCGCTGGTTGTCGTCTTGACCTGGAGCCTGGCGTGCAGTCGTCCTTCCCGCCAGGCTAGCTCCCTTCCTGTTTCGAGTATTGCTGCATGAGTGCCCCGTCCGTTTCGCAACCGCCTTCCGTCTTCAGCCAGTTCTATGCGCTGATGAAGCCGCGCGTGATCCAGCTCATCGTTTTCTGCGCCCTCATCGGCATGGTGCTGGCCGTGCCCGGCCTGCCGGGCTGGGCCGATCTGCAGCTGATGCTGATCGCCTGCGCCGGCATCTGGCTGGTGGCCGGTGCCGCAGCCGCCTTCAACTGCATTGTCGAGAAAGGCATTGACGCCAAGATGAAGCGCACCGCCTGGCGTCCCACCGCCAAGGGCGAGCTGAGCGACGTGCAGACCCTGCTGTTCTCCGCCATCCTGTGCGCCGCCGGCTCGGCGCTGCTGTATGTCTGGGTCAACCCGCTGACCATGTGGCTGACCTTTGCCACCTTCGTCGGCTACGCGGTGGTCTACACCGTCATCCTCAAGCCGCTGACGCCGCAGAACATCGTGATCGGCGGCGCTTCCGGCGCCATGCCGCCGGTGCTGGGCTGGGCTGCCATGACGGGCGACGTCGGCCCCGAGGCGCTGATTCTCTTTCTCATCATCTTCCTGTGGACGCCGCCGCACTTCTGGGCGCTGGCCCTGTACCGCGTCGAGGACTACCGCAAGTCCGGCCTGCCCATGCTGCCGGTGACGCACGGCAACGCGTTCACGCGCCTGCAGATCCTGCTCTACACGCTGATCCTGTTCGCCGCCTGCCTGATGCCCTTCGTCTACCGCATGAGCTCCTGGCTCTACCTGGTGGCAGCCGTCGTGCTCAGCATCGGCTTCTTCCTCTATGCCTTCAGGCTCTGGCGCCACTACTCGGACGAGCTGGCGCGCAAGACCTTCCGCTTTTCCCTCATCCACCTGAGCCTACTGTTCGCGGCGCTGCTGCTCGACCACTACCTGCTGTGAACCATCATGAGCAAACGAAATACTCTTAAATTGATAGCATCTGGCGCAGTATTGGCGGTCGTGATTGGCATTTTGAGCGCATGCTCCGACAACAAGCCGCAATTCGCTGCGATCGACGTCACCGGCGCCGACTATGCCAAGGACTTCCAGCTCACCGACCACAACGGCCAGCCGCGCAGCCTGCAGGACTTCCGCGGCAAGGTGGTGGTCATGTTCTTCGGCTACACCCAGTGCCCGGATGTCTGCCCCACCTCCATGACCGAACTGGTCGAGGTCAAGAAGCTGCTGGGCGCCGATGGCGACAAGCTGCAAGGCATGTTTGTCAGCGTCGACCCCGAGCGCGACACGCCCGCACTGCTCAAGGCCTACATGGCCAACTTTGACCCGACCTTCCTCGCGCTGTATGCCGGGTCACCCGAGAAACTGGCTGCGCTGGCCAAGGACTACAAGGTCTATTACAAGAAGGTCGAAGGCAAGACCCCGACCAGCTACACCATGGACCATTCGGCGGGCAGCTACATCTACGACACCGCGGGACGCTTGCGCTTGTATACCCGCTATGGCAGCGGGGCGCCGGCGATGGCGTCCGACATCAAGCTTCTTCTGCAGCAGCAGAAGTAACGACCTGCTTTCTGCTTGGGGCGCTGACCGGGCAAGCATGTCGGGATGTGCGCCAGACAGCGGTGCTAGCCGGAGTGCAGTCCGGCACCAAGCCTACTCTGCCTTGATGGAACGATCCGCAATGATCTTCCCCAGCACCGCGTAATCCGCCCGCATCCGGTTCGCCAAGCCTTCCGCAGACGTGCCCGCCACCTGCCAGCCTTGCTGGAACAGCTTCTGCCGTATCTCGGGCGTGCGTGCAATCTCGCTGAACAGCTTGGACAGCCTGGCGATCACCGGCTTGGGCAGCGAAGCCGGGCCGGCCACACCGTTCCAGATCTCGAGCTGGAAGTCCTTCACCCCAGCCTCGGCCAGACTCGGGATCTCGGGCACCAGCGTGCTGCGGCCGGCGGACGTCACGCCCAGCACCCGGATCTTGCCGGCGCGTGCCTGCGCCATGGCCAGGCCCGGCGGCAGCATGGACAGCTGGATCTGGCCACCGACCATGGCGGTGACCACCTGCGGATAGCCGGGGTAGGGCACGTGCACCGGCGCCATGCCGGCGCGGGCCTTCAGCAGTTCCATACCGAGGTGGCCGACCGTGCCGACGCCGGGCGAACCATAGCTCCACGTGTTGCCGCTGGCGCGTGCCGCGGCCAGGAAGTCGGCGGTGCTGCTGCCCGGCGCATGGGCGGGTGCCGCCAGCACCAGCGGCGCGCTACCGATCAGACTGATCGGCGCCAGGTCCTTGGCCGGGTCGTAGGGTGTCTTGGGGTTGAGCAGCTTGGCAATGGTGAGGTTGCCGTTGATCATGACGCCGATGGTGTGGCCGTCCTTGGCCTTGGCCACCAGGTCAGCCGCGATGTTGCCGCCGGCACCGGGCCGGTTCTCGACGATCACCGGCTGGCCCAGCGCCTTGGACAGCGGTTCGGCCAGGGTGCGCGCCACCAGGTCCGGCGAGGTGCCGGCCGGAAAGCCGACCAGGATCTTCAGCGGCTTGCTCGGCCAGGCGGCTTCGGATGAAGCGGTTTTTTGGGCGGTAGCCCAGGTGGATGTTGCGCTGATAACTATCAAAAGAATAGCGCGCCGTAGGGGTGTGAGTGTGTGCCGCATGGTGTGATTCCCAAAGAAAAAGCCCCGGACTCTCGCAAGTCAGGGGCCTGGTTGGCGTTGCGATGAAGGTCAGGCGTATTCTGCCAGCGCGGCCTTCATCTTCTTCATGGCGGCGACCTCGATCTGGCGGATGCGCTCGGCGCTCACGCCATACTCGGCCGCCAACTCGTGCAGCGTCATGCCGCCCGAGTTGTCGTCGTTGACCTTGAGCCAACGCTCTTCCACGATGCGGCGGCTGCGCGGGTCCAGCACCTCCAGGGCGGCGGCGATGCCGTCGCTGGCCAGCACGTCGCGCTGGTGCGCCTCGATCATGGCGGTCGGTTCGTGGCTGGCATCGGCCAGGTAGGCGATCGGGCCAAAGGCCTCTTCGCCGTCATCGGCCGGTCCCGGGTCGAGCATGACGTCGCCACCCATGAGACGGGTTTCCATCTCGATGACTTCCTCGCGCTTGACGTTCAACTCGCGCGCCATCAGGTCGATCTCGTGCTCGCTCAGCGTGTCACGGTGGGTGGCGGCATCCGCGGCAGCGGCATCGGCCTTGTAACCCTGTTTCTTGGAGCGCAGGTTGAAGAACAGCTTGCGCTGGGCCTTGGTTGTGGCGACCTTGACCATGCGCCAGTTGCGCAGGATGTACTCGTGGATTTCGGCCTTGATCCAATGCAGGGCATAACTCACCAGACGCACGCCCTGGTCGGGGTCGAAGCGCTTGACCGCTTTCATCAGGCCGATATTGCCTTCCTGGATCAGGTCGCCATGCGACAGGCCGTAGCCCAGGTACTGGCGCGAAACCGAGACCACCAGACGCAAGTGAGAGAGCACCAACTTACCGGCAGCCTCAATATCACTGTTGTCACGGAATTTTCGTGCGTACTCCTGCTCTTCTTCGAGCGTGAGCATGGGCATGCGGTTGGCGGCCGTGATGTAGGCATCCAGATTGCCCAGCGGGGGCACCAGCGTCCATGGGGTGGCGACTGCCAGCGTGGAAGCAGAAACTCCAGTTTGAATGGTCATACCAGAACTCCTTTTGTCATATCTTTAATATTAGCACTCTCTTGGTTTGAGTGCTAAACCACAAATTCCATCGGGACGATGACGGACTCGTCATCCGGTGGCGAATGGAATGCATACTGTATTTACGATCAGTATGGATTCAAAAAGTTCCCTGGTCCCAATGGCGGTGCCGGCTCATCATCCGCGCCTGAGGCGATGCCTGTCCATTCATTTTTTTTGAATCTAATCAACAACTCTATTCAAAATGAGGGAATCGATGGCAACCTAGACTTGACGCCATGTCATCGAGCAACACCTCTCCCGGGCGCTACAGCCGCACCGCCATCGCGCTGCACTGGCTGCTGGGCCTTGCACTCATCGGCATCTTCGCGGTTGGCCTGTACATGACCGGCCTGCCGTTTTCGCCGCAGCGCCTCAAGCTCTACAACTGGCACAAGTGGGCCGGGGTCAGCATCCTCGCCCTGTCCTTGCTGCGCCTGCTGTGGCGCCTGACCCACCGTCCGCCAGCGCTGCCGCAGGCCATCGCCGATGCCATGCCGCGCTGGCAGCACTGGGCCCACCACGGCACCCACCATGTGCTGTACGGGCTGTTCTTTGCCGTGCCGCTGCTGGGCTGGGCTTACAGCTCGGCGGCGGGTTTTCCCGTCGTGCTGTTCGGCGTGTTGCCGCTGCCCGACTTCGTGTCGGCCGACAAGGCGCTGGCTGAGCTGATCAAGCCCTGGCACAGGCTCAGTGCCTACGCCATGGCCGCGCTGGTGGGGCTGCATGTGGCGGCCGCGCTCAAGCACCAGTGGATCGATTGCGATGGCCTGCTCGCGCGCATGTGGCCGGGCCGTCGCTGAATTTTTTTCAAGGAGTTTTCATGAACCTGATCAAAGCCGTGTCGGGCTTGTTGCTGACATCCGCCATCCTGGGCGGATCCAGCGCCGTGCTGGCGCAGCAGAAGCTGGTGCCGGCGCAAAGCGAAATCGTCTTCGTCAGCAAGCAGATGGGCGTGCCGGTCGAAGGCCGCTTCAAGAAGTTTGATGCGCAGATCAGCTTCAACCCGGCCAAGCCCGAGACCAGCAAGATCGCCTTCACGGTGGACACCGGCAGCGCCACGCTGGGCGTGCCCGAGACCGATGCCGAACTGCCCAAGGCCACCTGGTTCAACGTGCCCAAGTTCCCGCAGGCCACTTTTCAGTCCAGCAGCGTCAAGGGACTGGGCGCCGGCAAGTTCGAAGTGGCCGGCAAGCTCAGCATCAAGGGCCTGAGCCGCGACGTGGTGGTGCCGGTGACACTGACCCAAAGCGGCGCAGCCACTACCGCCAGCGGCAGCTTTGCACTCAAGCGCCTGGCCTTCAAGATCGGCGAGAACGAGTGGTCCGACGCCTCCATGGTGGCGGACGACGTGCAGGTCAAGTTCAAGCTCGCGCTCACCGGCGTGGGCAAGCTGTAACCCTTTTTTTCAACCCTTCATTCGAGGAGTCTTTCATGCGCAAATCCCTGCTCACTTTCGCTGCTGCCGCCACCCTGGTTGCCGGCGCCGCCCAGGCCCAGACGGCCACTTACGCCATCGACCCGACCCATACCTTCGCGACCTTCGAGATTGGCCACTTCGGCACCTCGACCAACCGAGGCCGCTTCGACAAGAAGGAAGGCACGGTCCAGTTCGACCGCGCCGGCAAGAGCGGCAAGGTGGAGCTGACCATCGACATCAGTTCCATCAACACCGGTACCGCCGCCTTCGACAAGCACCTGCAGAGCCCCGACCTGTTCGACACGGCCAAGCACCCGAGCGCCAAGTTCGTGGCCGACAAGTTCAGCTTCAACGGCGACAAGGTGAGCGAAGTGGCCGGCACCCTGACCTTGCTGGGCAAGACCCAGCCCGTGACGCTGAAGGCCAACAACTTCAACTGCTATCAGAGCCCCATGCTCAAGCGCGAAGTGTGCGGCGGCGACTTCGAAACCACCATCGACCGGACCGCCTACGGCATGAACTACGGCGTGGACTGGGGTTTCCCGAAGAACGTGCGCCTGCTGGTGCAGGTCGAAGCCGTCAAGCAGTAAGCGGCTGCCGGCGGCATCCCGAAGCCGGTCTGGCAGCAGGCCGGCTTTTTTTGATCTGACGCAAGCGGGGGCGGGCGGCGCTTGACATCCGATCGAAAGATTCATTTAATGGGAATCATTCTTATTCGTGCGTGCGGACAAACATGCTGGAAACACTGGTTATCGCCCTGCGCGAGGGCATCGAGGCCTTTCTCATCGTCGCCATCACCTTGGCCTACCTGCGCAAGACCGGCCGCGCTGCGCTGGCGCCGGCGGTCTACACCGGCACCGGTCTGGCGCTGGTTCTGAGCGTGGTCGCTGCGGTGCTGCTGCGCGAGATGGTGGTCACCCCGCTGTACGAAGGCCTGCTGGCGCTGGTGGCTGCCGTGCTGGTGATCACGATGATGGTCTACATGACCCGCGTTGCCCGGCACCTGCGCAGCGACATCGGTCACAAGATCGAATCGGCCGTGGCGCAGAGCACCGGCATCGCCTCGTTCCTGGCCATCGCCGGTTTCACGCTGCTGATGATCACGCGCGAGGGCATGGAAACCGCCTTCATGATTGCCTCGCTGATGGGGCAGACCGATACCACCGCCATGACAGTGGGCGCCCTGCTCGGCCTGCTGCTGGCGGCGACCCTGGCCTGGGGCTGGTCGCGTTATGGGCACCGCGTCAACCTGGGCCGCTTCTTCCAGGTGACGACGATCTTCCTTGGCCTCTTCATCGTCCAGCTGGCGATCTATGCCTTCCATGAATTCACGGAAGCCGGCGTGCTGCCGCTGGACAACGCCTACTGGCATATCGCGACCGAGCCCTATGGTCCCGAAGGCCAGTACGGCGCCTGGCTGTCCTATGCCCTGGTGCTGATCCCGCTGGGCTGGCTGGCGCTGGCCATCTGGCGCGACCGTGCCTCCACCTCCACCTCGGTGCAAGCCTAGCCGGCGAGTGGCCTCATCCTGTCGGGTTGGGCGCGTTCTGCCAGGGTGCAGGCCAGCGGTTTACCAGCGGATGCCGATTTTTTCGAACAGCTTGCTCAGCACGAACAGTGGCCCGACCCAGAGGTACTGGATATCCTCGAAGAAAGACGGCTTCTTGCCTTCGAGCTTGTGGCCGATGAACTGGAAAATCCAGGCCACGACGAAGATGCCAACGCACAGCGCCAGACGCTGCGCGCCCATGGCATGCACTAGGGCCAGCACCAGCGCCGAGCCGGCCAGCATGGTGATGAAGAACACCAGCGACAGCCGCACGTAATAGACCATGCTGGCGCCGATGAAGGCATAGGCGGCCAGCGGATGTGCTTCATAGATCAGGCCGACCAGACTGAGCATGATCAGCGGGATGGCAATGAAGTGGATCAGTTCGTTGGTCGGATGGCGGTGGCTCGCGCTGTAGTGGGCCAGCAGCTGGTCGACGCGGCGCTCAGCCGGGTGGGTTTCATGGGTGGCAGTGGTCACGGTGTCTCCTGGCGATGATTGTTATGAGGTCATTCTCGCACCGGCGGCGCCATCGGTGCAAGCGTGCAGGCGGCGCGCCAATGCATGGCATATGGCCCAGGGCATCGGGCGGGCTGGGCTATATTGCGACGCATGAATACGCCCTTGTTGCGCCAACCGCATTTCATCCAGCTGTACCGGGAGGACCGGGCTGCCGTGCGCAGCGAGCTGGCCGCCAGCCTGCTGGCGCAGCCGGCCAGCCTGGCGCCAAAGTACCTGTACGACCCGCTGGGCTCGCGCCTGTTCGACGCCATCACCGAACTGCCCGAGTACTACCCGACGCGTACCGAGGCCGCCTTGCTGGCCGAGCACGGTGCAGCCATCGCGGCCAGCGTGCCGCACGGCGCGACGCTGGTCGATCTGGGCGCCGGCAACGGCGAGAAGGCGGCGCGCCTGTTCGATCTCTTGAGCCCGGAGCGCTATGTGGCGGTCGACATCTCGGTGGACTTTCTGCGCACGGCGCTGCAATGCCTGCAGCGGCAGTTCCCGGCACTCGACATGCTGGGCGTGGGGCTGGACTTCTCGGCCGCGCTCGATCTGCCGCCCGAGGTGGGCGAGGGGCCGCGCCTGCTGTTCTACCCGGGCTCGAGCATCGGCAACTTCACACCTGCCGAGGCGCTGCAGTTCCTGCGCCAGGCGCGCGCGGCGGCGCAGGGCGGCGGCCTGCTGATCGGCGTCGACCTGGTCAAACCGCGCGAGGTGCTGGAGCCGGCCTACGACGATGCCTTGGGCGTCACGGCCGCTTTCAACAAGAACCTGCTGCTGCACGTCAACCGGCTGATCGGCAGCAACTTCGATGTGCGCGACTGGGCCCACGTCGCTTTCTTCAACGGTGAACAGTCGCGCATCGAGATGCATCTGCAGACTGCGCGCGAGGTGGTGGTGCGCTGGCCCGGCGCCGAGCGCACTTTTGCCGCCGGCGAACGCATCCATACCGAGAATTCCTACAAATACCAGGTGACGGACTTTGACGCCCTGCTGCGCGAAGCTGGCTTTGTCCGCACGCAGGTCTGGACCGATGCGCGTGGCTGGTTCGCCATGTTCTGGGCACAAGGCTGAGCGCATGCGCAAACCGCTGGTCCTCATCGTCAGCCCGGCGCTGGCCGATGCCAACAACGGCAACTGGCAGACCGCCTGGCGCTGGTCGCGCCTGCTGGCCGCGCATTACCGCACGCAGATCGTCAAGGACTGGCAGCCCGGCGCTGACGAGGGGGCCGTGGCCATGCTGGCGCTGCACGCGCGCCGCTCGGCCGCGTCCATCGCAGCCTGGGCGCAGGCGCATCCGGGCCGCGGCCTGGCTGTGGTGCTGACCGGCACCGACCTGTACCGCGACATCCATGAAGATGCGTCCGCACAGCGCTCGCTGGCACTGGCGCAGCAGCTGGTGGTGCTGCAGGCGCAGGGGCCGCAGGCCTTGCCGCTGGCTCACCGCAGCAAGACGCGCGTCATTTTTCAATCCACGTCTTCAAGGCGCACATCACCGAAGACCGGCCGCCATCTGCGCGCCGTCATGGTGGGCCATCTGCGCGAGGAAAAATCGCCCGAAACCCTGTTCCAGGCGGCGCGCCTGCTGCGCGACCGTCCCGACATCCGGATCGACCACATCGGCGCCGCACTCGACCCGGCCTTGGGCGAGCTGGCACGCCAGACGCAAGCCGCGTGTCCCCACTACCGCTGGCTCGGCGGCCTTGGCCACGAAGCGACGCGCCGCCACATCCAGCGCGCCCACGTGCTGGTGCACAGCAGCCGCATGGAAGGCGGCGCGCATACCGTGATGGAGGCCATCTGCAGTGGCACACCGGTGCTGGCCTCGCGCATCGACGGCAACGTCGGCCTGCTGGGCGAAGACTACCTGGGCTACTTCCCCTGGGGTGATGCGGAGGCGTTGACCGGGCTGCTGCAGCGCTGCCGGGACGATGCCAGCATGATCCCGGCCTTGCAGGCACAATGCAGTCTGCGTGCGCCGCTCTTCGAGCCGGCGGCCGAGCGTGCCGCCCTGCTGGCGCTGCTCACCGAATTGATTCACACACCATGACTGCCAACACCTCCTCCAAGCCCGAACCGCGCCTGACCTCGCTCTCGCACGGTGGCGGCTGCGGCTGCAAGATCGCCCCCGGCGTGCTGTCGGAAATCCTCAAGAGCGGCAGCGGCCTGCCGGTGCCGGCCGAACTGCTGGTGGGCATCGAGACCGCCGATGACGCCGCGGTCTACCAGCTCAACGACGAGCAGGCCCTGATCGCCACCACCGACTTCTTCATGCCCATCGTCGACGACCCGTTCGACTTCGGCCGCATCGCCGCCACCAACGCCATCTCCGACGTCTATGCCATGGGCGGCAAGCCCATCATGGCGCTGGCGCTGGTGGGCATGCCGATCAGCGTGCTGTCGACCGACACCATCGGCCAGATCCTGGCTGGCGGCCAGGCGGTCTGCAAGGCAGCTGGCATCCCGATTGCCGGTGGCCACACCATCGATTCGGTCGAGCCGATCTACGGCCTGGTGGCCATGGGCCTGGTGCATCCCAAGCGTGTCAAGCGCAACGCCGATGCGCGCGTCGGCGACCGCCTGATCCTGGGTAAGCCGCTGGGCGTGGGCGTGCTGTCGGCCGCACTGAAAAAAGAGGCGCTCGGCGCCGCCGGCTATGCGCAGATGATTGCCACCACCACCCAGCTCAACACCCCCGGGCCGGAACTGGCCGCGCTCGATGGCGTGCATGCGCTGACCGACGTTACCGGCTTCGGCCTGGCCGGCCACGCGCTGGAACTGGCACGCGGCGCGCATTGCACGGTGCAGATCGACTGGGCGCGTGTGCCCTTGCTGCCGGGCGTGCGTGAATTGGCAGCGCAAGGCATGGTCACCGGTGCCTCCGGCCGCAACTGGGCCGGCTATGGCGCTTCGGTCATGCTGCCGCCCGGTTTCGAGGTGCTGGACCAGGCGCTGCTGACCGATCCGCAGACCAGCGGCGGCCTGCTGGTGTCGTGTGCGCCCGAGGCGGTGGACGAGGTGCTGGCGGTCTTCCGACGGCACGGCTTTGCCGCCGCCACCGAGATCGGCGAGATCACGGCCGGTGCCGATTCACTGGTGGTGCGCTAGTTGCGCGCCTAGATTGGCGCGGTTTTAACCACTTTCGCACTTGTGAAATGAGTGTGAACAGGCCCTAGGCTCAGAAAACCAGGCTCCCGGAGCAGCAGCTTCTTTTTCTCCATGTCGGCCACGCAGCGGTACAGCGCCTCGTGCGTGACGCCCAGTTCGGCGGCCATGGATTTCAGGCCGGCCTCCAGCGCCAGCCGGCCGTCGGTGCCTTCGGTTTCCAGCAGATGGATCAGCCGGTCCTGCACCTTGTGCAGTGACAGGCGTTCGCATTGCAGCCGAAGTCTTTTGACTTCGCGGTTGAGCATGCCGATCCAGCGGCTGGCAAAGGCCGGGTCCTGATCCAGGGCCGTGCGGATGGCTCGCACCGGGACCCGCGTGATGCCGGACGGGGCCATCACCTTGCCATCGCAGTGGTAGCGCTCCGACTGCAGGCTGGCCTCACCCACAAAGCCGTGCCGGGTGCGCTGCAGGATCACCGACTCGCCATGCAGCCCGAGCCGCTCCAGCACCACTTCGCCGCTGACGATGAAGAACATGTGAGTGGGCTTGTGCCCGGTCTTGAAAAGAAGGTCACCCTTGGAATAGTGCGTACTTACACAGTCCGAGTGCAGTTCGGGCGGGAGCAGTCCGCTCAGGCCGGCAGGCAGACGGGAAACTTTGTCGGACATATGATTTCAATCATACCCATGGGGCCGCGGATCGTGAATACTTGCGTCATGACTAATATTGAAAATAGCATGCGTACGTCCCTGTTCCAGTTCGGCCAGCGCATTCCCGGCCATGACATCCCGGTCCTGAACGAACGCGCGGTGCGGGCCAGCGCCGGCATCCTGTTCGGGCTGGCCATGGTCGCGTTCATGAATGCCTGGCTGCTCGGCAATTTCCAGCCTACGCGGGTGTTCGTCATCGCCTTCCTGGCCGATTTCACGCTGCGCCTGTTCGTCAACCCGCGCTTCGCGCCCAGCCTCATCATCGGCGCCAGGGTGGTGCGCGGGCAGCAGCCGGAATGGGTTGGGGCGCCGCAAAAACGCTTTGCCTGGGCCATCGGTTTTGTGCTGGCACTCACCATGCTGTACCTGGTGGTCATCCGGCAGGTGATCGGCCCGGTCAACCTGCTGGTGTGTGCCGCCTGCCTGACCCTGCTGTTTTTTGAATCCGCCTTCGGCATCTGCCTGGGCTGCAAGCTTTACCAGCTGTTCGGCAACACGCCAGCGCAGCTGTGCCCCGGCGGCGTGTGCGAGACGCCGGCGCAGCGCGGCCCGGGCCTCAGCGCTGCACAGGCCATCATCGTCGCGGTTTTTGCTCTCGGGGTCTGGGCCGCGGCCCACTGGGTCTATGCCCCTGCCGAGTCGCCGGCCGTGGCTGCGCCCGGGCCTGCTGTGCTCGATCCGGCTGAAGCCGCGCGCTGCCAAGTGCCCGAGTTCGCCAAGGCCATGGGGCACGAAGAAAAGTGGAAGCTGCACAACAACTGCAAATAAGGGATGGAGCCAACCATGCGACAAGTTAGCAACACAACGTGGATCGGGGTCTGCCTGTCGGCCGTTCTCTGGCTGTTGGCCAGCAGCGCCGCGGCAGTGGAAGTGAATTTCCAGCCGGTGGCCGAAGGGGTGTATGCCCACATCGGTGACATGGGCGCCCGCACGGTGGCCAACGAGGGGCTGAATGCCAACATCGGGCTGGTCGTCACACCGGCCGGCGCGGTGCTGATCGACAGCGGCGCCACCTACGCCAGCGCACGCCAGATCCATGCCGCCGTGCAGCGCGTGACGACGCAGCCGGTGCGCTGGGTCATCAATACCGGCGGGCAAGACCACCGCTGGCTGGGCAACGGCTACTTCCAGTCGCAGGGGGCGGAGATCATTGCCCATGCCGCTGCCGAAGCCGACATGCGCAACCGCGGCCATGACCATCTGAGCGGCTTGCAGGCCGCACTCGGCAAGCTTGCGGATGGCACGGTGCCGACCCTGCCCACGCGCTGGCTGTCAGCCCATGACGAAACGCTGAAACTGGGCGGTGTGCTGTTCGAGTTCAAACAGCGGGGCGGGGCGCACACGCCCGGCGACATGCTGGTGTGGCTGCCGCAAACAGGCGTGCTATTCAGCGGTGATGTGGTCTACGTCGACCGTTTGCTGGGCGTCATTCCCGTCAGCCAGACCAAACCCTGGCTGGCGACGTTTGCCGAGATCGAGCGGCTGGCGCCGGCGCGCATCGTGCCCGGCCATGGCGGCGTGACCACGCTGGCCATCGCGCAAGCCCAGACGCGCGACTACCTGCTGGCCTTGCGCGCGCACATGAAGAAGGCCGTTGATGACGGGCAGGACATGAGCGCGGCGGTCAGGTCCTTTGATGCCAAGCCCTACATGCGCCTGCGCAATGCCGCTGAGCTGATGCCCGGCAATGCCAGCCGGACTTACCTCGAACTCGAACGCGAGTAGGGCCTCGCCTTGCGCAGAGTCAAGCCAGCAGCGCTTGCGCGAACTCGCGCGCACTGAAGGTTTCCAGCTCGTCGAGTTTTTCGCCCACGCCGATGAAATACACCGGCACCGGCCGCTCGCGCGCAATCGCCGCCAGCACGCCGCCCTTGGCGGTGCCGTCGAGCTTGGTGACGATCAGGCCGGTCAGTTGCAGCGCGTCGTCGAAGGCGCGCACCTGGGCCAGCGCGTTCTGGCCGGTGTTGCCGTCGATCACCAGCAGCACCTCGTGCGGCGCGGTCTCATCCGCTTTCTGCACCACGCGCTTGATTTTTTTCAGCTCTTCCATCAGGTGCAGCTGCGTCGGCAGGCGGCCGGCCGTGTCCACCAGCACCACGTCCTTGCCGCGTGCGCGGCCGGCGCTCACCGCATCGAAGCACACCGCGGCCGGGTCGGCGCCTTCCTGGCTGATGATTTCCACCCGGTTGCGGTCGGCCCAGATCTCGAGCTGTTCGCGCGCCGCGGCGCGGAAGGTGTCGGCTGCCGCCAGCAGCACCGTGGCGCCTTCGTTGGAGAGGTGGTGCGTCAGCTTGCCGATCGAGGTGGTCTTGCCGGCGCCGTTGACGCCGGCCACCATGATGACGGTGGGTTTGTGCTCGCCGATCACCAGCGGCTTCTCCAGCGGCGCCAGCAACTCGGCCAGCGCCTCGGCCAGCAGGCCTTTGACGGCGGCCGGCTCGGTGGTCTTGCTTTCTTTCACGCGGCGCTTGAGGTCTTCCAGCAACTGCTCGGTGGCCTTGACGCCGGTGTCGGCCATCAGCAGCGCGGCTTCCAGCTCCTCGTACAGCGCATCGTCGATCTGCGTGCCGGTGAAGACAGTGGCAAGGCTGGAGCCAGTCTTGCGCAGGCCGGACTTGAGCTTGTCGAGCCAGGACTGGCGTGTCGGGGCTGCAACCGGGGCGGCAGCCGCGGGCGCTGCGGCAAGCTCAGGCGCTGCAGGTGCCGCAGCAGGGGTTTTCTTCTTGAAAAAGCTGAACATCTTGACCGTTCTTAGAATCCATCATTCTATGAAACGTCTTCTTCTCCTCGTTTTCTGCGGCTTTCTGGGTTTTTCAGCCAGCGCGCAGGGCCCGGCCCAAGCCGAACAGTTCACCCTCGCCAACGGCCTGACGCTGATCGTCGCGCCCGACCGGCGTGCCCCCACCGCCGTGCACATGCTGTGGGTGCGCGTCGGTGCCATGGACGAGGTGGACGGCAACACCGGCCTGGCCCATGTGCTGGAACACATGATGTTCAAGGGCACGCGCAAGCTCAAGCCGGGCGAGTTCTCGCGCCGCGTGGCCGCGCTGGGTGGGCGCGAGAACGCCTTCACCAGCCAGGACTACACCGGCTATTACCAGCAGATCCCGGCCAACCGGCTGCTGGACGTGATGCAGCTGGAGGCCGACCGCTTTGCGCACAACCAGTGGTCCGACGCCGAGTTCCGCAAGGAGCTGGAAGTGGTGAAGGAAGAGCGGCGCATGCGCACCGAGGACAATCCGCGCGCGCTCCTGGGTGAGGCGCTCAACGCCGCCACCTTTGTCGCCGCGCCCTACCGACGTCCGGTGGTGGGCTGGATGAGCGATCTCGATACCTTGCAGCCCGCTGACGCGCGTGCCTTCTACCGCCGCTGGTACGTGCCGGCCAACGCCGCCGTGGTGGTGGCGGGTGACGTGGACGTGCAGCAGGTGCGGCGCCTGGCCGAGCAGACCTACGGCCGCATTCCGGCCCGCGCCGTGCCGGCGCGCAAGCCGCGCAGCGAGCCGCTGCAGGTGGGCTTGCGCCGCATCGACGTCAAGGCGCCGGCCGAGCAGGCCTATGTGGCACTGGCCTTCAAGGTGCCGGGGCTGGTGTCGCTCACCGCGCCGACGGCGCAGGACGACGACGCGCTGGCACTCACCGTGCTGGCTGCCGTGCTCGACGGCTACAGCGGCGCCCGCCTGGATCGCACCCTGACGCAGGGGCCGGACCGTGTAGCCGATGGTGCCGGTGCTTCCAACGGCTTGATGGGGCGCGGGCCACAGCTCTTTGTGCTCGACGGCGTGCCGGCCCAGGGCAAGAGCGCGGCGCAAGTGGAAGCCGCCTTGCGCGAGCAGGTGGCGCGCGTGGCGCGTGAAGGCATCTCGGCCGCCGAGCTGGAGCGCGTGAAAACCCAGTGGGTGGCCAGCGAGGTCTACAAGCGCGATTCGCTGATGTACCAGGCGCGCGAACTCGGCAGCCACTGGGTGCAAGGCCTGCCGCTCGATGCCAGCGAACGCCTGCTGGCGCGGTTGCGCGCGGTGACGGCCGAGCAGGTGCAGGCCGTGGCGGCGCGCTACTTCGGCGATGACCAGTTGACTGTGGCGCAGCTGTTGCCGCAAGCGCTTGACCCCAATCGCCCGAAGCGCCAGCCTGCGGCCGGCAGCCGTCACTGAGGAAACCTGATGTTTGCTATTAAAAACATAGCTATTGGCGCAATGATGGCGGGCGCCATGGCCATTTTTGGCTTGAAATCTGCGCAGGCGGCGCTGCCGATCCAGCACTGGACGCAGGCCAATGGCGTGGCGGTCTACCTGGTGGAAAGCCCGTCCGTGCCCATGGTGGACGTGCAGGTCGACTTCGACGCCGGCAGCCGGCGCGACCCGGCAGCCCAGGCCGGGCTGGCCAGCGTGACCGCTGGCATGACGGCCAAGGGCCTGCGTGCCGTGGGAAGCGAGGCTGCACTGGATGAAAACGCGCTCGGCGAGGCCTGGGCTGATCTGGGCGCCGCCTTCAGCGCCAGCGCCAGCAGCGACCGCATGAGCTTCACGCTACGCTCGCTCACCTACCCCGACCTGCTGGCGCGTGCCGTGGCGCTGGCGGCGCGCCAGCTGGCCGAGCCCACCTTCCCGCCCGAGGTGTGGGCGCGCGAACGCGAGCGCCTGGGAGCCTCCATCCGCGAGGCCAACACCCGGCCCGCCACTGTGGCGGCGCGCGCTTTCTCGCAGGGCGTCTACGGCACGCACCCCTACGGCTACGAGATGACCGAGGAAACGCTGGCGCGCATCAGCGTGGCCGACATGCAGGCGCTGCAGGCGCGCGCCGTGCGGCCCTGTGCGGCGAAGGTCAGCATCGTCGGCGCTGTCACGCGCGCCCAGGCCGAAACGCTGGTGACGCAACTGCTGGCACGCCTGCCGGTGGGCGGCTGCGAGGCGCAACCAGCGGTGGGCGAAGTGGCCGCGCTCACGCAGGCCAGCGAGCAGCACATTCCCTTCGACTCGGCGCAGGCCCATGTGCTGATCGGCCAGCCCGGTTACAAACGCGACGACCCGGATTTCTTCCCGCTGCTGGTGGGCAACTACATCCTGGGCGGCGGCGGCTTCGTCTCGCGCCTGACCACCGAGGTGCGCGAGAAGCGCGGCCTGAGTTACAGCGTCTACAGCTACTTCGCGCCGGCCCTGCACGCCGGCGCCTACACCGTGGGCCTGCAAACCCGGCCCGACCAGGCGGCGCAGGCGGTTCAGGTGGCGCGTGAGGTGGTGAGGAAGTTCGTGGCCGAGGGCCCGACCGAGGCTGAACTGAAGGCGGCCAAGGACAACCTGATCGGCGGCTTCGCGCTGCGCATCGATAGCAACCGCAAGCTGCTCGACAACGTGGCCAACATCGCCTGGAACAAGCTGCCGCTGGACTACCTCGACACCTGGACGCAGCAGGTGGCACGCGTGACGGTGGCCGACATCAAGGCCGCTTTCGCCCGCAAGCTGCAACCCGAGCGCATGGTGACGGTGGTGGTGGGAGGAAAACCATGAAGCCATCGACCCAACACAAGCCCGCTGCCAAGAAAGCCGGCGCCGCTCCGGCGCGCGCGGCACGCGCGGCCGCAGGTGAAGTGCGCATCATCGGCGGCCAGTGGAAACGCAGCAAGCTGCCGGTGGCCGACAAACCCGGCCTGCGCCCCACGCCCGACCGCGTGCGCGAAACGCTGTTCAACTGGCTGGGGCAAGACCTCACTGGCTGGCGCTGTGTGGACGCCTTTGCCGGCACCGGCGCCCTCGGCTTCGAAGCCGCCTCGCGTGGCGCGCAGCAGGTGCAGTTGCTGGAGCAGGACGCAGCGCTCATTGCCCAGCTGAAGAAGATCAAGGAGCAGCTCAAGGCCGATGCCGTGCAGGTGCAGCGTGGTGATGGCATCGCCGCGCTCAAGCAATTGCCGCCGGCCAGTGCCGATCTGATTTTTCTCGATCCGCCGTTCGATGCCGAACTGTTCGACGCCGCCTTGCAGGCCGCCGCGCGTGCCGTGGCGCCCGGTGGCTACATCTATCTGGAAGCGCCGAGTGCATGGGGAGAAGAACAACTCACTCCACTGAGGCTGGCGCTGTACCGCCACCTCAAGGCAGGGGCGGTGCATGCACACTTGCTGCAACCTCTGGTCTGAACCGCCTTCATAAAGGTACCTTGTGAATGAACAGGGAATGACCCAGACCTTCTGCCATCGGGAGCACGGATAGCATGCCCACTTTCTTCAAGACAGCGGCCGAGTTCGGTGCCTGGCTTGCCAAGCGCGATGCGAAGGAGACCGAGTTGATCGTCGGCTTTTACAAGCGCGACAGTGGCCAGTCGAGCATGAGTTGGCCGGAATCGGTTGACGAGGCGCTGTGCCATGGCTGGATTGATGGCGTGCGTAAACGCATTGATGAACATGCGTACCAGATCCGGTTCACGCCCCGCAAGCCGACCTCGACCTGGAGCGCGATCAACATCGCGCGGGTGCATGTTCTTCAGCGTGAGGGTCGGATGACAGAAGCCGGCATGCTGGCGTACTCGCATCGGCGCGAGGCGAAGTCGAAGATCTACGCTTACGAGCAGACTGACAATGCCAACCTGGATCCGGCGCAAGAGGCGCTGTTTCGCAAGAACAAAAAGGCCTGGAAGTTTTTTGAAGCGCAAACACCGAGATACCGCCACCAGATGGTCTGGCGAATCATCAGCGCCAAGAAGCCTGAAACGCGGCAAGCCCGCTTGGACCGGCTGATCGAGGCCTCGGAAAGCGGCCTTCGACTCTGATACCGAGCAGGGGGCCTCGCCTGCGGCGGTGACGGCCAAGCCGGGAGGCTGGTGCGCCCATGCTGTTCAGTGCGTTGGCGGATTTCACTGGTGAGAGCCAATGCCAAGCTGGTGTGCAGTCGAGAGAACGGTTATAAAGCAGGGACTTCGACGCACCAGGGGAGGCGCACACCATGAACATCCGGTCATGTTATTCCGCACTTTTGCGGTCTACATCACGCTGGGCGTCATGAACGTCACCTGCTCGAAGCGCGACGCTGCCGTTAGGCAACTCGATGTGGCCATTGGTCTCCTGTTCACCGACAGCGAGCCTTTAGCCATACGAACGCTCGCTGGTGCAGCCTACGGAATTCTTGCCGATCTTGCGGAAGATCAGCAGCAAGGCTCGTCTTGGCGAACGAAGATCATTGAAGATTCGGGCCTCAGTGAAAAGGAAGCTGTGCGAATCCTAAACGCTGCTCAAAATTACTTGAAGCACGCAGACAAGGATCCGAACTCATCTCTGTCATTCGAAGAAGAAGAGAACGACCACCTCATATTCGTGGCCTCAATCGAATGTGGTGGTATTGGCCTCCCGCTCTCCTATTCCATGCAGGCGTTTCAAATCTGGTATCTCGCGCTGTATCCCGAAAAGATAGGCCACGACACACAGCCCGTCACGAAAGCAAAGGAAGTCTTTCCGAGCCTGTCGACGAAAGAGCGCCATCAGCAACTGAGTCTTGGGCATCAGTTTCTTGAGAGGGCCTTGGAGCACAAGGGGCTGATATGAGAATCACTCCCATGCCCAACCCATCAATCCATAGGACGCTGCGCGATGAAGCCGGCAGCGCCTGAGATTTAAGACGTTAGGTCTCATCATGCCGCCCCCCGACATCGAGCTGACCGATCGAGAGCTGGAGCTCTTCGATCAGATCCGGTTTGACTCTTCGCGGCACGAGGATGTCCGCGCCTCGATCATGCCGATGGTTGCGCTTGCTGAATCCCTTATGAAGCGCGGTGCAATTCCGGACGTGCGGCGCCTTTACTTCGCCGACCCTGAGCGCAATCCGGGTGGTCGGGGAAAATCCCGTCAAGACGTCTTCGAAAGGAACGGGACCTTTGGGGCTGAAATCCTCGCACACCCCAACTTCATGAAGTATCTGGAGTACTTCGTGTGTGGACCGCGCCTTCCTCCTGAAGTGATCGACGAATTTAAAGAGGCGGCCCGCTTTTCTGGCTACCTCACCGGCAGTGACGTAGTTGAGCTCATTCCAAAGGCGCGAGCCGTAGTTCGGTCTGCTCGCCTTGATCCACACGAGGCGGCAGACGAGTTTCACAAGCTGGTGTTGGAGTGCGGAGCCATGCCTTCTAGCGCTGATTCAATCCGGAGCGCGGTTCGCTCAGTGAAGGTGGGGAGATGAGACCTAACAGGTCGTTCGATGTGGGCATGCAGTTGCGTGCCGGTCACCTCCAACGGTAGGCGGGGCCATGGAGCAGCTCAAGGACTTCGCTGACAGCCGCCTCATCGACGGCTGCATCTATTGTGGCGGACTCCCTGATACCCGCGATCATGTGCCGTCGCGATCCTTGCTTGACGCGCCGCTACCTGAAAACCTCCCCGTGGTGGGCGCCTGCAGGAAGTGCAACAACGCATTCTCCTCAGATGAGGAGTACTTTGTTTGCATTCTTGAAACCGTTCTTCGCGGATCGACGGCCGCAGTGCAGCGGCCACTGGTCGCTGACATCTTACGTCGAAGTCCTGCATTGCGCGCCCGAATTGAAGCTGCGCGGCAGGAGCGAGATGGGCAAGTAATCTTTTCGATCGAAGGCGATCGGGTCAAGGCCGTCCTTCTGAAGCTTGCCCGTGGCCACGCCGCTTATGAACTCAGTGCGGTGCGCCGCCGCGAGCCATCTGTGTTTGCCTGGGGTCCGCTCGCCCTGCTATCGGATGAACAACGCGAGTTCATCGAGGATGTTCACGTGCCGGATTTCTACCCAGAGATCGGATCACGTGCTATGCAGCGCATGGTTGTCGCACAGTTCACGTTCGCTGGCCCTGATGGCGTAGAACAGCAGCATGACGCGCTCCTGGTTCACGATTGGTTGGAAGTTCAGGAGGGGCGGTACAGATATCTAGCGTACGAAGATCATTCGGGAGTTCATGTGAAGATCGTGATCGACGAGTACGTCTATTGCTATGCAAACTGGGAGGAGGCGTGAGGCCGTCCAACTTGTCCGTCAACACGGACGCCTTGCGGCATCCACCGGCCGTGCCGGCTCTTGCCGCAAGTCGCCGGTTAAGTCTACGTTGAGCACCCGCTCTCACCGCCAACGACCGTCCGCACTGGGTCGATCGCGGATCGTCGACACCCAATGCTCAGCCCCGGCTCCGGCCCTCAACTCTGCAGCAGCCCCCGCGTCTCGATGAAGCGCACCACCTCATCCACCCCCGCCAGCGTCTTGAGGTTGGTCATCACAAACGGTTTCAGTCCTTGCGCGTTGCTGCGCATGCGCCGCGTGTCGGCTTCCATCACGTCCAGGTTGGCGCCGACATAAGGCGCGAGGTCGGTCTTGTTGATGACGAAGAGGTCGCTCTTGGTGATGCCGGGGCCGCCCTTGCGCGGGATCTTTTCGCCAGCCGCCACATCAATCACGTAGATCGTCAGGTCGCTCAGTTCGGGGCTGAAGGTGGCGGCCAGGTTGTCGCCGCCGGATTCGATGAACACGATGTCGGCATCGGGGAAGTCGGCCAGCATGCGGTCGATGGCTTCCAGGTTGATGGAGGCATCCTCTCGGATGGCGGTGTGCGGGCAGCCGCCGGTCTCCACGCCCATGATGCGCTCGGCCGGCAGCGCGCCGCTCACCGTCAACAGGCGCTGGTCTTCCTTGGTGTAGATGTCGTTGGTGATGGCCACCAGGTCGTACTGCTCGCGCATGGCCTTGCACAGCATTTCCAGCAGCGTGGTCTTGCCGGAGCCGACCGGGCCGCCGATGCCCACACGCAGCGGCGGCAGGGTCTTGGTGCGATTCGGGATGTGGTGCAGGGTCATGGTGTCAGGAGCGGAACAGGCGTGAATATTGGGTTTCGTGCTGGCTGGAGAGGATGGCCAGCATGGGGCTGAAGGCTTGCCACTCAGCTTCGGGCAACTGGCAAGCGGCATCCACCGCGGCCGGGATCTCGGCCGCCAGCCGAGCCAGGATGCGCTGGCCGGCGCTTTGCCCCAGCGGCACCGACTTGATGGCGGCCTGCATCATGTTCTCGGCCCAGCCGAAGGCGTAGGCCAGCAGGCAGTCGCGCACCGGGGCTTCGGTGCTGGCGGCGGCCAGCGCAAAGGCGATGGGGTAGCCCGGCTCCAGCGCGGCACAGGCCTGCAGCTGCGCCGGGGCGATGCCGTCATGGTTGCGCAGCCACTCCAGGAGCGAACGGCCCATCTGCACCGTCTGCGCCCGCAGTTCGCTGGTTTCGCGCGTCTGCAGCAGCCAGCTGTTGAGCGCATGCAGGGCAGCGTGGTCGTCGGCGCGCCAAGCGCTGATGGCGCGTGCCAGCACGGCCAAATCGGCGCGCGCCAAGGTGAGGTGCAGTTGGTCGGCCAGCCAGCCGGCTGCTTCACTTTCTGTAGCAACTTGCGCCGTATCTACGGCGGCTTCCAGCCCTTCGGAGTAGGAAAAACCGCCGACCGGCAGCGCCGGTGAGGCGAGCCAGATGAGCTGCAGCAGGCTGGCGGCCGGCAGCGGTGTGTCAGTGCGCATGCCCATGATCGTGGCCATGGTGTTCATGCGGGTGCGCGTGGTCATGGTCGTGAGCATGCTCGTGCGCGTGGCCATGCCCATGGCTGTGGCCGCCCTGCGCATAAGCGCCGCCCTCGGGCTCGAAGGCGGCCTGCTGTTCCACCACCGTCAGGTGCATGGCGCGCAGCATGTCGGCCAGCACGTGGTCGGGCTCGATCTTCAGGTGGTCGGGTTGCAGCTCGATCGGCACGTGCCGGTTGCCCAGGTGGTAGGCGGCGCGTGTCAGGTCGAAGGGCGAACCGTGCTCGGCGCAGGCGGTGATGCGCAGCACCGCTTGCGGCGCGGCGATCACCCGGATGAGCGAGCCGTCTTCGGCCACCAGCACGTCGCCGCCGCGCACCACGGTGCCGCGTGGCAGGAACACGCCCAACTCACGGCCTGACGAGTCGGTGGCGGCAAAGCGGCTTTTCTGGCGCACGTCCCAGTCGAGCTCCACCGTGGCGGCGCGTTTGAGCAGTGGTGCCGCCAGGCCCTGGCCGCGCGGGAGAAGTTTGGAGACTTGCAGCATCAGAATAGAAAGTAGCGTTGCGTCATGGGCAAGCTGACCGCGGGCTCACAGGTGAGCAGATGGCCGTCGGCGCGCACGACGTAGGTCTGTGCATCCACTTCCATGCGCGGCGCGTAGTCGTTGTGGATCATGTGCTGCTTGCCGATGCCGCGGATACCCTTTACCGCCGCCAGCCGCTTGGACAGGCCAAAGCGCGCGCCGATGTCGGCCGCAATGCCGGCCTGCGAGACGAAAGTGAGCGAGGTCTTGGCAATGGCGCCACCGAAGGCGCCGAACATCGGCCGGTAGTGCACCGGCTGCGGCGTCGGGATGCTGGCATTGGGGTCGCCCATCGCCGCCATGGCGATGAAGCCGCCCTTGAGGATGAGTGCCGGCTTGATGCCGAAGAAGGCCGGCTTGAACACCACCAGGTCGGCCCACTTGCTGACTTCGATGCTGCCCACCTCGTGGCTGATGCCGTGGGTGATGGCCGGGTTGATGGTGTACTTGGCGAGGTAGCGCTTGACGCGGAAGTTGTCGTGCCGCTCCGCATCACCCGGCAGCTTGCCGCGTTGTTGCTTCATCTTGTGCGCGGTCTGCCAGGTGCGGATGATCACTTCGCCCACACGGCCCATGGCCTGCGAGTCGGAGCTGAACATGCTGATGGCGCCCAGGTCGTGCAGGATGTCTTCGGCGGCAATCGTCTCCTTGCGGATGCGGCTTTCGGCAAAGGCCAGGTCTTCGGCAATGGCCGGATCGAGGTGGTGGCACACCATCAGCATGTCCACGTGCTCGTCCAGCGTGTTGACGGTGTAGGGCCGTGTCGGGTTGGTGGAGGAGGGCAGCACGTTGGCCTCGCCCACCACTTTCAAGATGTCGGGTGCGTGGCCGCCGCCGGCGCCTTCGGTATGGAAGGTGTGGATGGTGCGGCCCTTGAAAGCGGCCACGGTGTCTTCTACGAAGCCGCTCTCATTGAGCGTGTCGGTGTGGATGGCGACTTGCGTGTCGGTTTCTTCCGCCACGGTCAGGCAGTTGTCGATGGCCGCCGGCGTGGTGCCCCAGTCTTCATGCAGCTTGAGGCCGATGGCGCCGGCATTGATCTGCTCATGCAGCGCGCCCGGCAGCGCGGCATTGCCCTTGCCGAGAAAACCCAGGTTCATGGGGAAAGCGTCGGCTGCCTGCAGCATGCGCTCCAGGTTCCACGGTCCCGGCGTGCAGGTGGTGGCAAAGGTGCCGGTGGCAGGACCCGTGCCGCCGCCCAGCATGGTGGTGACGCCGCTGCACAGCGCCTCTTCGATCTGCTGCGGCGCGATGAAGTGGATGTGGCTGTCGATGCCGCCGGCGGTGACGATGTTGCCTTCGCAACTGATGATCTCGGTGCCGGGGCCGATGATCATGTCCACGCCGGGTTGCGTGTCCGGGTTGCCGGCTTTGCCGATGGCGGCGATGCGCCCGCCCTTCAGGCCGATGTCGGCCTTGACGATGCCCCAGTGGTCGAGGATGAGCGCGTTGGTCAGCACCGTGTCCATGGCGCCTTCCGCTCTACTGCGCTGGCTTTGCGCCATGCCGTCGCGGATGGTCTTGCCGCCGCCGAACTTCACTTCCTCCCCGTAGCCGCCGGCGCGCAGTGTGTAGTCCTGCTCGACCTCGACGATGAGGTCCGTGTCGGCCAGGCGCACGCGGTCGCCCACGGTGGGGCCGAACATCTCGGCATAAGCGCGTCGTCCAATCGTTGCCATAACTAGAGTTTTCCTTGGATGAGGCCGCGAAAGCCGTACACCGTGCGCTCGCCGGCATAGTCCACCAGCTCTACCGTGCGCTGCTGGCCGGGCTCGAAGCGCACCGCGGTGCCGGAGGCAATGTTCAGCCGCATGCCGCGGGCAGCCGTGCGGTCGAAGCCGAGTGCGGCATTGGTTTCGGCAAAGTGGTAGTGCGAGCCGACCTGGATCGGCCGGTCGCCGGTGTTTTTCACCACCAGGGTCAGGGTGCGGCGCCCGGGGTTGAGCGGGTGCGCGCCCTCGTCGATCAGGAATTCGCCGGGGATCATGGTCAGGCCAGGCGCAGCAGCAAGGTGGAGCCCAGCAGCGCCACCGCGCCGCCGGCCGAGGTCCCCAGCCAGCGGTGGCGCGCAAACACGGCCTGGCCCAGTGTGATGCCGGCCACGTGCAGCAGCGCGGTGCTAGCCAGCATGCCGGCCAGCGCCAGCCACTGGCTGTGAGGGGCGAGTTCCTGGCCGTGCGCGGCACCATGGAAGAAGGCGAACAGGCCGGCCAGCCCGGCGGCCAGCGCCAGCGGCAGGCCGCGGCGCGTGGCCACCAGCAGGCCGAGCACCAGCAGCGAAGCGGCAATCATCGGCTCCACCGCCGGGATTGCGAGGCCATTGAATCCAGCCAGTGCACCGGCAGCCAGCATCAGCACAAAGGCCGCAGGTGCCAGCCACACCGGGCGAATGCTGAGTGCGCTCCAGACGCCCAGCGCCAGCATGGCGGCCAGGTGGTCGAGGCCGGTGAAGGGGTGCAGCAGGCCGCTGAGCAGTGCGCCATGCTCATGTGCGCCTGCCACCCCGGTATGGGCCAGCACGAGGGTCGGCAACAGCAGGCCGGCCGCGGCCGCCAGTTTGAGTGCTCTGTTTTTCATGGTGGATGATCTCCGTTCGGTAAGGGCTGGGTGTCGATTTGGTTCAGATCCGTGTCAGACGATGGGCTGGTGCACCGTGACCAGCTTGGTACCGTCGGGAAAGGTGGCTTCGACCTGGATGTCGGGAATCATCTCGGCGATGCCGTCCATCACATCGGCGCGCGTGAGCAGGGTGCGGCCTGCGCTCATGAGCTGGGCCACGGTCTTGCCGTCGCGCGCACCTTCCATCACCGCCGCACTGATGTAGGCCACGGCTTCAGGGTAGTTGAGCTTGAGGCCGCGCGCCATACGCCGTTCGGCTAACAGGGCGGCGGTGAAGATCAGCAGCTTGTCTTTTTCGCGGGGAGTCAGTTCCATATCGCTTCGCTCAAATATCAGACCGCGCGGCCGCAAAGGCCGGTCGAACGCGGGGGATCAATTCCATCAAATGTCTCCGGGCTGGCAGCAAGATTGGTGCCATGAAAGGGGCGGATCTCTGTTGCGCTGCGGCATGGCACAGAACCTGCACCTGTGCTGCCATGGACGCCCAGGCCACGCCATTGACTGCCTCGCCCGCCATGCCGGCCGGCCCCGGCACGCCTGCGGCCAGCGAGACGGCCGGGCGCGGCGCGGTGCAGTCCATCATCAAGGTGCGGCGCGACTACAACAGCTGGGTGGCCAGCGAGACCATGGAAGACTACGCGCTGCGTTTTGCGCCGCAGCGCTTTCGCAAATGGTCGGAGTGGCGGGTGGCCAACACCGCTTTCGGCGCCGCTTCCTTCCTGATCCTGGAGGCGGTGGGCGCCACGCTGCTGGTGCAGTACGGCTGGACCAATGCCTTCTGGGCCATTGTGGCCACCGGGCTCATCATCTTCCTGGCCGGCCTGCCCATCAGCATCTATGCGGCGCGCTACGGGGTCGACATGGACCTGCTGACGCGCGGCGCCGGCTTCGGCTACATCGGCTCCACCATCACCTCGCTGATCTACGCCTCCTTCACCTTCATCTTCTTTGCGCTGGAGGCGGCCGTGATGGCCTATGCGCTGGAGCTGGCGCTGGGCATTCCGCCCAGCTGGGGCTACCTCATCTGCGCGCTGGCGGTGATCCCGCTGGTCACGCACGGCGTGTCGGCCATCAGCCGGCTGCAGGTCTGGACCCAGCCGCTGTGGCTGCTGATGCTGCTGGTGCCGTTTGCTTATGTGCTGGCGCTCGATCCTGGTGCCTTTTCGGCCATCGTGCACTACAAGGGGGATAAAGGCGTCAGCTCCGGCTTCGATCTGCCTCTGTTTGGTGCGGCCTTGACGGTGGGCATTGCACTGATGACGCAAATGGGCGAGCAGGCCGACTACCTGCGCTTCATGCCGGCACAGACGCCGGCCACCCGGCGCCGCTGGTGGTTCGGCGTGCTGGCGGGCGGGCCGGGTTGGGTGCTGCTGGGCGTGGTCAAGATGCTGGGCGGCGCGCTGCTGGCCTACCTGGCCATCACCCACGCGGTGCCGGTCGAGCGCGCGGTCGACCCCAACCAGATGTACCTGGCGGCCTACGAGTACGTGTTCCCGCACTACGGCTGGGCGGTGGCGGCAACCGCGCTGTTCGTGGTGATCTCGCAGCTCAAGATCAACGTCACCAACGCCTACGCAGGCTCGCTGGCCTGGTCCAACTTCTTCTCGCGCCTGACGCACAGCCACCCGGGCCGGGTGGTGTGGGTGGTGTTCAACACCCTGATCTCCTTCATGCTGATGGAGATGAACGTGTTCCAGGCGCTGGGCGACGTGCTGGGCCTGTACTCCAACATCGCCATCGCCTGGATGATGGCGGTGGTGGCCGACCTGGTGATCAACAAGCCGCTGGGCCTGTCGCCCCAGGGCATCGAGTTCAAGCGCGCCCATCTGTACGACATCAACCCGGTGGGCGTGGGCGCCATGGCGCTGGCCTCGCTGCTGTCGGTCACGGCCCACCTCGGCCTGTTCGGTCCGATGGCACAGGCCTTCTCGGCGCTGATTGCACTGGGCACCGCCTTCATCGCCTCGCCACTGATCGCCTGGGCCACCCGCGGCAAGTACTACATCGCACGCCAGAGCGACATGAAAACAGCGGCGGCGGCCGGTGCGGACAACGGCACGCGCTACCCGCTGCAACGCTGCGTGATCTGCGAGCGCGACTACGAAGGCCCCGACATGGCGCACTGCCCGGCCTACCAGGGGCCGATCTGCTCGCTGTGCTGCACGCTCGACGCGCGCTGCGGCGACATGTGCAAGCCCCACGCCAGCGTGTCGGCCCAGTGGTCGGCCACGCTGCGCCGGTTGCTGCCGCGGCGCATCTGGCCCTACCTGGACACCGGTCTGGGCCACTTCCTGCTGCTGATGCTGCTGATCGTGCCGCTGCTGGCCAGCGTGTTCGGCCTGCTGTACCACCAGGAGCTGCGCGCCCTGACGCTGGCCGTGACCGACAGGGACGTGATGGAGGCACCGGAGGCCGCCCTGCGCTCGGGCTTCTTCAAGGCCTACATGGCGCTGCTGCTCATCACCGGCCTGGTGGCCTGGTGGGTGGTGCTGGCGTACAAGAGCCGCCAGGTGGCGCAGGAGGAGTCGAACCGCCAGACGCACCTGCTGATGCGCGAGATCGAACTGCACCAGCAGACCGACGCCGCCCTGCAGCAGGCCAAACGTGCGGCCGAGCAGGCGCAGCACCAGGCCGAGCAGGCCAACCAGGCCAAGAGCCGCTACATCAGTGCCATCAGCCACGAACTGCGCACGCCGCTCAACAGCATCCTGGGTTACGCGCAGCTCATGGGCGAGGACCCGCAAGTGCCGCCGCACCGCAAGCACGCGGTGCAGGTCATCCGCCGCGGCGGCGAACACCTGCTGTCGCTGATCGAGGGCACGCTGGACATTGCGCGCATCGAAGCCGGCAAGCTCACGCTGGACGTCAGGCCCATGGCCTTCGCCGACTGCGTGCACGAACTGGCTGCCATGTTCGAGCCGCAGGCCGCGGCCAAGGGGTTGCGCTTTCACTTCGCCTTGCTGAGCACGCTGCCCGAGGTGGTGCGCGCCGACGAAAAGCGCGTGCGCCAGATCCTCATCAACCTGCTGAGCAATGCCATCAAGTTCACCGCCCAGGGCGAGGTGGCCCTGCAGGTGCGCTACGCGCGCGAGATGGCGCACATCGACATCCGCGACACCGGGCCCGGCATGGCGCTGCAGGAGCTCGACCGCGTGTTCGAGCCTTTCACGCGCGCTTCCAGTGCCGCCCCGGCAGCGCCAGGCGCCGGGCTGGGCCTGACCATTGCCAAGATGCTGACCGACCTGATGGGCGGCGAACTCACGGTGCAGAGTACGCCCGGGCTGGGCTCGGTGTTCCATGTCAAGCTGTTCCTGCCCGAGGTGCATGCCGGCGCGCGCCAATCGCCAGTGCGGCCGACCGCGCGCCCGGCGCGGCGCGGTTACGCCGGCCTGCGCCGCCACCTGCTGGTGGTGGACAACGAGGAACCCGACCGCGAACTGCTGACCCAGGTGCTGGCGCCGCTGGGTTTCGTGCTGCGCACCGCCGCCAGCGGCCACGATGCGCTGGACCTGCTGGCCGCCGGCTACCGGCCCGATGCCATCCTGATGGACTTGGCGATGCCCGGCATCGACGGCTGGGAAACCATCCGCCGCCTGCGCCGCCTGCCGGGCCTGCAGGCCGTGCAGGTGGCCGTGGTGTCGGCCAATGCCTTCGACAAGGGGCTGGACAACGATGTCGGCATCCGGCCGGAAGACTTCATTACCAAGCCGGTGCGCCACAGCGAGCTGCTCGACTGGCTGGAAAAACGCCTGCAGCTCCAGTGGACCGATGCGCCACCGGCTCCTGTGACGGCCAGTGCGGTGGTACCGAAGCTACCGGCTGTGCTGCCGTCGACCGAGCAGCAGACCCGGCTGCGCGAAATGGCCAGCGTCGGTTATTACCGCGGCATCCTCAAGCTGCTCGACGAGCTGCAGACCCAGGAGCCGGCCTGCCAGCCCTGGTGCGAGCAGCTGCGCACGCTGGTGCGCCAATACCGTTTCGATGCCGTGCTGGCCCAACTGGCGCCGACGCCACAGACCCCATGAACCATCCCCTGGAGCAGACCCTCAACCGTGCCCACAGCGATGTGGTGCTGATCGTGGACGATGTGCCCGACAACCTGTCGCTGCTGCACGACGCGCTGGACGAGTCCGGCTATACCGTGCTGGTGGCGCTCGACGGCGCCTCGGCGCTGCAGCGCGCTGCGCAGGCGCGGCCCGACATCGTGCTGCTCGACGCCATGATGCCCGGCATGGACGGTTTCGAGGTGGCGCGCCGCCTCAAGGCCGATGCCGCCACTGCGCACATTCCCATCATCTTCATGACCGGCCTGACCGAAACCGAGCATCTGGTGGCCGCGCTCGACGCCGGTGGAACCGACTACGTCACCAAGCCGATCAAGCCGAAGGAAGTGCTGGCGCGCATGAACGTGCACCTGCAGGGCGCGCGCGAGCGGCGCCAGGCCCGCAACGCACTGGACGCCTTCGGCTACGCCAGCATCACGGTGCGCGTGAGCGACGGCCGGCTGATGTGGCAGACGCCGCTGGCGCGCGAGCTGCTGCAGCGCTATTGCGGCCGCAGCGGTCCGTATGCGCCCAGCCCGGTGCTGAGCTGGCTGCGCCACAGCGTGGCGCATGTGGCCGAAGCCCTGGCCTGCGGCGAGCCGCTGGTCGAAGCCCCGCGGCTGAGCGTGGAGCAGGGTGCGCGTCGTCTCACCTTCCGCCTGCAGCAGCACAATGGCGACGGTAGCGGCGGCGACTGGCTGATCATCATGCAGGAAGTGTCGGACGAGAGCGTGATCGAGGCGATCTCGCTGAGCTTCAAGCTCACCGCGCGCGAGGCCGAGGTGCTGTACTGGGTGGTCAAGGGCAAGATCAACCGTGACATCGGCGACATCCTGGGCACCAGCCCGATGACGGTGAAGAAACACCTGGAGCGCGTGTTCGCCAAGCTCGGTGTGGAGACGCGCACCTCGGCCGCGGCCATGGCGCTGAGCCGCATCCGGCAGCTGCATCCGCAGTTCGAAGGGTGAGTGGTGCGAGGCCTGCGCGGGATCACTTTGACGCGCCGATTTTCCGGACAAATTTCTGTTCGCTCACTTCCTGCCCCCATTGCTTGGCGCGCAGTTCCTTGACCAGGCGAAAGCCGGCCGATTCGTAAAGGTGCCGGGCCGCATCCAGCCCGCTGAAGGTCCACAGATAACTGCTCTTCAAACCCAGCCGGTCGCAGTGCCCGAGCGCTGCAGCCAGCAGCTGACGCCCCAGCCCCAGGCCGCGTGCGTCCTCGTCGAGGATGAACCAGCGCAGATGCCCGGTCGGGTGTCTGCCCGTCTCGACATCGATGGCCACCGAACCCAGCACCCGCTGGCCTTGGACGGCCAGCCAGAGTCCGTTCTGCGAGCCTTCCAGCCGCGAGACGAATGCCGCCAGCTCGCTGGCCACCTTGCATTCGAAGAACTGACCGAAGCCCGCCCGTTGCGAGTAATACGCCGCGTGCATTTCAATGATGCGCCCCAGCGCCGTGGGCCGGTAGCCCGGGTGGATGACGACTGGCCCGGCGTCGGACGCCGCGCCGATACCCAGGCGATCCGCCGCCAGCGCCTGGCCGTAGGCGCTCAGGCCCGACAGGACGTGGGGCTGTTGCGGCCGGGGGATATGTTCCAGCGCCGCGGCCACTTGCCTGCGGCCGAAAGCGTCCAGGGCGGCAACGGTCTTGCGGCCCTGCCGGGTCAGCGTCAGCCGTTTTTCCCGGCCGTCCTCCGGATTGATCTGCTCGGTTATCTCGCCCTTGGCCAGCAGCTTGCCCAGCAGGCGGCTGACGGAGGACTTCTCCAGCTTGAGCGCCTGCGCCAGCCGTGCCGCCGTGGTCGGTCCGTGCAGATCGATCTCGATCAGGGCATGTACGGCGGATGGCGGCAGATCGGAGCCCGCGAGCGTGGGGCGCATGAAGCCCAGCTCGCGCACCAGCTGGCGGGAGGCACGGCGGATGTCCTCCACCATCGAATCGGAAGTTTCCATGCAACAGGGCTCCTGCTTGATGGTTGCATTATACAACCATATGGGATCAATGCTTTCAGATGACATGTGTCTTGAAAACGGGACAAAACCGGCCTTTGGTCGTACACTGGTACGCAGTCGTTGTGTCTCGAAAAATATGGATCGTCACCGCATTTTTGACAGTGTCGTCACACGCCTGCTGTTCCTTGGGCTGTGCATCGTGATCTTGGGGGCAGCGGTGCTTTACTACACGCTGTCGAAATTTCTGCGCGAGGACTTGAGTTCCGTCGTGGCGCACCAGCAGCTGGCCCTGGCGACGTATGTGGCCCGCGACATTGATTACAAGATTGTTCAGCGCCAGACTTTGCTGACGCATCTGGCGACCGCTCTCCCCGAGGAACTGCTGACACGGCCGCAAGCCTTGCGTGCCTGGCTGCAAGAGCGTTACGAATACCAGCCCTTGTTCTCGGCCGGCCTGTTCATCACAGATGCGCGCGGCGTTGCGATTGCGGATTACCCGGTCTTGCCGGACCGGCTGGGGACCAGCTATTCCGATCGCGATTACATCCGTGCGGCCGTGGCGGGGCAGTCGTATGTCGGCCGTCCGGTGGTCGGCCGCATCATCGGAGAGCCGGTTCTTCCCATCGCGGCACCGAAGAAAAATGCCAAGGGTGACGTGCAGGCCATTCTGGTGGGTGTCACCACCTTGGCGGACAAGGGGTTCCTCGATTCGCTGCTCCAAAGCCGCATCGGCGCAGCAACAGGTGGCTTCCTGCTGATTTCACCGCGGGACCAGCTGTTCGTGGCGTCGTCTCAACCCGACATGGTGCTCAGGCCCACGCCACCTCCTGGCATCAACGCGCTGCATGACCGGGCCATGGACGGATTCCGTGGCACGGGGGTCACGCTCAACGCCAAAGGTATCGAGGAAGTCTCCGCCATGGTTTCCGTGCCGAGCACAGGCTGGTTTGTCGTCGCCCGCTTGCCGACCAGCGAAGCTTTCGCCACCGTCGAGCGTACGCAGAGTTTCTTGTTGAAGATCTCGGTCCTGATCATTCTGGCCTTCGTCGTCATCTCGTCGGGTGGGCTGTACCTCCTCTTTCGTCCCTTGTTTCGTGCGGCAGAGCATGCCCATCGCATGACGCAGGGCGAGGTGCCGTTCGAACCGCTGCCCGTCGTTCGCAACGACGAGGTCGGTTACCTGATCTCGTCGTTCAATCGTCTCCTGGTCAAACTGAGGGGCAAGCAGGCCGAACTGGTCCGCATGGCCCACCACGATGTGCTGACCGGTTTGCCCAATCGGGCGCTGCTCTACGACCGCACCCAGCAGGTTCTGGCGCAGGCAAGGCGCAGGAACACGCAGATCGGCCTGCTGTTCATGGACCTGGACGGTTTCAAACGTATCAACGACACTTTGGGGCACGAGGCCGGCGACGAGGCCTTGCGCCAGACGGCAAAACGTTTCAATGAAATCGTGCGCCAGGATGACACGCTGGCACGGGTTGGCGGCGACGAATTCGTGCTGTTGCTGGGTGACTTGGGTGAGGACGCCGAGGCGGCCGCCAGCACGGTTGCAGCCAAGTGCATCCAGGCCATGCAAGCGCCGTTCTTGATTTCCGGTACCCCGTGTTCGCTGGGGGTGTCGATCGGTATTGCCTTTGGAAACGGGGACAGCACCCTGGACGCGCTCCTGCTGACGGCCGACCAGGCCATGTACCAGGCCAAAGAGGGCGGACGCGACAGGTTTGTCACTTTCAAGGCGCCGGCGACCTAGCCTGCGATGAGCGCGCAGCGTAGACGACGGGACCACCCCTCCTCCACGTACGCCGTGTGGCGTATATCCGCTTTTCTCCTGCTTCCCTAGAGTGACTCCATCGCTGCACCAGGGCCGATGACCGGCCGGCGTGCTGCGAAACGCGATCTTTTCACTCACCTGGAGAAGCACACATGCAACGTCGATTCACCCTTAAGGCGCTGGCTGCTGCCACTGCCGTTTCCACCCTGGCAGGCCTGTCCGCTCTGCCTGCCCATGCGGCCGACACCATCAAGGTGGGCGTGCTGCACAGCCTGTCGGGCACCATGGCGATTTCCGAGACCGTGCTGAAAGACACCGTGCTGATGGCCATTGACGAGATCAATGCCAAAGGCGGCGTGCTGGGCAAGAAGCTCGAGCCGGTGGTGGTGGACCCGGCCTCCAACTGGCCGCTGTTCGCTGAGAAGACCAAGCAACTGCTCGGTCAGGACAAGGTGGCCGTGATCTTCGGCTGCTGGACCAGCGTCTCGCGCAAGTCGGTGCTGCCGGTGGTCGAGGAAATGAACGGCCTGCTGTTCTACCCCGTGCAGTACGAGGGCGAGGAACTGTCCAAGAACGTGTTCTACACCGGTGCCGCACCCAACCAGCAGGCCATCCCGGCGGTGGACTACCTGATGAGCAAGGACGGCGGCGCGGCCAAGCGCTGGGTGCTGCTGGGCACCGACTACGTCTACCCGCGCACCACCAACAAGATCCTGCGCGCCTACCTCAAGAGCAAGGGCGTGAAGGACAGCGACATCGACGAGAAGTACACCCCCTTCGGCCACTCTGACTACCAGACCATCGTGGCCGACATCAAGAAGTTTGCCGCCGGCGGCAAGACGGCGGTGGTCTCCACCATCAACGGCGACTCCAACGTGCCCTTCTACAAGGAACTCGGCAACGCCGGCCTGAAGGCCAAGGACGTGCCGGTGGTGGCCTTCTCCGTGGGTGAGGAAGAGCTGCGCGGCGTCGACACCAAGCCGCTGGTGGGCCACCTGGCGGCGTGGAACTACTTCATGTCGATCAAGAACCCGACCAACGAGGCCTTCATCAAGAAGTGGTCCGCCTATGCCAAGGCCAAGAACATCGCCGGCCACAAGGACAAGCCGCTGACCAACGACCCGATGGAAGCCACCTACATCGGCATCAACATGTGGAAGCAGGCGGTGGAGAAGGCCAAGTCCACCGACGTGGACAAGGTGATCGCCGCCATGGCCGGCCAGACCTTCAAGGCACCCAGCGGCATCGTCAGCAAGATGGACGAGAAGAACCATCACCTGCACAAGTCGGTATTCATCGGCGAAGTCAAGGCCGACGGCCAGTTCAACGTGGTCTGGAAGACCCCGGGCCCGGTCAAGGCCAAGCCCTGGTCGCCCTATATCGAAGGCAACGACAAGAAAAAGGACGAGCCCGAGAAGAAATAGTAAGACGCCCCCCGACGCGGCCGTTGGCCGCCTCCCCCCACTGGGGGGAGGCGCGACCGCTTGGGGCGGCCCTGCGCAGCGCGCCCTCGGTTCGGGGGCTTGACTGGCGAAGGTCTTGCAGCGTGGGCATGGCCTGCTGTGCCCACCCTACAGGTTCTTTTATGCTGATTCGACATCTACTGCTATTTGCTACGTTTTTGATAGCTGCTCACGCCCATGCGCTGACGGCGGAAGAGGTAAAAGCCATTGCCATCGGCGAGACCGATGCACGCATCGCGGCGCTCAACCAGGCGGTGCTGGCGGCGGACGATCGCACGGCGGCCTATCTGCAGGCGCTGGCGGACGATGCCGTCAAGGTGGCCGGTGACCATGTCTTCATCGTGCGCGACGGCAAGGGGCAGGACCCGCTGACCGGCGCCGCGGTGGCCGTGCCCGACAGCGCGGAGGACGTGGTCAGCAACAACCGCATGCGCGGCGAGCTCGATGCCGCGCTGGCCGGGCTCAAGCTGTTCAGCAGCGACGACAAACTGCGCCTGGCCGCTGCCAAGGCCTTGCTGAAGGAGCCGGACGAATCGCGCCTGGCCTTGCTGGACAAGGCGCTGGCGGCGGAAAAGGTGGCGGCCATCCAAGCCCAGCTGGAACTGGCGCGCGCCGCCGTGCTGCTGGGCAGCAGTGACAAGGCTACGCGCCTGCAGGCGGCCAAGGCGCTGGGCGAGAACAAGACGCCGCAGACCAAGCTGTTGCTGAGCGAGCGCCTGGGTGCCGAGACCGAGGCCGACGTGAAGGTGCAGCTGGCCGCCTCGCTGCGCGCCATCGAGGAGTCGCTGCACTGGGGCGAGCGCCTGGGCGCCATGTTCACCGGTATCAGCCTGGGCAGCATCCTGCTGCTGGCGGCGCTCGGGCTGGCCATCACCTACGGCCTGATGGGCGTGATCAACATGGCGCACGGCGAGCTGATGATGATCGGCGCCTACGCCACCTACGTGGTGCAGGGCCTGTTCCGCAACTACCTGCCTGGCGCCTTCGACTGGTACCTGGTGGCCGCGCTGCCGGTGGCCTTTTTCGCCTCGGCCGGGGTGGGTGCGGTGCTGGAACGCAGCGTGCTGCGCTTCCTCTACGGCCGACCGCTGGAGACGCTGCTGGCCACCTGGGGCATCAGCCTGGTGCTGATGCAGGGCGTGCGCTCGCTTTTCGGTGCGCAGAACGTCGGCGTGGAAAACCCGGCCTGGATGAGCGGTGGCGTGCAGCTGCTGTCCAACCTGACGCTGCCCTACAACCGCCTGGTCATCATCGGCTTTGCCATTGCCGTGCTGGCCGGCATGGTGCTGCTGATCGGTCGCACACGGCTGGGTCTGTTCGTGCGCGGCGTCACGCAGAACCGGCCGATTGCCGCCTGCATGGGCGTGAACACGGCGCGCGTCGACACCTATGCCTTTGCGCTCGGCTCGGGCATTGCCGGCCTGGCCGGCGTGGCCCTGAGCCAGGTGGGCAATGTGGGGCCGGACCTGGGGCAGAACTACATCGTCGATTCCTTCATGGTGGTGGTGCTGGGCGGCGTCGGCCAGCTGGCCGGCACGGTGTATGCCGCGCTGGGCCTGGGCGTCCTGAACAAGTTCCTGGAGGGCTGGACCGGCGCCGTGCTGGCCAAGATCGCCGTGCTGGTGTTCATCATCATCTTCATCCAGAAACGTCCGCAAGGAATTTTCGCGATGAAAGGTAGGAGCGCGGAAGCATGACCATGCATAAGATTCAACTTCCTGCCGCCCAACCCTTGCTCAACGGCAAAGGCTGGAGTGCCTTCATCGTGGCGCTGCTCGCGGTCTGTGCCGTGGCCCCCATCCTCAACCTGCTGGTGCCGCAGGGCAGTGTGTTCCACATGAGCGACTACGCGGTGGCGCTGGTGGGCCGCATCATGTGCTACGCCATCTGCGCGCTGGCCATGGACCTGATCTGGGGGTACACCGGCATCCTGTCGCTCGGCCATGGCGTGTTCTTCGCGTTGGGTGGCTACGCCATGGGCATGTACCTGATGCGCCAGATCGGGCGCGACGGCAACTACAAGAGCGACCTGCCCGACTTCATGGTGTTCCTGGACTGGAAGACGTTGCCCTGGCACTGGAGCTTCAGCGACAGCTTCATGGCCACGCTGATCCTGATCGTGGCCGTGCCCGGGCTGGTGGCCTTCGTCTTCGGCTACTTTGCCTTCCGCTCGCGCATCAAGGGGGTGTATTTTTCCATCATCACCCAGGCCATGACCTTCGCCGCCATGCTGCTGTTCTTCCGCAACGAGACCGGTTTCGGCGGCAACAACGGCTTCACCGACTTCAAGCGCATCCTGGACCTGCCCATTGCCACGCAGGAGATGCGCATGACGCTGTTCGTGCTCACCGGCCTCACGCTGCTGGGTTTCTTCCTGCTCGCCAGGGGGCTGGTGCGCAGCAAGTTCGGCCGTGTGCTGCAGGCCATCCGGGATGCCGAGTCGCGCGTGATGTTCTCGGGTTATTCGCCGCTGGGCTACAAGCTCACCATCTGGACCATCTCGGCCGTCATGTGCGGCATTGCCGGGGCGCTGTACGTGCCGCAGGTGGGCATCATCAACCCGGGCGAGATGAGCCCGGCCAATTCGATCGAGATGGCGATCTGGGCCGCGGTCGGCGGCCGCGCCACGCTGGTTGGCCCCATCGTTGGCGCTTTCGTGGTCAATGGTGCCAAGAGCTGGCTGACGGTGGCCTACCCGGAGTTCTGGCTCTATTTCCTCGGCGGCCTGTTCATTGTCGTCACGCTGTTCCTGCCGGACGGCCTGGTGGGGCTGGTGAAGAAGATCAAGGGGGCCAAGGTTATGAGCGACGCCGGGCCGTCCCAAGTCGCGAAGGCCCCCTCGGGGGGCAGCGAAGCACACGAAGTGGCGAGCGTGGGGGCCAAGCCATGACGCCCGACCTGCTGGAACAAGGCGCCCGGCGCTACGAGGCGCGCCTGGCCGAACTCGATGCCGCACGCCTGAACACCGAGGCCGGCGGCCAGGCGGCGAGCTACGGCCGGCTCAAGGTGTCGGAGGAAGTGGACGTGACGCACGGCCGCATCCTCTACCTGGAGGATGTGAGCGTGAGCTTCGACGGCTTCAAGGCCATCAACAAGCTGTCGCTCGACATCGCGCCGGGCGAGCTGCGCTGCATCATCGGCCCCAACGGCGCCGGCAAGACCACCCTGATGGACATCATCACCGGCAAGACGCGGCCGGATGAAGGCACGGTGTTCTTCGGCAGCACCATCGACCTGCTGCGCCACAGCGAACCGGAGATCGCGCAGCTGGGCATCGGCCGCAAGTTCCAGAAACCGACGGTGTTCGAACAACTTTCGGTGTTCGAGAACCTGGAGCTGGCACTCAAGACCGACAAGAGCGTCAAGCCATCGCTGTTTTTCCGCCTCGACTCGGCACAGAGCGACCGGCTGGCCGAGGTGCTGCACACCATCCACCTGGCCGACAGCGTGGCACACCAGGCCGGCACACTGAGCCATGGCCAGAAGCAGTGGCTGGAGATCGGCATGCTGCTGATGCAGGACCCCAAGCTGCTGCTGCTCGACGAGCCGGTGGCCGGCATGACGGATGAAGAGACGGCGCGCACGGCGGAACTGTTCCTCAGCCTCAAGGGTAAGCATTCGCTGATGGTGGTGGAACACGACATGAGCTTCATCAAGACCATCTCGGAGATCGTCACCGTGCTGTGCGACGGCTCGGTGCTGGCGCAGGGCACGCTGGATCAGGTGCAGGCGGATGAGCGGGTGATTGAGGTTTATCTGGGGAGATGATCTTGTTATCTCCTCTGCCTCTTCGCTCTTCCGCTCTCCTGTACCTGTGCGGTGCAAGCGTGCCGGGTCTCGCCCCGGCGGGCGAGGTACTTTTCTTTGCTTCGCCAAAGCAAAGTACCCAAAAGAAAGGCGAGCCGGGTGCGTCGTCCCTGCGCTGTGCGCAGGGCACGCTGCGTTGCTCGGCAACGGCGGGAAGCGCAGAAGCTCGCCCTGCGGGCTCAGACATCTGCGCTTCTTTTTCCGCCGTTGCCTGCGCTACTCGCCTCCGCACACGGCGGTGGGGAGCCAAATACACAAGACCACAAGGACGCGCCATGGCGCGTCCTTGTGGGGTTATGGCTGTTGGTTCCCGGCTGTTTGGATTCCTATGCCGTGTGGCAGGGCTGAGCAGCGCAGCAGCGGGCGGATCAGGGCGGGCGTTGTTTGAGCGCAGCGAGTTTAGCCCGACCCCGCCCGCTGCGAGCAGCGCAAGGAACCGCGTAGCGGCCCTGACTTCGGCTCGCCTTCTCTTTGCTCACTTTCTCTTGGCGAAGCAAGAGAAAGTGAGTGCGCTGCCGGGCGCACATCCCGGCAATGCCACGTCCGCCAGGACATTCTCCGGAGCACATTGACATGCTCAACGTCAAAAACATCAACCAGTATTACGGCGGCTCCCACATCCTGCGCGATGTCAGCCTGCAGGCCCAGCTCGGCAAGGTCACCGTGGTGCTGGGCCGCAACGGCGTGGGCAAGACCACGCTGCTCAAGTCGCTCATGGGTCTGGTGCCGATCAAGTCTGGCAGCATCGAGTTCGACGGCCGGGCGATCCAGCACGCCACGCCCTACGAACGGGCCCGTGCCGGCATCGGTTTCGTGCCGCAGGGGCGCGAGATCTTTGCCCGCCTGACGGTGGAGGAGAACCTGCGCATGGGGCTGGCCTACAAGAGCGCCGGCACGCCAATCCCGGCCGAGTTGTACGAACTGTTCCCGGTGCTCAAGCAGATGCTGGGCCGGCGCGGCGGCGACCTGTCGGGCGGACAGCAGCAGCAGCTGGCGATCGCACGCGCGCTGGCGGCCAAGCCGAAGCTGCTGGTGCTGGACGAGCCGACCGAAGGCATCCAGCCCAGCATCATCAAGGACATCGGCCGCGTCATCCGCATGCTGGCCGACCGCGGCGACATGGCCATCCTGCTGGTGGAGCAGTACTACGATTTCGCCCGCGAACTGGCTGACGACTACGTGGTGATGGAGCGCGGCGCCGTGCTCGCCCACGGCCTGGGCAAGGACATGGAAACCGACGGCGTGCGCCAGCTGGTGGCGATCTGATGGCCGTCTAGACCGCTGCCAGGTGGGCGTACAGGGCGGTGAGCTGCCGCGGCAACTGGGCTGCCGTTTCGACAATGCGGTAGTTGCGCCAGCCGAAGATGCGGTGCACGTAGGCGTCGGCCCCGGGGTCGACGGCCAGGCCGTAGGTTTGCACGCCCTGGCGCTGCGCTTCCTGGACGGCGGCGCGGGCGTCCTCGGTGAGGTGGCGCGTATCGAACACGTCGATGTCCGAGGGTGCACCGTCGGTGACGAGCACGATGGCGCGCTGCTCGCTGCGTTCCTCCTGCAGGCATTGCGTGGCATGGCGCAGGGCGGCGCCGATGCGCGTGGACCAGGCGGCCCGGGTCGAGAGGATCCGGCTGGTGCTTGCGGCATCGAGCGCAGCGCCGAAGTCGAGCAGCCGCACATAGTGCACGGCGGCACGCGTGTCGGAAGCAAAGCCGTGGATGGCGATGCGGTCCTGTCCGGCCAGGGCCGAGCGGGCCAGCAGCAGCGCAGCCTGCTGCTCGACTTCCAGCAGCGAGTGTTGGGCACCGGCGAGGCGTTCGCCGGTCGAGGCCGACAGATCGAGCAGCACCAGCACGCTGCAGCGCGGGGTCTCGTGGCCCGCGCGCATGAACAGACGTCCGTCGGGGGCCAGCCTCAGCCGCCGCTCCACCATGATGTCGATGGCGGCATCGAGGTCGATGTCCTCGCCTTCCCACTGCCGCCGTAGGCGCTGGCTGCGGCTCAGGCGCCGGCTGGGCGGGGGCTGCAGCAGCGTGGCGTCGGGAGACACCGCGGTGGTCGGGCGAGTGCGGTGGTGCGGCAGCGCGGCTTCGCGCACCGTGCACCAGTCGCGGCGCTCGCGCTGCAGCCGGTAGTCCCATTCCGGGTAGAGGTGGACGGGACCGTCCTCGGGCGTGGCCTGGGCCGTGTCGGTATCGTCGGTGCTGTCGCTCGGCGGCGGCGCGGCGGGTACCTGCACCTGCAGCGCTTCGCTGGGCGCATCGGCCGAGGCGCCGTGCTGCCAGAGGTAGCTGTTGTCGTCGCGGTAGGGCGCGGGTACGGCGTACTGGCGCGGGTTGAAGCGCACGCGCATCTGGCCCAGATCGTTGGCCAGGATGCCGGCCAGACGGCGAAAGGCGATGTAGTCTTCCAGGCCGTGTTGCTGGCGCGCGGCGGCAAACAGCGTGCGTGCCTTGTGCACCCAATGGCTTCCGTCCATCTGCTGTTCGTCGAGCAGGGCGAAGCCCAGGCGCGCGATCAGGCTGGCGAAGTCCAGTCCGTGCGGGTCGGATTCAGCCTGACTTTGTACAAACCAGCGCCGCACGCCGGGCAGGCGCTGCATCAGCAGGGCCTCGACGCGCGCATCCTCGATGGCCGAGACCACGGCCAGGCCCATGGGTTTGAGCGTGCTGCTGGTTTGTGCCGGCGGGGAATACAGCAAGTGGGCGGCGGCATGTGCCATGGCGGCGCGCTGCAGGATGGCCTGCTGCGCATGGCACGCACCTACCGCGTCAGCGGGCAATAGCAAGTGGCTGGCGCTGAGGATGGGGCGTTGTTCGGCGGTGCTGTCGGGCGCAGCCGGGCTGAGTGCCTGTACGGTCAGGTTTCGGCCGCTCAGGCCGGTCAGCAGCAAGGTCAGTGCGGCCAGCGTCGGCGGTGCGGCCTGGCCCGACGCCGGCGGCTTCATGCGAAGTGGGCATCGACGATGCCGTTCAGCGCTGCGATCATGTCCGGATCGTCGGTGAGGGCGCGCGTGAGCGTCATGTCGCAGCTGTCGCGCGGGTCGACGCCGTCGCGGATCAGGATGCCGGCATAGACCAGCATGCGGGTGGAGATGCCCTCGTCCAGTCCATGGCGCTTGAGTGCGCGCGAGCGCTGCGCAATGTCGACCAGTTGCTCTGCCAGTGCGGCTGGTACATCGGCTTCGTGCGCCACGATCTCGATCTCGGCCCGGGCGTCGGGGTAGTCGAATTCCAGTGCCGCGAAGCGCTGGCGCGTGGAGGGTTTCATGTCCTTGGCGCGGCTCTGGTAGCCCGGGTTGTAGGAGACCACGAGCTGGAAGTCGGGGTGGGCACGCACCAGTTCCCCCTTCTTGTCCAGCGGCAACATGCGCCGCGAGTCGGTCAGCGGGTGGATCACCACCGTGGTGTCCTGGCGCGCCTCCACCACCTCGTCGAGGTAGCAGATGGCGCCATGGCGAACGGCCAGCGTCAGCGGGCCGTCGTGCCAAGTGGTGCCCTGGGCATCGAGCAGGTAGCGCCCGACCAGGTCGGCCGCGGTCATGTCCTCGTTGCAGGCCAGCGTCACCAGCGGCAGTCCCAGCCGCCAGGCCATGTACTCGACGAAGCGCGTCTTGCCGCAGCCGGTCGGCCCTTTCAGGATGAGCGGCAGGCGGTGGGCGTAGGCGCGCTCGTACAGCGCGACCTCGCGTGCCGAGGGGCGGTAGTACGGTTGTTCGGTGACGCGGTAGGCGGCCAGGGGATCGGACACGGTGTGGCCTCGGATTTGAAGACTCGAAAACTTGGGGCTCCAAAGAGGGCCGCCGGCGCGTGGCGTCGGCGGCGCTGCTTCAGCGGTGCGTGGGCGCTTCGTTCGGGATGCCGTCGATCGGACACTCCGGTGTGCCGACGGTGGAGCGCGTGAACGACTCGACCTGCTTGCGCGTGCCCTCGGGGTCGCTGATCCACTTGCCGTAGAACTCGTAGGGGCAGGCAGCCACGCCCTTCGCATCGTCCCCGCCTTCGCCCGAGTTGATCTTGCCGGTGTAGCCGCGGTGCAGCAGCTTGAACAGGTGGTTTTCCGACTGGCCGTTCTTGCGGAAGTCGCGGATCAGGCTCTTGGACAGCGCTGCGTACTGCACGCCGTATTCCTCCTCGCCGCATTCGCCCAGTGTGCGGCCGTCGAAGCCGACGATGGCCGAGTGGCCGAAGTAGGAGTAGACGCCGTCCCAGCCGGCGGCATTGGCCACCGCCACGTAGCTGTTGTTGGCCCAGGCCATCGCCTTGGCCATCAGCACCTGCTGGTCCTTGGCCGGGTACATGTAACCCTGGCAGCGCACGATCAGTTCCGCGCCCTTCATGGCACAGTCGCGCCAGATCTCCGGGTAGTTGCCGTCGTCGCAGATGATCAGGCTGACCTTGAGCCCTTTGGGGCCGTCGGAAACGTAGGTGCAGTTGCCGGGGTACCAGCCTTCGATCGGCACCCAGGGCATGATCTTGCGGTACTTCTGCACGATCTCGCCCTGGTCGTTCATCAGGATCAGCGTGTTGTAGGGCGCCTTGTTCGGGTGCTCCTCGTGGCGCTCGCCGGTGAGCGAGAACACGCCCCAGACCTTGGCCTTGCGGCAGGCCTCGGCAAAGATGGCGGTCTCGTCGCCGGGCACGGTGGCGGCGGTTTCGTACATCTCCTTGGCGTCGTACATGATGCCGTGCGTGCTGTACTCGGGGAAGATCACAAGGTCCATGCCGGGCAGGCCCTGCTTCATGCCGACCACCATGTCGGCGATCTTGCGCGCATTGGCCAGCACCTCGGCCTTGGTGTGCAGGCGCGGCATCTTGTAGTTGACGACGGCAACGCCGACGGTGTCGTTGCTGCTGGAAATATCGCCGTGAATCATAAAAACTCCTAACTCTCTAAATCAGTGACTGATCATCCAAGGCCGCTTGCCCGCAAAGGACTTGCTTCCGTCAGACGCGGTGACGGTCGCCCCACGTTTACTGCTCGTGGAGCAACACCCACAACCCGCCGGATGCTTGAGCCGCCCATACGATCCGTCGCGCGAAGAACGCGGCGCGTGCGCCGCTCGCTCGTTGGTTTCGTAGGCGTGGCGTGTCTCGCTGCTCAGGCAGGCCAGGCGCGGGGCCGCCACGAAGACGCGCGGCGCGACGGTGCCGCAATCCGGACAGGCACAGGGTTCGTTGCGCTGTGCCAGGCTGCGCAGCGCCTCGAAGCCACCGCAGTCCGGACAGGCATAGTCATAAGTGGGCATGGGCGGCTCCTGGGGTTTACTTCACGTCGGGCGAGATCGGCATCTGCACGCTGCCGTCGAGCATCTTCACCGGGCCGGCGGCCGTCGGGTTGATGTCGAAGTCGAAGATCTCGGTCGGCAGCCAGAGCGTGGCGCAGGCGTTGGGCACGTCGACCACGCCGCTGATGTGGCCCTGCACCGGCGCCGTGCCCAGGATGGAATAAGCCTGCGCGCCGCTGTAGCCGAATTTCTTCAGGTACTCGATGGCGTTCAGGCAGGCCTGGCGGTAGGCGACGTTGACGTCCAGGTAGTGCTGCTTGCCGGCCTCGTCCACCGAGATGCCTTCGAAGATCAGGTAGTCCTTGTAGTTGGGCGTGATCGGGCTCGGCTTGAACACCGGGTTCTTGATGCCGTACTTGGCCATGCCGCCCTTGATCAGGTTGACGCGCATGTGCACCCAGCCGGCCATCTCGATGGCGCCACAGAAGGTGATCTCGCCGTCGCCCTGGCTGAAGTGCAGGTCGCCCACGGAGAGGCCGGCGCCTTCCACGTAGACCGGGAAGAACACCTTGGAGCCGCGCGACAGGTCCTTGATGTCGCAGTTGCCGCCGTGCTCACGCGGCGGCACGGTGCGCGCGCCTTCGGCGGCGGCCTTGGCCTTGGCTTCGCCGCTGAGCTTGCCCATGTGGGCGGTGGCGGCAAAGGGCGGGTTGGCCAGGCCGGGCACGCGGGTCGGGTCGGTGTCGAGCAGTTCCTGCTCGCGCGCATTCCAGGCGTCGAGCATCTTCTTGTCGGGCAGGCAGCCGATCAGGCCGGGGTGGATCAGGCCGGCGTATTCGACGCCGGGCACGTGGCGGCTCTTGGTGAACATGCCGTTGAAGTCCCAGATCGACTTCTGCGCCAGCGGGAAGTGGTCGGTCAGGAAGCCGCCGCCGTTCTTCTTGCTGAAGAAGCCGTTGAAACCCCACGGGCTCTCGTCTTTCGCGCCGATGTCCAGCAGGTCGACCACCAGCAGGTCGCCGGGCTCGGCGCCTTTCACGCCCACCGGGCCGGACAGGAAGTGGACGATGGAGAGGTCGATGTCGCGCACGTCGTCGGCGCTGTCGTTGTTCTTGATGAAGCCGCCGGTCCAGTCGTAGGTCTCGAGGATGAAGTCGTCGCCGGGCTTGACCCAGCAGGCCATCGGCACATCCGGGTGCCAGCGGTTGTGGACCTGCTCGTTCTGGTAAGCGGATTGCTTGAGGTCGACTTTGATGAGGGTTTCAGCCATGGTAGGACTCCTTGAGGGCGAGGTGACAAAAAATGGGGGATGAATCGGTGGATGCGGTCAGACCGAGAGGTAGGACTTGATGCGGTTGACGTCGGTCTGCGCGCGCAGGGTTTCGTGCACGAGACGGCCGCCTTCGATCACGAACAGCCGGTCGGCCACATCCATGGCGAACGACAGCACCTGCTCGGAGACGACGATGGTGATCTCGCGCAGCTTGCGGATCTCGTTGAGGGCCTTGGCGATGTCCTTGATGATGGACGGCTGGATGCCTTCGGTCGGCTCGTCGAGCAGCAGCACCTTGGGGTCGGTCACCAGTGCGCGGGCAATCGCCAGCTGCTGCTGCTGGCCGCCCGACAGGTTGCCGCCCTTGCGCCGGCGCATGTCCCACAGCACCGGGAACAGCGCGTAGATCTCGTCCGGGATCTGTTTGGTCTTCGAGTTCTCCAGCCCGGTCTGGATGTTCTCCTCCACCGTGAGGGTGGGGAAGATCATGCGGCCCTGCGGCACGTAGGCGATGCCCTTGGCCACGCGCCGGTAGCTTTCGTCCTTCGAGACATCTTGGCCGGCGACCTCGATCTGGCCGGACTTCAGGGGCAGCACACCCATCAGACCCTTGAACAGCGTGGTCTTGCCCATGCCGTTGCGGCCCATGATGGCGATGGTCTCGTTCTTGCGGCCCTCGAAGGAGATGCCGTGCAAGGCTTCGCTCTGGCCGTAGGCCACGAACATGTCGTTGACTTTGAGCATGTCTTACTCCTTTGAAATCAGTTGTCCATGGCGACGCGCGCTACCAACGCCGCATGAAACGGTGAGGTGCAAAGCCCAGTCGCACCACGGAACCGGCTTAGCCGGGCCGTCGGTGCGGTCCCCCTCCCGCCGAAGGCGAGAGAGGGGGATGCCGCGCAGCGGCTCAGGGGGTGTTTCATGTCAGTGACCCAGATACACGTCGATCACCTTGGGATCGGCCTGCACCGCTTCCATCGATCCTTCAGCAAGGATCTTTCCCTGGTGCATGACGGTGACCTTGTGTGCGATCTGCTTGACGAACTCCATGTCGTGCTCGATCACGATCACCGAGCGGTTCTTGCAGATGCGCTTGAGCAGCTCGGCGGTGAGTTCACGCTCGCGCGCGCTCATGCCGGCAATCGGCTCGTCCAGCATCAGCAGCTCGGGGTCCTGCATCAGCAGCATGCCGATCTCCAGCCACTGCTTCTGCCCGTGCGAGAGCAGGCCGGCCTCCATGGCCAGCACGTCGGCCAGGCCGATGTCCTCGGCCACCACCTGCACGCGCGCCTTCACCTCGTCCGTGCACTTGAAGCCCAGGGCGCCGAACACCGAGCGGCCGCTCGGGTAGGACACCTCCAGGTTCTGGAACACCGAGAGGTTCTCGTAGATGGAGGGCGTCTGGAACTTGCGGCCGATGCCGCGGCGCACGCGGATGTGCTCGTCCAGCGTGGTCAGCTCCTCGTTCTTGAACTTGATGCTGCCGGCGCTGGCCTTGGTCTTGCCGCAGATCAGGTCGAGCAGCGTGGTCTTGCCGGCGCCGTTGGGGCCGATGATCACGCGCAGCTCGTTCTTGTCGATGTACAGCGTCAGGGTGTCGATGGCCTTGAAGCCGTCGAAGGAGACCGTGAGGTCTTCCACGGCCAGGGCGAAGTCGGTGTTGCTCATGGTGTGCTCCTGGTTGGATCCGGTTCAGGCGGCTTGTCCGCTCACGTTGCCGGACAGGGCGGTAGCGGGAGCGTTTGTCGGTACGCCCGGCGTGCTCGATGCGTCTGCGGTGGCGTCGGCCTTGACGGCGCGCTGGATGGCCCGGCGCTCGGCCTGCTTGCGTTGCCACCAGGGCACGACTTTCTGGCTCCACACGCCGGCCAGCCCGTCGGGGAAGGCCATGGTCACGCCGATGAAGAGCGCGGCCATCAGGAACAGCCACAGGTCGGGGAAGCTCTCGGAGAAGTAGGTCTTGCCGAAGTTCACCAGCAGCGTGCCGTACACCGCACCCACCAGGCTCATGCGCCCGCCCACGGCGGCGTAGATCACCATCTCGATCGAGGGCACGATGCCGACGAAGGATGGCGACATGAAGCCGACCTGCAGGGCGAACAGGGCGCCGCCGATGCCGGAGAGGCCGGCCGCCAGGCAGAACACGAAGACCTTGAACATGGCCACGTCGTAGCCGGAGAAACGCACACGGTCTTCCTTGTCGCGCATGGCCAGCAGCAGGGTGCCGAGCTTGCTTTTCTGGATCCACAGGCACAACAGCACGCTGCCCAGCAGCAGGAAGCTGCAGACGTAGTACAGGATGTACCGGGCGCTGTCGGTGCGGATGTCCCAGCCCAGCAGGGTCTTGAGGTCGGTCATGCCGTTGACGCCGCCGGTGTAGCCCTGCTGGCCGATGATCAGCACGGTCAGGATCAGCGCCACCGCCTGCGTGATGATGGCGAAGTAGACACCGCCCACGCGTCGCTTGAACATGGCGTAGCTGATGATGAAGGCCAGCAGCGTGGGGACGGCCACCACCGCGATCAGTGCGAATGGCAGGTGCTCGAACGGCTTCCACCACAGCGGCAGGGCGGTCAGCTGGTTCCAGTCCATGAAGTCCGGGATGCCGGGGGTGGACTGGATCTTGGTGCTGATGGGGTCGGACGCTTCCAGCTTGAGGAACATGGCCATGGCGTAGCCGCCCAGGCCGAAGAAAACGCCCTGGCCCAGGCTCAGGATGCCGCCGTAGCCCCAGACCATCACCAGGCCCAGCGCCACGAAGCCGTAGGTCAGGTACTTGCCGACCAGGTTGAGGCGGAAGATGTCGAAGACCAGCGGGAAGGCCACCAGCAGCAGCGCCGCCAGGAGGGCAACGCTGCCCAGGCCCCGTTTGTTGATCCATGTCATGAGCTTGTTCATCGTGATACTCCGTTGTGTTGCGGGCCGGTCAGCGGCGCACCTTGATGGCGAACAGGCCTTGCGGGCGGATCATCAGGATCACCACGATCAAGGACAGCGTCAGCACCTTGGCCATGGAGCCGGTGATGAAGAATTCGGAGATCGACTGCGTCTGCGCGATACCGAAGGCCGAGGCCACCGTGCCCAGCAGGCTGGCGGCGCCGCCGAAGGTCACGACCAGGAAGGAGTCGACGATGTAGAGCGAGCCCGAGGTCGGTCCGGTGGAGCCGATGGTGGTGAAAGCCGCGCCGGCCACGCCGGCGATGCCGCAGCCGATGGCGAAGGTCAGGCGGTCGGTCTTTTGCGTGTTGATGCCGATGGCGTTGGCCATCACGCGGTTGCTCACCGTGGCGCGCACCCGCAGGCCCCAGCGGCTCTTGTAGAGCGCCAGCAGCACGGCGCCGGTGACCAGCGTGGTCAGGCCCAGCACGAACAGGCCGTTGATCGGAATGTCCAGGCCCTCGTGCGGCGCCCAGGAACCCATCAGCCACTCGGGCAGCGTCGGGCTGACTTCCTTGGGTCCGATGGCGGTGCGAAAGACCTGCTGGATCGCCAGGCTCAGGCCCCAGGTGGCCAGCAGCGTGTCGAGCGGGCGCTTGTAGAGGAAACGGATCAGGCCCCACTCCACCAGCCAGCCGGCGATGAAGGCGAGCACGAAGGCCACGCCGATGGCGAGCGGAAAGTAGTAGGGCATGAAACCCGGCGCATGGTGCTCCACCAGCGTGGAGAACATGAAGATGGTGTAGGCGCCGATGGTCATGAACTCGCCATGCGCCATGTTGATCACGCCCATCTGGCCGAAGATGATGGCCAGCCCGAGGCCCATGAGCAGCAGGACCGAGAACAGGCTGAGTCCCGCGAAGCCCTGCATGAGGGCGATGTTGAGCATTTCCGATAGATCCATTTGATCACCTGCCTGTCTGTGTGCAATGTCGGGCGGCGGCTTCCCGGCAACCGGTCGGCCGCCGCCGTGTCCCACTCAACCCGAGTGCTTACTGGTAACCCTTGGGGAAAGGGTTGGGTTCGATCAGGGCGGGCGACTCGGCCACCACCTTGAAGGTGCCGTCCTTCTGGCCCTGAGCGATGCGCGACTTGCTCCACAGGTGGTGGTTCTCGTGCAGCTTGACGTAGCCTTCCGGCGCGGTCTTGAGCTCGATGCCGGGCGAGGCGGCCACCACCTTGTCGACGTCGAAGCTGCCGGCCCGCTCCACGGCGGCCTTCCACAGCCAGGGGCCGAGGTAGCCGGCCTGCGTGACGTCGCCGATGACGGCGTCCTTGCCGTACTTGGCCTTGAAGGCGGCAACGAACTTCTTGTTGTTGTCGTTGTCCAGGGACTGGAAGTACTTCATGGAGGAGTAGAAGCCGGCGAAGTTCTCGCCGCCCACGCCCAGCATCTCGTCTTCCGTTACCGCCAGCGTCAGCAGGAACTGCTTGTCGCCGGTGATGCCGGCAGCCTTGAGCTGCTTGTAGAACGCCACGTTGGAGCCGCCCACCACGGCGGTGAAGATGCAGTCCGGCTTGGCGACCTTGATCTTGTTGATCAGCGAGTTGAAGTTGGTGTTGCCCAGCGGGTAGTACTCCTCGCCGACCACCTTGCCCAGCTTGCCGACGCTCTCGATGTGCTTGCGCGCGATCTTCATCGAGGTGCGCGGCCAGATGTAGTCGGAGCCGACCAGGAAGAAGGTCTTGGCTTTCTTCTCCTTGGCGCCCCAGTCCAGGCCGTAGATGATCTGCTGCGTGGCTTCCTGGCCGGTGTAGATCACGTTCTTCGACTGCTCCAGGCCCTCATAGAAGGTCGGGTAGTAGAGCAGGCCGTTTTCCTTCTCGAAGATCGGCAGCACGGCCTTGCGCGAGGCCGAGGTCCAGCAGCCGAACACGGCGGCCACGTGGTCGTTGACCAGCAGCTTCTTCGACTTCTCGGCGAAGGTCGGCCAGTCGGAGGCGCCGTCTTCCTTGATGACGCGGATCTTGCGGCCCAGGATGCCGCCCATGGCGTTGATCTGGTCGATCGCCAGCTGCTCGGCCTGGATCGAGCCGGTCTCGGAGATCGCCATCGTGCCGGAGGACGAGTGCAGCTGGCCCACCACCACCTCGGTGTCGGTCACGGCAAGCTTGGTCGTGTTCACTGCGGCGGTCGCAGGCGCAGCGGCGTGGCCGAGGGCGGGCAGGCCGACCATGGACATGGCGCCCAGGCCCTGCAAGAGGCGACGGCGCTGCAGATCGGCGGCAGCCGGATGGGAGGACAAGGCGGGCTGTTTTTTCATGAAGCACTCCTGAAATGAAAGGTGGGAACCAAGAACACCTGCAACAGGTGCTGGGCGACACGGCGTCACCACGGCCTTGAGATTAGGGAGTGCCCCCTGAACTGCCCATACGTCATTCAACGTATCGCAGGCGCAGCCGCCAGCGAGAACGGTTCTTGCATGTGCACTGTTCATGACAGTCCATGCACCAAAAGCGCGCGCATGAAAAACGCACCGCAACGCATTTTCCGCATCCGGCGCGACTACAACTCCTGGGTGGCCAACGAGACCCTGGAGGACTACGCGCTGCGCTACACGCCGCACAGCGCACGCAAATGGAGCGAGTTCCGCGTCGCCAACACGGCCTTCGGCGGCATGTCCTTCCTGGCGCTGGAGGCCATCGGCGGCGCCATCGCCCTCAACTACGGCTTCAGCAATGCGCTGTGGGCCATCCTGGTGATGGGCCTGGTGACCTTTCTCACCGGCTTGCCGATCGCCGTCTACGCCGCGCGCTACGGGCTGGACATGGACCTGCTCACGCGCGGCGCCGGCTTCGGCTACCTGGGCTCCACCGTCACCTCGCTGATCTACGCCTCGTTCACCTTCATCTTCTTCGCGCTGGAGGCGGCCATCATGGCGCTGGCGCTGCAGATGGTGCTGGGCTGGCCGCTGGTGTGGTGTTATGTGCTGTCGTCGTTGGTCATCATTCCGCTGGTGCTGCACGGCATCACGCTGATTTCCAAGCTGCAGACCTGGACCCAGCCGCTGTGGGGCCTGCTGCTGCTCTGGCCCTTCCTCTGGTTTGCCGTGCAGCAGCCCGAGCTGTACCGCGAGTTCACCGGCCTGTCGGGCCTGAGTTCGGGCAGCAGCAGCTTCGACCCCCTGATGTTCGGCGCCGCCTCCGCCGTGGCCTTCTCGCTGGTGGTGCAGATCGGCGAACAGGTGGACTTCCTGCGCTTCATGCCCGAGCGCACCGTGGCCAACCGCTGGCGCTGGTGGACCGGCGTGCTGGTGGCCGGCCCGGGCTGGGTCGTGCTGGGCATGCTCAAGATGCTGGGCGGCGCCTTTCTGGCCTTCGTCGCGCTCCAATATGGGGCGTCGGCCGCCCATGCCGTCGAGCCGACCCAGATGTACCTGGTCGGTTTCATGCGCTCGCTCGGCAACCCGGCCGTGGCCCTGGCGCTGACCGTGCTGTTCGTGGTGATCTCGCAGGTCAAGATCAATGTCACCAACGCCTACGCCGGCTCGCTGGCCTGGTCCAACTTCTTCGCCCGCCTGACGCGCAGCCACCCCGGCCGCGTGGTGTGGCTGGTGTTCAACGTGGTGATCGCCATGCTGCTGATGACGCTGGGCGTCTTCGGCGCGCTGGAGAAGGTGCTGGGCCTCTACGGCAACGTGGCCATCGCCTGGGTCGGTGCGCTGGTGGCCGATCTGGTCATCAGCAAGCCGCTGGGCCTTTCACCGAAGGGCGTGGAGTTCCGCCGCGCCTACCTGTACGACCTCAACCCCGTGGGCCTGGGCGCGATGTCGCTGGCCGTGCTGCTGGCCGGCATCGCCTATGCCGGCGTGCTGGGCGAAGGGGCGGCGGCCTTCTCGCCCTTCATCGCGCTCTTCACGGCCATGGTCACGGCGCCATTGCTGGCCTGGGCCACGCGAGGGCGCTACTACCTGGCGCGCAAGGAGGCCTCACCGTGGCAGCCGGGCCAGGCGGTGCGCTGCACCGTCTGCGAGAACCAGTTCGAGAGTGCCGACATGGCCACCTGCCCGGCCTACGGGGCGCCGATCTGTTCGCTGTGCTGCTCGCTCGAATCGCGCTGCCACGACCGCTGCAAGACCAATTCGCGCGCCGCCGACCAGGTGCGCCTGGCCTTGACTGCCATCCTGCCGGCCAGCCTGAACAACCGCTACAACTTCCGCGTCGGCCAGTACTTCGCGGTGTTCCTGGCGCTGTGCGCCGTCATGGCCTTCGTGCTGGGGGTGGTCTACATGCAGGAGAGCCTGCAGGCGCCGGCTGCCGAACTGCGCGAGCCCTTCATCAAGGTGTTTGCACTGATGGCCCTGCTGACGGCCGTCTGGGCCTGGTGGGTGGTGCTGGCCAGCGAGAGCCGGCGCATGGCGCATGACGAGTCGGAGCGCCAGACCCAACTGCTGCAGAAGGAGATCGACGCCCACATGCGCACCGACGAGGCGCTGCAAAGCGCCAAGGAAGTGGCCGAGGCCGCCAGCCAGGCCAAGACGCGTTATGTGGCCGGCATGACGCACGAGCTGCGCACGCCGCTCAACAGCATCCTGGGCTACGCGCAGATCCTGCTGCGCAATGCCGAGTTGAAGGGCGGTCTGCGCGAGGCGGTCACCACCATCCAGCAAAGCGGCCAGCACATGCATGCGCTGATCGACGGCCTGCTCGATCTGGCGCGCATCGAGGCCGGCCGCCTGCGCCTGGACATGGCACCGCTGCCGTTCCCGGAATTCCTGTCGGAGCTGGTGCGCATGGTGCAGCCGCAGGCCGAAGGCAAGGGCCTGTCGTTCCGGCTGGAGACGCAGGGCCGCGTGCCGGCCTGGGTGCAGGCCGACGCCAAGCGCCTGCGCCAGATCCTCATCAACCTGCTGGCCAATGCGGTGCGCTTCACCGATGCCGGCGGCATCGTGTTCCGGGTCGATTGCCGGCATGACGTGGTGCGCTTCGAGGTGGAAGACAGCGGCATCGGCATCGCATCGCAGGACCAGGAGCGCATCTTCATGCCGTTCGAGCGCGGCAGCGCGGGCCGGCGCACCAGCGAGTCGGGTACCGGCCTGGGCCTGACCATCACCCACCTGCTGACCGAGCTCATGGGCGGCGAACTCACGCTGCGCAGCGAGGTGGGCCAGGGCAGCACCTTTGCCATCCGGCTCTACCTGCGCGAGATCGAGCCGCCGGCCGTGCAGTCGGTGCGCCACCTGCGGCCCATCGTCGGTTTTCTGGCGCCGCGCCGCACCCTGCTGGTGGTGGACGACCAGCCGATCCAGCGCCAGCTGCTGGCCAGCCTGCTGATTCCTCTCGGTTTCATCGTGCGCGAAGCCGCCAGCGGCCGCGAGTGCCTGGAGATCCTGCAGCAGCACCGGCCCGATGCGGTGCTGCTGGACATCAACATGGACGACCTCAACGGCTGGCAGACCGCGCAGCTGATCCGCCGCAGCGTCGGCCCCGAGCTGCCGATCGTCTTCGTCTCGGCCGACCCGTTCGAGAACCGGCCCGAGCTGCTGGAAGCCGTCGGCTGCCAGGGGTTCGTGAGCAAGCCGGTGATCGAGTCCGAGCTGCTGGACCTGCTGGCGCGCGTGCTGCAGCTGGAGTGGGTGCATGAAAGCAATCTGCTGCCGGCGCACACCGGCCCGCAGCCCGGGGCGCGCGCTGAGGCCGGCCGCTTGCCGTTGCCGGAGGAGCTGCGCCACAGCCTGATCGGCCTGGCGCGCCTGGGCAACGCCAGCGGCCTGCGCAGCCTGCTGCGCAACAGCGCCGAGCAGGAGCCGGCGATTGCCGATGTGCTGCAAAGCCTGGTGGTGCATGTGGACCGCTTCGACTTCACTGCCCTGATCGAACGCCTGAAAGAAACCGAAGATGAAAGTTGAGCCCGTGAAACCGCCGGCCGTCTCCAGCGTCGTGCTGGTGGTGGACGACGCGCCCGATACCCTGCGCATGCTGTGCGATGCACTGGCCATCGAGGGCTACACCGTGCTGGTGGCGCGCGACGCCGTCGAGGCGCTGGAGCGCTTCGAGATGGCGGTGCCCGACGCCGTGCTGCTCGACGCCATCATGCCGGGCGAGAACGGCTTTGCCCTGTGTCGCCGGCTCAAGGCCGAGCCCTCCTGGTCCCATGTGCCGGTGATCTTCATGACCGGCCTGGCCGAGACCGAGCAGATCGTCGAGGGTTTTGCCAGCGGCGGCGTCGACTACGTGGTCAAGCCGCTGAAGATTCCTGAGGTGCTGGCGCGCCTGGCGACCCACCTGCGCAACGCGCATGTGAGCCGGCTGGCGCGCGAGGCAGTGGACGTGGCCGGCCTGGGCGTGGTGCTGCTGGATTCGCAGGGCCGCATCGCCTGGCGCTCGCCGCAGGCCATGCGCTGGCTGGAACAGGCGCTCGGGCCCCAGGACGACGCGGCACCGCTGAAGCACTGGCTGCAGGCCGCCGTCACGCAGGGCGAGACGCTGACCGCGCTGCCCGACGGCAGCCAGCTGCAGGCCCAGTACCTGGGGCAGACCGGCCCGGGCGAGACCATGATCCTGCTGCGCCAGACCGGGCCGGCGGTGGATGCCGCACACAAGCGTTTGAGTGGTGCGGCGCTGACACCGCGCGAGACCGAGGTGCTGTCCTGGCTGGCCAAGGGCAAGACCAACCGCGACATCGCCGACATCCTGGGCATGAGCCCGCGCACGGTGAACAAGCACCTGGAACACATCTTCGAGAAGCTGGGCGTCGAGACCCGTACCGCCGCGGCGGCGATTGCCAGCAGCCTGCTGCAGGATGCCTGAGCTGGCGTGCGACCGGCGGTTCTTGGCTTCGTCACGCGGCTCTGCTATAAGCGTTTTGAGGCTCCAGACCTCATGAAACAAGCGGGAGTAGCTATATGTTTGATAGCAAACCGAGCCGCATCAATCTGGCGCTGCAAGGCGGCGGTGCGCACGGCGCTTTCACCTGGGGCGTGCTCGATACGCTGCTGCGGGACACGCGCCTGCAGTTCGAGGGCTTGAGCGGCAGCAGTGCCGGCGCCATGAACGCGGTGGTGCTGGCCGAGGGCTGGCGCAAGGGCGGGCGCGAGGGGGCACGCCAGGCGCTGGCGGCGTTCTGGGACAGTGTGGCGCAGCACATGCCCTGGCCCTGGCTGACGCAGGGGCAGGGCGAGGACATCGGCCTGTCGCCGGCGGCCAGGCTGCTGGCCAGTTGGGCGGGCTATTTTTCGCCGGCACAGCTCAACCCGCTGGCGCTCAACCCTTTGCGCAACCTGCTGCTGGCGCAGGTCGATTTCGCGCAACTGCGCACGCACTGCCCCTTCAGGCTTTTCATCGGCACCACCCAGGCCAGCAGCGGCAAGCTGCGCCTGTTTCGCGAGCACGAACTGACGGTGGACATGCTGCTGGCCTCGGCCTGCCTGCCCAGGATCCATCACGCGGTGCAGATCGACGGCGAACCCTATTGGGACGGCGGCTACAGCGCCAACCCGGCGGTCTTCCCGCTCTACTACGACTGCAGCGCGCGCGACGTGTTGCTGGTGCTGCTCAATCCGCTGCGCCGCCCCGACACGCCACGGACGGTGGCGGAGATCGAAACGCGCATTGCCGAGCTCGGTTTTTGTGCCAACTTCATGCGCGAGATGCACATGTTTGCCCACGCCCGCGAGTTCACCAGCCCGGCCTGGTTCCTGCCAGGACGGCTGGAGCGCCGGCTGCGGCAGATGCGATTTCACATGATCGACACCAGCACGGTGCCCAGCCTGCAGCGCAGCGACACCAAGCTGCTGGCCTACGGCCCCTTCCTCGAACTGCTGCGCGAGCAGGGCTGCGCCTGCGCCAACGAATGGCTGGCAAAGGAGTACCATGCCATCGGGCGTCGCTCCAGCATCGATGTGAAAGCACTGTTCGGCTAGGCGCCACCAAGCTTCTGGGGGGCTTATGCGCGACGACTCCGCTCACTCTGCCGGCCACGACGCCTCGCGCGCCATGTACCGCTGGCGTGCCTATTCCTACGACCTGCAGCTGGCACCCTACGAGTTCCTCCGCCGCCATGCGGTCGAGCGGTTGCAGTTGTTACCCGGCCAGTGTGTGCTCGACCTCGGCTGCGGCACCGGCATGAGCCTGGAACTGCTGCGCCAGGCCGTGGGCGCGCAAGGCCGCGTCATTGCTGTCGACCAATGCCCCGAGATGATTGCGCTGGCACACAGCCGTGTCAGCCTGGCGGGCTGGACCAATGTGGAACTCATCTGCGCCGCGGTGGAAGACGCCCCCTTGCCGGAAGCGGCCGACGCCGCCTTCTTCCACCTCACGCACGACATCCTGCAAAGCCCGCAGGCAGTGGACCATGTGCTGCGCCACCTCAAGCCTGGCGCACGGCTGGTCGCCACCGGCCTGAAGTGGACCGCGCCCTGGCTGGTACCGTGGAACGCGCTGGTCGGTCTTTTCGCCGCGCAGTCGATCAGCAATTTCGACCGCCTGGCCGTGCCCTGGCAGCCCTTGCTTGACCACGGCGCCGCGCTGCAGGTGGAGACCGTGCTCATGGGCACGCTGTATGTGGCCAGCGGCACGGCACCGCCAGCCCACCGGCGCCAGGGCCATCGGACACATTGATATCCTTGCCATCCGAAGATCAACTTGGCCGGGCCCGCCCGCCAACCCAGGAGTTTCCATGCCCTACATGCTGTTGATGATGGAGCCGCCGGACCAGCGGCGCACGCGCACCGAGGCCGAAGGCCGCGAGGTGTATGCGCGCATGCAGCGTTTTGCCGAAGAGCTGCAAGCACGCGGCCAGTTGCTGGCGGTCGAATCGCTCAACTCACAGGCCAACGCCGTGCGCGTGCAGGTGCGCGGCGGACAGGCCCAGGTGCTCGACGGCCCTTTCGCCGAAGCCAAGGAAATGGTGGGCGGCTTCTTCCTGGTCGACTGCCAGACCCGGGCCGAGGCGGTGGCCATCGCCCAGCAATGTCCGGCGGCTGAATGGTGCACCGTCGAAGTGCGCGGCGTCGGGCCGTGTTACGAAGACGCCGTTTGAGGTGTGGTGTCGGATCTAGGGTTTTCGCCTAGACAAAATATTGTCGATTTCGCGCCGCCTCGTTCGTCGTGGGAATACAAGCCAGCGTTTGGCTGTTCAACCCCATGAAGGAGTGCTGATATGCGCTACATGATCATTGTCAAAGCCACGCCCCAGTCTGAAGCTGGCGTCTTCCCGCCCAATATGGCCGAACTCATGGCCGTGATGGGCACCTTCCACGAAGAGCTGGCCCGCGCCGGCGTGCTGCTCGACGCCTCGGGCCTCAAGCCCAGCTCACAGGGCTGGCGCATCCGCTACGACGGCAAGGAGCGCAAGGTCATCGACGGTCCCTTCACCGAGAGCAAGGAACTGATCGCCGGCTACACCCTGATCCAGGTGCGCTCGCGCGACGAGGCGCTGGAGTGGACGCGCCGCTTCCCCAACCCGGTGGGCGAGGGCATGGCCGCCGAGATCGAAGTGCGCCGCCTCTACGAAGAGGAAGACTTTGCCGGCATCGGCCAGTGAAGGAGAAGCACCATGGTCAAGAGCATCCTGATCATCGCCGTGCTGGCCCTGGCCGGCCTGCTGCTGTTTGCCGCCACGCGGCCCGACACCTTCAGCCTGCAGCGCAGCATCGTCATCCAGGCGCCGCCGGACAAGATCCATGCGCTCATCAACGAGCTGCGCCAGTTCAACACCTGGAACCCCTACGACAAGAAAGACCCGGCCATGCAGGGCAGCTACCGCGGCCCGGCCGCCGGCCCGGGCGCACGCTACGCGTTCAAGGGCAGCAAGGAGGTGGGCGAGGGCAGCCTGGAGATCACCGCCAGCACCCCCGGCCAGGTGACGATGCGGCTCGACATGAGCGCGCCCATGCAGGCCAGCAACACCATTGATTTCACCCTGGTGCCGCGCGGTCAAACTACCGAAGTCACCTGGGCCATGCAGGGCGCCTGCCCCTTTGTGGCCAAGCTGATGGGCGTTTTCATCAACATGGACGCCATGATCGGGCGCGACTTCGAAGCCGGCCTGGCCAGCCTCAAGACGATTGCCGAGAAAACCTGATGTTCGGGAGTACACCATGAGCACATCACCCACAGAAACCGCGGCGGCGCTGGCCGCGCGAGAGATTGTCAGCACCCGCCATTACGCGCAGCCGCGCGAGCAGCTCTGGGCCGCCTTTGCCGATGCGCAGCGCCTGGCGCGCTGGTGGGGGCCGGCGGGGTTCCGCAACACCTTCGAGCTGTGCGAGTTCCGCCCCGGTGGCCACTGGCGCTTCACCATGCACGGCCCCGACGGCCAGGACTACCCCAACCGCAGCGTGTTCCACACCGTCGAGGCGCCCGCGCGCCTCGTGCTGGAGCACGAGAACGCCCCGCACTTTCACCTGCACATCACGCTGAGCGACGAGGCCGGCGGCACCCGGCTGGGTTGGCGCATGTGTTTTGACGATGCCGCCACGCGCGAGGCGGTGGCGCGCTACGCCGTGCCGGCCAATGAACAGAATTTCGACCGCCTGCAGGCAGAACTCACCCGTCACACCAACCAGGGAGCAACCATATGAACCAGCAAATCTACGTCAACCTGCCCGTGCGCGACCTGGAACGCTCCAGAGCGTTCTTCAGCGCCCTGGGCTACAGCTTCAACCCGCAGTTCAGCAACGAGCAGGGCGCCTGCATGGTGATCAGCGACGACATCTACGTCATGCTGCTGACCGAGCCTTTCTGCCAGACCTTCACCGGCAAGCCCCTGGCCGACGCCCGCAAGACGACCGAGGTGCTGATCTGCCTGTCGTGTGCCAGCCGCGCCGAGGTCGACCAGCAGGTGGCCAAGGCCCGTGCGGCTGGCGGCACGGTGCCGCGTGCGTCGCAGGACCACGGTTTCATGTACCAGCACGGCTTCGAAGACCTGGACGGCCACATCTGGGAGGTGGCCTACATGGACATGGCGGCCTGCCCGGCCACGTCGGCGCAAGCCTGAGCCCGATCGACTGATGCACTCCGCCACCCACCAGGCCATTGCCGCCGTCTGGCGCATCGAGTCCGCGCGCATCGTGGCGGCCGTGGCGCGCCTGCTGCGCGACATCGGCCAGGCCGAGGAGGTGGCGCAGGATGCGCTGGTGGCGGCGCTGGAGCATTGGCCCACCGCGGGCGTGCCCGACAAGCCCGGGGCCTGGCTCATGGCCACCGCCAAGAACCGCGCGCTGGACCGCCTGCGCCGCGACAAGGTGCAGAGCAGCAAGTTCGAGCAGATCGGCCACGACCTGGAGGCGCAGCAGGCGCTGGTGGTGCCCGACTTCGTGGACGCGCTCGACGCGGCGCGCGCCGACGAGATCGGCGACGACCTGCTGCGCCTGATTTTCACCGCCTGCCACCCGGTGCTCAGCGCCGAGATGCGGGCGGCACTCACGCTCAAGCTGCTGGCGGGCCTGAGCACGCACGAGATTGCACGTGCCTTCCTGGTGACCGAGCCCACGCTGGCGCAGCGCATCGTGCGCGCCAAGCGCACCCTGCGCGAAGCACGTGTGCCCTTCGAGCTGCCGCGCGGTGCCGTGCTGGGTGAGCGGCTGGCCTCGGTGCTGGAGGTGCTGTACCTGGTCTTCAACGAAGGCTACACCGCCACCGCGGGCGAGGACTGGATGCGCCCGGCCCTGGTGGACGAGGCCTTGCGCCTGGGCCGCATGCTGGCCGAACTGGCCGCCGGCGAGCCCGAAGTGCACGGCCTGTTGGCACTGATGGAGCTGCAGGCCTCGCGCACCGCCGCCCGCACCGACGCCAGCGGCCGCCCCGTGCTGCTGCTGGCGCAAGACCGCACGCGCTGGGACCATCTGCTCATCCGCCGCGGGCTGGCGGCGCTGGCGCGGGCCGAAGACTTGTGCGCGGCCCAGGGCCAGCCGCTCGGGGCCTATGCGCTGCAAGGCGCCATCGCCGCCTGCCACGCGCGCGCCGTCCAGGCCGCCGACACCGACTGGGTGCGTATTGCCTCGCTCTACGAGGCGCTGGCGCAGACCACGCCGTCGCCGGTGGTGGAACTTAACCGCGCCGTGGCCGTGGCCATGGCCTACGGGCCGGCCGCCGGCCTGGCCCTCATCGACGCGCTGCGCGAAGACCGTGCCCTGAAAAACTACCAGTGGCTGCCCAGCGTGCGGGGCGACCTGCTGGCCAAGCTGGGCCGGCTGGCGGAAGCACGCACGGAGTTCGAGCGCGCCGCCACGCTGACGCACAACCTGCGCGAGCGCGACCTGCTGCTGGAGCGGGCGCAAACCCTGGGCGAGACCGGGGCCTAAGCGTCTGCAGAGCGCCTGCAGCGTCAATTCATCTTCATCACGAAGGAGCATCACCATGCTGAACCCGCTCAAGATCACCCCCTGCCTGTGGTTCGACCACCAGGCCGAAGAAGCCGCTGCGTTCTACACCGGCATCTTCCCCAATTCGCGCATCACCAGCGTGAGCCGTTTCCCCGACGCCGGGCAGGAAATCCACGGCAAGCCCGCCGGCTCGGTGATGACCGTGAGCTTCGAACTCGACGGCCAGCCCTTTGTCGCCTTGAACGGCGGCCCGGTCTTCCAGTTCAACGAGGCGCTCTCGCTGCAGATTGACTGCGCCGACCAGGCCGAGGTGGACCACTACTGGGACAAGCTGGGTGCCGGTGGCGACGAAAAGGCACAGCAGTGCGGCTGGCTGAAAGACCGGTTTGGCCTGTCGTGGCAGGTGGTGCCCACGGTGCTGCCCACGCTGATGCAACACCCGGACCCGGCGAAAACGCGCCGCGTCATGCAGGCCCTGCTGCAGATGAAGAAGCTGGACATCGAGGGCCTGAAGCAGGCCGCGGCGTGAGCGGGGAAGCTGTCAGGCAGCGACCGCTTGAAGTTCATGGTGTTTCAGGCCTCCAGCCCTTGATTCATATGCGCGACAAGCTATAAAATTTGTAGCGATTGCCGAACAGCCAGATCGAGGAGTAAACGATGAACTACCCGCTGTCTTCCCCGTGGTCGATACTGTTTCTGGGGCTGGCCTTGCCGCTGGCGGCCGAGGCCCGGTGCATCACCACCCGTTATGGGGAAACGCTGTGCGCGCCGGCCGAGAGCCGCTGCGTCAACGACCGTTATGGCGACCCCCACTGTTCCGGCAGCGGCGGCGATGCCGTGCTGGACCGCTACGGCACGGCGGTGTGCGGCGTCGGGCGTTGCGTGATGGAGCGCGATGGCAATGTGATGTGCTCGACCGAACCGCGCGGCAGTGCAGCGCTCGACCGCTATGCCAAAGCCGTCTGCACCGGTGGTTGCGAACCCGCACAGGCCAGCCGCTGCAAGCCGCTCACCAAGTAGACCAGGCGTTGCCTGCGTCGCGAATTGGCGCACCAGTTGGCCACCCCGGTCCGGGTGGGGCAAGGAAGGTGCTGGCGGGGGCGTTTGCCATTTGAGGAATGGCTTGCTCCGGCCCCCCGCCTGCCACGCTTATTTCTTCATCCCATCCTTGCCCATGGCGTCCTTGGCCATGCTGTCCTTTTTCATGCTGTCTTTCGCCATGCTGTCCTTGGCCATGGTGTCTTTTTTCATGCTGTCCTTGCCCATGGCGTCCTTGGCCATGCTGTCTTTCGTCATGGCATCCTTGGCCATGCTGTCCTTCTTCATCGCATCTTGCGCAAAGGCGCCGCTGCCGGCCAGCAGCATGGTGAGGGCCAAAAGGGTCGAGCTGATCGTTTTCATAGTGAACTCCATTGAAGTGATGATGAGATGGCGGTAATGCCGATTTTTCAGGGCGTCCGAGCTGTCATGCTCAGCTGCCTCCGAACCAGTTGTACCCCTGGTCTTCCCAGTAGCCCCCGGGGTAGGTATTCGTGACGAAAATTGCCTGAATGTGCTTTGGATTTTTGTAGCCCAGCTTGGTGGGCATGCGCAATTTCATGGGGAAGCCGTACTTGGGCGGCAGGGGCTGGCCGTCGTAGGTCAGCGCCAGCACGGTTTGCGGATGCAGTGCCGTGGGCATGTCGATGCTGGTGAAATAGTCGTCGGCACATTTGAAGCCCACGTACTTGGCGCTGAGATCGGCGCCCACCTGGCGCAGAAAGCTGCCAAATGACACGCCGCCCCACTTGCCGATGGCGCTCCAGCCTTCCACGCAAATATGGCGGGTGACCTGGTCGGTCTGTGGCATGGCGCGCAGCTCGGCGAGCGTCCATTTGCGCTTGTCGGCGACCAAGCCCGTCACTTCAAGGCGATAGCCGCTTTCCTCGACGGCCCGGATCTCGTCTTCGCCGTAATAGGCGTTGAAGGGAAACGGGCGCGTGATCATCGACTCGGGGTAGGTCGGTGCCAGCCGGTTGGGATCAAACAGCCAGCCTTGTACGTCGTCGTTCAAACGCGAGATCCTGGTCAGTGCCGTTTCAACGCTGGTTTCATCGATCAGCGAACAACCGGTGAGCATGGCAAGGCCGCCCAGCGTGAGCGAGCGGCGCAAGAAGTCGCGTCGCGCGGTCTGGCCGATGCGTTGCACGGCTTCTTTCAGGACGGCATCGCCGTCGATGCGCCAGGCGGATGTGGTGGATGCGGGTTGGGTTGTCATGGCGTACCCTTCTTAGCGACCGCGGATCATGTGGAGCAGCGTGCGCGGCACCAGCGCCACCATCGCCAGGTGAACGGCCACGAACACGGCCAGTGCCGCCATGGCGAAGAAGTGGACCCGACGGGCGCCTTCATAACCGGCCATCAGTTCGCGCAGCAGCGGGAACTGCACGGATTTCCAGAGCACCAGGCCGGACAGCACCAGCAGGACAATGTCAAACATCACGAACAGATAAGCCAGCCGTTGCACCGCGTTGTAATGCTGCGGGTCGGCATGGGCCAGCCTGCCTTTGAGGGCCGCCAGCAGATCGGCCAGCAAGGCGCGCGGGGATAAGGGAAAGAACCGCTGCCCCAGGCGCCCGGTGGCCAGATTGAAGGCCAGGTACAACAGCCCATTGCCTGCCAGGAGCCACATGGCGGCAAAGTGCCACTGAAGCGCCCCGCCCAGCCAGCCGCCCAGGGTGATGTCTTTGGGAAACGCGAAGCCGAGGAAGGCCGTGGCGTTGTAGATTCGCCAGCCGCTCATCATGAGAACCACAACCGCCAGGGCATTGAGCCAGTGCGTGACGCGCAACCAGGCGGGGTGGACGACCTCTGTTCGTGAACTCATCAAGAGACTCCATTGATTTCCAGGCGGACGGGATGCCGCTGCTTGATGGGTAGTTCGGCGGAACTTGGCCGCGGGTTACAGTTCCCAGAAAAATCCGGAGAAATATTTTTCGGCACGCTGTAACCTGAAGCCGCTATGGAACGAATAGAAGACAGAGATGTTCGGTTCGCGACCAGCGAGAACCAGTTGCGCGAGTTGCTGGTGCACGGACTGGGTGGCGATGCCGCCGCCTACCACCGCTTCCTGAAAGCGCTGAGCGCGCATTTGCGTGCTTATTTCAGGAAACGGCTTTTTCAGCGACCCGACGAAGTGGAGGACCTCGTGCAGGAAACATTGCTCGCCGTGCATAACCAGCGACACACCTACCGCCCCGATCTGCCCCTGACCGCCTGGGTGCATGCGATCGCGCGCTACAAGCTGGTCGATCTGTTGCGGGCCCGCACGTCGCGCGAGGCCCTGACCGATCCACTGGACGACGAGCACGAACTCTTTGCCGCGTCTGACACCGAGGCAGACGAGGCCAGGAAGGACCTGAACAAACTGCTGGCCGGCTTGCCCGAGCGGCAGCGCCTGCCCATCGTGCACGTCAAGCTGGAGGGCCTGTCGGTGGTGGAGGCGGCACAGCTCACGGGCATGTCGGAGTCGGCCATCAAGATCGGCGTGCACCGGGGCCTGAAGGCGCTGGCGGCCAAAATCA
>MGPC01000012.1 GCA_001797315.1 Curvibacter sp. GWA2_64_110
TTCCACCGGAGCGCCAGCGCCCAGCGCCTTGGCCACGTCAGCCAGGGACTTGGCTTCGAACGCCACCTTTTCATAGGCCAGCGCATGCTGGGGGAACAGGCCGGTGCTGGCCAGGAGGCCCGCCACGACGGCGCTGTGCTTGAGTGTCTCGCGACGAGTTTGCATGTAAATCTCCTTACTTAAGTCCATGCTAATGAAAATATTCAATTGCTTGAATTCGTACTAACACCTATTTTCCCGCACCAGAAGCCAACCACGCAGCAATGGTCTTTGCTTCGGCTTCGCTCAAGGCCTGGGCCGGCATGGGAATCGGACCCCACACCCCAGAACCACCTGCCTTGATCTTGCCTGCCAGGTAGTCCGCCTTGCCGGCGTGTTTCTTGGCGATGTCCTGGAAGCTCGGGCCGACCAGTTTGCTGTTCATGGCATGGCAGGCGGTGCAGCTGTTCTTCTGCGTCAGCGCTTGGGCGGCCTTGTTGTCCGCACCGGCAGCGTCAGCCTTGGCTGCCGCCGGTTTGGCCTGGACTGCAGGCTGCGCAGCGGCAGCACCGGGCTTGCCTTCCGGACGGGTGGTATCCGCACCGTGTTGGGCACCCACCAGACGATTCTGCTCTGCCAGGTTGCCGTGGGCATTGCGCGCATAGTCCGGCAGGAACGAGGACACCTTGGCCTCAGGCACGCAATCCTTCATGCAGGCCACGTTCTTGGTGTCGGGCTTGTGGCCCTTGCCGAACTCCTTGCCCGGCCACATGCCGTGCTCGGTCGTCATGCCGTTGCGGTTGGGCATGCGCTGCTGCACTTCGGCAATGTTCTTGTCGGACAGCACGAAGTTGTCCGGCACGATGCCGCCGAGGTTGAGCAGGAAGGCCACCACCGAGTACACCTCGTCGGTCGACAGCGACTTGGGCGCCGTCCAGGGCATGGCGCGGTTGATGTAGTCCCACAGCGTGGAGACCGTGGGCACCTTCATCAGCGTGGTGCGGCCGGGGAAGGACGGATCGGTCAGTTTGGCCACGCGCCCGGTCTTGATGTCCTCTTTGGTGATACCACCGACCAGCGGGCTGAACACTTCACCGGACTCGCCGAAGATGCCGTGGCAGTGGGCGCACTTGCCTTCCCACACGTCCTGACCCTTGGCCACGCTGCCGGAACCGGCCGGCAGCCCCTTGAAGTCGGGACGCACGTCGATGTCCCAGGCGGCCACTTCCTTCGGCGTGGCGTCGCGGCCGACGCCCGGGTACTTGCTGGCGCCCTGCGCACCTGCCAAGCCTGCAACGGCCAGCAAGGCAGCGGCCAGAACTGCTTTACGAAACCTGAACATTTTTCACCTCACCGCTTTCCTGCACCAGCCACGACTGGATGGCATTGTTGTGATAGATCGAACGCGTGCCGCGCACCGCACGCAATTGCTTGTAGGTCGGCTGCACATAACCTGTGTCATCCATGGCACGGCTCTGGATGATGGCGGGCTTGCCATCCCAGACCCAGTCCAGGTTGAAGCGCGTCAGCGCCTTGTTCTGCACCGGGCCTTCCAGGCGTGCGGTACGCCAGTTGCGGCCGCCGTCCACGGACACATCGACACGCTTGACCTTGCCACGGCCCGACCAGGCCAGACCGGTGATGTTGTAGAAGCCCTTGTCCAGCAGGACCTGGCCGCCCGAGGGCGTGGTCACCACGCTCTTGCACTCCTGAATGCTGCTGTACTGGCGATGCAGACCACTGGGTTGCAGATCCACGTAGTGGACCGCCTCGTCCTTGGCCGCATAGGGCTTGTCGCCCACTTCGATGCGACGCAGGTACTTGACCCAGCTCACACCCTGCACGCCCGGCACGATCAGCCGCAGCGGATAACCCTGCTCGGGGCGCAGCATCTCGCCGTTCTGGCCGTAGGCCACGAACACCTCGCCCGACTTGATCAGGTCCATCGGGATGGTGCGGGTCATGGAGGAGCCGTCAGCGCCCTCGGCCAGCACGAACTTGCCGTTCTTCAGATCGGCACCGGCCAGTTCCAGCAGGGTAATCAGCGGCACGCCGGTGAACTCGCTGCACGACACCATGCCGTGCGTGTACTGCACGGTCGGTACGGCCACATTGCCCCACTCCACCGCCGTGTTGGCACCGCACTCGATGAAGTGGATGCGCGAGACGGAAGGCAGACGCATGATCTCGTCCATGGTGAAGACCTTGTTGGACTTGACCATGCCATTGATCATCAGACGGTGTTTGGAGGGATCGATGTCCCACCAGCCCTGGTGGTGGCGCTCGAAATGCAGACCGCTGGGTGTGATGATGCCGAACAGCGACTGCAGCGGTGCGAACGACACCGAAGCCTGCGTGGTCTGGGTCAGACCCGGGCTCTGGCGACGCTGCACATTAGCCTCGAACTTGGAGGGCTTGCCGTAGCCGCCATCCGCCGCCACGCCCTGCCCCAGGCCCTTGCTGTGCTCGGGCAGGTTCAGGATGTTGGGGTCGCCGCCCTCGGGCGGTACCGGGTTGCCTTGCGCCAGCGCGGCCGGCACGGCAGCACCGGCAGCAGCAGCCGCAAAGGCGTTGCGGATGAAATCACGGCGGCCATGCTTGGCTTCCGTCAAGACGGCCTTGATCCCGTCCTTGTTCAAAAAATTCTCGGGCGCCTTGCGGATCCTGCCCGAGCTCAAATCTTCTTGCATCACACACTCCTTCAATGAGTTGCCATCCGTTGCTCATCTCTTCGCCTGGATCACGCGCTCAGGTTCCCTGCGCCCGTGATCCACTTGATCCACTTCTCTGCCAAGGCTGATCTGCGAACAAACCGCCTTGCACACCCGCACCACCGACTCGTCGCCGATGCGGTAAAACACCTGTACGCCACTGCGCCGCTTCGCAACGACCCCGGCCCGGTACAGCACATTCAGGTGCTGCGACATATTGGGTTGCGACACCGTTATGTCCTGCAGCAACTGAGAGACGTTTTTCTCGCCGCCGCACAGCGCACCGATGATGCGCAGCCGGATCGGCGTGGAAAGCACCCCAAACAGCTCCGCCGCGCCCTCAAAGCCCGACGTCGACGCTTCCTGGGGAATTTCGTCTCTCATTCGTTAAATCTTAATATTCACATGCACTAATATAAAGGTTAAACAAAACCCATAACCTAGGGTTTATACCTATCCCGACTTTTTTGATCGGTTGATTTTTTATCTTGCGAAACGGTAGTGGTCCCGGTTCAGCACCGCCGCCACGGCCGTGACCTCTTCCGGGAACAGCCCGAGGTTGAGTTCGGTATTGCATTGCTCCACCATACCGCGCAGCAAGCCAGGCGAGTTGATGCGACCGGCCGGCTTGTAGATGGCATTGCCGTCGCCGCCAACCTTTTTCTGATGGCAGGCCACGCACTTGCTTTCCGCCATCAGCTTCTCGCCCAGATTGAGATCCGCGCCCCGAAACACTTCGGGCACTTGGGCACCCGCCGAGGTCAGCACCGTCGTCAGCAGAAAAGCCAGTCTTCGCATGAGGCGGAGACTACCCAAAATGCCGGCTCGAAGCAACACGTTCATGACTGTCCTGTTCTTGTCCCGACCCCACAGGCCGCCTGCGCGGCCTGTGGGGTCGATCAGACGACCATGGCTGGCGCTTACCAGCGCCAGCCGTAGGCGATGCCGACGGCGTTCTGCTGCATCTTCAGATCGACCGGGTAGCCGGCGACGGTCTGGCCGTTGCCGTTGGGCACGCCCGCAACGCTCTTGCTGAACGCATGCATGTAGCTCAGCGTCAGTTCCGACTTGTTCTCCAGTGTCCAGGTCGCGCCCAGCGTCAGGTGCTGCTCAACGGTCGCCGGTGCCAGGATGTTGAAATAGGTGTTCTGGCTGGTAATCGGCATCTGAGCGTAGTTGTAGCCGGCACGCAGCATCACGTTCGGGCTGTACTCGTACGACACGCCCAGCTTGAAGACCGTCATGTCTTTCCAGCCAAAGCCGGAACCATTGCTCAAGCCCATGGGCGTCCCGGAAACCTGCGGAAACAGCGTGCCCGGGTTCGCCAGCGACTTGATGCTGCCGTAATTGATCTGCGTGACATCGGCTGCGATCGTCGCCTTGGGCGTCGCCTTGATCGCAACACCCAAGCCGTAGGTTTCAGGAATGTCGAAGCCGCCCTCTTCGGCAAAAAGACCCTTGTACTTGTCGAACTTCGTCATCTTGCTGCGCGTCTGGTAGACCGCGCCCAGGGTGACCGTCGGCGACACCTGGCCCGTCCAGCCGAACTTGAGGCCCCAGCCGGTCGAGATGTCCTCGCCGCGGTTGGTCACCGAGCCGACATAGGTCGTGTTGGACGACGTGTCGAAAGCTTCGAGACCCTTGGCCTCGAAGGTCTGGCGAATCAGGTTCAACGAAACACCGAACGAATGGTCGCCGACTTTCTTCGAGAGCGTGGGCGCAATGAACAACTGTTCCAGATTGGAATAGGTCTTGCTGCCGGACGAGGTAATGAGGTTGGTGCCGTAGTTGGTGTTCATGCCGCCATTGCCGTACACCACCACGCCAGCCGCCATGTCGTTGCCGATCAGCCGGTTGTAGCCGAATTCCGGCACGAAGAATTCGCGCTGGCCGCTGCGGTAGTCACCCGCGGCAACGCCCTGATAGGCACTCGTGTAGGTCGCCGTCCGATCCGGCATGAACACATCCAGGCCGAAATCGAGGCGGTTGCCGACATCGACCATGCCCGCGGGGTTGGTGGCCGCCGACATCGCATCCTGCGGCAGCGCGATACCGACGCCGCCCATGCCCTTGGACTTCATGCCGTAGCCGTGGGAAAAATAGCCATTGGTGGCCATGGCCGCACTCAAGGGGCCTGCAACGACTACGGCGATGACCGCGTTGCGAACTGCTTTCGATTTGCGCACAAATGTCTCCTGTATTTATATTGACTGACTTACCAACTCAAAACTCGCCCTTCGATCCGCGCTCCATCATTTCCCAGATGGTGTCGCGCACCTTCATGGCGTTCTCCTTCAAGGGCGACGGCAGCTTGCGTCCCATCTTGACCATCATGTCCATGTTGAGCGTGTACATCCACAGCCCGTCTTCCTTCTCCACCACCGTGATGCGGCAAGGCAGGTAGGCCGCCATGTGCGGGCTGAAGTCCACCATCTCGCGCGCCGTGGTCGGCGTACAGAAGGAATAGACCTTGAGGAATTTCTGCGGCTTGCCGGTGCGCGCTTCCAGTTCCTTGGACAGCGGCAGCTCACCCACGCCCTTCATGTTGCGCTCGGCCGCGATCTGCGTCAGCACCTGCTCCAGGTCGCTGATCGTCACGCCGGTCTTGACCTTGCGCTCCCAGGTGGTGGCCACGGCAATGTCACCCTCGGCCTCGATCCATCGATCCCACATCCGGCTCGCCTCAGCACCCGCGCCGTCTTCCAGCTTGCCCATGGTGCTGATGGTGCCGCAGCCGGTCAGAAAAACAGCTGCCAGCAGGGGCAGCCACAGAAGGGTTTTCTTCACAACGCTCACGTTCGTTCCTTGTTCAAAAAATGCCCCTGTCGAGGGACAGGATCACGACCGTATCAAGACCGATCTGTCTTGATAGCCGCGGCGAAGGTGATCCTCCGTGAATAAACATTCGCTGAATATTAGGAACAACCCTATACCCTGCGGGGTAGGGTAATGAGATAGAGGGCACCCTAGGCTGTGGCCGAACAATCTGGCACACTGAGAACAGATCAACCCACGAAGTCGTCTATTTCCATGGCAAGCAAGAGCACAGACAACAGCGGCGAATCGCAAACACCGGCCTCGCTTTACCGGGCTGACCACCAGAAAGATGTGGTCAATCGGCTGCGCCGCATTGAGGGCCAGGTACGGGGATTGGTCGAGATGATCCACAGCGGCCGCTCGTGCGAGGATGTAGCCTTGCAGATGTCCGCCGCGCGCAAGGCAATGGACAAGGCCTTCTACCGGATGATGGCCTGCTCGGTGATCGAAGCCGTCTACGATGCCGAAAGCGAAGGCAAGGCCATCGAGGAAGTCGAGAAATCAGCCCGCTTGCTGGAAAAGTTCGGCTGAGCCCGCATTGACGCGAGGCGGCCCACGCAGACCACCCCGCCCGTTCTTGATTACTTGGCGCCGGCCAGTACCCAGCCCGCCAGGGTCTTGGCATCGGCATCGCTCAGTGCCGCCTGCGCCGGCATCGGCACCGGGCCCCACTTGCCGGCGCCGCCCTTCTTGATGCTGGCCGCCAGCGCATCCTGCGCATCCTTCTGCCCCGCGTATTTCCTGCCCACGTCCTGAAAGGCCGGGCCGACCAGTTTCTTGTCGGTGGCGTGGCACGCCAGGCAGGCGTTCTTCTGCGCCAGCTCCTTGCTGGCAAAGGCCGGTGCAGCGACCAGGGCGGTCGCAGCCAAAGCGATGTGGATGTATTTCATGTCCTGTCTCCTCGAGTCGGGTGGGTAAAAAGAATGGATCAGACGTAACGCGCTGCCATCGCCTCCAACGCAATCGGCTTGATCTTCGACGCCATGCCGGCGCAGCCGAAGGCCTCGAAGCGCGCCTTGACGATGCCGCGCGCCGCCTTCTTGGCTGCCGCCAGCGCCTTGCGCGGATCGAATTCGCCCGGCTGCTTGGCAAACAGCTCGCGCATGGCGCCGGTCATGGCCAGGCGGATGTCGGTGTCGATGTTGATCTTGCGCACACCACTCTGGATGCCGCGCTGGATCTCCTCCACCGGCACGCCATAGGTTTCCTTCAGGTCGCCGCCGTACTGGCGGATGATGGCCAGCCACTCCTGCGGCACGCTGGACGAGCCGTGCATCACCAGGTGCGTGTTCGGGATCTGTGCATGGATGGCGGCGATGCGGTCGATCGCCAGAATGTCGCCGGTGGGCTTGCGCGTGAACTTGTAGGCACCGTGGCTGGTGCCGATGGCGATCGCCAGCGCATCGACGCCGGTCTGGGCCACGAAGTCCTTGGCCTGCACCGGGTCGGTCAGCATCATGTCGTGCGTCAGCTTGCCGGCAGCGCCGACGCCGTCTTCCTCACCCGCTTCGCCGGTCTCCAGCGAACCGAGGCAGCCGAGCTCGCCCTCCACCGACACGCCCACCGGGTGCGCCATCTCGCAGACGCGGCGCGTGATGGCGACGTTGTACTCATAGGTCGCCGGGGTCTTTGCGTCCTCCATCAGCGAGCCGTCCATCATCACGCTGGTGAAGCCGGAGCGGATCGACTGCTGGCACACCGCGGGCGAAGCGCCATGGTCCTGGTGCACCACCACCGGAATGTCGGGATGCGTTTCCACCGCCGCCAGCATCAGGTGGCGCAGGTAGGCTTCGCCCGCGTACTTGCGCGCGCCGGCCGAGGCCTGCAGGATCACCGGGCTGTCGGTCTCCTGCGCCGCCTCCATGATGGCCAGCACCTGCTCCAGGTTGTTGACGTTGAAGGCGGGAACGCCGTAGCCGTGCTCGGCGGCGTGGTCGAGAACCTGTCGAAGCGATGCGAATGCCATGGGAGTCGTCCTGTGGTTGGATAAATATGGAATGAAATCGGGCTCTAGCCCAGATGGAATATGCGCAAACAGCTATTATTTTGATAGCAATCTAGCCCTTGGCGCGCTTGTCCAGGATCTCGAAGGCCGGCAGCGTCTTGCCCTCCAGCACCTCCAGGAAGGCGCCACCGCCGGTGGAG
>MGPC01000013.1 GCA_001797315.1 Curvibacter sp. GWA2_64_110
GCGCTGGCTGCTGCTCACCGGCCTGTTCATTGCCCTGTTCCTGGGCTTTTCCAAGCGCAAGGCCGAGACCTTCCACAACCCCGAGCAGCAGCGTGCCGTGCTGGAGCACTACCCGGCCGCCCTGCTCGACACCCTGATGGCCGTCACCATGACCGCCACCATCACCATGTACAGCCTGTATGCCACCAGTGCGGAAGCGCAGGCGCAGCACGGCGAGCGCCTGGTCTACACCGTGCCGGTGGTGATCTTCGGCCTGCTGCGCTACGCCTACCAGGTTCACCGCGGCCGCGGCGAAGACGTGGCACGCGATCTGCTGCGCGACCCCTGGATCCTCTTGGCCGGGGCCGCCTGGCTGCTGCTGTTTCTGGGTTCGCGGCTTTGAAGCTGCCGCTCAAGCAACTGCTGCTGGCGCTCGGCGCTGCTGCCACCGCCTATGCCCTGGTGCTGCTGCTGACTGGCAACGCAACATCAGCGACCCGGCTCACCGCACTGTGGTCGCCGGCCGGCGCGCTGGCCGCCGCGCTGTGCGTGCTGAACTACCTGCTGCGCGGCCAGCGCTGGCGCCTGTGGATGGCGCACTACGGTCGCCCACTCGCCCCGCTGCAGGGGCTGCGCCTGTACCTGGCCGGCTACACCTTCACGCCCACCCCCGGCAATGTGGGCGAAGCCGCGCGCGGCCTGCTGCTTCGCCAGCCGCTGGGCGCTGCCGACAGCCTGGCCATCTTTGGGGCCGAACGCCTGGCCGACCTGCTGGGCCTGCTGCTGCTCACGCTGCCGGGGCTGTGGTGGTTGCTGCAATTGCCGGACGTTGCGGCCTGGCAGCTGCACCTCGGTACTGCCGCCGCGGCCGCAGCGCTGCTGGTGCTGGGTTTGTTGTTCACATTCAGGCAACGGCTGTTCAGCCGCTTGTCTTGGCTGCACGCCGCCTGGCACTGCCTGGCCACACGCCCCTGGCGCTGGCTTGCTCTGACGTTGCTGGCCTGGGCCGCTCAAGGCCTGGCCACCTGGCTGGTCTGTCAGGCACTGTTCGACTGGCCGATTGATCCCTGGCTGGCCACCGGCTTCTACGCCCTGGCCATGGTCGGCGGCGCCCTGTCCATGCTGCCCGCGGGCCTGGGCGGCACCGAAGCCTTGCTGACCGGCCTGCTCGTCGCCCATGGCGCCACCCTGGCCACGGCGGTGGGCATCACCGTGCTGGTACGCCTGCTGACGCTCTGGCTGGCGGTGGCCATCGGCGTGCTGGCCCTGCTTTATAGTGCGGCGTTCCGCCAAGACATCAGCCTGCGCTAGCCTTCCATGCCTCCTGCTATTGATACCGACGCTGCCTCCGGCCGCCTGACGCGCTGGCTGCTTTTCACCGCCATCGCCTCGCTGGCCCTGCGTTTCTGGATCGCCTACGCCTTGCCCATCACCGGCGACGAGGCCTTCTTCTACTGGTGGGGCGTCTACCCCGACTGGGGTTATTACGACCACCCGCCCATGGTGGGCTGGCTGATCTGGCTCATGCGCACCCTGTTCGGCGAGGCCAGCTGGGCCATCCGCCTGCCGGTGGTGTTGCTGCCGCTGGCCACGGGCGCCACACTCTGGTGGGCCCTCAAGCCGCTGAGCCGCGAACGGGCCGCCTGGGCGGTGCTGCTGTTCTGGCTGGCACCGGTCAACTGGCTCAACAGCCTCATCACCACCGACACGCCGCTGATCTTCTGGTCGCTGCTGTCGGCCGGTGCGCTCTTGCGCGCCGAACGGCGCGAAACGCTGGACGGCCGCGCCTGGCGCCTGTACGCCCTCTCCGGCATCTTCATCGGCTGCGCCTTTTTGTCCAAGTATTTCTCGGTGGTGCTGGGCCTGGCCTATCTGCTGTACTTCGCGCTGTACCGGCGTGAACGCTGGTTGGGGCTGGCCCTGATCGTGCTGTGCGCCCTGCCCGGGCCACTGATCAACCTGTGGTGGAACATGGGCCACGGCTGGGCCAACATCATGTTCAACGCCATCAACCGCAACCAGGACGCCTCCTTTGCCTGGAGCCACCCGCTGAGCTACCTGGGCATGTTGGCCTATCTGCTGACGCCGGCCGTGCTGTGGCTGGGCTTCAAGCACCGTGCGGCGCTGGGCGACACCGTGCGCCAGCAGCGCCTGGTGGCCATGCTGATCGTGGTGCCGCTGCTGTTTTTTGCCGTGCTGTCGCTGAAGAAAACCGTGGGCCTGCACTGGGTGCTGGCCTTCTACCCCTTTGTCTTCGTGCTGCTGGCCTTTGCGCTGCCGCAGGCGGCCCTCAAAACTTGCGCGAAAGGCATGGCCTGGTTCACCGCCCTGCACGTGCTGGCGGTGGTCGCCATCGGCTTCACCCATGTGGAGCAATGGCAGGGCAAGCCGCGCTACTACAGCATGGTGCGCAGCTTCAAGACGGCTGAACTGCTGGCCCAGGTGCGCACGCCCGACTCGGTGCTGATGGCCGACGCCTATGCCCCCGCCGCTGCCTACGGCTATACCCTCGGCCAGTACGTGCCGGTGTTCGGCCCGGGCAAGTTCCACGCCCGGCAGGACGACCTGCTGGTGGACTACTCCGTCTATGACGGCAAGACCATCCGCATCATCGTCTCGGACGGCGAACCGCCGCCGCTGGATGGCTACCGGCCGTATTTCGACAGCGTGCAGCCGCTGAGCTTTGTGCAGAACGGCGTCACCTTCCATGCCGTGGAGGGCCGCAACTTCCACTTCGAGGCCTACCGCCAGGGCGTGCTGGGCGAGATCTTCCAGCGCTACTACGCCATTCCGAAGTGGCTGCCCATGACCGGCTGCCCGTTCTGCGTGCGTTACTGCGGGCAGGTGCAATGTCCGAGGCCGTGAACCCCATAGCCGATAAAGGTAAGGCCACCCAGTCAGTGGTGGCCGCCTTCGACTTCGACGGCACCCTCACCCGGCGCGACACCCTGCTGCCTTTCCTGCGCCGCCTGCTGGGCGGGCCCACGCTGCTGTGGGTGCTGTTCATCTGCAGCCCCTGGCTGGCGGCTTATGTGCTGCGCCTCATCAGCAACCACCGCGCCAAGGCCGTGCTGCTACAAGCCGCCCTGGCCGGCCGGCGCGTGGCCGAGGTGGAGCGCTACGCCCAGGCCTTTGTGCGCGAATACCTGCCGCAGCAATGGCGCCCCTGGGGCCTGCAGCAGCTGGTGCAGCACCAGCAAGCCGGCCACCGCTGCGTGCTCGTCACCGCATCCACCAGCCCTTACATGCACCTGGTCGGCGCCAGCCTGGGCGTGGACGCGGTGCTGTGCACCGAGATGGAAGTGGTGGACGGCCGCTACACCGGCCGCATGGCCACGGCCAACTGCCATGGGGAAGAGAAGGTGGAGCGGCTCAAGGCCTGGCTGACGCAGATCTACGGCCCGGCCCCGGATCATCAACCGACGCTGCACGCCTATGGTGATACCAAGGGGGATTGGCCGATGCTACGTATGGCGCAGCAGGCCTGGTACCGCGAAAAACCGTGGAAGGCCAACTAAGCCTGTCGCAGGCTGACGTTTGAATTTAGCGGATCGCCAACGGCGGCCGCTGAACCAATGAGTTCGGCATCATAGGGATTCCTCCCGTTGCGCGGAGGAACGCCTTACACGTTTCCGCTGTAATGAGGTGAAGTGGATAACGGCTGCCGCAGCCAAGAACGCGACAACGCTCATTGGCGGAAGTATTACGATCAGAAAAACAGTTAATGCCAGAGCGCAAGCCGCCGCAACGTAGTAGCCGATACCGAATCGATAGCGCCGCCCGGTACACGTCGCGATAGCGAGCCACCAGTAGTGCGACAAAGCAAAGAGACTGGCAACAAAGAGAGCTCCGTTCAGCCCGGCAAATCCAGGCAAAATCTGAAACTCCTTCACAGTGACTATGGCTGCCAATGGAAGATAAACCACGGCCAAGAAGGTTGCAGGCAAGCCGAAAATGAAGGCCTCAAGCAGAAGAACGCCGGAAAGCGTGTACTTCATGTTGTCTAACGCCATAGGCAAGACCTAACTTGTTTTAGAGCGCAAAGGTGCGAATAGCATGCCTGAATGTCCATGGCATATGCCTCCCTGTTGCGAATAAGACCTTGTTTTATCAAGGCATTCTGTCAGATTACGGGCCCGATCCGAGCTATTAACAATAGCGTAAAGACCCGGCAAAGGCGTCGCCCCCATCTTCGACATTGCCCTGAAAACGCGCCTGAATGCGCTTGTTTTGCAAACCTTGTTAGATCCTCAAGGCATAATAAACACCAGTTTTAGCTGGAATTCACCATGAACCTGCACCAGTTCCGCTTTGTTCAGGAGGCGGCGCGCCACAACCTGAACCTGACCGAGGCGGCCAAGGCGCTGCACACCTCGCAGCCGGGCGTGTCCAAGGCCATCATCGAGCTGGAAGAAGAACTCGGCATCGACATCTTTGCCCGCCACGGCAAGCGCCTCAAGCGCATCACCGAGCCGGGGCAGCACGTGCTCAAGAGCATCGAACTCATCATGCGCGAGATCGGCAACCTCAAGCGCATCGGCGAGCAGTACAGCGCGCAAGACAGCGGCACGCTCTCCATTGCCACTACCCACACCCAGGCGCGTTACGTGCTGCCCGAGCCGGTGGCCAAGCTGCGCGCAGCCTACCCCAAGGTCAACCTCAGCCTGCACCAGGGCACGCCCGACCAGGTGGCGCGCATGCTGATTGACGAGGTGGCCGAGATCGGCATTGCGACCGAATCGCTGTCCAACTACGACGAGCTTGTCACCCTGCCCTGCTACGAGTGGCAGCACATGCTGGTGCTGCCGGCCAGCCACCCGCTGGCGACCAAGGAACGCCTGACGCTGGAAGACATCGCGGCCGAGCCGCTGGTGACCTACCACCCCACCTTCACCGGCCGCACCCGCATCGACCATGCCTTCGCCCAGCGCAAGCTGGAACCGCGCATCGCGCTGGAAGCCATCGATTCGGACGTGATCACCACTTACGTCAAGCTTGGCATGGGCATCGGCATCGTGGCCGAGATGGCGGTGCGCGGCATGCCGGCGCAGGCGGCGGACGGCGAACTGGTGATCCGCCCGCTGGGCCACCTGTTCGGCCAGAACGTGACGCGCGTGGCCTTCAAGCGCGGCGCCTACCTGCGCAATTTCGTCTTCGAGTTCGCCGAGTTGCTGAGCGAGCGCCTCAAGCGCGACCTGGTGGCGCGCGCCATGACCGGCCACGTCAATGATTATGAGCTGTAAGCCCCCCTGAGGCGCTATGCGCCTTCCCCCCGCTCATCCTGCGGTGGCGGGGGGACGCACCCGGTGGCCCGGCGAAGCCGGTTCCACGGGTGCCCCGGAAACGCAGCATTATTTGGTCTACATATCCTCTTCATGAATCCGAAAACACCTGTACTCAAGAGCCGCCTGCCCAACGTCGGCACCACCATCTTCACCGTCATGTCGGCGCTGGCGGCCGAAAAAGGCGCCGTCAACCTCGGCCAGGGCTTCCCCGACTTCGATTGCGACCCGCGCCTGGTCGACGCCGTGACCGATGCCATGAAAAAGGGGCTGAACCAGTACCCGCCCATGACCGGCGTGCCGGTGCTGCGCGAAGCGGTGGCGGCCAAGGTCCAGGCCCTCTACGGCCACGCCTATGACGCCACCAGCGAGATCACCATCACCGCCGGTGCCACCCAGGCCATCCTGACCGCCATCCTGGCCATCGTGCACCCGGGCGACGAGGTGATCGTGCTGGAGCCCTGTTACGACAGCTATGTGCCCAACATCGAACTGGCCGGTGGTGTGGTGGTGCGCGTGCCGCTCACCCCGGGCACCTTCCGCCCCGACTTCGACAAGATTGCCGCCGCCATCACGCCGAAAACGCGCGCCATCATCACCAATACGCCGCACAACCCGAGCGGCACGGTGTGGACGCGCGCGGAAATGCTGAAGCTGCAGGAGCTGCTGGCGCCAACCGAAATTCTGTTGATCTCCGATGAGGTCTACGAGCACATGGTGTTCGACGGCCAGCAGCACGAAAGCGCTGCGCGCTTTCCCGGCCTGGCGGCGCGCGCCTTCATCGTCTCCAGCTTCGGCAAGACCTACCACGTGACGGGCTGGAAGGTCGGCTTTGTCGCCGCGCCCGCGTCTCTCACAGCTGAGTTCCGCAAGGTGCACCAGTTCAACGTGTTCACCGTCAACACGCCGGTGCAGTACGGCCTGGCCAGCTACATGGCCGACCCCAAGCCCTACCTGGAGCTGCCGGCCTTCTACCAGCGCAAGCGCGACCTGTTCCGCGAAGGCCTCAAGCGCACCAAGTTCCGCATGCTGCCGGGCGAAGGCACCTACTTCCAGTGCGTCGACATCTCGGCGGTGAGCGATCTGGGCGAGGCCGAGTTCTGCAAATGGCTCACCAGCGAGATCGGCGTGGCCGCCATTCCGCTCTCGGCCTTCTACGGCAACGGCTTCGACCAGCGCGTGGTGCGTTTCTGCTTTGCCAAGAAGGACGAGACGCTCCACCGCGCGCTCGATCGCCTCGCCAGCTTATGAAACCGGTTGACCGCCCACGTCCCGCTCTGGGGCGCGGTGACCGTCGCTCGACGTGATGCCGGCGGTGAAGCTACCGCCCGGACATGCTCAACGCCATAGCTTGCCGCAAAGCCCACGGTACACAAACGGCTGCGCGGGTACGCTGGGTTGATCCCCCAAAGGCTCCAGCGAAACAGCAAGTTCCACGGCCGGGAAAAACACCTGCTCCGCGGTTTCGTTCAGCGCCAGATGGGTCCATTTTCCATTGGGCAGGGGCCCCACCGCCTCGACCGCGCCCGCCTTGTTGATGCGCCACAGGTACAAGGTCTGCCCAGCCGGCACGGCTACCGGCGTGATCTGCTTGATGTCGACCACCTTGCCCCGCCGCAAGCTGGAGATGATCAGGCCCGGCTGCCCCTGAGCGGTGGCCAGCACGCCCACATAACTGTCTGGCAACGCCATGTCGCTTTGCCTCGCCACGTGGGCTTGCCACACGGCCGGTACCACGACGCCCATCAACAGTCCCACGACCAACGCCCCCGCCGGTGCCGGTGCCAGCAAGCGACGCCACCACGAAGCGGCCCCCGCCGCAGGCGCGGTGTTTGTCGCCCTCGCAATCCGGCCCCACAGCTCGGTGCTGGGCGCCTGGGCCGGCAACACGCTGTGCAGCGGCGCCAAGCGATCGGTCCAATCGTTCACCGCGGCAACCAATTCAGGTCGGTGCCGCATGACGGCCTCAAAGCGGTTGCGCGCCCTGCCCCGCAACGAGCCCGCCACATAGGCCGTGGCCAGCTGTTCAATGGCTGCTGGATGTTGGTACCAGTTCATGCCAGTGCCTCCATGCAGCCTTTGAGTCGCATCAGACTGCGCCGCGTCCAGGCCTTGACGGTCCCAAGGGGGCGTTGCATGCGCAGGGCGATCTCCGGATGGGTCAGACCATCGTAGAAGACCAGCAGCAGCGCCCGCCTGGGCTCGGGCTCCAGCGTGTCCATGCAATGCGCCAATTGCGCGCCGTCTTCATGCGCAAGCAGCTGCTCCATGGGTGAACCACTTTCATCCTGAATGTCGTGCGATTGCTCTTCGCCGTTTTCGTCCTGCCAGTACAGGGGCTGCTCAGGTTTGCGCTTGCGCAGCAGATCGATCGCCCGGTTGCGGGTGACCACGCACAGCCACGCCAGCGTCAGGTGCTGCCCGGATGCCGCCGCGGCGGACTGATTCCAGACCTTGACAAACACCTCTTGCAGCACATCTTCAGCCATGGCGCGGTCTTGCGTCACGCGCAAGGCCACCGCCATCAGCCGGCTGGCGACCAGACGGTAGAAGGCTTCAAACGCCCGGGCATCGCGCAGGGCAATACGCGACAGCAATTGGCTTACTTCATCACGGTCGTCCATCAGGGGCCATCTCCAGGGTGACGCGATGCTGGAGCATACCCGACCCGCATGCTCCAGCCACGCCCCCGCCTTCTCAATACGACGGCTGGGGAACGGCTTGGGCCACAGGTTTTTCGGAAATCACGTGCCACACGCCGCCCATGCCGTTGCCATTGCGGTCGCCGGCCTTGGTGTCCCCCACAAAGTAGTAGAGCGGCTTGCCGTTCACCGTCCATTGGCGCGCGCCTTGGACGTCGATCAGGCCAAACTCACCCTTGGCAACAGCATCGGGCTTGGCGACGAATGCCGGCCACTGGGCCAGACAGCCGCCGCTGCAATTGCTCTTGCCCACTGCGTCTTTGTCAAAGATGTAGACCGTGCGGCCTGCCGCGTCTGTCAGCACACCGTCGCGCATGACCGGCTGCGCCTGAACAGCACCGGCGACCAAAGCGGAAAACGCAAAAACTGCAAAAAAGAAGTTCTTCTTCATGATGTCCTCGTCCTAAGTTGGTTTTGGGCCGCGCCATTGCGTCCCACCTTCAGAACGTTGGGATTTAGCGTATGGATGCAGGGGTTGCAAAAAAATTATGCAGCGTGCATCCCATAGGACGATGACGTCATTCGATGGCGTGCTTCTGTTATGCCGAGAAGAATGCGACACTGCGCACTGCACTGGAACGACGAACCAAACGGTGAATAGAAGATGAAGATGGATGAACGACAACGACGCGTGTGGCTCGGCTCAGGGCTGGTGGTCCTGCAGTTCGGCTTGCTTGCCATGCTGGCTCTGCTCGCTTGGCCCGCCGTGAAGCACTGGACCATTCCGCTGGCCGCCTGGCCCACGGCCATAGGAGCCGTGCTGTTGGCAGTCTGGGCGCTGGGCAGTAACCGCTTGGGCAACTTCAACATCCGCCCCATCCCGAAGACCGGCGGCGTGCTCGTCACGCAGGGCCCCTACCACTGGATCCGCCACCCGATGTACACCGCCTTCCTGCTCGGCGCCTGGGCCCTGGCCCGCACGGCTGCGCGCGACGAGGCCTGGCTGGCCTGGTACGTGCTGACGCTGGTGCTGTGGCTCAAGTCGCGGTACGAGGAGCGCTGGATGCTGGCGCAACATCCGGGCTACGCAGCCTACCGGCAGCAGACCAAGCGCTTCTTGCCCTGGCTGTTCTGAGCGTCAGACCCCTACCGTTCAGAGGCCCTTGCGCGGAGGACACATGGCGCCCCCCCGAAAGCCCTGCAGACGCAATGCTTCGGCAATGCCTGCGCTGTGACTCGCGCGTGCCGATTCCAGCGCAGCAAGCCACGCTTGCTCCAGTTCCAGCAGGGAGTGGCCATAGACCTCGGCCCAGGGCCGGGTGCGGTTTTCCTGGTTCACTTTGTAGAAGCGCTTCATGCGCGGTATGCCGTAGTGCCTGAGCAAGTAGGCACCGAACGAACCGGCTTCGGCGTAGCTGATGTGCTGCAGCCGCTCGTCGGTCAGGATCAGCATGCCCGAGGGCCCCATGGCTTGCCCCCAGGGTTCGTTCTCGGGGGACAGCTCAGTCAACGGCCGATAGGCGCCAGCATCCCGCAAGGCCAGCACCCAGTCATCGACATGCAGGCCGCACATGGGAAAACTGTCCCGATTGCCGAAACGCATTTCGGCCGGAATGCCCATCATGTTCCGAATCAGTTTGTCGCTACTGGGGAAGATGGCATGCGTCAGTTTGTGCGCCAACTCCTGCGCTTCGCGGTGTGTACCGAAAACGCTGACCACCCGCACGCGGCCGCTCGGCCCTTGCTCCCAATGGAACTGCGCACCGTAGTACCCCCCCGAGGGCGGCAAGAACTTGACATGAATCTTGCCCAGCTCGGCAGAACGGTCATCCGCAGACCAGAACTCGAACAGTTGGCTGGTCACCCGGATGGTCTGGTCGGCCAGTTCGGCAAAACGCGGCGCGCTGGTCTGGCCGCGACTCTCGTCGACGATGAGAAGTGTGTCGATCTCGACCCGCCCGGGCGCTGCAAGGGCCATGGTGCATGACAGCAGCAAGCAGATCAAAGCAAACAATCTCTGCATGGGCCTGGCCTCTCACGGGATGAGTGGGTGAATCCGGCGCCTGCACTTGACGTGCAAGGCGCTTGCCCCATTCTAGTGAGTTCAGGCCCGCGCCGTAGCGCGACGCGACTCGCGCCGCGCAATCCACAGCGTGGACGCCGAGATCAGCAAGCCCCCCATCAGGGTGTAGTGGCTGGGCTGGTCGGAGAACACCAGCCAGCCCATCAAGGTGGCCCAGACCAGGTCGAGAAACTTCAACGATTGGGTCGCCGAAATATCAGCGACACCGTACGAGCGTGTCAGGCAATAGTGCGCGCTGCTGCCGAGCAGTCCGCACGCCAGGTAGCCGACCCACTGTGCCAGCGTCGGTGCCTGCCAGTGCAACAGCGCCAGCGGCAGGCTGAGCAAGGTGACGGTGATCGATTGCCACAGCACGATGACACCGGCCTTCTCGTAGCGCGTCAGCGCCTTGGTGATGAGGAAGGACGCCGCGAACACCGGCGAGGAAGCCAGCATCACGAGGCTGTAATAGCCGCCACTGCCCGAGAGCTGGGGGCCGACCACGATCAGCACGCCGCTGAAGCCCACCAGCGCCGCCAGCCAGCGCTCCCAGCGCATCGGCTCGCGCAGGAACAGCCAGGCGCCGATCATGATGAAGATCGGCGTGGTGAAACCGAGGGCCGTCATGTCGGCTAGCGAGATATGGGGTAGCGCCACAAACCACAGGCCCAGGGCCGCCGTGTGCACCAGGCCACGCAGAAACTGCCCGCCGATGTGCCGCGGCTTGTAGGCCGCCAGGCCGGAACGCCAGAGCAATGGCAGCATGACCAGCAGGCCGCAGAAATAACGCAGGAACTGTGACTGCATGGGGTCGATCTGCGTCGTCAGGTAGCGCGAGAGGGTATTGAGCAGCACGAAGCAGATACCGGCCACCAGCGTCCAGAGCAGCCCCTGGACGGCCGGGTCCAGTCGGCCGGCGCGATGCCGGGTCAGCGCGACACGCCGCGCCCAGGGGCTGCGGTGCGATCTGGCCTTGGCCACCTTGTCATGCATGTTTCCAGTTTAGTCCCCGCTTGCGTGCGGACGTGTCGCCTATGTATACTTGGTAAGTGCTTTATTACTTACCAAGCGATCTCATGGCCTCTCCCACTCCACGACTGGCAACGGCAACGCGACAGGCTGAAATCGTCGCGGCCGCCTTGCAACTAGCCCAGGAGCGCAGCCCGGCCCTGATCACCACCACAGACATTGCACAGTCGGTCGGTGTCACCCAGGGGGCCTTGTTCAAGCATTTTGAGAACAAGGAGGCGATCTGGCTGGCCGCCATGGAATGGGTGCGAGAGAATCTGTTGCGCGAAATCCAGACCGCCGCGGCCGCAAGCCCGGAGCCGCTACTGGCCCTGCGCAAGGTGTTCGACGCGCATGTAGGTTTTGTGGCGCACCATCCGGGCGTGCCACGCATGATCTTTCATGAACTGCAGCAGCCGGCCGACTCCCCGCTCAAAGAGAGCGTGCGCGGTCTGATGAAAAGCTACCGCCAGCTGCTGCTGAACCTCATCAAGCAGTCGATCCAGGCGGGGCAGTCTGATCCCGATCTGGATGCCCCTGCGGCAGCAACCCTGTTCGTCGGCATCATGCAGGGCCTGGTCATGCAGTCCATGCTCAGCGGCCATATCGCCACCCTGCGCTCCGAGGCGCCCCGCGTGTTCGATCTCTACCTGCGCAGCCTGCGCACGCCCCTATGAAAAAACTCAAGTCACTCCCGCCCCGGCTGCTGGTGCTGGTCGTCCTGGGCCTGCTGCTCCTGGCCGCACTGGTTTTCATCATCCGCCGCTCCGGGCCGCTGGCCCCGGTACGCGTGACCGTGGTCACGGCGGCCGAAGCGTCCATCACCCCAGCACTGTATGGCATCGGCACAGTGGAGGCCCGGCGCAGCTACCTCATCGGCCCCACCAGCGCCGGCCGCGTGCTGAGCGTGCTGGTCGATGCTGGCGACAGCGTGAAGGCAGGGCAGTTGCTGGCCGAGATGGACCCGGTGGACCTGCAGCAGCGCATCGAGGCGCTCGATGCCTCCCTGGCACGCGCGGCCAGCATGCGTGAGGCGGCACAAGCCCAAGTCGCCGACGCCACCGCCCGGCGCGCACTCGCCCTGGCCAATGCGCGGCGCTACCAGGAGCTTGGACAGCAGAACTTCGTCAGCCCCGGCGTGGTGGAGGCCCGGCAGCAGGAGTTGCTCTCGGCCGAGGCCCAGGTGCGGGCCGCCCAGGCCAACCTGTCGGCTGCCGCACAAGACCAGACCCGTCTGCAAGCCGAACGTTCCGCCCTGCAGCAGCAGCGCCGCAACACGCGCCTGCTGGCCACGCAGGACGGTGTGGTGCTCTCGCGCGATGCCGAGCCAGGCTCCACGGTCGTGGCCGGGCAAGCCGTTCTCAAACTGATCGACCCGGCCAGTCTATGGATCAAGGCGCGTTTCGACCAGGGTCGTTCGGCCGGTCTGGTGCCAGGTCTGGCAGCCGAGATCGTGCTGCGTTCGCAGCCGCATAGCCCGCTGGCGGGCAAGGTCGGCCGAGTGGAACTGCAGGGCGACAGTGTGACGGAAGAACGCATTGCGCAGATCAGCTTCGACCAGCAGTCCCCCGGGCTGTCAGTCGGCGAACTGGCCGAGGTTACCTTGCGCCTGCCCGCCACGTCGCGCGCACTGGTGCTGCCCAATGCCGCCATTCGCCGCCATCAGGGTCAGGCCGGCGCCTGGCTGATCGACGACAACGCCCTACGCTTCGCTCCGCTGCGCCTGGGTGAGACCAGCCTCGATGGGCAGGTGCGTGTGCTCGACGGTCTGCCGCCCGGCGCGACGGTCGTCGTGTACAGCGAGAAGGAGATCGGTGCCGACAGCCGCGTCAAGGTCGTGCCCACGCTGACGGAGTCGGCACGATGATCAGCCTGGCCAGCCGGGATGTGCTGCACTCCTGGGCCAAGTTCGTCTTCACCGGCATCGGCCTGGGCCTGCTGATCGGCGTCACGCTGACCATGGCCGGGGTCTACCGCGGCATGGTCGACGACGCCCGATCCCTGCTCAACAACAGCGGGGCCGAACTCTGGGTGGTGCAGCGAGATACTCAGGGGCCGTACGCCGAATCCTCCAGCCTGCGCGATGACGTCTACCGCTCGCTGCGGGGCCTGCCCGGCGTGGCCCGCGCGGCCAACGTCACCTACTTCACCATGCAGGTGCGACGCGACGGCAACGATGTGCGCGCCATGGTGGTGGGCATCGTCCCCGGCCAGCCGGGCGAGCCTGGCTATCTGGTGGCAGGCCGACACCTCACGCGCAACCACTACGAGGCCGTGGCCGATGTGAAGACGGGTTTTCGCCTGGGCGACCAGATACGCATCCGCCGCCACGACTACCGCGTGGTCGGGCTGACGCAGCGCATGGTCTCCTCCGGCGGCGACCCCATGGTCTTCATCCCGCTGGCCGACGCCCAGGAAGCCCAGTTTCTGAAAGACAACGAGGCCATCCTGAACGAACGCGCCCGCACCGCCGCCAACCCGGCGCTGAACCGACCGGCCGTGCCAGGCCTGCTGGAAGCCGTGCAGGCCGCGCAAAGCAGCAACCACAACGTCAACGCCGTTCTGGTGCAGATCCAGCCGGAGTTCCACCCGGAGCAGGTGGCTGAGCCGATCCGCCGCTGGAAGCACCTGGAGGCTTACACGCGCGAGCAGATGGAAGAGATCCTGGTGGCCAAGCTGATCGCCACCTCGGCGCGGCAGATCGGCATGTTCCTTGTGATCCTGGCCGTGGTGAGCGCGGCCATCGTGGCCTTCATCATCTACACCATGACGCTGGGCAAGCTGCGTGAGATCGCCGTGCTCAAGCTCATCGGCACGCGCAACCGCACCATCGCCGGCATGATCCTGCAGCAGGCCCTGGGGCTGGGGCTGATCGGCTTCATCGTCGGCAAGACCTCGGCCACCGTCTGGGCGCCCTTCTTTCCCAAGTACGTACTGCTGGAAACCGGCGACGCCGTGCGCGGCCTGATCGCCGTGATGATCATCTGCGCCCTGGCCAGCACGCTGGCCATCCGCGTGGCGCTGCGGGTCGACCCCGGCGCTGCCATTGGATAAGGACAGACCATGAGTGAAATGGGCATCCGCATCGAAGGCCTGAGCAAGCGCTATGGCGAAGGCGATGCCGCCGTGCATGCGCTCAAGGACGTCAACATGAGCGTGGCGCCGGGTGAGGTCGTGGGCCTGATCGGTCCCTCGGGCTCGGGCAAGAGCACCTTGCTCAAATGCCTGGGCGCCATCATCGAGCCCACGACCGGACGCATGACGCTGGGCCGCCAGACCATCTACGACAATGGCTGGACTCTGCGCGACCTGCGCGCACTGCGGCGAGACAGCATCGGCTTCGTGTTCCAGGCGCCCTACCTGATTCCCTTCCTGGACGTGACCGACAACGTGGCCCTGCTGCCCATGCTGGCCGGCCAGCCCAATGGCAAAGCCCGTGCGCGTGCCCGCGAACTGCTGCAGGCGCTGGACGTGGGCCACCGCACCTCGGCCGAGCCCTCACAACTCTCGGGCGGTGAACAGCAGCGCGTGGCGATTGCGCGCGCCCTGGCCAACCAGCCGCCGGTAATACTGGCTGACGAGCCCACGGCACCACTGGACAGCGAACGCGCGCTGGGCGTCATGCGCATCCTGAACCAGATGGCCCAGCAGTACCGCACCGCCATCATCGTGGTCACGCACGACGAGAAGATCATCCCGACCTTCAAGCGGATTTATCACATCCGCGATGGGCGCACCTATGAGGAGGCCGGTGAGGGCCTGGCTTTGTGAGGGGACTCTGTTCATCAGCTGCGGCCGGGTCGACGCCCGGTTCCGGCTCACATGGCCGGTGGCCATATGAGCCTCGCTGAAAAGCTTGGATTCAGCTATTCAGCTGAGTCCAAGCTTTGTCCAGCCGCTTGACGCTGACCGGCTGCGGCGTGCGCAGTTCCTGGGCGAAGAAACTCACGCGCAACTCCTCCAGCAGCCAGCGGAACTCCTGCAGGCGTTCGTCCATCACGCCCTTGCGCTCGGCCACCAAACGCCAGTAGCGCTGCTCCTGCGGCTTGAGTTCGGCTAGGCGGCTGGCGTCGCGCGCCGGGTCGGCGCGGTACTTGTCCAGCCGCAAGGTGATGGCCTTCAGGTAACGGGCGAAGTGCTGCAGCTGCGGCCAGGGCGTCTGGGCAATGAAGCGCTTGGGCGTCAGGCGCTGCAGCTGCTGGGTGCAGTCAGCCGTCGCCTCCGGGGCGTTCTTCGTGTCCTTGATCTTGCGCACCGCCACCGCGTACTCGGCCAGGATGGTAGCGGCCAGGCGCGCCACCTCGTTGGCGATCAGCGTCAGGCGGCCGCGGCCTTCGTCCAGCCGGCGCTTGAAGTCGAACTCGTCGGCTGGCAAGGGGTCGAGCAGGAAAGCACGGTCGAGCGCCACATCGAGGATCTGCAGCCTTAGTTCCTCCATGGTCCCCAGCGGCATATAGGCCACGGCCATCTTCTGAAGATCGGGCAGGTTCTTTTCCAGGTACTTGAGCGCGTCCTTGATCTGCAACGCAAAGAGGCGGCGCAGGCCGGCACGGTGTTTGGCGGCGGCCACTTCGGGCTCGTCGAACACTTCGATGCTGACCGCATCGCCCTGGTCGATCAGGGCCGGGAAGCCGATCAGCGTCTGGCCGCCCTTGCGGATCTCCATCAGCTCCGGCAGTTCGCCGAAAGTCCAGGCGGTGTAGCGCTGCTCGGCCGGTGCGGCGGGTTTGGCGGCCGCGGTTTTTGCTCCTTTTTCAGGAGCGTGTTGCGCAATATTCACCTGGGCTGGAGCCTGATTTGATCCTGATCCCTGGGGTGCAGGGCTGGCCAGCTTCAAGCCCGCCAGGGCCTGGAAGGCGCCGCGCGCCTGGGCGCCGAGTTCGGCCTTCAAGGCCCCCAGGTTGCGCCCGGTGCCGAGCTGGCGACCGTGTTCGTCCACCACACGGAAGTTCATGAACAGGTGCGGCGCCAGCATGTCGAGCTTGAAGTCGGCGCGCTTCACGTCGAGGCTGGTGATGTCGCGCACCTGCTTCAGCAGCGCGTCGGTCAGGCCGCCGTGGCCGAAGGCTTCGGGCGTGCCCATGGTTTCGCTCAGCCGGGTCGCCGACTCCGGCAGCGGCACGAAGCGGCTGCGCGGCTTTTGCGGCAAGCTCTTGAGCAAGGCTTGGATCTTGTCCTTCAGCATGCCGGGCACCAGCCACTCGCAGCGTTCCTCGTTGACCTGGTTCAGCACGAACAGCGGCACGGTCACCGTCAGCCCGTCCTTGGGGTCACCCGGTTCGTGCAGGTAGGTGGCGGCGCAGTCGACGCCGCCCAGGCGGATGGTCTTGGGAAAGGCGCTGGTGGTGATGCCGGCCGCCTCGTGGCGCATCAGCTCCTCGCGCGTGAGCAGCAGGAGCTGCGGGTTCTTCTTGCTTTCCTCGCGGTACCAGCGTTCGCATTCGTAACCGCTGCAGACCGTGGCCGGCAGCTGCTGGTCGTAAAAGGCGTAGATCAGCTCGTCGTCCACCAGCACGTCCTGCCGGCGTGACTTGTGTTCCAGCTCCTCCACCTGCCGCACCAGTTTCTGGTTGGCGGCCAGGAAGGGCAGCTTGGTCTCCCACTCGCCGTCCACCAGTGCGTCACGGATGAAGATCTCGCGCGCCGAGCGCGGGTCGACGCGGCCATAGTTGGTGCGCCGGCCACTGTAGACCACGATGCCGTAGAGCGTGGCGCGCTCCAGCGCCACCACTTCGGCGGCCTTCTTTTCCCAGTGCGGGTCGAGCAACTGTTTCTTGAGAATGTGGCCGGCCACCTGCTCGATCCACTGCGGCTCGATGGCCGCAATGCCGCGGCCGAACAGGCGGGTGGTCTCCACCAGTTCGGCCACCACGATCCAGCGCCCGGGTTTCTTGCTCAGGTGCGCGCCAGGGTGGCGATGGAACTTGATGCCGCGCGCCCCCAGGTATTCGCCCGAAGCGGCCTCTTCCTCCAGCTTGCAGCCGACGTTGCCCAGCAGGCCGGCCAGCATGGACAGGTGCAACTGCTCGTAGCTGGCCGGCGGATGTGGCCCCCACGCTCCGCGCTGCGCGTCGTCGCTGCCCCCCGAGGGGGCAGCGCCCAGCTTGGGGCGGCCCGGCGCCGGCCGGTTGATCAGCCATCCGTGCTCGGTCACCACGGTCAGCAACTGGCTGTGGATGTCGCGCCATTCGCGCACGCGGCGGATGTTGACGAAATTCTGCCGCAGCAGCTGCTCGTACTGGCGGTTGCTCAGCTTGTGCGTGCCGGCCGTACCGGCCGGGTGGGCGTGCTTGTCGCCTCGGGCGTCGTGGATCCATTTCCACAGCTTGAGGTAGCCGGTGAACTCGCTCTTCTCGTCGTCGAACTTGGCGTGCGCCTGGTCGGCCTGGGCCTGCGCCTCCATGGGGCGATCGCGCACGTCCTGCACCGACAGGGCCGAGGCAATCACCAGCACCTCGTCCAGCGCCTGGCGGCTTCTGGCCTCCAGGATCATGCGGCCGACGCGCGGGTCCAGCGGCAGCTTGGCCAGTTCGCGGCCGATCGGCGTCAGCTCGTTGCTCTCGTCCACCGCACCGAGTTCGGCCAGCAGCTGGTAGCCGTCGGCAATCGCGCGGCCGGACGGTGCTTCCAGAAACGGGAAGTCCTCCACCACACCGAGGTGCAGCGACTTCATGCGCAGGATGACGCCGGCCAGCGAACTGCGCAGGATCTCGGGATCGGTGAAACGCGGCCGGCCATTGAAATCCTTCTCGTCGTAGAGGCGGATGCAGATGCCGTTGGCCACGCGGCCGCAGCGGCCGGCGCGCTGGTTGGCGGCGGCCTGGCTGATCGGCTCGACCAGCAGCTGCTCCACCTTGCTACGAAAACTGTAGCGCTTCACGCGCGCCGTACCTGCGTCGATGACGTAGCGGATGCCCGGCACCGTGAGCGAGGTTTCGGCCACGTTGGTGGCCAGCACGATGCGCCGGCCACTGTGGCTGTCAAAAATCCGGTCCTGCTCGGCCTGGCTCAGGCGGGCGAACAGCGGCAGCACCTCGGCGTTGCGTGTCACCGCCTGGTGGCTCAGGTGGCGGCGCAGGTGGTCGGCCGCCTCGCGGATTTCACGCTCGCCGGGCAGGAAGACCAGGATGTCGCCCGCGGCATGTCCCGTCCAGAGTTCGTCCACCGCACTGGCGATGGCGTCGTTCAGATCGAATTCGCGGCTCTCCTCGAACGGCCGCCAGCGCTGTTCCACCGGAAAGGTACGGCCCGAGACCATGATCACTGGTGCTGGGCCCTTGCTCGAGGCGAAGTGCTGGGCGAAGCGGTCGGCGTCAATGGTGGCCGAGGTGACGACGATCTTCAGATCCGGCCGGCGCGGCAGGATCTGGCGCAGGTAGCCGAGCAGGAAGTCGATGTTGAGGCTGCGCTCGTGCGCCTCGTCGATGATGAGGGTGTCGTAGGCCTGCAGCAGCGGGTCGGTCTGCGTCTCGGCCAGCAGGATGCCGTCGGTCATCAGCTTGACGGAGGCGTCCTTGGACAGACGGTCCTGGAAGCGCACCTTGTAGCCCACCACCTCGCCCAGTGGCGTCTGCAGCTCTTCGGCGATGCGCTTGGCCACCGAGCTGGCGGCAATACGGCGCGGCTGGGTGTGGCCGATCAGGCGGGGGCGCTGGCCGGCGGGGTAGTTGAGTTTCCCGCGGCCCATGGCGAGCGCGATCTTGGGCAGCTGGGTGGTCTTGCCCGAACCGGTTTCGCCGCAGACGATGATGACCTGGTGCTTTTCCAGCGCGGCCGTGATCTCGTCGCGTTTAGCCGACACCGGCAGCGATTCGGGGAACTCGATTTTCAGGGGAACGGGACTCAAGGCGCTAACTTCATGGAGAATCGGCAATTATCCCTGTCTGAACGCCCTGCCCGCCCCTTTTTTGCCCCTGCCGCGCATGTCCACTGTCTTTAATTTCACCTTCGTGCCCTGGTTCCGCTCGGTCGCGCCCTACATCCACATGCACCGCGGCAAGACCTTTGTCGTCGGCATCGCGGGTGAGGCCATTGCCGCCGGCAAGCTGCACCACCTGGCGCAGGACCTGGCGCTGATCCAGAGCATGGGCGTGAAGATCGTGCTGGTGCATGGTTTCCGGCCACAGGTGAACGAGCAGCTCCGGGCCAAGGGCCACGAGCCCAAGTACTCGCACGGCATGCGCATCACCGACGAGATTGCGCTCGACTGTGCGCAGGAGGCCGCCGGCCAGCTGCGCTACGAAATCGAGGCCGCCTTCAGCCAGGGCCTGCCGAATACGCCGATGGCCGGCGCCACCGTGCGCGTGATCTCGGGCAACTTCATCACCGCGCGCCCGGTGGGCATCGTCGACGGTGTGGACTTCCAACATTCGGGCCTGGTGCGCAAGGTCGACGTGGCCGGCATCACCCGCACCCTGGACATGGGCGCCATGGTGCTGCTCTCGCCCTTCGGCTTCTCGCCCACCGGCGAAGCCTTCAACCTGACCATGGAAGAGGTAGCCACCAGCGTGGCCACCGCGCTGCAGGCCGACAAACTGATCTTCGTCTCCGAAATCCCGGGCATCCGCATCGACCCGCACGCGCCCGAGAGCGATGACAACCCCATCGACACCGAGCTGCCGCTGGCCGCCGCCGAAAAGCTGCTGACCGCGCTGCCCAACGCCACCCTGCCCACCGACACGGCTTTCTACCTGCAGCACTGCGTCAAAGCCTGCAAGGCCGGCGTGGAACGCAGCCACATCATCCCCTTTGCGGTGGACGGCTCGCTGCTGCTGGAAGTCTATGTGCACGACGGCATCGGCACCATGGTGGTTGATGAGAAGCTGGAAGAACTGCGCGAAGCCACGTCCGATGACGTCGGCGGCATCCTGCAGCTGATCGAGCCGTTCGAGAAGGACGGTACCCTGGTCAAGCGCAGCCGAACCGAGATCGAGCGCGACATCGGCAACTACACCATCATCGAGCACGACGGCGTGATCTTCGCCTGCGCCGCGCTCTACCCTTACCCGGAAGCCAAGACCGCCGAGATGGCGGCGCTCACGGTCTCACCCGACTCCCAGGGCCAGGGCGACGGGGAAAAAATCCTCAAGCGCATCGAGCAGCGCGCCCGCGCCATGGGGGTGGACAGCATCTTCGTGCTGACCACCCGCACCATGCACTGGTTTCTCAAGCGCGGCTTCCAGAGCGTCGACCCCGACTGGCTGCCCGAAGCGCGCAAGCGCAAGTACAACTGGGACCGCAAGTCCCAGGTGCTGGTGAAGAAGCTGGCCTAGACCTGGTTCAAGCCAGTTCGGCCAGCCGCTTTTCCTGCCGCGCCGTCAGCCGCGCAATATCCGCCACGTCCTGGGCCGACAACTTCGGCCCCGGCTTGCGTACCGCCGCCGAAGCAATGACACCGCGTTCGGCCAGGATGTGCTTGCGCACCGCCAGCCCGATGCCGGCCTGCTGCTCGTAGCGTGCCAACGGCAGGTAGGCGTCGAACAGGTCGTGGGCGCGTTCGATGTTTCCTGTGGCATGCGCCGCGCAGACGTCCACCATCATCTCCGGGTAGGCAAAGCCGGTCATGGCGCCGTCGGCGCCGCGCGTCAGCTCTTCCGGCAGGAACAGGCCGCCGCCATTGCCGGTGAGGATGGAAATTCGTTTCAACTCGCCCTTGTCACTGGCGGCGCGAATGGCCGACAGCTTGGCCAGGCCCGGGCAATCCTCGTGCTTGAGCATGACGCAGGTGGGCGAGTTCTTCAGGATCTTCAGGATGACGCCGGTGGACATCTGCACGCCGGTCGAGACCGGGTGGTCTTGCAGCACCCAGGGCACCTTGGGTCCCAGCGTCTCATTCACCATGTCGAAATAGGCGACGATCTGGTCGTCGGTGCGCACGGTGGACGGCGGCGCCACCATCACGCCGGCGGCGCCCAGGTCCATCACACTTTGCGTCAGCTCGCGCATGGGCGCGAAGCCGGGGGCCGAGGCTCCCACCACCACCGGCACGCGGCCGGCCACGCGCGCCAGCACCCGCTGCACAAAGGTGCGCGACTCCTCCATGGTGAGCTTGGTTGCCTCACCCATGATGCCCAGCACGGTCAGGCCGGTGACGCCTTTTTCCAGGCAGAAGTCGACCATGCGGTCGGTACTGGCCAGGTCCAGCGCGCCGCTGTCGGTGAAGGGCGTCACGGCAATCAGGTACACACCCTTGGTCGAGGTATCGAGTTGGTTGCCCACTTGCAGCTCCTGTTTTTGGTTCGGGCGTGAGCATACCCGCAAGCGTGCCGCGCTCCCATGAAAAACGGCACCCGCAGGTGCCGTTGATCAAGTGCCGCTGTTCCAGCGCTTAGAAGGTTTCCCAGTCGCCGGCATCATCCGCGGCACTGGCCTTGGGGGCCGGTTTCGGTGCCGGTGCACCGAGCCTGGCTGCCGGCGTCTTGGTGCTCACCGCCGGTCGACTGGCTGTGCTTACCTGCTTGGGGGCGGTGGCATATGCGGCCGGGGCTGCCGGCGCGGCATGGGAGGCCGTCTGGCTGTCCTGCGCACTGAGCTTGAACACCGCCACGGTCTGCACCAGATCCTGCGCCTGGGCCCTGAGGCTGGAGGCGGCTGCGGCCATCTCCTCCACCAGCGCCGCATTCTGCTGCGTCGCCTGGTCCATCTGCGTCACCGCCTCGCCCACCTGAGCCACGCCAGCGCTTTGCTCGGAGCTGGCAGCGCTGATCTCGCCCATGATGTCGGTCACACGGCGGATCGAGGTCACTACCTCGGTCATGGTTGCACCGGCTTGGTCCACCAGCGCCGTGCCCTGCTCGACGCGCTGCACGCTGTCGGTGATCAGGGTCTTGATTTCCTTCGCCGCTTCGGCTGAACGGCCGGCCAAGGAGCGGACCTCACTGGCCACCACGGCAAAGCCGCGGCCCTGTTCACCGGCACGGGCGGCTTCCACCGCCGCGTTCAGGGCCAGGATGTTGGTCTGGAAGGCGATGCCGTCGATGACGCTGATGATGTCGTTGATCTTGCGGCTGGCGTCGTTGATGCCCTTCATGGTGTCGACCACCTGGGCCACCACCTCGCCGCCCTGCACGGCCACGGTGGAGGCGCTTTGCGCCAGCTGGTTGGCCTGGCGGGCGTTGTCGGCGTTCTGCTTGACGGTGGAGCTGAGTTCTTCCATCGAGGCCGCGGTTTCTTCCAGCGCGCTGGCCTGGGACTCGGTGCGAGCCGACAGGTCCTGGTTGCCCTGGGCAATCTCGGCGCTGGCGGTCGCCACGGACTCGCTGCCTTCGCGCACGTGGGCCACGATCCTGGCCACGTTGTCGCGCATGGTCTTGATGCCGTGCATGATGCTGGCGTCGTCGCCCGGCTTGAGCATGATATTGACGCTCAGGTCACCTTGCGCCATGCGGTGTGTGATGGCGTTGGCGGAGGCAGGCTCGCCACCCAGTTGCTTGACGATGCTGCGCGCGATCAGCAGGCCAATGCCCAGCAGCAGCAGCGCCACCACCAGCGCGCCGACGCCTGATTGAACGGCTCGCTCAATGATGGCGGCATCGACCGTGTCGACGTAGACGCCGGAGCCGATGATCCAGCCCCAGGGTGCGAAGCCCTTGACGTAGGACACCTTCTGTACCGGCTTGTCGCTCCCCGGTTTCGGCCACATATAGGCCACGTCGCCAGCCCCCTGGGCCTGGACTGTCTTGACGAACTCCATGAACAGATGCTTGCCCGTCGGGTCCTTGTTCTCGCGCAAGTCTTTGCCTTCAAGCTCCGGACGGATCGGGTGCATCACCATCTTGGGCTGCATGTCGTTGATCCAGAAATACTCGGCACCGCTATAGCGCAGCCCCTTGATGGCCTCCAGCGCGCGCTGCTTGGCCTCGTCCTCGGACAGCTTGCCCTTGGTGGCCTGATCATGGAAATGCGCCAGCAGGCCGTGGGCCACCTCCACGGTCTGCCGGACCGCAGACTGCCGCTCTTTCATGAGCAGGCTGCGTTCGGACACCATGAAGAAGATCAGCAACAAGATCAGGCCGAGGATGGCACTGGCAATCAACAGGCCCAGCCGCTTGGCAATGCTGAGAGAAGCGAGACGAAACATACAGTTTCTCCTAGAGGTCGGCCGAGGATCGCTCGGCTATCAAGCACTTGATTTATGGGTATTGGCCTGTTTCCGCCTCCCTGAACCCTCTGATGCCAAGTAGCCCCAATCCGGGGGCAGACATATTTTGTGTCGCGCTTGCCTGGACTTGGCAAGATACCGTGGCCACAGAGCCGGGCAGATCAATGCACGATGGGCCAGGCCGACGCGCCCGGTCCATGGACGCGAGCAGGGGGTTCACTTCGGAACAGGTACGATTTATTGCTGGATTGACTTATGGTCATTCCAAACAAATTGCGATTCTAAGAACCCCTACGGGGTAAGACAAGGCTGTGAAGCAGCTTTACCCAAAATAGATGCAATCAAGTGCAAAAAATAATTAATTTGACACTTTATGCAATTAAATGACGGCAAAAGAGCCGTCAAATCAGGCGTTCCGGCGTCAGTTGCGACGGAACCCGCGTGCCGCCAGCAGCAGGGCCAGCAAGCCGATGGCCGCGAAACACAGGAAAGACCAGTTGGCAATCGAACCGCCGAGGAAGGTCCAGTCAACTTTCGTGCAGTCGCCGCTGCCCTTGAAGATCATGGGAATGGCGCGCTGCAAGGGGAAGGTTTCAATCATGCCGTAGAAGTCACGGCCGCAGCTCACCACCTCGGGCGGGTACCACTGCAGCCAGCTCTGGCGTGCGGCGACAAAGCCGCCGAAACCGGCCAGCATGACAAGCAGCGTCGCCCCGCCAATCTGGATGCCTTTTTTAGCTGAAGCCGCCGTCACTGCTGCGAGAATCGCTATCAAAACAAGAGCATAACGTTGCACGATGCACATCGGGCACGGCTCCAGGCCCACCACGTGCTGCAGGTACAGGCCGAAAGCCAGCAAAGCCGCACAGACGGCAGCGATGAGCGCAAAGATGCGCCGGGGATGAGTGTCAAGCAGCGTGAGCAAAATTCTGGTTTCCTTCCACGAAGACGCGGGCCTTGCGCGGTGTCAGCACCAGCACGTCGCCCTCCGCCAAACCGAGCTTTCGGTATTGTGACGCAGGAATCTGCGCCTCGATCACCGTTTGTTCCCCGGCTTGGGGCGCATCTTCGGGAATAAGTTCCAGCCGGGCGATCGGCCCGACCACGATGGCACGGCTGAGGCGGGCCACGATGCCCCGTGGCCGTGCGGCGTCATTTGCTTGCGTACCAGGCGTGTAGCGCTCGACATCCAAGTCGTGCGGCCGCACATAGGCCAAGACCTTGGCATCCTCGGCGTCGTGGTGTTCCGGCGAATCCAGCCGCACGCCCTGCGGGCCGGAGCCGATCACCACCTCGCCCTGCTCCACCCGGCCGTGGAACACGGTTGACGTCGCCCAGGAAGCCGTAGACGAAAGGACTGGCCGGCTGGTCCCACACCTGCTGCGGCGAGCCGATCTGCTCGACTTGGCCGCCGTTCATCAGCACCACGCGGTCGGCCACTTCCAGCGCTTCCTCCTGGTCGTGCGTGACGAAGATGCTGGTCACGTGCAGCTCGTCGTGCAGGCGGCGCAGTTCCTTGCGCGCCTTGGCATCCAGTGCGCCGAAGGGTTCGTCCAGCAGCAACACCTTGGGTTCCACCGCCAGCGCGCGCGCCAAGGCGATGCGCTGGCGCTGCCCGCCCGACAGTTGCGAGGGGTAACGATCGGCCAGCATCCAGGCCGTCGATCACCGCACGTGCCTGCTTGCCCGAGCCGCCGTGCGACTGTTTGATCGTCACGTCCTGGCCGGTCTTGGCTTTCCAGTGTTTGGTGAAGGCGGCGTTGACCTCCACATACAGTTCACGCGTCGGTCGTAAGACACGTTGAGCAGGGTCTGCGCCGGCTGGGCCTGGCCAGCCAGGGCTGCCCCTGCCAGGGCGAAGGCCAATGAAAGCTTGATAAAGTTGCGGCGTTGCGTCATGTTTGTTCCTTTTCAAATCCGTGAATTGATCGCGATGAAAAGGATTCTGTTGAAACATGCTCAAAACTGGAACGAATAAGATTTCAGTAACTTATTTCATAAACATCTGAGAACTTGAAAGAGGCTGCATATGGCACGCATGGTGAACTGCATCAAGCTGGGCAAAGAGGCTGAAGGCCTGGATTTCCCGCCCTACCCCGGCGAGCTGGGCAAGCGCATCTGGGAAAGCGTGAGCAAGGAAGCCTGGGCGGCCTGGCTCAAGCACCAGACCATGCTGGTGAACGAAAACCGCCTGAACTTGGCCGATGCCCGCGCCCGCCAGTACCTGGCACGCCAGATGGAGAATCACTTTTTTGGCTCCGGCGCCGATGCTGCCCAGGGTTACGTGCCGCCGAGCGCCTGAGCGCCCTCTTCTCCACATTTCACGCAAGCTCCCGTGACTGAACCGGCGCACGGAACAGTCCCGGCCCTGTTGCATCGCGGCGGCCTGCCGCAGGCTTGGGCCTCACAGCCCGTCTGGCGCATTCTCGACACCCACTTCGACCTGCTGCGCTTCCTCGCCATCTGGCAGGCGTGGCGAGCCGATGCGCAACGGCCGCACCTGCTGCACGTCGTGGCGCTGACCCCGCAGCCGCCTGGCCTGTCCGAGCTACACACAGCCCAAGCCACGTCTGGACAGCCTCAGCTTGTGCAGGAACTGGCCCGCCAATGGCGCGGCCTGCTGCCGGGTTTTCACCGCCTGCTGCTGGCGCAGGGGCAACTCGAACTGACCCTGTGCGTGGGCGAGTTGCAGCCGCTGCTGCGCGAGCAACAGTTTCAGGCCGACACCGTCTTGCTCGATGCTGCGGCCCCGTGGGACCGCTGGAGCGTCAAGGCCCTGGCACGCTGCTGCCGGCGCGGTACGCTGCTGGCCAGCACGGCACCAAGCCCGGCCCTGGCCGAACTGCTGGGGCAGAGCGGCTTTGATGTCCAGGGCGAACGCGCGCAATTCGCGCCGCGTTGGGAGATCAAGACCCAGCGCGAGACATGGCGCACCCAAGCCGCCACCCCATCGAGCTGCGCCGTCATCGGCGCCGGACTGGCTGGCGCCAGCGTGGCCGCCGCCCTGGCGCGGCGCGGCTGGCAGGTGCAGGTCTTCGATGCCGCACCGCTGCCGGCCGCTGGTGCCTCCAGCCTGCCGGCCGGCCTGGTGGTGCCACATGTCTCCAGCGATGACAGCCCGCGCTCGCGCCTGTCGCGCGCTGGCGTGCGGCTGATGCTGCAGGAAGCCAGCCGACTGCTTTCCGAGGGACAGGACTGGGCGCCCAGCGGTGTGCTTGAACAGCGTCTCGATGGCTACGCCGGCTTGCCAGAACACTGGCCCGCAGAAGCTTGCGAGATCTCGCGCCCCGCCCCGCCCTTGGATGAAGCCCCCTGGCATCAAGGCGCCGCCGCCGTGCCCGCACTCTGGCACGCGCAAGCGGCCTGGATCAAACCGGCGCGCCTGGTGCAGGCCTGGCTGGCGCAGCCGGGGGTGCAGTTCTGCGGCAACGCCAAAGTGGCCACCCTGCGGAAATCCGGGGTGCAATGGCAGTTGCTGGACCGCGACGGCAAGGTCTTCGCCCGTGTCGAGCAAGTCGTTCTGGCCAATGCCAGTGATGCCCCGCGCCTGCTGGACAGCCTGCGCGCCGAGCTGCCGCAACTCGCGCAGTTGCCGCCACTGCATGACATGCGCGGCGTGCTGTCCGCCGGCCTGCGCCAGGCGGGTGATGAAGCCGCCCTGCCGCCGTTCCCGGTCAATGGCCTGGGCGGCCTGATCCCGGCCGTGCCGACCGAGGCCGGGCTGGCCTGGTACGCCGGCGCCACCTACGAAGCCGCCAACCAGCCGCCCGCCACCGGGGCAGAACACCACCACCGCAACCTGACGAAGCTGCGCACCCTGCTGCCGGCGGCGGCGCGCGCACTGGCGCCGGCCTTCGAGCCCGGCGCCGCGCAGGGCTGGGGCGGCACGCGCTGCGTCAGCGCCGACCGGCTGCCGCTGGTGGGGCCGCTGGAAGACGGCCCCCGGCCGACCCTGTGGATCAGCGCCGCCATGGGCTCGCGCGGCCTGAGCTTCTCGCTGCTGTGCGCTGAGCTGCTGGCGGCGCGCCTGGGGGCCGAACCCTGGCCGGTGGAGGCCGGCCTGGCGCGCTTTCTCCACGCGCGGCGCCGGCCCACCGTGCAAGGCCGGGATTCCTAGTCAAAATGGCATCCTGCCCTTGCCAGAACAGCGCAAGCAGCTATCTATTTTGAAGCAGAATAATGCAAGCCAAAGGCTGACATGCTTCTCTTGGCCGCAGCGGGAATAATGGAAGGCTCATGAGCCCGCGCCACAAAATCATCCTCGACGGCAATCCCGGCATCGACGACGCGATGGCGCTGTACTTCGCCCTGGCGCAGCCGGCCATCGAACTGCTGGGCATCACCGCCACCTTCGGCAATGTGTCGGCGGCCCAAGCGGCACGCAACGCCATTTACCTGTGCGTGCTGGCGAGGTGGCGCATTCCGGTGTGCGAGGGCGTCAACACCCCCACGCGCAAGACGCAAGTGCTGCCCGATCCGGAGGTCCATGGAGCCGACGGCCTGGGCAACCTGCCCGAGCGCCGGCGCGACAGCTACGAGCCGGACGAACGCTCCGCCGCACGCTTCATCGTCGAGCAGGCCCATGCCCATCCGAGCCAGGTCACGTTGCTGGCCGTCGGCCCGCTGACCAACCTGACCCAGGCCCTGCGGCTGGAGCCCAAACTGCCCGAGTTGCTGAAGCAGGTCATCGTGGTGGGCGGCAGCATTGCCGCGCCGGGCAATGTCTCGCCGGTGGCCGAGTCCAACATCTGGCACGACCCGCATGCGGCCGACCAGATCTTCACCGCCGGCTTTCGGCTCACGCTGCTCGGGCTGGACGTGACACAGCGCCTGGCCCTGCCGCTGGCACTGTTCGAGCGCCTTGCCGCCAGGCACCAGCACCCGGCCACCGACACGCTGCTGCACGCAGCCCGCTTCAGCGTCGCTTATCACGCCGGGCTGGAACCGGAACTCGCGCGGGCGCAAGCCTGCTACGGCCACGACGTGCTGGCGGTGATGTTCCTGCTGCATCCGGAACTGTTCCAGCTTGAAACCGGCCGCGTACGCGTGGCCACCGAAGGCCTGGCCGAGGGCCAGACCATCATGGACCGGCGCGAGCACATTCCCTACCCGCATCCTGGTTGGGAGGAACACATCCCGCGCATCCAGGTCGGCCTGCAGGTCGATGCAGCGGCCTGTCTGGCACTGTTTGAAGCCACGCTGATGGAGCACTGGCTGCCGGGCTTGAACTGAGCCGCCCTATATTCCCAATTCGCATATATCTACAAGAAAAATGTAGTTTGGAATCTGAGGAGCCCCGCATAAAGTCGCGTCCATGCATGACGTGGCGTTTGTTTTTGCGGGCTTTTTTGTCGGACTGGTCGTTGGCCTGACCGGCGTCGGGGGCGGCTCGCTCATGACGCCGATCCTGATCTTTTTCTTCGGCGTCAAGCCCTACCTGGCGGTCGGCACCGACCTGCTGTTCGCCGCCTTCACCAAGTTCGGTGGCACGGTCCGCCTGGCCCGCGCCCGCGTGATCGACTGGCGCATCGTGCTCAATCTGTCGGCCGGCAGCATTCCGGCCGCCCTGATCACCCTCGCCGTCCTGCACTACATCGGCCCGACCAATCCGGCGCTGCAAAGCCTGATGACCAGCACGCTGGGCGCTGCCCTGCTGCTGACAGCTGCCGCCACCTTCTACAAGGCGGTGCGCGGCAAGGCGCTGCCAGCCACCCTGGCCCAAGGCCAGGAAACACGCGCCGCCACGCCGCGCCACTGGGGCCTGCCGCTGGCGCTGGGCGCTGTGGTTGGCACACTGGTCACGCTGACCTCGGTCGGCGCCGGCGCCATCGGCGTGAGCGTGCTGCTGATCGTCTACCCGCTGCTGCCGCTGCCGCGCATCGTGGCCGCCGACATCGCCTACGCCGTGCCGCTGACGCTGGTGGCCGGTCTCGGGCACGCCTCGCTCGGCTCGGTCGACTGGCCCCTGCTGACCAAGCTGCTGGCCGGCTCGCTGCCCGGCATCTGGCTCGGCTCGCACCTGATGCACCGCATCAACGAGCGCGTCATCCGCTCTGCCCTTTCCGTTTTGCTGGCCTGGGCCGGCCTCAAGCTCATCGCAATCTGACACTTATGTACCAGTACACCGAATTCGACCGCCAGTTCGTGCACACGCGTGCCGCGCAATACCGTGACCAGCTCGAACGCCATCTGTCCGGCCAGTTGAGCGGCGACGATTTCAAGCCGCTGCGGCTGCAAAACGGCTGGTACATCCAGCGCCATGCGCCGATGCTGCGCGTGGCCGTGCCCTATGGCGAACTCTCCAGCGCGCAAGTGCGCGTGCTGGCGCGCATTGCGCGCGAATACGACCAGCCGTCGAACGAGGTGTTCCAGGGTGCGGTGGCGGCGCAGAACCGGCTGGGCGAGATCCAGTTGCGCGACGGCAAAGCCATCGGCAGCCGCCTGGCCACCGGCTACGCCCACTTCACCACGCGCCAGAACGTGCAATACAACTGGATTCCGCTGGACAAGAGCGCCGACGTGATGGACCTGCTGGCCAGCGTGGGCATGCACGGCATCCAGACCAGCGGCAACTGCATCCGCAACATCACCACCGACGAACTGGCCGGCATTGCCGTGGACGAAGTGGCCGACCCGCGCCCCTTTGCCGAGATCCTGCGCCAGTGGAGCACGCTCCACCCCGAGTTCGCTTTCCTGCCGCGCAAGTTCAAGGTCGCCATCACCGGCGCCCGGGAAGACCGTGCCGCCATCGGCTGGCACGACGTCGGCCTGCAACTGGTGCGCAATACTGAAGGGACGCTGGGCTTCAAGGTGCTGGTAGGCGGCGGCATGGGCCGCACGCCGGTGATTGCCAGCACCATCCGCGAGTTCCTGCCCTGCGACCAGATCCTCAACTACCTGGAAGCCGTGGTGCGGGTCTACAACCGCTGGGGCCGGCGCGACAACGCCTACAAGGCGCGCATCAAGATCCTGGTCAAGGCCGAAGGCCAGCGCTTCATCGACGAGGTGGAAGCCGAGTACCGCGACATCATCGAGAAGGACGGCGCGCCGCACACCCTCAGCGCCGCCGAGTTCGAGCGCGTCAGCGCCTCGTTCGTGCCGCCGGCCCTCAGCTGCGACCGCAAGAGCGCCGACGCCAAGATTGCCCACATCCTGCGCGCCGCGGCCGAGGACGACGTGGAATTCGGTCGCTGGCTGCATCGCAACGTGGCGCCGCACAAGAACCCCGACCTGCGCGCCGTCACGCTGTCCTTCAAGCGCCTGGACCAGGCACCGGGCGACGCCACCGCCGACCAGCTCGACGCCGTGGCCGAGCTGAGCGAGCGCTTCAGCGCCGGCGAAGTGCGCGTGACGCACAGCCAGAACCTGGTGCTGCCCTGGGTGCGCTGCGACCAGTTGCCCGAACTGTGGCGCGAAGCGCGCCGCCTCGGCCTGGCCAAGCCCAACATCGGCCTGCTGACCGACATGATCGCCTGCCCCGGCGGCGACTTCTGCGACCTGGCCAATGCGCGCTCCATTCCGGTGGCCGCCGCCATCACCGAGCGCTACCAGGACCTGGACGAACTGCACGACCTGGGCGAGATCGACCTGCACATCAGCGGCTGCATGAACTCCTGCGGCCACCATCACAGCGGCCACATCGGCATCCTGGGCGTCGACAAGGACGGCCGGGAGTGGTACCAGGTCACCCTGGGCGGCTCCGATGGCACCACGCTGTCCGGCCCGGCCGGCGCCGGCAAGGTGGTCGGCCCCTCGTTTTCCAGCGCCGAAGTGCCGGACGTGATCGAGGCCGTGCTGGAAACCTACCGCGAACAGCGCACCACGGGTGAGCGCTTTATCGAGACGCTGCGCCGCGTCGGTGCCGAACCGTTCAAGCAGGCCGCCCACCGGATGCGCCACGACCTCGAACGCCGCGCCGAAGCGCTGGCCGAGCACCCGCACGCCGCCTGAAGGAATGAATACTATGAAATTGATAGCTGCTCACGCCCATTCGACGGCGCCCGAAGGCCAAAACGTGCTTGAACTCGCGAACGATGCCGATCCGCGCGACGTCTCGCTGGCCGGCATTGACCGCATCGACCTGCACTTCCCCAAGTTCACCGACGGCCGCGCCTTCAGCCAGGCCTTCCTGCTGCGCCGCCGTCTCGGCTTTGCGGGCGAGATTCGTGCCACCGGCGATGTGCTGGTGGATCAGCTGCAGCAGATGGCCCGCAGCGGCTTCACGGCGGCCGTGCTGCGCGACGACCAGGACCTGGCCATCGCCGAGCGCCAACTGGCACGGTATGCCGCCTTCTACCAGGGCGACGCCGTGCAGCCGCGGCCCTATTTCACGCGGGGTGCGGCATGAGCAGTCTCCTGAACGCCAGCAGCGCCATCGATCTCGCGCAGATCAACGCCCGACACGGCCACGACGCCCCCGCCTTGGTGGCATGGGCGCTCGGCCTGGGCCAGAAGGCCATCGTCACCACCAATTTCCGCCCGTTTGAGGCCGTCATCCTGCACCTGGTCACACGCGTGCAGCCCGACGTGCCCGTGGTCTGGATGGACAACGGCTACAACACCGAAGCCACCTACCGCTACGCCGACGAGGTAACCCGGCAACTCGGGCTGAACCTGCGCATCTACCTGCCGCGCCGCTCGCGCGCGCACCGCGAGGCAGCGGATGGCCCGGTGCCCGCGCTCGACGACCCGCGCCACGCCGCCTTCACAGAAGAGGTGAAGCTGGAGCCCTTCGCCCGCGCGCTGCGTGAGACCGCGCCCCAGGTCTGGTTCACCGCGCTGCGCGCCACTGACAGCGCCGTACGGGCCCAGATGGACCCCGTGAGCATCAACCCCGATGGCCTGATCAAGGTCGCGCCGCTGCTGCACTGGTCGTCCAAGGACCTGTACCAGTACTGCGAGATCCACGGCCTGCCCAACAACTTCGACTACATGGACCCGACCAAGGGCGAAGAGCAACGCGAGTGCGGCCTGCATCTGGCCCACTGAATTCATAAGAAGTCTGTCATGAACGCCCGCACACAACACGAACTACTGGACGCCCCTGTGCACCATCTGAGCAACGCGCACCTGAATGCGCTCGAAGAAGAAACCATCTTCATCCTGCGCGAAGTCGCCGCCGCCTTCGAACGCCCGACCCTGCTGTTCTCCGGCGGCAAGGATTCGCTGGTGCTGCTCAAGTGTGCCGAAAAGGCCTTCGGTGCCGGCCGCATTCCCTACCCGCTGCTGATGATCGACACCGGCCACAACTTCCCCGAAGTCACGGCCTTCCGCGACCAGCGCGCCCAGGAACTGCAGGCCGAGCTGATCGTGCGCAGCGTGGAAGATTCCATGGCGCGCGGCACTGTGCGCCTGGCCCACCCGGGCGAGAGCCGCAACGTGCACCAGTCGGTCACGCTGCTGGAAGCGATCGAGGAATTCCGCTTCGACGCCCTGATCGGCGGCGCCCGGCGCGACGAGGAAAAGGCCCGCGCCAAGGAGCGCATCTTCAGCCACCGCGACAGCTTCGGTCAGTGGAACCCGAAGGCCCAGCGCCCCGAGCTGTGGACCCTGTTCAACACGCGACTGGCCCCGGGCGAGCACTTCCGCGTGTTCCCGATCTCCAACTGGACCGAACTCGACGTCTGGCAGTACATCGAACGCGAGCAGATCGCCCTGCCCTCGATCTACTACACCCACCCCCGCAAGGTGGTGGAACGCCGCGGCCTGCTGGTGCCGGTGACCGAGATCACGCCGCCGCGCGACGGCGAAGAAGTGGTGGTGCGCGACGTGCGTTTCCGCACCGTGGGCGACATCACCTGCACCTGCCCGGTGCCAAGCCTGGCGGCCACCGCCGGCGACATCGTGATCGAGACCCTGGGGGCCGAGGTGAGCGAACGCGGCGCCACGCGCATGGACGACAAGACCTCGGATGCCTCGATGGAGAAACGCAAGAAAGACGGGTATTTTTGAAACACCCCCAGGCTTGCCCACTTCGTGTGGCCGCCACCCCCCTTGCAGGGGGCGACACCAGCGGCCCGGCGGAGCCGGTTCCGCGGTGTCCTTGGGTTGAAGGCACTTGATTTCTGAAAGATTTTCATATGACAAACGCTACTGAAACCATAGCTGGCAGCGCCCAATTGACGGGGGCCAAAGGCCAAATTGATACCCAATCCGCACTGAAGTTCATCACCTGCGGCTCGGTCGATGACGGCAAGAGCACCTTGATCGGCCGGCTGCTGGTAGACACCCGGGCCGTACTGCAGGACCACCTGGCCGGCATGCAGCGCCAGGGTGAGACGGATCTCGCGCTGCTGACCGACGGCCTGTCCGCCGAGCGCGAACAGGGCATCACCATCGACGTGGCCTACCGCTACTTCAGCACCGAGAACCGCAAATTCATCATCGGCGACGCCCCGGGCCATGAGCAGTACACGCGCAACATGGTGACGGCCGCCTCCAGCGCTGACGCCGCCGTGGTGCTGGTGGACGCCACCAAGCTCGACTGGGCCGATGCCGGCCTGAACCTGCTGCCGCAGACGCGGCGTCATTCGCTGCTGCTGAAACTGCTGCGCGTGCCCTCCATCATCTTCGCCGTCAACAAGCTGGATGCCGTGGCCGATGCGGCCCTCGCTTTTGCCCACATCCGCAGCGCCTTGCTGGCCTTTGCCGAAAGCGCCGGCCTGACGGTGACGGCCACCGTACCGGTCTCCGCCCTCAAGGGCTGGAATGTGGTCGATGCCGCGACGCAAGCCAACTGGTGCGGCTACGGCGGCCCGACGCTGCTGGACATTCTGGAGCAGCTGCCCGTCACCGCCGCCGACACCGGCCTGCCACTGGCCTTTCCGGTGCAGTGGGTGGAAAAATTCTCATCCTCCAGCGACACCAGCCAGGGTCGGCGCGTGTTCTGGGGCCGTGTGGCCGCTGGTGGTGTGCAGGCCGGCGCTACAGTGCGCGTCTTCCCCAGCGGGCAGAGCGCCACCGTGGCCCAGGTGCTGGACCACGTGCGCCAGCCCGGTGCCGTGGCAGCCGGCCACAGTGCCGGCATCGTGCTGGACCGCGAGGTGGATGTGTCACGTGGTGACTGGCTGCTGGCTGAAGAAGCCAGCGGCGCCAACCAGCTGACGCCCAGCCGCGAACTGCTGGCCACCGTGGCCTGGCTTGATGATGAATCCCTGGTGGCCGGCCGCGTCTACTGGGCCTTGCACGGCCACCGCTGGGTCAAGGCCAAGGTCAAGCGCATCGTGCATCGCCTGGACATCAACACCCTGGCCAAGGAAGACGCCAGCCAGCTGGAACCCAATGCCATCGGCCATATCGAGCTGGCGCTGCAGGAGCCGATTGCAGTCCTGCCCTTCGCCCGTTCGCGCGTTCTGGGTTCGCTGATCCTGGTGGATACCGCCACCCACAAGACCTCCGGAGCCCTCCTTTTGCATTGACTTATCTCAACAACCCTCCCCTGGACAAGGACGACAATCGCAAGACTTCCCAAAACCCAATAAAATCAAGGGCTTCTTCCCTTTTTTCTCCAGAACTACAGCATGACCCACGTCGTCACCGAATCCTGCATCCGCTGCAAATACACCGATTGCGTTGATGTCTGCCCCGTCGACTGCTTCCGCGAAGGTCCGAACTTTCTGACCATCGACCCCGACGAGTGCATCGACTGCGCCGTCTGCATTCCCGAATGCCCGGTCAACGCGATCTACGCCGAGGAAGACGTGCCGTCCGACCAGCAGCACATGACCAAGCTCAATGCCGAACTGGCCCAACTGCCGACCTGGAAGAGCATTACCAAACGCAAAGCCGCCCTCCCCGACGCGGAGGAGTGGAAAGACAAGACCGGCAAGCTCAACGAGCTGCTGCGCTAAGCCCATGGAACCGAAACTCAGTCAAGAAGTGATCAAAACCGCCCAGGCCCACGAAGGCCCCATTGAAACCGATGCCGTCATCGTCGGTGCTGGCCCGGTGGGCCTGTTCCAGGTGTTCGAACTCGGCCTGCTCGAGATCAAGGCCCATGTGATCGACTCGCTCGCCTATCCCGGCGGCCAGCCGATGGAGCTCTATCCCGACAAGCCGATCTACGACATTCCGGCCGTGCCCGTGTGCACCGGCAAGGAGCTCACGGACTCCCTGCTCAAGCAGATCGAGCCCTTCGGCGCGACCTTCCACCTGGGCCAGGAAGTGACCGTGGTGCAGAAGCAGGACGATGGCCGCTTCTTCGTCGAGACGAGCAAGGGCACCCAGTTCCTGACCAAGACCATCTTCATCGCGGCCGGCGTGGGCGCCTTCCAGCCACGCACGCTGAAAGTCGACGGCATCGACAAGTTCGAAGGCAGCCAGCTGTTCTACCGTGTCAGGAACCCGGCCGACTTTGCCGGCAAGAACCTGATCATCGTCGGTGGCGGCGACTCGGCACTCGACTGGACGCTGAACTTCACCAACGAAGGCCCGAACAAGGCCGAGAGCGTCATCCTGGTGCACCGCCGCGACGGCTTCAAGGCCGCACCGGCCAGCGTGGCCAAGATGAAGGAACTGTGCGACGCCTACGAGATGCAGTTCATGGTCGGCCAGATCACCGGTATCGACGAGAAGGACGGCAAGCTCACGGCGGTGAAGGTCACTGGCGGCGACGGCGTGACCCGCGTGGTGCCGCTGGACGTGCTGCTGGTGTTCTTCGGCCTGAGCCCCAAGCTGGGCCCGATCGCCGACTGGGGCCTGGAGATCGAGCGCAAGCAGCTCGTGGTGGACACCGAAAAGTTCTCCACCAGCGTACCCGGCATCTTCGCCGTGGGCGACATCAACACCTACCCGGGCAAGAAAAAGCTCATCCTCTCGGGCTTCCACGAATGCGCCTTGGCCGCCTTCGGCGCCATGCCTTTCATCTTCCCGGAGAAGAAGGTCCACCTGCAATACACCACCACCAGCCCCAAGCTGCACAAGGTGCTGGGCGTGGAAACACCGGTGTTCGACTGACCCAGGTCAACATTCGCCGAAACAAGTTAAGGCCCGCCTCAGAGCGGGCTTTTTCTTGGCTCTAAAATTCGTCTGTGCTCACGAAAGCACATTCGCTAGGGGTGTTGCGGTCTGGCTATTCAGACCGCGACTGAGACAGTCCCTTTGAACCTGATTGAGGTAATGCTCACGCAGGGAAGCAGGCCCGACAGGCAGGTCAGCCACTGCGATTGACCCGCCGCCCGCCAGCCCCCCTGCCTTTGAAACGATTGTTATGACGCGTGTGATGAAGTCATCGGGGCGCAGACAGGATCTGCATCGCCATCGGCGCATGACCGTGGTTGAGCGGACCATGACCATGGCCGGTACGCACGTCGGCGCCAGCCGCAATTGCTTGCAGGATGTAGGCGCGGGCCTGGCTGACGGCCTGTGGCAGCGCCAGCCCGAGTGCCAGATAGGCCGCGATGGCCGACGACAGCGTGCAGCCGGTGCCGTGCACATTGCGACTTTCGATGCGCGACGAGGCCAGGCGCTGCACCAGCTGTCCCGGCTGCAGCAGCACATCAACCACTTCATTGCCTGGCAGGTGCCCGCCCTTGAGCAGCACGCTGGGCGCACCCAGCGCCTGCAGCTCGCGTGCTGCCGGCTCCAGCCCATCAATGCCCTCGATCGGATGGCCCAGCAGCAGTTCGGCCTCGTCCAGGTTCGGCGTGATGACGATCGCCAGCGGGAACAGCTCTTGCACCAGCACCTGCACCGTTTCCTGCGCAATCAGGCGATCGCCGCTGGTCGCCACCATCACCGGGTCGAGCACGATGTTTTTCAGGCCGTGGCGGCGGATGGCTTGCGCCACCACGCTCACCACCTCGGGCGCATGCAGCATGCCGATCTTCACCGCGTCGGCACCAATATCCTCGATCACCGCGTCGATCTGGGCCTGCAGGATGTCAGGCGGCACACCGTGGATGGCGCGCACGCCTTGGGTGTTCTGCGCCGTGATGGCAGTGATGGCCGTCATGCCGTAGCAGCCCAGAGCGCTGAAGGTCTTCAGGTCGGCCTGGATGCCGGCGCCGCCGCCGCTGTCGGAGCCCGCGATGGAGAGCACGCGCGGGTAATGTTTTTCGTTGGCAGAAAAATTCGTGTTCGTCATGATGAAAATTATCAGGCCAAACTGAACACCCCCAGGCTTCGCGCACTGCGTGTCGCTCCGCCACCCCCCTTGCAGGGGGCAACGCCAGTGGGCCGGCGAAGCCGGTTCCACGGCGTTCCTGGTTCAGGTCACTTCATGCGTGCTGAGTCGCGCCAATCATTGTGGAAACACTGAAATGAATCTTTCTCGTCCCTCCTCCGTCGTACTCGGCGCCGGCCTCATGGGCCGGCTGCTGGCCTGGCAACTCGCACGTGCCGGCCATGCCGTCACGGTGTATGAAGCCGGCAGCGCCGATGCACAGGGCTCGCCGGCCCGCATTGCTGCCGCCATGCTGGCCCCCTTGGCCGAATCCGCCGTCACCGAGCCCAGCGTGGTGGAGATGGGGCGCTACTCGCTGCAGCGCTGGCCCGCGCTGCTGGCCCAGCTGTCGCAGCCGGTGTTCTTCCAGCAGGACGGCACCCTCATCCTGTGGCACCGGCAGGACGCCGCCGAGGCCCAGCGTTTCGCCCGCCAACTGCAGACCACGCAGGAAAAGCTGCCGGCCTTGCCGAAGCCGCAGGCACTCGATGCCGCCGGCGTGACGCAGCTGGAGCCATCCCTGGGTCACCGCTTCACGCAAGGGCTGTACCTGCCGGGCGAGGGCCAGCTGGATAACCGCCAGTTGCTGGCCGCGCTGCTGCATGAGCTGCAGACGCTCCAGGTCGACCTGCACTGGAACAGCCCGCGTGCGCCACAGGACTTCCAGCCCGGCACCGCAGGCCAGCCCGACTGGGTATTCGACTGCCGCGGCCTGGGTGCCCAGGCGCAGTGGCCCCAATTGCGCGGTATCCGCGGCGAGGTGGCGCGCCTGCATGCGCCGGAGGTCACCTTGAGCCGCCCGACGCGCCTGATCCACCCGCGTTACGCCGTCTACATTGCGCCGAAACAGGACCACGTGTTCGTCATTGGCGCCACCGAGATCGAGAGTGACGATCTGTCGCCGCCGAGCGTGCGCTCTACACTGGAGCTACTCAGCGCCGCTTACACCGTGCACCCGGGTTTTGCCGAGGCGCGTATCCTGGAGATCGCCACCCAGTGTCGCCCCACCCTGCCGGACAACCTGCCGGCCATTCGCCAGTTGGGCGCGCGCACACTGCAGGTCAACGGTCTGTACCGGCATGGCTTCATGATCTCGCCGGCCGTGCTCGATGCCGTACTGGAACTGGTGCGCGAACAGACCACTACACTGGCAACCTCACTCGATCTGCACGTGGAAACCGTGCCGGCCTGAACCCATGAAAGTCTTTATCAACAAGAACGAACACGAACTCGCCGACGGTGCGACGCTGCTCGATGCCATTGCCGCCATCGGGGCCAAGCCACCGTTTGCGGCGGCCGTCAACACGCAGTTTGTGTCAAAAACGCAATACGGCGAACACCGGCTCCAAAGCGGCGACCGCATCGACATCATTTTCCCCGTCACTGGCGGATGACCATGCAAACCGAAACGACCCACGACCCGCTCGTCCTCTACGGCGAAACCTTCCACAGCCGCCTGCTGCTGGGCACCTCGCGTTACCCCTCGCCGGCCGTGCTTGAAGCCGCGGTGCGCACTGCCCGTCCGGCCATGCTGACCGCTTCGCTGCGCCGGCAGACCGCCGCCCCGCAAGAAAGCGGCAACCGTTTCTGGGAGTTGCTGAAAGCGCTGAACGTACCGGTGCTGCCCAACACGGCCGGTTGCCACAGCATCCAGGAGGCCATCACCACGGCGCAAATGGCGCGCGAGGTGTTCGAGACGCCCTGGATCAAACTCGAGCTGATCGGCGACGACTACACCCTGCAGCCCGATACGCTGAATCTGGTGGAGGCGGCCAGTTGGCTGATCAAGAACGGCTTCAAGGTCCTGCCCTACACCACCGAAGATCTGGTGCTGTGCCAGCGTCTGGTGGACGTGGGCTGCCAGGCCGTCATGCCTTGGGCCGCACCCATCGGCACCGGCAAGGGCCCGATCAACCCCTACGCCATGCGCGTGCTGCGCGAACGGCTCGACGTTCCCATGATTGTGGATGCCGGCCTGGGACGTCCTTCGCATGCCTGCCAGGTCATGGAGTGGGGCTTTGATGGCGTACTGCTCAACACCGCCGTGGCGCTGGCGCAAGAACCGGTGGTCATGGCCGCTGCCTTCGCCGCGGCCACCCAGGCCGGACGCGATGCCTGGCGCTCCGGCACCATGGCCGAGCAGGATGCGGCCCAGCCCAGCACACCGGTGCTGGGCACCCCCTTCTGGCATGCCAAGTGACCCCCCCAGGCTGCGCGACACTTCATGTTGCCCCCCAACGCAAGTGGCCCGGCAAAGCCGGTTCCACGGCGTTCCCCGATTCAACCCATTCATGCGTCGCGGCTTGTGCGTGACGCCGTAGAGCGATAGACATGGCACCTCTGACTCCCGACGCACAGGCCATCGTGGCGGCGCATCAAGACCTCGCCCTGCCCCTCGCGGGCCAGCCCGCGCTGCACTACACGCGCGACGACGCGGTCTACCGTGCAGCCAAGCAGGCCTGTCTGGCCCTGGGCTTTGTCGAAATCGATGCCGAATGCCTCGGACTCGCCTGGCAGGCCATGGTGCAGCGTACCGGCCGTTTCGACCCGCAAGCCTGGCCCGACGAGCCGGCCGACTTCGGCATGCGGCCCTGGCCACGCAACGATGCCTTTGCCCCCTGCCCCAAGGCACTGGGCCTGTACGCCGTGCTGCCCGATGCCGCCTGGGTTGGCCGCATGGCACGCGCCGGCGTTCCCACGGTGCAGCTGCGCTTCAAGTCCGACGATGCCGATGCCATCCGACACGAAGTACAGGCGGCGGTCGAGGCCGTGAGCGGCACGCCGTCCCTGCTCTTCATCAACGACCACTGGCAGGCGGCCATCGAAGCCGGCGCCTACGGCGTGCACCTGGGCCAGGAAGACATGGACGTGGCCGACCTCGCCGCCATCCGCGCGGCCGGCCAGCGCCTGGGGCTTTCCAGCCACGGCTATGCCGAGATGCTGCGCGCTGACCGCGTCAGCCCCAGCTACATTGCCATGGGCGCGGTGTTTCCCACCACGCTCAAGCGCATGGCCACGGCGCCACAAGGCACCGGCCGGCTGCATGCCTATGCCCGCCTGATGCGAGACTACCCGCTGGTCGCCATCGGCGGCATTGACGGCAAAAAAATGCCACAAGTGCTTTCCAGTGGCGTCGGTTCAGTGGCCGTGGTGCGCGCCATCACCGGCGTCGACAATCCCGAAGCCGCTGTGGCTCAACTGCAGTCGCAGATGACGGCACCGCATACGCCTTCATGAGTTCAAAAAAATTTGGCACGCTTGCGAAGCATCAAAAAATCACGCTATAATTTAAGTCTTGTTCCTCGATAGCTCAGTCGGTAGAGCGCCGGACTGTTAATCCGTAGGTCCCTGGTTCGAGCCCAGGTCGAGGAGCCAAATTTGATGGGCCCTAGCACGCAAGTGCTGGGGCTTTTTCATTTCTGATTGCGGCTAAAACGTGACAAAGGTTTCTCCACGTTCCAATTGCCCTGCGCCTTGCCGCCATCGCAAGATGTAACGGCACTTACAGTAAATCTTGCCTGCGGCGTTGAAATTCAGCGGCCCAATCAGTAGAATTCCTAGCCCAACTTGCTGGAGGTTCTATGAGAAAACTCTTTGCATTAACAGCCGTTGTCGCGGCGTTTTCTTCTTCCCAGGCATTCGCACAAGCCAAGAGTCACGAAGGATTCAGTCTCGGCGCCAATGCGGAATTTGATAGATCATCAGTCGACGCGACCGGCACTGGCGCTGTATCTGACAGCGCAAACAGCACCGGACTTGGATTGCAGGCCCAGTACTCGTGGGCTCTAGGCAGCAACTTTCTGCTGGGTTTGGGGGCGACGGCCAACACCGGCAATCGCAAAGCCGGCACCTACGCCAACGGCAACGACGCGTACACCAAAGACCGCTATTCCATTGACCTCATCCCCAGCATCGCCGTCACCAACAAGGTCCTGGTTTTTGCCAGGATTTCATCCGTGGCGGGCAATGCCACATCGAGCAACGGCACCAGTACAGCCTCGATTCAAGGCCTCGGGTACGGCCTGGGCTTTCGCGCAATGATCGACAACAACCTGTTCTGGCAAGCTGGTTACGACTACGTCAAATTCAATGACGTGACCTTCGGCAATGGTACGGTTTCCAGCTTCAAGGGCAACATTCTTTCCCTTGGTATCGGGTACAAGTTCTGAAAGAAATCCACGCCAATAAAAAGCCATCCTCCGAGGTGGCTTTTTTATTTCCGCCCCTTCCGGTTCATCGTCGATATCTGAGGATGTTCACCTATCGCGCCGCATCAGACCGGCAAAAAAAGGCCGGGCAGCACTTCCCTGCTCACCATCTGCCTGCGTTTTGAGCAACACTTGGCAAGCCAAGGCTGGTGCGGTTCGCGCGACTTGTTAAGCGAGATATCCACAACGTTAACCACGCTCCGCAGGGACAACTGGCCGTTTGATCGCGTGATTTACAGACAATAAAAAAGGACTTGGTCGCGAAACCAAGCCCTTTGAATTTGGTGGGACGTGCGTGACTCGAACACGCGACCAACGGATTAAAAGTCCGCTGCTCTACCGACTGAGCTAACGTCCCATCAGGGTCATAGCAAAACATTTTTTACTGCTTTGCCAAGCCTTAGATTATAGCGTTTTTTTAGCCCTCTCCTCAAGAGCGCGTTGAAATTTCATTCATCACCCAGCCTGCTGCGCACTGACCAAAGGTGGCCGTGACGGACACCTGCGAGCCATATCCACTACAGTTGAGCGTGCCATCGCCTTCGACGGCACAGGAGGCATCGGGCTGGCTGACCGACTCGCGGCTGAAGACACAGGCAATACCTATTTTCTTGCCATCACGCGCAGCGCCATGCTCACGGCGCAGGCGATAGCGTAATTGTGCCAACAGCGGATCGTGCGTGGTCTTGCTCAGGTCCTCGATATCGACCTTGTGCGCCAGGCGCTTGCCACCGGCGGCACCGACCGTAATGAAGAGGGTCTTGTTGCGCAGGGCCCAGGCCGCCATCGCGGTTTTGGCGCGAACCTGATCGCAGGCATCGATGACAGCGTCCACGCCTGCTGGCAGCAAGCCTGGCCAGTTACCAGGCTCGACAAACTCTTCAATGCATTGAACCTCACAGTCCGGGTTGATCTGGGCAATGCGTTCGCGCATGGCCTGCACTTTAGCCTGGCCCAGTGTGGATTCGAGCGCGTGGATCTGGCGATTGATGTTCGATTCGGCCACATGATCGAGGTCGATCAGCGTCAGCCTGCCGACGCCACTGCGCACCAGGGCCTCCACCGCCCAGGAGCCGACACCACCGATGCCGATAACCGCGACATGAGCCGCGCGGATGCGCTGCGCGCCCGCTGTGCCGTACAGGCGTTCCAGACCACCGAAGCGTCGGCCAGCATCCATGCCCGACTCTCAGGCCATGCGCTCAAGTCGCCACATCTGGTACTTGAATGCTGCGACAGCTCCCGCCATGATTGCGGCAATCGCTACAAAACTTGTAGCGCCCAGGGTGGAGAGGCCGGTCAGACCCTGGCCGATGGTGCAGCCCATGGCGGTGACGCCGCCGATGCCCATGAGCACGGCACCGACCAGGTGGTTGGCCAGGTCTTCCGTGCCGCCGAAACCTTCCCAACGGAAGCTGCGACCGGACAGGGCCATGAGGGCCGCGCCGACGATGACGCCAAGAACCGAAACGATGCCCACAGTCAGCACCTTGCTCTTGTCGCTGAAGAACAGCAACCAGTCAAGTGTGTAGGCGATCGGCGCAACAAAACTCAGGGCCTCGGAGCGACCGGAATTGGTGGCCAGAAAGACTTCATTCAGAGTCTCCGGGTGCTCGGCGACGAAGCCCAGATGCCCGCTGACCCACCACATGGCAACGATGATGGCACCGATGCCGAAACCACCCAGGAGATTGTCGAAACGGCAGAATTCACGCCCGGCCAAAGCCCAGGCAATCAGGCTTCCCCCAATGAGCAGGCCCAGTGTCAAGGTCATCAGCGCAGGCTGAACGCCGAAGGCCGAAGCTGCCAGGTGTGGCAAGTTGGCGATGGTGGAAAACTCGATGGCGACCTGGTCAACACTGGCAACGCGCACAACGGCAGCAACGCCTTTCATGGTGGCGAATGCAGCCAGCCCCATGACGAGCATGACCACCAGCGATTTCAAGCTACCGCCGCCGACCCGTACCAGCGTCTTGCTGCCGCAACCGGATGCCAGCACCATGCCGAAACCGAACAACGCGCCACCAACGGCCGCCGAGAGCCAGAGCCACCGGTTGGAAGCATGCAGGGTCTTGCTCGGATCGATGATGCCGGCATAGGCCAGCAGGGCGAACCCGGCCATGGCAACGCCTATGGCCAGCCCCCACTGGCGCATCCGGGTCCAGTCGCCCATGTTGACGACATCGCTGATGGCCCCCATGGTGCAGAAGTGGGTACGCTGCGTGATGGCGCCGAAGAGGACGGAAAGAATAAAGGCGGCGCTCAACACTTGCGCGTTGAGCGCGGACAATTCAGAGACTTGCATCCCTGGATTTTAGGCGATCCTGCTTATTTGAGCCGAGCCAGACGGTCCTTGGCAGCAGCGGCAGCCTCCGACTGCGGATAGGCCTTGACCAGCTCTTCCAGCGTCTTGCGCGCACCGCGCAGATCCTTGAGTTCAACCTGGCAGTTGGCAATCGAGAGCACGGCCTCGGGTGCACGCAAATGGTCCGGCGCCTGCGCCAGCAGCGTGCGGAAGTTCTGCACCGCATCCTTGTAGTCGCGCGTCGCATAACGGGCATTGCCAAGCCAGAAGTTGGCCGATGGCGCGTATCCGCTTTGCGGATTGCGCTTGAGAAAATCCAGGAAAGCCGTCTGAGAGGCAGCGAAATCCCCTTTGCGGAAGATACCGAGCGCGGCCTCGAAATCGCGCTTCTCAGCCGGTTCAGCCATGAATTCACGGCCATCGACCGAAACTTTGCTGGGCTCGAACTTGCTCAGACGATCCTCCACGCCCTGCATGGCATCCTTCTGTTGGCGCTGCAACTCGGACACGCTACGAGCCAGCTGTTCGTTCTGTCCGTGAATCCGGGCCAGATCGGCGCGCAAGGCTTCGATCTGATTTTGCAGATCCAGCAAACTGCGCCGCATCTCATCACTGGTTCGGCGCGCTTCCTCCTGGCTACTGTCCTGACGCTGGCGCAGGTCGAGTATGGCCCGTCGTGCTTCATCGTCCTCAAACAAGGCAGCTTGGGCCGTGCAGGCGGCCCAGCCGAACAGCAGCGCAGCTGCCAGTCGCAAATAAGGAGTCACGGCCGAACCTCCTGCGGATTTCAACGGTAGCTGATTTCAGCGCGACGGTTCTTGGACCAAGCAGCTTCGTCACCGCCCTGGACTGCCGGCTTTTCCTTGCCAAAGCTCACCGCCTCGACCTGACTGTCAGCCACGCCGAGCAGCCCCAGTGCACGGCGCACGGCCTCGGCACGCTTCTGCCCCAGTGCCAGGTTGTATTCGCGGCCGCCGCGTTCGTCGGTGTGGCCTTCGATCGCCACCTTGCGATTCTTGTCCGCCTTGATATAACGAGCATGGGCTTCGATCACGGACTGGAATTCAGGCTTGACGACATAGCTGTCATAGTCGAAATAGACAATACGCGGGCCCACCGGGGCCGTACCCAGCTTGCTCTTGTCGAGATCAACCGAAGTCACGCCGTTTTTTCCTGCGGCATTGCTGTCCGCCCCAGCGACGGAGGCGCCCGAACGATCCTCCACCGGCACATCGTCCAGCTTGACGGAAGAACCGCAACCGGCCATCAGCAGTGCGGCACCCAAAATCAGTACGTATTTTTTCATCGACATCTAAAAACTCCTATGGGTATATTGGATTCTGAATTAATTAATTTTGTTTCTGGAACGGGCCCCAGTCTGGCTCACGGATATCACCGCCCTGCCCGGCCAATCGCGCCTTAAGTTTGCCATCCAGCGTCGTTGTCATCAGCGCTTCCCGGTCCTGTTGCTTGGTCGCATAGACGATCAGGCGGCTGTTGGGCGCAAAACTCGGGTTTTCATCGGCGCTGGTCTCAGTGATCGGAACCGTGTTGCCGCTGGCAAGCTCCATCACATGCAGCTTGAAGGCGCCGCTCACGCGGGAAATATAAGCGAGCCAACGCCCATCCTGGCTGATGGAGGGGGAAATGTTGTAAGTGCCGGTAAAGGTCACACGCTCGGCCGCGCCACCGGAAGCCGGCATACGGTAGATCTGCGGACTGCCGCCACGATCGCTCACAAAGTAAATGCTTTTGCCATCGGGAGCATAGGCCGGCTCGGTATCGATACTGGACGACTGAGACAGACGGCGCGGTTCACCACCGGCGGCTGCATCCAGGCCATAAATCTGCGAAACACCGTCACGGCTGAGAGTCACGGCCAGCGTGCGGCCATCGGGCGACCAGGCGGGCGCGCTATTGGAGCCCCGGAAGTTGGCCACCAGGCGGCGCCGGCCGCTGGCAATGTCGTGGACGTAGACCACCGGCTTACGCGACTCGAAAGACACATAGGCCAACTGCGCACCATTGGGCGACCAGGCCGGTGAGATGATGGGCTCGGGGCTGGTCAGCGCAGCCTGGGCATTTTCGCCATCAGCATCGGCCACCCACAGGCTGTAGCGCTGTGCGGCCTTGGTGACGTAGGCAATGCGGGTGGAGAAGGCGCCTTTGTCGCCGGTCAACTTCTCATAAATGAAGTCAGCAATGCGGTGCGCAGCCAAGCGCAGGTCCCCCACCGTGACGGCATAACTCTGTCCCCCCAGGTCCTGGCCGCGCACCACGTCCCAGAGACGGAAGCGCACGTCGTAGCGACCATCGGCCAGCCGGGTCACGCTGCCAGCGACCAGCGAATCGGCACCCTTCTGGCGCCACGGCGACATGTCGGGCCGGGCATTTTCGTCCAACCCGCTGCCGGAAGCATCGATCAGGCGGAACTGGCCGCTGCGCTCAAGATCGGCCTGGACGATCGCGCCCATCTTCTGCGGTGAGACGTCGTCGCCGCGGAACGGCGCAATGGCAATCGGCAACTGGGTCAACCCGATACCGGAGACCTCGACACGGAACTGGGCCCAAGCGGGCAAGACGGCCAGACCTGCGATCAAACACAACAAAGAGCGTTTCAACATTTCTCTATTATCCCAATCTTGTGATCACGGCATCGTCATTGATGCGCGGTTGCGAATAACCCAAGGTCGCCCGCACCACATTAGACTTCTCCCGCTCCCGCACGGTTTGGGCATTCTGCGACTCGCGGTCGCGCGCCGCCTCACGGTGCCAGAGATGGTAGACCTCGGTGGCGCAAAACCCGTTCTTGCGGGCCAGGCCGCTGTGGTGCAGGCGCAGCACGAAGTCGGCATCTTCGTGGCCCCAGCCGACAAACGACTCGTCGAAGCCATCCACACGTTCAAAATCCGTACGCCATACGCCCATGTTGCAGCTACGGATGCCTTTCCAGGAAAAATCCTGTTGCACCCGGCCGGGCCAATCCGGCAGGCGCAACAAGCCCGTGAGCTTGCTGGCGTGCCTCCGCAGGCGCTGCCTGAGCCAATACCCCCGGGAGCGCCCGCAAATCTGCTCACGACCGCTCACCACCTGCTGGGTGAACTCGGGCGACAGCAACACACGGCTGCCGTTGACGAAAAAACCAGGCTGAGCCAGCCATTTGTGCCGGGCAATGAAATCGACCTCTGGGACGCAGTCGCCATCGAGAAAAACAATGTATTGGCCGCTGGCGGCAGCGACACCCCGGTTTCGCACGCGTGACGCCGTAAAACCGACATCCGGATGCCAGACATGCACGACGCGCAGAGCCTGGGCCACCGCAGACTCAAGGACGGCCCTCCGATGCTCCTCGCGCGAGCCGTCGTCAGCCACGATGACTTCGAAATGGCGGTCCGTCTGGCGCGACAAGCCGTGAAGCACCGCCAGCAGTGCATCGCTGCGGTTGTAGGTCGTGATCACCACGGAAAGCAGGTCGAAAGTATCCATTTTGAACTAGACTACGAGGTTGGCAACCCGCTCGCAGCGCCCTGCACCATCGGTACAGGCCGCCGAATACTACCATCCCCGATGCGCAAAATTTCCGTCTACATCATCGCCTACAACGAGGCCGAGAAAGTCGCGGCCACCATTGAGAGCGCCCGCTGGGCCGATGAGGTGATCGTGGTGGATTCCTGGAGCACGGACGGCACGCCGGAGATCGCCACCAAGCTGGGGGCCCGGGTGGTTCAGGTTGAATTCAAAGGGTTTGGCGACCTGCGTAACCAAGCGATTGCCGCCTGCACGCATGACTGGATCTTCAGCCTCGACGCCGACGAGCGTTGCACCCCGGAGGCGGCCCAGGAGATACGATCCATCATCAACGACCCCGCCGCGGCGGATGCCTACTGGATGCCGCGTCGCAATTACTTCATGGGCCGCTGGATCAGGCACTCCGGCTGGTACCCCAACTACCGCCAGCCGCAGCTGTTTCGCAAGGGCTGCATGAGCTATGACCTCAAACCGGTGCATGAAGGCTACATCCTCAACTCCACCAAACCCATTGGCCACCTGAAAAATGCCATCTGGCAGTTCCCGTTCAAGAACATGAGCGAGGTGATGCACAAGGCCAACCGCTACTCCACCCTCGGCGCCGAGAAAATCAAGCACAAGAAGCTCTCGATGTGGTCAGCCTTGGGGCACGGACTGTGGTCCTTCATGAAGCATTACGTCTTCAAGCTCGGCTTTCTCGACGGCTGGGCAGGCTTTGTCATCGCAGTAGGCAACTTCGAGGGCACGTTCTACCGCTATGTGAAGGCGCTGGAAATCCAGAAGGGTGATGCCTGGAAGTCGCCGTCATCGGCGCCGAAGGCATGGGAACAACCATGACCCAGAAGCATCTTGTTGAAGTCAGCAGCCGCGTACTTTACGCTCGCCTGCTCGGCTATCTCCGACCCTATTGGCGGGTATTTGCCCTGGCCGTCCTGGGCATGGTGTGCACTGCCGCGACGGAACCGGTGTTCCCCGCCATCATGAAGTATTTGCTGGACAACGGTTTCAAAACCGGGGACAGCAGGCTGGTGTGGCTGATTCCGCTGGGCATCGTGGCGCTTTTCAGCATTCGCGGCATTCTGTCGTTCTGCACGAACTACCTGATGACCTGGATTTCAACCCGGCTCGTCATCGACCTGCGCCGCCAGCTGTTCGGCAAGATTCTCACCATGCCGACCCAGACCTTTCATGAGCAGTCAGCCGGCAAGCTGATCTCGCGCTTGATCTACGACACTGACAATGTGAACCATGCAGCAACCAATGTGCTGGTAACCGCAGTTCGCGAGTCGCTTACTGCCATCGCCCTGCTGTTGTATCTGCTCTACCTTGACTGGAAACTGACCCTGATCACGCTGACCATCGGTCCGCTGATTGCCTTCATCTTGAAGGGCATGAGCCGACGCATTCGCGCCGCAAGCAGATCCAGCTTCGAGGCTCTGCGTGCCATGTCGCATACAATTGAGGAAACGACTGACGCGCACAAAGTCATCCGAATTTTCGGTGGCCAGCAACAGCAGCGCGAGCGTTTCTTCAGAAACACGGACAGCTTTCGTCGCTCCATGATGCGCGAAGCGGTTCCGGCCTCCGCCCTCACCCCCATCACGCACTTGGTGGCATCCGTTGCGGTCGCCAGCATCACGTTCCTCGCGCTGAGTCAAACAACCGGGCAGGCCAGCGCGTCCGCAGGCGGGTTCGTCTCGTTCATCGCCGCCATGCTGCTGCTGATTTCACCGATCAAGCAGCTGACCGCCATCAACCCCATCATGCAACGCGGCCTGTCGGCTTGCGAGAGCGTGTTTCATCTGCTCGACGAACCCGATGAGGCCGATGACGGCCGGCGCGAGTTGCCGCACGCGCGCGGCGACATCCGGTTCGAGCACGTCAGCTTCAGCTACCCTGGCTCGGAACGGCTGGCCTTGAACGACGTCAGTTTCCAGGCGCACGCGGGACAGACGGTCGCCCTGGTTGGTGCATCCGGCGGCGGCAAGACGACCATCAGCACGCTGATCCCGCGCTTTTACAGTCCAACGGGGGGACGAATCCTGATTGATGACATCGATCTGCAGGAACTGACCCTGGCCAGCCTGCGACACAACATTGCGTTGGTCAGCCAGGACATCGTGCTGTTCAATGACACGGTCGCAGCCAACATCGCATTCGGCGCCCGGTGGGAGCATACGCGCGAAGATGTGATCGCGGCTGCCAAGGCGGCCCATGCATGGGACTTCATCCTGCAGCTTCCCGAAGGCCTGGACACACTCATCGGCGAAGATGGCGCCAAACTATCGGGCGGCCAGCGCCAGCGCATTGCCATTGCCCGCGCCCTGCTGAAAAACGCCCCCATCCTGATCCTTGACGAGGCCACGTCGGCGCTGGACACAGAATCCGAGCGGCAGGTTCAAGTCGCGCTGGCCACGCTGATGAAGAACCGCACCACATTGGTCATTGCCCATCGGCTGAGCACGATCGAGCACGCTGACAATATCCTCGTACTTGATCAAGGGCGCATCGTGGAGAACGGTACGCATGCCGAATTGCTGGCCCGGGGCGGCTACTACGCCAATCTGAACCGGATGCAGTCATGAACCACATCCCCATCCTCATGTACCACCAGATCGACGCACCGCCGCCGCGTGGTACGCCGCTGCGGGGTCTGATCGTGTCACCATCCTCCTTTGCCTGGCAGATGCGTATGTTGCGCCTGCTGGGATACCGGGGCCTGTCCATGCGGGATCTTGAGCCCTACCTGAAGGGTGAGAAACGCGGCAAGGTTGTCGGCCTGACCTTTGACGATGGCTACCAAAACAATGTGCGACATGCACTGCCCGTCCTGAAAAAACACGGTTTTACCGCCACATGCTACGGCGTGAGCGGCTTGATAGGCGGCACCAACCGTTGGGACTATGGCAAAGTCGCGGAAAAACCGCTGATGACGCAGGAGGACTGGCGAATCTGGCGTGATGCCGGCATGGACGTCGGTTCACATACCCGCACGCATGCCAAGCTCACCGAGTTGCCCGCCGCCGAAGCCCGCGAACAAATCGTCCAATCCAAACATGAACTGGAGCAGGCCGTGGGTTGCGAAGTTCGCCATTTTTGCTATCCCTATGGCTGGTACGGCGCGGAGCATGCACAAATGGTGAGAGAGGCGGGATACACGAGCGCCACCACTACCCACCGCGGCCGCGTGAGCCCCGGAAGCGACCCCTATACTTTGCAGCGCATCATGGTGGCGCGGGCCACAAATCCACTGCAGTTTTTGATGAAGATCGCCACCTCCTACGAAGACCGTCGCGGGTGAACGAATATGCAGGCCAGCGCACCACCTCTACAGAAGAAGTGAAAGAACGTTATGGGAATTCGTGACAAGATATCCAAACTACTGAGACGCAGGCGCGAACATCGCCACGCCCCGCTCATCGCCGCCGGCGCAGCGGAAATGATGCAGACGCTGGCCACGCAACAGCGACTAGACGAAGTGAGGGCGTTACGCGCCAAGACGAATCCGCTGCTGGCGCATGGCTACAAGGTATTCTCCCAGAACGACGAGGACGGGATCATTCACGAGATCTGCCGCCGCCTGAACATTGGTGAAGCAGGCGCCTTCCTTGAGATCGGCGTCGGCGACGGCTCGGAAAACAATACCCTGAACCTGCTGGTCAAAGGCTGGAAGGGCATTTGGCTCGGCGGGGAGCCTCTGGCGTATGCCAATCTGATGGATCGCCTTGCCTTTGAGCAGCGCTGGATTACCCGGGACAATGTCGCCGGCATCATGCACAACGCCCTGCCTCGACTCGACATCCGCTCCTTGGACCTCATGTCAATCGATATCGATGGTAATGATTGGCATATTGCACAGAGTGTTCTGGAGAACGGCATTCGACCTTCCGTCATGGTCGTCGAATACAACGGCACGTTCGACCCCCATACCGAATGGGTCATGCCCTACGACGACGATCACCGCTGGGACAAGTCAGCGTATTTCGGCGCCTCGCTGGCATCCTTCCACCGTCTTCTCAAAACCTACGGCTATTTCCTTGCAGCATGCAACTCGACGGGTGTCAATGCTTTCTTCGTCAAAGAGGAGTTCCGGGCCCTGTTCCCGGAACTGCCCGATGACTGGCACTCGATCTTCATGCCAGCCAACTACCATCCCTACCCGTATCTTGGCCATCCGGTGACACAGCGGCTGATCGGCGCGCTGATCGGCAAATAGAAGCCGGACGTCTTCGGACCGCGATTCCAACCCTCTCGCCTCGCATCACAACAGAAATGCCACCGATCAGCCTGTACTGCAAGAGCTTCAGCACGGACCTGAAACGGGTCATTCGGCTGGCCGAGTCGGTCCGCCGCTTCAACGCAGACCGGCTGCCCTTCTACGTATCTGTGCCACAGCAGGATCGCGCCCTGTTCCATGAGCACCTGCAGGGGCTCGATGTCGCGCTGTTAGCGGACGAGGAAATTCTTCAGGCCAGTCCCAGAATCGACTCCGATTCGGTTGCCCGCATGCCGGGCAACGTCAGCCAACAGATCGTCAAATCGGAGTTCTGGCGCTTGGCGCCCTCCGATACCTATCTGTGCCTCGATTCCGATTCGGTGTTCATCCGCCCTTTCAAGGCGAACGAATTCATCACCCCCGATGGCACGCCTTATACCGTTATGACGGAAGCCCATGACTTGCAGTTCGATGCTTTGGCACGAAAGAAAACCGGCGTCATCGAGAACTTCCAGCGCGAGGCTCAAACCGTGCAGGCCTTCTTCGAACGAAGCGGAAAAGCGTACAGCTTCGGCCCCATGCCCATGGTGTGGCACCGTGCTGTGTGGGAGAGCTTGGAGCGCGAATACCTTGCACCTCAAGGCATGTCTTTCGCCGACGCCATCGGGCTCGCCCCGCTTGAATCGCGTTGGTACGGTGAAGCCCTGCTGAAGTACAAGGCTGTGCCACTCCTGCCGAGTGAGCCTTTTTTCAAGGTCTACCACTATGCCTGGCAACTGGATCAAGATCGTCGCCGCCAGATCGACCTGCCACAGTTGGCTCGCCTGTACAGCGGCGTCATCTACCAGTCGTCCTGGGAACGTGAAATGGACTGGCCCCAGGAGGGGGGCTCGCTCCTTTCCTGGCTGGCACGACGTCTTCGCCGTAAGTTGGGCCGCGTTTGAGAGTGACCTCCACCGAATTACCAACGCATGTTTCCCGTCGAAACTCATTCACCTGCAGCCATTCCACTGCTGTTGACCTCCAGTGTGGTCGCCCATGACATCGCCGTGAAGCTCAAGGACACCGAGGCACGCCTGCATCACGTTCTCGAGTCCATTGCCCAATGGCTCAGAATCAACCCCCGGCAGCCCATCGTGCTTTGCGATGGTTCGAACTTCGACTTCCGTCCTGTCGTTCAGAAAGCGCATCCACACGCGCAGATCGAGTCGCTTTTTTTCGAAAATGATCAGCAGAAGGTCAGAGAATTCGGGCGCGGCTATGGCGAAGGGGAAATCGTCAAATACGCCATCCAGCACTCGAAATTGATTCAACAGGCCGGCTGCTTTGCCAAATGCACGTCAAAGCTCTGGGTTGAGAACTTCGAGGCTTGCAAGAAACACTGGAATGGACAACTTCTCTTCTCCGGTGTCTTCCTGAATGTGTTCTCCCCCTTGCAGCCAACGGTGCTCCAGCAGATCGACACCCGCTTCTACTTCGCCAGTCTGAGCATGTACGAGCGGTATTTCATGAACGCGCACCTCACCATGGACTCCCGTGCGGGGCACGGTTTGGAAGACAGCTTCTTCGACATTCTGGTCCGAGAGAACATCTCGCACTGCCTGCTCCCAACGCCTCCTGTTATCGCAGGCGTAGGCGGCGGCACAGGGGCCTACTACAGGAACACGCTCAAGCGCGCCCTCAAAGAAAAACTTCGACTCTATCTGGTCCGGCACGACCGGAAATTTGCCCGACTGTTCAGCGCCTGAAGTGCGACACTAGCCACCGCGCCGCTTCTTCAGCCAGCGCTTGAACTGCTCTTTCAAGGGCCGGCGATAACCGTCTTGTGGCTTGATGCTGTCACAGTATTCCCCGGGCAAGTCGGGGCCAGTGTCGATGCTGACACCGAGGACTTCGGACAAGAACCTTCCCAGCGCACCCGTCTGCGTGTACTCGAAGCAGACCCCACCGACGGGGCTTGCCACCGGCACCGGCTCGAAGGCCTCCAAGGCTCGCGGCACTTTCATGCCATCCGCAATGGCAAAGTTGGCCGATTGGTTCCCGACATAAACTCTGCAATCGTGCATCTTGCGCGCCAGCTCCAGCGCATTCTGCACTGGAACGTGTTGGACAGCGGAGAGGCCATAGCGCTCGCAAAAATCCTCATACTCGTACCGCAGACCGATGAAGCCGACTTGCTCAATCGCATCCAGAAAGCTGTAATTGATGGACGTGTTACAGAAGCGCGTGGTGCGCCCGATCAGCAGATTGAACGCTGGTGAATGGCCGGCCTCCTGCCCCGCTCCCTCGGGCAGAAACAACCAAGGCGCCTCCAGCGGGAAAGCCACACCGAAGGCCTTGCGATACCAGCCCTGGATCAAACCGGCCTTGAGATTGAGGCCACTGGTCTTGAATGCATCGAGATCGATGTATTCCGCCGGCAATTCACTGCTCTTCACGAAGTGGACGTTTTTGAGGTACGGCTGAACCGCCAGCAACGGCTCGATGAATCCGAACAATGCCGGCCCCACCATCAGTTCGCCGCCGGGATGATAGACATCGCTCCCCAAACGTGAAGGCACATCCGAAGGGATATAGATCTCGGCGAGGCCCCCTTGCATCTCGGCCATTCTTTTTACCAATGGCAACGCGTAAACAATATCGCCCAAGCGTCCTGAATGTTTGAAGATCAAGTTCACGGAAGTCATGGATAAAGATTAATTGACGGGGACACACTGAAGGTTTTGTCGCCTTTTGCAAGCTGGATTCGCCAGTAGGCATAAGCCAGCAGTACCGCCTGCATTTGCAGATAGTGCTCCCTGTAAACGGAGTCCACCATTCCTCTCGTGATCCAGAAGGCACTGAGCAGGAACAAGGCCGTACCAAAAGCCAGGAAATTTGAATTTTCCATGCTACGCCATCCTTGCCGCATGAAATAAAACATCACGCCGGCAAATAGCAGCACCCCCACCCAGCCAAGCGCAAGCGACAAATCAATCCACGATTGGTGTGAATGGGCAAAATGCAATCGAGGCGTATGGCCGCATTTGTTCTCCATCAGCTTCTGATACGACTGTCTGGAGCCATCCAAGCCATTTGGATGCTCAAACACCAAACCCAGTCCGGCTCGCATCAGCAATAAGCGTCCGCCATCTTGCCCCTTCAGTCCGCCGAGTACGTCATCAATGTAGTCCGGACTATGGTCAGCAAGCTGATCACGTATTCTGGATTCAACCTCCAATGGCAGTCCCTCGCACAGAATATCCAAGGGATTTTCGAGAAACAGGCCCAGTTGGACCTTATCCATCATCGAATGCCATCTCGCGTCGTGCCTCACGGATTGATAGGCGACGAGGATGAGCATGCACAACGCGCCAATTACCCCGATTGACCATTTGATAGACAGGGGGCCTGTTTTCTTCATCCCCGAATCCATCATGGACACCGGACTCCACCTGAAACGATAGACAGCGCCAGTCACCAGCAACACCAGAAGGGCAAACAGCACGGCACCTCTGGAACGCGCGATCAAAATGCTTGAAAAGCATATGGCGATGGCCAGCGTGGCGAGATACAGTCTTCTCTGATTTCTTTCCCGCCACGCCAGAAAAAAACAAATGCCGAACAACGCAATCGCTTGACAGGCTGCATACCCAAGATTGCCATGCATTGGCTCAATTCCCCTGAACCCCAAAGGAAAGTCACGCCATTTTCCGACAGCCTCAAAACCGGTGTGAAGTTGGCGCGAGAAGGCATGCCAGATGCCACCCAGAGTATCAAGCGATTGATAGTCCTCACCAAGCAAGCCGACCCAGCCGAAGAGGCACAGCGACAAATGGATAGCAAGAGGGAACGCACTGGCAAGAGCCAAAGCCCACAAACTCGGCCCCTGCCGCCCCAAAAGCATCACAGCGCCAAAGCCGACAAGCCATGCAAGCAAGGATTCAATCCACTGCCCTTTCAGGTTCTGCCAAGCCACATCGGCTTGCACCGCAAACAGCGGAAAGACAAACAAGTACAGCGCCCATAGCGCCAAAATCCAAGGAACAAGCCGGAATCCATTGGACAGGGGGAGCTTCGAACGCTTCGGCGCCAGCACCAAGCAGGCAAGGACAATGCAAACAAGAACAAGCAGCAACAGGTTGCGTAAAGCTATCGTGTCAGACATCGGCAAGATGGCCAGATAGCCCAAGAAACACCACTTGAACAGTGTCGACACTTTCTCCATCAGTCCCCCATACACAATCGAACTTTTCGTTTCCACAGCCACCGCTTTGCCATACCTCTCGGAGCGTCCCCCTCCAGAGCGCCGACGCGCAGTTGATAACGTGCGTCCAATGCCGGGGACCACGCCCCTGCACTCTTCAGTTCACGGTAGCGCTGCAATACCGCCAGATTTCCTAGCCGCGTATGCTCGAAACGGGCGCCAGGGTGTTTGGACTGCAGCAATTTCTTGTTGCGTTTGATCAGCGCCCGTGCTGCGGCAGTACCCTGGAAAGTGGCGCTACCGACATGCAGGATGAAGACATCTTCGGTGATCATCTGCCGATAACCGGCTTTGGCCAGTCGCAGGCTGAAATCGAAATCCTCGTAGTAGCCGAGACCAAACTCGAGATCGAGTCCGCCAAGTTCACGCCAGACATCATGCCGGATCGCAATGCAGAAGAAATCGCAGCGGTAAGCCGGCATCAACTGATGTGTCGGGTGTTCGTTGAGCCAACGTCCGATCTGCAACCACTCCTCATGACTGGCACCCGGCTTCCACAAACGCTGGCCATTGCCAGCCGCGTTGGTTACCGGCCCCAGCATGGCCACATCTGACGGGGCCTGCCGGATCACAGCCTTAAGGGCATCCAGGGTTTGGGCCGGGAAAATGGTGTCGTTATTGACCAGCAACAGCCATTGGCCGGCCGCCTGCTCAGCCCCCCAGTTCATGCCGCCGGCATAACCACGGTTGGTCTCGCTCAGCAAACATTTGACTCGTGGATGCGACGCGCACCATTGCGCCGTTTTCTGTGCCGAATCGTCGGGGGAGCCGTTGTCGACCAGCAGCACCTCGACTTCGGGATCGTTCAGCCACGGCAGCAGCGACTCCATGCAGACCCGTGTCGTCACATCGAAATTGCGGAAACCGAGAACCACGAGGGAAAGCAATGGCGTCATCCAGCCACCTCTGCATCAATTTGCCGCGCCCAGCCCAGTAGCTTGGCAACCGCCGCCTGCGTCGTGTAGGGGCTGGCCTGGCCGCTGTCGGGCAGCCCCTGCATTCGCCATCGATCAAACAACTGTTCCAGGGCGGCGGCAAGTTCGCCGTTCACCACGGCTACGCCCTGCCCTTGCCCCCCGGGGGCTACCGCCACATGCCCTTGAGAGTGCAGAATCCCAGCCATCTGCGGATTGTCATGCACGATGCCCAGGATCGGTCGCTCCATCCAGAGGTACTCGTAAAGCTTGGAGGGGATGTACTCGGAGCAGATCGGCTCTTCCCCATGCAGCAGCAGCAACACGTCGGCTGTACGCATGAGGCGAAGAATCTGCTCGCGTCCGCTCACGCCGCTGTGCGGATCAACCTCGATGCGGCCGAAATGGCGCACGCAGTCGCGCACCGGCGAACGAAGTAGCTTCTCGCGGGACACTGGATCAAGCGGCCCGCCGTAGACATGCAGTTCGGTCTTCGCAATCAGGTCGGGACGGCGGTCTTTCAGGAACTCCAGCGCCGCGATGATCGGCCCCAGATGCCTCGTCGCAGAGAGCGATCCAAAATGGCTGATGATGAATTTGGGGCCTGGATGGTACGGTGGCAACATCTGAAACGGCTGATCAATGCCCGGCAGCAGCATCTTGCCGCGTTCACCCAGTTGCGGGTGACGCTGGCGTGCGCTGGCCAAAGCCTGTTCGGTGAACCAGATGGCGACGTCGGCATCAGTGCAGATGAGTCTCTCGACCTCGGCCTGCATTTTCTGCTGTGCCGTCACGGGCGACGAACCGGGCATCACCATGGGGTCGTGCACCTCGGCCAGCCAGGGTATGCCGGTAGCCTTTTTAAGGGCCCGGCCGGCCAGATGGGCGGCAAACGCGCCGCCGGTGGAATAGATCAGGTCGAAGGGCTGGCGCCGCGCCAGCGCCCGCCCTTTCAGGTAGGCACTGAGCCACCAGGACCAGGAACTCTCCACCGGGCGCAGCAGTTTCTCGACCAGCATGCCCGGCAACAGGACCAGCGAAGCCAGGACCATCAGACTGCGATACAGCGCACCGCTACCGACACGCCGACGCAGCACATGTCGCAGTTCGAAGCGCAAGCCGGCTGGCCCGGCCGGCCAGAGCTGGTGGTGTTCGATCACGGCATCCCGCGTGCCGGAGACACCGCTGAGCACCACCACCTCGATGCCGGCGCGCCGCAGATGTGGCAGTTTGTCGGTGATGGTCTGGCTGGCTGCCCGGCCGTCCATGTTGAATGCATGGGCAAGAATCAGCCAGCGTTGCCGGGAAGGTGCGGTCATGAAGAAACGGAAGAAACCACCTGTTGATACAGGTGCTCGTATTGTAGGGCGGCACTTTCCCAGGAATGCGTCTGTGCAAACGCCAGTCCATGCCGACGCAACTGCTGCGTCAATGCCGGCTGTGCCAACAAGGTATGGAGCCGACTGGCCAGATCGCTGGCATCACGCGGGTCGTGCAGCAACAGGGCCTGCACGCCGTCTTCAAGCTGACGCGAGATGCCGCAATGCGCCGGGCCGCTGACCACCACCGGCAGCCCGTGCGCCATGGCTTCGAGCACCACCATGGCAAAGCTGTCTTCCAGCGTGGGGTGGACCAGGCAGTCGGCAGCCAGATAGACCGGCGTCAGATCGTTGCGTGAGCCGAGGAAATGCACCCGCCCCGACAGCCCCAGTTGCGCTGCCAGCTGCCGGTAGCGCGGAATGGGTGCTGGATTGCCTGCCACGGCCAGCTGCACCTCGGGGGCCAATTTCGCCAAGGCCCGCAACAAGGTATCAAGCCCTTTGCGCGCATAGTCGTTGGCCACGAAGAGCAACAGCGGAGCTTCCGGCGGCAGATCGAGCTGGCGGCGCGCTGCAGCACGCGTCAGCGTGTCCTGCGGCAGATGGGTGCCAGGCGTGACGATCGACAGCACTTGACGGCTGGCCGGATAGGCCTGTTCACACTCGCCTTTAAGGGTCTCGGAAGTGGCCACCACGCGACGCGTCGGCGCTGGGCTGAAACGTGCACCCTCCAGCCAGACGTAGGTGATCAGGCGCGGACTCAGCAGCACCTTGGCCCACCGCAGCCATAAGCGTATACCGCGGCGGTCGTGGAACAGGTTGTAGCGTGTCGGCCGCACATGGATGGTCTGAATCTGGCCATGCCAAGTGTTCTCGTGCGAGTGCACCACATCGAAACCTGTGCGCGTGCGCCACCAGGTGGCAATGGCAAACAAAAGCTGGTTGATCCAGCGCGGCTTGCGACTCAGGCAAAACACCTGGTGATAGGTCACGCCCGGCACCGGCTGATTCGACTCCTGCGCGAATACATGGATCTCGTGTCGCGTTGCGAGTTGCTGCACCAGCGCGACGGAATAGCTCTCGGCCCCGCCGCCTGCTTTAGAAAACACACGACTGATGACGGCAATGCGCATGACTCAAAGAAGCACGATGTCGTACTGTTCCTGCCCCATCGCCGTCTCGCTCTGCAACGAAACCGGCTTGCCGATGAATTCGCTCAGGCCCGCCAGATGCTGGCTCTCTTCGTCCAGCAGCAATTCGATCACCTTGGGCGCCGCCACGACGCGGAACTCGCGCGGATTGAACTGCCGCGCCTCCCGCAGGATCTCGCGCAGGATGTCATAGGCGACGCTGCGTGCGGTCTTGACGATGCCCTTGCCTTCGCAGGTCGGACAGGGTTCGCACAGCATGTGCGCCAGCGACTCGCGCGTACGTTTGCGCGTCATCTCCAGCAACCCGAGCTGGGAAAAGCCGCCAACCATGATCTTGACGCGGTCGCGTGCCAGTTGCTTGCGGAACTCTGCCAGCACCGCCTCGCGATGGTCTTCGCGCGCCATGTCGATGAAATCGACAATGATGATGCCTCCCAGGTTGCGCAGACGCAGTTGCCGCGCAATGGCCTGCGCCGCCTCCAGGTTGGTCTTGAAGATCGTGTCGTCGAAGTTGCGTGCCCCGACAAAGCCGCCGGTATTGACGTCGATGGTCGTCAGCGCTTCGGTCTGGTCCACGATCAGGTAACCGCCGGACTTGAGATCGACGCGCCGTCCCAGGGCCTTGGCAATCTCCTCGTCGATCGAGAACAGGTCGAAGATCGGACGCTCACCCTTGTAGTGCTGCAGCTTCTCGGCAGCCGTCGGCATGAACTCGCGGCCGAAGGCGCGCAGCGCTTCGAACTGTTCACGCGAATCGACCCGGATCGACTGCGTTGATTCGCTCACCAAGTCGCGCAACACGCGCTGCAGCAGATTCAAATCGAGATGCAATAGCGATTTAGGGGCGAGGCGCAGAGACGCTTCCTTGATACGTGCCCAGGTCTTGCGCAGATAGGCGATGTCGTCGGCCAGCTCGGCATCCGACGCATCCTCGCCGTTCGTGCGCAGAATGAAGCCACCGCCCTGCTCGCCCACCAGCGCCTGCAGCCGCCCGCGCAGTTCATCACGCTGGTCCGCAGGAATCTTCTGCGACACCCCGACGTGCTCGTCCTGCGGCAAGAACACCAGCAGGCGGCCGGCAATGCTGACCTGAGTCGACAGGCGTGCGCCCTTGGTGCCGATCGGATCCTTGATTACCTGCACCATCAGTGCCTGGCCCTCGAACACCTGTTTCTCGATCGGAATCTGTGGCTGTGCCGCGCGCGAGGCACTGAGCGATTCACCTTCCGCTGGCGGATGCCAGACATCGGCCACGTGCAGGAAGGCGGCGCGTTCCAGACCGATGTCAATGAAGGCCGACTGCATGCCCGGCAGCACCCGAGCCACTTTGCCGAGATAGATATTGCCTACCAAACCGCGCTCGTAGGTGCGTTCGACGTGCAACTCTTGCACGGCACCGTTTTCCACCACGGCAACACGCGTTTCCTGCGGCGACCAGTTGATCAGGATGTCTTCTTGCATACTAGGAACACCCCCAGGCTGCGCGCACTTCGTGTCGCTTCGCCACCCCCCTTGCAGGGGGCGACACCAGCGGCCCGGCTGCGCCGGTTCCGTGGTGTCCTGCAATTGGCGAAGCTGTCATCCAGAAGTCGGAGCTGATGGGCCACATGGTTGAAGCTGAATTAGATTTTGAATCCGAAAGAACTTAACAATTGTGCCGTCTCGTAGACAGGCAAGCCCATGATGCCAGAGTAGCTGCCTGAAATATGCGAAATGAAGGCTGCTGCCCGGCCCTGTACCGCATAGGCGCCGGCCTTGCCCATGGGTTCGCCACCGGCCACGTAGGCGGCAATCTGCCGTCGGTTCATGTCGGCAAAGGTCACGCGCGACACGCTCAGCGCCTGCTCTCGGCGCCGTGCCGTGCCCAGCGCCACGGCGGTCAGCACGCGGTGGGTACGCCCGGCCAGTTCGCCCAGCATGCGTGCGGCATCCTTGGCATCGACTGGTTTGCCATAGATCCGGCGCCCCAGCGCCACCGTAGTGTCTGAACACAAGATAGGCGCAACCGGCAGTCCGCGCCTCTTCAAGCGCTTCAGGGCGGCATCGAGCTTGAGCGGGGTTACGCGCTGTACATAGGCCATGGGGGTCTCGCCGGGCATCACGGCTTCCAGGCTTTCTGCATCCTCTTGCGCATCGGGCAGCAGCAGCTCGTGACGCACGCCCAACTGTTCCAGCAACTGGCGCCGGCGCGGACTTTGAGAAGCAAGGTAGATGAAATCAGGCATGCATCAAACCGTATTCACTCGCGGTGGTAAGGATGGTTGGCGTTGATCGACCAGGCGCGGTAGAGCTGCTCGACCAGCAGCACACGCACCATGGCATGCGGCAACGTCAGGTCGGACAAGCGGATGCGCTCGTGCGCGGACTGGCGAAATGCCGGATCGAGGCCGTCCGGCCCGCCGATCACCAGCGCTACATCATCACCTCCAAGCTGCCAGGCCTTGAGCTTGGACGCCAGCGCAACCGTCGTCAGCGCCGTGCCGCGCTCGTCCAACGCCACGATGCGGGTTCCCCTGGGGATGGCAGCCTCGATGCGGGTGCGCTCGGCAGCATAGAGCTGCTCAAGCGTTTTCGAGCCGCGTGGCTCGGTCTTGACCGCCTTGAGCTCGACCCGCAGCTCTGGCGGGAAACGCTTGGCATAGTCATCCCAGGCGGTCTGGGCCCAGTCCGGCACCCGCTGGCCGACGGCCACGATCAGCAGCCTCATGCAGGCCTTTCCGTCCTCGTATCCGGTATCAGGCCTTGCGTGCAGCGGTCTTCTTCGCCGAAGCCTTGGCACTCGTCTTGGCCGGCGCTTTGGCTACCGCCTTGGTAACGCCGGTCGACTTGCCGGCAACGACCTTCTTCGCCGGGGCTTTCGCTGCCGGTTTGGCGGCCGCCTTCTTGGCAGCAGCCTTCTTTTCCTGCGCCTTGGACGGGAAAACCTCGGTCACGCCCTTCTTGGCAGCGCTCGACCGCTTGAGCGTGGTCGGTTTGGCTTCGGCGCTGGTCTTGGCCGGCGTTTTGGCGGCCGGCTTGTCGGCACCGAATTTCAGGCGCACCGGCTTCTCGCCCCACAGATCTTCCAGGTGGTAGTACTGGCGGATGTTGGGCTGCATGATGTGCACCACGGCCTGGCCGCAGTCCACGATGATCCACTCGCCGTTGTCCTCGCCTTCCATGCGCGGCTTGGCAAAACCGGCGCCACGCACGGCATCACGCACACTGGCCGCCAGTGCCTTGGTCTGGCGGTTGGATGTGCCGGAAGCGATCATCACGCGCTCGAACAGCGGCGAGAGGTGCTCGGTATTGAACACCTGGATGTCCTGCGCCTTCACGTCCTCCAGACCATCGACGATGGCGCGCTGGAGTTTTTGGATGTCTTTTTTGGCAGCGGTTTCTGTAGTCATCAAGAGGTCGTGTAAAGGTGATGGTCTTCAATATAGCGCGCAACGGGCTCGCAGACCAGAGGGGCGATGCCTTGCTGGCTCGCCACCCGGGTGCGGATGCCGGTGGCGCTGATGTCCATGGCAGGCATGTGCAGCTTGCGAAAGCGCGCCGCCATCTCGGGCGGGGGTACAAATCGGGTCTCTCGGCCCGTCAATCCATCGCGATCAGCTACACAAATTATAGCAAGATGAACAATCTCCTGCCAGTCGCGCCAACTCGGCAGTACATCGGCCTGATCCTTGCCCATGACCAGGAACAACTCGGCTTCAGGCTGCTCGGCGTGCAGTTCGCGCAAGGTATCGAGCGTGTAGGATGGCCCCTCGCGTCGAATCTCACGGTCGTCAAGCACCAGCCCGGGTAGCCCGGCAAAGGTCATTTCGGCCATCGCCAGGCGGTGCTCCGCCGGCGTGAGTTGCCGGCGCTTGTGCCAGGCGTACCCGGTCGGCAGCACGCGCAACTCATCGAGCTGCAACTGCTGCAACGCCACCTCAGCCAGCGCCCGATGCGCCAGATGCGGCGGGTCGAAAGCGCCGCCAAAGATACCGAGTCGCTTGTGCGTCACGCTCAAACCCAGTCCCGCCGCGGCAGAAACTTCGTATACAGCGCCTCTTCCGGCGAGCCCGGTTCGGGTCGCTGCTGGTAGGCCCAGCTCACCAGCGGCGGCATGGACAGCAGGATGGATTCGGTACGGCCGCCCGACTGCAGGCCGAAGTGGGTGCCACGGTCCCAGACCAGATTGAACTCGACATAACGGCCGCGCCGGTAGAGCTGGAAATCGCGCTCGCGCTCGCCCCAGGTCAGGTGCTGACGCCGCTCGACGATCGGCAGATAGGCGCCCAGGAAAGCATCGCCGACGGCCCGCAGCATGGCGAAACTGCCGTCGAAACCAAGCTCGGAAAAGTCGTCGAAGAATACCCCGCCAATACCGCGCTGCTCGTTGCGGTGTTTGAGGAAGAAGTATTCGTCGCACCAGGTCTTGAAGCGCGGGTACTTGTCATCGCCAAAAGGCTGGAGCGCATCACGGCAGACCGTGTGGAAATGCACCGCGTCTTCCTCGAAACCATAGTACGGCGTCAAATCCATGCCACCGCCGAACCAGCACGCGTCCTGTCCGTCTTTGCCCTTGGCCGCCAGCATGCGCACATTCATGTGCACCGTCGGCACATATGGATTGCGCGGATGGAACACCAGCGACACGCCCATGGCTTCGAACGGGGCACCGGCCAGTTCCGGCCGGTGCTGGGTGGCCGACGGCGGCAGCCTGGGGCCGCGCACATGCGAAAACCCGCAGCCGGCACGCTCAAACACGCGCCCGCCTTCCAGGATCTTGGTCAGACCGTTGCCCTGCAGCAGTTCGCCCGGCTCTTTTTCCCAGGCGTCGGCTAAAAACTCGTTGCCGTCGAGCTGGGCGATGGCGCCCGTGATACGCAACTGCAGATCCTGCAGGTACTGGCGCACGGCACTGACATTCGGAGTTTCTGTGGTCATGGTCATTTCACAATGGTTTCGGTCCGCGGTACATCGGCCCCGAGCAGTTGGATGGGGGCCGCATTGGCAGGCCGGCAACCCGTCACGCCGGCATAAATGCTGGCAATGCGGCGGAAATCTTCGGTCTCATGCCCCGTCAGGTGGATGAAGTCCACCACACTCACTTCACGCAGACGGTAATCGACGCGTACCAAGCCCAGCGGCACCGCCGCCGTCACGGCAGTGCGGTAAAAACCACTGCGCCAGCCCGGAATATGCTTGCGCGTGCCTTCCGGCGCCAGAGCCAGCCAGAAATATTCGCGCCGTTGGCGCGCCTGTGCCAGCTGCTCCGCGGTCTCGGCCACCACGCCGTGCGATGCGGTTCGGCGCACGGGCAGGCCACCGAGCCAGCGCAGCCAGCGGCCGAACAGCGGGATGCGAAACAGGCTGTCCTTGCCCCAGAAACGCACCGGCACCCCCACCGCCCATTTGACGACAACCAGCAGCACGAAGTCCCAGTTACTGGTGTGCGGATAGACCGCCAGCACGCCTTGCATGGCCGGCAGCCCTGCAAAATCAACCCGCCAACCCAAACGCCGCAGAATCCAGCGTGCCAAGGCACTGCCGGCAAACTGCACCGGATAGGGCCGGGGGAAATCGTTCAGGTGCATCCTTGAACATCAGCCTTTGATGGCACGGTAGCCGATGTCTGTACGGTACTGCATGCCGTCGAAATGGATGCCCTTGGCCACCTCGTAGGCGCGCTGCTGCGCCTGTTTCACGCTGTCAGCCAGTGCCGTGACGCACAACACGCGGCCGCCGGACGTCAGCACCTGGCCGTCCTTCATCACGGTGCCAGCATGAAACACCATCGCATCATCGGCATCCGTCGGAAGACCCGTGATGACGTCACCCTTGCGCGGATTCATCGGATAGCCGTGCGCGGCCATCACCACCCCCAAGGCGCAGCGACGGTCCCATTCCAGATCGACCAGATCCAGCCGGCCGTGCGGACCGGGCTCGGTGGCCGCCAGCATCACATCGACCAGATCGCTCTTCAGGCGCATCATGATCGGCTGGGTTTCCGGATCGCCCATGCGGCAGTTGAATTCCAGTGTCTTGGGATTGCCCTGCGCATCGATCATCAGGCCGGCATAGAGGAAGCCGGTGTAGGGAATGCCATCCTTTTCCATGCCCTTGATGGTGGGCAGGATCACCTCGCGCATGGCGCGGGCATGCACCGCCGGCGTCACCACCGGCGCGGGCGAATACGCGCCCATGCCGCCGGTGTTGGGCCCCTGGTCGGCGTCGAGCAGGCGCTTGTGGTCCTGGCTGGTGGCCAGGGCCGTGACGTTCTTGCCGTCGCACAGCACGATGAAGCTGGCCTCCTCGCCCTGCAGGAATTCCTCGATCACCACGCGCGCGCCGCCTTCGTTGTGGCTCACACCCAGCTTGTTGTCCAGCAGCATGAAGTCGATCGCCTCGTGGGCTTCGGCCAGCGTCATGGCCACCACCACACCCTTGCCAGCCGCCAGCCCGTCGGCCTTGACCACGATGGGTGCGCCCATCTTGTCGACATAGGCATGCGCTGCCACCGGGTCGGAGAAGGTCTCGTACTCGGCGGTCGGAATGCCATGGCGTTTCATGAAGACCTTGGAGAAGGCCTTGGAACTCTCCAGCTGTGCTGCCGCCTGGGTCGGGCCGAACACCCGCAGGCCGTGCGCGCGGAACTCGTCCACCACGCCGGCTGCCAGCGGCGCCTCGGGCCCCACCACCGTGAGGCCGATCTTTTCGGCCTGCGCCCAGACCCGCAGCTCCTTGACGTCCGTGATCGGCACGTTCTGCAGGCGCGCATCACGCGCCGTGCCCCCGTTGCCAGGCGCCACATAGACCACCTGCACCTTGGGAGACTGGGCCAGTTTCCAGGCCAGTGCGTGTTCCCGGCCGCCGCCACCAATCACGAGTACTTTCATATCAAACCTTGTTTCGCCTTTAGCCCAGTATGCAGGCACGCAAACCTAATCAGTCCAGAGGACACCGTGGAACCGGCTTGGCCGGGCCACTGGTGTCCGCCCCCTGCAAGGGGGGTGGCGGAGCGACACGTCCTTTGCGCAGCCTGGGGGTGTTCAATCACAGCCCAGCGTTGTGATAGACCTCTTGCACATCGTCCAGGTCTTCCAATACGTCCAGCAGTTTCTGCATTTTGGCGGCGTCATCGCCGCTGAGTTCGATCGTATTCTCCGGTCGCATGGTCACCTCGGCCACCTCGGGCTTGAGGCCAGCAGCTTCCAGCGCGTTCTTCACGGCCTCGAAGTCGCCAGGTGCCGTCAACACCTCGACCGCACCATCGTCGTCGCTCACCACGTCCTCGGCGCCGGCTTCCAGCGCCACTTCCATCACCTTGTCCTCAGAGGTACCCGGTGCGAAGATCAATTGCCCACAATGCTTGAACTGGAACGCCACCGAGCCTTCGGTGCCCATGTTGCCGCCATGCTTGGAAAAGGCATGGCGTACCTCGGCCACGGTGCGCACGCGATTGTCCGTCATGGTATCCACAATGATGGCCGCCCCGCCGATGCCGTAGCCCTCGTAACGGATTTCCTCGTACTGCACGCCTTCCTGGTTGCCGGTCGCCTTGTCGATGTTGTACTTGACGCGGTCAGCCGGCATGTTGGCGGCCTTGGCCTTGTCGATGGCCAGGCGCAGGCGCGGGTTGGCTGCCGGGTCGCCGCCACCGGCGCGTGCCGCCACCGTGATTTCACGGATGATGCGGGTCCAGATCTTGCCGCGCTTCTCGTCCTGGCGGCCCTTACGGTGCTGAATATTGGCCCATTTACTGTGTCCAGCCATGGGGATTCCTTAAAAGTTCGTTACGCTATGGGGAGTGAATTGTACTTTTTGAGAACGCAATGGCTGATTCGATCCTGATTGCCCGGCACAACGAGACGCAATGCTTCATCCGGCCCGACAAGGCCAACCGCCACGGCCTGATCACCGGCGCCACCGGTACCGGCAAATCCATCACGCTGCAAACCCTGGCCGAAGGCTTCTCGCGCATCGGCGTGCCGGTCTTCATGGCCGACGTCAAGGGCGACCTCACCGGCATCTCGCAAGCCGGTGTTATTGGAGAAAAACTGGCCCAAGTCCTGAAAGAACGGGCATTAACCGCTCCTGAATCGATAGCATGTCCCACTACCCTGTGGGACGTGTTCGGCGAACAGGGCCACCCGGTACGCGCCACGGTCAGCGACCTCGGCCCCCTGCTGCTGGGCCGCATGCTCAACCTCAATGAGACGCAGGAAGGCGTGCTGCAGCTGGTATTCAAAATAGCCGACGACCAGGGCCTGCTGCTGCTCGACATGAAGGACCTGCGCGCCATGTGCCAGCACGTGGGCGACAACGCTTCGCAGTTCACCACCCAGTACGGCAACATCAGCGCGGCCAGCATCGGCGCCATCCAGCGCGGCCTGCTGCAGATCGAAGCCCAGGGCGGCGACAAGTTCTTCGGCGAACCCATGCTCAACATCGTCGACTTCATGCAGACCGATGGTCAGGGTCGCGGTGTCGTCAACATCCTGGCCGCCGACAAGCTGATGAACGCGCCACGCCTGTACGCCACCTTCCTGCTGTGGCTGCTGAGCGAGCTGTTCGAACACCTGCCCGAAGTGGGCGACCTGGACAAGCCCAAGCTGGTGTTTTTCTTCGACGAAGCCCACCTGCTCTTCAACGACGCGCCCAAGGCCCTGTTGGAGCGCATCGAACTGGTGGTGCGGCTGGTGCGCAGCAAGGGTGTGGGCGTCTATTTCGTCACCCAGAACCCGCTCGACATCCCGGACAGCGTGCTCGGCCAGCTCGGCAACCGCGTGCAGCACGCCCTGCGCGCCTTCACGCCGCGCGACCAGAAAGCCGTCAAGTCGGCCGCCGACACCATGCGGCAGAACCCGAAGCTCGACATAGCCACCGCCATCACCGAACTGGCCGTGGGCGAAGCACTGGTGAGCTTCCTGGACGACAAGGGCCGCCCCGGCATCACCGAACGGGTCTATGTGCTGCCGCCGGGCAGCCAGATCGGCCCCATCACGCCCGCGCAGCGCAAGGCCCTGATCGCTGGGTCCATGGTAGCCGGCGTGTACGAAAAAACCGTCGACCGCGAATCGGCCTTTGAGTTGCTGTCCGGCCGCACACAGGCGCGCATGGGCCAGGCCGAAACGCCCGCACAGGAACAGGCGTCCTCCGGCGGTGGCTTGCTCGACACCCTGGGTGGCCTGCTTGGCGGCGGACAAAAGCGCACCCGCGCCAGCGCCGGCGAACAACTCATCAAGAGCGCCGCCAGCGCCATCGGGCGTGAAGTCGGGCAGCAGATCATTCGCGGGGTACTGGGGAGCATTCTGGGCAAAGGCAAGCGCAAGTAGCTTTTGCCCGCCTTTCGCTCCGGTAACCGACTACCGCCGCCGCGCCGACCGCACCCCGGCCAAGCCGGCCACCGTCCCCAGCACCTTGCCCAGCCGGCCGGAATCCGCCACCTCGACCGTCAACGTCATCCAGGCCACGCTCTTGATGGTCTGCGTCTGCGCACCGATGACGTTGAGCTTTTCCTTCGCGAACACTTCCAGGATATCGCGCAGCAGCCCCTGGCGGTCGGCTGCTTCCACCGTCACATCCACCGGATACAGCGCCGGCTCGCCGCTCTTGGAGCGGCCCCATTCGACCTCAATCACGCGCTCGGCGTTGCGCGCAGCCATCTCGCGCAGGTTGGCGCAGTCGGCCCGGTGCACGCTGACGCCCTTGCCACGCGTGACGAAGCCGCGGATCTCGTCGGGCGGTGCCGGTTTGCAGCATTTGGCAAGCTGCGTCAGCAGCGAGTCGACCCCCACCACCAGCACGCCACCGCGCAAGCTGCCGTCACTCTTGGACTTCCTGAGGGTCGGTTCGTCCTGCGTGGCCGGCGGTGCCGGCGGGCGCAACAGGGTCTCGATGTTGCGCAGGGAAAACTCGTCCTTGCCCACCACTTCGAACAGGGCGTCGGCTGAGCCAAAGCCCAGTTGGGAGGCCAGGTCCTCCAGCTTGATGGCGGTCTTGCCCTCGCGCTGCAGCAGTTTTTCCACCGCCTCGCGGCCGCGTGCCACCGTCTCATGCATGGCCTGGGCATTGAACCAGGCTCGCACCTTGGCGCGGGCGCGCGGGCTGGCCAGAAAGCCGAGTTCGGGGTTGAGCCAGTCGCGCGAGGGGCCGCCTTCCTTGGCAACCACCACCTCGACTGTCTGGCCGTTTTTCAACGGCGTGCTGAGCGGCACCAGGGCACCGTCAACGCGCGCACCGCGGCAACGGTGGCCCAGATTGGTGTGCACGCTGTAGGCGAAGTCCACCGGTGTGGCACCCTGTGGCAACTCAACGATGGCGGCATCGGGCGTGAGTACATAGATGCGGTCCTCGAAGACGCCCTGCCCCTGTTGCGGCCCGGAGAGATCGCGCTCCCAGGCCAGCAGCTGGCGCAGCACGGCGATCTTGGCATCGTAGGAACTGTTGGCCGAGACGCCGGCGTAGCCCTTGGCGCCGGCCTCCTTGTAAGCCCAGTGCGCGGCCACGCCGTGCTCGGCATGCTCGTGCATGGCCTGGGTCCGGATCTGGATCTCGATCGGTCGGCCCTCGGTATCGCGCACGATGGTGTGCAAGGACTGGTAGCCGTTCGGTTTCGGTTTGGCGATGTAGTCGTCAAACTCTTCCGTCACCGGCTGGAACTGGCTGTGCACCCAGCTCAGGGCTGCGTAGCAGTCCGGGATGGAGTTGACCACGATGCGCAGCGCCCGCACGTCGTAGACCTGGTCGAAGCCGAGCGACTTGCCGCGCATCTTCTTGACGATGCTGTAGATGTGCTTGGGCCGGCCCTGGACCCGGGCATGAATGCCCTGGGCGTTCAGTTCGGACTCCAGCCGGGTGCGCAGGTGCTCGACATAGGCCTCGCGCTCGATGCGCTTCTCGTCGAGCAGCCGCGCCACCGCCTTGTAGGTATCGGGCTCCAGAAAACGGAAGGACAGATCCTCCATCTCCCACTTGACCTCCCAGATGCCCAGCCGGTTGGCCAGCGGAGCGAACACCAGCAGCGACTCGGCCGCCAGGCCCGGCGGCACCGGCAGCTTGGTGGCGGCGAAGTGGCGCAGCGTCTGCAGGCGCGAGGCCAGGCGCAGCATGACCACGCGCAGGTCGCGCGAGAAGGCCAGCAACATCTTGCGCACGTTCTCGGTCTGGGCGGCGGCGGTCTGCGCCATCGGCACCGGCGTGCCCGAACGCGAGGCGGCGACCTGGGCCGCACGCGCCTGGCGCTGCACCTGCACCAGCTTGGTGGTCTCCACCGCCAGTTCGGCAAAGCTGTCGCCGAAGGCCTTGGCGATCACTTCCTGCGGCTTGTTCAGGTGGGCGCAGGCATAAACCAGGTAGCTGGCGGCCTGCATGGCCTCCGAGCCGCCGATGGTCTTGAGGATGGCGGCCACTGCGTCAGCATGGGCCAGCATGTTTTCGCCGGTGTCCAGCGTCTCGCCGGCCAGCAACGGCTCGGCAAAGGCGCGCGCGCGTGCCAGCGCATGGTCCTGCTCGGGCAGGCTGTGCGCCGTGGCGGCAATGACTTGCGGCAGCGGCTCTGCGTTTTGATGTTCGGCAGCGTGGCTTTTCATGGGTAACTCATTCTTCGCCGAGCAGGAAATCGCTGACCAACTGCACTTGATCGGACGCGATCAGGGTCGGCGCATGGCCGACACCGGCAAACGCCACCAACCGGGCCTTGGGGCCGCGTTGCGTCATGGTCTGCGCCGTCTCCAGCGACAACAGATCGGACTGTGCGCCGCGAATCAGCAGTGTTCTGGCGCGGATGGCGTCATACAGGCGCCACAACACGGCTTCGCCCTGGGCCGCCGACGCCTGCGTCAGGGCCCGGAACGGCACGGCGATGGCTGGGTCGTAATGCAGCACGAACCCACCCTGCGCGTCAGCAGCCGGCTTCAGCATGGGGCGTGTCAGGGCCAGCCACTGCTCGCGCGTGTGCGACCCGAAACTCGACGAGATGACCCACAGGGCGTCGGCCGCCTGTTCCAGCGACTGGAAGCGAACCGGTTGCCCCAGGTAGCTGCCGATGCGCTGCACGGCCTGCCACTCGACCACCGGGCCGACATCGTTGAGCACCAGGCGCCGGATTGGAACCGGCAACGGCAACTCGGGTTGGCCGCACAGCCCCAGGCCGATCAGCCCGCCCATGCTGGTACCGACCCAGTCGAGCGTGGCCGGCTGCAGTTGCTGGAGCAGCACCAGCATGTCGGCCGCGTAGGCCGGCAGCTGGTAACCCATCGGGTCCTTGAGCCAGTCGCTGCGGCCGCGGCCCACCACGTCGGGGCAGACCACGCGCACATCGTCTCCGCCGCGGGCGCACAGGGCTTGCGCCAGCACATCGAAGTCGCGGCCCTGGCGCGCCAGACCGTGCACGCACATCACCACATGCCCAGCCTGCGGTTTGCCCCACTGCCAGTACGCCATGCGGTGGCCGCCATGGGCGTCGGGGCAGGATACGTAGTTCAGCGTAGGCTCGGACATGGTGAAATCTTGTGACTGAAGATAATGTGACAGCGGTACCGTCATCCTAATTCATCCATAACATCCCCTGATCGGAGAAAGACCATGCTCAAAGGCAAAACCGCCCTCGTGACCGGCTCCACCAGCGGCATCGGCCTCGGCATTGCCAAGGCGCTGGCCCGCCAAGGCGCCAACATCGTGCTCAACGGCTTCGGCGACGTCGAAGGGCCGAAGGCCGAGGTCGCCGCGCTGGGCGTCAAAGTGGCCTACCACGGCGCCGACATGAGCAAGGCCGCCGATATCGAGGACATGATGAAGTTCGCTGCGGCACAGTTCGGCCGCGTGGACATCCTGGTCAACAACGCCGGCATCCAGCATGTGGCGCGCATTGAGGACTTCCCGCCCGAGCGCTGGGACGCCATCCTGGCCATCAACCTCACCAGCGCCTTCCACACCACGCGCCTGGCGCTGCCGGCGATGCGTACCGCCGACAACGGCAAGGGATGGGGCCGCATCATCAACGTCGCTTCGGTGCACGGCTTGGTGGCCTCGGCCGAGAAATCGGCCTACGTGGCAGCCAAGCACGGCATCGTCGGACTGACCAAGGTCACCGCATTGGAAAACGCCACCAGCGGCGTCACCTGCAACGCCATCTGCCCCGGCTGGGTGCTGACGCCGCTGGTGCAAAAGCAGGTGGACGCCAAGGCTGCCGCACTGGGCCTGTCCAACGAGGAGGCCAAGAAGCTGCTGCTGGGCGAGAAGGAGCCGTCGATGCAGTTCACCACGCCCGATGAGCTGGGTGAGCTTGCCGTGTTCTTCTGTTCACCGGCCGCCAACAATGTGCGCGGCGTGGCGTGGAACATGGACGGCGGCTGGGCGGCCCAGTAAGCGTCCGGACGATTACCGGAACGCCAGCCCCGCACGGCCTCACGCCGGCCTTATTTCAGTTGCACCGAACCACTCACGGTCACCAGGACCGTTCCCTGGCCGGCCTCGACCGGCAGCGGGGCATCGGCCGCAGCGCTGCTGGCCGCCATGGCGAGGAAACGCGGGCGTGGCGGGTTCGGCTCGCTGCTGCTGATGGCAACTTCACGCAGGGTGTAGGCCGCAAAGCCAAAGACCTTGGCAATGTCGGCGGCCCGTGCCTTGAAGCGCTCGATGGCCTGTGCCTGCACCTGCGACTCGACGGCAGCCTGCTGCTCCCGGCTCAGGCTGAACGCCACGCTGGCCACGCTCAAGGTCTGGATGCGGCCGGCCGCGGCACTGATGCGGGCAAAGTCGCGCCCCTCCAGCAGGAGTTCGGCCGAGCCCTGCCAACCGTTGATATGGCCATCGCGGCCACGGCGCGGCGCCAGGTTGAAGTTGCCGGTTCGCACCTGCAGCGCGCCGGGCTGGGCGCTTGCGCGGGCCTCGGCGAGGGCGGCGTCCAGCGCCGCTTTGAGCTGGGCCTGCACCGCCTGGGCATCCGGGCCGTCGCGGCTGGTGCTCATGGCCAATACCAGCCAGTCGTGCGGCACTTCGAGCGCAGCCGTGGCGGAGAGCTGCACCACGCTCTGTGGCATCGGCAAGGAATTTTGCTGTGCAAAACCGGCCGTTGCCGCCGTCAAGACAAGATATGCAGCTACTTTTTTCATAGCAAAATTCATTTTTCCACCTGCCTCGTCGAGGCACATGTCGCACATTGTGAGGCCTGTCGTCAGGGGGACGTCCGCCCCGCCCCCTGGGGCTGCTGTTGGCGCAGCTGCTGACGCAAGGCCTGCCGCTCCAGCGGCGATAGCCGCCGGGATACCGGGTTTGGCGTCGCCTGCGCCGGTTGGCGCTGGGGCTGCAAGGCCTGGCGCAATTCGGCTCGCCGCGGCTCTCGCGGTAACGGAGGTTCAGCCGCCCCCTGGACGTCGCCCGGCGTCTGCGCCATGGCGCAGTTGACGAGGAACAGGAAACAACTCAAACAACGGCGAATCTTCATGGTTCAAAGCCCCCTTAAGCAGCTAGACGCTTCCATCTCCGCATTGTTCCGAGCGCCACCGCTCAACGCCTCGCATATTTGTAACAGACTGTCAAAGTTGCCTGTCAATCACGCGAAATCAGGATTTCGGCCTGCAAAATCGGCCTTGTTACAAATTTGCCGAGAGAGATCATGGCCACTTCTAGCTCCAGCCGTACCGACAAGATTCTGGTCGTGGATGACGACGCCCGCATCCGCGATCTGCTGCGTCGCTACCTCACCCAGGAAGGATTCGAGGTCTTCCAGGCCGAAGACGGCAAGTCGCTCACCCGCATCCTGCTGCGCGAGACCGTTGACCTGATCGTGCTTGACCTCATGATGCCGGGCGAAGACGGCCTGTCCATCTGTCGCCGCCTGCGCGCCGCCAATGACAAGACGCCCATCATCATGCTGACTGCCAAGGTCGAGGACGTGGACCGTATCGTCGGCTTGGAGGTGGGTGCCGACGATTACCTGGGCAAACCCTTCAACCCGCGCGAACTGCTGGCGCGCATCAATGCCGTGCTGCGCCGTCGTCCGACGCAAGAAGCCCCCGGTGCGCCGTCGAGCGACAACGAGGTGGTGAACTTCGGCCCCTTCAACTTTGATCTGGGTGCCCGCACACTGCGCAAGGAAGGCGAAGAACTGCCGCTCACCACCGGCGAGTTCGCCATGCTCAAGGCGCTGGTGCGCCATCCACGCCAGCCGATGTCGCGCGAGAAACTGGCCCAGTTGGCGCGCGGCCGCGAATTCGAGCCCTTTGACCGTAGCCTGGACGTGCAGGTCTCGCGCCTGCGCAAGCTGATCGAGGTCGATCCGGCCTCGCCGCGCTACATCCAGACCGTCTGGGGCGTGGGTTATGTTTTTGTGCCGGACGGTGCGGGTTGAAACTTCCTTTTTCCAAACGCAAGGCCGGGGAAAAAACGTCCGCGCAGGCCGAGCCCCTCCGTCCGGTGCCGCTGGAGGCCGAGATGGCCGGGCTGGAACGCCAGCAGCGCGGCCTGAGCCTGTTCTGGCGCACCTTCTTCCTGCTCGCCGTGCTGCTGCTGGGCAGCATTCTGGCCTGGCTGCAGACGCTGCGCACGCTGGAAATCGAACCGAGGGCCATCCAGACGGCGCAGCAGATCGCCTCGCTGGTCAATCTCAGCCGCGCCGCCCTGGTCCACTCGGATGCCATCGCCCGCGTTTCGCTGCTCAAGACCATGAGCGACGAGGAAGGCGTGCACATCCTGCCGCGCGAGCCCGGCGACACCTTCGAGCCCTTTGACGACGACAAGCTGGACCGGCGCATCACGCTGGAACTGGTGGCCCGTCTGGGCCCCGGCACGGTGGTGGCCGACAGCGTCAATCAGCAACCCGGGCTGTGGGTCGGTTTCGTCATCGACGGCGACAACTACTGGATGCTGACCGACCGCGCCCGCTTTGACCGGACCGGCGGCAAGACCTGGCTGATCTGGCTGCTCACGGCCGCAGCCTTGTCGCTGGCCGGCGCCGCGCTGATCGCGCGCCTGATCAACCGGCCGCTCAAACAGTTGTCGTTCGCCGCCAGCCGCGTGCGCGAAGGCGACTTTGCAGCCAGCCGCCTGGACGAGAAGGTCGCCACCAGCGAAATCCGGCAGGTCAACATCGGCTTCAACCGGATGGCGCAGCGCCTGGCCAAGATCGAGCAGGACCGCGCCGTCATGCTGGCCGGCATCTCGCACGACCTGCGCACACCGCTGGCCCGGCTGCGGCTGGAAACCGAGATGAGCGTGGGCGACGGCAATGCCCGTGCCCACATGGTGGCCGACATCGAGCAGCTCGACGCCATCATCGACAAATTTCTCGATTACGCCCGCCCCGACCATGTGCAGCTCAGCCCGGTCAGCCTGAACGAAGTGGTCCGCAGCTGCATCTACGCCTTCAAAAAACGTGCCGACATGCGCATCCGCCTCGACCTGGAAGACGGGCTCTGGGTACTGGCCGATGACGTGGAGCTCGGCCGCGTCATCTCCAACCTGTTGGAAAATGCGCGCCGCTACGGCAAGACACCGGCCACCGGCGTGACCACGGTCGAGATCGCGGCGCGTGCGCGTGAGCAATGGGTGCTGCTCAAACTGCGCGATCACGGGCCGGGGGTCGACCCCGAACACTTGCCCAACCTGACCAAACCCTTCTTCCGCGGCAATGCCGCCCGCACCGAGGCCACCGGCGCCGGCCTGGGGCTTTCCATCGTGGAAAAAACCATCCACCGCATGGGTGGCAAATTTGCGCTGGGCAACACCAGCTCCGGCGGACTGGTCGCCCACATCAAACTGCCGCGCGCCCCGAAATAAAAAACAGGCTGCAGACCTTATGGAATATGCGCCGACAGCTATCGAAACAGGAGCGCTACAGCGCGCGCCTCGATGCTGAGCCCCTGCCCGACGGGGCCGAGCTTTTCCGCCGTCTTGGCCTTGACGTTCACCTGCACCACATCGATGGCAAGCGCCGCGGCAATGCACTGGCGCATCGCCGCGATGTGCGGCGCCATCTTCGGTGCCTGAGCAATGACCGTGCTGTCCACATTGCCGATCTGCCAGCCCTGCTCACGCACACGCTTCGCTGCCTCGCTCAACAGCACCACGGAGTCCGCGCCGCGGAATTGGGGATCTGTATCGGGAAAATGCCAGCCAATGTCGCCCAGCCCCGCCGCCCCGAGCAGGGCATCGGTGATGGCATGCAGCAGTACATCGGCATCGGAATGGCCCAGCAGACCGAGGTGGAACGGAATCTCGACGCCGCCGATGATGAGCTTGCGCCCGGCCACCAGGGCGTGCACGTCCCAGCCCTCTCCCACACGAATGTTCATGCCATGCTCCCTTCCATGGTGCGCGCCCGGAGCACGGCTTCGGCCAGCGCAAAGTCCTCCGGATACGTCACCTTGAAATTCTGCGCGCTGCCGGGTATCAGGCGCGGCGCCAGGCCGAGCGCCTCGATGGCACTGGACTCATCGGTCACCTGGTCGCCCGCCTGCAGCAGCGCACGGCGCAACAGGCCGAGGCGAAACATCTGCGGCGTCTGGGCCAGCCATTTGTCGCTGCGATCGAGTGTCGCCGCCACGCGCCCGTCCACTTCGCGCTTGAGGGTATCGGGCAGCTTGTGGGCCAGCAGACCGCCCACCTCATCGTGCTCACAGCCATCGATCAACCCGGTGATTTGCGCCGGCGTGATCAGGCAGCGCGCCGCATCGTGCACCAGCACCCAGTCACCGTCTCGGGCACCCTGCGCCGCCAGCGCATTCAAGCCATTCAAGACGCTCTGGGCTCTTGTGGAGCCGCCGCACTTGGCGATCGAAAAAAGGCCGCTTTGCGGATCGAGGAAAGCATCCCCCGGCGCCAACACCACCACCGTCCGGTGCAGGCGCGGCACATCAGCAAAAGCGGCCAGCGTATGCTGCACCATGGGCCGTCCCGCCACGGGCTGGTATTGCTTGGGCTGACCGGCCCCGGCACGGGAACCGGTGCCGGCACAGGGAATCAGGGCCCAGATCAAGGGTGAGGAAGAGTGTGCAGGCGAATCCATCATGCGAAGTGCCGCCATTCTAAGACCCAGGTGCGCTGTTCGGGCGTTGGGCACTACTGCGGCAGGGTATAGCCCTTGTCATGCAGCAGGCGGGAAAAGGCATCGATCGCATCCGGGTCGTACTGCGTGCCGCGTCCGCGCTCCAGTTCGTCGAGCGCCACATCTAGGCCCCGGGCCGGCCGGTAAGGCCGGTGGGTGGCAATGGACTCGATCACATCCGCCACGGCCAGCACCCGCGCCTCGGGCAGGATTTGCTCGCCCTTGAGGCCGAGCGGATAGCCGCTGCCGTCAAGCCGTTCATGGTGCTGATGAATGATGTCGGCCACAGGGAACGGGAACGGGACGCACTTCAGGATGTCGTACCCTGCTTGCGCATGGCCACGGATCAGTTGCATCTCCAGCGCCGACAGACGACCGGGCTTCGACAGAATCTCGGCCGGCACCGATATCTTGCCGATGTCGTGCACCAAGCCCACCATTTCCAGCCTGTCACAGCGTTCCTCCGACCAGCCCATTTCGCGGCCGATGGCGCCGGCAATCAGGCTCACACGCCTTTCATGGCCTGCGGTGTAGGGGTCGCGCTGGTCGATCATGTTGGAGACCGCCTGCAGCGTACCGCGCATCGACGCTTCCAGCTGCTTCACATAACCGGCAATCTGCGTCTCGGCCTGCTTGCGCTCGGTGATGTCCTCGGCCATGACAATGGTCGCGGCCTGGCCATCCCAGGTGATCGGGTTGGCATGCAAGCCAAATTCACGGACATCGCCGTTCTTGCGCCGCACCGGCACCTGATAGTGCACGCTGCGCTCGCCTGCTTCCAGCCGAGCCCAGTTTGCCTTGATGCGTGCGATGTTCTCCGGGTCCTGGCTGGTGAATTTCCATATGTCCTGGCTCAGCAACTCTTCACTCGACCAGCCGATCATCTCGCAATAACGCGGATTCACATAGATCAATTTATCGTTGCGCCGGACATAAATGCCCATGACCGTCTGCTCGATCATGCTGCGGAAATGCTGCTCACTTTCTCGCAGGGCCCGCTCACTGCGCCGGACCTCGGTCAGGTCGGTCCAGGCGACAACAGCGTCATCGCCCACCAGGGTCATGGTGCCGCGCGCAATGCGCTCGCTGCCATCCTTGCAGCGCAAGCTGAGCTCGGGGGAGCGGACCTCACTGCCTGAACGCCTGGCTTCCTCGATCGACTGACTCCACGCGGCCTTGAGTTGCTGACGCACGGCGGGGTCGGGATAGATCTGGCTGAACCAGTGCTCCTCGCTGCCGATCTCCTCCAGTGCATAGCCCAGCCATTGCTGGTGGGCCCGGTTGATGGCACGCATGGTACCGGCCGAAAGCGACTGGATCTGCATCGGCGTTGGCGACGCCTCGAAGACTTCGCGAAAACGGAATTCGGAAATTTCAGCGCGCGCCTCGGCGGTCTGCCGTCGTTCGTTCTGCGCGATGCCATTGAGGGCGAACTCCAGATCGGCCGTCATCTCATTGAGCAGGTTGAGCTGCGACGGATCGAACGCACCCGGCCCTTGGGCATACAGGCCCACGACACCAAACAGCTGGCCCTCACGGATCATCGGCAGCATGGCCCTTTCCGTGATCCCTTGTTCGCCCAGGTAAGCGTACCACTGGGCATGTGCCGGCGCATCTTTCAGATTTGACGAGACCACCCTCCCACGGCACAGTTCGTCGAATGCCTCTCCGAAAGGGCTTTGCGGGTCAGCGATCACCGCATGAAGCTCGTCCAGCTTCCCGCTATCGATGCCATGGGAATGCACCACGCGCAAGGGCATGTTCCCCACATCGGATGTCGCGATGAACAGCATGGGGAACGCGCTGTGGTGGATCAATGCATCGAACACGCGCGCCAGCAACTCGTCATTGCTGCGGCAGCGCACAATCGCCCGATTGGTCGCGCTGAGCATGTCATACAGGTAGGTCAGGCGTTTGACCTGCACGCTTGCCTGCATCCGCTCGATCGCCTCGCCAACACGCTGCGCCACGGTGCGAAGCAATTCACGTTCCTCGGCCAGGAAGGGATCCGCTGCCTGCGTCAACTCGGCGGAATAAAAGACCCGGATCGACCCCACACTTTGGCGATTGACGAGCAGCTCGTTTCGAAGGCAATGCCGGGCGATTTCCGAGCCCTGGGCACCGAAGGTCCCCCAGTCGCTCACAAACGCGGCACGTGCATGCGCAGGAAACAGGAAAGCAGAGGGCAAGACCTCCACCACCTGTGTCAACACGGTGGGAACGTCAACATCCGGCCGCTCCAGCACATTGGAGATTTCATACTGGCAGCGCAACTCCTTGACGCGTTCGCCCAGGTCATGCACCAGCAGTTCGCGGTCGGCCAGAAGCTGCTTTTTCTCGGTGACGTCGCGCACGACCTGCACATAACTGCGATCACGGCCTTCGATGATGAACGGCGCCACCGTGCACTCCACAATGCCGGCCGAACCGCCGCGATCGATCTCGACCGAAAACCGGCTCTCGCCGCGTGCGATGCGGGTACACGCCAGGCAGTCTTCGACCGGCACCGTGCCAGCATGGAAGACGGCATGGACGGACAGGCCAATCAGCTCTTCCGGTTTCATGTTGGCATAAATGGCTGCCGCCTGGTTGGCCTGGCGAATCAGGCCATCTTGACGAATCACGATCGCCGGATCGGGGACCGCATCGTAGGTACTGGCCGTGCGCGACAGCATGCTGAAGGGCTCGCGCAAGGTACTCTGCACCAATGCCAGGTACACGAACCAGTAGGCAAAGATCTTGAAGACATGGCCTAACTCGTTCGACAGGCCATAGACGTTGGCATAACGCGTAAAGGCGAACTCCGACAGGATCATGGCCACCAGGGCCAGCTGCATGCTCAGTAACAGGCTGGGTGACATCAGGCGCCGATCCCGCCAGTACAGCATGCCGGTGGCAAGCAGCATCGCAATGATCACGTACTCGGCATAGATCTTGAAAGGCGTCAGGCCTTGTCCCTCGACAAACATGACGGGGAAATAGCCGGAGAAGATCCACGCAGCGCCCCCCAAAGCCGCCACCCCGTAGCCGAAATGCAGGGATTTGATGCGGACCGCGCGACGCAAGAACAGCGGCGAGCTCAGCAGCGCCACCGCCTGGATGAAACGTGCCGCGATCCAGAACTGGGTAGGCATGTTGGCATCGGCCTGCGGCAGAAGGTCCATGCCCTTGTACGACACCATGTGGATCAGGTCCAACGCGGCACACCAGCCAATGGCCACCGCCACGTACACCGTGAAGTGATTGCGCGTGAAGCGGCGTGAGGTCGTCGCCACCACCATGGCTGTGTGGGCGATGATGATGGAGAAAGTCTCGGCCAGGGTATGGAACAGCAGGTAGTGGACCTGGCCCGCAGCGACAGCAATGGCCGATATCAGTGCCGCCGGCGCCAGAAGTTGCAAGATCGTCCAGAACGAAGGAATCCGTCCTCCCGAAAGAAAGACGTCCTGCTCGATCAAGCCGTTATCGCTCACTTGGGCTCCCGGTAGAGTTGTCATTCGAATTGGCTTGTGCCTGGCCACCCCCTCGGGTGGGGTAGCCCATCTTAAGACGAGTTGACGTCCACCGCCGGATTCCCTGCACGGCCCAAGTAAAATCCAGGCATTGACAGCCTTTTGACACCCCCCGTTCCAGCACCGGGGGGTGTTTTCTATTGGTATTCCTGATGGACCTGCCCAAACTCCAGACCGGCAAACGCTTCACCCTGCCCCGCCCTGTGGGCTCGGCGGACGCCTTGCTGCTGGCCAGCCTGGGCCAGCGGGAGAAGGCCGACGGCAAGCTCATGGCCGTCGTCACGGCCGATGCCACCGACGCCCAGCGCCTGATCGAGGAAATCGCCTTCTTCACGCCGGAGCTGCGCTGCGCCCTGTTCCCGGACTGGGAAACCCTGCCCTACGACACCTTCTCGCCGCACCAGGACCTGATCAGCGAGCGCCTGGCCACGCTCTGGCGCCTGTACAACCACGGCCGGCGCAGCGATGGTGAGACGGCCGACGTGGTCGTCATTCCAGCCACCACGGCGCTGTACCGGCTGGCGCCGCCGAGCTTTCTGGCGGCCTACACCTTCGAGTTCAAGGTCAAGCAGAAACTCGATGAAAGCCAGCTCAAGGCCCAGCTCACCCTGGCCGGCTACAACCATGTGACGCAGGTGGTCAGCCCGGGCGAGTACGCGGTGCGCGGCGGCCTGATCGACCTCTTTCCCATGGGCTCGCCGGTACCTTACCGGGTGGACCTGTTCGACAACGAGGTCGACTCCATCCGCACCTTCGACCCCGACAGCCAGCGCAGCCTCTACCCGGTGCCCGAAGTGCGCCTGCTGCCTGGGCGCGAATTTCCGATGGACGAGGACGCGCGCAAACTGTTCCGCCGCCGCTGGCGCGAACTGCTCGAAGGCGACCCGACCAAGAGCCGGCTCTACAAGGACATCGGCAACGGCGTGGCCAGCGCCGGCATCGAGTACTACCTGCCGCTGTTCTTCGAAGAAACCGCCAGCGTGTTCGACTACCTCGGTGCCGAGGCCACCGTGGTGCTGCACGGCGACCTGGAGCCGGCCTTCCAGCGCTTCTGGCAGGACACCAAGGACCGCTTCCGCCTGGCCCAGGGCGACCCGGACCGCCCGGCGCTTCCGCCCGAAACGCTCTTTCTGAGCGCCGAACAGTTCTACGCCCAGACCAAGGGGAACGCCCAACTGGCACTCCGGCCAGCAGAGCACCTCGACGGCGAAGACGGTGCCTACGGCACGGCTTTCCAGAAGCTGGAAGAACTCGCGGTGGTGCGCGGCGCCGAAGACCCGCTGGCCCGTCTCAAGGCCCACATCCGCAACACCCAGCATCGTGTGCTGCTGCTGGCCGAGAGCGACGGCCGGCGCGAAAGCCTGCTCGACTTCCTGCGCGCCAGCAGCCTGATTCCACCGGCCTTCGACTCGCTGCAGGAATTTCAGGCCAGCGAGGAAAAAGTCGGCATCGCCACCGCGGCACTGACCAGCGGCTTTGGCTGGCTGGATGAAGGGCTCGACTTCATCACCGAGACCGAGCTGTTCGCTGCCGGCCCCACCACGCGCCGGCGCAAGAAGCAGGAACAGGTCAGCGACGTCGAGGCGCTGATCAAGGATCTCTCCGAACTCAATGTCGGCGACCCGGTGGTGCATTCCGCCCACGGCATCGGCCGCTACCGCGGCCTGGTCAACATGAGCGTCGGCCAGCTGCAGGACGACGGCACACCCGAGATGCAGGAATTCCTGCACCTCGAATACGCCGACAAGGCCGTGCTGTACGTGCCGGTCAGCCAGCTGCAGTTGATCAGCCGCTATACCGGCGTCAGCGCCGACGAGGCACCGCTGCACCGGCTCGGCTCCGGCCAGTGGGAAAAAGCCAAGCGCCGCGCCGCCGAACAGATCCGCGATGCTGCAGCCGAGCTGCTCAACATCTACGCCCGGCGCGCCGCACGCGAAGGCCACCCGTTCCGCTTCTCGGCCAAGGACTACGAGGTGTTTGCCAACGACTTCGGCTTCGAGGAAACCGCCGACCAGCGCGCCGCCATCCACGCCGTGATCCAGGACATGGTCTCGCCGCGCCCGATGGACCGGCTGGTCTGCGGCGATGTCGGCTTCGGCAAGACCGAGGTGGCGCTGCGCGCCGCTTTCATTGCCGTCACCGGCGGCCGGCAGGTGGCCTTTCTGGCCCCGACCACACTGCTGGCGGAACAGCACTACCAGACCCTGGTCGACCGCTTCAGCAAGTGGCCGGTCAAGGTGGCCGAAATGAGCCGCTTCCGTTCGAGCAAGGAAATCACAGCCGCCATGAAAGGCATTGCCGACGGCACCATCGACATCGTCGTCGGCACCCACAAGCTGCTGAGCCCCGACACCCATTTCAAGAACCTGGGCCTGCTCATCATCGACGAGGAGCACCGCTTTGGCGTGCGCCACAAGGAGGCCATGAAGGCCCTGCGCGCCGAGGTGGACGTGCTGACGCTCACCGCCACCCCTATCCCGCGCACGCTGGGCATGGCGCTGGAAGGCCTGCGCGACCTGAGCGTGATCGCCACCGCGCCGCAGCGCCGCCTGGCCATCAAGACCTTTGTGCGGACCGAAGGCAACGGCGTCATCCGCGAGGCCGTGCTGCGTGAATTGAAGCGTGGCGGCCAAGTCTACTTCCTGCACAACGAAGTGGAGACGATCGAAAATCGCCGTGCCAAGCTGGAGGAGCTGCTGCCGGAAGCGCGCATTGCGGTGGCGCACGGCCAGATGCCAGAACGCCAGCTGGAGGCCGTGATGCGCGACTTCGTGGCCCAGCGCTACAACCTGCTGCTGTGCTCCACCATCATCGAGACCGGCATCGACGTGCCGGCGGCCAATACCATCGTGATGTCCCGTGCCGACAAGTTCGGCCTGGCCCAGCTGCATCAGCTGCGCGGCCGCGTCGGCCGTAGCCACCACCAGGCCTATGCCTACCTGATGGTGCCCGACAAGGACGGCCTGACCAAGCAGGCCGCCCAGCGCCTGGACGCCATCCAGCAGATGGAGGAACTCGGCTCCGGTTTCTATCTGGCCATGCACGACCTGGAAATCCGTGGCGCTGGCGAGGTACTGGGCGAAAACCAGAGCGGCAACATGTTGGAAGTGGGCTTCCAGCTCTACAACGAGATGCTGAGCGAGGCCGTGCGCAGCCTGAAGGAAGGCAAGGAGCCCGACCTGCTGGCGCCGATGAGCGTCACCACCGACATCAACCTGCACGCCCCTGCCCTGCTGCCCGACGACTACTGCGGCGATGTGCACATGCGCCTGAGTTTCTACAAGAAGCTGGCCACGGCCAAGAATACCGAGCAGATCGATGCCCTGATGGAGGAGATCGTCGACCGTTTCGGCAAGCTCCCTGCCCAGACGCAGACCCTGATCGACGTGCACCGCCTGCGCGTGATTGCCAAGCCCTACGGCGTGGTCAAGGTCGATGCCGCACCGCACCTGATCACCATCACCTTCAGAAAGGACGCCCCGGTCGACGGCATGCGGGTGATCGAGCTGATCCAGAAGAACCGCCACATCAAACTGGCCGGCAACGAAAAACTGCGCATCGAGCGCGAACTGCCCGACCCGAAGGCGCGCGCGCATCTGGTGCGTGACGTGTTGCGCAGCCTGGGCCAGCCCAAAACCGAGGCCGCCCCGGCCTGATATCTCGCACCTTGAACATGAGCACACAAGAAATTTCTCCCGGCCTGGTCATCCAGGGCATCACCCCGCCGCTGCGCCTGAGCGACTTCAAGCTGATTGCCTTCGACATGGACTCCACCCTCATCAATATCGAGTGCGTGGATGAAATCGCCGACGCGGTCGGTCGCAAGGCCGAGGTCGCAGCGATTACGGAGGCCGCCATGCGCGGCGAAATAACCGACTTCAAGGAAAGCCTGCGCCGGCGCGTCGCCCTGCTCAAGGGCGTTACCGTGGCCGACATGGCACGCGTGTACGAAGAACGCCTGCGCCTCAACCCCGGCGCCGCCAACCTGGTGGCTGCCTGCAAGGCAGCGGGCATGAAGGTGCTGCTGGTCAGCGGCGGCTTCACCTTCTTCACCGACCGCGTGCGCGACCTGCTGGCCATCGACTTCACCCGCTCCAATGTGCTCGAGGTGCAGCACGGCGTGCTCACCGGCCGCATGATCGACCAGCCGTGGGGCGACATCTGCGACGGCGCCGAAAAACGCCGCATGCTGCTGCAGACCTGCGAACAGATGGGTATCCGCCCGCAGCAGGCCATTGCCATGGGTGACGGCGCCAACGACCTGCCCATGATGGGCGAGGCCGGCCTGTCCGTGGCCTACCACGCCAAGCCCAAGGTGCGCGAACAGGCCATGGTCGCCATCAACAGTGGCGGTCTGGATCGCCTGCTTGAGGTCCTGAAGTAAGGGCAACGTGCGGCCATGCGCGTGCGGCAACTCCGACTCGGCTTCAGGTCCTGGCTGCTGGATTGGCGATCCCATGGCCTCACGCTGCTGACGGTGGTGTTGGTCTATACCGGCCTGCACCTATGGCAGACGCGCCATCTGGCCGACGGTCCCGCCCCGACGTTCAGCGCCACGCTGGTCAATCCACAAGCCATCGGCAGCATCAACCTTGCGCAGTGGCACGCGGCTCACCCCGGCCGAGCCGTGGCCTTGCACTTCTGGGCTGAATGGTGCCCGATCTGCCGCATGGAAGAAGACAGTATCAGCGCTGTGCAACACGACTGGCCCGTGCTAGGCGTGGCCATGCAGTCGGGCGATGCGGCGCGGGTGCAGACTGTGCTGAACCAGCGGGGACTGCCCTGGCAGACCGTCATCGATCCCGACGGCAGCATCGCGCGACGTTATGGCCTGTCTTCCGTCCCCGCCTTCATCGTGCTCGATGCGCAGGGCCAGATCCGCTTTGCCGAAGTCGGCTACACCAGCGAGATCGGCATGCGCCTGCGCCTGTGGTGGGCCCAGACTTTCTGAAGCTACACTGCCTGCAAGCAGTCTTCCGTTTTCAAATCTCTTGATTCATGGAGTTCGTGATGAAGTTGTTTGCGCGCATCATTGCAGCAGTCCTGGCCTGTGGCACCGTTTTGTCGGCCCAGGCCCTGGTCATCGGCATCACGGAGGGCGTGACCTACCGCGCCACTGACAATGAAATCGAAGCCCGTTTCGAGGCCATTGGCAAGGTGCTGGGCAACGCGACCCGCCAGCCGGTCAAGCTGCAGGTCATCAGCAGTTACAACGGCCTGCGCGATGCCCTGAAAAAAGGACAAGTCGACCTCGCCTTCATCCACCCATCGCACATCGCTTTCGAAGCCATCAAGGGCGGCGGCTTCAAGGCCATCGCCTGGACCGCCGGCTACACCCAGTACAAGGTGTCCTTCCTGTGCAGGGAGCCGCAGCCGATCCAGAACTGGGCCACGGTCGCCGGCAAGGCTTTTGTCACGCCCGACCCGGACTCGATCACCGCGGTCATGACGCGCGCCATGCTGGCTGAGCACAAGCTGAAACCGACCGATGTGAAGCTGCAAACCACGCGCTACCAGGATGCAGTGCCCTTTTATGTCGAGAACGGCTTCGCCGCATATGGTGCCACCGCCTCCAGCAGCGTGATCAAGGCCTGGAAGGACAAGGGCGGCAAGACCTGTGCCGAATCGCGCCCCATGCCGATCAAGCAGTGGATTGCCTCCAACCGGCTCGACCCCTCGCTTGCCAACGCCCTGCGCGATGCCCTGCTGGGCCTGGACCAGAACGAGCCGGGCCGCCGCGCCCTGGGGGCCTCGGGCTACAAGGGCTTTGTCGCGCCGTCCGAAGAACTGGAAAAGCAGCTCATCGTCTGGCTCGGCCTCTAAGCCGGCCGGTCTGCGCAGACCGGCGTCAGATCTGCTCGATCACAGGACGCCCGGACGCCACGGCAAAACGCGCCAGGGTCTTGATGTCCGAGACGGGATTCGTCACATCATCCACCGCACGCAACGAGGTGCTGAGTTGCCCCGGCGTGAATTCCACCACGCCGTAACCGCGGTACTGCCCATCGGCAAAGACGAAGTGAGGATTCTCGGCAAGGCGCTCGGCCACCTGCGCTGCGCCGCCCGCGCGTGAGCTGATGCTGGTACCGCAGAACTCCACACCGATCGAGGGACTGGCGGCATCAGCATAGTCAGCCTTGATATGGCCGACCCAGTTCTCGTGCACATCGCCGCCCAGCAGCACCGGGTTGGCCACTTTGTTGCGGCGTAGCGCATCGGTCAGGCGGGTACGGGCGGCCGCATAGCCGTCCCAGCCGTCGTTCCACAGGCGTTGCCCCGGCCCGGGACGGGCATCGCGCATACCAAACAGCGTCTGCTGCCCGATCACGTTCCAGCGTCCACCCGAACGAGCCAGTGCGCCGGCCAGCCAGCGCTCCTGGTCATGCCCCAGGTAGCTACGCTGCGGCTCGTCCCAGACGGCACAGTGTGCCGGATCGATCAGGCTGCCACCTGGTTTGCCCTCTTTCAGGCAGGGCTGGCGGTCACGGTACTGCCGCGCATCGAGCAAGTAGATGGAGGCCAGCCGCCCAAACGGCACCTGACGGTAGATGCGCATTTCGGCCCCCTTCGCCAGCCCGGACATCGCCTGGGTCAGCACCGAAGCCCTGAGCGGCATGTGCTCGTAATAGGCCTGGTAGGCCGCAGCACGGCGGGTCGCGAAGTCCGGCACCGTGCCCATGCCGAGCACGCCATTGCCCTCTTGCAGACCCGCGTAATCGTTCTGCACCTCATGGTCATCCCAGGTCACGAGCCAGGGACACGCCGCATGCATGGCCTGCAGATTGGCATCGCTCTTGTGCAAGGCATAACGCTGGCGATAGTCATCCAGCGTCAGCACCCAGCCACCTGTCACGGAGCGCACGGCATTGAGTGCGCCCGGGTACTCGTAGATGTAGTCGCCCAGAAACAGCACGGCGTCCAGATTCTCGTCGCGCATGTGATGCCAGGCGCTGTAGAAACCATGCTCCCAGCGCTGGCAGGAGGCATAGCCCAGCCGCAGCCGGGCGGGACTGGCATCAGGGGCCGGGAAGGTGCGGGTGCGGCCAGTCGGACTGACGGCCGCCCCGGCCATGAAGCGATAGAAATACCAGCGGTCCGGGTCCAGACCCACGACTTCGGCGTGCACCGCATGGGCCAGTTCCGGTAGCGCCTGCACCTGACCACTGCGGGCGATACGGCTGAAACTCTCGTCATGCGCCACCTCCCAGCGCAACGTCACCGGGCCGCGCAAGGGCTCGGCCGGCAGCAGGCGCGTCCACAGCACCACCGAATCGTGCGCCGGCGAGCCACTGGCCACGCCCAGCGCAAAGGGATCGCGCATCCAGCGCGGCTGGCTCCAACTGCTGCGCGGCAACCACAGCGTACCAGCAGCAGCGGTGGCCAGCCGTAACAGATCACGTCGTTGCAGCATCCTTCATCCCTTTCATCGGGCGGCATTCGGCCACAGGCCTTTTCCTTGACAGGCCTGTGGCCTGACCGTACAGTGTTTCAGCAAGATTAACGCCCGGCACGGAACCCACAATGGAAATCTCCTCCACCACCATGATCGCCCGAGAAGCCATGAAGACTCAGGCTACCGAAAAAAAGCCGGAAGAGGACATGGCGGTCAAGCTGCAGCAGCAAAAGCTCAATGCCGAAGCGCAGATGATGAACAGGGAAGAAAATCCCAAACCGGTGGTGAATACACAGGGACAGACCACCGGCCGCATCGTCAACACCACGGCGTAAATCGGGATTTACCATGCTCGGCCTCGCACCCTCCTCCAGCGGCCTGCCCAGCCAGCAGTTGAGCCTGTACCAGGCCAAGCTGCAGCAGGCACGGCGCGAAGCGGCGCAGGCACAGACCCGGGTGCAATCACTGGAAGTGCAAACCGAAACCGCACGCCAGGAAGCGGCCCAGGCGCAGAGCAAGGTCCGCAGTCTCGAAGGCAAGGGATCGCCACGCAGCGACGCCAAGCCCATGCTGAACACCCGGGGCGAAACCACCGGCCGTCTGCTCAGCACGCAGGCCTGACGCGCCGGCACCTTTTGTTAGTTTCAGCCGCGCTGGCGCAGCGCCTCGTACAGGCACACGCCGCTGGCCACCGATACGTTCAGGCTTTCCACGCCGCCCTTCATCGGGATGCTCACCAGCTCATCGCAAGTCTTGCGCGTGAGCTGCCGCATGCCCTGCCCTTCGGCACCCAGCACCAAAGCGACCGGGCCCTTCAAGTCGACCTGATACAGGGTCTTGGGGGTATCGTCGCTGGTGCCGATGCACCAGATGTTGCGCTCCTTGAGTTCGTTCAGGGTGCGCGCCAGGTTGGTCACCATGAAGTACGGCACGGTCTCGGCCGCACCGCTGGCCACCTTGGCCACCGTGGCATTGATACCCACTGCATGGTCCTTGGGTGCGATGACGGCATGCGCACCGGCGCCGTCGGCCACGCGCAGGCAGGCCCCCAGGTTGTGGGGGTCTGTCACGCCGTCGAGCACCAGCAACAAGGGCGGCTCGGTCAGGCTGTCCAGCAGGTCGTCCAGCGACTTGACCTGGGCCACCGGCTCCACCCGCGCAGCCACGCCCTGGTGGCCGTGGCTGCCAGCCAGCTTGGCCAGACGCAGGCCATCGGCCTCGATCAGGCGTACGCCGGCTTCATGGGCTTTTTCGAGGAACTGGCGCATGCGCGCATCACGCCGCGTCGGCTCGTAGTAGATCTCAATGATGGATTTGGGTGACGTCTTCAGACGGACACCCACGGCATGGAAGCCGAACAGGACTTTGGGCGAGGACATGGGGATGGATTATCCCCCTTGTCATCCGACCGCTTCAGCCACCACAGACCCAGCCTCAATGGTGATGCGTCGCTCACAGCGCCGGGCAATGCCGGCATCGTGCGTCACCAGCAGCAGCGTCGTGCCCTGCTCGCGGTTGAGCTCAAACATCAGCGCCATCACCTTCTCGCCGGTGGCAAAGTCCAGGCTGCCGGTCGGCTCGTCGGCCAGCAATACCGCCGGCTGCACGACAAAAGCGCGCGCCAGCGCCACCCGCTGCTGTTCGCCGCCGGACAGCACCTTGGGGTAATGACCCAGGCGTTGCGCCAGCCCGACACGTGAAAGCATCTCGGTGGCGGCCTGGCGCGCATCGCGGCGGCCGGCCAGCTCCAGCGGCAGCATCACGTTTTCCAGCGCCGTCAGATGGCCCAGCAGCTGGAAGCTCTGGAACACGAAGCCCACCTTGTGCGCCCGCAGCGCGGCGCGCGCATCCTCGTCCAGTGCAAACAGGTCCTGCCCGGCCAGGCGTACTGTGCCGCGCGTGGGTGTGTCGAGCCCGGCAATGATGGACAGCAGCGTGCTTTTGCCTGAACCAGAGGCGCCGACAATGGCCACCGTCTGCCGCGCCGGCACGTGGAAGTCGATATCGCGCAAAATGTCGAGGGTACCGGTGGAGTCGCTGACCGACTTGTGCACATGCTCCACGGAGATGATGGATTCAGACATGAGGCTTTCTTTGTTTCGACGCTACTTTATCGCGGTTGGCCTGCTGGCCGCCGCCGCAGGGTTTTGCCAAGCCGCGGAACCGGCCCCGCGCACTGTGCTGGTGCTGGGAGACTCGCTCAGCGCCGAATATGGCCTGAAACGCGGCAGCGGCTGGGTGGCCCTGCTGGAACAGCGGCTGGCTGGCGAGAAAAAGACCGTCAAAATCATCAATGCCAGCATCAGCGGCGACACCACCTTTGGCGGCCGGTCACGCCTGCCGGCCCTGCTGGCGCAGCACCGCCCCACGCATGTGATCATTGAACTGGGCGGCAATGACGCGCTGCGTGGCCTGGCCCTGGCCAATACCGAGGACAATCTGGCCTGGATGACGCAAGCGGCACAAAAGGCCGGCGCCCGGGTGCTGCTGCTGGGCATGCAAATGCCGCCCAACTACGGTCTGGACTACGCCAACCGCTTTGCCGCCTTGTTCCGCAACGTGGCACGTACGCACAAAGCGGCGCTGGTGCCCTTCTTTCTCCATGGCGTGGCCGATGGGCCGGATACCGTACGGTTGTTCCAGGCCGACCGCATCCACCCGAACGAGCAAGCACAACCCATCCTGCTGGACAACGTCTGGCCGGAACTGAAGAAACTGATTTCATGAGTTTGACCACCATCACCGCCGAGGAGGCGTTGCGCCGGCTCGGCGAGTTCGACACCATCATCGATGCCCGCAGCGAAGACGAGTATGCCGAAGACCATCTGCCGGACGCCGTCAACTGGCCCACGCTCGACAATGAAGAGCGAAAACTGGTCGGCACGATGTACAAGCAGGTCAACGCCTTCGAGGCCAGCAAGCGGGGTGCGGCCATGGCGGCGCGCAATATCGCCAATCACATCGAGCGCGAAGTGCTGGACAAACCCAAGAACTGGAAGCCGCTGGCCTACTGCTGGCGCGGCGGCAAACGCAGCGGCTCGCTCTCGCTGGTGCTGAGCCAGATCGGTTTTCGCATCACCCTGCTCGAAGGCGGCTACAAGGCCTTCCGCAACGCGCTGCTGGAAGACATTCCGCGCCTGGCGCCGAAATTCGACTGGCACGTGATCTGCGGCACCACCGGTTCCGGCAAGACGCGGCTGTTGCAGGCACTCGAAAAAGCCGGCGCCCAGGTGCTGGACCTGGAAGCGCTGGCGAATCACCGCAGCTCGGTGCTGGGCGCCCTTCCTGGCGTGCCGCAGCCGTCGCAAAAGCACTTCGACACCCGCATCTGGGACGCGCTGCGCCGGCTTGATCCGGCACGTCCGGTGTTCGTAGAAAGCGAAAGCAAGAAGGTTGGCAATGTGGCGGTGCCGGCAGCCCTGATCGAGGCCATGCGCGCTGCCCCTTGCCTGAACCTGGTGCTGCCTGATGAACAGCGCGTCGCCCTGCTGATGGAGGACTACGACTTCTTCGTACGCGACCGCGAGGCTTTTTGCGAGCGGCTCGACGCGCTGACCCAACTGCGCGGCAAACAGGTGGTCGACGGCTGGAAAACCCAGGTTCGCGCCGGCGAGATCGAGCCCGTGGTGCGCGACTTGTTGCTCAGCCACTATGACCCGGTGTATTTGCAGTCGATGGCGCGCAACTTCAAGCAGTACGTCCAGGCACAGACCATCAGCCCGACAGACCGTTCGCTACCGGCGATGCAGGCGCTGGCGCATGAGCTGGTGGCGCAACAGCAGGCTCTCGCCACAGCATGAGCCTCAGCATGTCATCGGCCAGCCTGCCGGTGTTCCGGCAGTCGCTGGGGCATCTGCGGCATATCGTGCAGAAGGGCATCAACGACGCGCAAGCACGCAGCTACGCGCCGCAGGTTCTGATGCAGGCGCGCCTGGCGCCTGACATGTTGCCGTTTTCCCGGCAGGTGACAGTGGCCTGCGATGTGGTCAAGATCTGGGGCCACCGCATGCAAGGCCTGGAGCCGCCCAAGTACCCGAACGACGAAACCACGCTGGAACAGCTGCAGGACAGAATCGACCAGACCCTGGCCTGGCTGGCCACCATTCCGGCGGACGTTCTGGACGGGACCGAGGAGCAGAGCATCACCATGCCCGCCAGCAATGGCCAGACCCAGACGATGTACAGCGAAGACTACCTGAAGCACTGGGCCATTCCCAACCTGTTTTTTCACATCACCACCGCGTATGCCATCCTCCGGCATAACGGGGTGCCACTGGGCAAGCGTGATTTCCTGTATGGCCCGGACACGCCGTGAGTGCCGGGTTCCGCGCAACGACTTGAGCACCTGGTTGACGCCCCGGCGTTGATGCCCAAGCTGCGAATGTCGGGTCAGGAAGGACTTCGTTCCGCTCAATTCGGAACGAACAGCATGATTCCAAAATTGATGTCCACAAAAAGTGCCCCGGCGGTGATCAGCCCCCCCATGGTGCGGGGACGGCTTCGGACCCAGGTATCGAAGCCCATGTGCATGGCATCAAAGGGCTGAGTCCAATGGTGCGTGGAATACCACTGATTCACGCGCTTTTCGATGGTGATCAGCCTTGCAGGGAAGAAAAACAACATGATGCCCACGGCCATCACGATCAACTCGCCCGCGATCAGGAACCATTGAACGGTTTGCACGACGATCTCTGCAACCAATGAATAGCGGGTATTTCGGATACCCAATGCAGCGACAAAGTCGCCCGCATGCACCTGCGTGATCAAGACGAAAATCGAATAGATCACGAGCAGCATAAGTACAAACCACACCCGGCGGCAAAAGCGATAAATCGCCGCATCGACATCCCGCGGCCTGTCAAACCACTGCATGCTGCGCCGCGTCGATATCCAGCGATTCATCCACCCGAATACATGCTGCATGCGCTGGGGTGCAAAGACCAGTCCGGCGCCGACAGCAACACCGATCAGGCCGAACAGAAAGAAGAACCTGATGAAAAACGGAACCAGAAACTGGTCGAACAGCAGATCGCTCATGAATTTTGTTGCTCCAGACAATTAACCGTTTCAGCATGCACCGGAATTGCGAGGCTGGCAAGCCTGGGTTTCAATGCAAATCATTGGGTACTGCGCGCAGTTGGCCATTCGCTCCAGCCAGGTAGCACCCCAATACGTCCTACACCTCCCACCGCACCGCACCGCGGTAGGCGTGCCATGTCGCATGCCCCAACCAGGGCCCGACCAACAGCAGGCCCAAGCCCGATGGAATGAGCGCCGCCAGCGCCAGCAGGCTGATCAACGCGCCCCACAGCAGCAGCACCGGCAGGTTGCTGAAGAAGACCTGCAGACTGGTGATCGAGGCCGAGATGGCGTCGGTATCGCGATCGAGGATCATGGGAATGGACACTACCGAAGTAGCGAATACCAGGCCGGCGAATGCGCCGCCGACCACCAGATAGACCGCCACGAACTCCCAGTTCTCTGGGTTGAAGACGGCCTGCAGCACGCCGGCGGTGGATGGCATGCCGGTGTTGAAGAAGACGGCAAACACCACCAGCGATGCCCGGCCCCAGAGCAGTTCCAGCACGATGAGCACCAGCACCAGCATGCCCATGCTGCCGATGTGCGAATCCCAGCAGGTCAGGGAATAGACAATGTCGGGCTTTTCACCCCGCTCACGTCGGCGGCTGACTTCGTACAGCCCCATGGCCAGGAACGGACCAACCAGCAGGCAGCCCGAAGCAATCGACATGGTGTACTCGGGCAGGTGATAGAAGACGGCCCGCAGCAGCATGGCCATGGCCCAGAAACAGGCCCCGTAGAACAGGGCAATGCCCTTGGCGGCCCACAGATCCTGCCAGCCGCGTGCCAGCCAGCGGAACGGGTCGGCAAAACCGAGCGTCACGATCTCGCGCTTGGGCCCCACCGGCGGTGGCGGCACATAAGGCGCGGGGTTTTCTGGCAGGCTGGACGCCTCGGACGCGGAATTGATCTTGGTCATGGAGGCCAAGACTAGCGGGCGTCAGTACCACTGGCTACTCAGGAAAACACCAACCCGGGTAGGGGTATGGCCGATCAGCCCAGGGCAGCGGCCAGCGCCTGCGCCAGGTCGGCCTGCAAATCCTCAGCCGCCTCAAGCCCGACCGAAAAGCGCACCAGATGGCCGCGCGCCAGATGCGCCGGCCAAGTCGAGCGCATGCCTGCCAGCTCGTAAGGTACGACCAGGCTCATGGGCCCGCCCCAGCTGTAGCCAAGCTTGAACAGGCGCAGCGCGTCGCAGAAGGCATCCACCTGCGTCGGGCTGTATCGGGGATCAAACAGCACGCTGAAAAGGCCGGCCGCCCGTCCCGCGTCGCTCCCGCACAAGGCCTGCCAATGGGCATGCCCGGGCGAGCCCGGCAACGCCGGGTGCAGCACCTGGGCAAATTCAGGCCGCGTCTGGCACCACCGAGCCAGGGCCCGTGCCGTCTGGTCATGCGCCCGATAGCGCAGCGGCAAACTGGGCAGCGAACGCAGCAGCGCCTCCACGTCGTTGGCGCCGACGCCCAGCCCCAGGCGCATATGGGTGAGCTTGAGGCGGATATGCAGCGCCTCGTCGCGCGTGACCACGCTGCCCATGAGCACGTCGCCGCCGCCGCTGGGGTACTTGGTCAGCGCATGGGCCGAAATGTCGACGGCCAGGCCGTCACCAAGATCGAATGGATTGAAGGCCAGGCCGGCGCCCCAGGTGTTGTCCAGCGCCGTGAGCACGCCTCGACTGCGGCAGATGCGCACCAGTTCGCGCAGGTCAGGGAACTCCAGCGTCACCGAGCCGGCGGCCTCCAGCCAGACCAGCCGGGTTTGGTTGCCGATACGGCGCGCCAGATCCTGCGGATCCATCGGATCGTAGAACTGGTGCGTGACACCCCAGGCCTTGAGTTCGCCTTCGGCCAAGGCCTTGTTGGGGCCGTAGGCGTTGTCGGGGATCAGCACCTCGTCGCCGCTTTGCAGCAGCGCCAGGCCGACGTTGGCGATGGCGGCCAGGCCGCTGGGCACCAGCACGCACTGTGCGCCGCCTTCAAGCGTGCACAGGCGCTCCTCCAGCAGGTAGGTGGTGGGCGTGCCGTGCAGACCGTAGGTGTAGCCGGTCTTGTCTTTCCACTCGCGGCTGCGCATGGCCGCCACGCTCGGAAAGATCACGGTGGAGGCCTTGAACACACCCGGCTGCGGCGCGGCAAAGCCTGCCGGCGGCATGTAGGGATGGTGGATCAGCTCGGTGCTCTTGTCGCTCATGTCATGGCCTTGATTGCAGACAACGCTGAGCTTAACGCGAACGACCAAGCAAGAGGTGCCTCAACCGTAGGCATCCGCGGAACCGGCTCTGCCGGGCCGCTGGGTGCGCCCCCTCTCAGGGGGGTGGCGTAGCGAACGCAGTGAGTGGAGCCTGGGGGTCACACTTTCCATTTCTGCAGCAGTTGCGCCGGACGCATGCGGTCGTAACTCTCGAAGGGCTGGTGGATCCAGGGGTTGGTCGGCAGGAATTCCACCGAGAAGTCGGCCTTGAAGGTGGACTGGGCCTTGGTCCAGATCACCGCGCTGCGCAGCTCGGTGATGGCCGGGTAGTTTTCGCGCAGCATGGCGATGACGGCATCCAGCGTGTGGCCCGAGTCGGCCAGGTCATCCACCAGCAGCACACGCCCGGCGATCTCGCCCTGCGGCGTGGTGATGTACTTGGCGATGTCCAGGTGGCCTTGCGTCGTGCCGGCATTGGCGCGGTAGGAGCTGGTGGAGACGATGGCCAGCGGCTTCTCGAAAATGCGCGAGAGGATGTCGCCCGGACGCATGCCGCCGCGCGCCAGGCACAGGATGGTGTCGAACGCCCAACCGGATTGATAAACCTTGATCGCCAGTTTCTCGATCAGGTTGTGGTACTCGTCGTAGCTCACATACAAATGCTTGCCGTCTTCCGTCAACATCCGGTTGCTCCTTTATTTGTAGCTGCTTGCGAAATATCCATGAGGCAAACAGCCACTTTTTATCAAAAATCGACTAGTCGGCGATGTACGGGTGTCGCATCATGATGGTGTGGTCCCGGTCCGGGCTGGTGGAGATGATGTGGATCGGCACACCGGTGACCTGTTCGATGCGCTGCAGGTACAGGCGCGCATTGATCGGCAGCTTGTCGTACTGCGTCACACCCACCGTGCTTTCAGTCCACCCCGGCATGGTCTCGTAGATCGGCTTGCAGCGTGCGATCTCGTCAGCGCCCATGGGCAGGATGTCGGTCACTTCGCCATCGAGTTTATAGCCGGTGCACAACAGCAGCTCCTTCAGGCCGTCGAGCACGTCGAGCTTGGTCAGGCACAGGCCGGTCAGGCCGTTGACCTGGGCCGAGCGCTTGAGCAGCGCGGCGTCGAACCAGCCGCAGCGACGCGAACGGCCGGTGGTCACGCCCTTCTCGGCGCCCACGGTGCTCATGTGGTAACCCGGGGTACCCGGGGTTTCCCAGTCGAGCTCGGTCGGGAACGGGCCGCCGCCGACGCGCGTGCAGTAGGCCTTGGTGATGCCCAGGATGTAGTGCAGCATGCCCGGACCGACGCCGGAACCGGCCGCGGCATTGCCGGCCACACAGTTGCTGGAGGTCACATACGGATAGGTGCCGTGGTCCACGTCGAGCAGCGTGCCCTGCGCGCCTTCGAACAGCAGGTTGGCGCCGTTGCGATTCGCTTCGTTGAGTTCACGCGAGACATCGGCCATCATGGGTTTGAGCAGTTCGGCGTGGCGCATGGCCTCGCTGTAGACCGCGTCAAACTGGACTTCGCCGTCCTTGATGTAAGGCTTGAGCGCATCGCCGAAGCTGAACTTCTTCGAGCCCAGGAAGGTGGTGAGCACGTGGTTGTGCAACGCCAACAACTCCTTGAGCTTGGCGGCAAAACGCTCGGGGTACTTCAGGTCCTGCACGCGCAGGGCGCGGCGGGCAATCTTGTCTTCGTAGGCCGGGCCGATGCCGCGGCCGGTGGTGCCGATCTTCTCGGTGCCGCCCTGCTCGCGCGCGGCTTCGCGCGCCACGTCGAGCGCCACATGGAAGGGCAGAATCAGCGGACAGGCTTCGCTGATACGCAGGCGCGAGCGCACCTCGACGCCGGCCTTCTCCAGGCCTTCGATCTCCTCGAACAGCTTGGCCGCCGACAGCACCACGCCGTTGCCGATGTAGCACTTGACGCCCGGGCGCATGATGCCGCTGGGAATCAGGTGCAGCGCGGTCTTGACGCCGTTGATCACCAGCGTGTGACCGGCGTTGTGGCCGCCCTGGAAGCGCACCACACCCTGGGAAAATTCGGTCAGCCAGTCGACCAGCTTGCCCTTGCCTTCGTCGCCCCACTGGGTACCCACGACAACGACGTTACGTCCTTTGGTTGCATTCATTTCGGTTTTCTCAATACAAGGTTTCAGTGCAGACCGACTTGTCCTCAAGTCAGGTCGGAACTCAATGGCTCACATGCTCAAATGGCGCTCAGCACCCACTGCCCGGCGACCTCGATCAGTTCGCGGTCGCACTGGAATTCATCGATTTCACTTTCATGGCCCGGCAGCACGCAGACCACCGTCTCGCCCTGCCCGCGCAGGCGCGCAATCGCCTGGCGCAGTGCCGGCGACTCGCCCCAGGGCGCGCGGATGGCAGCACGCAACGCGCGCGCACCGACGGCGCCCACCAGGGTCTTGAGGTCCAGGCTGAAGCCCACCGCCGGGCGCTTGCGGCCGAACACCGCACCGACTTCGTCGTACCGGCCGCCACGCAGCAGCGCGTCGCTGGCACCTTCGGCATAGACGGCAAAACGCACGCCGCTGTAATAGGCATAGCCGCGCAGGTCGGCCAGATCGAAGCTGAGCTGGGTGCCTTCCAGATGGCTTGCCAGCCACTTCAAATTTGATAGCGCCTCGCGCAATGCCGGCAAGGGCGGGAGCACTTTTTCGGCCTGATCCAGCACAGAGACGTCGCCGTAGAGCTGCAGCAATGCCAACAGGCCCTGGCGCGACGCCGCCGGGAAGTCTTGGGTAAGCTGGGTCAGCGCGGTCACGTCCTTGGCGGCCAGCGCGGCATGCACTTGCGCCAGGGTTTCGGCGTCGGCGTTCACATCAGCCAGCAAGGCGCTGACGATACGCACATCGGCCATGTCCACGGTGAAATTCGGCAAATTGGCGGCCCTGAGGCAGTCGAGCGCGAGTTGCAGCGCCTCCAGATCGGCTTCTAGGCCGGCGTGGCCGTAGATCTCGGCGCCAAGTTGCAGCGGCTCGCGCGTGGCATGCGGGCTGGCCGGGCGCGTGTGCAGCACCGGGCCGCAGTAGCACAGGCGGGCGACGCCGCGGCGGTTGAGCAGATGGGCATCGATGCGCGCCACCTGCGGCGTGGTGTCGGCGCGCAGCCCCATGGAGCGGCCGGACAGCTGATCGACCAGCTTGAAGGTTTGCAGGCTGAGCGCCTGGCCAGTGCCCGTCAGCAGGGACTCCAGGTGCTCAAGCAGCGGCGGCATGACCAGTTCGTAGCCATAGCAGCGCGCCATGTCCAGCAAATCGCGACGTAGTTCTTCGATGTGACGCGCCTCGGAAGGCAAGACATCGGCAATGTGATCCGGCAGGACCCAGGCAGACATGGGATTTTGGGGTGCTGTTAAAAACGTGATTTTACCGGGCTTGGCGACCGGACAAAATCAGGCGGGTTTCAGGACCTTGTCACAGCGCCTGCCACCACAGCCACAGCAGGCCGGCCAGGATGCTGCACAGGCCGAAAAAGCGGATCTGGCCGTCACTCAGCTGCAGGATCTGGGCGAACATGCGACGCCAGCCGCCGGGCGAAAGAAAGGGAAACAGGCCCTCGATCACCAAGACCAGGGCCATGGCCAGCCAGAAGGAGTCGCTGTCCACGCCTTACTTTTTCGCACCAGAAGGTGCGCCCTGGCCGCGGAACACCTTGAAGAACTCCGAGGACGACGGATCCAGCACCATCACATCGCTCTTCTTGCTGAAGCTGGCCTTGTAGGCCTCCAGGCTGCGGTAGAACTGGGCAAACTGCGGGTCACGGCCGAAGGCCTCGGCATAAATGCGTGCCGCTTCGGCATCACCCTCACCCTTGACCTTCTGGGCGTCGCGGTAGGCGTTGGCAATCGTCACCTCGCGCTGGCGGTCGGCATCGGCACGGATCTTCTCGCCTTCGGCGCCACCGGTGGAGCGCAGCTCGTTGGCCACCCGCTTGCGCTCAGCCTCCATGCGGCGGTACACCGACTCGGTGATGGCATCGACGTAATCGGCCCGGGTGATGCGGACGTCCACCACGTCCACGCCCCAGGGCTTGGCCCCGCGAACCTTGTCCAGCACTTCGGCCTTGACGTCGGCCGTCAGGGCTTCGCGCTTGAGCGACAGCAGCTCCTTCACGGTGCGTTTGTTGATCTCTTCCTGAAAGGCGTTGCGCACCACGCGGTTGAGCTGGCTGGCACCGGCCGCCTCGTTCAGGCCGACGTTGCGGATGTACTCGGTCGGATCGGTGATGCGCCAGCGCACATACCAGTCGATCACGACACGCTGCTTTTCGGCGGTGAGCATCGGCTCGGTGTCGGTGCTGTCCAGCGTGAGCAGGCGCTTGTCGATGTAGGTCACGTTCTGGAACGGCGGCGGCAGCTTGATGTTCAGCCCCGGCTCGGTGATGACCTCCTTGATCTGCCCCAAGGCATAGACCACACCGAACTGCCGCTGGTCGACCACGAACAGCATGGAACTCGCCAGCGCCAGCAGCACCAGCAGCGAAGAAATGACAAATCCAACCCGGTTCATTCTGGGCTCCTATCGGGTTTCACGGTCGCGCGAGCGTCCGCCGTCGCGGGTGCGGGCATCGAGCGGCAAGGTGGCCGGCGCTGCCGGAGCGGCAGGCATTGCCGGCGCGGCGGCAGCGGATTGCGCAGCAGCTTCGCCCGCGCTCATCTGCATGATCTTGTCCAGCGGCAGGTACAGCAGGTTCGAGCCCTGGCGCGACTCGACCAGCACCTTGGTCACACTGCCGTAGATCTGTTGCATGGTCTCCAAGTAGAGGCGATCGCGCGTGACCTGCGGCGCCTTCTGGTACTCGGTCAGGACAGCACGGAAGCGCTGGGCATCACCCTGCGCCTGCGCCACGATGCGCGCCTTGTAGGCCTCGGCCTCTTCCTTCAGGCGCGAAGCGGCACCCAGGGCGCGCGGCACGACGTCATTGGCATAGGCCTCGGCCTCGTTCTTGGCACGCTCGCGCTCCTGGCCGGCCTTGAGCACGTCGTCGAAGGCCGCCTGCACCTGCTCAGGCGGGCGCACGCCACCTTGCTGCAGGTTGATGCCCACCACTTCGATGCCGACCTTGTAGCGGTCGAGGATGGTCTGCATCAGCGTACGCACGCGCGGCGCGATCTGGTCGCGCTCCTCGGACAAAGCAGAGTCCATGCGCATCTTGCCCACCACCTCGCGCACGGCCGTCTCCGCCGCCTGCACCACGGCCTCGCTCGGACTCTTGCTCTCGAACAGGAAGGCGCGCGCATCGTTCAGACGGTATTGCACGGCGAACTTGATCTCGACGATGTTCTCGTCTTCGGTCAGCATGGCAGACTCGCGCAGGCCGGTGGCCTTGATCACGGTGTCACGCCCCACATCCACGGAACGGATCTGGGTCACAAACACCAGTTCGTGGCGCTGAATCGGGTACGGCAGACGCCAGTTGAAGCCGGCGCCGACCGTCGACTTGTATTTGCCGAACTGGGTGATGACGGCCTGCTGGCCTTCCTGCACGATGAAAAAGCCGGTACCGAGCCAGATCAGCACGACGATGGCAGCAATCAGGCCGGCCCCCAGGCCTGCGCTCTTCATGTCGGGCTTGAAGCCGCCGCCGTTTCCACCACCCGTGCCGCCGTTGCGGCCACCACGCCCCGGTCCCCCGCCAAACAGGCCACCGAGCTTGCGATTGAAATCGCGCCACAGTTCGTCCAGGTCCGGCGGCCCCTGAGTGGGCCCTTGGTTCTGGCCCCGTCCCGGGCCATTTGAGGGCGGCGGGTCGGATTCGGGCCGGGATGGCTCGGGCTTGCCGGCATCGGTCGGTTTGTCGTCGCCACGGCCCCAGCGGGGGTCGTTCAGGTTGAACATGCCCCGGATGCGGCCCGACCATTCCGCCCAGCGAAAGGCGCGTGATTGGAGTTTCATCATTTCGTCTCTTGTAGCTCTCTGGCCGGATTGTGCCCAATCAGGAAGCGGTTGGATGATTTTCGGCGGAAAGTGCCTCCACTCTTTCGGGAGATTCCCGACCCGTCTCGCTGGCGCGACGTGCCAGCAGCTGGCGCAAGGCCGGCAGCCCCTCGCCCTTGCGCGCACTGGCGAAGACACGAGGCGTTGCCACGCCATCCAGGTCATAGCTGTCTTCGAGCTGCAGCGGCCGGCGCGCTTCATCCAGCGCATCGAGCTTGTTGAACACCAGCACTTGCGGAATATCGGCGGCCCCGATCTCGGCCAGCACCCGCTGGACTTCCGCGATCTGCTCAGGATAGTTCGGATTGGAAGCGTCGACCACATGCAGCAGCAGGTCGGCATCGACCGCCTCCTGCAGCGTGGCCTGGAAAGCGTCGATCAGGCCGTGCGGCAGGTCGCGGATGAACCCCACCGTATCGGACAGGGAAACCGAACGCCCGGCCTCGCTCAGGTACAGCTGGCGCGTGGTGGTGTCCAGCGTGGCGAACAGCTGGTCGGCGGCATAGGCGCGGGCCTTGACCAGGGCGTTGAACAGCGTTGACTTGCCGGCGTTGGTGTAGCCGACCAGCGAGATGTTGAAGGCATCGCGCCGCTCGCGCTGGCGGCGCTGGGTCTGGCGCTGGCGCTTGACCTTCACCAGCCGCTCCTTGGTGCGCTTGATGGCCTCATTGATCATGCGGCGATCCAGCTCAATCTGCTTCTCACCCGGGCCGCCACGCACACCGGCACCGCCGGTCTGGCGCTCCAGGTGGGACCAGCGCCGCACCAGGCGAGTACTGAGGTATTGCAGGCGAGCCAGTTCGACCTGCAGCTTGCCTTCATGGCTGCGCGCACGCTGGGCGAAGATTTCCAGAATCAAGAGTGTGCGGTCGTTGACCGGCAACTCCAGATGGCGCTCAAGATTGCGTTGCTGCGCCGGGCTCAGGCTCTGGTCGAACAGCACCTCGGTGGCACCGAGTGCCTGCGCCAGCTGCTTGATTTCGTCGGCTTTGCCGCTGCCCACGAACAGCGCGGCATCGGGCGCCCTGCGCTTGCAGGTCAGGCGCGCGACCGGTTGCAGTCCCGCGGTTTCAGCCAGCAGGCCCAGTTCTTCGAGTTCGCCATCAAAATGGGGCAGACCAAAGTCCACCCCTACCAGAATGGTCGGTGCCGGGGTCTTGTCGGGCAAATCAGTCAAATGGAACGCAGCCTGCTTGCAGGCCCAAAAGTAACCGTCATTCAGGCGTCAGCGCCCCAAGCCGCATCAGGCTGCGCCGGGCTGCTCGACCTCGCCGGTCGAGAAATTCACGGCACGTCCCGGCACGATGGTCGAGATGGCGTGTTTGTAGACCATCTGCGTCACCGTGTTGCGCAGCAGCACGACGTACTGGTCAAACGATTCGATCTGACCTTGCAGCTTGATACCGTTGACGAGGTAGATGGACACCGGCACGTGTTCGCGCCGCAGGGTGTTCAGAAAAGGGTCTTGCAAGAGCTGACCTTTGTTGTTGCTCACGATATTCTCCGTGTTCAAAAGTTCTGTAGAAGTTGCCACCTTACCACAGCAGGCTGGCTTGTGGTTGACAAAAGGAATAAACCCCCAGGAATCGACGGCATCTAGCCGTTTTCTTTCTCGGCGTAGGGGTTGTGCGAGGTTTTCATCTCGATGCGCAGGGGGGTGCCAACCAGATTGAACTCCTTGCGGATGCGCCCTTCGAGAAAACGCTTGTAGGCATCGGTCACATGTTCCAGCGAGTTGCCGTGGATCACGACGATCGGCGGGTTCATGCCGCCCTGGTGCGCATAACGCAGCTTGGGCCGGTAGATACCGGACTTCTTGGGCGTCTGGTACTGCACCGCCTCCTGCAACAGCCGCGTCAGCACCGGCGTGGGCATCTTGCAGCTCGCCGACTTGTGCGCCTGGATGATCGATGCCCACAGCGGCCCCAAGCCCTGACGCTTCTTGGCGGAAATATGGTGAAGATCGGCAAATTTAAGGAAGGCCAACCGGGTTTCGATGGAGCGCTGCAGCAGCTCGCGCTGGTAGTCGTCCACCGCATCCCACTTGTTGACCGCCAGCACCACCGCACGGCCGCTTTCCAGGATGTAGCCGGCGATGTGGGCATCCTGGTCGGTCACGCCCTGGGTTGCGTCCAGCAGCAACAGCACCACATTGGCCGATTCGATGGCCTGCAGGGTCTTGACCACGGAAAACTTCTCGATCGCCTCGAACACCTGTCCCTTTCGGCGCAGACCGGCGGTATCGATCAGTTCGAAACGCTGGCCATTACGCTCGAAAGGCACACTGATCGCGTCGCGTGTCGTACCCGGCATGTCGAAAGCCACCAGACGCTCCTCACCGAGCCAGGTATTGATCAGCGTGGATTTGCCGACGTTGGGCCGGCCAGCCACGGCCAGCTTGATCAAGCCGGGATCGCGCTCCTCTTCGGCTTCGTCCGGGTCCGGCAAATTCAGCGGCGCCAGCGCCAGCTCCACCAGTGAACGGATGCCCTGGCCGTGGGCTGCGGAAACCGGGTACACCTCGCCCAGGCCCAACTCGAAAAATTCGGCAAGTTGCACGCCCTCCTGCATGCCTTCGGCCTTGTTGGCCACCAGCACACAGGGTTTGCCCAGACGACGCAGGTAGTTGGCAATGTCGTGGTCCTGCGCAGACAGGCCCTGGCGGGCATCGACCACGAAAATCACCACGTCGGCCTCGGCCACCGCCTGGCGGGTCTGCTTGGCCATTTCCTTGTAAATACCGCTACCGGCATCCGGTTCGAAGCCACCGGTGTCGATGACGATGAACTCATGCTTGCCCAGCTTGCCGTTGCCGTAATGGCGATCGCGCGTCAGGCCGGCAAAATCAGCCACGATGGCATCGCGCGACTTGGTCAGCCGGTTGAACAGCGTCGACTTGCCGACGTTGGGACGACCGACCAAGGCCAGAACAGGTTTCATGCGTTGGAGCCCAGTTTCATTCAGGTTGGAAGCCGAAGACGCCGCCATTGCGCGTCACGACCACCAGCGTGTTGCCGGCCAGCACGGGGGCAACAGCGATCGCCGAGCCATCGGTGCTGACGCGGGCCACGGGCGACCCGTCTTCGCGTGAGAGGAAATGCAGCAAACCGCCACCATCGCCTACCACCACGGAACGGCCCGCGACCAACGGGGTGCCCAGGTTGCGATAGCGCAGGAGTTCTTGCGCCCAGGCACGCTCACCATCGGCACGGCGCCAGGCCGCGACAGTGCCGTCAGCCTCGGTACCGAAGACAAGGTCACGGTCGCCTTGCACACCGGTGGCACCGACCGCCGGCTTGGTCCACAGCACGGAACCGCGGGCGGCATCAACACAGCCCACTGCCGCCTGGAAGGCACGGGCACAGACCACGTCGCCCTCACGGCTCACACCGGCCACCAGATCCACCAGCCGTTCAATATCGTTCACACCGCGCGGTGAAGCAATGGCCGCTTCCCAGCGCACGCTGCCATTGAGCGGATTCAAACCCACCAATTTGCCGGACAACCCCACCACCAGCGTATCGCCCACCGCCAGCAGGACGCCGGCCTGGCGCAGCACCAGGGCATCCCCCGAACGCTGCTGTTGCCATAGACGACGGCCGGACTGCCCGTCGAAGGCGCTGACCGTACGGTCCGCGCCGAGCACAAAGACTCGTCCGCCAGCCACCAACGGAGCAGTCAAGCTGACGGCATTGAGACGCTGGCGCCAGACCTCACGACCGGACTCCAGTGTGACAACCTCATTGCCGCGGGTGATGACCGCCGCGCGTTGGCCGTCGTAGCCAACACCCGCGCTCAACGGCGTACCCAGCGATGCGCGCCAGAGATCGCCACCACTACGCGCATCCAGCACCGCGACCGTGCCATCCGACGAGGCCAGCACCACGCTTTGCCCCAGCACACGGACATTCAAGGGCAACGCCACCTCACCGACCTTGGAGATCCAGGCCTGGCGCACGCCGATCAGATTGGGACCTGGCGACAGTTCGGCCGGCTTCGGCTTTTGCGGGCCACTGGAGCAGGCCGCCAACAAGATCGCCATGGCCAAGGGCAATGCCCCCCGCAGCACGCCCGAAAATCCACGCAACGCCCGGTTCACTTGGCACCTCCTGCAGCGCGCTCAGCGGGAACACTGGCACCCAGTGCCGCCAGCTTCACATCGACCAAGCGGCGATATTCACTGCTTGCGTCCAGCCCTTGGTAGGCCTTGAGGTATTCAGCCACAGCCTCGGCTTTCTTGCCTTGCGCCTGATAGATATCGCCGCGCCGGTCGGCGGCCAGGGCCGCAAAGTCGGCCGGAAAATTGCCAGACAGCTGCTTGAGCGCCTCGTCATAGGCCTTGGACTCCAGCAGCACCCCCGCCAAACGCAGGCGGGCAATGGCTTGGTAACCCTCATCCGAGGATTTCTCGGCCACCCAGAGCAGCGCCGCCTTGGCGGCATCAAGCTTGCCGGTTTCGACATAGACCTTGGCTGCCAGCAGGCCAGCCTGCTGGGCGTAAGTGGTCGAAGCAAATTTGTCCTTCATATCAGCCAGCGCACGATCGAGCTTGGCTGCGTCACCCGTCATGGCAATACGCTCCACCTCATCGTACATGGCTGCTGCCTGAGCCGCCTGGTTGCGCTGCCAGTACTGATACAGATTCCAGCCGGCAAAGGCCGCCAGCACCACGATGAGCGCCCAGGTGATGGCGTTGCCGTACTGGCGCCAGAAATGCTTGAGCTGGTCAAGCTGCTCTTGTTCTTCGAGATCGAGATGTGCCATGAGGTGTATTGGTTTAAGACCGCGATTGTAGGTGGGGCGCCCAGTCGGCCACATTCGCCAACGGATATGCCGTCTGCGCGCCGCTGCCGTCGCGCAAGGCTTTGACAGTCACCAGGTTCTGCGCCAGTTCATCGGCACCGAAAATCAAGGCGTAGCTGGCCCCGCTGGCATCAGCCCGTTTGAACTGCGACTTCATGCTGCCCATGCCCTCACCCGTGCCGGCATGCATTTGCACCCGCACGCCCGCGGCACGCAAGGTCTGCAGGCATGCCATGGCCATCGGCAAGTTCCCGATTTCCGGCACGATGGCATAAGCATCCAGCTCGGGCGATGGATTCTCCATGCCCTGCTCCTTCAGCAGTTCAAGCACACGCTCCACGCCCAAGGCCCAGCCAACTGCTGGCGCCGGCTTGCCGCCAATCTGCTCGATCAGGTAGTCGTAGCGACCGCCGCCGCAAATCGTGCCTTGCGAACCCAGGCGCGTGGTGATGAACTCGAACACGGTCAGGTTGTAATAGTCCATGCCGCGCACCAGACGCGGGTTAATGCTGTAAGCCACGCCATTGGCATCCAGCATGGCGCGGACCTGGCTGAAATGGGCCAGCGAAGCCTCTCCCAGGAAATCGATCAGCTTGGGTGCGGCGTCCACCAGTGCCTGCATGGCCGGGTTCTTGGTGTCGAGGATGCGCAGCGGATTGAGGTGCAGGCGCCGACGCGCCTCTTCGTCGAGCTGCTCGGCATGCTGCTCGAAATAGGCAATCAGTGCAGCGCGGTGCTGCTTGCGTTCCTCAGGCTGGCCAAGACTGTTGAGTTCCAGGCGCACCTCGTTCAGGCCCAGCGTCTTCCACAGCGCATCGGCCAGCAGGATCAATTCGGCATCGATCTCGGCGCCGGCAAAGCCCAGCGCTTCGGCACCGATCTGGTGAAACTGACGATAACGCCCGCGTTGTGGCCGTTCATGGCGGAACATCGGCCCCATGTAGTACAGGCGCTTGCCGCCGTCGTAGAGCATGGAATGCTCGACCACCGCGCGCACCACGCCGGCCGTGCATTCGGGACGCAACGTCAGGTGTTCGCCATTGAGTCGATCTTCGAAGGAATACATCTCCTTCTCGACGATGTCGGTCACCTCCCCCAGGCCGCGAATGAACAACGGCGTGGGCTCAACAATCGGCGTGCGAATATTGCTGTAGGCGTAGCGCGCCATCAACGAACGCACTTGCTGCTCCAACCACTCCCAGCGGACCGAATCCGGCGGCAGGATGTCGTTCATGCCTTTGACGGCTGTCAGCTTCTCGGCCTTGGCGGCCATCTTCTTTTCTGTCATGAATCTGTTCAGGCAGCTTCAGATACCTTGTGGGTTCCGAAGCGATTTTCGATATAGGTCTCGACCACTTGCTGGAAATCGCGCGCAATCGCGTCGCCGCGGAGGGTCATGCGCTTTTCGCCGTCGATGAAGACCGGCGCGGCCGGCGCCTCGCCCGTGCCCGGCAGGCTGATGCCGATATCGGCATGCTTGCTTTCACCGGGTCCGTTGACGATACATCCCATCACCGCCACCTTGAGCGTCTCAACCCCAGGGTAACGCTTGCGCCAGACCGGCATCTGCGCACGCAGGAAGTCATCGATCTGTTTGGCCAGCTCCTGGAAAGTGGTGCTGGTGGTACGGCCACAGCCCGGGCAGGCCGTGACGCTGGGCACGAAAGTGCGCAGGCCCAGTGCCTGCAGGATCTCGGAGGCAATCACCACCTCCTGCGTACGTGCCTCGCCCGGCTGCGGCGTCAGCGAGACACGAATGGTGTCGCCGATGCCCTCTTGTAACAAGATGGAAAGCGCCGCGGCGGAAGCGACTGTGCCCTTGGTACCCATGCCGGCTTCGGTCAGGCCCAGATGAAGCGCGTAATCACAGCGCATGGCCAGTTCACGATAGACTGAAATCAGGTCCTGCACGCCGCTGACCTTGCAGGACAGGATGATCTGCCTGCCCTCCATGCCCATGCCTTCGGCGAAACGTGCCGACTCGATGGCGGAAGTCACCAGCGCTTCGTACATCACCGCCTTGGCATCCCAGGGCTCAGTGCGTCGACTGTTTTCATCCATCAGGCTGGCCAGCAACTCCTGATCCAGACTACCCCAGTTGACACCGATGCGCACCGGCTTGTTCCAGCGCATGGCCACCTCGATCATCTGGCCGAATTGGCGATCACGCTTGTCACCCTTGCCGACGTTACCAGGATTGATGCGGTATTTGGACAAGGCCTCGGCACAAGCCGGGTAAGCCGTGAGCAACGTATGGCCGTTGTAGTGAAAATCGCCAATCAAGGGGACATCGACCCCCATTCGATCAAGTTGTTCGCGAATGTGCGGTACCGCCTGTGCCGCCTCCGGCGTGTTGACCGTGATACGGACCATCTCGGAGCCGGCCAGAGCCAGTTCCTTGACCTGAATGGCCGTGCCGATAGCATCCACCGTATCGGTGTTGGTCATCGATTGGACGCGCACCGGCGCACCGCCACCAACGGTCACGACGCGCGTACCCCAGCTCACGCTGGCCTGACGTGTACGACGTGATTTCGGCGCTGTCTGCTCGATCGGAAAACTGGGCTGCACTTACTTGACCTCAAAACGGGCGACGTTTTCGCGCGCGACTGTCTCCAGGCTGAATGGCTTGCCACGCACCAGGACCTCAGTGGCGTCGGCTCGCCCTATCACCACCGACAGCGGCAGTGCACCCGAGACGCCCACTGTTTCACCGGCTATCAGCGTCCGGCGCAACTGAACGACACCCTGCGCATCCGTAACTTCAACCCAGGACGAACCACGGGCCTTGAAAGCAAGCACCCCGCTGCCAACCGCACTGGCCGGCATCCCGGCTACAGCAGGAGCCGCCGGACTAGCAGCCGGCGCTACCGCAATAACGCCAGGAGCGGGTGGAGTCACAGATGCCACCGGTTGCTTGCTGGCAATGGCCGGAGCCACCGACAGTGGCGTCGGCATGACCGGCTCCGCAAGCGCCTCTGCATGTTTTTCTGCCGCAACGGCAGGCGGCGGCTCCTGCGCCGGGACGACAGCCACCATCACCTCGGAGGAAGTGATACCGGCGCCTTCCTTGCGCTCCATCGTCGGGAAGAAAATCAATACCAGTGCACCGGCCAGAAGTGCCAGTGCCGCCAGCACGCCGGGGCGCGAGAGTTGGTTCCACATGGACACCGTCGTCGCATCGCCCGGCGCACGAAATGGGGTGTTGATCCCCCACTCATCCGGCTTGAGCTGCGGCACTGTCGTTTGCGGCAACAAGGCGAGCACTGGTGCCGGATCGATCTTCAGGGTCCGGCAGACACTGGAAGCCAGTGCGCGCACGAACACGGCATCGGGCAAGAGATCGAGCCGGTCGGCCTCAAGGGCCTCCAGCTTCTTGACCGGCACTTTCATGGATACCGCCAGTGCGGCTACATGCAGCCCGGCCGCCTCGCGCGCCTGGCGCAGCAATTCACCTGCCGTGACCGACGTTGCCACAGCCTCGCTCGCGGCCGATACGTCCGTTCCCGCCACCAGTTCTTGTTCCTCACTCATTGAATGCCCCTCGCTCATAGGCCCCGACTTCACGCGACTGCGGATAGCGTTTCTTGAGTTGTGTCGCCAATTGCTCCACGGCCTCACGGTTGTTCAAACGCTGTTCGATTTTGATGCCAAGCCATAGTGACTCGGCATTGGCCATCTCGCCGTTGTTCAGACGCCGGATATAGAACTGGGCACGCACCAGTTCCCCCCGCTGAAACAGCAGCATCGCCAGGTTGTAGCCCGTGACCGGGTTGGCGGCATCGAGTTCATAGGACTTGCCCAGGCTGTATTCAGCCTCGGCCCGTTGGCCGGCCCTGGTCTGACATAGACCCTGGGCCATCCAGGTCTTGGCTCGCCCGCCGTAAGTCGGGTTGGCAATGGCCTGGGCAAAGGCCTGGAAGGATTCTGGGTAGCGCGCCTGCTGGCACAGCAGCCAGCCATAGTTGTGCGTCACATTGGCATCGCGCGGATTGAGCGCCATGGCGCGGCGGAAACTCTCTTCGGCCAGACGCAGATCGTTCAAGCGCATGTAAATCAGGCCGCGCAGGTTGTAGGCTTCGGCATAAGCAGGGTCCACCACCAGCGCCTGCTTGATCTCGTCCAGTGCAACCGTCGTCTGTCCCTGCTCGAAATAGCCGATGGCCAGCTCCAGCCGGATACGAGCCCGCTTGCGCGCCTCAGGTTCGTCGGAATCGGTCACGATATCCGGCTGATTGCCATGCATCCCCGCTGGCTCGGCCGTGGTGGCGCAGCCGGACAGCCCCGCCACGGCCGCCAGCGCCAGACAAGCGCCCCACAAATACATGGCGGCCCGTCGCGATACCGTCTCGCTGATTGTCATGCCTTAAATCTCCTCCGAGTTCTTTTCCATTGCCGCCACGGGTTTGAGCATCACGATGCGCTGCTGTGCAATGCGCTCACCCACCCGGGTACGGTCCCTGACATCGCCAGCCAGTTGTCCGCAGGCGGCATCGATATCGTCACCGCGTGTTTTGCGCACGGTCGTCACGATACCAGCATCCAAGAGGATTTTCGCGAAAGCAAGCACCTGGCTTTGCGGCGATCGCACCAGGCCCGACTCAGGGAATGGGTTGAAGGGAATCAAGTTGAACTTGCACCAGACGCCACCGGTCGCGTGCTGGCGCACCAGCTCGACCAGTTGTCGCGCATGCTCGGGTTGATCATTCACGCCATCGAGCATGCAGTATTCGAAGGTGATGAAATCGCGCGGCGCATGGGCCAGATAGCGGTTGCAGGCCGCCATCAACTCGGCAATCGGGTACTTCCGGTTCAGCGGCACCAAGTTGTCGCGCAGGGCATCGTTGGGCGCATGCAGGGACACCGCCAGCGCCACCGGGCAATCCTGTGCCAGGCGATCCATCATGGGCACCACGCCCGAGGTGGACACGGTCACACGGCGGCGCGACAGGCCGTAGCCATGATCGTCCAGCATGATGCGCAGGGCCGGAATGAGTTCGTTGTAGTTCTGCAGCGGTTCGCCCATGCCCATCATCACCACATTGGTGATGACCCGATCCTGGCGTCCGAGATGCTGGCGCAAGAAACGCTCGGCAAACCAGAGCTGGGCGATGATCTCGCCTGTCGTCAGGTTGCGGCTGAAACCCTGATGGCCGGTCGAGCAAAAGCGGCAGCCGACCGCGCAACCGGCCTGGGACGAAACGCACAGCGTGCCGCGGTCTTCCTCGGGAATGAAAACAGCCTCGACGGCATTGCCGTCCCCCACATCGAACAGCCACTTGATGGTGCCGTCGGCAGAGATTTGCTGGGAGATGACATCCAGTCCCTTGATATGGGCCGTCGTCGCCAGCTTCTCACGCAGGGACTTCGCCAGATCGGTCATCTCACCGAAACCGGACGCCCCTTTTTGATGGATCCAGCGAAACAGCTGGGTGGCACGGAACCGTTTTTCACCCAGCCGCTCGCAAAAGGCGGCCAAACCGTCGAGGTCATAATCGAGCAGGTTGGCCGTCATCTCATGTTCAGCGCGAATAGACGTTCATACCGGGGAAGAAGAAGGCCACTTCCACAGCAGCCGTCTCGGCGGCATCGGAGCCGTGCACAGCGTTGGCGTCGATGCTGTCGGCGAAATCGGCGCGGATCGTGCCGGGCGCAGCTTTCTTGGGATCGGTAGCCCCCATCAGGTCACGGTTTTTCAGAATGGCGCCTTCGCCTTCCAGCGCCTGGATCATCACCGGGCCGGAAATCATGAAATCCACCAGATCCTTGAAGAAGGGACGCTCTTTGTGCACGGCATAAAAAGCCTCTGCTTCACGGCGGGACAGGTGCGCCATCTTGGCGGCGACAACCTTCAGGCCGGCGGCTTCGAAGCGGGCATAGATCTGACCGATCACGTTCTTGGCGACGGCATCGGGCTTGATGATGGAGAGAGTGCGTTCGATAGACATGTGATTTTCCTGAGTTATTGGTGTTCAGTTTCCACCCACTGGGCAAAGCCTTGGATTTTAACCCGTAAGGCATTGCAGGCTTGTTCAACGGGTCAAAATCTCTCTGTGGAGTTGGCCGGCGGCAGCCGTAGGGCTGACTTCAGCGACCACGCCCCCCGCGGCGCTGGCCTCCACCTCCGCTCCCGCCATCACGGCGCGGCCCCTGGCGCTGGCGCGTGAAGCTGTCGGCGCCGATGTAGCCGAAGGCCGTTTTCATCGGATCCGGCTGGGCATCGCCGCCCTGGCGGTCACCCCGTTCCTTGCGTCCCTGGGATTTTCGCGCGCCCGGATTGGCCGCGCCCGGTCCCGGGCCGCGTGGTCCATTGCCACCACCGCCACGTCGCTTGTTACGGCCTGCCCCACCCGCTTTTCCCCCAGGCTGGGAACGGTTTACCCCGTTCCCCTCGGCTGTGCTCGTCGCATCGCCGCCTGGCGCGCCACGACGGTCGGCAGCGCGCATCAAAGCCTTGATATCGCCTTCATCGAGTTCCATCCAAGCACCGCGCTTCAGACCGCGTGGCAGCATCATGGCGCCATAGCGGATGCGGATCAGACGACTGACCGCATGGCCGACCGCCTCCAGCATGCGGCGCACCTCACGGTTGCGCCCTTCGGAAATGGTGACGCGATACCAGCAGTTCGAGCCTTCGCCGCCGCCTTCCTCGATCGAGCCGAACTGGGCCACACCATCGTCGAGCTGGACACCCTCCAGCAGGCGCTGCTTTTCTTCCTTGCTCAGAGCGCCAAGCACACGCACGGCGTACTCCCGCTCCAGGCCGAAGCGGGGATGCATCAGTTTGTTGGCCAATTCGCCGGAATTGGTGAACAGGAGCAGCCCCTCGGTATTGAGATCCAGGCGACCGACCGATTGCCACTTGCCCTGCCCGAGCTTGGGCAGTTTGCGAAAAACCGTCGGTCGGTTCTGCGGGTCGTCGTGCGTCACGACCTCGCCAACCGGCTTGTGGTACGCGATCACGCGCGCGGCCGGTGGCTCGATGCGAAAACGCACCGGCTTGCCATTGACCTTGATATGGTCACCGAACTGGATACGTTGACCGATGTGGGCCGGCTCGTTGTTGACCGAAATCCGCCCCTCCATGATGAGTTGCTCCATCTCAAGCCGCGATCCCATGCCGGCCTGCGCCAGCACCTTGTGCAGCTTCGGCGTTTCCACCTGGGGCGCCAGCACCCGCTTGGACGGCAACGTCACATCCGGCGACGCCTCATCGGCATCCAATTGACCGGATACCACATCTTCAAAACGGTAGCTCGCCTCGCTCGTCCGGTCCGCCTGGGCATCCCGCCTCGCAGAGCGGGGTTGCGGGGCCGCATCTTCTCTGGATTCGCTGGTCATGCCGGCGTCCTCGGGCGGTGCGACGGCTGTCTGGACCTCAGTTTCGGCAGACTCTGCAGCCTGTGCCGGCACGGGCGCAGAAGGGTTGTGATCGCTCATGGTTGATTTCCACTCAAGACAAAGAGTTCATCCGGGGTTCCAGCCTGCTCTGTCAGTTCGGATTGCGCTATCCCCGCGACGTCACTGCCCGTCTCCATCGGCAAGGATTCCTGCGCGGCCCCCAGCATGTCGAGCATGCCGGCCTGCTGCGCCGGCGTTTCCATCAGGGGAAGCTGGTCAAGGGACTCCAGGCCGAGGTCATCCAAAAATTGCTTGGTCGTCGCATACAGCGCCGGCCGGCCGACCGCCTCACGGTGACCGATAACCTCAATCCAGCCACGGTCCTCCAGTTGCTTGAGGAGCATCGAGTTGATGGTCACGCCCCGGATGTCCTCCATGTCGCCACGCGTCACCGGCTGCCGGTAGGCAATGATGGCCAAAGTTTCAAGCGTCGCACGCGTGTAGCGCGGCGGCTTCTCCGGGTGCAGGCGATCCAGGTATTCGCGCATCTCAGGGCGGCTTTGAAAGCGCCACCCGCTGGCGACACACACCAGTTCCACGCCGCGCAGGGTCCATTCCTGCTGGAGATCGAGCAGCAACTGCTTGATCGTGTCCCCCCCCAACTCATCGTTGAACAGCGTCCGCATGTCCCGCAGCTGCAGGGGTTGCTGTGAGCAGATCAGGGCTGTTTCCAGCACGCGCTTGGCATCCGCCGTATTCATGGTCTTGCGAGTCCAGAAAAAAGCATCATCTCGATGCGAATATCAGGGTGTTTGACGAGGTGCGGCTCATGGACCGAGCGTCCCTGGCCGGAGGCGTCCCGGCAAAGGCCGGGGCCGAAGGGAAGCCTTCAAGGGTCATCCTGTTTTGCATTGTAGCCCAGCCCCCAAGCCTGCAAGGCCCTTTGCAAATCATCCGGCAACGGCGCCCGGAACACCAAGGCCTGTCCGGTCATCGGATGCGTGAACGCCAGGCGGCAGGCATGCAGGGCCTGCCGCTGCAGGCCTGCCGCTGCCGCGCCGCCATAGAGCTCATCAGCCACCAGCGGGTGGCCGATCGATGCCAGGTGAACCCGGATCTGGTGTGTACGTCCGGTGTGCAGGGTACAGCGCAACAAACAGCCCAGCTCACAGTTGGCGAGCTGTTCGATGCTGGTTCTAGCCGGCTTGCCGGCATGCCGCGCCAGATCAACCACTGCCATGCGCAGGCGGTTGCGTGGATCGCGCCCGATCGGCGCGTCAACGTCGCGGCGGGAGGGGCCATGCCAAGGATGATGGGCCAACGCCACATACTGGCGACTTACCTCGCGCTGGGCGATCAGCCGCACCAACGCCTCCATCGTCGCCCGGGTCCGGGCCACCACCATCAGACCGCTGGTGTCTTTGTCCAAGCGATGGACAATGCCCGCCCGCGGCAGTTGTGCCGCCTGGGTATCGTAGGCCAGCAGGCCGTTCAGCAAGGTCCCGGACCAGTTGCCAGGAGCCGGATGCACCACCAGTCCGGCCGGCTTGTTGATCACCATCAGATGCGGATCTTCGAAGACGATCTGCAAGGGAATGGCTTCAGGCTTGAAAGCCTGGCTTTGGGGCGTCGGCCGCAATTCGATGACACCGTGCTCGCCCGCCTTGACCTTGAGTGCCGGCTTGCGCAAGGTGACGCCGTTCTGGGTCACCGCCCCGGCCTCAATCAATTGCTGCAGGTAGCTGCGGGAAAACTCCGGAATCAGTTCGACCAAAGCGCGGTCCAGGCGCGATCCGTGCAGGGCCTCCCCAATGATCCAGGCACGTGACTCCGCCTCCACGGGGCTGTCGACGCCGTCATCGAGCTCCTCGTCGGCAGGGGGGGTCGATATAATTGAGTTCGATTCTTTCAAGAGAGAGTAGCCTGTAATGCTTCGCACCAAATTATCGGTTGTCTGTACCCTGTTCCTGGCAACTGGGGCAGCACTGATCGCCGGATGCTCATCCACACCTGTCGACAAGACAGCCGGCATGAGCCCGAACAAGATCTACGCCGAAGCCAAGGACGAACTCAGCACCGGCGCCTACGACAAGGCGATTCCCCTGCTCGAAAAACTCGAGGGGCGCGCTGCCGGCACCCCGCTGGCCCAGCAAGCCCAGCTTGACAAGGCCTATGCCCACTACAAATACCAGGAGCCGGCCCAGGCACTGGCCACACTGGATCGCTTCATCAAGCTGCACCCTGCCAGCCCCGCCCTCGACTACGCGCTCTACCTCAAGGGCATCATCAATTTCAACGATGACCTCGGTCTGTTCTCTTCGATCACGCGCCAGGATTTGGCAGAGCGTGACCAGAAGGCCGCCAAGGAGTCGTTCGAATCCTTCAAGGAACTGGCCACGCGCTTCCCCGACTCTCGCTATACGCCCGATGCACGGCTGCGCATGAGCTACATCGTCAACTCTCTGGCCCAGTACGAAGTCCACGTGGCGCGCTACTACTACTCGCGCGGCGCCTATCTGGCTGCCGTCAACCGGATCCAGATCGCCCTCACCGATTACCAGGGCGCACCAGCTCTGGAAGAGGCGCTATTCATCCTGGTCAAATCCTATGAAGCACTGAACATGCCGCAACTGCGCGACGATGCCAGGCGGGTGCTCGAAAAGAACTATCCGCAGAGCGAGTATCTGAGCCAGGGCTTCAAATCGAAGTCGGATCCGTGGTGGAAGTTCTGGTAAGCGCAGCCAGCAACTCCAGCACCTCATCCTCCGAGCGGATTCGACGCATGGGCGGCAAGGCAGCCAGCAGACGTCGACCATACCCCATGCTCAGCAATCGGGTGTCGCACAGAACCAGCACCCCCCGATCGGTCTCGCGCCGGATCAGGCGCCCGGCCCCCTGCTTGAAGGCCACCGCCGCCTCCGGCACAAAGTAGTCGTTGAACGGGCTGCGCCCGGTTTCTTCCAGGCGTTTGGCACGGGCCTGCACCAATGGATCGTTGGGCGGCGGAAACGGCAGCTTGTCAATGAACACCAGTTGAAGGGCATCACCGGGAATATCGACCCCCTCCCAGAACGAAGCGGAGGCCACCAGAATGCAGCCGGGTTGCCCAGGCCCCGCCCCTTGGCGAAAGCGTGCCATCAACTCGCGCTTGGGCAACTGCCCCTGGGCAAGCACCTGCAAATCAGTGCCTTCCGGCAAATGCGCCTGCACCGCTTCGCTGACCGCGCGCAAGGCACGCAAGGTGGTGGTCAGCACCAAGGTCCGACCACCCAGCAGGGAAGCCATGCGGACGACCAAGGCCGCCACCTGCTCGCTGTGGGCCGGGTCTGCCGGTTTGGGCAGGTTCGCGGGAACATACAAAGCGGCCTGCTGCGGATAATCAAATGGGCTGTCCACCCGCAGTATCTCGGCCTGCGTCAAACCACAAGGCTCGGTGAACCAACTCAAGGCGGCATCGTCGCCGAGTGTGGCCGAGGTAAAAATCCAGGACTTCCCAGCCTCGGCAGCTTCCGTCGGCGCCAACAGCCGGTTCTGCACGGCCGCGGAAATATCCAGTGGCGATTCCACCAGGCGCAACTGGCTGCCGACATCCAGCCAACGTACCGAGCCGGGCTCGCAATTGCGAATGAAAAAGTCCGTCAGGGCCGCCAAGCCCCCCGCTCGCTCCTGCAGACGCACGAAATCCGGCGAGATTTCGCTCACCGTCGCCAGTGCAGTAACCGCCTCATGGCAGGCATTTTGCAGCGCGACCAGGGCATCCCGCCACACCAGCGGTTCAATATGGCCAGGTGCGACCCCTGTCCAGCCCTGCTTGGTACCGGGGAACGACCGACCCGCGCACAAACGCAGGTCGCGCGCGGCCCGCTCCAGTACCGAGGCGCATTGTGACCAGTCCACCAGTCCCCGGGCCTGCTGCAGACCACAGGCCAGCATGTCGCGGGCGAAATCCAGCAGTTGCCCGGTCGAGAGTTGTCGTCCGAGAAACTGGACTCCGGTTTCATTGAGCTGATGCGCCTCATCAAAAATGACGGTCCTGACCGTCGGCAGCAATTCAGCCATGCCGGATTCGCGCACGGCCAGATCGGCAAAAAACAGATGGTGGTTGATGACCACCACGTCGGCCGCCAGCGCTTCGCGGCGCGCTAGATTCACACGGCAGTCACGAAACGTCGGACACTGGCTGCCCAGGCAGTTCTCGCGCGTGGACGTCACCAGCGGAACAAGCGGTGAGCGCTCATCCAGCCCGGGCAATTCGGCCAGGTCTCCAGTACGGGTCTGTTGCGCCCAGATCTCGATCCGCGCCAAGGCACGGGCCACCCCAGGTTCTGATGAAGAAATGTCATGCCGCGCCAACTCCATGCGATGCAGGCACAGATAGCTGCCGCGCCCCTTGAGCAGCGCTGTGCGGACAGGGACACCCAAGGCCGTGATCAGGCGCGGCAAATCACGTGCGTAGAGCTGGTCCTGCAGGGTCTTGGTGGCAGTGGACAGCAAGATCCGTTCGCCGCTGAGCAAGGCCGGCACCAGGTAGGAGAAGGTCTTGCCAACACCCGTCCCGGCTTCCACCACCAGCGCACCGCCCTGCTCTATCGTCCGGGCCACGGCCAAGGCCATCTCGGTCTGGCCCGGACGCAGCCGGAACTCCTCCACGGCACGCGCCAGCACGCTGCCAGGCGCGAACGCCTCCTGAACCAGGGTCTGCAAACTCATGCGTCAGGCTGGCTCGTTGGGCGTGAGACTGCGTTCAAGACGCGTAATTTCGTCGCGCAGGATCAGGCGTCTCTTCTTGAGTCGCCGGATCAGCAGTTCGTCCAGGGGCAAGGCCTGGCTGAGACGGTCGATCATGGCGTCAAGATCGGCATGCTCGATGCGCAGCTCGATCAGGTGACGTTCGGGGGAGTGGAGATTGGAGTCCAAGAGTCGCAGTAAAAAGACAAACCGGGGAAGCAAACATCCTCATCTCCCCGCTTGCTTCGATAATACGTCTTTCACACCGACTTATCGAGGACTTTGTCCTTCAGGCTGCTGACCATGAGCAAAGGTTATCGACTCACTGCATCAACCGGAATCCACAAGGGGGATCGTGAATACCAGCAGGACCAGGTAGCGCTGTTGAACCACCCGCGCATCAACGGCTGCGTGCTGGCGGTCGTAGCCGACGGCATGGGCGGCCGCAGCGGTGGCCGTACCGCATCGGACCAGGTCATGATGACGGCCAAACAACTGTTTGAGCGCTATGCCCCGGAAACCGACGATGCTCCGACATTGCTCAAGCAATTGGTACAGGAGGCGCATCTGGTCATCAAGCTGGCCGCCATTTCCTCCGAACAGGAACCACACAGCACGCTGGCGGCCTTCCTGATCAACCCGGGTGGTGACTGCCACTGGATCCATGCCGGCGACTCGCGCATCTACCATTACCACGACGATCGACTGGTCAGGCGCACACTCGACCACTCCTATGTCCAGACACTGGTCGAGGGCGGCAGCATCACGGAAGAGGAGGCCAATGTCCACCCCCAATCCAATATCCTGATGGGCTGCCTGGGAACGGAAAGCGATCCCCCCATGGAGATGCATTTCATCCCTCAGCTACGCCCCGGCGACACCCTGATGGCCTGCAGCGATGGGGTCTGGCACTACTTCAACAGCGCAGAACTTGGGGCAGCCCTGTCCAGCCTGTCAGCCCGGGAAGCCAGCGAATTCCTGATTGACAAAGCCCGCTCACGCGCCCATGGCAGCGGCGACAACCTGTCGCTGGTCATCGTCAAGCTCGAACCGCTGGATTGAAACCGATTCACGGCGGGGTGGGCAAGGGCCGGACCGGTGGCTGGCCCACCTTGTCGGCCAGCGCCTTGTCACGCCGTGCCCTGTTTTCCTTTGCCTGGCGCTGTTTTTCTTCGAATTCCTGCTTGTCGGCGGCCCGGCTTTCCGCCGTAGGCCGGTCGCTGCTCTTGTCCCGCTCACTGCGAGGCGCCGCCGAAAGCCGGTCCTTCTCGGATTGCAGTTTGTCCACCTTCTTTTGCTCAGCCCGCTCCAGCCGTTCCTTGTGGTCCTGAATGGCGGCCTCACGCTTCTCCGCGGCTTCCTGCAGCGCGGCAGGCGAGGACTTCTCTTCCAGCCGCTGAACCTCTTCCACACCTTTTTGCCGGCGCTGCTCGTCATTGACGGCGATCTCCTGGCGCCGCAGATCCTCCATCACCAGGCGGCGCTTAACACGCACCTGGCGTAGACAGTCATTGACCGCAAACCGCTGGTAACAGGCGGCCTCCTCCTTGGCGTAGTGTGCTTCCTGTCGTCTTCGCTCCACCTGAATGCGGTCGAGTTCAACTTGAAAGGCATCGGTGGCAGGCGCGGCCGGCTCTTGCACTTGCTGCGCCTGCAGCCCGGAGCCTGCAAGGCCGATGAACAGGAAGAGAAACCAGTTTTTCATGTCAGTCGAGTATCCACCACGCGCCGATCAAGGGAAAGGAACTCCTGCGATTGCATTTCATTAAGCCGCGACACGGTACGCGGAAATTCGTGCACCAGAGGACCCTCGGTATACAACGCTTCCGGTGGTACCGCCGCCGACATGATGAGCTTGACGCGCCGGTCGTACAACACATCAACCAGCCAGGTGAAGCGCCGTGCCTCGGACGCCATGCGCACCGGCATGTGCGGCACGTCGCTCAAGAATACAGTGTGGAACTGGGTCGCAATTTCCAGATAGTCATTCTGCGAGCGAGGGCCGCCGCATAGGGTCCGGAAGTCGAACCAGACCACGCCGCCGGCCTTGCGCCGGGCGCGAATCTCGCGCGCCTCGATATGCAGTGCCGGATCCTCGTCCTGCGTTTCGGCCAGCCGGTTGAAGGCCTCGGTCATGGCCGCATCGGCCTCGGGCCCGAGCGGCGTGTGGTAGAGCTTCACATGCTCCATGGCACGACGGCGGTAGTCGGTGCCGTTATCCACGTTGACGATCTCAAGTTTCTGGTTGAGCAACGCAATGGCAGGCAGGATGCGCTCACGGTGCAGCCCATTGGGGTAAAGCTCGTCAGGCTGGAAGTTGGATGTGGCCACCAGACCGACGCCATTGTCAAACAGCGCCGCCAGCAGGCGGTGCAGGATCATGGCATCGGTGATGTCGGCCACATGGAACTCATCGAAGCAGATGAGCTTGTACTTCAGTGCCATGCGCTCGGCCAGCGCATTGAGCGGGTTGACCGTGCCCTGCAGCTCTGCCAGCTCGCGATGCACCTCGCGCATGAACTCGTGGAAATGCAGCCGGGTCTTGCGCTTGAGCGGCACGGCATTGAAAAAGCAGTCCATCAGAAAGCTCTTGCCGCGCCCCACGCCGCCATACATGTACACCCCTTTGGGAATGTCGGGGTTGTTGATGAGTTTTTTCAGCGCGTTGGAGCGCTTTTCCTTGTACTTGGCCCATTCGGCGGCACAGCGGTCCAGCGCGACAACCGCACGCAACTGCGCGGGGTCACTCCCGTAACCCCGCGTCTTGAGTTCAGACTGATAAGCCTCGAGTACCGCAGCCAAGCCGGTGCACCTGGCTCAGAAGTTCAGCGTACGCTTGTCCACCGCCAGCGCGGCTTCCTTGGTCGCCTCGCTCAGGGACGGATGCGCATGGCAGATGCGCGCAATGTCCTCGGCACTGGCCTTGAACTCCATGGCCACCACGGCTTCGGAGATCAGCTCGCTGGCCATGGGGCCTACGATATGAACACCCAGGATTTCATCGGTCTTGGCATCGGCCAGGAACTTCACCATGCCGGTGGTATCGCCCAGCGCGCGCGCGCGGCCGTTGGCCAGGAAGGGGAAAGTACCCGCTTTGTAGGCCACGCCGTCCGCCTTGAGCTGCTGTTCGGTACGGCCGACCCAGGCAATCTCGGGGCTGGTATAGATGACCCAGGGAATGGTGTTGAAATTCACGTGACCATGTTGGCCGGCAATGCGCTCAGCGACTGCCACGCCCTCTTCCTCGGCCTTGTGCGCCAGCATGGGGCCGCGCACCACGTCACCCACGGCCCAGACGCCCGGCAGGCTGGTACGGCAATCACCGTCCACCACAATGGCGCCGCGTTCGTCGAGCTGCAAACCCACCGCTTCGGCATTCAGGCCGGTGGTGTTGGGAACACGGCCAATCGACACGATCAGCTTGTCGACATCCAGCGTCTGCGCCTCACCTTTGGCGTTGGTGTAGGCGATGCTCACGCCTTTCTTACCCGACTTGATCTCGCCGACCTTCACGCCGAGCTCGATCTTCAGGCCCTGCTTGTCGAAAGCCTTCTTGGCTTCCTTGGCGATCTGCTCGTCAACGGCACCGAGGAACGTCGGCAGTCCTTCGAGGATGGTCACCTCGGCACCCAGACGGCGCCAGACCGAGCCCATTTCCAGGCCAATCACGCCAGAGCCGATCAGGCCCAGCTTCTTCGGCACGGCATCAATGCGCAGCGCGCCGTCGTTGGACAGGATGTTCTGCTCGTCGAACGGCGTGCCGGGCAGCGCGCGGGCGTTGGAGCCTGTGGCCACGATGACCTGCTTGGCCACCAGGGTCTCGTCAGTGACACCGGAGACCTTGATCTCGTAGCCACCGTCCACGGCTTTCACGAAGGAACCGCGGCCGTGAAAGAAGCTCACCTTGTTCTTCTTGAACAGGTACAGGATGCCGTCATTGTTCTGCTTCACCACGGCGTCCTTGCGTGCCACCATCTTCGCCACATCCATCTTCACGCCGGTGGCCGTGATGCCGTGTTCGGCAAAGTGCTTGTTGGCATGCTCGAAATGCTCGGACGACTGCAGCAGAGCCTTGGATGGGATGCAGCCGACGTTGGTGCAAGTGCCGCCCGGTGCCGGACCACCCTTGTCGTTCTTCCACTCGTCGATACAGGCCACGTTCATGCCCAGCTGGGCGGCACGGATGGCGCCAATGTAGCCGCCAGGTCCGCCACCGATGACGACGACGTCGAATTGTTTGCTCATAGGTATTCCAATCGTTGGTTCAAAGCGTAGCGAGCGGCCTCAGGGCAAGGCGCGGGTGGCGAGCAACCGGAACGTACTCAAGGTACGTGAGGATTGCGCGAACGGGACCCGCAACGCCGCCATGAGGTCGCGCAGTAGCTTTTAGATATCAAACAGCAGGCGGGCCGGGTCTTCCAGCGCTTCCTTCATCGCCACCAGACCCAGCACGGCTTCGCGGCCGTCGATGATGCGATGGTCGTAGCTCATGGCCAGGTAGTTGATCGGGCGGATCACGATCTGGCCGTTCTCCACCACGGCACGGTCCTTGGTGGCGTGCACGCCCAGGATGGCCGACTGCGGCGGGTTGATGATGGGGGTGGACAGCATGGAGCCGAAGACACCACCGTTGGAGATGGAGAAGGTGCCGCCGGTCATCTCCTCGATACCCAGCTTGCCGTCGCGCGCCTTGGCGCCGTACTCGGCAATCTTCTTCTCGATGTCGGCAAAGCTCATCTGGTCGGCATTGCGCAGGATCGGCACCACCAGACCGCGCGGCGAACCGACGGCAATACCGATGTCGAAGTAACCGTGGTAGACGATGTCGTTGCCGTCCACCGAGGCGTTGAGCACCGGGTACTTCTTCAGCGCATGCACGGCCGCCTTGACGAAGAAGCTCATGAAGCCGATCTTGACGCCGTGCTCCTTCTCGAACTTGTCCTGAAAGCGCTTGCGCATTTCCATCACCGGCGCCATGTTCACCTCGTTGAAGGTGGTCAGGATGGCGTTGGTGGATTGCGACTGCAGCAGGCGCTCGGCCACGCGAGCACGCAGGCGGCTCATCGGTACACGCTGCTCCGGGCGCTCGCCCAGGTCGACCGACGGTGCCGCCACTTGCGGCAACGCCTTGGTCGGCACACCGGTCGGAATGGCGGCGGGAGCGGCCTTGGCGCCACCGGCCACAGCCGCCAGCACGTCACCCTTGGTCACGCGGCCGTCTTTGCCGGTACCGGCCACGGAACCGGCGGCGAGCTGGTTGTCCGCCATCAGCTTGGCGGCGGCCGGCATGGCGACACCCGCCTTGGAGGCCGACACCTGTGCCGCGGCAGTTGCAGGCGCGGCGGCGGCAGGCGCCGCAGCGGGCGCGGCTGCCGGTGCAGCGGCACCCGCCTTGGCTTCGGTATCGATACGAGCGATTAACTGCTCGGCCACCACTGTGCCGCCATCACCCACCAGGATTTCGGCCAGCACGCCGGCGGCAGGCGCCGGCACTTCCAGCACCACCTTGTCGGTCTCGATTTCGATCAGGATCTCGTCGGCTGCGACGGCCTCACCGGCTTTTTTCTTCCACTGCAACATCGTGGCTTCCGCCACGGACTCGGACAGTTGCGGCACTTTGACTTCTACGATAGCCATTTGAATTCTTTCCGTATCTTTTTTAGGTTCACGGAACAGGCCTTCAGGCCCGTCCCAAACTGATTAAGAAACTAGCGACCTTATTTGCTCAGGACAAAACCCTTGAGCTTGCCAAAGGCACCGTCAACCAGGGCCTTCTGCTGTTCCTGGTGCAGATGCGAGTAGCCGACCGCCGGCGAAGCCGAGGCTGCACGGCCGGAGTAGCCCAGCTTCTGGCCTTCGCTCATGTTCTCGTGAATGTTGTGCTGAATGAAGAACCAGGCGCCCTGGTTCTGCGGCTCATCCTGGCACCACACGATCTCGCCGGCATTCGGGTACTTCTTGAGCTCAGCGGCAAAGGCCTTGTGCGGGAAGGGATAGAGCTGCTCGACACGAATGATGGCCACGTCGTCGGCGCCCTTCTCTTCACGCTTCTTGACCAGGTCGTAGTAGACCTTGCCGGAACAGGCAATGACACGCTTGACCTTGTCGGCCTTGATGTCCTTCTGCTCGGGGATGACGGTCTGGAAGCCACCCTTGGTGAACTCGGACAACGGCGAAGTCGCATCCTTGTTGCGCAACAGGGACTTGGGCGTCATGATGATCAGCGGCTTGCGCAGGTTGCGGACCATCTGGCGGCGCAGCACGTGGAAGATCTGGCTGGCCGTGGTCGGCTGCACCACTTGCATGTTGGTGTCGGCCGCCAGCTGCATGAAGCGCTCCAGGCGCGCCGAGCTGTGCTCGGGGCCTTGGCCTTCATAACCGTGCGGCAGCATCAGCGTGATGCCGTTGACGCGACCCCACTTCACCTCGCCGGAGGCAATGAACTGGTCGATCACCACCTGGGCGCCGTTGGCGAAGTCGCCGAACTGCGCTTCCCAGATCACCAGCGTGTTGGGATCGTTGGAGGCGTAGCCGTATTCGAAGCCCAGCACCGCCTCTTCCGACAGGATGGAGTCGATCACGACGAACGGTGCCTGGTTCTCGGCCACGTTCTGCAAGGGCACATAGGTACCGGTGTCCCACTTCTCGCGGTTCTGATCATGGATCACGGCGTGACGGTGGGTAAAGGTACCACGGCCGCAGTCCTCGCCCGACAGACGCACCGGGTAGCCGCTGGCCACCAGCGAGGCAAACGCCATGTGCTCACCCATGCCCCAGTCCACCGGGATGTCGCCACGGCCCATGGCCGCACGGTCGTCATACACCTTCTTCACCAGCTGGTGCGGCGTGATGCCGGCGGGAATGGCGGTCAGTTTTTCAGCCAGTCGTTTCCACTCGGCCAACGGAATGGCCGTGTCACCGACATCGGTCCACTTCTTGCCCAGGAACGGCGACCAGTCGACCGCATATTTGCTCTTGAAGTTGGTCAACACCGGGTCCACCGTGTGCTTGCCCGCATCCATCGCGGCGCGATAGGCCTTCACCATATCGTCGCCCAGCGACTCGCCCAGGCCTTGGGCGGCCAGCTTGTCGGCGTAGAGCTTGCGCGTGCCGGGGTGAGCAACGATTTTCTTGTACATCAGCGGCTGCGTCAGCGCCGGCGTGTCCTGCTCGTTGTGGCCCAGCTTGCGGAAGCAGGTGATGTCCACCACCACGTCCTGGCGGAACTCCATGCGGAATTCCAGTGCCAGCTGCGTGGCCAGCACCACGGCTTCGGGATCGTCGCCATTGACGTGCAGCACCGGTGCTTCGACCATCTTGACGATGTCGGTGCAGTACACGGTCGAGCGCATGTCGCGCGGATCGGAGGTGGTGAAACCGATCTGGTTGTTGATGATGATGTGCACCGTGCCACCCGTGGAGTAACCACGGGTCTGGGCCAGGGCCAGGGTTTCCTGGTTAACGCCTTGGCCACCGAAGGCGGCGTCGCCGTGCACCAGCACCGGCAGCACCTGGCTGCCTGTGGGGTCGCCGCGGCGGTCCATGCGGGCGCGCACCGAGCCCTCCACCACCGGGTTCACGATTTCCAGGTGCGAGGGGTTGAACGCCAGGCTCAGATGGACCGGGCCGCCGAGGGTCGTAACGTCGGAGCTGAAACCCTGGTGGTATTTCACGTCGCCGGCCGGCAGATCTTCCGGTGCGGTGTGGTCAAACTCGGCGAACAGGTCGCCCGGCATCTTGCCCAGCGAATTCACCAGCACGTTCAGGCGGCCGCGGTGTGCCATACCAATGACGATTTCCTGCACGCCCTTGAGGCCGGCTTGCTGGATCAGTTCATCCATGGCGGCAATGAAGCTCTCGCCACCTTCGAGCGAGAAACGTTTCTGGCCGACATACTTGGTATGCAGGTAGCGCTCCAGGCCCTCGGCTGCGGTCAGGCGATCAAGAATCTGCTTCTTGCGTTCTGCGCCGAAGCTGGGCTTGCTGCGGATGCTCTCCAGCTTTTGCTGCCACCAGCGTTTTTGCGCCTGGTCGGTGGTGTGCATGAATTCGGCACCGAGGGTACCGCAGTAGGTTTCGCGCAGCGCGTTGAGCAGCTCGCGCAGCGGCATCGTGGTCTTGCCGAAGAAGGTGTTGCTGGTATCGAACACCGTTTCCTGGTCAGCATCGCTGAAACCGTAGAACGAAGGTTCCAGTTCAGGGATGGCCGGGCGCTCGGTGCGCTTGAGGGGATCCAGATCGGCCCAGCGCTGGCCCACATTGCGGTAGGCGGCAATCAGCTGCTGCGCTGCAGTGCGCTTGCGCCCCATTTCGGCATCGGCACTGGCCACCACCACCTTGGTACCGCCCTGCTTGGCGCGCTCGGCGAAAGCATTGATGACGGGCAGGTGGGGAATATCCTTGGCGTTCGTGCCATCGACGGCCGGCACATGCTGCAGCGCGTCGAAATAGTCGCGCCAGTTGTCGGGAACGCTGCCGGGGTTGGCTAGGTAGTTCTCGTACATCTCTTCGACATACGGCGCATTCCCACCAAACAGGTAGGTATTGCTCTGGTAGGTCTGATAGACAGACGCGGCGGGGTTGGAACCCTGAGAAGTGGATTCACTCATATTTCGCTGACCTCCGTTTCCCTGCGGGAAACTTTTAGCTGGTTGAAAAAACCTTCCGCGACACGGCTAAACCGGTTGGCGGATGCGACTGTGGCTGGAAGGGCCTAGTACAGGCGTGATTGTGCCATTGAATTGGCATCGCCGTGGAAAACTTATGCTTTCCACGGCTGCGGCTTATGCTTTCGCCGGCGAGGCAAGCAGGCTGCGGATCTGAAGCAAAGCGGCCGGATCGTCCATGGTTGTCAGGTCGCCCGGGTCACGCCCCTCGGCCACCGCCTGCAGCGCGCGGCGCAGCAGCTTGCCGCTGCGCGTCTTGGGCAGCAGGTTGACGAAGAACACACGCGAGGGCCGTGCCACAGCACCGAGCTGACTGTCCACCAGCTTCATGACCTCGCCTTCAAGCTTGAGGCGCGCAGCATCGTCCGTCAGACCGCTGGTGTCCTTGGCCACGGCAAAGGCCATGGCCACCTGGCCCTTGAGCTGGTCGGCCACGCCGACCACGGCCACCTCGGCCACATTGGGGTGGCTGGAAATGCATTCCTCGATCTCGCGCGTGCCCAGGCGGTGGCCGGCGACGTTGATCACGTCGTCGGTGCGACCGAGGATGAAGTAGTAACCATCCTGGTCGCGGATGCCCCAGTCGAAGGTGCTGTAGATCAGACGCCCCGGAATGCTCTTCCAGTAGGTGTTGACGAAGCGAGCGTCATCGCGCCACACCGTCTGCATGCAGCCGGGTGGCAACGGGCCCTCGATGGCCACCACACCCTTCTGGTTGGCGCCCGTCAGCTCCTCACCGCTGTTCTCGTCAATCAGCTTGACGTTGTAGCCGTACATGGCCACACCCGGGCTGCCGAACTTGCTCGGCGCCTTCTCCACGCCGTTGGCAATGGTCAGGATCGGCCAGCCGGTCTCGGTCTGCCAGTAGTTGTCGATGATCGGCACACCCAGGCCCTCGCTGATCCACTGCGCCGTGGGCTCGTCCAGCGGCTCGCCGGCCAGATACAGCGCCTTGAGGCTGGAGATGTCGTACTTCTTCAGGAAGGCCGGGTCCTGTTTTTTCAGCACACGCACGGCCGTCGGCGCCGAGAACATGCGGGTGACCTTGTACTTCTCCACCAGTTGCCACCAGATGCCAGCATCCGGCCGGGTCGGCAGGCCTTCGTACATGATGGTGGCCATGCCGGCGATCAGCGGGCCATAGATGATGTAGCTGTGCCCCACCACCCAGCCGATGTCGCTGGTGGAGAAATAGGTCTCACCCGGCTTGCCTTCATAAATGTGCTTCATGCTGGCAGCCAGCGCCACTGCGTAGCCGCCGGTGTCGCGCTGCACGCCTTTCGGCTTGCCCGTCGTGCCTGAGGTGTACAGCGTGTAACTGGTGTGGGTGGCGTCGACCCATTCGCACGGCACCTGGTCCTGCAGGTGTTTTTCGCGCAAGGCGCCCCACAGATGGTCGCGACCAGCTACCAAATCCATAGCAGCCAGCTTGCGATCCACCAGCAGCACCGACGTGGGTTTGTGACTGGACAGACGAATCGCCTCGTCCAGCAAGGGTTTGTAGGGCATGACCTTGCCGCTGCGCGAGCCGGCATCGGCACTCACCACCACCTTGGGCTCGGCATCCTCGATACGAGAAGCCAGCGAAGCGGAAGCGAAGCCGCCGAACACCACCGAATGGATGGCACCGATGCGCGCGCAGGCCAGCATGGCAAAAGCGGCCTCGGCAATCATGGGCATGTAGATCAGGACACGGTCGCCCTTCTGCACCCCCAGCTCCCGCAGGCTGGCCGCCATGCGCTGCACCTCGGTGTGCAGTTCGCGGAAGGTGTAGACGCGCTCTTCGTCGGTCTCGGTGCTGACGTAGATCAGCGCCGGCTGGTCGGCCCGGTCTTTCAGGTGTCGGTCGACCGCGTTGTGGCACAGGTTGGTGGTGCCACCGACATACCAGCGCGCAAACGGCGGGTTGCTGTAGTCGCAAATCTGCTGCGGCGGGGTCTGCCACTCGATCAACTGCGCCTGCTCGGCCCAGAAAGCGTCGCGCTGGTCAATGGAACGGCGCTGAAACTCGGCGTAGCGGGTCATTCTGAATCTCCTTCGGGCTCTTGAAATAAATAACTGAATTCATAATTATGGATAACGGGCTTGCAGAAAACTGACGCAGCGCCCCGTTCACCGACCGAATTCAGCCATTTTGAGGCGCCGCGCCAACCACGGCAAGCGCAGCAGCAAACCAGCGGCTTTCCGGCTGCAAGCCCCCCCCGGAGGAGCGCGGTAACAACTCATCGTCCGGCCGTCCATGCAAAACATGGCCTCAAACGTCGCGCTTTTTGTTCAGGCAACGATTGCCACACCGTGATCGGTCCGGTCCGTCAGGATCTCGAACGCCGCACGATGCGTCGTCCTCAGTATCCGCGCCGGTTGTCCGCGCCGCTCCACGATGATCTCGGCGCTGGCCAGCTTGGTGTTGAGACACGTCTTCGTGCCGCCCGGTGGATTCCGATATGCCAGCCCGACAAATGCCGAGGCCGGCGCATGAATCCGGCCATGAATGCGGACCTCGGGGGTCTGCGCATCGATGGCCCAGGTGAAGAAATCGTAAGTTCCCGACGCCCGCATGGCTTGTCCAAGACTGTTGAGCGCCATCTCCTGCCCTTCGTCGCGCAAGACGGCGAAAGACAGGCGCGGGCTCCAGAAGGGACCCAGCCTGACCTGCGCAGTGCAGCATTCCAGGAAAGCGTCTGGCGCGTTGTCGAAACCCGCAACCTGGCCCCAGGCATAACGATCGGTATGCCGGCTGCCCCAGTTGTGGTTCTGGCTGCCCTTCCAGCCGTCGATCTGAATCTCGCGACCGTCCACCGTGAGGGTGCCGGTGTACACGGCGTTTGGCATTCCGACCAGGGCCTTTGCCTTCGGGAACCCGCGTCCGTACAAGGACTCGGAAAGCAACAACAATGGCGGCTCATGGCCGGTGTAGTGAAGCGCCCACTGAATGGCATGCGATGGCGATGCTGCTCGGCCGTGCAATGCACCATCTGCCAGCGTCGCTCCGTTGACCCGCACGTCCAGTTGCGTGGCGGAGAAACTGCACGCCCCGATCGGAACCACTTCCTTCACCGCCGTGATGCGGCCGTTCTCGCCATCGAAGTAGATGGCCCACAGTTCGCCGCAAGCCTCGCCGGGCCGTCCTTGCGGACGAAAGACGGTGTAGCGGATCCAGAAGGCCAAGGGACGTGAAGGGTGATTGGCGCGCTGAAAGTAGCTCTCGTAGAAGCCACTAGCATCTTCCGGCCTGAAGCGTGATCCGTTCACGAACGCATTCGTCTGCCCCACCCCACACCATCCCTTCTAGCAATCGTGGTTCATTCCTAGCTTCCTAAGGCTGCGAACTGACCAGCCGCACCACCAGCCGGGAACGCCGCGAGACATCCCCTTCGGCCGCCCCCGTCGCCATGTTCACCGCCCAGCCCTGCTGCACGCCCAGCTTGCTGTCCAGTGCGCCCGCGCGTCCTTGAGCGATATTGCCGTAGCTGTAGGGATTGACGGCCTTGGTATCGATGCTGGCGGTCATTGTCCAGTACCAGTCCAGCGGCGCGGCGGGAAAAAGATTCGCCACCACCACCGCTGCCTTGCCGTCCTTGCCAGCCCAGCGCCGCAGCTCGGTCACACGCGGCAGGCGCCAAGGCACACCATCGGCCTTGGCGCGACTCGCCGCCCATGCCGTCGCTTCGTGATACGTCATCAGGCGTGGTTCGCCAATGCAGGTCTTGCCGTTCCAGACCGTGCCCTCCACGCAACGCGGCCAGGCCAGTTTGCTGCGCGCATCGACCACGTAGGCACCGTCTTCCGTCAGGATCACGCCCCCGGACTCTGCGGCTTGCGCCAGCGCGGCGACCGCAAAAAAGCATGCGGCCAGCGCGCTGCCAGCTCTCAGAAACACCGTCTTGGCCTGGTGATTCATGAATCCGATCAACAAGATTCTGACCTCAGCCAGTCTACTTCACCAGCGCCAGCACATCCTTGAACGCCGGGTGCTCCGCCGAGCGCAGCCACTCGAAGGCCACCATCTCGGTCGTGACCAGTTCGGCCCCGGCCCCGGCCAGGCGGTCGAACGCAGCATCGCGGTTGCGTTCGGTACGCGAGCCGCAGGCGTCCGTCACAACCCAGACGTCGAACTCGTCTTCCAACAGGTCGAGCGAGGTCTGCAGCAGGCAGACATGGGCTTCGCAGCCGGCAATCACCACCGTGTTGCGCGCGGCCGGCCCCGCCGCCGGCTTCTGCAGATGCTTGGGCAGGCTGCGCGCATTGCCCTGCGGCGCGCGTGCCGGCGGGCGCAGCATCTCGCCCAGCCCCTCTTCCACCGCACTGAACTGCATCTTCGGGAACGTCTTGCCGCCCGCCTGGGCGATCAGGGCTTGCAATTCCGGCACGTTGGGGCCGAGCGCCGAAGGGTTTTCTTCCGTGGCCCACAGCGGCACCTTCAGCAAGCGCGCCATCTTCGCCAGGCGCTGGGCGTTGGCCAGCACGGCGGCGCTCTCGTGGATGGCAGGCATCAGGCCGGTCTGGTAGTCCACCAGCACCAGTTGGGAGTCGTCGAGTTCAAGCAGCATGTCGTTCTTCTCTATTCATTTCAAATTTCAAATCAGGCGGCGATGCGTACCACCACGCGGCCACGCACCTTGCCGGCCATCAGGTCCTGCGCCTTGGTTATGGCGCCTTCCAGCGGCACTTCTTCAATCATGCGCTCCAGCAAGGCCGGGTCAAGGTCGCGCGCCAGGCGGTCCCAGGCGCGCTGGCGTTTGGCCAAAGGTGCTATCACCGAGTCGATGCCCGCCAGCGTGACGCCGCGCAGGATGAAGGGCGCCACAGAGCCCGGCAGGTCCATGCCCTGGGCCAGGCCACAGGCGGCCACCACGCCGCCATAGCGCGTCTGCGCCAGGGCGTTGACCAGCGTATGCGAACCCACGGCGTCCACCACCGCGGCCCAACGTTCTTTTTGCAAGGGCTTGCCGGCGCTGGCCAGTTCGGCGCGGTCGATGATGGCGCTGGCACCCAGGGCCTTGAGGTAGTCCGCCTCCGTCGCCTTGCCGGTGGCGGCCACCACCTGGTAACCCAGTTTGCCCAGCAAGGCAATGGCCACGCTGCCCACGCCGCCGGTGGCACCGGTCACCAGCACCTCGCCGCTGCCGGGTTGGATGCCATGGTCTTCCAGCGCCAGCACGCACAGCATGGCGGTGTAGCCGGCGGTACCGATGGCCATGGCCTGGCGCGGCGTAAAGGCCTGGGGCAGCTTGACCAGCCAGTCGCCCTTCAGGCGCGCTTTCTCGGCCAAGCAGCCCCAGTGTGTCTCGCCCACGCCCCAACCGTTGTGCACGAAGGCATCGCCCGCCTGCCAGGCCGGATGGCTCGATTCCAGCACGGTGCCGGCGCCGTCGATGCCGGCCACCATGGGCCAGCTGCGCACCACCGGGCCTTTGTTGCAAATAGCCAGGCCGTCCTTGAAATTGAGCGTGGAGTACTGCACTGACACCGTGACATCGCCCGCTGGCAGGCGGGACTCCTCCACCTGCTGCAGCGCAGCGCTAAAGCCATTGGTATTGTCCAGCAGGAGGGCCTTGAACATGGAGAAATCCTTTTAAACTCAATATGAATCAATATGTTAGAAAGTTTTTAAGGAAAAAACTTTAACTTGACATCACACTTGCCAGCCCGCTATGCTACCCGCCATGCGTATCCCTGTCCTTCTTGCCAGCCTTTTGCTCGCGCTCAGCGTGCACGCCGAACCGGTGGGCTCGGCTGACGACATGGACCGCTTTCTGGCCGAAAAAGGCCTGCTCGGCAAGATCAGCCAGGTAGGGCAGAACGTCGGCAACAAGGCCTCGGAGCTGGTGGTAGCCGCCATGGGCGCCATGGGCGTGCCCTACCGGCGCGGCGGCAACAACTACGAAACCGGCTTCGACTGCAGCGGTTTTGTGCGCGCCGTCTATGAGCAGACCCTGGGCCTGATGCTGCCGCGGCGCGCAGAGCAGCAAGCCGCCGCCACCCAGAAGATCGACCGCACCGAGCTGCAACCCGGCGATCTGGTGTTTTTCAACACCATGCGCCGTGCGTTCAGCCACGTCGGCATCTATGTCGGCGACAACAAGTTCATCCACTCGCCCAAACCGGGCGCCGAGGTTCGGGTGGAAGACATGCGCCTGGCCTACTGGAGCCGCCGCTTCGACGGCGCGCGCCGCGTGCCGGAACAGGCCGCAAACGGCCTGACCGATCCGGCCACCGCCTTGTCGGCAGACAATGCTAGCCGGCAATAACCTCAAACGCTCTTTTTTTCATAGCAGCCCACGCCGTCATGACGGCGAAAACTGGCATTTCAGGCCCCAAATCTCCCTGCGCGCACGTGCGCGCCGACAGATGGCGGGATGGGGCAAAATGGCGGCATTCATCCCTCCATCAGCAAACACGAAAGTTGGCCACCATGTACTACACCGTTGACACCCCGAAATCCTTCGAACAGGCCAACGCCGACCTGGACGCCGCCGTCAAACGCCACGGTTTTGGCGTGCTGCACGTGCACGATATCGGCAACACCCTGCGCAGCAAAGGCCAGTCATTTGACGAAGGCTGCCGCGTGTTCGAAGTCTGCAACCCGGCCCAGGCCGCCCGCGTGTTGGCCAGCGACATGCGCATGAACATGGCCCTGCCCTGCCGTATCTCGGTCTACACGGAAAAAGGCAAGACCAAGATCGGCATGATCAAGCCGCTCGACATGCTCTCGATGCTGTCCCAAGACCCGGCCCTGACCCAGGTGGCCAAAGAGGTTGAGGAAAAGACCACGCTGATGATCAACGAAGCCAAATAAGGCGCGACAACTAAAAAAGCCGGACGGGCCTTAAACCTGTCCGGCTTTTTTATCGCCGAACCACGACTGCCACTGATCACTGACCAGGCGACAGGTCGATCTCCACCGCTTGCCCTTTGTCAATCGCCGTGCCGGCCTTGCCCGGCGCACTGCGGCTGACCGCTACCACCGGTGCGCCGGAGAGCGCAACGATTCGGACCCGACCTGAACCACTGCCGCCACTGGCGCTTGTGCTGCCGGAAGAAGATCCACTGCTACCAGAAGATGATGACCCCGAAGACGAGGAACTGCCTCCCTCTGCAGTGGTCGCGCCAGAGGACGAAGTCCCACTGCCCCCTCCGGACGGCGTGCTCGAAGAGGATGAACCACTCCCTCCCCCGGACGCCGCGCCCGAAGAAGTTGATCCATTTCCCCCACCGGACGTTGCGCCGGACGCATTTGAGCTACCACCGCCAGCGGGCGCCGAGGGGCCGGCGATGGAGCCTCCCCCACCACCCGAGGCGGTCGGAGGGAGAGCGTCAAGGTTCACACTTTCGTTGACAACCATCGGGGCGGGCGCTAGCGCCGGCGCAGCTGCTGGCGTGGGCGCAGGTACGGGAGGCGGTGGTGGTGGCGGAGGCGGCACGAAAGTGGGAATGCGCAGGTTGTCGATAACGGCTGCCACGGTGTCATTCTGAAGCGCTCGTCCGTTGACTTTGATAACGCCATCCCCGGTGTTGTCGACCTTGTCGAAACTGCCGTTGAGATCGCCGTGCGGCGCATTAACACCGATGCTGCTGGCCCGGCCGGTAACATCAGCACGCACCCCGGCGCGCACATCGGCCGCTCCGACCGCCAGCGCCAACGCCACCGTCCTGCCGGCGTTGACCCTCAAGGTCGGCGCGCTCACACTGCCTTGGATGCTGTCACCCACCAGCGTGGCCGAACTGCCGGCCGTCACGGCAGCACTCAAGGTCTTCTGGGCCGTTGCGGCAACCACCGAGCCCCCGATGACGCCGCTGATGTTATCGGCAACGACCGTGGTATTGCCTTCCGACACGACCGTGGCCGAGACGTCGCCGCTGGCGGTCACGGTCAGATCGCCTTGGCTGGTCGTTGAACCAGTCACATTCCCGGCCGCAGCCAACGTACTGCTGCTCCCCGCCCCCAGCGCCCTCAGGGTGTTGTTGCTCAAAGCCACGTCGCCCAGCGCATCAATCTTGTAGGCCTTGACCCGCAGGGTACCAGCCAAGCTGAAACGGTTGGCCTTGACCTCCAACTGCCCCAGTGCATTGTTCTGCGTACCGCCCGTACTCATCTGCACATTGCCGCGGGTACCGCTGCTGCCGGCCGTCAACGTCAGAGCGTAGGCGGTGCTGCCGGCATTCTGGACATCTCCATTCAGGGCGATGTTGCTGCCGGTGGTGGCCAGCGTGGTGTCAGCCAGCAGATTCACGGCGGCATTGAAAGTGATGCCAGCGGCTCCGTTGACCGTGAGCTGTCCGCCGATACCCGAACCGGCCGCACCGGCATCAAGCGTCAGGCCCTGCAGGGTTGCACCATTGAAATTGAGATTGCGCAAGCTGCCCAGGCTCACGTTTTCGCCGTAGCTGCCGGCACCGACGTTCACCGTGCTGCCGACAGAGGCGGCGTCGATGCCGCGCTGGACGCTGCCGCTGGTCTGCGTGACATAGAGATTGCCGGCATTCCAGGTCACCAGCCCAAGCCCCGTGGCGTCCAGTGCGTGGCCGACGCGGTCCTCGATGTCGAATCCGCTGGCCGCACCGGTGAAGGTGGCGTGGGTGGCATCAACGTTGGTCTTGACGTTGTTCTGATCGTTGGCGCCCGAAACGATGTTCATCGAGTACGTCGGATTGGTACCCGTGCCGGTGATTGTGCTGTCCGGCACGCCAAAAGCGGTGTTGCCGATGTTGAGCGTCGAGCTCAAGCCTTCCAGGAACAGGCCGTGGCCAACTGTCTGGTTGAGCTTGACGTCGTTGAAAGAGACGTTGGCCACCGACCCGTATTCGAACAGGTGGATCGCATGGCCCGGGCCACTGGGATTCCAGGTGCCGGCGCTGCCACTCGGACGGCGGAAACTGCCATCCAGCGTCACGTTGTCAAACACCCAGGTGCCGGCGTCGTACACGGCACCTGTGCTGGCATTGTGGTAGCCGCGGAAATGAATCCCGGTGTGCTCGGTGCTACCGGTGATCGTCAGATTCCTCAGCGTTGCATCGCCGTTGTAGTAGTTGAAATGGATGTCGCCCTGCCCAAGCGACGTGGCGCTGGTGTAGGCCGCACCGTTGCCGGCAAAGGTACTGTCAAGCAGCGACACCTTGGCCAGCCCCGGGATACCGGCCGTGGCCGAGCCGTTGGCGGTGAACCCGTAGGCGCCATTGCCGCGAAATTCGCTGTTTTGAACCGTGAGTTGCCCCAGCACGGTATCGCCCTCGACGCTCACGCCGGCTGACGGTGCATCACGGAAGGTGAAACCGTCGATCAGTACCGTCGAACCCGCACCGATATTGCCGCTGACCGTGACGGCGTTGCTGCTGACCGGATCGATGATCGACTGCCCGGCGCCGGCGCCATCCAGGGTCAGCGCCTTGGTGATGCTGACGCTCTCGGCGTAGGTGCCGGCGTTGACATTCACCTTGCCGCCCGCGACCACGGCATTCACGCCGCCCTGGATCGTGTTGATCGGCGTCAGGCGGCTGCCCTGGTTGCTGGCCGCGCCCGTCGTGGCCACGGTCACCCGGGTACGGTTGGATACGGTATAGCCCTGGTCCTGCACCGCCCAGCCGCTGTTGGCCGTGCTCAGGCTCAGCAACGACTGCTGCCAGGCCGTCGTCGGTGCGCTGGCAATCGGCGTTGAATTGCTCAGAATGGTGCCAGTACCATCCACGTGGCCATTAAGGTGCAGGTTCAGGCCCCACTCGTTGCCGATCGAGCCTTCGCTGTTGCCGGCAATGCTGATGCCCGTCGCATCGGTGTACTGGACCGAGATGCCGCTCTTGGTGTTCTCGATGCGGTTGTTGCTGACCGTGCCGGTGCTGTTGCGGCCATGGATCAGGATGCCGTTGCGCACATCATGGATGTTGTTGTTCTGGATCGTGAAGCCGGTGACGCCGTCGCCTACCGCAATGCCGCGGCTGATATTTGATCGACTTGTGGCGTAGTAGTCGTAATAAGGTGAATTGATCGGCCCGGCAATCTCCATGCCTTGCACCGTCACGTTGTTGGCGCTGATGGCAATGCCGTTGACCTCCGCCACATCGGGCACCACCAGCTTGGCACCGGCTTGGCCCGTCAGCGTCAGACCGACCTTGTTCAGCGCGAGTTGCTCGGCGTAAGTACCGGCACCGACATGGATCGATGCCCCGCTGGTCGACTGATTGATTGCCGCGGCAATCGACATGGCCTGGTTGCCGCCTGCGCTCAGATTGCCGACCCCGACCTCGAAGTTCTGCGTTGCCGCCGCACCATTCCAGCCCTGGATGTAGCTCGAACTGGCGCCCGTCAGATTGACGGCGTAGTCATACGCCTTTTGCTTCGTGGCCTGCAGCCAGCTGTACTGGCTGCTGTCCGCGCTGACCGCATTGCGCACCGCATAATCGAAGCCGGCAATGCTCAATGTGCCGAAGTCATACAGTGCCGACTCGTCCTGCAGGTACACCGGGTTGACTTCATTGAAGTGGTTGTTACCTTCAATGGTGATGTTGTTCATCCGCTGGTTGTAGCTGCGGTTGGCCTGGTACAGCGCGACCCCGCCCCAGGCGTTGTTCAGCGTCGTCGTATTACGAACCGTGACATTAGCGCTGTCCGTGAGTTGCAGGCCGGCACCCTGGGTCGTCCCGGCATCGTTGCCAACCGGGGCGCCATTGAGCGTCACGCCGTCGATCAGGGCGCCATCCACCCCGTTCAGATCCAACTCAGCCTTGCCGGCGCCTCGGCTCGTGACGTTACGGATGGTGAAATTTCGCAGACGCGCATCGGCCGCGCCGCCAGGTGCCACCTTGATGCCATAGGCCGAAGCGTAATAGGTCGATGGACCGTAGTAGGTGAAATCGCGCAATGTGACGTCATTGGCGGTCACGCTCATGCCGTAGCCGCTAGTGACGCTGCGTGCATCGATCGTCGTCGCGGCCTCACCGGCGCCCGTCAGCGTCAGACCGGCCTTGTTCAACGTTACCTGCTCGTTAAAGATCCCCGCCTGCAACTCAACCGTGGCACCGGCGCCGGCCGTACCGGTCTTGGCGATCTTCACCGCATCCTGGATCGAAGCCGTGTCATGCACCTGAACAGTGTTGGAATGGCCCGAGATATTCGGCGCATTGAGGTCGGACTTGAGAACCACCATATTGCCATCGACCACGATGGCACTGCTGGCCTGCTGCACGCCCTGCAGGTTGATCACGCCGGACACCAGATTGGCGGCATCCCCCGTGCTCATGAGAATGGTGGCGCCATTCAGGGCGGCGCCCGCCGCGTTGGTGATCGACGCATTGGTGCCAAGTGCACCGCTGTCCACGGCAAACTCGTACAGCCCATTGTTGAGCGACACCGTGGCCCGGTCGGCACCGGAGAGTGCAATGCGCCCACCCGTAGCAGTGATGACGCCCTGATTGCGGACCGAGGGCGACACCAGGGCCACCAAGCCGGCATTCGCGGCCGTGATCGAGCCCTCATTGACCACACTGCCGGTGATGGCACCTGTAATGGCAATCGGCCCCTCGGCCATGAATGATGTCTGATTGACCGTGCCGGTCGTAACGATGAGGGAACCGACGTTGATGGTCGCGCCCGAACTGAACAGAACGCCATTGGGGTTCATCAGCACCACCGTACCGTTGGCCGTCATGGTGCCGGCGATCTGCGACATATCGGCACTGGCGGACACCCGGTTCAGCACCGCTGCGCTGGCACTGGGCTGGACGAAGTGGACTTCCTTGCCAGGCAGAATGTTGAACGAATTCCAGTCGATCACGGCACGCGCTGTACTCTGGTTCAACGTCATCTTGTTGCCGGTAACGTCGCCAGTCACTGTACCCGCAATCACCGAGCCCTTCATCGGCAGCCCCGCGATGTGTGGATTGATCACATCGGCCCGAACGGCAGGACAGAAGCACAGTGCCACCGCCATCGGCAACACCTTGAGCGCCAAGCACGGTTCCCCAGCGCGCCCAGAACGGCGACGCAGCGGCAGCTTGTTAAGTTTGCTTGTCATATCGGCCTATTGTTCTAGTTTGAACCTTTTCCAGCCATTGTCAAAAGCGCCACATCAACGAGGCCAGCAGGCGCACGGCCTTGCCGTTGTCCGGTGCGCTGGCCACAGTCTTGGTCAAGGGCCAGGCGGCCTCCAGCTGGGCCGTCATGTTGCCGGCCAGGTACAAGCGCGCCCCAACCCCGGCCGAAGCCAGGCTTTGGGTTGCCGGCGTGCCGGCTGACTGCACGCCTGCCTTGGTAACCTCACCGATGTCATAAAAACCCAGCAAGTGGTAGGCCTGCAGCCACGACAGGGACGTGGCGCCGGCATAGCGCGGCTCCAGGCGCAGGGCCAACCCGCGATTGCCCACCAGTTCGGCAGCGTCGTAGGCGCGCCCGAAGCGACGTCCGCCGATGGCAAACTGCTCCGATGACAGCAACGGGGTATCTCCCGACCATTGGCCCGCCACGCCGACTGACAGGCCCCAATGAGCACTCAGGGGCTGAAAGCGGCTGTAGTCGAACACCAGCTTGCTGAACATGCCGTCGGCACCCACCTGGCTTTTCAGCGCATCTCCTTTGGTCGTGCCGCCCACGCCCTGGCTGATGTCCACGTCCAGGGTGTTCTGACCTTCAAAGCGGTCCAGCGACTGCCAGCTCAGGCCGGCGCGGATGGCGCGGATGCGGTCCTCGCTGGTGCGCACGCCCAGCACGTTGGTATCCGTGTCGGTGTTGTCATACACCACGCGGGCCAGCAGACTCTGGTTGCGCGTGCGCAGCAACGGGTAGCCCAACGACAGCGACATGCCCTCCGAACGCCCCTGAATGTCCGACGTGCGCAGGCTGTCTCCCGGCTGGGTGCGCGCCTGCGACAGCGTCACCCCCAGCTTCATTCCCTCTTCATTCAGCACCTGGCTGTAGGACAGCTGGTGGTAGGCCATTTGCGTATTACCGGTGCCCACACCGATGTAACGCAACTGGTCGTTGACGCCGAATAGCTGGTTGGCCGAAAAACCCAGCGTGGCCTGGTTCGGCCCTATGTAACGGGAGCCGTAGTTGTCGACCGACGCAAAGCCCTCGGCAGCCTTGACCGTTGCGATCAAGGTCAGATCGGCCGCGCCCACAGTCTTCGAGGGCGACAACACGCTGCGCAGTTGCACGCCGGGGAATTCGTTGGCAATCAGCAGGTAGCGCTCCAGAACTTCGGCGCGCATGGGCCGCGTCGCCGCTATTTTTTCCGCCATGGCCGCCAGCTCGGTGCTGACGCGTGCATCGCCCTCGATGAACACCGAGTCGATATAGCCCTCGATCACGCGCAACGTAAGCGTTCCGTCACCCAGCGATTGCGGCGGCACGATGACGAGCGACAGAAAATAGCCGGCGTTGCGGTACATCACCGTCAACGCCTGCGCTAGGACGAAGATGTCGCTGCCCGTGATTTCACGGTCGAGGTAGGCATCGGTGTATTGGTACAGCTGTTCGGGGGTGAAGACGGTAGAGCCTTCAACGCGGATATTGCTCAGCACAACGCGTATGGCCTTGACGGCTTCTGGCACAGCCTCGCGCTCGGAGCCTTTGAATTCTGGAAGTTGCACTGCGCCAGCCGGCGCCACGGGTACATCAAATCGTTCACGCAGGCGGCCGGAATCGGTATTGGCTGGCGGGGTAACCGATTGCGCACGCACGCCAAAGGCCAGCAGCGCCAACACGGCTGCTTGGCAAATGACCGCAAGATACGAAGACCATTCGCTCTCTGATCTACCTTGCAAAGATACCGCTTCTGCGGGCCTGCAAGAAAGCGACCCCAACATAACCCATCCTCCCTGTTTAAGAAACAGATCGGTTAGTTCTATTAGCGATCGCCAGCCGATGGAATAACGCTTGCTACCTTATCTGCATCCATTTTGACTCTAACATAATGCAACCATTATTTAAATTCGCCAAAATGATGCATCAAATCACCCTGGCAGGTAGGGTATGTCATGCATATTGATGCGTAAAAAAACGGGCGCACCGAGTGCGCCCGTTTTATCTAGCCGCCCTGCAACTTCAGCGCCGCACCGGCGGTACGTCGGTACAGCTGCCGTGCGCCACCTCCGCCGCCATGCCGATGCTCTCGCCCAGCGTGGGGTGCGGGTGGATGGTCTTGCCGATGTCCACCGCGTCGGCGCCCATCTCGATCGCCAGCGCGATCTCGCCGATCATGTCGCCCGCATGGGTGCCGACAATGCCGCCGCCGACGATGCGGTGCGTTGTTTCGTCGAACAGCAGCTTGGCCACGCCTTCGTCGCGGCCGTTGGCAATGGCGCGGCCGGAAGCCGTCCACGGGAACAGTCCCTTCTTGACCTTGATGCCCTGTGCCTTGGCCTGGTCTTCGGTCAGGCCGACCCAGGCCACTTCGGGGTCGGTGTAGGCCACGCTCGGAATCACGCGCGCATTGAAGGCCACGCTCGCCAGTTCCTGGTTGCCCTGCAGTTCGCCGGCAATCACCTCGGCCGCCACGTGCGCCTCGTGCACCGCCTTGTGCGCCAGCATGGGCTGGCCGACGATGTCGCCGATGGCGAAGATGTGCGGCACGTTGGTGCGCATCTGGATGTCGACGTTGATGAAGCCGCGCTCCGTCACGGCCACACCGGCCTTGTCGGCAGCGATCTTCTTGCCGTTCGGGCTGCGGCCCACGGCTTGCAGCACCAGGTCGTAGGTCTGCGGCGGCGGAACCGCCCCACCCGGCTCAGCACTCTCGAACGTCACCTCGATGCCGGCCGGTGTGGCTTTCGCCCCCACGGTCTTGGTCTTGAGCATGATGTTGTCGAAACGCGGTGCGTTCATCTTCTGCCAGATCTTGACCAGATCGCGGTCGGCGCCCTGCATCAGGCCGTCCATCATTTCCACCACGTCCAGGCGCGCGCCCAGCGTGCTGTAGACCGTGCCCATCTCCAGGCCGATGATGCCGCCACCCAGGATCAGCATGCGCTTCGGGACTTCCTTCAGCGCCAGCGCGCCGGTGCTGTCCACCACGCGCGGGTCGTCCGGCATGAAAGGCAGGCGCACCGCCGAGGAGCCGGCGGCGATGATGGCCTTCTTGAACGCCACCACCTGCTTCTTGCCGGTCTTGTCCTGCGCCGTGCCGGTGGTTTCCTCCACCTCGACGTGGTTGGCGCTGACAAAGGCACCGTAGCCGCGTACCACCGTCACCTTGCGCATCTTGGCCATGGCGCTCAACCCGCCGGTGAGCTTGCCGATCACCTTTTCCTTGTGGCCGCGCAGCTTGTCGATGTTGACCACCGGCTTGCCGAAGTCCACGCCGAGATCGCCCAGGTGGCTGACCTCGTCCATCACCGCCGCCACGTGCAACAGCGCCTTGGACGGAATGCAGCCTACGTTCAGACAGACACCGCCCAGCGTGGCGTAGCGCTCGACCAGCACCACCTTGAGGCCCAGGTCGGCCGCACGGAAGGCCGCCGAGTAGCCGCCAGGGCCGCCGCCGAGCACCAGCACGTCGCAGTCCAGGTCGGCACTGCCGGCAAAGCTGGCCGCCGACGGCGCAACATTTGCTACAGTTTTAGGAGCTTTTGGCGCAGCAACGGCGGGCGCAGGAGCCTGTTTTTCTTCAGATTTGGCAGCGAGTGCCGCAGCATCGGCGGCTTCCAGCAACAGCACGACCGAGCCCTCTTTCACCTTGTCGCCCAGCTTGACCTTGAGCTCCTTGACCACGCCGGCGTGGCTGGACGGAATCTCCATCGAGGCCTTGTCGCTCTCGACCGTGATCAGGCTCTGCTCGGCCTTGATGGTGTCGCCGGCCTTGACCAGCACCTCGATCACCGCCACTTCGGCGAAATCGCCGATGTCGGGAACCTTGACTTCCATGAGTGCCATGTCTTGCTCCTTACAGCAGCACCCGGCGGAAATCGCCGAGCACCTGGGCCAGATAGGCGTTGAAACGTGCACCTGCGGCGCCGTCGATCACACGGTGGTCGTACGACAGTGACAGCGGCAGGATCAGGCGCGGCTGGAAGTCCTTGCCGTCCCAGACCGGCTTCATCGCGCTCTTGGACAGGCCCAGAATAGCCACTTCCGGCGCGTTGATGAGCGGCGTGAAGTAGGTGGTCCCGATGCCGCCGAGCGAGGAGATCGAGAAGGTGCCGCCTTGCATGTCGGCTGCACTCAGCTTGCCGTCGCGTGCTTTCTTGGAGAGTTCGGCCATCTCGGCAGAAATCTCCAGCAATCCCTTCTGGTCAGCGTTCTTGAGCACCGGCACCACCAGGCCATTGGGCGTGTCGGCCGCAAAGCCGATGTTCCAGTAGTTCTTCAGCACCAGCTGCTCGCCGTCGAGGCTGGCATTGAAATCAGGGAATTTCTTCAGCGCCGCCACCGCCGCCTTGATGACAAAAGCCAGCATGGTGACCTTGATGCCCGCCTTCTCGTTTTCCTTGTTGAGCTGTACGCGCAGCGCTTCCAGCTCCGTGATGTCGGCGTCCTCGTAGCTGTTGACGTGCGGGATCATGACCCAGTTGCGGTGCAGGTTGGCGCCGCTGATCTTCTTGATGCGCGACAACTCCTTGCGCTCGATCGGGCCGAACTTGGCGAAGTCGACCTTGGGCCAGGGCAGCAGGCCCAGGGCCGCGCCGTCAGCGCCAGCGGCTGGCTGCGCACCCATGGCCTGGGTACGGGTGCTGCCGCTCATCACGGCCTTGGTGAAATTCTTCACATCCTCGTCGGTGATGCGGCCCTTGTGGCCGCTGCCGCGCACCTGCTCCAGAGGCACACCGAGTTCGCGCGCAAACTTGCGTACCGAGGGCGAGGCATGGGGAAGCGCGCCCGTCGGTGCCGTCGGCTCATGCGCCGGCACGGCGACCGGGGACGACACGCGTGCCACGGGTTCGCTGGCCAATGCCGGCGCGGCAGCAGGCGCAGCCGCGACAGGTGCCGCGGTGGAGGCGGCCGCAGCCGCGGGTGCCGGTGCTGCACCCGCGTCGCTCGCCTCCAGCATCAGCACCACCGAGCCCTCTTTCACCTTGTCGCCCAGCTTGACCCTGAGTTCCTTGACCACGCCGGCGTGGCTGGACGGGATCTCCATCGACGCCTTGTCGGATTCGACCGTGATCAACGACTGCTCGGCCTTGACCGCATCGCCCGGCTTGACCAGCAGCTCGATCACCGCCACTTCGGAAAAGTCGCCGATGTCGGGGACCTTGATTTCAACGATTGCCATGTTTGTTCTTCCTTGATCGCTCAGGCGTAAAGGGGATTCACTTTGTCAGCCTTGAGTCCGTACTTGGCAATCGCCTCGGCGACCTTGGCCGCCGGCACACTGCCCTCCTCGGACAACGCCTTGAGGGCGGCCACCACGATGTAATGGCGGTTCACCTCGAAGTGCTGGCGCAATTTGCTGCGGAAATCGCTGCGGCCGAAGCCGTCGGTGCCCAGCACCTTGTAGTTGCGGCCCTTCGGGATGAAGGAACGGATCTGCTCGGCGTAGGACTTGATGTAGTCGGTCGACGCCACCACCGGGCCGCTGTGTTTTTCCAGCTGCTGTGCCACGAAAGGCACGCGCGGGGTCTCGGTCGGGTGCAGCAGGTTCCAGCGTTCGCAGTCCTGGCCATCACGCGCCAGTTCGTTGAAGCTCGGGCAGCTCCAGACGTTGGCGGCCACGCCCCACTCGGCTTCCAGCAGAAGCTTCGCCGCCATCGATTCGCGCAGGATGGTGCCGGAACCCAGCAGGTTGACGCGCGGCGTCTTCTTGGCGCCTTCTTCCAGCAGGTACATGCCCTTGATGATCTGCTCTTCGGTACCGGTCTTCAGGCCCGGCATGGCGTAGTTCTCGTTCAGCAGGGTGATGTAGTAGAAGACGTTCTCCTGCTTCTCCACCATGCGCTTCAGGCCATGCTGCATGATGACGGCCACTTCGTGTGCGAAGGTCGGGTCGTAGCTGACGCAGTTGGGGATAGTGCCGGCCAGGATGTGGCTGTGGCCGTCCTCGTGTTGCAGGCCCTCGCCGTTGAGCGTGGTACGCCCGGATGTGCCGCCCAGCAGGAAACCGCGCGCCTGCATGTCGCCCGCGGCCCAGGCCAGGTCGCCGATGCGCTGGAAGCCGAACATCGAGTAGTACACGTAGAACGGGATCATGATCCGGTTGCTCGTGCTGTAGGAGGTGGCGGCGGCGATCCAGCTGCTCATGCCGCCGGCTTCGTTGATGCCTTCCTGCAGGATCTGGCCCTGCTTGTCCTCCTTGTAGTACATCACCTGGTCCTTGTCGACCGGGGTGTACTGCTGGCCTGCGGGGTTGTAGATGCCGACCTGGCGGAACAGGCCTTCCATGCCGAAGGTACGTGCCTCGTCCACCAGGATCGGCACCACGCGCGGGCCCAGCGCCTGGTCGCGCAGCAGCTGCGTCAGGAAGCGTACATAGGCCTGGGTGGTCGAGATTTCGCGCCCTTCGGCCGAGGGCTCCAGAATGGCCTTGAAGGTGTCGAGCGACGGCACGGTGAAGCTCTCGTCGGCCTTGGTGCGGCGGTGCGGCAGGTAGCCGCCCAGCGCCTTGCGGCGCTCATGCAGGTACTTCATCTCGGGCGTGTCGTCGGCCGGCTTGTAGAACGGCAAATCGGCGATCTGGCTGTCCGGGATCGGGATGTTGAAACGGTCGCGGAAGGCCTTCACGTCCTCGTCCGACAGCTTCTTGGTCTGGTGCACGGTGTTCCGGCCCTCGCCGATCTTGCCCATGCCGAAGCCCTTGACGGTCTTGACCAGCAGCACCGTCGGTTCGCCCTTGTGCGTGTTGGCGGCGTGGAAGGCAGCATAGACCTTCTGCGAGTCGTGGCCGCCGCGGCGCAGGTTCCAGATCTCGTCGTCGCTCATGTGGGCGACCATCTCCAGCGTGCGCGGGTCGCGGCCGAAGAAATGCTTGCGCACGTAGGCGCCGTCATTGGCCTTGAAAGCCTGGTAGTCGCCGTCGTTGCACTCCATCATGATCTTGCGCAGCGCGCCGTCCTTGTCGCGCGCCAGCAGCTCATCCCAGCCCTTGCCCCAGATCAGCTTGATCACGTTCCAGCCCGAGCCGCGGAACTCGCCTTCGAGCTCCTGGATGATCTTGCCGTTACCGCGCACCGGGCCGTCCAGGCGCTGCAGGTTGCAGTTGATGACAAAGATCAGATTGTCGAGCTTCTCGCGTGCTGCCAGGCTGATGGCGCCCAGCGACTCGACCTCGTCCATCTCGCCGTCGCCGCAGAACACCCAGACCTTGCGATTCTCGGTGTTGGCAATGCCGCGCGCATGCAGGTACTTGAGAAAGCGCGCCTGGTAGATCGCCATCAGCGGGCCCAGGCCCATGGAGACGGTCGGGAACTGCCAGAACTCGGGCATGAGCTTGGGGTGCGGGTAGCTGGAGAGGCCTTTGCCGTCGACTTCCTGGCGAAAGTTCAGCAACTGCTCCTCGCTGATGCGGCCTTCTAGGTAGGCGCGCGCGTAGATGCCGGGGGCCACGTGGCCCTGGATGTAGATGCAGTCGCCGCCGTGGTTCTCGCTCTCGGCGTGCCAGAAATGGTTGAAGCCGGCGCCGAACATGTTGGCCAGCGAAGCGAACGAACCGATGTGGCCGCCCAGGTCGCCGCCCTCGGGCGGGTGGTGGCGGTTGGCCTTGACCACCATGGCCATGGCATTCCAGCGCATGTAGGCGCGCAGACGGGCTTCGATCTTGATGTTGCCGGGACAACGAGTCTCCAGGTCGGGCTCGATGGTGTTCACATAACCCGTGGTGGCCGAGAAAGGCATGTCGATGCCTTCCTGACGCGCCTGCTCCAGCAGTTGCTCCAGCAGAAAGTGCGCCCGGGCACGGCCCTCGCCATGGGTGGCGCCGCTGGCAATGACCGCCGACAGCGCATCGATCCATTCGCGGGTTTCCTGCTGGTCCTCGTCGTTGGCACTGGCGCCCAACAGGTTTTCAGGTATGGCTGACATGCGGGTCTCCTTCTTGGTGTCAACGTAATTTAGTACGGCGTCCTAACGGTGGCGCGGAGTTTCTCACATTTTTATCCATATTTCAAATCATGCCTTTTGATTTCAATATATGAAACCACAACAAATTCAGTGCCATCCGCAGTCAAGCCGCACCACTACACTTGTGGCCTATGTCCCTGCGTTTGCCTTTCAAGCTGCCGCCCCTGCACAGCCTGCCTGTCACCGGCCTGATCCGCCAGTGGTGGCGCCGCCAGTCGCCGCACCGGCAGGACCGCTATGCCATGCTGGCACCGCTGGTCGCGGTGATGCTGTTCCTCGCGGCCATCGTGGTCGTGTTCGCCTACCTGCGGCTGGAAGAAATCGACCGTGAGCAGGAAGCGCTGCGCCATGACCTGGAATACGCCCAACAGCAGTTGCGGCTGCGCCTGCTGGAGCGCCAGGAACAGCTCATGCGCGTGGCGCGCGAACTGGGCAACCGCGAAATGGACGCCGAGGAGTTCAAGACGCGGGCCGAGTCGCTGGTCAACCAGTACCCGGAACTCAACAGCATGAGCTGGATCGACGAGCGCCGCCGCGTCAAAGCCAGCTACAGCAGCCTGTCGGCCAGCCATTTCCGGCTCGCCGGCGAGCCGCTCGGCGGCGGCGAGACCGAAAGCACCTACAACTTGGCGCGCGAACTGCAGCAGCCGGTCTACTCGCAGCGCAGCCCCAGCCCGGACAACCTGTCCCTGCTGGAGTTGCACATTCCCCTGTCCTGGCGCAACAAGTTCGCTGGCGAGATGCTGGTCGAGTACTCGGTGGACGGCCTGTACCGCTTCGGCGTGCCGGCCGAGGTCACGGCCCGTTACGCGTTCTCGCTGCACGACGCCAAAGGTGAGCTGCTCGCCGGCACCAGCGTTCCCAAGCGCAACCCGGCCAGCCGGCTGCTGCCCTGGGCCAGCCCGGCCAACGAATATGAAGCACCGGTGTCGCCGGTGGGCAACGGACTGGTGCTGAAGGCGCGCGCCTACCGCACCTCGCTGGGGGTGATCGGCAGCGGCCTGTTCTGGCTGGTCTGCACCCTGAGCGCCATGACGGCCTGGATGCTGATCGCCAACTGGCGCCACACGCGCCGGCGCATGCAGGCGCAACAGGCCCTGGTGCTGGAGACCAACTTCCGCCGCGCCATGGAAAACTCCATGCCCACCGGCATGCGCGCTCTGGACCTGCAGGGCCGCATCACCTATGTCAATGCCGCCTTCTGCCAGATGACCGGCTGGAGCGAAAGCGAACTGGTGGGCCGGACGGCCCCCTTTCCCTACTGGCCCGAAGAAGACCGCGAACTGCTGACCACCCGACTGGAAGATGAACTGCAGGGCCGCATCACGCCTGGCGGCTTCCAGATGCGCGTCAAGCGCAAGAACAACAGCATCTTTGACGCGCGCATCTACATCTCGCCGCTGATCGACGCGCGCGGCCAGCAGACCGGCTGGATGACCTCGATGACCGACATCACCGAGCCCAACCGGGTGCGTGAGCAGCTCTATGCCTCCTACGAGCGCTTCACCACCGTGCTCGAAGCGCTCGATGCCTCGGTCTCGGTGGCGCCTCTGGGCACGGACGAACTGCTGTTTGCCAACAAGATGTACCGGCTCTGGTTCCATGACCAGAGCAGCGGCCATGTCCGCATGGCGGTACGCACCGGGTTGCCGCTGCGGCTGAGCAGCGGCGACAGCCGCGACAGCGTGGACAGCTTTGCCGGCATGCCCACCACCAGCCTGCCAGACGTGGAAACCGAAAACGCCGAAATCTATGTGGAAGAGCTCGGCAAATGGCTGGAGGTCCGTACCCGCTACCTGACCTGGGTGGACGGCCGGCTGGCGCAGATGGTGATTGCCACCGACATGACGGCACGCCGCCTGGCCGAGGAACAGGCTGCCGCCCAGGCCGAGCGGGCGCAGACCGCCAGCCGCCTCATCACCATGGGCGAGATGGCCTCCAGCGTGGCGCACGAACTCAACCAGCCGCTGACCGCCATCAACAACTACTGCAACGGCATGGTCTCGCGCATCAAGGCGCACCAGATCTCGGAGCAGGATCTCGTGAGCGCGCTGGAAAAGACTGCCAAGCAGGCACAGCGGGCCGGCCAGATCATCCAGCGCATCCGCGCCTTCGTGAAACGCAGCGAGCCCAACCGGACGCTTTCCGACATCGGCAGCATGGTGGACGAGGCCGTGGAGCTGACCGAGATCGGCCTGCGCCGCTTCAACGTGCGCCTGACGCATCAGGTGGCCGAACGCCTGCCCAAACTGCTGGTCGACCCGATCCTGATCGAGCAGGTGCTGGTCAACCTGCTCAAGAACGCCGCCGAATCGGTGGCGCAGGCGCACCGCCCGGCCGATCGGCGCCGCATCGAGCTGCGCGTGTTCCTCTCGGAGGCCGAGGGCAAACCGGTGGTGGAGTTTTCGGTCACCGACACCGGCCGCGGCATCGAGCCCGAGGTGATGGAGCGCCTGTACGAAGCCTTCTACACCACCAAGGCCGAGGGCATGGGCATCGGCCTGGGCCTGTGCCGCTCCATCGTCGAGTCGCACCAGGGCCGGATGAAGGCCGAGAACCTCTACAATGGCGCCGATGTGACAGGGTGCCGTTTTTCCTTCTGGCTCCCCCTGGCCGAACCGGCGCCTGGCACGGCGGCACTTCAACACCCAGCAGAGAAAGTCTCAGGTTAAAGCATGAGTTTGATTCCGAAAAAGGGTACGGTTTATGTGGTGGACGACGACGAGGCCGTGCGCGATTCGCTGCAGTGGCTGCTCGAAGGCAAGGACTACCGGGTGCGTTGTTTCGACTCGGCCGAGTCCTTCCTCGGCCGCTACGACCCACGCGAAGTCGCCTGCCTGATCGTCGACATCCGCATGGGCGGCATGACCGGGCTGGAGTTGCAGAACCGCCTGATCGAGAGCCGTTCGCCGCTGCCCATCGTCTTCATCACCGGCCACGGCGACGTGCCGATGGCGGTGGACACCATGAAGAAGGGCGCCATGGATTTCATCCAGAAGCCGTTCAAGGAAGACCAGCTGGTCAGCCTGGTCGAACGCATGCTGGAGCACGCACGCGAATCCTTCAGCGTCCATCAGCAGGCCGCCAGCCGCGATGCCCTGCTCTCCAAGCTCACGCTGCGCGAAAGCCAGGTGCTGGAGCGCATCGTCGCCGGCCGCCTGAACAAGCAGATCGCCGACGACCTGGGCATCAGCATCAAGACGGTGGAAGCGCACCGCGCCAACATCATGGAAAAGCTCAACGCCAACACCGTGGCCGACCTGCTCAAGATCGCACTGGGACAAGCCGCCCCGAAAACCTGACGCTTCATTTTTCATAGCACTTCACGCCCGCGGCACAAGGACTAGCGGGCGTTTTTACTTTAAAAACGGAAAACACCATGACACAAGCAACCGGCCGCCTGATCGACGGCAATGCCCTCTCCAAGCAACTGCGCGCCGAAGTGGCGCAGCGCGCCGCCGCCCTCAAGGCACGCGGCATCACGCCCGGTCTGGCGGTGATCCTGGTCGGCGACAACCCGGCCTCGCAGGTTTATGTGCGCAACAAGGTCAAGGCCTGCGAAGACAGCGGCCTGCACTCGGTGCTGGAGAAATACGAGGCCGGCATGAGCGAAGCCGCGCTGCTGGCCCGCATCGATGCGCTGAACCGTGATCCCGCCATCCACGGCATCCTGGTCCAGTTGCCGCTGCCGGCGCACATCGACGCCCACAAGGTGATCGAGGCCATCTCCCCGGCCAAGGACGTGGACGGCTTTCACGTCGCCAGCGCCGGCGCGCTGATGGTCGGCCAGCCCGGCTTCTGGCCCTGCACGCCCTACGGCTGCATGAAGATGCTGGAATCCATCGGTTATGACCTGAAAGGCAAGCACGCGGTGGTGATCGGCCGCTCCAACATCGTCGGCAAGCCGATGGCACTGATGCTGCTGCAGCAGAACGCCACCGTCACCATCTGCCACAGCGCCACCAAGGACCTGAAAGCCATGACGCTGCAGGCCGACGTCATCGTCGCTGCGGTCGGCAAGCGCAAGGTGCTGACGGCCGACATGGTCAAGCCCGGCGCGGTGGTGATCGACGTCGGCATGAACCGCAACGAGGAAGGCAAGCTGTGCGGCGACGTCGATTTCGAGGGCGTGAAGCAGGTCGCCGGCTGGATCACCCCGGTGCCCGGCGGCGTCGGCCCCATGACAATCACCATGCTGCTGGTCAACACGATGGAAGCGGCCGAGCGTGTGGCCGCGGCCTGATCGCGGCGATTGAAAAAACCCATGGCCGGAAGCCTTGAATCATCAAGGGCCGGCCGTAACATGTTGCACATGAGCAATCCCCTCCTCGACTTCACCGACCTCCCGCTGTTCGACCAGATCCGGCCCGAGCATGTGGCCCCCGCCATCGACGCCCTGCTGCAGGAGTCCGACGCCGCGCTGGAGCGCGTCACCGCGCCCGACTTCCCGGCCGAGTGGACGGCGATTGCCAACGTGCTCGACGTCACCACCGAAAAGCTGGGCCGTGCCTGGGGTGCGGTCAGCCACCTCAACAGCGTGGCCGACACACCCGAACTGCGCGCCGCCTACAACGCGGCCCTGCCCCGCGTCACCGAGTTCTGGACCCGCCTGGGCGCCGACGAGCGCCTGTACGCCAAGTACAAGGCGCTCGACCCGGCCAAGCTCAACGGCGAACAGCGCCAGGCGCACAAGAACGCGCTGCGCAACTTCGTGCTCGGCGGCGCCGAGCTGCAGGGCGCGGCCAAGGAACGTTACGCGCAGATCCAGGAGCGCCAGGCCGAACTGAGCCAGAAGTTCAGCGAGAACGCGCTCGACGCCACCGACGCCTTCGCCTACTACGCCGCTGAGGCCGAACTCGACGGCCTGCCCGAGGACGTGAAACAGACCGCGCGTGCCGCCGCCGAAAAAGACGGCAAGGATGGTTACAAGCTCACGCTCAAGATGCCGTGCTACCTGCCGGTGATGCAGTTCGCCAGGCGCAGCGCGCTGCGCCACACGCTCTACCGCGCTTTTGTCACGCGCGCATCCGACCAGGCCGAGGGTGAAGGTTCCAAATTCGACAACAGCGCGTTGATCCGCGACATCCTGGCGCTGCGCCAGGAAGAAGCCCAGTTGCTGGGCTATCTGAACTTCGGTGAAGTGTCGGTGGTGCCCAAGATGGCCGAGTCGCCCGAGCAGGTGGTGCGCTTCCTGCGCGACCTGGCGCAAAAAGCCCGCCCCTATGCCGAGCAGGACATTGCCGACCTGCGCGCCTTCGCCCAGCAGGAACTCGGCATTGCCGACCCGCAGCCCTGGGACTGGCCCTACATCTCCGAGCGTCTCAAGGAAGCGCGCTACGCCTTCAGCGAGCAGGAGGTCAAACCCTACTTCACCGCACCGCGCGTGCTGGCCGGCCTGTTCAAGATCGTCGAGACCCTCTTCGAGGTCAGCATCCGCCGCGACAGCGCACCGGTGTGGCATCCGGCGGTCGAGTTCTACCGCATCGAACGTGGCAATGCGCTGGTCGGCCAGTTCTACCTCGATCAGCCGGCCCGTACCGGCAAGCGCGGCGGCGCCTGGATGGACGACGTGCGCGCACGCTGGCTGCGCCCCGACACCGGCCGCCTGCAGACGCCGGTGGCGCACCTGGTGTGCAACTTTGCCGACGGCATCGACGGCAAACCCGCCCTGCTGACGCACGACGACGTCATCACCCTGTTCCACGAGTTCGGCCACGGCCTGCACCACATGCTGACGCAAGTGAACGAGCGCGATGTGTCGGGCATCAGCGGCGTCGAGTGGGATGCCGTGGAACTGCCCAGCCAGTTCATGGAGAACTTCTGCTGGGAGTGGGACGTGCTCAGGCACATGACGGCGCACGTCGACACCGGCGAACCGCTGCCGCGCGCCCTGTACGACAAGATGATCGCCGCCAAGAACTTCCAGAGCGGCATGCAGACCTTGCGCCAGATCGAGTTCGCGCTGTTCGACATGCTGCTGCATACCGAGCACGACCCGGCGCAGGACTTCATGCCCCTGCTCGACCTGGTGCGTGCCGAGGTGGCGGTACTGCAGCCGCCGGCCTGGAGCCGCACCGCGCATACCTTCAGCCACATCTTCGCCGGCGGTTATGCGGCTGGCTACTACAGCTACAAATGGGCCGAGGTGCTGAGCGCCGACGCCTACGCCGCCTTCGAGGAAACAGTTGGTAAAGACGGCTTGCCCAGCGTGCAAACCGGACGACAATACCGCCAAGCCATCCTGGAGGCCGGCGGCAGCCGCCCGGCCATCGAGTCGTTCAAGGCCTTCCGCGGCCGCGAACCCAGCCTCGATGCCCTGCTGCGGCACCAGGGCATGGCGCCATAAGCGAAAGGGAATCAGCGCACCATGAAGCGGTCGATCCGTCAGCATCCGGCAACCCTTGCGACCGCCAGTCTTCTGCTGGCCTTGGCCGTTTCCCTGGTTCAGGCGCAAGGCATCTACCGCATCGTCGGACCGGATGGCCGCGTCACCTTCTCCGACAAACCGCCGGCGGCCGGCGACAAGACCACCCCGCTCGCCACCGATGGCCGTAGCGAAACCCAGGCGGCCAGCGAGTTGCCCTATGAGCTGCGCCAACTGGCGCGCCGCTATCCGGTGACGCTCTACAGCGGCGACAACTGTGCACCCTGCGACAGCGGCCGTACCCTGCTCAACAGCCGCGGCATTCCCTTCACCGAGCGCAGCGTCGCCACGCCGCAGGACGCCGATGCCCTGCAAAAGTTCAACGGCGACGCTTCCATCCCGGTACTGACCATCGGCGGCCAACGCCTCAAGGGTTTTCTGGCGGCGGACTGGAGCCAGTACCTCGACGCCGCCGGCTACCCCAAGACCTCGCAGTTGCCGGCGAACTATCGCAACCCGGCGCCGACACCACTGGTCCCGCCGCCGCCACCGGTTCCGGTCAATGACAACCGGAGCACCGCACCCGCGGAACGTGAACCGGCCCCGTCGCCAGCACCGGCCCCCAGCCCGGGCAACCCTGCCGGCATCGTTTTCTAGCGACAGGTTCCGGGCGCGTCGCGTTTAGAACGTCAAGGTCTTCACGCCACTGGCTGTGCCCAGCAGGCAGATCTGGGCGCGCTGGTGCGCGAACACGCCCACCGTCACCACGCCCGGCCACTGGTTGACCTCGGACTCGAAGGCCAGCGGGTCGCGAATCTGCAGCCCGGTCACATCCAGGATGTGCTGACCGTTGTCGGTCACCAGCGGTTCGCCGCCTTTCATGCGCACCTTGGCCACGCCGCCCAGCGCGGCAAACTGGCGCACCAGCCGCTGCGTCGCCATGGGAATCGCCTCCACCGGCAGCGGAAACTTGCCCAGGGTCGGCACCAGCTTGGACTCGTCGGCAATGCAGACGAAACGACGCGACTGCGCTGCCACGATCTTCTCGCGCGTCAGCGCCGCGCCGCCGCCCTTGATCATGTTGCCTTGGTGGTCGATCTCGTCGGCGCCGTCGATGTAGACCGACAGCTCACCCACTTCATTGGCGTCGAACACCGGAATGCCCAGCGCCAGCAGGCGCTCGGTGCTGGCCACCGAGCTCGACACCGCGCCCTTGATCTGGTCGCGCATCGAGGCCAGTGCATCGATGAACTTGTTGACCGTGGAGCCGGTGCCGACGCCGACGATTTCGCCGGGAACCACGTATTGCAGGGCCGCCTGGCCGACCAGGTTCTTGAGTTCGTCTTGGGTAAGCATGTCTGAAAAGGGAGTGAGTGGATTGATCTGGGAAAATCGGGCGAATTGCAGGAATTATCCAATGTCTCTGATCCCCTACGCCCTCTCCCGCGCCATGCTGTTCCGCCTCGACCCCGAGGCGGCGCACGATCTCACCATCGACATGCTGGCGCGCACCCAGAACACGCCGCTGGCCTGCGCCTACAGCCAGCCCCGGGTGGACGACCCGGTCACCCTGGCCGGCCTGACCTTCCCCAACCGCGTCGGCATGGCCGCCGGCCTGGACAAGAATGCCCGCTGCATCGACGGCCTGGGCGCCATGGGCTTCGGTTTCGTCGAAGTCGGCACCGTCACGCCGCTGGCGCAGCCGGGCAACCCCAAGCCGCGCATGTTCCGCCTGCCGGCCGCCAACGCGCTGATCAACCGCATGGGCTTCAACAACGACGGCCTGGACGCCTTCCTCGCCAACGTTCAGCGTGCCACCTTCCGCCGCAAGAGCGGCACACCGCTGCTGCTGGGCCTGAACATCGGCAAGAACGCCGCCACACCCATCGAGCGCGCCACCGATGACTATCTGATCGGTCTGGCCGGCGTCTATCCGCACGCCGACTACGTCACCATCAACATCTCCAGCCCCAACACCAAGAACCTGCGTGCCCTGCAGAGCGACGAGGCGCTCGATGCCCTGCTCGGCGCCATCGCCGCCCGGCGCGAGCAGTTGGCACAGCAACATGGCAAACGTGTGCCGGTGTTCGTGAAGATCGCCCCGGATTTGGACGAGGAACAGGTCAAGGTCATCGCCGCCACGCTCCAGCGCCACAGCATGGACGGCGTGATCGCCACCAACACCACGCTCAGCCGCGACGCCGTGCAGGGCCTGCCGCACGCCGAGGAAGCCGGCGGCCTGTCGGGTGCACCGGTGCTGGAGGCCAGCAACCGCGTCATCCGCCAACTGCGCACCGCACTCGGCAAGGACTACCCGATCATCGGTGTCGGCGGCATCCTGCGTGCCGAGGATGCGCTGAGCAAGATCGAAGCCGGCGCCGACCTGGTGCAGATCTACACCGGTCTGATCTACCAGGGGCCGGAACTGGTGAAGCAGGCTGCACTTGCGATCAAAAACAGGCGCTAGGCCCCGTATTTCATGCGCGAATAGCTATTATTTTTATAGCATTTCGGCAACATAAGCACCCATCGCCAGCGAACTGGTCAGCCCCGGCGACTCGATGCCGAACAGATTGACCAGGCCCGGCACGCCATGCTCGGCCGGCCCCTGGATCAGGAAGTCGCGTGCCGCCTCGCCCGGGCCGCTGATCTTGGGCCGGATGCCGGCATAGCCGGCCTGCAGGGCGCCATCCGGCAGTGCCGGCCAGTACTTGCGCACCTCGGCATAGAAGCCGTCACCGCGCGCCGGGTTCACCACCAGGTCATCGGGCGAATCGACCCACTGCACGTCGGGGCCGAACTTGGCCTGCTTGCCGAGGTCGATGGTCAGGTGCACGCCCAGGCCGGCCGCTTCCGGCACCGGGTAGATCAGGCGGTTGAACGGCGAGCGGCCGGAGAGCGTGAAGTAGTTGCCTTTGGCGTAAAACGCACCGGGCACGTGCTGCGGGTCGAGACCGTCAAACTGCTGCGCCAGCGTCGGCGCGTACAGACCGGCCGCGTTGACGACGCGGCGCGCCAGCAGTTGCGTGCCATCCACCGCCTCCAGCTCGATGCCCTGCGGCGTCACGCGGGCGCGCGCCAGCGGCGAGTTGAAGGCCACCATGCCGCCCGCGTTTTCCAGGTCGCCCTGTAGCGCCAGCATCAGGCCATGGCTGTCGACGATGCCGGTGCTGGGCGAGTGCACTGCCGCCACGCATTCGAGCGCCGGCTCCATCGCCCTCGCCTCATCGCGCGTGAGCAGCACCAGGTCGTTGACGCCGTTGGCGGCCGCCTTGGCGATGATGCCTTGCAGCTCGGGGACCTGCTGCCCGGAGGTGGCAACGATCAGCTTGCCGCAGCGGCTGTGGCCGATGCCGCGCTCGGCGCAGTAGTCGTACAACATCTGCCTGCCCTGCACGCACAAGCGGGCCTTGAGCGAGCCCTGCGCGTAGTAGATGCCGGCGTGAATGACCTCGCTGTTGCGCGAACTGGTCTGGGTGCCGATGGCGTCTGCCGCCTCCAGCACCATCACCTCGCGTCCGGCCAGCGCCAGGGCACGCGCCACCGCCAGCCCAACGACACCCGCCCCGATCACCACGCCATCGACTTGTTCCACGCGCAACTCCATTCAGGCAAGAAAAAAGGACCCGGCATTTCTGCCTGGTCCTTCATTTTCGTTTGGTGGGCGATACATGGATCGAACATGTGACCCCTGCAGTGTGAATGCCATTGACGAGCAAAAGCGACAAGCGTTTCACTCTGGTTGATCACCTCTTGACCAGCCAGAAACGGCACTGAATAGCAGGAAATTACACCGAAATTACACAGGCCCGGCAGCGCCTCGTTGGCATTGTCGCATGCACATAAACAAAAAACCCCCTCCACCCGAAGGCGGATGGGTGTGAGGTCCCGAGTCCCTGATCAAGACCCGGGCAGGAGACAACTGCAATCAGATCCTGTTGGCCAGCTCAAGGCAGTGCGCCACGGCGCGCGCTTCCAGCAGACGCCCCGCCTTGAGCAGCCGGGCGCGATAGGCCTGCAGGCGGGCGGCCAGGTCAGTTCTTGACGTCGTACGGCAGCCTCTCATGGCACTGCGCCGGCCGCGCGGCGCATCAAGTCGGCCCGGCAACTGGCGTACGCGATGTTGATCTGGTCGGCCTCTGTCAGTCGCGTTTGAAGTAGTCCAGAAAGCTCTGCAGAAAGTAGCCCGCCGGTTTCGGCTCCGTCTGCCGGACGATCTGTGGCGCCGGTTGCGGGCGCTCCCTGGGCGCCACCACTACCGCACCCACGTCCGGGCTGGGCGTTGGGGTCCCGCAGCTGGCCAGCAGGGCCAGCAAGAGCACGCAGGCGGCCCTGCAGGCCGGCCACGGTGTTGAGGTTCTTGGCATCTCGTTTCTCCTGTTCAGCAAGTAATTCGCGGGCGCGGCGCTCGGCCTCGTTGGCACGGGCTGTCTCGGCGGCCAACAGCCTGGCGGCATCTACCTTTTGCTTGGAAAGCGCGATTTCGTAGCGATCGGTGGCGCGCTGTTCACCGATGGCCTGCTGGTGGTCGACAAAGGTCTGATAGCCCAGCACGATCGCGCCGGCCAGGGCGAGATAGAGCAACCACTTCATGGCGCAACCCCGAACAGGCCAACAAGTACCAGGATGGGCCAAAGCAGCACGGCCTTGAACTTGCCATTGCGCCAGGTGCGCACAGTGATATACGCCCAGACAGCGCCGACGGCATAGACGCATAAAAGGGCGAGGATGATGATCCAGTAGATGCTCATGGCTTGTACCTTTCTTGCTCAGGTTCTGGGAAGACGGAACGCCGCTCAAACCGCTCTTGCAGCTCGCGCTGTTGGCGTTTCTGTGCACGATAGAGTTTGGTCTCGATCTCGCGGGCTGGCCGCTTGGCGGGCGTGGCGCGGCGGGATTTCATGGCGCAATCCATCCCTTCAAAATATGACCATGCCACCCACATCGCGGCGCGTTATCGCAGCCGATGCTTGGTGTTATGGTCGGCTCTTCTAGGTTGCCGTCCCACCCGTGCTTAAATTCTTGTGGCTGCGCTGGACCACGCACGATGGGGATGTAGCACTGCTTGCCATTAGGAGGCTGGTTTGGCCCACGGCAGCGGAATTCGATCGCAGTCGGCTCACCATTTCCACCAACGCGAAACCCAAACTGGTCTATATCAAGTTGGTTCCCGTTCAGCGAGCACGGATATGGTTTGAGTTTCACGCCAACCCCACAATGCCGAGCACCGTGCCGGCGTCGGTGATGGTGAGCACCCGGTTAATGGCTTTCTCAGGCGTGTGGGTGGAGACATGCACCCACTGTTTGCCTTTGACGCCCTCCAGGATGAGCTGGCCGATGCCCAGCACGCTGACCAGCGGGGCCAACAAGCGGGCCAGCTCGGTGGGGGAGCCGAAGCCAGGCGCCAGGATGTCCGCCGCATGGCCCTGGGTGTGGTCTGACGACGTGCGGCCGCCAACGGCCCGGTTGACCACGTCGCACCTGTAGCCACTGGTGACGACGACAGGCACGCCCACCGTGGAGCGGATGCGCTCCAGCAGCTCGGCCGTGCGCACCAGGCGGGGCAGCATCTCTTGCGGCGGTGTATTGGCAACACCCAGGCGCTGCGCGGCGGTGCTGCGCGTCAACTCATCCAGGGTGAAATGCTCGGTGAGTTTCATGGCCTACCCCTCCTTCACACGGGTTCGAACGATCAGGACAGCAAAACCAAACAGCACGGCCGTTTCGGCCAGCGTGGGGCGCTCCAGGCGCAACAGGTGCGTGGCACCGCTCGGCACGCCCATGGCAAGCAGCACAGGGGCAGCAACGGCGCCGGCAGCGCCCAGGGCCAGGAAGAACCACGCTACCGCCTTGAGCCAGGCCAGCAGGCGCTCATGTGCGCTAAGCCCTACGGCCAGCGGGCAGGTGCGCTCCGCCTTATTGAGGGCCTCTGCCAGCACCACGAAACCGGCCAGCCAGTGGATGATCTGCAGCGCGTCCATCATGGCTGCCCCTCCTGCCCGGGTTTTGCCGGCAGGCTTTGCGACCCCTTTCCACTCAGGCGGCCTATCAGGAAGGTCAGCACCGGCTTGGCACCGCCGCCAACAGCGAAGGCGCCGCTCAGCATGAGTGCTTCAGGCACATTGGCAATCAGCAACGCGAGCGGGGTGAGATAGCCCGCCGTGGCGCTGCTGGCCAGTGCCCAGGCCATGCGCCGCAGCGTGGTGCGCACGAGGTGCACCCATGTGTCACCCATGGCCGGCACGGTATTTAGCAGGATGATGGCAACCAGCGCGCCAGCAAAACCGGCCACCAGCAGGTCAACGCGCAGGCCGAGCGGCACGCCGAGAATGG